>JBGALI010000004.1:0-291555 GCA_044223975.1 Phycisphaerales bacterium | reverse complement strand
CTCGTAGACGCGACCGAGCATGTCCCGCGAGCGGTGCCCGGCCCCGCCGAAGCCGATGTTGCCGATCATGTCGATCAACTGGCCGAGGCGCTGCTTGTCGAGCCCGGCGCGGGCGAAGTCCTTAGGGAGGACGGCCTTGAGGGTCGGGTTGACCTTCTCGACGGCCTCCATGGCGTCGTCGACGATGGTGCCGATCTTGGGGTCCTTGGCCTTGGCGAGCAGAAACGACCAGCGGGCCTCTTTGGGCACCCAGAAGATGTTCTCGGCTTTGTACTCGTCGGGGTCCTCGGGGTCGGCGCCCTTGGACTTTGCCGCGGCAAGCTCCGCGTGCTTGGCCTCGAAGGCGTCGGAGATGTACTTGAGAAAGATCAGGCCCAGGACGACGTGCTTGTACTCAGCCGCGTCCATGTTGTTGCGGAGGGCGTCGGCAGCCTTGAAGAGCTGCTTCTCGAAGCCCAGGTCGGCGTCGCCGCCGGCGGACGGGGAGGCGGGGGTGGGCTCGGAACGCTTCTTGGCCATCGGGGGCTCCGGGCGCTGGGTCGCGGGGATGAGCATGGTAACCGAACGGCGGAGGGAGCCGGCATTGTGCCGATCGACGGCCTTCTGCCTGAGCATGGCCCTGAGGCCGCTGCAATCAGTACATGAAGCAGCCGTGCTTGGTCGAGATGCCGCCTGGCAGGATCACTTGTTCTCGTCCGCCTTCGCGCTCATGTCGAAGAACACGACCGACGATGCGCCGTTCGCGGTGCTCACGTCGCGCTTCTGGGGCAGTCCGGGGCACTTGTCCGTGGGCAGCGCCTCGATCGTGTAGTGGAACGGGACGAAGTTTGGAGAGTGCCCGCGGTACAGCTCGGTCGTCATCGGGGTGTAACCCACCGTCTCACCGACCGACCAGAATCTTGCACCCGGAGGTTCGGATTTGAACTCGACGTTGCGGAAGTAGAAGGCGTGATCGGTGCAGCCGCCAACCGCCCCAACAAAGAAGAACGAACCGAGAGCAATGGTGAGACCTTCGGCCGAGTGATCGTGCGCATGGCGATCATTGCACCACAAAGGCGTGCCGGCCGCAATCGGGCGCAAGGCAACTGCGGGCTGCCAAGAATGACCGATCGGGTAGCCGGCTGATCCCCGGCGAGCGGATCGGGCGGGGTCTTGGAATCACCATCCCCAAGACCCCACTCCGACCGGCCCCACGAAGGATGGTGGCATGTGCCCAGAGAAGGGGTTCTATGTCGTCGCTCAAGTCGACGGAGAGCGGCTTCCAGCCGCCCGGTTGCACATGCCCTTGACCGTGCCGTAGCGGACCAACTCGCACTTTCGCTTCGCGACTGTTGCCCGGATCAGGCAACTCAACTTCGTGTGGTTCCAAGCGGACCGTCGATTCCATGGCTGTCTTGGGATAGACAGATTCAGACAGATCGAAACGAGGGATACCTAGCCCGGACGGAGTACGTCGCTCGGAGCGGCGTCGATGTCTCAGAATCGTCGGAGCTAGGCCTGGTGTGGGGCGATCTCTCTCCAGGTGCCAAGATGGTCGCCTCGGCGGACCAACTGTTCTCGATGGCCATCATTGAGCCAAAGAGGGCTGACCGCGAGGAGGCGTTGGGCTCTGGTCCCTCCGCAGATGCCATGGGAAGTGGTGGAGCGAGGGAGACTCAGCAACCCCGAGTCGGAACTCACGCGGTGGGGATCCCAATTCAGCCCGACGAGGATTACCCAAGGGGACAAGGGCTCGATGGGTGGTTCAGGTTTCCGCGAGGCAGTCGCTGAGCTGCAGGCACGAATGATGGAGGCGGGCTGGCTTCACCGTCAGGCAGGCCTCCAATGCCGTCGCCGGCGGCCATGCGGCGGAAGAAACCTCCTCAGGTCAAAGGGGGAGCCACAAAACCCGACGAATTGAAGCAATCGGATTCGACAGGTGGGTGCGCGCGAGTGAACGACTTCATGGACTCGCAGAACTGAACGCTTGACTGGCCACTCTCGCGGGCGAACGTTGCGGTGTAGACCGCTCCGCGGCGAACACCGCCCAAAACGCGCCAACGGTTGCACGCCTTGCAATCCGCAACCCGCGTTGGTATCGTCGCTTGCGCGTTCAGTCCCGGGGCGGGATCCGGTTCGCAATGATGAGGTCGGGAGTTCGACTCTCCTCCGCTCCACTTGTTGAAAAAGCCCTGCATAGCAGGGCTTTTTCGCATTGCGGGGACGAGTTAAAGAAGGTGCCGTGCTTGCTCCGCGGGGCGCAGGGCCCCGGTTGAGCCTTGCTTGTGGTCGGAGAGCGAGGCGGCTTCACGCGGGGCGCGCCGACGTCACTGGGTCGCGGCGGCCACGTACCCCTGCTCGAATGTCGATTCCTGAGCGGTGAGTCCAAAGTCTGCGAGCGAGGGCACCTCGGCGAGCGGCTCGATGACCCACTGACCGTTGAGGTCGGTGCGGGCTTCGGCGATCGCCCGCTGCGACACGCTGAAGGTGATGGCGTATACGCGGTGATTGGTGTCCACCACGACCACCGCCATGCCCGTGTTGGCGATCGTGCGCGAGGTCCGCGGATCAAACTCGGTGCGACCGTTGCCCTGGCTCTCGGTGAACGCGAGGAACGCCGCGGGGGGCGTGGTCAGGGCGCCGCCGATGCTGGTCGCGACGTCGCTGATGTTGCTCAGGCTCCAGCCGTTACCGTGAAGCCCCCAGCCGGCGCCCTGCTTGGTGCTGCCGTCGGTGTCCACGTAGGTCCCGGCGCTCCCCGCGGGAGACCACCACAGCGCGTAAAGCTTGCCATCCTGGATGCCCTGGATGTTGAACGCGTTCCAGCCGGTCGTGATGCCCGAGAGCGAACCGGGGGCAAAGTGCATGGTGCCCGACAGGCCGCCCGCGTCGGTGAGGTTGGTCAGCACCCACTCGTGCTGCCCCGCCAGCGTCGGGCTGTTGTGGACGCTGCCGCCCTGCCAGAGGGCCCACACGTCGCCCATGCTGTCCTGGAACCAGTTGTTCCGGGCGCCCCAGTAGGCGTCGGAGATGGCGACGTTCGGCACGTTTGAGGTGAGCGTGCTCGCGATCCAGTCGCCGTCGACCAGGCCGTTGCCGTCCTTGGGGGTCTGCGTGTACAGCTGGATGAACTGATCCGCCGCGGACAACGCGTTGCCCGACTCGAACGCGCCGATATCAACGGCGCTGCCGACCAGTCGCGAAAACCCGGTGCCGCGCTGGTCGGTCGTGAGTCCGCCGGGGTTTGATCCCGCATCGATCGCCGGGCTGCCGACGCGCGGACGCATCGTCTGGGTCAGGCCTCCGGCGCTGGAAAGCGTCCCGAGCAAGGGATCGACGCCCACGAGATTGCCGTTCACGCCGTTCGTCAACCCCCCGTTGGCGCTGCCGCTCTGTACCAGGTTGCTGACCGATCCCGCGGCAAGCGAGCTGCCCGTCACATCTCCGCCCACGTTCCCGGCGATGATCGTGCTGATCACTGTCGGGCCGCCGAAATCCGAGTGCAGCCCGCCGCCGTGGAGGTTGCCGGCGATGGTCGAGTTGCGCACCGTCAGCGTGGCGCCGAAGCTGTGAACGCCGCCGCCGAGGATCGACGCGGTGTTCCCGGTGATCGTCGAGTTGGTCACCGTGGCCGTGCCCTGGTTCTCGATGCCGCCACCGTTGGTCGCCGTGTTGCCCGAGACGGTCGAGCCCGACAGAGTGAGCGTGCCGAAGTTGAAGATGCCGCCCCCATCGGTGACGGCGGTGTTGCCCGAGACGGTCGAGCCGGTCAGGGTCAGTGCGCCGTTGTTGGAGATGCCGCCGCCGTTGGATGTGTTGCCGCCCGCGGTGATTCTCAGCCCGGTCATGAACACGGTCGAGCCCGTGCTGATGGTGAAGACCCGCGAGGCGTTGTTGCCGCTGACGGTCAGGAGGCTCGCGCCCGGCCCCGTGATCGTCATGTCACTCGTGATCGACAGCGGCGTGCCGCCCAGCGTGATGACCGAGCCGTTCAGCGTGCCGGCGAACTCAATCGTGTCGGCGCCGGCCGCGGCGTTGGCGTCGGCGATCGCCTGACGCAGCGAGCCCGCTCCGCCGTCGGCGGTGTTCGTGACCGCGAACACGCTCATGAGGGTGCGGGGCTCGAGGCCTTCCATCAGGTTCTGACTCATCCGGGAACTCCGATCGAATGGTGCGGCCGGGCCTTTGGGATTGGAATGAACGCGGGGACAGCGGCCGGGTGCGCACGACCGTTGCCCGCTCCTGAGTGTTCGTTGCAGACCGCTCTTAGAAACCAATTCCGGAACATGTTTTTGAGAGCCGAGCGGGGGGCATCGCGCCCAGCCGCCTGAAAGGGCCGCGGCCTGCTCCGGGCACGTTCGGCGGCTGTTGCGCCGGCGCTTCGCCGCTCTGGCTGTCAAAGGGCCCTGCTTCGCCGGGATCAGGGCTTTCTCGGAGAATCGGGGGAACTGGGGACGGGGTTCACGGATGGGCTACGCCGAGGCATGATCGTGCTCCGGCTACGACCGGCCTGCCACCGCCACCTCCACCGCGTCGGCGACGGCCGTGAAGCGGTTGATCCCGCCGAGCTTCTCGTCCACCCCTTCGTTGCGCAGACGATCGCGCACCGAAGACCGTGCTTCAACAACCTGAACGCGGACACCGTCGGCGGCCAGTTCCTGCGACAGTTCCGCGAGCATGTGCGCGCTGTGCATGTCCACGTAGGGCGTGGCGGACAGGTCCAGCAGGACGAGATTGGGCGGGATGGCCTCGGCGTGCACACGGTCCAGGATCGTGTCGCGCACGTGGTCCATGTTGAAGTACATCAGGCCCGATTCGGGCCGGAAGATGAGCACGCCGGGGATCAGCTCGTTGTCCGGGTGGCGCTCGCGATCGGAGAAGCGGCGCGAGCCGGGGATGCGCCCGAGCTGCGCGACGTGCGGGCGCGAGGCGCGGCGGATGAGCAGCACCAGCGAGATCACCGCTCCGATCAGCACGCCCTTGAGCAGGCCGACGCTCAGGACCCCCACCAGCGCCGCAACGGCCACGATGTACTCGGTCTTGTTGGTCTGACGCAGGTGCCTCAGCGTGGACACCTTGAACAGGCCCGTCACCGCCACCAGCACGATCGCGGCCAGCACCGGCTGCGGCAGGGCGGCGAGCAGGTGCGAGAAGAAGAGCACCACGACCAGGATGAGCGCCGACGCGATCGCGCCCGACAACGGCGTGCGCGCCCCGCCGCCCTCGTTGACGAGCGATTGCGACATGCCCCCGCTCACCGGGAAGCCGCGCCCCAGGCCGGCCACGAGATTGGACGCGGCGAGGGCCAGGAATTCCTGGTTGGCGTCGAGGCGTCCGCCGTGCTTGGCGGCGAAGGTGCGGCCGATGGCGGCCGTTTCCACCGCGCCAAGCAGGAAACACGCCAGCGCCAGCGGCAGCAGTTCGTTGAGATCATCCAGGCGGATCGCCGGGAGGCCGAGCGTCGGCAACCCCTGCGGCACGGCACCCAGCAATTTCACGCCGCGTGCGTCGAGGCCGAGCAGGCTCGAAGCCACAATACCGCCGATCACCACGAACAGCGCCACGGGCTTGTTCTTGAGGAAGACCTTGCCGAGCACGAGCACCACCAGAGCGCTGCACCCCAGGGTGAGCGACGTGACATTGGTATCGCCCAGGTGCTTCAGGAAGGTGCCGCTGTTTTCCCAGAAATTGCCGTGCGCGCCGTGGATGCCAAAGAGCTTGGGCAGCTGCGTGCTGGCGAGAAAGAGCGCCACGCCGCACTTGAAGCCGACCATCACGCTCTCGGAGATGAAGTTGACGATCGAGCCGGCCCTGGCCAGCCAGGCGATGAAGGCGATGATCGCCACAAGCAGGGCCGTGCCTGCCGCCAGGGCGCCGAAGCGGGCCGTGTCGCCGCCGGCCATGCCGCCCAGGGAGGCACCGACGAGCAGCGAGATGGCGGAGGTGACGGTGATGGCCGTGTGGCGCGAGCTGCAGAAGAGCCAGAAGACCAGCCCCGAGAACAGGCACGCGTACAGCCCGGCCTCGGGGGGCAGGTTCGCCAGCGAGGCGTCGCCGAGCCCGGCGGGAAGGAGGTACGCGGCGAGCGTGATTCCGGCGACAAGGTCGCCGCGCAGCCACCCAAGCTCGTACGAGCGCAGCCATTTCAACGCCGGCATCGCCTTGCGCAGACGCGCGGGGAAGTTGGCGTGACCGTGCGCGGAGCCTGGCGTGGTGGGCGTGGCGTTCACGGGACGACCTCATGCACGGGACGGGGGTCGGGGCGCGAAGGGCTTGAGCTCGATCTCGCTGCCGCGGATCCGCAGGTACGAGTTCTGCGGCACCTGGACCCAAGCCTCGCGCGCCGTGCCGACCGGCTCGGACACCACCAGGCGGGTGTCGGGGGCGAACGTGCCGCGGAGCTCGGGATTCCAGCGGTAGACATCCTCGACATCGCGGCTGTGGTGAAGGGTCGGGGCCTGCCCGTCGCTGGCGTAACGGACGGCGTGGAGCGTCTCGCCGTCGCTGAGCCCCAGCGTCATCCACAGCGACTCGTCGACGCCGTGCTGGCGTGCGACGCTTTCGACCAGGCCGGCCATCCGGGCCAGGGCACCCTCGGGATCGGATTCGAGGCCAAGCGTGAGCGCCAGGTAGAACATGACCTCCGAGTCGGTCGTGCCGAGAATGAACGGGAAGAGTTCGTCGGCGACCGCCTCGATGAGGCGCTTGCGGTACTTCTCGATCTCGTGGATCTCGCCGTTGTGGACGAAGAGCCAGTTCCTGTAGCGGAACGGGTGGCAGTTGGTCTCCTGGATCGTGGCCAGCGAGGTGGCGCGCACGTGCGCCAGGAAGAGGCGTGCTTCGACCTGCGCGGCGATGTCGCGCAGGTTGAAATCGTTCCAGGCGGGTCGGGTGCTGCGGTACAGGCCGGGGAGGGGGCGGGAGCCGAACCACCCCACGCCGAAGCCGTCGCCGTTGGTCGGCGTTTCCGCCGACTTGGAGCTCATGCTCTGGTCGATGAGGGAGTTCTTGGGCTTGAAGAGCAGGTCTTCGAGCGGGATCGGAGCCCCGGTGTACGCGAGCCAGCGGCACATGTGCGGCCTCCGGTTTCTGCGGCGGCGCGCCGTCGCGCTGGAGCCGCGGTCAGTACACCTGGGCGACGAACTTTCGATTCTTGATCGTGGCCCGGTCGTCGTAGGCGCCCTTCATCGAGCGCTTGGGCAGCTTCACCTTCTCGCGCGGCACCTTCTTGTGCGGGATGCTGTCGAGGATGTGCCGGATGCAGTTGAGGCGGGCCCGCTTCTTGTCGTTGGAGTCCAGGATGTACCAGGGCGCGTGCTTGGTATCGGTCGCCTCGAGCATCCGGTCCCGGGCCCGCGAGTACTTGAACCAGAGGCTGCGCGAGGGCAGGTCCATGGGGCTGAGCTTCCACTGGCGCAGCGGGTCCGTGATCCGCGCTTCGAACCGGCGCTTCTGCTCCTCGTCGCTGACCTCAAGCCAGACCTTGATGAGGATGATGCCGCCCTTGGTGATGTACCACTCGACCGTCGGGCAGTGCTCTAGGAATCCCTCGTACTGCTCCTTGGTGCAGAACCCCATGACGTGCTCGACGCCCGCGCGGTTGTACCACGAGCGGTCGAAGATCACGACCTCGCCCGCCGCCGGGAAGTGCTGCATGTAACGCTGCATGTACATTTGCGACTTCTCGCGGTCCGACGGCGCGGGGAGCGCGACCAGGCGGAAGACGCGCGGGCTGACGCGCTCGGTGATCGCCTTGATCACGCCGCCCTTGCCGGCCGCGTCACGCCCTTCGAAGACGATGATGACGCGCAGCCCTTTGTGCTTGACCCATTCCTGGAGCTCGCACAGCTCGGCCTGGAGCTTCCTGAGCTCCTTCTCGTATTCCTTGGACTTGAGAGCGCCGCCGTCGGCCTTGGCCTTGTGCTTGCTCATGCCGGGCTCCTGGGCGGGTGCGGGCGATCGTTTCCGGCCGTTCGTGAGGCTAGCGCGGGAAGACGCGAAGCAGGTCCAGGCTTGTAATGATACCGACGGGGAAGTTTCCGGGGTCGATCACCACCACGCGGTGGATGCGCGACTCGGACATGCGCCGCGCCACCTCGCCCGCGGGGGTGTCGGGGGTCACGGTGATGGGGTCGTCGGTCATGAAGTCCTCGACGCACACCGCCGCCTCGGGCACGACCTCGCGGCCGTCCTCGTCCTCGCCGCCCTGGTCGCCCAGCACCTCGAAGAGGTACGCTGGCGCGATGTCGACCGTGCCCTCCGAGCAGCGCCGGATCAGGTCCGTCTGCGACACCACGCCCACCAGCCGCCCACTCTGATCCACGACGGGCACGCCGGAAATCTCGTTCTCTTCCAGGACCCGCGCGAGCTGGCGGATCGTCGCCGAGGGCTCGACCGTGACGGGTTCGGTGGTCATGACGTCGCGGGCTTTGAGTTCGGTCTTCACGGTGTTCATGACGGGACTCCTTGCTTCGAGTGGCCGGGGCCTCCGCCGGCGAGGTTCACGCGACTCCGCCCGCGGTCTCGCGGGCCCGCGCGGGCGCGGCAAAGACACCGCCGCCCTCGACGGGCTCGAACCGGGCCTGGAAGAAGCGGAGGTGCTTGGGCTCGTACGAGAAACGGAGGCCGCGGATCTCCGCGGCGCGGTCGTGCAGCTCGATGATCGACTCGGCGGTGACGTCCATGTGCGCCTGGGTGTACACGCGCCGGGGGATGGTCAGGCGGATGAGCTCGAGCTTGGGGAAGATGTTGGCGCCGGTGTCGGGGTCGCGCCCCGCCGAGACCCCGCCGCGCTCCATGGCGCGCACGCCCGAGTCGACGTACAGGGCCGCGGCGAGAGACTGGGCGGGGAACTGCTCGCGCGGGATGTGCGGCAGGAACTTGGCGGCATCCACGAAGATCCCGTGCCCGCCGATCGGGCGCACGATGGGCACGCCGGCGCGGATCAGCAGGTGCCCGAGGTACTCGACCTGCCCGATGCGGGCCCGCATGTGGTCGAACTGCACGCTCTCCTTGATGCCGATCGCCATGGCTTCCATGTCGCGCCCGGCCAGGCCGCCGTAGGTGTGCAGGCCTTCGAAGAGCACGACCTGGCTCTTGGCCTCCGCGGCGAGCTCGTCGTCGTTCACGCACAGGAAGCCGCCGATATTGACCAGCGAGTCCTTCTTTGCCGAGCACGTGCAGCCGTCGGAGTACGAGCACATCTCCAGAAGGATGTCCTCGAGCGATCGGTCAGCGCACCCGGCCTCGCGGAGCTTGATGAAGTAGGCGTTCTCGACCGCGCGGGTGGCGTCGAGGAAGACGCGGATGCCGTGCGTGCGGCACAGGGCGCGGACCTGGCGGAGGTTCCCGAGGCTGATGGGCTGGCCGCCGGCCATGTTCACGTTGCACTGCACGCAGACGTACGCCACCTTGGCGGCGCCGTGGCGCTCGATCGCGCGCTCGAGCTTTGCAAGGTCGATGTCGCCCTTGAACGGCGACTCGTCGGCGGGGTCGTGAGCCTTGTCGCCGATGATGTCGATGAAGCGGCCGCCCGCCAGCTCCTGGTGGGCCCGAGTGGTGGTGAAGTACATGTTGCCCAGCACCACGTCGCCCTTCTTGATGCACATGCGGCTGAGGATGTGCTCGGCCCCGCGTCCCTGGTGGGTCGGGATCACGTGCCGGTAGCCGTAGGTCTCGCGCACGACCGCCTCGAGGTGGTAGAAGTTCACCGACCCCGCGTACGCCTCGTCGCCGAGCATCATGCCCGCCCACTGGCGGTCGCTCATCGCCGAGGTGCCCGAGTCGGTGAGCAGATCGATGTACACGTCCTCGCTCTTGAGCAGGAACGTGTTGTACCCCGCCTCGCGCACCGCCATCTCGCGCTCGGCGCGGCTGGTGATGCGCAGGGGTTCGACCATCTTGATCTTGAAGGGCTCGGCCCACGAACGCTTGCCGCTGCGCATTGCTCGGGTCTCCGAAGCGTGCCGACCGATCTCCATCGGGCCGCGCACATGATTAAGGATAGAATAGTCCGCAATCAATCCGGCAGCCACAATTCAGCGCACAGACAGGATTACTCCCTACACATCGGGGGCAAATCACTCGGCCCGACGACGGCGCGACAAGAGCGCGGGGAAGTGTCCGCGGCGCGTTCGGCTAGCCCGCTCCCCCGCCTTGGCAGCGCGACAGGCGCCACAGCCGCACGGCGTACGCCAGAAAGATCGCCGCGGCACCGGCGTACGCGAGAATGATGTACGACGTCGGGGTCATGCGCGCACCTCGGGGCCGGCGATGCCGGCGCCGTCGGCCGGGTCGGAAACGGCCTCGCTGGCGCGGAGGCGCGCCGCGATGTCGTACCTGGCCCAGATCAGCCCGACGCACAGCATCGCGACGGGCAGGAACCAGAACGCCAGCGTGTGCTGCATGCGCGGCTCGAGCGCGACGGTCGCGGGGTGGATGTCGGGGAGGAGCTTGACCGAGAGATAGACCAGCGGGACGTCGAGGAACGCGACGATCCCGTAGAGCGCGGCGACGATGGCGCGCCGATCGGGCGATTCGATCGTGCGGCGGAGCATGAGGTAGACGACAAAGAGCAGCCACAGCACGAGGCTGAACGTGAGGCGCGGGCTCCACGTCCACCACTGCCCCCAGGCGCTGCGGCCCCACGTCATGCCGGTGAGGAGGATCACGGAGCAGAAGACGACGGAGACCTCCGCCGCGGCGTGGGCGAGGTCGTCCCACACGCGGGCGCGCTGCCACACGTACACGATGCTGGCGAGGAAGACGACGCCGCAGGCGACGAACGTGGTGAGCGCGACCGAGAGGTGAAGGTAGAAGATCTTCTGCACAGGGCCCATGGTCTGCTCGACGGGCGCGTAGAACGCCGCGAGCGCCCCTGCCGCGCCGAAGAGGGCCGCCGTGAGGCCCCAGTACACCGGGATGACGATGCGTCGTGCGCCGGACATGCGTCACCTCAAGGTTCCAGGGCGGTCTCGAACGCCAGCCACCCCGCGACCAGGAATATAACGTCGAACGCGACCAGGATCGGAAGCCCGGTCAGGGGCGCGTCTCCGGGGACGAGCAGCCGGCGCGAGAGCTGCGTGGACACCACCACCAGCGGGAGGCTGAGCGGGAACACCAGGAGCGCCAGCAGCCCGCCGCGCTGGCGCACCGAGGACACCAGCGCCGAGAACAGCGTGCCGATCGCCGCGTAGCCGAGCAGGCCCAGTGCCGTGATCCCCGCGAACGCCAGCGGCGCGGCGGAGAGATCGAAGTGGAACAGCACGACGCCGACCGGCGTGACCACCGCGGCCAGCGCGAGCAGGACGACGAGGTTGGCGCCAAGCTTGCCGGCGAAGATCGCGCCGCGGTCGATGGGCGAGAGGAGCAGGCCCGAGAGCGCGCCATCGTAGCGCTCGACCGCCATTGTGCGCTCGAAGCACAGCCCGCCGCCGAACAGGTACGCGACCCACAGGATGGCGGGCGCATCGGCGCTCGACGACCCGGGACCCAGCCCCATCGCCAGCACCACCACGATCAGCACGCCCAGCACGGCGACCTGCCCGAACGCCACGCGCGTGCGCGCCTCGAGGCGCAGGTCCTTGGCGGCGACGGCGGCGGCCTCGCGGAAGAAGGTCATGGCCTCTCCCCCACCGCTTCGCGGAGCGTGGCGTCGTCGGCGCTCGACGCGGCAAGGTCCAGGACCACGCGCCCGGCCCGGAGCACGATGACCCGGTCGGCGCGCTCGCGGGCGCGGGCCATGTCGTGATCGACGAGGATCACCGTCGCGCCGCGGTAGCGCAGGCCCGCCAGGATCTCGCTCACGCGCCCCGCCGACGCCCCGTCGAGGCCCGAGAAGGGCTCGTCGGCGAGGAAGAGTTCGTTGGTGCCCAGTAGCGCCCGCGCGATCGCGACGCGCTGGGCCATGCCGCGGCTGAGATCGCCGACCACGCTGCGTGCGCGGTCTGTCAGGCCGACAACCTCGAGCAGCTCCATCGCCCGGGCCCGTGCGTCGCGGACGCCGTAGAGGCGGCCGAAGAACTCCAGGTTCTCAATCGCCGTCAGGTCGCGGTAGAGCATCGGCTGGTGCGCGATCATGCCGATCCTGGCGCGAATCCCGGGGCCCGACGCGGCCTGTCCGAACAGGGAGAGGCGACCGGCGCTCGGCCGCAGCAGCGTGGAGAGCACGCGCAGGAGAGTGCTCTTGCCCGCTCCGTTGGCCCCCAGCAGCGCGACCGACGAGCCCTTGGCCAGTTCGAGCGTGATGTTCCGGAGAATCGGGCGCCCGTCGATGCTCGCGCACAGGCGCTCGGCCCGCACCGTCGGCGCGGCGGCGCCCACGGCCGCGGGAGGGTCAAGACGGGTCGGGATGGCTTGGGCCACGTTCACGCGAGTTCCTTCAGTGCGCCCCGGTGACCGCGGACGCGCCGGACGGCCTGATCGCAAGACCGGCGCGCCGCGCCCGCCACGCGGCCAGGAGCGACGCCAGTCGCGGCAGCAGCGCCAGAGCCGCGCCCGCGGTCATGGCGATCGCGCCCGCCCAGATCCACGACACCATGGGGTTCACGTGCGCCTGGATCACGCCGATCTTTCCGCCCGATTCCCACCCGACCAGCGCCACGTACACGTCCTCGCGCCACCCCGACGAGATCGCGATCTCCGAGGTGGGGTCCATCGCGTTCTGGTGGAAGCGGCGCTGCGGGCGGAGCGTGAACGCCGATCCGCCGTCGGGCGTCGCGACGACCTCGGCCTCGACCGCGGAATAGTTGGGCCCCTCGACCTGGCGCATGCCGTCGAGGCGCAGCGAGTACCGGCCGACGCGGAGCGATTCGCCCGTGCGCAGCGTCCCGGTTTCGGAGACCGAGAGCAGGCTCGACCCGGCGATGCCCAGGATCGCGACGGCGAAGCCCGCGTGGGCAAGGTGCCCGCCGTGGCGGCGGTGGTTGTCGTCGATGAGGCGTGCCGCCGCGACCAGGAGCGGCGTGCCGTGGGCGCGGGAGCGGCCGACGACGGCACGACCCGTCGCGATCGCCAGCGACACCAATGTGAACGCGCCGGCCGCGGCACAGACGAGGGCTACCGGGTGGCGCATGCCGATCAACATCGCGCCGACAACCGCGAGAGTGCCGGCGATCGTGGGGATTGCAAGCTCACGGCGAATCAAGGCCCGCGCGGCGGTCGCGGAGCCGAGCATCGGCCCCAGTGCCATGAGCACGGCGCACCCGACCCCCATGGGCACGACCACGCGGTTATAGAAGGATGGCCCGACCGCCACCGGCGTGAAGCCCAAGGCGCCGCTCAGGATCGGGAAGATGGTCCCCACCAGCGTTGCCGCGGCCATGAGCACCAGGAGCACGTTGGCCGTGAGCACCAGCCCCTCGCGTGACAGGAACCGCTCGACCGCTCCGCTCGAACGCAGCGCGGCGCGCCGGAGAACGATGGCCGCGACCGTGAGGGGCACGCCCGCGGCAAGGAACCACACGAAGAAGTCCCCGACCGGCGACTGGCCGAACGCGTGCACCGACTGGATCACGCCGCTCCGCGTGAGGTAGGTGCCGGTGATGCAGAGGAAGAACGTGAGCGGCGCCAGCGCGCCCGTCCACGCCCGCAGCATGCCGCGGCGCTCGTGCACGCCCAGCGTGTGGACCAGAGCCGCGCCGGTGAGCCACGGCAGGAGCGAGGCGTTCTCGACCGGGTCCCACGCCCAGTAGCCGCCCCAGCCCAGCTCGACGTACGCCCACCACGCGCCCAGCACGATCCCTGCGCCGATGAGCATCCACGCGCCCAGAGCCCAGCGCCGCGCCCCGGCGACCCACGCGTCGCCTTCGCGACCAGCGAACAAGGCGCCCAGCGCGATCGCAAACGGGATCGTGAACGCCGCGTACCCGGAGAAGAGCACGGGCGGGTGCATCACCATCGCCGGGTGCTGCAGGAGCGGGTTCAGCCCGCTGCCGTCGCCGGTGTGCGTGCCGGCGTGGAAGGGGTTGGCGGCCAGGAAGAGCAGGGCGGCGAAGAACGAGATCACCAGGGAGAGCGTGCCGAGCGTCACGGACTCGGCGCGGTCGGACTCGTGACGCCGGGTCTTCACGGCCGCGGCGCTCATCGCGCCCAGCAGCACGGCCCACAGCAGGAGGCTGCCTTCCTGGCCCGACCAGAACGCCGCGATGCGGAAGTGGAGCGGGAGCGCCAGGTCCGTGTGCGCGGCAACGTACGCGAAGCGCATGTCGCCGGAGACCAGGGCCGTCATCAGGGCCGCGCCGGCCAGCAGAAGGCACGCGGCGGCGGCGACGATCGCGGCGCGGGCGCGCCAGAGCCAGTCTCCCGCGCGCCGGCCCAGAACCGAGCACGCGACGCCCGCGAGCCCCGAGGCCAGCGCGGCGCAGAGCGCGAGATTCCCCAGCAGGGCGATCACTTGGCGTGCTCCGGCACGTCGGGCGGCGCTTCGTACTTGCTGGCGCACTTGGTCATGAGCATGTCGGCACGGAAGACGCCGCGGCCGTCCATGGCCCCTTCGACGACGACCTGGCGGCCCTCGGCGAACATCTCGGGGATCACGCCGCGGTACTCGACGGGGACTCGGCGCGCGGCGCCCACCAGGTCGAACCGGGCCGTGAGTTCGGCGCCGCGAACGGTCGCGCCCTCCCCGACGGCGCCGTGAAGCCGGGTGCGCTCGCCGGGATGCGCGCCGGCGTCGACGAATTGATCCACGTCGAGGTAGTAGACCCAGCCGGACCTGACGCCCGACGCGGCGAGATAGCCGAACGCCCCCAGCAGGACGATGCCACCGACGATCAGCTTCATACGGGCAGGGTGCATCCGGCGCTCCGAGGAACGCCCACTATGGTGCAACCCCTGTGCCATGACCCCAGCAGTGACTGGCCGAAATCCAAACACGGTGTGTGGGGCGACCCGTCGCGCGAACCAAAGAGTTTTCGGAGTGTGCCCGCCCCAGCCGCGCCGGCTCTGAATCATTGTCTCAAGATTGAGAGTGATTCCAGATCGCGATTCCGACTTGTGGGAATACAGCTGGGAACAGCGGGCTTCACTGCTCGTGGCAGCTCATGCACAGCTCGCTTCGAACGTTGTTCTTGACGAGCAAGCCCGGTTGCTTGGAGTACACGCTGTGGCACGAGCCGCACCCGACCACGCCGTCGAACAACCTCACCCTCGGATCCAACCGCTCGGCAGGCTTCAGCCGCAATTCGGACATCGGCTTCCCAGGGCGGTACTCGACCCCGACCGGGTGTTCACGGGATGTCTCAAGTTCGAGACCGCCACCCGCGACCTGCCTCCCGGCATCGCTCGCGAAGTTCCCATCATGACAACTCATGCACTCGCGGCTCTCGTCATCAAGTCCCCGAGAATCCGAGTGCCCCCGGGAGTTCCCGAACATTCCCTGACCGGAGTGGGCCTTCAGCATTCCACCGGCGTGCTCGCTCCGTCCTTGGCCGCTCACCTGTGTGTGGCACTGGGAGCAGATCAGCCTCGAGCCAATGTCACGCAGCAATGAGCTGTCAAGGGGTTTCCCTGCGGGATCGGCCTCGTGGCAGGTGGTGCAGACCAGGTGGCCACCTTCCAGGGGCAATCCCTCGGGCACAGTCATCGATGGACGAACATCGACGGGGTGCGACATGCCGGCGGTGACTTCGTGGCATTGAGAACATGACTGGTTCGACCGCGTTGATGGATGGAGCCTGGCGGATCCGTTCACCGGGACTGCCGCGGCAGGGCGGGCGGGCAAAGGGTTTGCTCCACCAAAGGCAACAGGAACCGTCCCGAGCAAAGTGCTCACGGCGAGCGCGGCGAGCAACCCAAAGGATTTACCCGGTGTTGAGCGTTCTGAGCTGGCGATCTGGGGTAGGTACATCGGTGGCGGGGGCAGGTTCCCGCTCATCGACCGACCACCACGCGCACTTCATGCGGTTCAGATCCTCCGAAGTTCAGGAGACGGCCTGCGCCATCTTTCCTGCCGTTGAGAAGGGAGAACCCTACTTGTCCTCAAAAATCGACGTCCGGCACGCACCACGCAGGTTTTGCCTCGTAATGAGGATTGGCACATCCCTTGCAACATGAAGGGCGTAAACAAGCAATGCGGCCGGACGGCACCGGAAGTTACGGGGAAAAGCCCGGCCCGAGAAGGAAAGGGGTTCGAGTAATGAAATCCGCGAAGTACATTCTGGTTGGAACGATCGCTCTGGCCGCCGCCTCCAACGCCATGGCGCAGACCGGCTACATCGTCAACACCAAGCACAACTTCTCCTCCTATGCATGGTCGAACCATGAGATCTGCAAGCCCTGCCATACGCCTCACTTCTCGGATATCAGCCAGCCCCGCCTCTGGAACCACACGCTGACCACCGCCACCTATCAGATGCATGACGGCTCGGCCGGCACGGCTGTCGACAACTTCGACTACGCCAGCCGCATGTGCCTCTCATGCCACGACGGCACGGTGGCTCTGGACAGCTTCGGTGGCTCGACCACGACCGGCAACTTCATCCCCAACGGCGACAAGCTCGGCACCGACCTGCGGGACGACCACCCGGTCGGCAGCGAAGCCGAGTACCCGCCCGATCCGAAGCCTTCCTGGTGGGACGGCGCCTTCAAGGCCACCCCGACGAGCGGCCTGAGCCTCAAGAACTGGACGGACAAGACCACCAACAAGGCCTTCAAAGTCGTCGGCTGCACGACCTGCCACACCCCCCATGGCAAGGGGTTCCCGAACCTCCTGAACATCAGCAACGACGCCAGCGGTGTGTGCCTCGGATGCCACATCAAGTAACGCTGTAAAGCGACCCCGTTCTTCTTGCCGCCCCGGCTGCGATCGGTACACCCCGGTCGTAGCCGGGGTGGCATTTTTGGAGCTTCGCAGGTTCACCGTCGCCGCCACGGTCCGAGAGAATGGCATCCCGTTTGTTCTTCATGATGGACGGCGGCACGCCGACATTAAGGAGACAGGGATGCGTCGATTCAGCACAGAGATGATGACCGTCGCTTCGCGCGTCGCCGCGGGGCTTGCCTGCGCCGCGCTGCTCAGTGCCGCGCCCGGGTGCGCATCGTCCGGGCAAGGCAGCGGCAAGGTCCAGGTGGCCCAGCAGTATGCCTTCTGGCCTCAATTCCCGGACGAGCCGCGCATCCAGTTCCTGCGATCGTTCGGGGGCAGCGAGGACGTGGCCCCGGCCCAGGACGACACGTTCGAGAAGCTGATGCTTGGATCGAACGTGAAGACCTCCGAGAACATCCAGAAGCCCTACGGCGTGGCGATGCGCGGCGGCCGGATCTACGTGTGCGACATCCGCCACAACTGCATCACGGTGCTCGATCTGGCGAAGAAGGAGACACGCCTGGTGGGCGTGACCGGCATCAACGCGCTCAAGCACCCGGTCGACGTGACGCTGGCCGACGACGGGACCATGTACGTCGCCGACACGGACCGCGGCGCCATCTTCGTGTTCGACGCGTCCGAGCGCTTCTCGCGCGTGATCGGGCACGAGAAGTTCAAGCCAGTGTCGCTGGCGGTTCACGGGGACCGGCTGTACGCGTGCGATCTCACGGCGCAGCGCGTCGAGATCTTCGACCGGAACAGCGGCGATCCGATCGGCACGTTCGGCAAGCCCGGGGACGAGGACGGGGACTTCCGCGTGCCGCTGGGGATCGCGACCGACGCCAAAGGCGACGTGTACGTGGTCGACATGATGCGCTGCCGGGTGCAGAAGTTCAGCCCCGACGGCACGTTCATCTCGGGGGTGGGCAAGCTGGGCGACTACGCCGGCTCGTTCGCGCGCCCGAAGCAGCTTGCCGTAGACAGTGAGGGCATCCTGTACGTGGTGGACGCCGCGTTCCAGAACGTGCAGATGTTCGACGATCAGTACCAGCTCCTGATGTCCTTCGGTGCGGCGGGCGCGTTCCCGGGCGCGATGGATCTCCCGGTGGGGATCGCGGTTTCCAACGAGGGCATCGAGCTGTTCCACGACGAGATCTACCCCGGGTTCAACGCCAAGCGCCTGATCGTGGTAACCAACCAGTTCGGGCCCAACAAGGTCTCGGTGTACGCGCTCGGGGAACGGAACCCGGCGGTTTCTCTCAAGCAGCTGGCAGCCGCGGCGTCGCAGGTCGGCACGGGCACGGACGCTCGGAGCCCCGAGCACGTGAAGTTTCAGAACGTGGGGACCGACGAGCCGACCCCGGGCGAGGGCGATGCGGGCGCAGCGCCCGGTCAGCCCGCTCCGCCCCCGGCCCCCGCGGCGGGCGCGACGCCGGCGCCCAAGCCCAAGCAGCCCGGGACGTCGGGAGGGGCCTCGTGAATGACCGGACCAATCCGGACCGGCGGGGACGACGCCGGAGCGCCGCGCTCGCGGGTGCGGGTTGTGGCCTGACTCTTGTGCTGGCGGGGACGTGCTGGACCGGCTGTTCGATCGAGAAGAACTACGAGGTCCTGAGCTTCTTCTTTGACGGGGTGCCGGACCCCAACGCACGCAAGTCGGCGTTGCCCGGCGCCCCGGAGTTCATCGACCTCAAGGCCAGCCCCACGTACTCCGCGCACAAGCCCTTCGTGGAAGAACGCTGCGACGACTGCCACGGCGGACGGTTCAGGCTTGGCCGCAAGGACTCGAGCGTGTGCCTGAAATGCCACGAGAAGGTGCCGTCGTCCGAGGAGCGCATGCACGGCCCGGTGGCGGCGGGGGCGTGCCTGTGGTGCCACACCCCGCACGAATCGGCGTACGCGAAACTGCTGAAGGACGTGCCGCGCACGCTGTGCTCGGAGTGCCATGAGCCGGCCGAGCTGGACGTCGAACGTGTTCCCGCCCATGCGGACAAGGCACAGAACTGCCTTGAGTGTCACTTCGGGCACGGAGGAACGCAGCGGTTCTTCCTTCGGCCCGGGTCTGAGATCTCGCCTCGCCCGGCGGCGACGACCAAGAGCGCTGAGGAACACCCGTAGGCGTGCGATGCTCATTCGTCCATCTCCTGGTTGCCGCGGCCGCCGCGCTCGGAGGTGCGGCGAGCGCCCGTGCGCAGCAGCAGACGCCGCAGCCGTCGCAGGACGGCCCGGTGGTGGTGGGCGAGCGCAAGAGTGAATTGAAGTGGTTCGAGCTGCCCCGCGTTCACGCGGCCGTGGACGGGTACTGGCAGTACCAGGAGCAGAGCCAATCCAACCCCGGGCAGGCAAAGCTGTCGGACCGCGAGTCGCTCTACCAGGCGACGCTGGACCTGTGGGGGGAGGCGTACGTCGGGCACAAGAACCTGCTCGACGTGACGGGCGCGTTCAAGCTCGGCATCGACGGAACCAACCTCGAGAGCGACACGCCGGGGAACAGCGCCAAGAGCAGCGACACGGCGTTCTACTACAACGTGGCCGGGCTGCTGCTTCAGCAGGGCCCGTTCCCGGTGACGCTGTACGGGCGAAAGCAGCAGCAGAACAGCAGCCGCGAGTTTCTCTCGACGGTGCAGACCACGACGGAGGAATACGGGGCCGTGGGCCAGCTGCGTTCGACGCTGGCCCCGACCACGGTGCAGCTGTTCCACCGCGAGGAACAGCAGAACGACCTGCTGGGGACGATCGACTATTCGCTGAAGCAGGACACGGCCGCGGTGCAGTCGCAGGCCCAGATCACCAGCACGCAGCGGCTGGAGTTTTCGTACGAGTACGACCACGTAAACGAGCAGCAGAACTCCTCGTTCACCGACGACTACGACCGCAACGACGGAACGCTGGTGCACCAGCTGAACTTCGGGTCCTCGGACCAGAGCAACCTGAGATCGTCGCTGCGCTACTACGACCAGACCGGGATCTACGGCCAGAGCGACGTTCGTCTCGACGAGCAGATGCACCTGTTCCACAGCAACACGTTCTCGACGCAGTACGACCTGACGCTCGACGACCGCGAGATCCAAGGGCAGGAGCAGCGGATCGGCCGGATCAACGCTTCGCTGGCCCACCAGCTCTTCGACAGCCTGTCGGAGACGGCGTTCATCGGGGCGTCGACCGAGGAAATCCCGGACCAGTTCTCGAGCCAGGAGTACTT
This sequence comes from Phycisphaerales bacterium, assembly GCA_044223975.1. Taxonomy (GTDB): domain Bacteria; phylum Planctomycetota; class Phycisphaerae; order Phycisphaerales; family UBA1924; genus CAZCPB01. The sequence continues at coordinate 271,570 of JBGALI010000004.1, read as the reverse complement.
CACGGGCGGAGCGATCAACTACACCAAAAAGGTCCCGTTCGGGCGGCTCAACCTGAGCGTGGGCGGGGCCCTCAACCGGCAGAACAACAGCGACCAGTCGTCGACCGTGAACATCTCCAACGAGCCGCACGTGTTCATCGATCCGTTCCCGGTCACGCTGAACCGGCGCAACATCGTGGAAAGCTCGATCGTGGTCACCGACACGGCCCGGGTCCGCGTGTACCAGGTGGGCACGGACTACACGGTGCAGACGCTCTCGACGTTCACGCAGCTGACGCGCGTGGTGGGCGGGGCGATCACCAACGGCCAGGCCGTGCTGGTCAGCTACCAGGTGGCCCCCGAGGAGGCGTACACCCAGAACACCGCGAACGCGAGGTTCACCGCCCGGTACTCGCTCGCGGAGGGGTGGCTGGACGGCTTTTCGGTGTACGCGATCTACCGGGTCCAGGACCAGTCGGTCGACGCCGCCAACCCCTCCGACTTTGTACTCGATGACTTCAACGAGTGGCGCTACGGCGTCGACTACCACCTGGGGCCGGTGACGCTGCTGGCCGAGCAGATCAACTACGACAGCACGGTGCAGCCCTACAACTCGACGCGCTTCGAGGCCCGCCTCGACCAGAACCTGGGGCTGGCCTCCAGCCTCAACCTGTACCTCTCGCACGAGAATGTCGACTACCAGAATCCCGACAACGCCGTCACGCTCAACCTGGCGCGCCTCGACTGGATCCAGCGCGTCACCAATGATTTCGACTTCATCGCGCGGCTGGGTTACCGTGACCAGACCGAGACCATCGGGGGCGACACCAACGGCTTCGAGGAGGTCGCCGAGGTGCGCTGGCACAAGCGCCAGACCTCCGCGTTCGCGACGATCAGCAATTCCTCGCTGAGCAACCCCGGCGGCGACACGCTCTCCTTGACGTTCACGGTGGGGCTGAGAAGGGACTTCTGAAGGGGCAGGCGCGCATGGCACTCCGCGTTCAGGGCATGGTGTGGGCGGCGGTCACGGCGGGCGCGCTCGCCGGGTGCGGCAGCTCGCCCGGGCCGATCCTGGTCGCCGGCGAGCAATCGCCGGTGTGGCCCCCGCCCCCGGACGCGGGTCGCATCCGTTATCTCGGCTCCTTCGCGACCGAGGAGGATCTCAAGCCGGGCCGGAGCGGCCTGCAGGAACTGGGCGACACGCTGTTCGGGAAGGACCCGCCCAGGACGATGCAGACCCCGATGGGCGTCTGCGGCGACGGGGCCGATCGCGTGTTCGTCGCCGACAGCACGGCGGGGATCGTGCACGTGCTGAACCTGGCGACCCGCGAGTACGCCCAGTGGCGTCCGCCCCGGCCGGTGCAGCCGATCGCGCTGGCGTACGACCCCGCGGGCGCGGGGCTGCTGCTGGTCGCCGATTCGGCGTCGGCGACGATCCTGGAGTTCGACGGGGCAGGGCAGTTCCTCGGGGAGTTTGCGCGCGAGCACCTGAGCCGCCCGTGCGGCGTGGCGTTCGACCAGGCCCGCCAGCGCGTGATCGTGGCCGACACCGGCGCACACCAGATCGTCGTGCTGAGCCCGGACGGCGACGAGCTGGCGCGGATCGGCCGTCGCGGCAGCGGGCCCGGCGAGTTCAACTACCCCACGAACGTGGCGGTCGACAGCCGCGGGTTCCTGTACGTCAGTGACTCGCTCAACTTCCGGGTCCAGGTCTTCGGGCCCGACCTGGCCGCGGTGCGCCAGATCGGGCGCAAGGGCGACCTGCCGGGATACTTTTCTCAGCCCAAGGGGCTGGGCATCGGGCAGGAGGATCGCCTGTTCGTCGTGGACGCCAACTTCGAGGCGGTGCAGGTGTTCGACGCCGAGGGGTCGCTCCTCATGACGTTCGGGAGCGAGGGACGCAAACCCGGCGAGTTCTGGCTGCCGGCGGGGATCCACCTGGACGCCCTGGGGCGCGTGTGGGTGGCCGATTCGTTCAACCGGCGGGTGCAGGTGTTCGATCAACTTCCTGCCGGGAGCTTGCCATGAAACGTGCCATCGCGTTCATCCTGATGTGCGTCGCGCCCGCGCTGGCGGTGGCCCAGCCGTCGAGCGTGGTGAACAGCAAGCACAACCTGTCGGCCTCGGGGCCGGGCCCGGTGCGTTCGTCGGTCGAGAACCAGGTGTGCATCTTCTGCCACGCGCCTCACAATTCATCGCCCGTGCGTCCCCTGTGGAACCGGCAGACGCCGGTGGACGCGTACACGATCTACACCAGCCGTTCGATGGACGCGCTCCCCGGGCAGCCGACGGGCACCTCGAAGATGTGCCTGTCGTGCCACGACGGGACCATCGCGCTGGGGGACGTGGTTTCTCGTTCGACCCCGATCCTCATGTCCGGGGGCGTGACGACGATGCCGGCGGGGGCGTCGAACCTGGGGCTGGCGCTCTCGGACGATCATCCGATCTCGTTCCGTTACGACTCGGCGCTGGCGGGCAAGGACCGGAAGATTCGGAACCCGGTCCTGCTCCCGCCCGAGGTGCGTCTGGACGCCAACAGCGAACTGCAGTGCACGACGTGCCACGATGCGCACAACGATTCGCTGGGCAAGTTTCTGGTGAAGCGGAACGACAACTCGCAGCTCTGCACCTCGTGCCACCAGGTCGGAACGACGCTGATCTCGGCCCACCAGAACTGCGCGGCCTGTCACCAGCCGCACTCGGCGCCCAGCGGCCCGCACCTGCTGCGGAAGCAGACGGTCTCGGAGACCTGCCTGCAGTGTCACAACGGGACGATCGCGACGGCGGACAACATTGCGTCGGAGATGAGCAAGGTGAGCGTGCACGACACGCACAGCCCGGCGGACCCGCCGGACCCGGCGAGCGATCACGCGTCGTGCGTGAGCTGTCACGAGCCGCACACCATGGGCCGGGGAGCCGGCGCCGCCCCGGAGATCCACGCCAATTTCGGGAGCGTCGCGGGGATGAGCGCCTCGGGCGGAGTGGTCGAAGCGGCCCGGGCCGAGTACGAGGTGTGCTTCCGGTGCCACGCTGATGACACGCGCGTGGGGCTCACGATCGCGCGGCAGATCGCGCAGCCCAACAAGCGGCTGCCGATGAGCCAGACCGCCGTGTCGTTCCACCCCGTGGAGGGCCCCGGACGCAACCTCGACGTTCCCAGCCTAAAGCCCGGGCTGACGGTCTCGAGCATCATCTACTGCAGCAGTTGCCACTCGTCCGACGGTGGGAAGACCGCCGGCGGCTCGGGCCCCGATGGGACGCACGGGTCGAACCACCGCCCGCTGCTTTCGAACCGGTACGACACGGCCGACTACACCGCCGAGAGCGCCCAGGCGTACGCCCTCTGCTACCGGTGCCACGACCGCAACAACATCCTCGACGACCGCTCGTTCCCGTACCACAAGAAGCACATCGTGGAGTACCGCACCTCGTGCGCCACGTGCCACGATGCGCACGGGATCGCCACGGTTCAGGGGAACCCCATCAACAACAGCAACCTCATGAACTTCGCCACGCTCATCGTCACGCCAGACCAGTCGACCGGGAAGCTGCAGTTCCGAGACCTGGGCATGTTCCGGGGAGAGTGCTACCTGACCTGTCACGGCGCCAAGCACTCGCCGAGGTCGTATTGAACCCGCGCACGGAAACCGCCGGGGGATTGGAGTGGGGCGTGTTCCTCACCGGAGGCTCGACGGCTCCATTCTCGCGCGTCAGACCGTTGGATGGAACCGGCCCGCGTGCCGGACCGCGGTGAGGATTTTCGAGACGCGCCACGCGGCACGTCAATTGCAACGATTCTCAGATGTGGAGTATTCCGCGAGAGATCAGGGCCAGCCTTTATTAATGGATATGATGGTCCTTTGATCTTTATTCACGCCCCCGCAGGTGTCGTCACTGGCGACCTTCAGGGGATTGGACGGTGAATCGTGCGTTTGGGGCACTCAATCCGCCGTGCGAATCGGCCTGCCGCGGCGGTCGGGCTGTGCCTGACTTGGGTCGTGTCGATCGCAGTGCCGGCCTCGCAACCTCCCGCAGACCAAACAGATTCCGACAAGCGCTGTCTCCAATGCCATGGCCAGGAGCACATCGCCAAGCTGAATCCGGTCGAGCGCCTCTCAATGGTGGGAACGTGGCTGGGGACCGAGCCCAAGCCCGCCGACTACGTGCCAACCGAACATAAACCTTCCGGAAATGAGCCCCAAACCAGGCCGGGTCTTTTCGTGGTGCGCCAGGCGCTCGAAGGGAGTGTCCACAAAGACACCCGGTGCGTCGAGTGCCACGAGGACGCGGCCCGCCTGCCGCACGAGCCGAAGCTCAACACCAGGACGTGCGCCACGTCGTGCCACTCGGCGGAGGCCAAGGCGTTCCCGACCGGCGCCCACTTTGAGGCGCTGCAGCGCGGCGACCCGTTGGCGCCGACGTGCGCCTCGTGCCACGGGGGTCACAACATCCTGGCGATCGGCGATGCCAAGAGCCCGCAGCACCGGCTGAACAGCATCTTCCTGTGCGCGGAGTGTCACGAGAGGCACCTGCACGACACGCCCGGCGGGTACGCGCCCAAGCGTCACATCGAGGCGTACCTGCAGAGCGCGCACGGCAAGGCGATCGCGCAGGCCGGTCTGGTGGCGGCGCCGACCTGCTCGGACTGCCACAGCGCCCACGCGGTGCACGCCGTGAGCGATCCCAGTTCGCCGGCCAACCGCGCGAACATCGCGCAGACGTGCGGGCGCTGCCACGTGGGGATCCTGAACATCTACAAGGGGAGTCTGCACGGCAAGCTGGCGGCCGAGGGCAACGCCGACGCGCCGGTGTGCACGGACTGCCACGCGTCGCACGAGATCATCCAGCCCGACAAGGTGGCCTTCAAGCTCGCCAGCGGCGACCGCTGCGGGAAGTGCCACGAGGACCGCATCGAGCACTACCGCGAGACGTTCCACGGCAAGGCGCTGGCGCTGGGGCGCTCGGGGGTCGCGGCGTGCTACGACTGTCACGGCCACCACGACATCGTGAAGATCACGGACCCGGCCAGCCGGCTCTTCGGCGAGAAGAAGCTGGAGACCTGCCGGCAGTGCCACCCGAGCGCAGGACCGAAGTTCACGGGGTACCTGGCGCACGCGGACCACACCAACCGCGAGCTGTACCCGGTGCTGTACTGGACGTTCGTCGTCATGACGATGATCGTCGTCGGGACGTTCCTGTTCTTCGGCGCGCACACGATTTTGTGGCTCGCGCGGTCGGTGGTCGTGTACATCCGCGACCGCGAGGCGTTCCGCCAGGCCAAGCTCAAGTGCGCGGCGGACCCCGAGACGTACGTGCGGTTCAAGCCGTTCGACCGGTTCCTGCACGTCTTGGTGATGTCGAGCTTCCTGCTCCTGGTCGCGACGGGCATGCCGCTGAAGTTCTACTACACGGCGTGGGCCAAGGAGATGGTGAAGTGGATCGGCGGGCTCGAGGCCGCGGCCCAGCTTCACCGCCTGGGCGCGGTCGTCACGTTCGCGTACTTTGCGCTGCACATCGGGAGCCTGGCGCGCCGGGGCTACGTGAACCGGGCGCAGTTCAAGGACCAGAAGACGGGACGCCTCAGCCTCCGCCGCTCGCTGGGCGTGATCTTCGGGCCCGACCTGCCGTACCCGCACATCCAGGATCTGAAGGACTGGTGGGCGCACCAGAAGTGGTTCTTCGGGCGGGGCCCGCGCCCGCAGTTCGACAAGTGGACGTACTGGGAGAAGTTCGACTACATGGCGGTCTTCTGGGGGGTCGCGGTGATCGGCCTCTCCGGGCTCGTGATGTGGTTCCCCGAAACGTGCACGCGGGTGCTGCCGGGCTGGGCCATCAACGTGGCGCTGATCGTGCACAGCGACGAGGCGCTCCTGGCGGCGGGGTTCATCTTCGCGTTCCACTTCTTCAACGTGCACTTCCGACCCGAGAAGTTCCCGATCGACTCGGTCATCTTCTCCGGGCGCATCTCCAAGACCGAGATGCTCCACGAGCGGAAACGCTGGTACGACCGGCTGGTCGCGGCGGGCACGCTGGACAGCATCCGCAACCGGGACGAGTGGGGGCAGTGGAAGCGCGTGATCCACCCGCTGGGCTTCGCGGCCTTCGGGCTCGGGCTCATCCTGCTGGCGCTGATCGTCTTTGCGATGTCCTCACGGCTGCTCGGCGGGCCGTCGAACGACCCGGGGCGCGGCGCGGACACTTCCTCTCACGAGCGGCAGGCGCACCATGCCAAATAAAGCGACATCGGGCGACGCACGGGACGGAAGCGCACGGGCCGGCTGGCCGCGGGCGGCTGGCGTCCTGGCGATCGGCGCCGCCGTGCTCGCGTTCGCGGCAGGCGCGTTCGGGCAGACGAACGGGCGCGACGCGAACCCCGATAAGCGGTGCATGCAGTGCCACGGACAGGCGCACATCGCGGACCTGACTCCGGCGGAACGGCGCTCGATGGTCGGCACGCTTCTCGACGTCGAGGCGGCGGCCCCGGGCGCCCCGGCTCCAACGGAGCCCCTGAAGGGGGACGAACCGTCGCGGCGGCCGGGCCTGCTGGTCAACCCCGACGCCATCACCGGCAGCACGCACGGCGGGCTGCACTGCGTGGATTGCCACGAGGACGCCGCCCAGCTGCCGCACGCGGCGAAGCTGAACCGCACGACGTGCGCCACGGCGTGCCACGTCGAGGTCGCCAAGGACTACGAGGGTGGCGCGCACCAGGCGGCGCTGCTGCGTCACGACCCCAGGGCGCCGACGTGCGCCTCCTGCCACGGCAGCCACGAGATCCTCCGCGTCTCGGACCGCAAGTCGCCGCAGAACAAGCTCAACGCGCTTCACCTGTGCGGCGACTGCCACGCGCAGCACGCCCCCAACGGTCAGGCCACGACGCCGGCCGCGAACATCTCCAACTACCTGGACTCGGCCCACGCGCGGGCGGTGACCAAATCGGGCCTGCCGATGGCCGCGACGTGCGCGGACTGCCACACGGCGCACGGGGTGCGTCCGTCGAAGGACCCCGAATCGAGCGTGAACCGCGCCAACGTGCCGCGCACGTGCGGCAAGTGCCACGTGGGCGTGGAGGAGATCTACGCCCAGAGCGTGCACGGGCGGCAGCACGCCGAGAACAACGCCAAGGCGGCGGTGTGCACGGACTGCCACACGGCGCACACGATCACGCTGGCATCCTCGCCGAAGTTCGTGATGGACGTGATCAACGAGTGCGGGCGGTGCCACGACAGCCCCGACGCGAACGGCGACCGCGTGGGCACCTACTACCAGACCTACGCAAAGAGCTACCACGGGCAGGTGAGCCGGCTGGGCACGACTCGAGCCGCGCGGTGTGCCGACTGCCACGGCTCGCACGACATCCGCCCGCTGAAGGACCCCGAGTCGCGCGTCTCCAAGGCCAACCTGGTCACGACGTGCGCCAAGTGCCACCCCGCGGCCAACGCCAACTTTGTGCGGTTCGACCCGCACGCCAACCACCGCGACGCGAAGAACTTCCCGGTGCTGCACGGCGTGTGGCTGTACTTCATGATCATGATGAGCGCCGTGTTCGGCTTCTTCGGACTGCACACCCTGCTGTGGTTCGTGCGCTCGACCGTCGACCGGGTGCGGCAGGGCCCGCCCAAGAAGCACCCGCACGCCGACACGGCGATCCGCCGGTTCACCGCGGTCGACCGCGTGAACCACCTGCTCGTCGCCCTCACGTTCTTCGGCCTCACCGCGACGGGTATCCCGCTGGTCTTCTCGCAGCAAGCCTGGGCCCGGCCGCTGGTGCGGATCCTGGGCGGCGTGGACGCGGCGGGGCTGTGGCACCGGATGTTCGCGGTGCTGCTCATCATCAACTTCGCGCTTCACTTCATCGGGCTGGGGCGCGCGTTCCTGCGGCGGACGTGCTCGTGGAGCGAGTTCCTGTTCGGGCCCAACTCCCTGATGCCGCGGTGGAAGGACGCGACCGACTGCGTCGCCATGCTGAAGTGGTTCGTGGGCTTGGGCCCCAAGCCGAGGCTGGACCGCTGGACGTACTGGGAGAAGTTCGACTACTGGGCCGAGGTGGGCGGCTCGATGATCATCGGCGGCTCGGGCCTCCTGCTGTGGTTCCCCGAGACCGCGTCGCGCGTGCTCCCGGGGTGGGTGTTCAACGTCGCGATGATCGTGCACGGGTACGAGGCGCTGCTGGCGATCGGGTTCATCTTCACGATCCATTTCTTCAACGCCCACCTCCGGCCGGGCATGTTCCCGGTCGACGAGGTGATCTTCACGGGCAGCGTGCCCGAGCACGAACTCAAGGAGCAGCGCCCGGAGGAGTACGAGCGGCTGGTCAAGAGCGGGAAGCTCGAGGCGCTCCGCGTGAAGGCGCCCGACCGGGCCCGCCGCCCCATGATCGTCCTGGTCGCGGTCGTGTCGGTCGGCATCGGGCTTGTCCTGCTGGGGTTCATCATCGCCGGAGGATTCTTCTGACGTCGGAGCCTGGTCATGCGTTGGTCGGGAGCACGAGCACGAGCGGTCGCGGCGGTCCGGGCACGCCCCCGGGCGGCCGTGGGTGCTGCGCTGGCGCTCGTGCTCGTCTGCGCGGCAACGGGATGGCGGCTGACGCACCGGAGCGCCGCTGATGCGGGGTCGCCGAGCGAGAACATCTCCCTGGTGCGCCCGGTCCGTGGGCCGGCGCCGCGCCCGGACCGCGTCGTCACGTTCGCCGAGGGTTGCATGACCTCACGCTGCCACGCATCCTTCGCCGACGCGCCTGTGAAGCACGCGCCCAGCGCGCACGGTGCCTGCGAGGCGTGCCACGCGCCCGATGCGGGCGATCACAAATACCCTCTGCTCGCGGCCCGCGGCGAGGTATGCTCGTCGTGCCACGACACGGGCGGGCACCAGACCTTTCAGCACAAGGCCATGAGCGAGGACTCGTGCCTGGCCTGCCACGACCCGCACGCTTCGCGCACGGGGGCCCTGCTCAAGGGCGCTTCGATGCCCCAGACGTGCGCGCAGTGCCACCCCGCCACCCAAGGCCGCGTGCGGCACGCGCCGTACGCCTCCGACCGGTGCGACGAGTGCCACGACCCGCACGGCGCAGACAACCGCTCGCTGCTGGTGAACGGCACGGGCGCCGACGCGTGCCGGCCGTGCCATGCCGCTGTGGCCCGCGCGGTCGACACCGCGCCGCACGCGCACCGCAAAGTGGACCGTTCGTGCCTGGCGTGCCACGCCCCGCACGCGTCGGGTCAGAAGGGTCTGCTCACCGCGCCGACGCGCGAGCTGTGCATCTCGTGCCACGAGGACATCGGCCGGGCGGTCTCGGGCGCGACGGTGTCGCACGACCCGGTGCTCAAGGACCACCAGTGCGTGACGTGCCACGACCCGCACGCGTCGGGGAACCCCTCGATGCTCCGCGACACACAGGCGCAGGTCTGCCTGTCGTGCCACGACAAGCCCGTGGTCGCGGCCGACGGGCGGAAGATTCCCGAGATGTCCTCGACGCTGGCGCACGCGCCGGCGGTGCACGGCGCGGTGCGCCTGGGCAACTGCAGCGACTGCCACAGCGTGCACGGCGGCACGCACGCCAAGCTGCTGCGCGAGACGAATTCAAAGGTGCTCATGGACGCGTACGACGCCCGCAACTACGCCCTGTGCTTCTCGTGCCACGACAAGAACCTGGCCGAGTCGGGGGCCAGCACGGCCTTCCGCGACGGCAATCGAAACCTGCACGAGGCCCACCTGCGCTCCGGCGAGAAATCGCGGAGCTGCGCCGCGTGCCACGCGGCCCACTCGAGCGACCTGCCGCGCCTGATGGCGCGGAGCGTGAACTTCGAGGGGTCGGGGTGGCAGATGCCCATGAACTTCCAGCTCACCGCCGACGGCGGCAAGTGCGGGCCGGGCTGCCACGAGCCGCTGGAGTACAGCCGCCGCCCCGGCGGCGTCCGGACCGTCAAGAACGGAGGTGCCCCGTGACCCGTCGCACGCTCTACGCGGTGCTGGCCGTGCTCGCGGCCTCGGCGGGGGCCGCGGCCCTGCCGGGCCCGCCGCAGCCGGGCACGCGCGACTCGACCGGTTCCACCGCGGCGCCCCCCACCACCTCGATCCCGCGCGAGGGGTGCGTGACGTCCGAGTGCCACCCGGGGATCAAGAACCGGCCGGTGCTGCACGGGCCGGTGCGGGTCAACGGCTGCGACGGCTGCCACAAGCTCACGGACGCGCCCAAGCACAAGTTCGAGCCGGTCCGCGAGAAGCACGAGCTGTGCACGCTGTGCCACGACGTCGAGACGGCGCCGGGCGCCATCCTGCACCAGCCCTTCGCCGAGGGTGCGTGCCTGTCGTGCCACGACCCGCACGGGGGCACGGCGCCGCGCCTGCTCCGCGGCGATCGCTACGCCGACACGTGCCTGACGTGCCACAAGGACATGACCGGTGCGCACGACCGCGTGCACGGGCCTGCCTCGGTGGGAGCCTGCGGGGCCTGCCACGAGCCGCACTCGTCGCGCCTGCCGAAGCTGCTGAACATGCAGGGGCGGGAGCTGTGCCTCAAGTGCCACCTGCGCACGGAGATGGAGATCCAGACGCGGGCGGTGGTGCACCGGCCGGTGCTGGGCGAGTGCAGCGTGTGCCACGACCCGCACGCGACCGACCAGCCGGGCCTGCTGAAGTCCGACCCCGCGACGCTGTGCCGCGAGTGCCACCAGGACATCGCGCACGCGGTGGACGCCGCGACCACGCAGCACGCGGCGGTGACGACCAAGCGCGCGTGCCTGAACTGCCACGCCGCGCACGCCAGCGACCACGCCAGCCTGCTCAAGGACGAGCCGCAGAAGCTGTGCTTTGAGTGCCACAACCAGGCAGTGCCGCTGCCCGACGGCACCAAGCTGGTGAACATGAAGCAGCTGATCGAGACAGGCAAGAGCCTGCACGGCGCGGTCTCGCAGAGGGGCTGTGTCGAGTGCCACGAGATCCACGGGGGCGGGCACCGTCGGCTGCTGACCAACGAGTACCCGTCGGATCTGTACTACCCGTTCAGCGAGTCGTCGTACGCGCTGTGCTTCGGCTGCCACGACAAGCAGCTGGCGGTGCTGGCGACGACCACCGGGGCGACGGGGTTCCGCAACGGCGAGACGAACCTGCACTACGTGCACGTGACCCGCGACCAGAAGGGCCGCTCGTGCCGCGTGTGCCACGACGCCCACGCCGCCAGCCGCGACAAGCACATCCGCAACGACGTGCCCTTCGGCAAGGGGGGCTGGAAGCTCCCGATCAACTACCAGCAGCTGCCCGACGGGGGGAGCTGCGGCGGGGCGTGCCACGCGCCGCTGGAATACAACCGCGTCAAGCCCATCGTGTACCCGGCCAAGCGCGAGGGCGGCGCGTGGAACGGAGAGGACCTGGTCCCCGGCGTGCGGGCCGACCCCGCCAAGGGGCCCGAGGAACGACCCAAGAAGTGAGCGAATGACACCCCACGGCCGACACCCCGGCCATTCTGCAAGGAGCGCCCCATGTTCGCCAACCGTCCGATCGTCCGAACCCTGGCCGTGCTCGTGCTGTCGGCGTCCGCCGCGGCAAGCGCGCGGGCCGACGAGCTGCGCAACGTGAAGAAGGGCGAGCCCGCCCCTGCGTTCAAGCTTCCCGCCATCGACGGGACCGTCGCCGACAGCGAAGCGCTGAAGGGCTCGGTGCTGGTGGTGGTCTGCCTGTCGGCCGAGCAGCGCCGGTCGGAACTGGCCGCGCTGGAATCGCAGCAGGTGGTGGCCGACCTGGGATCGGAGCCGGTGAAGCTGGTGCACGTCACGGCCGACGTGGTGCAGAAGGCGTACTTCGAGAAGTTCCGCCAGGAGCGCGGGATCAGCACGCCGCTGGCGTTCGACGCCGACCGCGCGTTCTACGGCAAGCTCGGCCTCATCGTGCTGCCCACCACCATCGTCGTGAGCAAGGACGGCAAGCTCTCCAACGTGATCTCGCTGCACAGCGGCGAGTACAAGCACGTGCTGGACGCGTACATCCGCCACGCCCTGGGCTCGCTCAACGACGAGCAGCTCAAGCAGCGCCTGGCGGCGCACGCCACGGATGACGCCTCGCCCAAGAGCATGTCCTCGGCGCACCGGGCTCTGGCGCGGTCGCTGCGCGAGAAGGGGCAGCTGGACTCCGCCAAGACCGAGCTGACCAAGGCCCTGGCACAGGACGCCGAGAACGTGGAAGTCATGCTCGACCTGGCCGATCTGGAGCTCGCCATGGCGGACCTGGCCGGCTCCGACGCGATCGTGCAGAAGGTGCTCGAGATCAAGCCCGATCACCGGCGGGCCAAGCAGCTCAAGGGCGTGCTGCTCTACCGCAACAACAAGCTCGACGAGGCCGAGAAGGTTCTGCTCGATGCGCTGACCCTGAACCCCAGCCCCGAACTGGCCCACTATTACCTGGGCCGCATCTACGAGCAGAAGGGGCAGCAGGCCAAGGCGCTCGAGCAGTACCGCGAGGCGCTCAAGCGGTTCGTGCACGACACCGAGCCGGCCCCGACCGCCAAGGTCGACGGGAAGTAGGACCGGCGGTCCGGTGACGCGGCGCCGCGGGGTGTGCGGCGCGGCACCGGTGCTGAGGGGTGCCTTGATGCCGCCGAGGTCCGCGGGCGACCTCGGCGGCGGGAAAGATCACTTCGGGGACGGGGTGCCGGCGGGCGCGGCGGCCGGAGGGGTTGCCGGCGTCGCGGCCTTGGGTGCGGGCGTCAAGGGTGTGCCGGGGCCGGGCTTGGCCAGGGGCTTGACGGGGGTGACCCGGTCGTACTTCTCGATCTTGTGGCACCCCGGGGCGCACGACCCGCCCGACTCGGTGGGTTTGTAGTTCAGGGGCAGCTTCCACTGGCCGAACGGCACCGTCTCGGCGATCTGCGATTTGAACTTGCTGGCGTGCGTCGTGTGGCAGGCGCGGCAGTTGCGGCCCTGGGGCTCGGCCATGAGGTGGACCACGTGCAGGTTCCGATCGCCGTCGCGGAAACCGGTCTGCTCGGTCTTCGATCCGCCGATGAGCGCGCCGCGGTCGTGGCAGCCCAGGCACAGGGCGTAGACGTCCTCCGAGAATTTCTGGTTGAACGTGGGGGCGTAGGGGCGGACGAGCAGGCGGTCCTGCGTGCCGCCGTGGACGGTGTGGCACGCGGCGCAGTCGCCGGCGCCGACGGGGCCGTGCCGGCGCATGGATTCATTCCCCATGTCGGCCACGGAAGCGACGGTCCGGGTCGCATCGACCTTGATCGGGACCTTGTGGCACTCCAGGCACGAGGTGATCGGGTCGGCCGCGAGCTGCTTCTCGTGCTCGCTGGCGTGAGCGGTGTGGCAGTTGAGGCAGGCCTTCCCCTCGATCACCGCCGAGTGGTGGTGCGTTGCGGCGTTGATGGTCTCACCGACCTGCTTGTGGCAGGAGATGCACAGGTCCTTGGGCGCGAGCTTGAGACCCTTGATCTGGTCGGTGGCGTGCGGCGAGTGGCACTGGAGGCAGTCGCCCTTGGCCGGGTCGTGCGGGTGGGTGGCTTCGGCGATGTTCTGGCCCACCTTCTCGTGGCACGTGAGGCAGAGCTCGCGCGTGCCGAAGCTGAGCAGGTGGGGTTGGGACGAGGTGTGCGCCTGGTGGCAGTTGGTGCAGCTGTCGGCGGCGGGCGCGTGGGCGTGGGCCCCCTTCATGGCGTCCTGGTGGCATTCGGTGCACAGCTGGTTGACCGTGTCTTTCTTGAGCATCTTGCGGTGGTTCGAGCCGTGCGGGTCGTGGCACGAGGTGCACTGACCCTTGGCCACCGGGTCATGGACCACGGGTCCTTCGGCGCCGGTCTTGTCGATGTGGCAGAAGTTGCAGAGCTGCTGGCCGGGGCGCTTGAGCTGGAAGGTGTGCTTGGCGGGGTCGACGTACTCGTGGCAGGCGTCGCAGGCCTGCACGGCGTTGGGACCGTGGAGGAACGCGCCGGTCTGCTGCTTGGCGTGGCAGTTGGTGGTGCAGTCGGGCGTGCGCTCCGTCGGGCGCACAGCGGGGGGCTGGGCGGCCGCGATCGACGCGATCATCGCCGCCGCAAGGGTCGCCACGGTTCCTTTCATTGTGTCCCCCCGGCGGCTTTGGCGCGGGCGGCGACGAGCGTCTCTCGGGCCTCCTGCAGCAGCTTCTGCGTGTAGCGCGGGTTGTGCACGCCCCAGCTTCCGTCGACGCGGACCTGCTCGAGGAGCTTGCGGACGTGCTCGAGCACCTCGGACTTGGACGCGTCGCCCGAGAGCTCGGCCTCCGCGGCCTTGAGGTCGGCGCTGACCTTTTCGTGCAGCGAGCGGGTGGTGTTCTGCCACAGGGGGATCATCTTCTCGCCGAATCCTTCCTTGTGGCACTTGTTGCAGCCGGCGGCCGAGGCGGCGGACACCAGCGCGCCGCTGTCGGGCTTGGAGCTCAGCGGGCGCTGCTTGACGTGACACCCGGTGCAGTCGACGTGGGCGAGGAACATCGGGCTGACCTGCTCCAGCGAGGTCTGCACGGTGGAACCGTCGCCGTCGTGGAGGTAGGTTCGACGCTGCACGTTGTGCTGGTCGATGTGGCACTTCTGGCAGTCGAACTGCTCGATGCGGGCGGCCTGCGCCGCGGGACCGTGCTGGATCGTGCCGTGGCAATCGAAGCACTCGATCTTGTGCTCGCCCGCCGAGTGAACGTGGTGCATCTCCACGGCGCTCATGGAACGCTCGACGCCGAAGTCGTGGCACTTGTAGCACTGCCCGCTGACGATCGGTGGAGGGGCGGCGGTGGTGCCGAAGTGGCACGACTCGCACCTGGCCCCGTACGAGAGGTACTCCGCATGGGTCACCTTCAGGCCGTTGCGCTCGATGGTGCCCTTGGGAGGGTTGTGGCAGGTGGCGCAGGTCGTCGGCGCGACCTTCGCCGCGGGGTCGGGCGCGGCCGGGGTCGTGGCCTCGGCGCCGCCGTGCACCGCGTGATCGCCGCGCACCGCGATCCGTATGAGCGTGGACTCGGAGGGCGCGGCGGCGGATCCGTTCTGAGGGGCCCGTTCGAGCATGTGGCAGGTGACGCAGATGTTGGTGTTGACCTCGAAGTGCTCGCTGCCTTTGACGTGGGAGTGGCAGGTGCCGCAGGCGAGCTTGATGCCGTCGTACTCGAGGTCCAAGTGCTTGTCGTGCCTGAACAGGTAGGTGCCGGTGGCCTTCTCGGTGGTGCGGACCTTGTTGATGTCGTGACACCCCGAGCGCGTGCACGCCAGGGCGCTGACCGACGCGGAGGGCTTCATCGAGGTGCGGTGGAGCACGTCGTCGACGACCTGCCCGAGCCCGTTGAACTTGGCGGCCAGGAAGTTGTTCATCCCCGGGGAGATGTGGCACTTGACGCACTCGACGTCCTTGTGGGCCCCGATCTTCCAGCTGTTGTAATACGGCTCCATGATGTGGCAGCTGTTGCAGAACCAGCTCTGCGAGGTGACTTCCACGCTGGTCACGCCCAGCACAGGCAGGGCGATGAGGGCCGCGATCAGGCGCCGCCGCCAGTTCGTCAATCCCAGCTTGTTCAATAGACGGACCATGTCGTCTCCCTGCGAAACACTAGCGGTCGAACGGCACGGGCCCGCGGTGATGCATCGCACGCTCGGAGGGGTGCACTCCCCGGCGGGCGCGGTCCATCTCCTGCTCCGCGCGGAGCCGGCACGGGTTCGTGAAGCCGTCGCAGAGCCCATCGTGGATCGGGCCGTGCATGGCCTTGTGCCCCAGAATCCTTCGGTGGTATTCCCGGGCACGCGTCGATGGACGCATCGGAGGACGGACCGACGGGCGACGGCCGGGCGACCGCCGCCGTCATGCCGTCGCGCCGGAGCGCGGACCTGGACGCTGCTTGCTCCACCTCGCACCTGGTGCACGTCCCATGCCATGGGACACAGACCCGAAAAAGGGGGTCGTGATGTGTCTATTCTCACTGTTCAGAATGATCCGCGAGAGACCTTCTCGAAGATGGGAAAAATCCCTTCCAGATGCCTAAGAGCCGGGGTTTGGTCGAGGCACGCCCTTTGCATTCCCGCCCTGGTGATACACCCTAGTTTCGCCGGACTAGACCGGCAGAAGGTGCCGCGATGCTGCGCATTTCCGTCACTGGCCTTTCGATTCTTGCGATCACCCTGCTTGGGGTTTCTCCGCAGCCTCCTGAGAAGAAGACCATGGAAGAGCTTCACCCCCAGGGAGGGGGTCACCCGGCGCTTCCGGAGAAGACGGAAAACTGGCCCAAGGGCAAGGCCGAGGACGTCGGCTCGGTGGACTCGATCATCGCGGCGTATTACTCGGCAACGGCGGGCGAGCCGAACCAGCCCCGGGACTGGGATCGGTTCATGTCCCTCTTCCTTCCGGATGGACGGCTGATCGTGTCGCGGCCGCGCGGGGACGGCACGACCGGAGCCTTTGTCCTGCCGCCGGATGATTTCGTGGCCATGAACCGCAAGTACCTTGAAAAAGGCGGACTTGTCGAGCGTGAGATCGGCCGCCGGACGGAGAGCTTCGGGACGATCTGCCAGGTCTGGAGCACGTTCGAGTCGCGCCGCTCCAAGGACTCCCCGACGCCGTACGCCCGCGGGATCAACAGCTTTCAGCTCTTGAACGGCGGCGACCGCTGGTGGATCGTCACGGTCCTTTGGGATCACGAGCGTATGGAAAACCCGATCCCGGAGAAGTACACGACCACCCCCAAGGAATAACCGGACCGCGGGGCAGGGCCGATGGAGCGCACGCTGATGGGCAAGACCATTCTCCTCGCCGAGGACGAGACCCTGCTGCGCCAGTCGCTGGCGGAACTTCTCGAGCAGGAAGGCTTCTCGGTAACGCAGTGCCCCAACGGGCGCGAGGCGCACGAGGTGGCGCTCAAGCAGCCGTTCGACCTGGTCATGACGGACATGCGCATGCCGGAGATGGACGGCATGACCCTGCTGCAGCACATGCAGAAGATCGCGCCCGAGACGCCCGTGATCGTGATCACGGCGTTCGGGACCGTCGAGAGCGCGGTGGGCGCGATGCGGGCGGGCGCGGCGGACTACCTGCTCAAGCCGGTGCAGTTCGAGGACGTGCTCCTGCGGGTGCGCCGCGCGCTGGAGGTGCGCGAGCTGCGGCGCGACCAGCACGTGCTGACCGAGCAGCTGGCCGAGACCAGCACGTTCCACAACCTGATCGGCGAGTCGCCCTCGGTGACGCGCCTGTTCGAGCTGGTGCGGAAACTCTCGACGGTGCGGAGCAGCGTGCTGATCGTGGGCGAGTCGGGGACGGGCAAGGAGCTCTTTGCCCGGGCCATCCACTACAACGGCATCACGCGCGACAAGCCGTTCGTGGCCGTCAACTGCGGGGCGATCCCCGAGAGCCTGATCGAGTCGGAGCTGTTCGGGCACCGGCGCGGCGCGTTCACCGGCGCGGTGAAGGACCGGATCGGCTACTTCGAAGCCGCGGGGGGCGGGACGCTGTTCCTGGACGAGATCTCGACGCTGCCCTTGGGCGTGCAGAGCTCGCTGCTGCGGGTGCTTGAGGAGCGGGTGGTGATCCCGGTGGGCGACACGCGCCCGCGCCCGGTCGACGTGCGGATCATCGCGGCGTCGAACCAGGACCTGCTGGAGCTGTGCAAGGCGGGGAAGTTCCGCGAGGACCTGCTGTACCGGCTTGACGTGGTCCGGCTGCAGCTCCCGTCGCTGCGCCAGCGGCGCCAGGACATCCCGCTCCTGGCCCACCACTTCCTGGACAAGTACACCGGAGAGATGAACAAGAAGGTGCTGGGGATCAGCAACGGGGCGATGCGGGCGCTGCTCAACCACGAGTGGCGCGGCAACGTGCGCGAGCTGGAGAACGTGATCGAGCGGGCCGTGATCTTCGCCGAGGGACGCGAGATCGTGACCGAGGACCTGCCCTTCGCCAGCGCCGAACCGGTCGACGACAACGGCGAGGACCTCAAGCACGCGCTCATGCAGTTCGAGCGCCAGCACATCATCTACAGCCTCAGGAGACACCACTACGACAAGGCCGAGACGGCCAAGCACCTGGGCATCGGCGTGTCGAGCCTGTACCGCAAGCTGGAAGAGCTGCAGATCCCCAAGGACCTGGAGCGGTCGGACGCCGGGGGCACGTCGCCCCCCGCGAGGTAGCGCGGACCGCCCGGGCGCCGGGCGGACGCGGGAGAGGTTGCCGTGCTTCAGCGCAAGCTGCTGGCTCGCCTCGGGCTGCTCGTCGCCGGCTTTATCGCCGGGGCGGTGGTGTCGATCGCGCTGCTGCAGGGCGTGCTCCGCGACCTGGACGCCATGAACGCCGACGCGGCCGTCATGATCGACGGGCTCCGCACGGTCGGCGACGAGATCGAATCGATCGAGTCGGAGGGGTACGCCGCACGGACCGAGCCCGATCGACTGGCCCTGGGCGCGCACGCCGTTCGCCTGCGCGAGGCGCTCGAGAGCGTCGGCAAGCACCCCGTGATGCGGGCCCCGGCGGGCGCCGGGGCGGCGTCGTACGGGCGAGCGTGCGAACTGACCCCGGCGTTTGTCGCGCGGTTCGCCGGGACCGACGGAGCCCCGGAACCTTCGCTCGAGTCGGTGACGCGGGCGACGCAGCTGCGTCACGAGGTGGGCGAGCTGACGCGCCTTGCCCGCCAGCACGTCGCCAACGCCCAGCTCGAGCTCAGCGGGCGCCTGCGCCTCATCATCATCGGGCTGACCGTCGCGGCCCTGGTCATGGTCAACATCACGATCGTGGTGCTGCTGCGCACGGCGACGATGATCCTGCGTCCGGTGGGCGCGCTGGTCGAGGCCAGCCGGCAGCTGGCCCGCGAGCGGTTCGACTGGCGCGTGCGAATGGACCAGGAGGACGAGTTCGCCGAGCTGGCCCGCGCGTACAACCACCTGGCGGGCGAGCTGGCGGCCAACGAGAAGCGCAAGGTCGAGGCCCTGCACCACCTGGCCGTGACGCTCAACCACGAGCTGAACAACGTGATCACCACGATCGGGATGCAGCTGGCGCTGGTGGACCGCCGCACCGGCGGGGACCCGGCCCTGGGCACGCAGCTGCGGAGCATCCACGAGAACCTCGGGCGCATGTCGCGCACCATCGCGTCGCTCCGCAACGTTCGGCGGGTGGTGCTCACCGACTATGGCCAGGGCGAGAAGATGCTCGACCTGCCGCGCAGCGTCGAGGCCGAGGAGCCGGCGCCGGTCACCGGCTCGGGGGCCCGCCCATGAGCCCGGCGCGCGACGAACGGAGCCACCTGCTTCGGGCCGAACTCCGATGGCTGATGCGCCTGCGCTGGCTGGCCGCCGCGATGATCGCGGCGCTGGCGGCCGCGCCGTGGTCGTGGACGGGCGTGCGGGTCGCGCCGTGGACGCTGGTGGCGCTGGGCGCGAGCGTGGCGGCGTGCAACGCGATCCTGTGGCTGCTCCGCGACCGGCTGTGCGGCCCGCGCACCGCGTGGAGCGATCTGCGGATCTTCGGGACGGCGCAGATCTACCTCGACCTGACCTTCCTGTTCGCGCTCGTGCACCTGACGGGGGACCTGCGGAGCCCGGTGGTTGGCCTGTTCATCTTCCACATGGTCTTCGCCAGCCTGCTGCAGTCGCGCACCCGCGCGTACTTGACGGCGGTGGTCGCGGTGCTGCTGGTGGGCGCGAGCCTGCGACTCACGAACGAGGGCGCGCCCGAGCGGCGCGATGCGCTGAACGCGGTGAGCTGGGCGTGCACGCTGGCCGTGACCGTGTACCTGACCGACCGCGTCACGCAGAAGCTCTTCCGGCGCGAGCGGGCCCGGGTGCGCCAGGCGCGCCGGCTGCGGGCCATGGCCGAGCGCGTGCGTACACAGCAGGCCGTCCTCGTGCAGCAGGAGAAGCTGGCGGCGATGGGGCACATGGCGGCGGGGATCTCGCACGAGATTACGAGCCCCCTGGCGAACATGGACGGGCTGCTGCAGCTCATGCAGCGCAAGGACGAGCCGTTGCGGCGAGAGGACCTGGGCGTCCTGCGGGAGCAGGTCGCGCGGATCCACCGGACCGTGCGCCAGCTCACGGCGTTTGCGCACCCGGGCGAGGGCCAGGTCGAGGTCCTGCCGGTGAACGAGGTCGTGGCCTCGGCGCTGGCCCTGCTGCGGTTTGACCGCCGCCTGAGCCGCGTGCGGGTGGAGCGGGCCCTGGCGGAGGACGCGGGCTCGGCGCGGGTGAGCGCGCACGGCCTGGAGCAGGTGCTGACGAATATCGTCCGGAATTCCCTCGACGCGATGGAGGGGGCGCCCGAGCCGCGCCTGACCGTGCGCACCTCGCGCCACAACGGGTCGTGCGCCATCGAGATCTCCGACAACGGCTGCGGCATCCCGCCCGAGGGACTGAAGCAGATCTTCGAACCTTTCTACACGACCAAGCCGGTGGGACAAGGAACGGGCCTGGGCCTTTCCATCAGCGCCAAGATCATCCGCGACCACAACGGGAGCATCGACGTTGCGAGCGAGCCCGGGCGCGGCACCACCTTCACCATCCGGCTGCCCGCGGTGGAGGCCGTCCATGCCCGCGGGACGGTCGTGCCCGTCCGGATGCCTGCCGGCGAAAACGGGATGCTGAAATCGACCGGTCTTGAAGCTGGAATGAGAAGAAAGCCGTGAACCAAGGGTCCAATGCGATGCTCGATCAACCATCGTCGAACGCCGAGCGCCGCGCGGTGGTGTGGTCGATCGATCCGGTGTCACGGCGCGAGCACGCGTCGAACCGCGAGCACTTGCCGGCCAAGGCCCGGCAGACCCGGTCATCTTCGGAGATCGAACTTGGCCCGAGGCGGCGGCCAACCGGCGCGCCGGCGTCGCTCACGGTGGTGGGCGTCGTCTCCCGGTGCGGGGTTTCCCGCGACCGGCAGGGCTTGACGTGCGGCGCACACGCTTCGCCCCACCACCACGGCCGCGAGGCTTGGGCCGACCTGATGATGGGCCGCGTCTCACCGACCGAACCGAGCGATCCCGCGACCGTCGACAACCGCGAACCATCCGGTGCCGCGCTCCCCGGCGGGGGCTTGAACGCCCGCAACGCCGGGCCGAGCGCGCTCGTCGCTTCGATCCCGCCTTCGGAGCCCGCCGCGGAGAACCAACCATGAAACCGACACATCCCTGGCATTCCTCTCCCTTCGGGACCGCAATCCGCTGGTTCGGCGGCATCCAGTTCGCGGTGCCTGTGCTCGTCTTTGTCGCCGTGGCGATGGGCTGGGGCACGTACCTCGAGTCCACGGTCAGCGCCAGGGAGGCCAAGCAGGTCGTCTACGGCTCGTGGTGGTTCATGCTGCTGATGGCCCTCACCTGCGTCAGCCTCGTCCTGGCCGTGATCACGCGCTACCCCTGGAAGCGCGGTCACGTCGGGTTCATCGTGGTCCACGCGAGCCTGGTGACGCTGATCTTCGGCGGGTTCTGGTCGATGCTGGGGCGCGTCGAAGGTCACCTGACGCTCGAAGAGGGGGACATCTCCGGCCGGATCGAGACCGAGGAGGAAATCCTCGAGCTTCTCGAGCACGACGGAGGGCAGCTCAAAGCGGTCGCGTGGATCCCCGCCCCCCAGAAGCCCGGCGACTACACCGTCGCGGGAGTGCCGGTCCGCGTGACGGAGCGCTGGCAGAACTGCCACGAAGAGGGCGAGGTCGTGGACGGCGGGCCCGAGCCGTACCGCGCGGTGTACCTCCTTCCGAACGCCAACGCTCCGGAAGGGCTGTGGGTCGGCGATGAGGCACGCGGCGGCCCGGTGCGGGTCATGGATCTGGTCATCCGCGTTCTCGCGGACGGGAGCGAATGGAAGCCACCGGACGCGGCGGCGGCGGCCGACGCGGGGTATTCGTTCCTGGTGGGCGACACGTCGTACGCGCTGAGCGCCGAGGGGCAGGAGGCCTTCCCCGGGTGGAAGATCGCCGGCATCACCAGGTTCAACAACGCGACCACGGCCAACAACGTCGTCAGCGAGTCGGCGGCTCCCGGGAGCAATCCCGCCGTGACGGTGCTCATCACGGACGGCAAGGGCACAACCGAGCGCCACACGGCCTTCCGGAACTTCCCCGACATCTACCTCGCCAAGGTTCTCGAAGGCGGCGCGACATCGGGCGCCCGCCTGACGAGCGCCACGGCCGACATCCCCGGCGCCGCGCCGAACGCAACTCCGGGGGCCATGCCGGGCGAGCAATCGCTGGTGGTCTACGGTCCGGTGAAGGCCCCGCGGGTCGCGTACGTTGCCGCCGACGGCAAGACGACCACCTTCGAGAGCACCGGGAACTACCCCTGGACCCTCGACTGCGGCGGCCGCAAGATCACGATCGTGCGCCAGGTCGCCCGTGCACGCGAGGTGGCTCACATCACCCGCGCGCCGGAGGGCAAGGAACATCGGCCGGCGCTGGTGGTCAGCACGGGCGGCGGGCCGGGCGAGCCGGTGGCGTGGAAAGCGATGATCGCTGCCGCGGGCGCGGGACGCCCGGCGTTCCTTCGTTTCGGGCCGCGGATCATCGAACTTCCCTTCGCCCTGCGGCTCGAGAAGTTTCACAAGGTCGACTATCCCGGCACCGACATGGCGATGGCGTACGAGTCGGACGTGACGGTGTTCGGCGCCGGCGGGCCCGGTCCGCAGGCCAAGATCCACATGAACAGCCCGCTCGCCCGCGACGGGTGGAAGGTGTACCAGTCCGGGTTCGTGGGCGACACGGTCTCGGTCTTCAGCGTCATGAAGGACCCCGGGCTCACGGCAACGTATGTCGGTTCGATCGGGCTGTGCGTGGGCGTGCTGATCACGTTCTACAGCCGCAAGTTCAGCTGGGGCCACCCCGGCATCCCCGCTCCGTTTGTGCACAAGGAGAACGGCAATGTCTCGACTACTGTCAACCCTTCTCGCGCTTCTGCTGCTCTCGCCGGCGGCGATGGGGCGGCAGCCCGCGCCGCAGTGGGCGGACCGGCTGGGAGCGATCGCGATCCAGGACGGCGGCCGGGTGATGCCGCTGGACTCGTACGCGAGGAGCCTGGCGTCGCAGCTCACGGGACGTGAGCGGTGGAGCGCCGCGAGCGGGCCCGAGGGGTACGCCGGGCGTCAGCCCGTCGAGCTGTTCTGCGACCTGATGTTCAAGTCGCAGGACCTTATCCACAAGCCGCTCGTCGCGATCGAGAACCGGCCGTTCAAGACCAAGGTCGGCCTGGACCCCGAGCGACGGTTCTTCTCGGCAACCGAGATCGTGTCCTGCGGTGGGATCCAGTCCGTCCTGCAGGAATACGCGGCGGCCAGGCAGGCCGACCCGGGAGCGCAGCCCAACCGTGACCAGCGCCTGGCGCTCGACATCCAGGGCGCGATCGAGCGGGTGTCGTCCCTGTCTTCGGGCCAGCCGCTGCCGCTCGTGCCGGCGGGCCCGGGAAAGACGTTCCTCCGCGCCGGGACCGGGTCGGCCGACCCGGGAGCCGAAGGGGTGCAAGCGGCCATCACGGCGTTGGGCCGTGCGTACGTCGCCGGGCAGTCGATGGACGCCGCCGTCGACCAGCTCCGAACCGCGATCGCCGCGGCAGGTCAGGCCGACCCGGCGTCGGACCGGGCCGTGTCCCTTGAGCTCTTCTACAACAAGCACCACCCGTGGCGGATGGCCGCGTACGGCTACGGCCTGGCGATCGTCCTGTTCGGGCTCTCAACGCTCGCGATGCGCCGCTGGCTGCTGATCGCCGCGATCCTCGCGGGGCTGTGGGGCGTGGCCGAGCACGTGCTGGGCGTGGGGCTGCGCGTCGCGATCCTCGGGCGGGCGCCCGTGAGCAACACGTACGAGGCGATCCTGTGGATGGGCCTGATCGGCGTAGCGCTGGGCGCCGTCGGCCAGATCATCAACCGCAAGGCCTGGTACCTGTTCGCGGGGCTGGGCGTCGCGCTGCTGTCGGTGATCTTCTCGACGCTCGTGCCGCTGGAGAGCCGGACCAACTCGCTGCCGGCGGTGCTGCGGAGCAATTACTGGTTGATCGTGCACGTGCTGACGATCACCGCGAGCTACGGCGTGCTGGCCGTCGCGTCGCTGCTGGGGCACGTGTACCTGGTAAAGGAAGTGCTTCTGCGCCGAGGCAGCGCACCGGCTGACGCACCCTCAAAGTTCTCCAACCCGCTGGTGGTCCAGACCTACCGCTCGATCCAGATCGGCCTGTTCCTTCTCACCGCCGGCACGATCCTGGGCGGCGTGTGGGCGGCGGACTCGTGGGGCCGCTTCTGGGGGTGGGATCCCAAGGAGACCTGGGCGCTGATCAGCATCGTCGTGTACTTCGCGGTGCTGCACGCCCGCTACGTCCGGTGGATCGAGGACTTCGGCCTGGCGGCGTGCGCCGTGCTGGGGTTCGCGTCGATCGTGTGGACGTTCTACGGCGTGAACTACCTGATGGCCTCGGGCCTGCACAGCTACGGCTTCGGCGCCGGGGGTGGGACCTGGGTCGGGGTGTGGGCGGTGGCGGAGATCCTCTTTGTTGTTGTGTGCCGACTGCGCCGCCCGCCGGTCACGACCGCGCACGACAGGGCCGCGCCCGTACCTTCGCCCGCGCCCGGCGCGGGGCAGACCGCGTAAGCACTCGCAGGAGGACCGAACGATGTCGACGCACTACACCCCTCCCAGCGGCGCCGGGCGCGAGCGCCCGCGCCGCCGGCGCGTCTCACCGGCTCTGCGCGCGATGGTGCGGGAAACACGCCTCACGCCCGACCGGCTGGTGCTGCCGATCTTCATCACCGAGGGCACGAACGTCAGCATCCCGATCGCGTCGATGCCGGGGCGGGCCCGGGCCAGCCTCGACCTCACGCTGCGCGAGTGCCGCCTCGCGGCCGAGCTTGGCGTGAAGGGCGTGTGCATCTTCCCCGTGGTGCCTCCCGAGCGCAAGACCCGCGACGGGCGCGAGGCGTGGCGCGAGGACAACCTCGCGGTGCGATCGATCCGCGCGATCAAGAAGGAAGTTCCGTCGCTGTGCGTCATGACCGACGTGGCGCTCGATCCCTACAACAGCGACGGGCACGACGGCATCGTGGGCGACGAGGGCAAGGTGCGCAACGACGAGACCGTCGCGGCCCTGGCGAAGATGTCGGTGCTGCACGCGCAGGCCGGCGCCGACGTCGTCGCGCCCTCGGACATGATGGACGGGCGCGTGGGCGCGATCCGCGATGCGCTCGACGGCGCCGGGTTCGCCGACACGCTCATCCTGAGCTACACGGCCAAGTACGCCTCGGCCTTCTACGGGCCGTTCCGCGAAGCGCTCGACTCGGCGCCCGTGGATGCGCCGCACGTGCCGCGCGACAAGCGGACGTACCAGATGGACCCGGCCAACGCCCGCGAGGCGCTGGTCGAGGCTCGCCTGGACGTCGCGGAGGGCGCCGACATCATCATGGTCAAGCCGGGCACGATCTACATGGACATCATCGCCCGACTGCGCGAGGCGGTGGACGTCCCGATCGCGGCGTACCACGTCAGCGGCGAGTACGCGATGATCAAGGCCGCGGCCGAGCGCGGCTGGCTCAACGAGCGGGCGTGCCTGAGCGAGTCGCTCCTGTCGCTGGCCCGCGCGGGGTCCGACATCATCTTCACGTACGGGGCGCTCGACTACGCCAGATGGTGGCGCGAGGACCCGCTGCCGGCGCCGTGAACCCGGGCCACCCTACGCGCGTGCCGCGATCTCTCGCGCCAACGAATCGAAGTTCGGTTCAGGCGCCTCCAGCCACGGCTCGACGCCGCGCTCGCGCAGCGCCGCGGACGTGGTCGGGCCGATCGAGGCGCACCGCACGCCGGGGCGTGCCGCCAGAACACCGCCGGCCGCGGATGGGCTGCAGACAGCCGCGATCTCGACGCCGTGCAGACGCGAAGGATCGACGCGCCTGCTCTCCGTGCGGTACAGGACGGGGCTGCTGACCGCGACACCTTCCATCCGCGCGGGCTCCTCCGCGCGGGACGAGCGCGGGTAGCACACGCGCCGCGCTCCGCCGAGATGGCGGGTCAGTTCCCTCCACAATCCCTGCCCGGTCCCGTCCGGGCTCACGAGCGCCACGCGCAGCCCGCGGACCGCGGCCTCGGCGCGCGACGCCTCCCCCACCACCGCCACGCGGCAGCGCACGTGCCCGGCCGGGATCGCCCGGATGGCAAAGGCGCTGGTCAACACCAGCCAGTCCTCGGGCCCGAGCTCGGCGATCTCACGCGCCACATCGCCGGTCACGCGACGCTCGATCACGGGCTCGTACACCGGTTCAAGACCGGCGCGCCGCAGCGCGGCGCACAGGGGGCCGTCAGCGCCCTCGTCGCGCGTCACCCAGACCTTGGTCGTGCGCGGAGCGCTCATCGCGCCTTTCCGGCGCTAGCGAGCGCCCAGATCGCCCGTGGGCACGAGCTTGGTCGCCAGTTGCTTGCCCAATTCCTCGGCCTTCTCGACCGACCCGCGAACTTGATCGCGCACGGCGCGATCGCCGAAGAAGACCTCGCCCACGAGCGTCATCTCGCCGCCGCGCACGGTCGCCAGCGCGCCCAGCGCGGCGTGGCAGCCTCCGCCGGTGGCGCGGAGGAACGCCCGCTCGGCCGTCACCGCCGCCCGCGTGGCGGCGTCGTCGACGCGCCCCACCACCGCGGCCGCGGGGTCGCCCTCGCGCGTCTGCACCGCCAGCGAGCCCTGGCCCGGCGCGGGCAGGAAGCGGTCGGCCGGGAGCACCAGCTTGCGCGGGTAGTCGATGCCCAGGCGGCCCAGGCCCGCCGCGGCAAGGATCACGCCGTCGTACTTGCCTTCTTCCAGGTGCCGGATGCGCGTGGGCACGTTGCCGCGTGTCGGCACGGTCTTGATCTGCGGCGCGTGCCGGCGCAGCTGGTGAACGCGGCGCGGGCTGCTGGTGCCCACCACGAACCCCGCGGGCAGCGCGTCGAGCGTGACCACGTCACGCGTGAGCAGCACGTCTTCGAGGGGCGCCCGCACGGGCATCGCGGCAAGGATCAGCCCCTTGGTGATCTCCGTCGGCAGGTCCTTGAGGCTGTGGACCGCCACGTCGATCTCGCGGTTGAGCAGCGCGACCTCGATCTCGCGGACGAACCCGCCCGTGGTGCCCAGCTCGGCCAGGGGCGTGTGCTGATCCTTGTCGCCATGGGTCTTGATCACGACGATCTCGGTGCTCAGGCCGGGATTGGCGCGCCGGATCTGCTCCACCGCCCAGCCGGTCTGGGCCAGCGAAAGGTCGCTCCCGCGTGCGCCGACGCGAAGGTGGGTCATGACAATTCCCCGAAGCTCTCGGCCGCCGCCGCGATCACCGCGTCGACGTGCTCGTTGGTGTGCGCGGCGGACAGGAACATCGCTTCGTACGACGACGGCGGCAGCCACACACCGCGCCTGAGCATGGCGTGGAAGAACTTCCCGTACGCCGCGTGATTGCCGGTCTTGGCATCCGCGAAGTTCCTGATCGGCTCGCGCGTGAACGTCAGGCCGAACATCCCGCCGCGCGAAGAGACGCTGACCGGCACGCCATGCTTCTCCGCCGCTCCCTTCAGCCCGCGCACCAGGCGCGACGAAGACTCGCCGAGCCTGTCGTAGAACCCGCGCACCGCGCAGAGCTCAAGAGTCGCGAGCCCCGCGGCCATCCCGACCGGGCTGCCGCTGAGCGTGCCGGCCTGGTACACCGGGCCGGAGGGGCTGAGCTTTTCCATGATCTTGCGCGGTCCGGCGTACGCCGCGACGGGCATCCCGCCGCCGATCACCTTGCCCAGGCACGTGAGATCGGGGCGCACCTTGCAGACGTTCTGGTAGCCGCCCCACGCCACGCGGAAGCCGGTCATGACCTCGTCGAAGATCAGCAGGGCGCCGTGCGTGTCGCACAGCGAGCGCAGGCCCTCGAGGAACCCCGGCGCGGGCTCGATCATGCCCACGTTGCCCGCCACCGGCTCCACGATCACCGCGGCGATGTTCGCGCCCTCGGCCCGCATCAGGCGGGCCACGGCCTCGAGGTCGTTGTACGGCGCGAGCATCGTCTCGCGGGCCACCGCCTCGGGCACGCCGGGAGAATTGGGCGCCCCGAACGTTGCCGCGCCGCTGCCGGCGCTGACGAGGAACGCGTCGGAATGGCCGTGGTAGTTTCCCTCGAACTTGATGATCTTCGTTCGGCCGGTGGCGCCGCGGGCCAGGCGCACCGCGCTCATCGTCGCTTCCGTGCCGCTGCTGACGAAGCGCACCATCTCGACCGAGCCGGGGAACGCCGCGATGATTCTCTCCGCCAGTTCCACCTCGGCGCGGCACGGCGCCCCGAACGAGAGACCGCGCCCCGCCGCGGCACGCACGGCCTCGACGACCGCCGGGTGCGCGTGGCCCACGATCGCCGGACCCCACGAGCCCACGAGGTCGATGTACCGGTTGCCGTCGGCGTCGAACACGAACGGGCCCTCGGCCCGTTCGACGAACACCGGGGTCCCTCCCACGGCCTTGAACGCCCGCACCGGGCTGGAGACTCCGCCGGGCAGCACGGCCGTGGCCCGCTTCCATAGTTCGGCGGATCGGGCGAGTGACGGGGCAGGACGGATAGCCGCGTTCGTCATGACCTTCCTCTTATGCCGCGCTCGCCGCGGGCTGTGCGCGGCCACCGGCCTTGGTCCTGTCCACATGCTCACCCAGACGATCGGCGAGGAGCTTCACGAACGGCTCGTAGGCGTTCATGCACTCCAGGTGTTCGACACGCTCGAAGGGATTGGACATCTCGGCGAGGGCGACTCGCCCCTCGAGAAGGGTCTCTGCGTTGTCGGTGGTGAAGCCCCAGGGGTAGTACACGAGCTTGGTGAACCCCCGCTCGCGCACCCAATCGAGCGCATCGGCCACGGCGGGCGTGGACCACTTGCCGCCGCGCGTGTGGTTGAGCCATCCGATGCGGACGAGCCCGAAGTGCGGCTTGAGCGCGTGCTTGAGGCGCAGCAGCACCCTGCCCGCGTGCAGCAGTCCGTTGTCGACCCCGGGGGGCGGGGTAATGACCGTGCCGTGCGCGGCAAGCATGAGGGCCCAGTCCTTGGCGGGCTCGGGCACGCCCCGCGCGTGCGCGCTGGAGAGGCAGTGTCCGGCGAGCACGGACACCAGCCGGTCGGTGGTCGGCTCGTCCTCGGTGATCGCGCAGAACGAGAGATGCTGCGGGTTCGTCCACGCCCCTTCGCTCATCGCGTCCTCGACGGCCAGGCGGGTCATGCCGTGGGTGAAGTCGCCGTCCGCCACGTACATGGGGACCACCACCGCGCGGTCGCACCCTTCTTTGCGGAGCGTGCGGAGCGCATCGGAAAGGTTGGGGCGGCGGAACTCGTACGCGGGCACGACGACCGCGTCGGCCATGCCGCGTGCGGCGAGCTCGGAGCGCAGCGCCGCGAGCGTCTGCTCGTGCAGCTTCTCGAGCGGTGACGCGAAGCCGTTCTCGTTCCACAGCTTGACACGCCCGCGGGCCCGGGCCGTGGCGATGATGGGCAGCACCGGCTTGGGGATGGGCGCGATCTTTCGGGTGAGCCGCGCCAGGATCCGGTACGAATAGATCCACTGCTCCGCGAAGGAGTTGAGCGCGGGCTCGCCATAGGTTGCCGCGATCACGCCGATGCGCATAGCTCTCCCTCGCGCTTGCGCGACTTGGGTTCAAGGGCCGAGGCCAGACGCTCCGCCTCCGCAAACCCGGCCGCCGCGCAGTCGTTCAACGATACGCCCGTGAGCGCCGCGCCCGCGATGGACACCCGCCCGGCCCGCGACCACTCCTCCACCCGCTGGCGCAGCTTCGCGTGCCCGCGCTCGTACTGCGCCACGGCTCCCGGCCAGCGGCAGACGAACGTTCGCAGCGGCGCGGCACGCAGATTCACGCGCTCCCGGAGCTCACGCTCGGCCAGGTCGATGAGCTCGCTCTCGGGCCGCTCGGCGTACCCCGGGAAGCGCACGCCCCCGATGAACGCGACCAGCAGCGCCTTGCCCGCCGGCGCCACGTGGGGGAACACGCTCGAGCGGAACAGGCTGCCCAGCACCGGGCCGCTCGAGCCCGGCCCGTTGAGGTACCCGAACCCGTCCAGTGGGTGGTCGATCGTGGAACGGTCATAGGCGAGGCCGACCATGCTCAGCCCCGCCTGTGGCACGCGCTCGAGACCCGCGGCAATCTCCGCACCGCCCGGCAGCGCCCGCACGAGCCCGGCCGAAACGCGGGCGCCCGAGGTGAGCACGACGCGCTCGGCACCGAGCGTCGAGCCGTCCGAAAGATTCACCCGCAGGCGCGGGCCGTCCTGGTCCAGTGTCGAGACCGCCACATTGAGCATCACACGATCGCCCAGCCCAGCCGCAATCCGGCGCGGCAGCGACTCGAGCCCCTCGCGGAAGGTGATCGTGCGCAACGGGAGTCTGGGCTTGCCCGCGCGCTTCGCCGTCTTCCTGGCGGCGATCAAGCCGCGGATCACGCTGCCCTTCTCGGCTTCGGCGCTCACGAGCATGGGGAGCACGGACCGGGCCTCGAGGCGGTCGACGTCGCCGGCGTACACGCCCGTCAGGAACGGTGCCGCGAGATTGTCGATGACGCGCCGTCCGAAGTGGCGTGTGATGAACGACGCGACGCTTTCGTCCTCGGGTCCGTGGTCACTCCGCCCCATGAAGAGGTCGCCCAGAACTCGCGCGATCGCGCGCGGCCCCAGCAGCGGGCTGGTGAGCGCGGCGACCGGGCTCGACGGCAGCGGGCACATGCGGCCATTGAGCGTGATCCAGCGGCGCTTCGACGCGGGCGAGCCGTCGACGATCTCGTTCTCGAGCCCGGCGTCGCGGATGAGCTGGAGCAGCTCGGGCTTGTTGGCGATCAGCGTGTTGGGCCCGGCCTCGAACTGGTAACCGTCCTCGCTGATGGTCCGGATCTTCCCGCCGACGCGGTCGCTGGACTCGACCAGGACCACGTCGATCCCGGCCTTGTGCAGGCGGTGCGCGCACGCCAAGCCCGATATCCCGCCGCCCACAACGACAACCTGGGTGTCACGCGAGGCCACGAGGGATCGCTCCTGTCACACGGTGCGGCTGAACTTCACCTGCACCGTCTGCCCGGACGCGCTGCGCTCGGGCTCGGGAGCCTTCGCGAGGTACGGGTCAAACGTCATCGCGATGTTCCGCACGAAGTACCGGCCCATGGGGGTCACGCGCAGCGTCCGGCCCGACCAGGTCACGAGCCCGTCGTCCTCCAGCTCACGCAGGCCGTCCCTGGTGGTCTGCGAGGCCAGGAGGTCCACGCCGTGCGCGGCCTTCACCTCGTCGAGGTCGACCTCGCCGTAGCACATCACGCGCTGGATCACGCTCTCGCGCATCGCGTCGTCGTCGCTCAGCCGCATGCCGTGCACCACGGGAGAGCGCCCGCTCTCGATGCGCTCGGTGTACTCGGCCGTGGTCTTGGGGTTCTGGGCAAAGTCACGCCCCACGCGGCTGATGGCGCTGACGCCGAAGGAGAGCAGGTCGCACCCCGACCGCGTCGTGTAGCCCATGAAGTTGCGCTGCATGGTCCCGTCCCGGCGCGCCAGCGACAGCTCGTCGGTGCTCTTGGCGAAGTGGTCCATGCCGATCATGTCGTACCCGGCGGCGGTGAACTCCTCGGCGGCGATGCGGAAGAGCTGCACGCGTTGCTCGGCCGGCGGCAGCCACTCGGGCATGATGACCCGCTGGTGCTTCACGCGCTCGGGGAGGTACGCGAAGTTGTACACCGCCACGCGGTCGACGCCCAGGTCGATCACGGTCTTGATGGTGCGGCGGAACGAATCGATGGTCTGGAAGGGCAGGCCGTAGACAATGTCGACGGTGATGCCGTCGATCCCCAGGTCGCGGGCGTGCTTGATCACCGCCTCGGTCTGGGCCACGGTCTGGTGGCGGCTGATCGCGTCCTGCACCGTGGGGTCGATGTCCTGCACGCCCATCGAGAGGCGGTTCAGCCCGCACGCGCGCAGGGCGGTGAGTTGCTCGGGCGTGGTCACGCGCGGGTCGACCTCGATCGACTGCTCGCGGTCGGGGAGCATCTCGTAGCGCTCCGCGACGCACCGGTACAGCGCCTTGAGCTCCTCGACGCTCAGCCACGTCGGAGTGCCGCCGCCCCAGTGCATCTGCTTCACCTTGGGGCGGGCGCCGTTCATGGCCTTCGACACGCCGTCCATCTCGCGGCGCACCAGGTCGACGTACGCCATGCCGCGCTCGTGGGCCCGGCTGATGACGACGTTGCAGGCGCAGAACAGGCACCGCTTCTCGCAGAACGGCACGTGCACGTAGATCGACACGCTCTCGTTGGGGTCGGTCCGGGCGCGCTCGCCCAGCGCGCCCAGCGCCTCCTCGTACGAGCGCGGGTCGTACTTGGCGGGCCAGTAGGGCACGGCGGGGTAGCTCGTGTAGCGAGGACCAGGCCGGCCGTACTTGGTGATCAGGTCGGCCGAAGGAGAGACGTGCTCGTTCATGTCACGCGTGGCGATCATGACGCGACCTCCTCCGCGGGGGCGAGCCCGGTCGGGGCGTTCATCGTCGCGAAGCTCTTGACGGCGTCAACCACGGCCTGCACGGTACCCGGATCCGCGTCGGCGGGCACGCCGTGCCCGAGGTTGAAGACCCAGCCCGTCGGTCCCAGTTCGGCGGCACGCTCGGGGTGCGGGACGATCGACCGCCACTGCCCGAGCAGTTCCAGAGCCTCGGCCGCGGCCTGTTCGGGCGTCCCACGCAGGGCGTCGGGCCTGAGATTGCCCTGCAGGGCCGTGCTCAACCCGGCCTCGCGGAGCAGGCGCCGGGCGTCGGCGAGCGGGCGGGTTTCGTCCAAGCTCACCGCCGCGGCACCGGCGCGGGCCAGTTCCGTGAGGTACGGCCAGATCCCCCGGCCGAACGCGATCACGGGCGTGGAAGGAGCGACCCGCCGTATCTCGGAAATGGCCCGCGTCATGAAGGGCAGCCCGACCTGGCGGTACAGGGGCTCGTCCACATCGTGGGCGAGCGATTCAAAGACCTGGATGACATCGGCGCCGGCCTCGACCTGTGCCGCGGCGTAGTCGACGAGCGCTGGGAGCAGCTTGGCCTGTGTCGCCTCGTACACCGCGCGCCGGGCGCCCGCGTCGATGCGGAGATCGGCCACGCGCTGCGCGCCGCTGCCGGCGATCGCGAAGGACGCGACCGTGAAGGGCGCGCCGATGAATCCCAGCACCGCGCTCTTCTCCCCCACCGTCTGGCGCAGGGCCCGGATGCAGCGCGAGACGTCGGTGGCGGGTCCGTACACGGGCCGGCTGAGCGCCTCGGCGTCGGCGACGGTCGAGATCAGCCGCTCGAAGCGCGGACCGGGCTGGAAGTCCAGCCCCATGCCCATATCCCGCAGCGGGATGAGGATGTCGTTGAAGACGATCGCCGCGTCGAGGCCGTACCGCTGCAGTGGCTCGGCCGACGAGATCGCGTTGGCCGCTTCGTCACGGCAGAGTTCCATGAACGAGATCGTCTCACGCAGGGCCCGGTATTTGGGGAGGTGCCGCCCGGCCTGGCGCATCATCCACACCGGGGGACGATCGACGCGGGTCTGGCGGAGCGCCCCGAGCATCCGCTCGCGTCCCTTCGACCGGCCCGAGCAGCACCCGCCGCTTCGGCAGGCGCACCCGCACCCGGCCCCGGACGTCTTGTGATCGTGCGAAGTCACGCCGCACCGCCCTTCGTTGAGTTCGATCGGTCGCGCCCGTGGCCTTGGGAGTGCCCTTGGGAGTGGCTCTGGGAATGGCTTTGGGCGTGGCTGCCGCCCGCACGGCGGGCCGGCTCAACGTGCGCCGCGATCCACTTTTCGGCGTCCCGTGCCGCGCCGGCCAGGGCCGCGTCGTCGATCAGCTCGCGGTTGAACGCCGCGACCTGGGCGTCGACGTGCGCGGCATCGATGTAGCGCACGCTGGGGATCGGGCTGGCGATCGCCACCGACCCGAAGGTGTTGAAGTCCACGATGGTCTGGGGACGGGGCGAATCTCCCCGCACCCGCGCCAGCTCGTGCCCGGTGAACACCGGGTCGCGCTGGTCGATCGCGAAGATCACAAGGTCGGCCGCGGCGACCGCCTCAAGCACGGCCGGGTCGGCGTAGTCCTCAACGACCGCCATCGTGCCATCGCCGACCGCGGCGTGGAGCCGCTTGATGAGCGCGCCCTTGCGGTGCCCTCGGTACATGAGCGAGAGCTGGCGGGTGGGCACGCCGAAGCGTCCGGCCAGGGTCTCGAGCGCCGAGCAGGACGTGGTCGAGCCGCCCACGACGACGCACCGGCCCTTGGCGACCGAGGCGCCAAGGAGTGGCGAGAGCCGCGAAAGGGCCACGTCGCAGTAGCGGTGCTCGAACTTGCCCCAGGCGGTCTGCTCGCGGAGCTCGCGGACCGAGCGGCCGATGCCCTCGATGAACGCGTCGGTGAGCTCGCCGGCGGTGCCCGCGTACTGGGCCGCGGAGCGCGCGGCGCGGAGCTGCTCGACCACCTCGGCGTCGCCGACCAGCGAGCTGTTGAGGCCCGAGGCGGTGCGCAGGGCGTGGGTCCAGGCCTCGCGCCCCAGCAGCAGGTTGGCGTGCTCGCCGGCGTGCTGGCCCAGGACCTCCTCGGCCGCGATCTGCAGGGCCTCGAGGCAGCGCTCGGGCGAGGCGCTCTTGGGCAGCCAGGCGTAGAACTCGTAGCGGCTGCAGGTGTTCCAGATCCAGCACTCGCGGGCGCCGACGCGCTCTGCGGCGCGGCGCAGGAGTTCGACCGTCTCGGTGTGCGGGCGCTTGAAGTGCAGCAGTTCCTCGTGCTCGCAATGGCGGAGCGCCGGCCCGCCGGCCCGCCCCAGCGAGCACTTCACGCACACGCCGGCCATGATGAGCGTGCCGATCTCGCGCTCGACCACGGCCCGCAAGTCGGTCGGGGCAAAGAGCGGCGCGGGCTCGCTCCGCGCGTCGCCGGCCGGCTCGCGCCCGCGCCGCACCAGCAGCGTGAGGGTCTTGATCATCTCGTCGCTGGCATTGGGGGCCGGGCACACCTCGACCGGGTTGGCCCGCAGGCCCGACATCGGGGCCAGGAGCCCGTGGAGTTCTTCGCGGAGACGCTGCCCGTCGCTCATGTGTGTGAGCGGGCACACCAGCACGCGCGTGCCTTCTTCGACGCCCAGCGACTCGACCGCCCGCTCGAGCGAGGCGCGTTCTCCGCCGCGTCCCGGGCCCGTCAGCAGGGTCACGGCCCGCTCGACCGGCCAGCCGATGCGGCGGCGGAGCAGGTCGGCCGTCTCCGAGAGACGGCGTGAATCCGCGTCGGCGCCGGGGTCGTTGACGCCCGCGGCCCAGAAGACCAGCACCGCGCGATCGGGTCCGGCGTTGCGGCGCGTCGCGTGGGCGTGGATGAGGCGGGCGTGCCCGTCGAGGTAGACGGTGTCGTCGTGCCACCATGTGCGCACGTCCACGTGCATGTCCGGGGCGCTCTCGCCCAGGCAGCGGTACAGCTCGTGCAGCTCGTCCCCCGTCACCGACTCGCTGAACTGCGGTCGCATGGGGACAACGACCAGCCGCTCGACGCCCGCCTCGCGGGCCTCGGCCAGTGCCGCGGCGATCGTGGGACGCCCGTGGTGGATCGCGTACAGCACGCGCCAGCCCTTGGGCAGCGCCCGCTCGAGCGCTTCGGCCCGCTCGCGCGAGACGGTTTCGAGGATTTCATCGACCGGCGCGCCGTG
This sequence comes from Phycisphaerales bacterium, assembly GCA_044223975.1. Lineage (GTDB taxonomy): Bacteria > Planctomycetota > Phycisphaerae > Phycisphaerales > UBA1924 > CAZCPB01. The sequence goes on along the minus strand of JBGALI010000004.1, from coordinate 235,978 downwards.
CACCGGGGAAGCGAACTCGATCAGAAGGACGGCCTGCGAACGACGGCAACGGCACTGGCCGCCGGCACGCTCTGCGGTGACGGACTCGCCGTGGGTGGGCTTTCCACACATGTTTTGATCCCCTGCCAGAGGATGTGATGGTTCACGCCTGAACGACACGCCTGGCGCTCCGTCCTCTCTATGCCGAGCCGCACGTCGCGCGGATCGCGCCGCGGCCGGGCCGGAAGGAGGGCGCTGGGGTCAGGCCGGCGGGCCTCGGGCGGTCGCACGCCCGATTCCATCGATCGAACGCGCACGCAGCGCGCCCGCGCAGGGCAGGTAGCCCAGCCGCTCGTGCGGCGGGAGTCGGCACTCGCCCGCGTCGCGCAGGCGAGCCAGGAACTCGGGGAACGCGCGCCGGACACGCGGCGCCACGATCACGGCAGACTCGGCGGCCACCGCGATCGTCAGTGCCGCGCCGGGGTCGGACTTCACCGCGCTGATGGTCGTGTCGCCGTGGACGATCGCAAAGCACACCGCCACGACCGCCAAGGTCGCGCGGCGGAGGCGCACCCGCAGCAGGTTGAAGCCGGCGGCCTGGAGCGCAAACAGCAGGAACGACAGGGTCACGGCCACCCACGCCCCGACGCGGGCCGGTGTCGGGCCCTCAATTACCAACGTCGCGGACGTCTTCCACAAGGGCGCCGCGTGGACCGCCGCGAGCAATCCCCACGAGATCGACCCGATAAGGCCGTCCGGGATTCGGCGAGGTTGGCGAGCAATAGAGGACATTGACGTCATCATTGTAGAAGAAAAACGGCTGGAAACAATGGAGTCCTTCTAAGAAACCGCGGGTTGGTGTGTTTAACCCAGACGAGATCGCAGTCTTTACATTATCGGTCATGCCGCGGAGGCCCGTGAATGTCCTAGTACCCAAATAAAATACAAACAATCGCGGCATCGTTGCACTCCTGAACGTGCAATGACGCCGCTGGCTGAATGAATTGGGCGACGGATGGAGACTCAGGGCTTGCGGATGCTGTCGACGAGGTTCCCCCATCCCGCGGCAGAGGCCTTCATGGTCGACGCGGGACCGGTCATCTTCACGAAGAGCAGGCCCGACGGGGTTTCCACGATCGCGCCCCTGAGCGTCCAATCCGGACGCGGAGCGGCTTCTCCCATGCCCGAGTAGGTTCCGCTGATCTCGACCAAGCTCACATTCAATCCGCCGACCGTCTTGGTCGCGATGTCGGCCTTCGGAGTCTGGCCCGACGCGTCCTTCATCTGACCTGCCCAGCGGGCGACGTTGGAGGGGATGTCGCCGCCGGCGGTCGAAATGGCGACCGTGCAGACCTTCATGACGTCGCCCGACTCGTCGGGAACCTGGATCTCGGCGAGCCGCATCTGGTTTGCGGGCGGAACCTGCTTCCACCCCTTCGGGACCGTCATGGCCACGCCGCCGACCGACACGGTCCCGGGATCAGCCGCGCCCAGCGCGGCGGCCGGAGCCGCGGGAGCGGGCGCCGGGGTGCTCGCCGGAGTCTTGGTCGCGGGAGTGGCCGCGGGTGTGGCCGCGGGCGCAGGGGTCGACTTGGTCGGCGCCGGGGCCGGCGATTGCTCGCACGCGCACAGGATGATGGGGAGCGAAAGCAGGAGTGAGTATCGGGAGTTGCTCATGGTGCCGCATGTTAGCGGCCGCGGCTGGCGGCGGCAGCGGGCCAGAGCCTCCCGCCCGAGGATTCCCGAGGCGCTCACGACGTCACGGGATCCGGACCTTCCAGCAGCGGTGGATCCGCTCGTTGCGGAAGTCCTCGGGGACCGTGCGGCGGCTGATCTCCTGGATCGAGATGCCGGCGCGGGCCCGGACGAGTTCCTCTTCGTCGAGCTTGAAGCGACGGAAGTTGGTTGAGAAGAACATCGTGGACCCCGCGGCCATCAGCGGCAGGAGCAGCGTGAGCGCCTCGGCGTGACTGCGCTGCACCTCCCAGTCCTCGTCGGTGCTCTTGCTGTTGGAGAATGTCGGCGGATCGACGACCGCGAGGTCGTAGTGCTCGCCGGGCGCGTGCGTGCGGAGGAACTCGAGCACATCGGAACGCACGAACCGGTGCTTCGGCGACATGAGGCCGTTGAGGCGCATGTTGCGCTCGGCCCATTCGAGGTACGTGTTGGAAAGGTCGACGCTGACACTCGAGGCCGCGCCGCCCGCGGCGGCGTAGACGGTGAACGCGCCGGTGTAACAGAACAGGTTGAGAAACCGCGCCCCCTTGGCCAGTTCGCGCACCATGCCGCGGGTGATGCGGTGGTCGAGGAAGAGGCCGGTGTCGGCGTAGTCGGTGAGATTGACCTCGAACCTCAGCCCGCCCTCGGAGACGGTCATGGTCCGGGCGCTCTCGCCGAGCTTTTCGTGCTGGGTGAGGCCGCGCTGCTTGGGCCGGTTCTTGATGTGGACGTTGTCGAGCGGGATGTCGAGCACTCGGGCCGTTCGCTTGGCGATCTCGTCCAGCCACTCAAGGTGCTGCGCGAGCGTGCGCGAGTGCTCGCGCTCGTGCTCGAAGATGTGGGCGCAGCCCTCGTAACGGTCCACCACGACGGGCACGTCCGGGCAGTCGCGCTCGTACAGGCGGTAGCAGGTGATCCCGCGGTCGGGCCAGCGGCGCAGGTGGCGGGCAAGCTTGGCGAGGCGGGCCTCGAAGTCGTCGAGCTCGCGGATATCGCGCGGGCGGAGGCCGCCGAAGGCGGGCGTTGAGGGGGGAAGGTGATGAGGGGATGAGGGGAGGGGATGAGGGGGTGATGGAGGTGATGGAGGTGAGACGGTGAGACGGTGAGGCGGTGACGGGGAGATGCCGGTATTCGTGTGATCGGGGGGTCGGGGTGAATCGAGGTTCGTTGATTCGTCCGGCTCGGCTGCCCCTTCGGAGCGGGTCGTCATCAGACCGCGATCACCGACGCCTTGCTCGCCGGCGCTTGCCGCGCCCTTGGCCACGGTCGTGGACCCTGCGGGTGACAAGGCCCGCGCTTCGGGCGCGGCCGAGACCTCTTCGGTGTGCGTCGGCTCAGCCGCGCGGGCCGTTGCGAATCTCGGCTCGGAGGTTCGGCTCGGTTCCGACCCCCCCACTTCGTCGCTCCGTCGCTCCGTCGCTTCGTCGCTTCGCGTCCCTTCCCCGTCGCTCCCACCCCGAGGCGGGCGCGGCCCCAGGAACGTGTAATACGTGCACTCGATCTGCGCGTTGAAGAGCTTCCGCCGGCGCGTCGCGGGCTGGCCGACGAGCTGCTCAAGGTCGAGGCGCGCCGTCAGGATGTGGTGCGACCACGTCGGGAAGCGCCGCAGGACTTCGGGGAACGAGCGGTAGAGACGCTCGATCGAGTCGTCCACGCCCATTCGCTTGCCGTAGGGCGGGTTGGCGATAATGCAGCCGTAATCGGCCTTGCTTTCGAGGCTGAGAAAGTCCCGCTTCTGAAAGTGGATGTCGCGGGCCACGCCGGCGCGGTCGGCGTGGCGGCGGGCCAGCGAGAGCGCCTCTTCGCTCGCATCGCTGGCGTGGATCGTGACGGGCAGCGACGGCCGCGCCATCGCACGGGCCTCTTCGCGGGCGTCCTTCCACACCTTGGCGGGGATGAACCGCCACGCTTCAGCATCGAATCGCCGGTACAAGCCGGGCGCGATGTCGCGCCCGATCATGGCCGCCTCGATCGCGATGGTCCCGGTGCCGCAGAACGGGTCGATCAGGGCGCGGTGCGGACGCCACACGCTCAGCAGCACGAGCCCCGCGGCGAGCGTTTCCTTCAGCGCCGCCTCGCCCGTGAGGTCGCGGTAGCCGCGCTTGTGCAGGCCGTCGCCCGAGGTGTCGAGCGTGATCGTCGCCTCGTTGTTGAGCAGGGCGATCTCGATGATGTACCGGGCGCCGATCTCTGGCAACGTGCGGGTCTTGTGCGCCATCATGAGCCGGTCGACGATCGCACGCTTCACCGCCCGCTGCACCGCCGGCACGCTCGTGAGCTGGCTCTTCACGCTCCGGCCGTTCACCGGGAAGGTCGCGTCCTTGGGCAGCCAGTTCTCCCACGGCAGGGCCTTGGTGGTCTCAAAGAGCGCATCAAAGTCGGGCGCGGGGAAGTGACCGACGCGGAGCAGCACCCGGTCGGCGGTGCGGAGGCGCAGGTTGGCGCGGGCAAGGCCCATTTCGTCGGCGCGGAAGTGAACGCGCCCGGTTGAAAGGGTCTTGGGTTCGTAGCCCAGGGATTCGATCTCGCGCGCGGCGACGGCTTCGAGGCCAAAGGCGGTGGTGGCGATGAGGTCGAGTTCGGGCACGGGGGGTATCAAAGGCGCGGAAGTTCATCGCTGCTGCCGCGCGAGGCCTCTGTAGTGGACAGGCGGGACGCCTGCCCCACTAGATTGAGTAGAAGGAGGAAGCAGAAAGTCGCACGGTCACTCCGCCCGCGTGCTCACGTACAACCCGCCCAAGCACGCGCCCGTGATGCCCCACATCAGGAGCAGCGACGTGACGAAGTACGGGAAGATGCACAGCACGGCGCCGGTGATCAGGCACTTCGGGCTCGCCTGCTTCTTGCCGTAGATGAACAGCACCATGCCGAGGCAGCCGATCACGAGGCCCGAGAACAGGGTCCAAGGGTTCGACAGGTCCATGGGAGGTGCATCGACAGAACAACCACGTTGAACGATCGAGCGTTTGGCAAATTGGAAGACCGAGCCGCGCGCGAAGCCTTTGGAGAGGACAGTCCGGACGCCTGCACCACTAGGTTGCGTCGACGGACCGCAAACAAGGCATCAGGCCGGCTGGAGCTGGCCGAGGCCACGGACGCTGCCCGCGCGGCGGCGCAGGGCCGGGGCCTCGGTTTCGACCTCTGCCGCGGCAAAGTTCTCGCCGAAGCGGAACAACCGGAAGCTGTTGCCCAGGACGAACACATCGCCGAAGAAGTGGTACAGGGCCGCGAGGGGCAGGGCCAGGCCGCCGGTCTTGGAGAGCACTCCCGTGCCGGCCAGCACCAGGCCCAGCACCGAGATCACGACCGACGCGGCGATGTTCTGCCCGATGATCGTGCGCGTCCGCCGCGCCAGCTCGATCAGGAACGGCACGCGCGACAGGTCGTCGTTCATCAGCGCGACGCCCGCCGAGTTGGCGGCGATGTCCGTGCCCGAGAGGCCCATCGCCACGCCCACGTCTGCCGCGGCGAGCGAGGGGCCGTCGTTGATGCCGTCGCCGACCATCAGCGTGCGGTAGCCGGCGGTCACCATGCCCTTGATCTGCTCGTGCTTCTCCTCGGGGAGGCACTCGGCCTCGATCATGTCGACGCCGATGGCCTGCCCGACGCGGGTCGCGACGCTCAGGCGGTCGCCCGTGAAGATCGCGATGCGACGGACGCCAAGCTCGCGCAGGCGCGCGAGCGCGGGGCGCGTCGAGTTGCGGATGGTGTCCTCGAGCCCCACCGCGCCCAGGTAATGGCCGTCGCGCATCACGTGCACGCCGGTGATCCCCTCGATCTTGGCCTCGACAGCATCGACCTCGGGCTTGATCGCGGGGTTGAGCTCGACCAGCCACGTGGCGCGCCCGATGCAGATCTCGCCGAAGGTGGTCCTGGCGCGCACGCCGCGGCCGTGGATCTCCTGGTAGTCGTTCGACCCGTCGGGATCGATGCGGGCCGTGCGCGCCGTCGCGACGATGGATTGTGCGAGCGGGTGGTTGGAGTGCTGCTCGCCGTTGGCCGCGGCGCGGAGCAGGTCGGCCCCGTCAACGCCGGTCGCGGGGGCCAGGCGCGTCACCTGGAACTTGCCGGTGGTGATGGTGCCGGTCTTGTCGAAGACCACGGCGTTCACGTTGCCCGCGGCCTCAAGGTAGTTGGGCTGCTTGATGAGGATGCCCAGGCGCGCCGCCGCGGCAAACGCGGCGAGCATGGCGCTGGGGCTGGCCAGCAGCAGGGCCGAGGGGCAGGCGACGACGAGCACGGCGACCGCCGTGGTAGCGGCGCTGTTGCGCATCGCCTCGCTCTCGGACTGGCTCAGCAGGTACCACACCACCGCCGCGATGGTCAGGATCACCGGAACAAAGAACGCCGAGACCTGCTCGATGAGGAGCTGGCGCGGCGTGCGGCTCTGCTCGGCCTGGCGGATGAGCTGGGTCACCTTGCCGATCGTCGTGTCGCCGCCGACCTGCGTCACCGTCAGGTCGAGCGCGCCCGTCAGGTTTGAAGTTCCCGCGTACACCGGGTCGCCGGGCTGAACTTCAACGGGCGCGGCTTCGCCAGTCAGGGAGGCCTGGTTGATCGTCGACCGCCCCGTGAGCACGCGGCCGTCGACCGGGAAGTTCTCGCCCGCGCGCACGCGCACCGTCTGGCCGACCGTGATTTCAGAGAGCGCCACCTCGCGCTCCCCCGCGCCGTCGACGATGCGGGCGATGTCCGGAGTCAGTTGCACCAGGTCCTGGATGGCCCGCTGCGCACCCGAGGCCGACCGGCGCACGAGCTGCCCGAAAACCACCAGGATGAACGCCAGCCACCCCGCAACCTCGTAGTTGCCGATCGCGATCGCCGCGAGGATCGCCAGCGCCGCAAGGGAAGAACTCGACAGGCGGGTCGCCGTGATTTCCTTCAGTGCCGCGCCGAACAGGGGCAGGCCCAGCAGCACGGCGCCGAGCATCGCGGGCAGGTCGGCCACGTGCTGATCGACGTTGAAGAGCTTGGCGATGGTGGTGGTCAGCACCAGGACGCCGCCCAGGAGATAGATCGTGATGTAGCGGTCGATCTCGATCTCGTGGTGCGAGCAGCACGCCGGGTCGCTGGGGTCCATCGCCGCGCCGCCGTGGTGCGCGTGCGAGTGCCCGTGGTGGTCGTGCGCGTGGTCGTGGGCGGGAGCAGACCCGGTCTGGCCGGGGGTGTGGGTCGTCATCCGGGAACTCCAAGGCGCGGCAAGCCGCGCAAGCCGCCCGCGAACGGGGCGGGGGGAAGCCTATCACGGGCGCGAACCGACGGCGTCCGCACCGAGCCCGTTGAACCACTACCATACGCGCGGCTCGTTCCCGCGGTTCGACCGACCACTCGGACGCTTCCGAAACCCAAACAGACGTCACGGTCAGGTTCGGGGATTTCCGGCTCGCATCTCCATGCCAAAGTCATCCAACAACCCGCAGGCGTCGCGTCCGGCGCGCGAGCGATCCCCGGGCGGGGATCGACCGACGGTCGCGGTGCTGGGTGTGGGCCAGATGGGGCTGGTGTGTGCCGGGATTCTTTCGTCCCCGGATGCGGGCGGCGTGCCCGGCGACCCTCCCCCCCTCCGCAGGCCGCTGCGCGTTCGCATGTGGGGTCACAGCTCCGAAGAGGCCGGAAGACTCGCGCAGACTCGGCGCTCCTCGCGGCTTGACAACTTCCGACTCCCCGACGAGGTCAAGGTCTCGTGGCGCGATGAAGAAGCCTTGGAGGGCGTCCGGCTAATCGTTTCGGCGATACCGGTCCAGTACATCCGTGACACGTGGATTCGTCTGGCCCCGAACATTCCGCTGGGGGTGCCGGTGGTCTCGGTCGCCAAGGGGATCGAGAACACGACGCTGCTGCGACCGACGCAGATCATCGGCGAAGCGCTCCGCGCCGCCGGGCGCGACGATCCGGACCTCCCGGCCCGCTCGCTGGCGTGCCTGTCCGGGCCCACCATCGCCCCCGAGCTTGCCCGTTGTCTCCCTGCCGCGATGATCGCCGCCAGCGATGACGCGGCCCTCGCCCGCCAGCTCCAATCGCTCTTTTCGACCAGCTGGATGCGCATCTACACCAACACCGACCTGCTGGGCGTGGAACTCGCCGGCGCCGTGAAGAACGTCATCGCCATCGCCGCGGGGATCGTGGACGGGCTGCAGGCCGGATACAACGCCAAGAGCGCGCTCCTAGCCCGCGGCCTGGCCGAGATCGCCCGGCTGGGACTGGCCATGGGCGCCAGCCCCGACACCTTCTTCGGCATCGCGGGCGTCGGAGACCTGGCGACCACCTGCTTCTCGCCCGAGGGGCGCAACCGCTCCTGCGGCGAGGCGCTGGGGAAGGGCGTGCCGCTGGCCGAGTACATCGCCAAAAGCCCGCACGTGGTCGAGGGCGTCGCGACCTGCCGCAGCGTCATGGACCTGGCGAAGAAGTACCGGGTCGAGATGCCGATCACGAGCGCGGTGCACGCCGTTCTGTTTGAAGGCGTGGACCCGATCGAGGCGATCGGGCGATTGATGAGCCGAGAACCCAAGGCCGAGCGAGTGGGGTGAAGAACGTGCGCACGAGCAATCCAGCCACCAGGACTTCTCGGTCTGCCCGACGCGCCAGGTCGCTCGTTTCGTTCGCGGCGGCGCTGTCCCTGTTCGCCGGCGCCACGCTGGCGTGGGACGCGGCGGGCCACCGCGCCATCACGCTCCTGGCTCTCGACGGCCTTTCGCCCGAGGCGCCCGCGTTCCTCCGCGAGGAGTCCACCCGCAAGATGATCGCCTCGCAGGCCTGCGAGCCCGACCGCTGGCGAGCCGTCTCCACGCCGGCCCTCACGCACGTGAACAACCCCGATCACTACATTGACGCCGAGGACCTGCCCAACGCCGGCCTGGCGCTCGCGACGCTGCCCGAACTCCGGTACGACTACGTGGCGGCGATCGTCCGGTCGCGCGCCGCCGAGCACGCCGGCGCCGCGCCGCCGGAGGACGCCAAGGACGCGGCACACGTGCACCTCACGCCCGGAACGTTGCCGTACGCGATCGTCGAGGACTACGCCAAGCTCCAAGCCGCGTTCAAGACCCTCCGCATCCTTGAGAAGCTAAGCGACCCCGCCCGCGCCTTCCAGGTGGATCAGTGCCGCGCCAACGTGGTGTGCGCGATGGGCGTGCTGAGCCACTTCGTCGGTGATGCCGCGCAGCCCCTGCACACGACCAAGCACCACCACGGCTGGGTCGGCGAGAATCCCAACGATTACACGCGCCGCTACTCGTTCCACGCCGAGATCGACGGGGGCGTGCTCGAGTTTCATTCGCTCCGCTACGACACGCTGAAGCCCGCGGCACACTTCGACGCGGCGCTCGACGCCAAGGACCCCATGCCCGGCGTCAAGACCTACATCGACCGGTCGTTCCACCGCGTCGAGCCGCTGTACGCCCTCGACAAGTCCGGCGGGCTCCTCAAGGACGAGGGCAAGGCCTTCGTGACCGAGCGGCTCACCGACGCGTCCGCGGTTCTGGCCGCGCTCTACAACGCCGCGTGGCAGAGCGCGGCGCCCACCGACGAGGACGTGCGGAACTTCGTCAAGTTCGACAAGCTCGACGCCGACGCCGCGCACCCGTGACCTCGCGAGCGCAAGAAAAAATCCGGGCGGGATCGTCCCGTCCGGATCTTCGAGTTCGTTTGGCGCGGGCCCGTTCGATCAGCCGGTGATCGCGGAAACCTTCACCCGCGTGTACCGCTGGCGGTGGCCCTGCTTCTTCTTGTAGGCCTTCTTGGCCCGCTGCTTGTGGATGTCGATCTTCTCGCCCAGCTCGAGCGGCGTCACGACCTCGGCCTTGACCGAGGCCCCGGCGACGTACGGCTGGCCGACCTTGGCGGACCCGCCGACCTCGCCCACCACGAGCACCTTGTCGAACGTCACGGCCTGCCCGACCTGGGCCTCGCCGCCGTTCAGAAGGTCAATGAGGATTTCGTCGCCCTGGGCGACGGTGCGCTGACCGCCGGACTCTTCGATAATCGCGTACATGACGTATGGCTCCACCGGACGACCAAGCCGCCCACCCACCTAGGGCCGAGATAGTAGCCGCGGGCCATGCTCGAGCAAATATCGCAAGGCTTCGCGGCCCTCTGATTCTGTAAATGTTCGGTGCCCGGAGTCGGCGGAGAGCCCAGATTCCCCACGCGCATTGCGGAGATGTGATTCGCGGGGCAGCCGTGGACGTGAACCGGCGCGATTGGCACATCTTGGGTGGGACTCGAGCAACGCGTCCCCGAGGGCCGGTAACCGTCGGCCCGCGCCAAAGGAAGAAACCGATGCACACCACCAAGATAATGGCTTTGGCCGCTGCCGCGGCGATCCCGTTCAGCGTCTCGTCCGCGGGAGTCGTCATCACTCCCGAACCGGGCGGCATGAGCACCTTCACGACCCTTTCAGGCTCCGCCGGAGTTTCGGCGAACCCGTCAAGCTGGTTCGTGGGCGAGAACGGCGCGTCCATCTACACCTACTGGGCGGGCGACCCGCTCACCTACACCGCGGTGCTTCCCCCGTCCGACGACGCCTGGCGCCTGGGCGTGACGGCCATCAACGTGGGTGGTCCGCTCGACCCTGCGTACTCGAGCTTCAACGTGTCGGTCTCGGTGAACGGGTTGAGCGTGGGCACGCTCGCGATCGCGGCCTCGGACACGGAGTGGAGCACCGCGTGGATCGACCTGGGGTACCGAACGGGCCTCGCTCAAGTCACGCTCGCGTGGCAGAACGACGCGTGGAACCCGGGCGTCTTTGACGCCAACATCAGTTACGGTGCGCTCCAGTTCGCCAGCCGCTCGATCCCGACGCCCGGCACCGGCTCGCTAGCGGCGATCGCGTTCGTCGTGTTCGCGGGGCGCGTGCGGCGCACGCCGGGCGCCGCTACGAATCGCGGTCGTCGGGCATCCCTTTGAACGCCCGCGTCCACCACGCCGCGGCCGCGGCACGCCCGCGGGGGCGCGACATCAGGGGCGCGAACCCGCCCTGATCGACGCGGCGCACCGGGATGCGCGGGAAGTGCTCCGCCGACAGGATGGCCGCGGACAGAAACCGCGAGTGCGTGCGGCGCATCGCCTCGGCCCGGGCCTCGGGACTCTTGCGTGTCAGCCACGACCAGATCATGCTCATCCGCCGGCCGCGCCGGCGCCTCCCGCCCGTTGATGCCACGAATCGTGCGGCAAAGAAAGACCATCCGATCGTCGCGCGATGGCACGGATCAGATCTCGATCGGCACGCCCGTGTCGGTCGTCTGCCACACGCCGCTGTCGACGAGGTACGTATAGATGATCAGCGACCGGGTGCTGGAGTTGTTGCGACCGGCGATGACCAGGCGCTTGGTGCCCGCGGCAGACCCCAGGGGGAACTCGACGGTCTTGCCGAACGCCGTCGCCGTGGCGTCGGTCTTCCGCCACATCAGATCGAGCGGGCTCCAGGAGAGCTGTTGCAGGTGCCCCGCGCTGTCGGTCGCCAGCACGTACGTCACGCCGGTGACGGGCGCCACCGAGACCTCGACGGCCGCCGCGATGGGGGACGCGCCCGCCGCGTCGGTGAGGTTGCTCACGCGCCACGGCGCCGACGAGCCCAGGGCCGGGGCCCACCAGTAGACGACGACCGAGCCGGCGCTGTCGCGCCCGGCGATGTTCAGCGCGCCCCACGGCGTGGTGTACGCGTCGAGCTGCCCGCTGATCGTCGGGCCGGAGAACGTCGTGGTCATGTTGATGGTCTGCCACGCCGAGAGGCCCGGCGCCCACCAGTACACGATCACCTCGCCCGCGGAGTTGAGCCCGGCGAGGTTCAAGCCGTCCCAGTAGGCGACGTACCCGGTAAGGCCGCCCGACATGACCGGCCCGTTGAACAGCGCGGTCAGGTCGCTGTACTGCCAGGTGGTCGTCGAGCCGGGAGCGAACCAGTAGTTCACGGCGTGCCCGCGCGAGTCGAGCCCGGCGATATGCACCGCGCCCCAGCTGGGCTGGTAGGTGGTCAGGTCGCCCGTGATGCCGGCCGCGCCCGGGATCGCCGCGGTGATGACCAGGTCGGTGAGGTCCGACGCCGTCCACGTCCCTGTCGCGATGTCGCCGCTGAAGAGCCAGACGTGATGGTTCACGTCGGTGGCCGCGAGGCTCACGCCGCTGAACGCCAGGAACGGCGTCATGTCCACGATCCGCCCGGTGAAGCTCGCGAGCCCGGAGACGTCCTGCGTGGTGACCACGTTGGTGGTCGAGTTCAGAACCCGCGCCACCGGCTGGCCGCCCAGGTCGAGGTAGAACGTGACGATGTCGCCCGTGGCGGTGGCAACTGACACGATGCGCTGGCGCTGCCCGCCGTCGGGGCGGGCCTTGAACTTGACGGCGACGTCCTGCGCGAAGGCCGGCAGGTTGACCGTGAAGGAGCCGTCTCCCGCGAACACGCCGCTGATCGTCGCCAGCGGGCCCGTGACGCCGGCGGCGGTGGACCACACCTCGACGTCAAAGATCGAGTCGGCGCGCAGGCCGCGGATCGTGAGCACGCCGTCGCTGACGCTGCCCGTCGTCGCGTTCCCGTCCTGGAGCACGTACACGACGCCCTGCGAACCGCTCGCCGAGCCCCAGGCCTTGAGGGCGTGCCCCGCGGCGCTGGTGGCCCTGACCCGCGTAAGGAGCGGGCTGTAGTTGAAGTGCAGCCCGTCGAGGGCGATCCCCGTGTCCGTGAAGAAACGCCCGAGCGTTTTCTGGGCACTGCGCATCGCGTCGGTGAGGATGTAGCCGTTGAACGAAAGCTCGTCGGTCGCGATGCGGAGGCTGGTCCCAAACTGCCCCGCTGCCACGCCCGACCAGATCATGGCGCGGTACAGGTACTCGTCCTCGGCCTGCGTGTAGTCGGGCCCGTACGCGGGGGTGCCGCCGGGGAAACGGGTGCGGTCGATGCCCCACTCCCCGTTGAGCACGGGGCGCCGATCCGTGACGTGCGTGAGCCAGTAGTACGTGAGGTTGGCGTTCCACTCCGCCGCGTCGATGCTCCGGTCGACGTCGGGGTTGTTCATCGGCTCGTCATTGGGCGACGTGTACAGGTGCGGCGTGAGCAGGTCGTACGTGCGGCTGTAGAACAGCTGGCGCGCCTCAGGGCCGCGCGGGTCCTGCGAGATCGTGCTGTTGAGCAGCAGGCGCGTGGGGTCGTACGACTTGATGTACGCGCCCAGCGCCTCAATCCACTGGGCCCGCCGGCGGAACTCGGTCTCGCGCCCGGGCTCGGCGTTGCCCTCGGCGTTGAGCGTCCATTCGTAGCTGTCCCACTCGCTCATGGGCTCCCAGCCCAGCAGCCGGTTGACGTACGGGGCGAACGCCGGGGTGTTCACCCAGTCGATCACCTTCTTCATGCGCCGCTCGGCCAGGCCCAGCGTCCCCGTGTCCGGGACGCCGGCGACCGCGTACGTCGTCTCCTGGAAGAAATTGTTGATGTCCGTCAGCGGCCCGCCGTTGTTGGTCGACCACGGGAACTCGCTCTGGAACACCTCGTCGTACGAGAACGTGTCGAAGGGCGAGAAGATCACGTACATGCCCACGCGCGACGCTTCCTTCAGCACGTTGAGCATGAACACGCGCATGTTGTCGTTGAAGGTCCCGTTCGCGCCCTCCAGCCACAGCGTGCCGTCGGGCAGCGTCGGCGGGAAGTAGACGTTCTGAAGTTCCAGGTACACCCGCATGGTGTTCACGCCCGACGCCGCGAGCGCGTCGAAGAACGCGGCCGTCAGGGCCACGTTGGTCGGCGTGTTGAAGTTCACCATCTGCGCGGTCTGCGCGTTCCACACGTTGCCGGGGTACAGGTTCCGCGTGTACTCCCACGGCAGGCCCAGGTGGTCCCCCACCGCGACAAACGTCGCCCCGCCCTCGGTGACCAGCGTCCGGCCGCTCGGCGAGGGCACCAGGCGCAGCCCGCCCGACACGTCCTGCACCGTCGTCTTGGTCGTGAACGTGATGTCGTTCGAGAGGGCCCCAAGGTTGCCCGCCGCGTCGCGGGCCCGCACGGCAACGTGGTACGTCGTCGCGGGCGTCAGCCCGATCACGCGCAGCGACTCGGCCAGGCCCGCCAGGCGCGGCGTGTAGGCGTTTTCGAACACCGTCGCGCCCAGCCACTGGGCGTCGGTCGCGATTGCGCTCGATGAATACCGCACCTCGTACGCCGACACGCCGCCCCCGCCCTGGCCCGGGACGGGCGCCGGGGCGACGAAGTTCAGAAAGGCCGAGTACCCCGTCACGTTTGCCGCGGCGGCGCCCGTGATCGCCGCGGGGGCCGTGCCCACCGAGGGGTTCATGAACATCAGCACCGCGTAGTTCACCGGCCCGTGCAGCCCGGCCCGCGTCGCGTCGTAGCTGCTCTGCACGCCCTGGAGCTGATCGTCGATGAACGGGGCCTTGGTGAAGCGGTCCACGCCGCCGCTCGCCGTGCGGTTGTCCGTCAGGTCGCGCGGGCCGCCCTGCTGGTCGAAGATGAGATCAAAGTTCATCCCGATCGTCTGCCCGTTCGCGGGAAGCCCCGACAGACCGATCCCGTCCCACGGGATGAACATCTCCGTCGTCCAGCCCTGGTCGACGTCGGCGTTGTTGTTGACCGTCCCGTGCAGCACCGTCACCCACTGCACGCCCGCGGGCAGCGCCCCGCCCGGCGTCACGTCCGGCGGCGCGTTCACGGTGCCGTTGCCCTTGATGAACTTGGCCAGCGCCAGCGGCTGCGTGAACGGAGAAACGCGAAGGTCCGAGCCCGCGTGCGACTCAAAGTCCGCCTGGCTCCCGAGGTTTACCGCCAGCGCGCGGTCGGTGGACTGGAAGAACTCGTCCCGCGAATTGTCCGCGTCGAAGTACAGCGTGAGCGAGTCGTCGGTCTCGACCTCCCAGCGGTAGCCCAGACCAAGCGTCCCTCCCAGAGTCGGCCGGCCGTCCGACCACAGCTGCGTGTCCTTCACATCCAGCCCGATGTACAGCCCGTTGCCGTCGTACATCAGCTTCATTGACATCGAGTTGTACGGCGCGAACGGCGCGGCACGGGTGATCGTGAACGCGTCGGACCAGTTCGGATCCGTGAGCACCCCGTCCACCACCGCCACTCCCGGCATCGCCACCCACAACGGGTTGTCCGGGGTCACCGGGTCCGCGGCCATGAGCTGGCGAGGTTCCAGTGGTTCCAAGCAGGAGTACGACCGAGCAAGACCCGAACGCGCGCTCAACGCCCGGGCGCCTCTTCGATAAAGACTATTGCTCATGCCTCTTCCACTCCTCACAATTCCCGAACCACAACACCAACGTGCTTCGTCGCCCACCTAATCCACTCATCCCAACCCAAGGCAACCGACTGTATCGTCGTTGCGGCGCGCGCTGCTACACCCCTTAAACGGGGCCTTTCAGGATCGGTTCTCGTCGTATACGCATGGTTCGCCCGCGCGGCTCGATCAGAGGCACCGAGACTCGCGCCTCCAAGTCCCGCCCGGCCTCCCAGACCCCCCAATCATCCGCCATGGATTCCCCGCATGTGGTGATCATCGGGGGCGGGTTTGCCGGGCTCTACGCGGCCAAGCAATTGGCCCGCGCGCCCGTCCGCGTCACCGTCTTGGACCGGCGGAACCACCACCTGTTCCAGCCGCTCCTGTACCAAGTGGCGACTGCGTCCCTGTCTCCCGCCAACATCGCCGCCCCCATCCGGCGCGTCCTGCGCCACCAGGCCAACACCACCGTGCTGCTGGGCGAGGTGACATCGGTCGATGTGAACGCCCGCAGGGTCACGCTCGCCGATGGAACGCTGGAGTACGACACGCTCGTGCTGGCCACCGGGGCAACCCATTCCCATTTCGGGCACGACGATTGGGAGCGCGTCGCCCCCGGCTTGAAGACCGTCGAGGATGCGGTCGAGATCCGTCGCCGCTTCCTTCTTGCCTTCGAGGCCGCGGAACGCGAGAGCGACCCCGAAGCGCGGCGCTCGGAGCTGACCTTCGTGGTCGTGGGCGGTGGACCGACCGGCGTCGAACTCGCCGGCGCCATGATCGAGATCGCCCGTCGCGCCATCCCCCGCGACTTCCGCTCCGTCGACACCGCCTCCGCCCGCGTGATCCTGGTCGAGGCCGGAGAGCGAGTACTCCCCGGGTTCTCTCCGGACCTCTCCGAGCGTGCATGGCGCGACCTCGAGGGTCTTGGTGTCGAGGTCCGTGTGAATACTCGTGTTACCGCGATCGACGGTTCGGGCGCGCTCGTCGGCGACCTTCGGATCCCCGCCGCGAACGTGATCTGGGCCGCGGGCGTCAAGGCCTCGCCCATCGGCGCCTCGCTGGGCGTCCCCCTCGACCGTGCCGGGCGGGTGCTCGTCGGCCCCGACCTCACGATCCCCGGTCACCCCGAGGTCTTCGTCCTCGGCGATCTGGCGTGTATCACCGACGCTTCCACGGGCCAGCCCGTCCCCGGCATCTGCCCCGCGGCGGTCCAGATGGGCAAGTATTCCGGGCGGGTCATCGCCGAGGAAGCCGCCCGGCGCCGCCGGGGCTTGGAACCCGCGCCCCGCAACCCCTTCCGCTACCGCAACAAGGGCATCCTCGCCACGATCGGACGCAACAAGGCCGTGGCCATGCTGCCGCACTCCAGTTTCGGCGGGCTGTTCGCCTGGCTGCTCTGGGCCCTGGTGCACATCTTTTTCCTGATCGGCTTCCGCAACCGGCTGCTGGTCATGCTGGAGTGGGCGTGGGCGTACCTGATCTTCGACCGCGGGGCGCGCCTGATCACCGGCGATTCGCGCCTGAAGCTCGGGCGCATTCAGCCTCGCTGAGCTGAGGCACGCCCCGTATGCTGTCCCCGTGCTCGTCCACCTCAACGGCGAAATCCTGCCCGCCGATCGCGCCCGCGTCGGCGTGTTCGACCGCGGCTTCCTGATGGGAGACGGCATCTACGAGGGCCTGCGGGCATTCGACGGGCGCGTCGTGCGGATGGACCTGCACGTGCGGCGGATGAACCACGGCCTGAAATCCTGCCGCATCGTCTGGGATGCGCCGCGCATGGACGGGCTCACGCGCGACCTGCTCAAGGCCAACGGCCTCCGCGACGCGTTCATCTACTGGCAGGTCACGCGCGGCGTGCCCGCGCCCGGCCAGCCCGTGCGCTCACGCGTGCTCGGCGGAGAGATGACCCCCACGGTCTTCGGGTACTGCGTGCCCGCCCCGCCGCTCGCCGAGTACAGCCACGACCGCGTCCCCACCAAAGCCGCGATCACCACGCCCGACACACGCTGGCACCGCGGCACGGTCAAGTCGATCTCTCTCCTGGGCAGCGTGCTGGGCGCCATCGAGGGCGCCGAAGCGGGCGCCGACGACGCGATCTTCGTGCGCGACGGCGTGGTCGCCGAGGGCACCGCCGCGAACCTGATCGCGGTGATCGACCGCGCCGGCACGCCCGAGATCGTCACCCCGTCCCTCGAGAGCGCGCCGATCCTCGCGGGCGTGACGCGCGACATACTTCTCGAACGGCGCCTGGGAATCGTCGAACGCGCGCTCGGCGTCGACGAGCTCGATCGCGCCTCGGAGGTCATGCTCCTGGGCACGCTGACGATGGTCACCAGCATCGTCCGGCTGAACGGGCGCGTCGTCGGCAACGGCGCGGCAGGGTCCGTCGCCAAGCGACTGCTGCGCGAGCTCTGCCTGGCGATCAAGGAAGCACCGTGAGCGAGTTTGATTCCACGCGCGTCACCGTCATGGGCCTGGGCCGCTTTGGCGGCGGCGCGACCGTCGCGCGCTGGCTCGCCGAGCGCGGCGCTGACGTGCTCGTCACCGACATCGAGGCCGAGGACAAGCTCACCGACTCCGTCGCCAGGCTCCGCGATCTCATCGACGCCGGCGCGGTCCGCCTCCGCCTCGGGGGGCACAACATCTCGGACTTCACCGACACCGACCTTGTGGTGGCCAACCCCGCGGTGCCCCGGCCGTGGGACAACCGCTTCCTCCGTGCCGCGGCCGCCGCGGGCGTAAAAATCACCACCGAGATCGGCCTGCTGGTCGACCGGCTCCCCGACCGTTCCAAGGTGATCGGCATCACCGGCTCGGCGGGCAAGAGCACGACCAGCGCGATGATCCACCGCGCCCTCGCGTCGTGCGGCGTTCCCTGCGTCTTCGGCGGGAACATCGGCGGCTCGCTCCTGCCCGCGCTCGGACGCGAGATCGTGCCCGGGACCTTCGTCGTTCTCGAACTTTCCAGCTTCATGCTCCACTGGCTCGCGGGCTGGTCGCCCGGCGTTGCCGTAGTCACCAACATCGCCGACAACCACACCGACTGGCACGGCTCGTTCGAGCATTACGTGAAGAGCAAGCAGGAGATCCTCCGCCCACAGCGCGCCGGCGATACGGCGGTGCTCGACGAGAGTCTTTCCTCGTGGCCGACCGCTCCGGGTGTCCGCCGCATCGTGGTGGCATCGCGCGATGAGGCCGGGCCGCTCTCGATCCCGGGCCGGCACAACCGGCACAACGCCGCGGTCGCTGTAGCCGCAACGCTCGCGACCGGCGCGCCGGGAGTCACCCGCGACCGCGCGATGGCGGCGCTGGCTTCCTTCTCCGGCCTGCCCCACCGCCTCCAGTTCGTCGGCGAGCGCGCGGGCGTGCGCTGCTACAACGACAGCAAGTCCACCACGCCCGAGGCCACGCTCCTGGCCGTCGCCGCGTTCGCCGACGAGCCGGGCGTCGGGTCCTCGCGGGTGCACCTCATCGCCGGCGGGTACGACAAGGGTTCTGACCTGTCGCCCATCGCGCGCCTGGCGCCGACGCTGGCGGGGCTGTACACCATCGGCGCCACCGGCCCCGGCCTGGCGCACGCCGCGACCGCCGCCGGCGCCGCCTCCCGAACGCGCGAGTGCGGCGCGCTGGACGCGGCGGTCGAGCAGGCCCTCGCCCGCGCCCGATCCGGGGATGTCCTTCTGCTCTCGCCCGGGTGCGCCTCGTGGGACCAGTTCCAGAACTACGAGCAGCGAGGCTTGCTCTTTGCGAATCTCTGCGCCGGCACGCCCGCCGAAGCGACCACGCCATGATGGCCCGCCCCGCCCGCACATCGGCCCGGCTCGCGACCTCCGCTCGCCGCGCCGTGGAGCTGTTCGCATGCCTCACGCTCGGCGCCTGCGCATCGACGCCCAGCGCTCCACACTCACGCCCGTCGACCGCCGCCCCCCGCGAGATCTTCCCCCGCGTCCGCTTCGACAAGGATGCTCGACTCGTCGAGTTCGACGCGGCGGTCTCGATCGACTGCCACCAGCCCACCACGCCTCGCGTTTATCTCGAGTCTGTCGCGTGCACGCCCGACTCGCGCGAGTACGAGTCGCTGGTCGTCTCGAGCGCCCTTCCCTCGCAGGTGCACGCGGCTCTGCTTCTCGTGGGGCTCGTTCCTGGTGAGCCGGGCGCGATCGCTGTCCCGGACGGGACCAATCGCATCCGCGAGCCGCGCGGCGATGCCGTCACCGTGATGCTGGCCTGGCGCGACACCGCGGGAAACGAACACGAGACCGACCCTCTCGACTGGATCGTCGACCTCTCGACCGGCGCCCACCTTCGCGGCCCCGAGAACACCCCCGCGTGGGTCTTCGCCGGCTCGCGCATCGTGCCGTACGCGGGTGCCGACCGCTACGAGGCCGACCTCACGGGCGCGTTCATCGGCCTGACCACCTTCGGGAGCGAGACCATCGCGTTCACCCGCGTGCTGAGCCCCGACTCGGGCGTGCAGGAACCCGAGTGGATCGCCGACATCTCGCGGGTTCCCAACATCGGAACGCCTGTGGTGGTCAGAGTCCGCGGAATCGACAGCGCCAACTAGTAACCGTTCAGGAGTCCGGATGGGCTTGCCCCCACTCCCCCACCCCGTCACTCAGTCACTCCGTCACTCCGTCACTCCGTCACTTCTTCACGCCGCGATCGCCGGCACATCGTCCGCGTGACGCCGCACCAGGTCGTCGTACCCCGACAAGTCGACCTTTCGGAAGGCCATCGCCAGCTCGGGATCGAACTGCCGCCCGGCGCACCGGGCGATCTCCGCGAGCACCGTCGCCCGCGGCATGGCCGAGCGGTACGAGCGCGTCGAGCTCATGGCGTCGAACGTGTCCGCGATCGCGATGATCCGCGCGTACAGCGGAATGCTCATCCCCGAGATGCCGTGCGGGTACCCCTGCCCGTCCCAGCGCTCGTGGTGGTGCAGCACGCCGGGGAGCACGTCGCCGAGGGGTGCGATGTCCTTGAGGATGCGGTGGCCGATCTCCGGGTGCAGCTTGATGGCCCCGAACTCGGCCTCCGTCAGCTTCCCCTGCTTGCCCAGCACGCCCTCGGGCACGCCGATCTTGCCCACGTCGTGCACCAGCCCGGCGATCCGCACGCGCTCGGCCTGCTCGGGGGTGAGGCCCGCCGCCAGAGCGATCTGGCACGAGAGCATCGCCACGCGCTCCGAGTGGCCGCGCGTGTACCGGTCCTTGGCGTCGATCGACGACGTCAGCGCCCGAAGCACGCCCAGGAATAGTTCCTGCTGCTCGGAGTACAGCGACGCGTTATCGAGGTACGAGTTGATCGACGCCGCCGCGGCCTCGACCAGCTTGATGTCGTAGCTGCTGATCATCGGGTCGTGCCCGACCTTGGCGCCCGCCACGATCGCGCCCACGGGCGTCCGGTCGCGGGTGAGCACGTGCGCGAGGACTTGCGGCCCGGCGCGCTCGCCGTCGGCGCCCGGCCAATCGATCACCCGGAACCGCGTGTCGGCGTTCAGCGAAAGCAGCGCCTCGGCGGTGGCGTTCCGCAGCTCCTCGGGCGGGAGCGGCGCCTCGCCGGTCGCGATCAGGCGGTCCATGAGCACGCGCACCAGGCTGGGCTCCGTGTTGAATCGGGCCACCACGAACCCGAAGCTCAGCGTGGACTTCAGACGGTCGCAGACCGCCGCGATGAACGTCGCCGGCTGCGAAACGTCCGTCAGCGAGCGCCCGATGGAGTAGAGCGCGTCGATGGTCTCGTACGAGTTGGTGAGCTCGCCCGTCAGGCCGGAGATCGACACCGCGTGGTCGGCCAATTGCGTCAGGTCACGCGACGCGCACGCGAGGCTCCCGTGCAGGCGCGGCACGCAGGCACGCGGGTACCCGCCGGCCTCCGCCAGCAGGGCCGCCGACCGCTCGTCGCTCACCCCCGCCTGCTTGGCCGCGAGCCTGAGGGTCGTGCTCTCGGAGACCCCGGGCTCGAGCACCAGCACCGCGAAGTAGCCCGCGCACCGCCGCCCTCGCGATTCAATCACGGGCACGAGCCACCCGCCGGGAAAGATCTCGACCGGGCGCGGGTCGGCCGTCACGGGCCAGCGCGCCGCCTGTTCGGCGACCAGGTCCCGCACGGCCGGGGCCGCCAGAACAGCAGATAGCTCGCCGAGCTCCGCTTCCTCGCGGATGCGGCCCGACGTGTCGACGCGCCAGCACGCCAGGCCCAGGGCCGACGCGCGCTCCCGGAACTGCTTCGAAATGTCGGCTCGGGTGATCGGGGGCATGGTCTTCTGTTCTCGGTATCGCGGCGGCTCAGGCCGCCTGGCCAAGGATGGTCCGGACGGTCTCCACGAGCTGGCGGGCCCCGAACGGCTTGCTGATCAGCTCGCGAACGTTGGTGTTGATCAGATCCTGCGGAGAGAGCACGTGCCCACGGGCGGTGAGCATCAGCGCCGGCACGTTGGCGGTCGTCGGACGCGCCTTGAGCAGGCGGCACAGTTCAAGCCCGGAGAGCACCGGCATCTGCAGATCGGTGATGAGCAGGTTCGGGGGCTCGGAAAGGGCGAGCTCGAGGGCTTCCTCGCCGTCGCGGGCCTCAACCACGTGGAAGCCGCTGGCCCTGAGCTTGTCCGCCACGATGTGGCGGATGTGAGGCTCGTCGTCGGCGATCAGGATGGTCCGCGCGGGATCGTTCATGCGCTCTCGTCTCTCTGATTTTGTGCGGGCCGTGCACGGATTGAATCGGTCCCCGGGACCGCACGCGCTCACGCGGCAGATCACCCGATCTTGCCGTCCCGTGTTCTCGGGCCGCGCAGAACTCGCAGGCCGCACGCCGGGACGAACTTGCGCGGCCGGCACGCTCGCGGCCCTCAGTCAACGGCCTGCTCCCACGCCGTTGCCAGCATCTTCACGTCCGCAAACCCCGGGGGCGGACTAGCCGCGTACATCGGGCACGGGACGATCGTGACGGATTCGTTCGCGGAGATCGAGCCGTTCGCCAGCACGGTCCCCAGCGACCACCCGGCATTGTTGATCGTCACGCCGCCGGAAACGTACACCAGCCCGTTGATGCCGCACGTGTAGTAGTCCGTGGTCGTCGCGTTCGACGTGCCGGAGGGGTACGGGAACGGTGTCGACGACGGGTTGAGATTCACGGCCACCGTCGATTCAACCAGGCTCGCGGCGTCCTGATCGATGGTGAGCGATCCCTGGACAATCAGGCAGGGATAGTTGGCAACGGCCGGCGACCAGTTGATCGGCCCTTTCAACGACAACCCCCCGCAGTTGACCAGCACGATCGTGCCCACCACCCGGAGGTTCTGCATCACCAGCGCCTTGCCGCCGCAGTCGAGGATGTACACGCCGTTGGCCCGTGCCGCGGCACCGAAGGGGGCGGAGGACGGCCCGATGAGCACGTTCTGGACCGTCCAGTTCCCGCTGATTCTCGGAATGCCGGAGAACGAACCCGTCGATCCCAGCAGCGCGTACTCGGCCAGGACGCTCGTGATCGAGGGCAGCGCCCGCGCCGCCACGCCGGACTTCTTGGAGCCCGCGTAGGCCGATCCCGAGACCGAGCCCGTAGCTTCCACGTCCGCGTTGACCGTCGCGCTGTTGGCGCTGAAGCTCGCGTTGGTGGCGACGACCAGCCCCGGCCCCGTCAGCGTCTTGCTGACGCTGATCGATCCGCCGGCGCACCACGCCGCGTTCAGGCACGAGAGCGCCACGGGGCTGGGCGTGAGCGTCACCTTCAGCTTCTGGCGGGCGCCCCCGCGCGTGCCCGTCGCCACCATCACCACCGGGTCCAGGCTCGATCGGCCGAGCGTCCCGAGCGGGTTGGTCACGTCCACGCTGATCGTCCCGTCCCCGAAAGCCTGCGACGCGATCCACGAGGGGCCGGCCTTGCTCGTGCGCCACGCCGGATCCTGCAGCATCCACAGGCGCCCCAGTTCGACCGCCGAGTACGCGTTCGCCCGCGCCGCGGCCGCGTCCGCGGCCAGGGCCGTGTCCCGCGCCTGCACCCGCGCGCTCATCATGCCTCCCAGCCCGATGACCAGGGCCAGCATCGCCAGCGCGAACACCGCCAGGTACACGCTGCCGCGCCGCGCTCCCCGCGCGTGAAGCAAGCCGCCGTGATGTCCCCGCACCGCCATGCGCTCGCTCCGTCAGGGCACGTTGCTCACCAGAACAATCCTCGTCTCGACGACGCCTGTTCCTCGCTTCACGGTCACCGTCACCCGCTTCAGGCCCTGGTCGGTCGCGGAAACCGTCGTGCCGTCCGCCGGGCTGACCAGCTCGACCTTGACTTCGCGGCTCCAGCCGCGGAAGCCCGCGATC
Organism: Phycisphaerales bacterium; assembly: GCA_044223975.1. Lineage (GTDB taxonomy): Bacteria > Planctomycetota > Phycisphaerae > Phycisphaerales > UBA1924 > CAZCPB01. The sequence continues at coordinate 212,748 of JBGALI010000004.1, read as the reverse complement.
TCGGTCCCGTCCACGTCCGTCGGCGGCGAATCCACCAGGCCGCTGTAGTCGTCGACGCTCGCGTACGCGGACCGCAGCGGCGACGAGGGTGACTCGCCGCCGGTGTCGATGTCCACCAGGCCGCCACCGCCGATGACGACCCCCAGGCCGCCGATCCCGATCGTGATCGTCCCGCCGGAGCCCCCGGACCCGCTCGACGCGGCGCTGTATTTCCGCGCCATGATCTCGCTCGCCAGCCCGTCGGCAAGGAACGTGCCCGCGGCCCTCTGCGCGGCACGGACGCGGTCCGCTCCCGACGCCCCCACCGCGTGCAGCGCACCCGCGAAGATCACCCCCACCACGATTGCGGCCATCATCGCCTCGACCAGCGTGAAGCCGCGCCGCGCACGAAGCCCGGGGTTGTCGGCCGCTCGACTCATGGCATCACCGGCTCGTTGAGCGTCCGCGCATTCCCGCACACCCGGGCGGCGCCGAGCTGCCCCGCCGCGATCGAGCACCGCACGTTCATGCACCGGGTCACGGTCCTGGACTTGTCGAGCGTTGTCACCGTGCCGTACAGCGTGTACGGCATCATCTGCAGGGCCGCGCTCGACCAGGTCTGCCCGCCGTCCGCCGATGTGAGCATGTTCTGCCCCGACGAAGCCAACGCGAGCGTGCCGGTCTGCACGGTGCAGGACGGGCTTCCCGCGGCGCACTGCACGACCAGCGCCAGCGGCGTGCCGGGCGCCAGCGGCACCGCCCCTGGGAACGTGACCAGCACCGCCTGAAAGGACAGCGTCGAGAGCGAGCTCTCCAGCACGCTCGCCGCATCGATGGTGGTCGTGGTCGGAGCGTTGTTCCAGGCCGTGCGCAGCCGAACCACGCTGGTGCCGGTCGCCGTGCCGTTGGCCTTGAGGAGGACGCTCGCCCGCGTGGCGGTGAAGCTCACCGCGTCGGCGGGGAGAGAGGGCGTGAAGACTTGAGAGATGCACGCGAGGAAGGTCACGCCCTGGCTGCCAAGGCCCAGGAGGCCCGAGCCCGACGCCAGCGTGGTCTCCGCACTGGTGACGAACGCCGTCGGGTCTTGCGCCGTCGAGGTGTCGTAGGCGAGCGATAGCCCCTGCACACCGGGCACCGCCGCTTCCGTCGCGCCGTCGATCCCGGTCCGGATGATCGCGTCGCCCTTGATCCCGCTCCACGAGTACGTGATCGTCTCGTCCACACCGTCGGCGTCCCGATCCTGCACGGTGAACGACACGGCGCGCTCGGACGCTTCCTTGAGCGTCTTGGCAACCGCCAGCTCCGCGAGCATCCGCTGCATCCCGTCGGCCGCCCGCACCCGCAGCACCTGCGCCGAGTCAGAGTCCGGCACCGCCTTGGACGCCAGCAGGACCGCCGACTGGGCCGCCAGCAGCACGACCGCCGTCACGACCAGCGCCACGGCCATCTCCGCCAGCGTGAACGCTCGGCGGGCGCCGCGCACGGCCGGGTTGTTCGAGTGCGCTCTCATTCGGTCGTCGTCTCCCCGGTCCGGACGTCCAGGTACACGGGGCGCTCGATCTTCCCGGCGCAGATCTTCAGCATGCCGCCGGCGCTGGGCGTGCCGAAGCCGTTGAACGTCACCTCCGACATGCCGTCAAAGTCGGCGCCCTGGATCTCGACCAGGTACGGTTCCTGCGCCAGGTCGACCACGTACGACGCCGACCGGTGGTCCGGGTCTGACATCCCCACGATCGTGTACCAGCTCGTGCCGAACTTGACCGTCACGCTCTGGCTCATCGCCCGCGCCCGCTGGCGGGCGTAGCTCATGTCCGCGACCACCCGCCGCGCCGCCGCGTCCACGCGGTATCGCGCAAGCGCCCGCCCGTACCGCGGCACCGCCATGGCCGCGAGTACCGCCATCACCGCGAGCACGACCAACACCTCGATGAGCGTGAACCCGCGCCCGGCGCGCAAGAACGCCGCCCGGGTGAAGCCCGGGCGGCGGAGGAAATCGCTCATTGGTGAGGTCGTCCCGCTCATGCGTGCCGCGGCCCCCGCACGCGTGCGGGAAGCTCCCCGCGCTCCCGCGTGCTCAGTACGAGCTGTACAGCTTGCCCGTCGCGTCCGCCTCGGTCGTCGTGTTGGCCGTGATGGCGCCCGTGGTGGCGTTGTAGATCCAGCCCACTCCCGCGCCGTCCGCCGCGGCAACGCCCGTCGCGCCCTTCTTGGTCCCCACCGGGAGCGCCGGCAGCGCCCGCAGGTACGGACCGTAGATGAAGTTGCCCGACGAGGTCGCCACCGGCGTGCACGAGTTGGTGCTGTCGGTGTACTTGGTCATGTGGTCTGCAAAGGTCCCCGCGGGCGGGAACCCGCCGCCGTGCTCCTGAGCGTACAGGTCGATCGCGTTGCGGAGCACCGCGAGGCTGCCGTTGAGCGACGCGTCGGTCGCGCCGGCGGCACCGCGGCTCATGCGCGGCACGGCGATCGCCGCGATGATCCCGATGATGACCACCACGATCACGAGTTCGATCAAGCTGAAAGCGCGACGCGCAGCAAAGACGGGGTTCATGGGCTGGCCCTCGGGTTTGGAAGTTGACCTCACCGGACATCGCACAGAACGACGCCTCAGGAGAATCCATCGGCTTCTGGTGGGCGCCTCTTCATCGGCGCACCAACAGCGCCCCGGCCCCGGACGGCACAGTCGCTACATACCGCCAGTCACTTGGAGCCGGGGTCGCCCGCGGCGGCGCCCGTCGGCGCGACGCTGAGCTTCACCCCGCTGGTCGACGAGCCGGGGTTGGAGAGGGCCGACTCGATCGTCAGCACTTCCCGCTGATCGCCCCGCGACACCTCAACTCCCGGGGCCTTGCCGGCCCGGCCGTCCAGGATCTTCACGACCGTCCAGCCGTCAACCACCTCGCCCTCGAGCACACGATGCTTGTTGATGATCGCTTCGGGCGCGCCGTTGCGGCCGCGCGGGAACACCCCCGTGAGTTGGGGCAGCTTCGACTTCTCGGGCGTGCGCGCCTTGGCCTTGGTTTCCGCCTCCACCACCGGCGGCGGCAGCCAGTCCCGCGGGGCCTCGAACCCGTCCAGCGTTGCCGTCGCGTTGGCCCGCAGCGTTTCCAGCCGCTCCGCGACCGTTTCGACCTTGGTCGCTCCACCCGCGCGCGGCGCTGCGGGGGCTGTCGGAGGCGCCGCGGCCGACGCGGGCGGCGGCCCCAGCCCGGACGGACCGAACACCAGGCGATCACCCGCGAGGGCAATCGCCGAAAGGGTGAGGACCACGATGCTGATCTTGCGCTGGCGGGTGAGCTTCACGCTTCAACAGACGGAAACGATCGCCCGCAGTGCAAGGTCAGTTTGCGGGAGAGCTCGCGGCGGCGCCGCCTGTGCCGTCTGGCTGGGTGTACCACTCAAACTCGACCGAGAACTCGGCGGGGATGTCCCCCACCACCGTCCCCGTGAGCGAGAGCGACGACACCGCGGTGTCCGGGCAGCGCTCGTGCAGCAGCCGGATCATCCGCGTCACCGCCGCGTAGCCGCCGCTGCCGCGCACCTTGATCGGCACCACCAGCAGCTTCTCGCGCGGCCCGGGAACGCCGGGCAGGAACTCGGCGATCCGCAGCCCGCACTCCCCCGCGAGGTCGACGATGACCTGCATGCGCCGGTTCAGGTCCCTGGGGCTCGAGAGCTGCAGGGCCCCGGCCTTGAGCTCGGCCGCGAGCGCATCGGCGCGTGCCTGCCGCCCGCGGCGCTGGTCCGCCAGACGCGTCAGCTCGCCGCGCGACGTGTCGAGGTCGAACCGCTCCTGGGCCGCGCTGGCGTGCTCCCGGAGGCGCGGCGCAAGCCCCACCAGGTACGCCAGCCCGAGCATGAGCACGCACGCGCCCAGGCCCGCCGCGTCGACGAGGCGACCGCTGGGCACCGACCTCGGCGAGGTCGGCGAAGGAGCGCCGCTCATGGCTCACCGCCCTTTCCGCCCTCGCCGGCGCCCGCCTGCGCCCCGGCGGGTGCCGTCCGCGGACCGATCGCGCACTCGATCTGGAACGCGACGTACTCGCGCCCCAGCACGTTGACCGGCTTGGTCTCCAGCGTCCGGACCGCGTCGAACAGACCCAGGCCCTCCAGGCGCAGCGCGTACTTGGCCGCGTCGCCCTGCGTGCGCGACTGCCCCGCCAGGCGGATGACAAACGCCTTCCCCCGCGCGGGTGCCGCGGCGGACGGGCTGCCGGACGCGGGCGGCGCTTCGTTGGCCTTGGGCGCGGGCTTCTCGTTCCGGTCGACCCCTCGGAGGGACACTCGCTCCAGCACCACCTGCCCGTCGCGTTCGCGCGCCAGCAGCGCCAGCAGCACGCTCCAGTCCGCGTGCGCCCCGATGTCCTTGATCCGCGCCAGCTCCGCCTCGCGGTGGACGATCTGCGCGTCGAGCTCGGCGCGATCGCGCGTCTCCTTGTCGAGCGCCGAACGCACGCGCGCCAGCTCTTCCGTCACGCCGTCCTCCCGCGCCCGGCCCCGCGCCAGCAGGACCGCGTACGTGGCGCCGAGCACGACCGCCAGGGCCGCGCACGCCACGGCCCACGCCCTGCCGCGGGCGCGCACGCGCCGGAGCTGCCTCCTCCGCGGCGGGATGAAATCCACCAGCGCGCTCACGCGTCACCCTCCCCGGCGCGCAGCGCCAGCCCGACCGCCAGGCTCAGCGACGGCGCCGACGCGATCGGCAGCACCCCTGCGTCGGCGCCCAGGATGTCCGAGGGTCGCAGGGACCGCAGCTCCAGCCCAGACCGCTGCGCCAGCCGCTCCACCACGCCCGCGCAGGCCGCGCCGCCCCCGACCAGGTCCACGTGCCCGACGCTCGCCCCCTCCTTGGCGCCCGCCGGGAACCGGTGCCCCAGGTAGTCCATCGACAGCTTGAGCTCGCGCCCGACGGCGTCGGCGTAGTCGTTCACGCAGCGGACTGTCCGGTCGAGCAGTTGCTCGCCCCGGCGCGCCCCCACGAGCTCCGACCACGCCCCGTCCCCCAGCAGCGTCTCGACCACGCTCAGATCGAGACCGGTGTGCGCCGCCACGCCCGCGTGCAGGGCGCTGAGCGATCCTCCCTCGATGACGCGCTCGTACAGCACCGCCCCGCCCCGCGCCAGCACCAGCACGCCCGCGCTCCACCCCAGGTCCAGGATCGCCCGCGTCGGCCCTCCCGCCACCGCGCCCAGGCGCGCCAGCGCGCACCCGGGATGGTCCAGCGCGATCACGTCGAGCCCCGCGCTGTGCGCGGCATCAAGGATCGACTCGGCCCGCTCGTGCGGGCAGGCCACGGCCAGGGCGTGCGCACCCGGCCCGGCCCGCGCCGGCGCCGGCACCTCCCACAGCCCCATCTCAAAGCCGCCCGGCTCGCGCCGGTGCGTCCGCGCCAGTTCCAGGCGCGCGATCTGCTCGCGCGGCGCCCCCGATCCCGGCGGCGGCAACTCCAGCTCGGCCGTGATCAGCGACGCGCGGTCCACGCTCGCGACGCACTCGCGCCCGGCAAAGCCCAGCCGGTCCAGCGCCCCGGCGACGCGGTCCATCTCGCGGGCCGAGACGGGCGTGTCGGGCTCCAGCCGCGCAAAGCAGGCCCCCGCGATCACCCGCGCCGGTCCGCCGCCCGCGCGGACCGCCACCTGTGCCGCCTTGACGCAGCGCGAGCCGACGTCCAGCCCGATCGGCGAGATGCGCTCACGCCTCACGACCCACCCCCCGGCCCCGGGCCGCTCGCGGCGGTCAGATCGAACAGAGGCAGGAACATGCTCAGCGCCACCGCCCCGACGACCAGCCCCAGCACGATCAGGATCAGCGGCTCGACGATGCTCGTCAGCGAGCGCAGCACCAGCTCGTTGTCTTCGTCGAGCGCCTCGGCGACCGTCAAGAGCGCCGGCGCCATCTGCCCGCTCCGCTCCCCGCTCCGCACCGCCTCGTACACCGCCGGGGCGATCAGCCCGCGCGCCCCGTCGGACGCGAACACCGCGCTCACGCTCTCGCCGCGACCCACCGCCTCCTCCGCGGCCGTCATCAGGCGCGTGTACTCCGAGTTGCCCGCCGCCTCCCGCGCCAGCCGCAGCGCGTCCAGCAGCGGCACCTTCCCCTCCAGCAGCACGCCCAGCACCCGGGCCAAGCGGGCCGTGCTGATCCCCCGCGCGATCACGCCCACCTGCGGCAGGCGCACCAGCAGCCGGTCGCGCGTCTGGCGCCCCCCGCTCCCCGAGAAAGCAACCTTCACCATCACCCCAAGGGCGACCAGTCCCCCGACCGCGAACATCCAGTACTCGCGGAGCATCTGCCCCACCGCCATCAGCAGCTTGGTCGACGGCGGCAGCGGCGTCGTGAGTGTCTTGAACAGCCCTTCGAACCGCGGCATCACGAACACGAGCATGATGACCATCACGCCCGCCGCCACGCAGATCAGCAGCGTGGGGTAGATCATCGCGCCGATGATCGACGACCGGACCTTCTGCTGCTGGCGCGTCAGGCGCGCCAGCCGGTCGAGCATCGCGTCCAGCCGCCCGCCGCTCTCGCCCGCCGCGACCAGGCTCCGCGTCACCGAGTCGAACCACCCCGGGTGCGACTGCATGGCCTCAGACAGCTGCCGCCCCTCCTCCACGCGCTTGCGCAGGTCCGACAGCACCGACCGCCACGCCCCCTCGGGCGCCTGCCGCTCCACCGACGTGAGCGCCTCGACCAGCGGAGTGCCGGTCGAGATCAGCACCGAGAGCTGGCGTGAGAACCCCGCGAGGTTCTTGAGCCGCGCCCCGCCGCCCACCGAGCCGCCCTTGCCCTCCGCCGCGGCCGATTCGGCACGCGCGCCCAGGTCGGGCTCGACCGACGACACGAACACGCCGCGCCTGCGCAGCGTCTCCGACGCCTCGCGCGCGTCGGCGGCGTCAACGACCTCGACGATCGCCTTCCCCGCGCGGTCGTAGGCAGAGCAGCGGAACTTCACGCCGCCTCCTTGAGCCGCGCCGGCCCGGTCGCCGCGCCCGCGTCGGTCGCGCCGGGCTCCTCGTCCTCGTTCTGCGTGACGCGCAGGACTTCCTCGAGGCTGGTCTTCCCGTCCAGGGCCAGCAGCACGCCCTCCTCACGCAGCGTGAGGAACGCGTGCCGCCGCGCCGCCTCGCGGAGCTCGTGCGCCGGGCGGCCCAGGTGGATCATCCGGCGGATCTCGGGGAGCACCTCGAGCACCTCGTACACACCCAGGCGCCCGCGGAACCCGCTGTCGTTGCACTGGCGGCACCCCCCGCCCTTGCGGAACGGGCGCCCGGTGTGCTCGCTCAGCCCCGCGTCGGCGAGCACCCGCTCGGTCGGGTAGTACTTGGTCGCGCACTGCGGGCAGATGGTCCGGGCCAGGCGCTGGGCCACCACGCCGTTGAGCGCGCCCGACAGCAGGTAGGGCTCGACGTCCATGTCGACCAGGCGCGCCACCGCGCCCGGCGCGTCGTTGGTGTGCAGCGTCGCGAGCACGAGGTGCCCCGTGAGCGCCGCCTGCACCGCCACCCGCGCCGTCTCCGGGTCGCGGATCTCGCCCACCATGATCACGTCGGGGTCCTGCCGCAGGATCGATCGCAGCGCCCGCGCGAACGAGAGCCCGATCGACTCGTGCACCTGGATCTGGTTGACCATGTCGAGCTGGTACTCGACCGGGTCCTCGACCGTCACGATGTTCACCTCCGGCCCGCGCAGCAGGTCGAGCGCCGAGTACAGCGTGGTCGTCTTGCCGCTGCCCGTCGGCCCCGTCACCAGGGCCAGGCCGTGCGACATCTCCAGCGCCCGCTTGAACGCCTCCATCGCCGCCGGCCGGAAACCCAGGTCCTCCAGCCGCACCTTGAGGTTGCTCTTGTCGAGGATGCGCACCACGACCTTCTCGCCCAGCAGCGTCGGCATGCTCGAGACGCGCAGGTCGATGTCCCGGCCCTCGGCCAAGATCCGCACCCGCCCCTCCTGCGGCAGCCTCTTCTCCGCCACGTCCATCTTGCCGATCACCTTCACCCGCGCCACGATCGACGCGTGCATCCCCGGCGGCGGCTTCATCAGGTCGCGCAGGTTCCCGTCGATGCGGTACCGCACGCGCGTGCCCTTCTTGTCGGGCTCGATGTGGATGTCGCTGGCCTTGTCGCGCACGGCCGTGAGGAACGCGACGTTGACCAGGTTCACGATGGGGCTCCCCGCCACCATCGTGTCGATCTCCGCCGCCGGCCCCTCGTCCACCATCTCCCGCTCGATCACCTCCACGTCGCTCTCGGCCAGGCTGGTCAGGAACGCGTCGATGTCGACCTCGCCCGCCGAGTACTTCTTCACGAACTCCAGGATGTTGGGCTCGAGCGCCAGCACCGGCCGCACCTTGCACTGCGTGAGCTGGCGCAGCCGGTCGATCGCCGGCAGGCTCTGCGGCTCGGCCATCGCGACCGTTAGCGTGTCGCGCACCTTGAACATCGGGATCACCCGCAGCCGCTGGCACTCCTCCACCCCCACCAGCTTGAGCAGCGCCGGGTCGATCAGCCCGTGCCGCAGGTGGCACCCCTGCACGCCCAGCGACCGCGCGATCGTGTGCACCAGCACGCCCGAGGTGATGTACCCCTGGTCGACCAGCACCTCGCCGAGCATCCGGTTGGTGCCCTTCTGCTGCGTCAGGGCCTTCTCGAGCTGGTCGCGCGTGATCGCGCCCTGCTCGACCAGCGCTTCGCCGATCCGCACGCGCTTCGTCGGCGCGGCTCCCGCGGGCGCGCCCGACGGCGCGGGCCCCGCGCCCGCACGCTCCGCACCCGGGTTGCCCGCCGTCTCGCTCACAGGAAGCTCCGCACCGCGGTGTTCGCGTCCTCGAAGTGCTCGAACAGGTCGGCCAGCCCCGTCAGCTCCAGGGCCTCGCGCACCGTCGGGTTGGTCCCGCACAGCCGCAGCGACTGCCCCGCCTGCAGCAGGGCCTCGCTCAGCTCCACCAGCGCCTCGAGCCCCGGGCTGTCCACGTACGCCACCGCCCCCGCGTCGATCACGAACCGCCCCAGGCTCCGCTGGCGCACATCGTCCACCGCCGCCTTGAACTGCGCCGCGTCGCTCTGGCAGATCGGCCCCATCGGCTTCACCACCGTCACCGCGCCCTGCCTGGTCTCCTGGATATCCACCCGAGTCCCTCCGACGTCACGCCGCCCTGGCCAGCGCCGCGCCCTGCGCCGCCGGCAGTGTCAGCGTGAACGTGCTCCCTTTGTCGATCTGCGAACGCACCGTGATATCCCCCCCGTGCAGGCGGACCACCTGCCGCGCCAGGGCCAGACCCAGCCCCGAGCCGGTGATCCCCGCGATCCTCTTGTCCTTGGCCCGGTAGAACTTGTCGAAGATCAGCTCGCACTCCTCGCCCTTGATCCCGATCCCGTTGTCCGACACGTGCACCGTCACCTGACCGGGCGACTCTTCCACCTTCACCGTCACCTGCCCGCCCAGCGGCGTGTACTTGAGCGCGTTGCCCACCAGGTTGTGCAGCGCCAGCGCGATCTTGTCGCGGTCGCCCGTGATTACCGGCAGCTTCGGCGGCAGGTCGAGCTTGAGCGTGATCTCCTTGTCCGTCGCCTGCGCCTTGTAGTCTGCCGCGATCTCCTCGAACAGCGCGTCCAGGCGCACGTCCGCCGCGTGGATCTGGAACGAGCCCGCCTCGATCTCCGACACCGACAGCATGTCCGAGACCACCCGCTCCAGCCGGCGCGCCTCCTGCGCGATCACGTTGATGCACTTGGCCCGCACCGCGGCGTCCTCCGCTCCGTCCTCGACCAGCGTGTCCAGGTACAGCCGGATGTTCGTCAGCGGCGTCCGCAGCTCGTGCGTCACCTGCGCCACGAACGAGTTCCGCGACTCGTCCGCCACGCGCTGCTGCGTGACGTCCTCGACCAGCACCATCGCCGCCACCGACTCGTCCTTGCGCATCGCCCGCACCGTGAACCGCAGCGTCGACGACCGGTCCCCCACGCTCTTGACCTCGACGCTCGCACGCTGGCGCGAGTGGCCCCCGCTGGCCGCGCGCACCGCCTCCACCAGCTTCACGTCTGGCGCCACCTTGGCGAAGTCCTCGCCGACGCACTCGCGGGCGACGCTCAGCATCGCGGCCCCGGCCCCGTTGATGTACTTCACCTGCGCCCGGTCGTCCACCAGGATCAGCCCCAGCCACAGCGCATCGCACGCGGCGCTCAGCTCGCTGGAGCCGCCCCCGCCCTCGCGCCCCGCGAACGCCTTGCCCAGTTCGTCCGCCAGCACGCCCCGGCGCAGCGATTCACGCTCCTCCAGCAGCCGGTTCCACGCCGCGGCCTCGGCGCCGAACGACGGGCTCACCGCCAGCGCCCCGGGCGATTTCTCGCCCGCGCCAAGGGCCCGGAGGGCTTCGCCCACCGCGCCGATTCCCCTGACGCGCCGACGCATCGAGCGGTACGCGACCAGCGAACCCAAAAGCCCCGCCGCGCCCGCGACGCCCAGCCCCAGAGCCAGCCGGCTGTCGGCCAGCCCGCGCGCCGGCACGCGCAGCTCGACGTCCAGCACCGCCGGGCCGTGCCCCGCGATGGTGATCGCCACACGCTCGCCCACCGTCCCCGCCCCCGCGTTCAACGCCGGGATCTCGCCCGTCGGCCACGACGAAGGCAGCCCGCGTTCGGACTTCACCGCGCCCGCGCCGTCGATCAGCACCCGCCCCCCCGGCAGCACCACGCGGCACGCCGACAAGCCCTCGACCGACAACGCCTCGGCCACCGTGCTCCGCGCCACCGTCACGCGCTCGTTCGACAGCATGTCCTCGACCGAGCGCGCCAGCGTCCGCGCCACCGACCGCAGCCGCTCGTTCGCGGACGCCATCTGCGTCTCACGCTCGACGCGCAGCGCCCACGCGCCGGCGCCCACCAGCACCGCCGTCAGCACCCCCGCCAGCGACAACCCCGCCGAGGCGACCAACGTCTCCCCGCGTGGCAGCCACCGGCGCATCAACACCCCGCTCTGCGGCATGCGCAAGAACTCCTGGACCTCAAGAGAGGCACCTGTGCTATCGGTTCACGGGAGGGCGCGGTCCATCCGCACCGCCCGGGCCGCGCAAGACCGCGCCGAGTCCGCGCCACGACCGTCCGAGAAGCAGTGACGCCCCGCGCCCGCCCGCCCCGTCCGGGGGCCGCTTGTATGGGACGCGCTGGGGTTTCCGCCCCGGTACGGACCCCGCGTTGATTTTGGGGCTCGTCTCTTATGTGCCGGTGCACCGGCACGCCCGACCGGTCGATCTTCGCTCCCATGCCTCGCCAAGGGGATCTCCGGCCCGGTTCTGATGTTGCTGCGCCCACGCCGGGCACAGACGACGCGCGCCGTGCCGACCGGCGCGGCCACGGGCGCCTCCGCGGCGAGGGCGCCCAGTGCAGCCTCGGGCAGATCCTCGACATCTCCGCCGGGGGCATGCGCGTCCTGACCGACCGGCCCCTCAAGGGCGATCAGCGCGTGGTCTTCGCCCACCCCGACCGTGGACGACTCACCATCACCGCCCGGGCCGTCTGGTGCCGCAGGGTGCGCGTGGGCTGCTTCGCCGCCGGCCTCCAGTTCGTGAACGTCTCCGCCGAGGACCGGCGCGAACTCCTCCGCAGCCGGCTCATCGCGTTCGCGCAGGAAGCGCCCGCCGAGCCCGTGCGCCCCAGCCCCGCCCTGCCGCTGCAAACCCTCTCGCTCATGGCCATTGCCGCGTGCGGTGTTCTGCTGCTCCTGGCGGCGTGGAAGATCAACCCCGGCAAGGACCTGCCCACCAACCTCATGGCCGTCGAGGCCTGGCCCGTGGTCGTGGCCCTGTGCGGCCTGGTCGCCCTGGTCGTGCTCGCCCGACTCGAGCGCACGACCGCGCCCAAGAACGGCAGCGCCACCGACGAGATCGCCCGACTTCGCGAGTCGCAGAGCGTGCTCCGCAGCCTCGTCCGCAGTTCCATCGACGGCGTCATCTTCGTCCGCAGCGTCGACGGCCCCGAGGGCGCCGAACCTTCCTTCGAGTTCCAGCTCGTCAACCCCGCCGCCGAGGCCTTCCTGGGCACCTGCGCCGAGAGCCTCATCGGCACGATCCTGGGGCGCGAGCTCCGCATCCTCCGCGAGTGCGGCATCTACGAGGACGCCCTCCAGACCTGGCACTCCAACCTCCCGCTCCGCAAGGAGCTGCACGTCAGCGCCACCGACCGGTGGGTCCTCCTCACCGTCACTCGCTTTGCGTACGGCCTGCTCATCACCCTCGCCGACATCACCGAGCGCCGCCGCTCGCAGGCCCAGCTCCAGCGCCTGGCCTTCAACGACCCGCTCACCGGCCTGGCCAACCGCGCCCGTCTCCGCGAGCTGCTCCGCGATGCGCTCCACCGCTCGCGCCAGATCGCCGGCTACCACGTCGGCGTCATGTACCTGGACTTCGACCGCTTCAAGGTCATCAACGACAGCCTCGGCCACGGCGTGGGCGATGCGCTCCTCCAGAGCATCGCCGCCCGCCTGCGCTCGCACTTTGCCATCTCCGCCGGCACCGACGCCTCCGAGCGCACCGTCCTGGCCCGCCTGGGCGGCGACGAGTTCGTCGTGATGCTCGACCGCATGGAGAACCAGGACGCGGTCCTGAGGTCCGCCGACTCCCTCACCCGCGCCCTCTCAAACCCGCACGAGATCTCCGGGCACGCCGTCGTTTCCACCGCCAGCGTCGGCGTCGTCGTCGTCTCGGGCGCGCACGAGACCCCCGAGTCCATCATCCGCGATGCCGACATCGCCATGTACGCCGCCAAGCAGGCCGGCAAGGGCCGCTGGGTCCTCTTCGACGCCCGCATGCGCGGCGTCGCGCTCGACCGCCTCGAGCTTGAGAGCCAGCTGCGCTCCGCCATGGGAGGCGAAGGCTTCGAGCTTGTCTACGAGCCCATCGTCTCCGTGGAAAGCGGCACTCCCCTGGCCGTCGAGGCCCTCATCCGCTGGAACCACCCCCGCCGCGGCCGCATTTCCCCGATGGAATTCCTCCCCCTCGCCGAAGAGATCGGCCTCATGCCCGACATCGGCCAGTGGGTCACCCGTGCCGCGTGCATCCAGTCCCGCGCGCTCAACCGCGACGGGCCCCGCGCCGGCGGCGCGATCGTCACGTTCAACGTGTCACGCGCCGAGCTGCTCCAGCACAATCTGCTGGCCCGCATCGAGCGCATCCTGGGCGAGACCGGCGTCAACCCCGCGCACGTCTGCGTCGAGATCCCCGAGACCCACCTCAGCGTGGACCAGAACCGCGTCAAGGAACTTCTCGTCGGCTTCCGCAAGCTCGGCCTGGTCGTCGCCCTCGACGACTTCGGCACCGGCAACTCCTCCCTCCACGCCGTGCAGGAACTCGCCGTCGACATCCTCAAGATCGACCGCTCGCTGCTGGCCAGCGAGGGCGGCGTCTTCCGCAACATCGCGGTCTTCAACGCCGTCATGGAACTCTCGCGCCACCTCAAGCTCAAGGTCGTCGCCGAGGGCGTCGAACGCCCCGAGCAGCTCGCGCTCCTGCAATCCCTGGGCTGCGGCTACGCCCAAGGCCGGCTCTTCGGCACCGAACTCGCCGCCGAGGAGGTCGCCAGGATCCTCATCCCGCCCCCCGCCCGGGCGGCGGCGTGACTCGATGTCGGATGTGGGATGTCGGATGTCGGATGTGAAGAAGCCCGAAAGACTCTCCTCCATCCCACATCCCACATCCGACATCCCACATCACGGCAGCTCCGGACCAAACGCATCGGGCAACAGATCCTTCAGCCGTCGGTGGTACACCTCCGGCGTGTCGCAGATGCAGTACACATCCGCCGTCGGCCCAAACTCGTGGATCACCTGCCGGCACGACCCGCATGGCGCCTTTACCACCTTCCCCGGAATGTACAGCAGCACCGCGCTGATCTCCGTGTGCCCCTGCGTCACGGCGTGAAAGATCGCGTTACGGCAGGCGCACATGGACAGACTCGCCGCCGCGTTCTCCACGCGGCAGCCCGTGTACACCTTCCCGTCGTCGGTCATCACCGCCGCCCCTGCCGCGTACTTCGTGTGCGGGCAGTAGGAGTGCGCCGACGCCTCCCGCGCGGCCTTGATCAAAGCCTTGATCACATCGGTGCCCATCGCCGTCGTCATCGCTGGGACCCTCCACGAGAAGAACCTCGGGACGACCTCCCGCACGGCGCACAAAGGCGCCCCGGACAGCGATGCCAGCATACCACAGAACCGGCCTCGTGCATAACGAACATCGCGAGCAAATCACCGTGATCTTGGGGCCATCGGGTAGACTTCACCCGTGGTCGCAATCCGCACTTGCCTCGGAAGAAGCGCTCGCTGGCTCACAACGGCGGTGTGCGCGATTCTTTTGGTGATTTGGATTGGAAGCGCGCGATGGACTCTTGACTGGAAGTCTTCACGTGAATTCGTGAGCATCGACGCCGGTTCCGCATACGTCGCGTGGCAGACCGGAGACCTTGTCGTCAGATCTACAGACGAAACCGCTCCTGGAATGTACTTCAGCCGGCACCATCGGCCCTTCCGATGGTGGTGGTTCTCCTGGCAATCTACGCCATTCCCATTTGCCACAACGTTCTACCACTGCACATTTCCACTGTGGGTCCCCGTTGCGTGCGTTGCACTGCCGACCGCGCTCATTTGGTACCTCCACCTCCGCCGCATCCCACCCAACTCCTGCCCCAAATGCCGCTACCCCCTCACCGGCCTCCCCTTGAACTCCCCCTGCCCCGAATGTGGCACGCCGATCTCTCCCAGTGGATCTCGTCTCCGTGACTCTGTGTCTCTGTGGTGAATTTCTTCACCTATTCAAACACCAGAATCTCCCCAAGCCCCTTCCTCTGAATATCCGGCACCACGCACCCCTCCGCCGGATACCCCACCGGCAGCAGCAGGTACGGCCGCTCGTGCTCGGGCCTCTTCAGAATCTTCGCCAGAAACCCCATCGGGCTGGGCGTGTGCGTCAGCGTCACGAGCCCCGCGTGGTGCACCGCGGCAATGAAAAGCCCTGCCGCGATCCCCACCGACTCGTTGATGTAATACACCTGCCCCTGCTTCCCCGATTCGTCCGGGTCATCACGCGCCAGCTTGAACAGCACCACCAGCCACGGCGCGATCTCTAAAAACTCCTTATTCGTGTCGGTCCCCAGCGGCGCCAGATCGGCGAGCCACTCCGGCGTCGCGCGCCGTTCATAGAACTCGCGCTCCTCGGCTTCCGCACCCGCGCGGATTTCCTTCTTGAGCGCCGGGTCCGACACCGCGACAAACCGCCACGGCTGCTTGTTCGCCCCTGACGGCGCTGTCCCCGCCGCGCGCACGCACCACTCGATCACCTCGCGCGGCACAGGCGCGGCTGAAAACTGCCGCACGCTTCGCCTTTGCTTCATTGTTTCGTAGAACCGCCGCGCCCCGACCTCGGGCGCCACGCCCGGCTCGTACCGCGCAAACGGCACCACGCGCGGCGGCCCGCCGAACTCACGCCGGTTCGATTCGCTCATTCACCCAGCGTACCGCCTCATCAACCCGACCGTCCCGCCTCAGTGGGGGACCGAGGCGGTGCGGCTGGTGTGAGGCGTGGGCTGGCTGGTCTGCACGCCGGTCTGCACGCCGGTCGCCGCGCCGGCAGGAATGCCAAGCTGGGCGCGGGACTTCTCGGGGACCGCGCTGGTCGCAAACTGAACGCGCCGCAGGTCCGCGGAATCCTTCTCTCGCTCCGAGGGCATCGAGCCGGCGTAGACCTCGAGCGATGCGCTCGCCAGATCCGGCCTGGCCAGGATCGCCGCCGAGATGATGTCGCGGCGCTGTTCGAGCATGTTCTGGATGTACAGGTCGTCGGCCTCCTTGCCCGAAGCCGCGGCGAGCCGTTCCACGTCCGCGGCCATGCGGGCGTCGGTGCGGTAGTCAGAGACCCCCGCGGGCATCTTCAATCGGGCCCGCTCCTTGGCGAGCATCGAGAGGTTGACGTTCTCGCGGGCCCGGATGGACTTGGCCGCCGCCTTCACCTCGTACCTCGCGCCGTTGGCGATCACGAGGTTCGACATGCGCACCGCCCATGCACTGGAGCGCTCGGCGGACTCGAGGAACCGGGCATCGGCGGAGACCGTGGCCGCGGCGGGCACGGGCGCCTGCGCGGCAGCGCCGCCGCTCGAAGCGCACCCGGCGCCCTGCAGCAGGACGGCCATCAAGCCCACCGCAAGGAGTGACCCCGAAAGATGACGCCCGTGGCGACGAGTCGAGAGCATGGTGCGCACTCCGTGAGGAAAAGACCGCCCGGGTGGCATCGGCCCCGCCCAAGACGCACTTGAGAATCCCCGCCGCGCCGCGCCCGGACGCGCTCGCACGATCCGCCCGGTTCGATAATCGCGTCGATGAATCGCTCTTGGAGGATGACCGCTCGCGCGGCGCTGGCCGAGAACCACGCGCGCAACTCCACCCCGATCTCCTCGAACCGGCGCCCAAAAAGAAAACCGGCCGCTCCACGCGGCCGGTCGTTCAATCGTTGAGTTCTGCGGTGCCGATCAGCCGCCGCCGCCGGGAGGACCGCCCGCGCCGCCGCCGGCCGTTCCCGTGATCGCGTGCGGCGCAAACCCGTCGACCTTGTTGGAGCTCTTCGTGCCGTTGAACGTCACGAAGCGCCGGCCGCCGCTCTGCCCGTACGTCGTCTGACGCTGCGGCCAGAAGGGGTACCCGTTGATCTGACGCTGCAGGTAGTCCGCCGCGTTGACGATCAGCGTGCCCTGGTAGTAGCGGATCGAACCGCCGTCGCCGCCGTTGTCCACCCACTGCTCGGTGTCCACCAGCTGCACGATCAGGTCCTGAAGGTCCTTGGCCCGCTCCTCGCGGCTCTTGATCACCACGCCGCCCGGCCCGAGGTTCGTGCCCTGCTGCTGCGTGTCGCGGAACGGGCTCTGCCCGCCGCCGCCGCCCGAGTTGCTCTGCAGCACGCTCTGGAGGTCAAACTGCGGAGCGTTGGTGTAGTCCGGCACCACCAGCAGCATGTCGTTGATGTCGTAGATCTCGATCCTCTTGTACTTGTTCAGACGCGACTTGGGGCCGACCTGGATCGCGCCGCTCTCGGTGAGCTGCCACGAGTTCCCGCCGCCGGCCGTGTCGTCGGTGCACTTCTCAAGGAGCCGCTCGAGCAGCTTCAGGGCGCTGATGCCGCTGAACTTGAAGGAGACCTGCTTCTCCTTGTCGAGGCCTGTGGTGTTCTGCTCGTCGATCCAGAGCGGCTCGATGTCCGCCCCGGTCAACTCGGCGATGTATTTGAGCGCGTCCTCGACCCGCTGCTCCTTGAACTCGCCCGTCACCGGCTTCATCATCCGGTTGAGCGTGTCACGCTGCGGGTTGCCGGTGCTCACGAACGACGCGCCGCCGCTCGTCTGTGCGCTGGCCAGGGAAGCCCCGCCCACAAGCGCGGCAAGCCCCGCCGCGGGAAGAAGAATCGAAAGGTGCCGACGGATGCTCATGAGTCGCTCCTTCACCTGACCGGTCCATTCCCGTGGGCGGCCGAAGCCCAAAGCACGACCGAAGGCGCATTGCCCTCGCCGCGGCTCCACATGCGAGTACGCGGGCCATCACCGCAAGTTCCATCGGAACATTGCGCTACGCCCCATCAGTACGCCCGGCGCACCGACACCCACAGTTGAGCCGCTTGCCGCCCGGTCGTCAAGCCCGCCCCTCAATCCACTCGCAATTCACACCGTACACACGGCGAACTTGGCGACCAGCCACGCCGGTTCTCGGATTGGGGCGTTTCCCCTGCAAATGACAGCTCCGCTCCAAAGTCATCCCCCCGCACGGCCGATGTCATGCCGCACTCCCCGGCCGGCCCCGCGGCAGAGGAATCCCCGTCGTCGCCGTCAAGACCGGTCGCCCTGCTCCAGGGAAAGGCCGCGCCCGCGGCATGCGACCTGGAACGTGCTCCACCGGCACGTCGCGCCTCAGACTCGTGTCCGACTCGCGATGTCGCCACAAAAGAAGGTACCCGATCCATGATGACGCCCTGCTTCACGAACAGCTTCGGCACCCCCGCTTTCACGCCGTTCAACGGCTTCACGGGCGGCTGGAACCCCGGCTTCGCGACCGGCGGGTTCACCGGCTGGTTCCCCGGAGCCGCCCAGCCCTTCGGCAACAGCTTCAACGGCCAGTGCTGGCCCGGCGCGACCGCCGCGTTCAACCCCTTCTACCCCACCAGCTCCTCGAACGGCTGCACCAACGGCTGGAACACCCCGGGCGCGTGGACCAACGGCTTCAACACCCCGTTCAACAGCCCCTTCAATGGCCAGTTCTTCAATGGCCAGTACACCAACCAAAACGCCACCCCGTTTAACGGCCAGAACACCGGCGGCTTTCCCGGCACCACCTACCCGAATTTCTACAACACGAACCCCGCGTCGAACGCCGCCTGGGCCTGGTACCAGAACACCTTCTGCTCCAACCCCGCCGAGTTCACCGGCGTGACCGGCTACGCGACCTACCCCGGCGCCGCCTGGACCCCCAACTTCAGCAACTTCTGGAACGGGTATGGCACGCCGAACTTCACCGGCAACACCTGGAACACGCCCTGGACCAACGGCTTCACGGGCGGCTTCACGGGCACCCAGCCGTACAACTGCAACACGATGCCCGGCTCCAACGGGATGTTTCCCTTTTCCGCCTTTGGCGGCACGGGCAACAGCGGCTTCAACACCCCGCTCGCCTACTTCAACCAGAACTCCTGCCCGTCCTACCCCGGCAACTGGACCGCGAGCTGGACGCCCGGCTACTCCCAGAACTGCTTCCAGCCCTACGGCCAGAACTACTGGCAGAACTACTGGCAGAACTACGGCCAGAACAGCAACCCGGGTTACGCCCAGAACTACTGGCAGAACACCGCCCAGGGATCGCCCTTCACCCCCGCCTCCTACGGCGCGTACACCCCCAACTACACGCCGGGCTTCAACCCGTTCTTCGCCCACACCTACACCCAGGGCTACCCGACCGGCGGCGCGTGGAACAACACCCCCGGCACCGAAGCCGCGCACCACTCGGCCCCGTCGAACGGGACGATGAACCTCAAGCGCGACGCGGCCTGATCGCCGCACTCTGCGACATCACACCATCAAAATGAAAAAGGCCCCGGCGCGCGCCGGGGCCTTTTCAATCGTTGAGTCGACCCCCGGCTTCAGCAGCCGGCCACGAACGCCGCCGAGAAACCGTCAAAGTCGTCGCCGTTCACGAACCCGTTGGCGTCCCAGTCCGACGCCGGCAGGCCGAAGTAGAAATCCAGCGCGAACGAGTCGAAGTCGTCGCCGTTCACGAAGCCGTTGCTGTCGTAGTCCGCCGGGCATCGGAACGCCGCGGCAACGTCCGACGCCGTCACCACGCTGGCGTTGGTCCCGCCCGGCCCGTCCGCCGGGTCCATGTTCATAAGCGTCAGCACCGTCTGGAACTCGCGCCCCTGCCACTTCCACCCGGTGTACGTCACGTCGTCACCGGTGACGATGGTGTTGCGGTCGTCCACCAGCGTGACGGTGTCGTCGAGCGAAGCGCCCAGCAGCGACTGCGCCAGCTCGGAATCGATCCAGTCCCACTTGCCGCTGAAGTTGATGTCGCCCTCGACGAAGCGGAACTGCACCACGTTGCTCCCGCCGCTCCCGCTCGAATCCACGTCGTTGAACGTGCCCGGCGTCACCATGAACCCGGTCAGGTTGATGTCGTCCATCAGGTAGTACCCCTGCGGGTCGACCTGCCCGGCGTCGTTGTACCGGACCGGCGAATTCTGGTCGGTCGGGCCGCCGATGCCCGCCGTCGGGTCGTACTTCCGCGTCGACGCGGGCGCCAGCGTCTCGCCGTAGACCCACTCCTCGTCGGCCATGTTGGTGTCCACCATCTCGCCCAGCGAGTTGAGCCGGCTGCCGCGGTGCGGGTTGGCGCCGAAGAAGAACAGGCGCGAGCACGCGTCGGGTTGGAACCCCACCGTGTCGCTGATCCGCTGCTCGTTGCTCCGCACGTACTCCTTGCCGCCGCTGTTGGAGTACGCCACGTCGTCCACCATCTGGTACGGGTCGAGCGACACGATGCCCGTCTGCGGCAGGCTGATCGTGCCCGGGATCGCCGTTTCGTACCCGAAGTCCAGGCGGCTGTTGAAGTCGCCGTCGGGGTTGATGTCCTTCCGCCACGCGTACCCGGCCGCGTACACGCTCTGCCCGCTCCCGTTCAGCGAGTGGAACGGACGCTTCCGCAGCAGCACCAGCGTGAACGAGCTGTCGTTCTTGATCTTCCCGCCCACGTCGGTCGACGGGATGCTCACGTCCTTCATCCTCGCGCGCGTGGTCTGCGCCGGCAGCAGCGCCGGGATGTTCGACACGCCGCCGCTCGTCGTGTTGTACAGCACCAGGAACCCGTTGGCCCCGATGGTCAGCCCGTCGAGCGACCACGCCTCGTCGATCTCCGGCAGTTCATCGCCGGGATCGCCCGCCACGAGCGGGCCGGGAATGCCGTCGCCGTCGGGGTCCTCGCCGCCGCACACCACGGCCAGGGCATAACCGTCGAGCTTCATGCCCGGCGTGCCGTAGATCTCGACGTACTCGTTGAGCTCGTCGTTGGACCCCGAGCCCGGCGGGTTCTGCCAGAACTCGTTGATCACCACCTGCGAGAGTGCCGTGGAAGCCCCGGCCGCCATGGCCAGGAACGCTGCGAGGCACCTGGGGGCTGCGATTCTCATCTCAATTGACTCCGAAAAAGAAAGGGATGAACTTACTTGGTCGTCGGATCCCAGAAGCGCCCGCTGGTCAGGTGGCCGCCGAACACCTTGCCCTCGATCTCGGGGTACGCGTCCGTCGACTCGCTGCGCGAAGGGCCCCACCCGAACTCGCCGTCGCGGTTGAGGTCCTTGAACGGCTCGACGTGCCCGTCCGCGAAGCCGATCGACCCGTACACGCGGTCGTGCTGCTTCTTGTTGGTCACGATGTAGCTGCTCTTGCCGTGTGCGGGGCCGAAGTCCGCGTAGTCCTGGCGTCCCCATCCCGTGCCCGTCGGCTCGGGACCGTCGGTCACGCTCTTGACGACGCGGTAGGTCTCGCCCAGCAGCTTGGCGTTCTCGTCGCTGTCGGTGCGCGCATCGCCGAAGAGCGGAACCTGCGACGGGGGCACCGTCACCAGGTACTTCTCGTTCAGCGGCCCGCGCACGTCCTTGATCCGCTTGGGATCAAGCCCCGTGTCGGTGACCGTGCGCACCTCGGTGTACGCCATGTACCACGACTGCGTGTAGTTGCTGTTGTAGCCGGCCCTCACCAGCTCGACGATCTCCGCCTCGCTGAGCTTCTTGTAGGGCTTGTCGTTCACCCGCGTGTACGCGAGGTTCTGGTTGAGCTTCCCCGGGTTCGACGGGCAGAGCATCTGCCCCGGGTTGCCGAAGCCGCCGCGCACCTGGTCGGCCGCCCACCCCGTCGTATCGATCGGTCCGTACCCGCTGGTCGTGCGGTTGTCGATCGGCCCGCTGCAGAAATACCCCCGCGCCGACTGCGCGTACGCCATGCTCGCCGAGCCCAGCTGCCGCAGGTTGCTCATGCACTTGGTCTGGCGGGCCGCCTCGCGCGCCGTCCCCAGCGCCGGCAGGAGCAGACCGATCAGCAGCGCGATCACCGCGATCACGACGAGCAGCTCGATGAGCGTGAACCCGCGCCGCCGAATTCGCGCCCGTGCCTTCATCTCACGCGACTCCTCAAGCAAGGGCGGAGACTAGCGGGCGCGGCGCACCGTTCTGTCAAGACCGTGCAAAGCCCGTGTGAAGACTGCGCTCAGATGCGCCGCGCACTCTTCACCATCGTTTAGCGCCGCGCCCGTTCAAAGCGCGCAGACTCCGCGGTACCTTCCCCCGCTCGACGCGCGTTTCCACAGATGCGTACGCCGCGCGTCGGACCACACCGTCCGCAACCCAAGGAGTTGAGAGATATGCACAAGCTCACGATCGGTCTGGGCGCGCTGCTCGTCGCGGCCGCCAGCGCCAACGCCGACATCCGCATCACCGAGTACGAGTACCAGGCCCTCAACGGCACGACCTCGATGCTCTTCGAGTACGTCGAACTCGCCAACGTCGGCGCCACGCCCGTCGACATGACCGGCTGGAGCTTCGACGACAGCAGCCGCGCCCCCGGCTCCACCAGCCTCTCGTCGCTCGGCATCGTCGCGCCCGGCGAGGCCGTCATCATCACCGAGGCCGCCGACGCCGGCTTCCGCGCCCGCTGGAACCTCGGCGCCTCCGTCAAGATCGTCGCCGCCAACGCCAACAACCTCGGGCGCGGCGACGAGATCAACATCTACGACGCCGGCACCAACCTCGTCGATCGCCTCACCTTCGACGACACCATCTTCGCCGGCACCGTCCGCGCCAACGGCGTCTCTGTGTGGCGCTACCGCTCCGACGGCGGCGGCCCCTACGGCAACCAGGACGCCACCTGGCTCAAGTCCATCGTCGGCGACGCCCAGAACTCCTTCACCGCCGTCTCCCCCGCCTCCGACGTCGGCAGCCCCGGCGTCTACGTCGCCCCCGCCCCCGGCTCGATCGCGCTGATCGGCCTCGCCGGGCTCGTCGCCGGCCGCCGTCGGAGCGCTTAAGCAAACACCTCGCGGATTTCGGCTCGCCAGGCAGGCGCTCCGTACATCCGTTCGTACCCAAAGCCCCGACCGCCCCCCGGCCGGGGCTTTGCTGTTTTTGAAGGCGGCGCCCGCGCGGCCACGCGCCACGAACTCACTTCGGCGCAAGCAGCCCGGGCTCAACCGCGAACACCCATACCCATGACGGCGCCCCGTCCTTGAAGTCATTGTCCGTCGTCACCACAAGGGTCCGCCGTCCATCAGGCAGGTCCGGCCCGAACGCCAGGCCTTCAACCTTCTCCGGGAACGACTCTCCCGCGAGCCCGAACGCCGGGCTCAGCAGATCGATGACCAGCCTCTTGGTCGCGCCCCGGATCTCCGGCGCCAGCGGGCCCGCGGGGAGTTCGCCAACTCCCGACACGTCGGTCGCGCCCGCAAAGTCCGCGAGGTACACGCACTTCACCCGCGCCGCCGCGCCGGGCTCGCCGTCGCGTTCCAGAACCAGCATGCGGTGCTCATCGATCGCCAGCATCTCGCTCACGCCGTGCCTGGCGCTCTCGAGCGGGTACACGAACTGGCGCGACGACCCGACCCCGACATCGATCGCCAGCACCCGCACGTTCACGCCCACACGCTTGAGCTTCGCGTTCAGCGCGCCGTCCTGGATCAACGGGCTCTGAAGAATCGCCCACAGCGTCGCGCCGTCGGGCGACAGCGCCAGTCCTTCGAATCCGCGGTTGGGCTGGCGTCCCTTCACGTTCGTCGGCGGCAGCTCACCCTCGGGCTTCTCGTCCTGGCGCTCCACGCGGAACGCCCTGGGTATCTCGAACCGACGCACGCGCCCGCCCTCGGGCGAGAACGCGTCGACCCAGGGCCCGTACTCATCGCTCACGTACACCGTTCCGTCGCGCGCCACGCGCACGCCCTCGGGATCAAATCGCGGAGACCGCGCCGGGTCCGCCGCGTCCAGTGCGCCGCTGTTCCCCGGCAACGCCGCGCCGCTCTCGGCCGTCAGCATCACCGTCCGCACCACCTCGCACGCGACCCGCTTTGCGTCCAGGTCCGGCGTGAGTCGCACGACGTGAAAGCGCGTGTGATACGCCGCCGCGCCGTCCGCCGGCCCGCGATCCGCCAGCATCACGAACGTCCAACCGTCCCCCGTCCACGCCACCGCCGATCCCATCCCGCCGAGCCGGTCGTGCGGCACGCCCGCCACGGTGTCCGTCAGCCCCGAGAGATCGCGCGCCTCGGCCGGGAAACTCCCCGTCGCCACCAGCGAGACCTGCCCGAAGCAAACACCTGCCGCGCACGCCGCAACCGCCGCCGTCCAGAGTCGGTTCATGCACTCATCCTTCGCGCGTCGGTCGCCGCGAAGTGTTTGGATTGCGCGAGAGCGCGGCACCGACCTCAGGGACGTGAACCCTGGGCCCATGAATAACGAAAGCGGCCCGTGCGGTTTCACTCGACTGGCCAGTACCCGCGGGAAACAACATGCATTCCGCCCGTCGCTGACAAGGAGACCCCGACATGCCCGACACCCAGAAGCCCCCAGATGTGCCCGCCCGGTGGTATCACGGGAGGGCGTCAGCACCAAGTCGCGGTGAGCCCAACCTTGCCTCGCAAGCGCGCCCCATGCCGCATCACACGGGGCGAATCACAAATGTCCGTCCGCGACCAAGCGGCAGGACGATGCTCCTCCCGTCAGGACCCGGCGTTCCTTGCGGACAGGCGATGGGCACGCCCGCACGGACAGTGCATGCACCGTCCGCTGACGCCCGAACCGTGGCGTGCGTAAGCCGACCGTTCTTCCAGGCCAGGTCCACCTCGAGCCCACCCCGCGCCCGCAGGCCCGTGACCCGCCCCGACGGCCATGCCGAAGGCAGAGCCGGCAGGAGCACCAGGTCTCCCTCCTGGGATTGCACCAGCATCTCGGCGATCCCCGCGGTGCCGCCGAAGTTCCCGTCGATCTGGAATGGGGGGTGGTTGTCGAAGAGGTTCGGCAAGGTGGACTTGGTGAGCAGGGCCACAAGGTGCTCGTGGGCCTTGCCGCCCTCCGCGAGTCGGGCCCAGAAGTTCACGATCCACGCGCGGCTCCATCCCGTGTGCCCGCCCCCGTTAACCAGCCTTCGTTCCAGCGTCGCCCGTGCCGCGCCGGCCAGTTCCGGCGTCGCGCGCGGGGAGATCTGGCGCCCCGGGTGCAGCCCGAAGAGATGCGAGATGTGACGGTGGCCCGACTCCGGCTCGTCGTAGTCCTCGATCCATTCCTGCAGGGCCCCGGTCCGCGCGCTGATCTGGAGCGGTGCGAGTCGATCAAGCGCCGCGCGGATCTCGGCGCGGAGGTCCGGATCCACGCCGAGCGTCGTCGCCGCCTCCAGTGTGTTGGTGAGCAGATCGTGCACGATCTCCAGGTCCACGGTGGCGCCGTAGGTAAAGCTCGACACGGTTCCGTCGGCCTTGCGGAAGACGTTCTCCGGCGAATGAGAAGGGCTCGTCACCAGCCGCCCCGCGGCGGGTGTTCCCGGAGGGGCCTCGACCAGAAAGTCCAGCACGAACCTGGCCGCGCCCTTCATCAGTGGGTAGGCCCGGGTCGCCAGGAACTCCCGGTCCATGCTGAATCGGTAGTGCTCGTAGGGGTGCTGGGAAAGCCAAGCCGCGCCCATCGGCCAGACACCCCAAATCCCGTCGGCCGGCACGGTGAACCCCCACACGTCGGACAGGTGGTGAACGACCCAGCCCCCGCATCCGTATTGCACCCGCGCCGTGCGCGCGCCCGACTCGACGAGCGAGTCCATGTAGTCAAAGAGCGGCTCGTGGCACTCGGCAAGATTGCACACCTCCGCAGGCCAGTAGTTCATCTGCAGGTTGATGTTGGTGTGGTAATCGCTGTTCCAGGGGGCCTTGAGCTGGTCGTTCCAGAGTCCCTGGAGGTTGGCGGGCAGGCCACCGGGCCGCGACGAACTGATGAGCAGGTAGCGTCCGAACTGGAAGTACGTCGCCTCCAGGTCCGGGTCCGGCTCGCCCCGCCGAAGTTCCTCAAGGCGCTGGTCGGTGGGCTTGGCGCGGGCTTCTTGCCCGCCGAGGTCAAACGCTACGCGCCGGAACAGCCGGCGGTGCTCCGCAACGTGACGACTCCGAAGGGTCGCAAACGACGATCCCGACGCCTTTTCGAGCGCGGCGCGGCACAGCGCCTCGGGCTCGCCGCCTCGATAGTCCGTCGCGGCAACGAGCAGGATGGTCGCGCTGTTCGCATCCGAAATGGTCAGCACGCCATCCCGGCTGGAAATAGTTCCTCCGTCACCGCGGGCGAGCAGCCGGGCCTCAAATCGCATACCGACCGGAAGCCCCGTCTGGTGGTGCGTCCGGTCGATCCGCCCCCTGAGCACCAGCCCGTCGTTCTGCTCGCTGGAGCATGCGGCGTCCTTGGCACGCGACAGCGAGACCCTGACACCGATGCCTCCGGGACGCGAGGCGCGCAGGTGAACGACCAGAACCTGGTCGGGCACCGACGCGAAGACCTCACGGGTGATCGTGCCCCCACCACTCTCGTAAGTGGTTGTGGCGATCGCCGAGTCCAGGTCGAGCTCGCGCCGGTAGGTCGCCGCAACCACCGAGCCGGTGGGAACGGCAAGATCGGCCGGCTCGTCAAGATCGCCGATGAGCAGGTCACCGAGCGTCTGGTACGAGTCGATCGTGTCCGGCCGCCCCATCATCGTCGCGCCGGCGAGTTTGGTCGCCTCTTCGTTCCGACCTTCAAAGAGCAGCCGCCGGACCTCTGTGAGTGCCGGGAGTGCCTCGGGACTGGTGCGATCGCGCGGGTAGCCGTCCCACAGCGTTTGCTCGTTGAGCTGCAGCCGCTCCTCGCCGACGCCGCCGAACACCATCGCGCCCAGGCGGCCGTTGCCGACGGGCAGGGCCTCGTTCCAGTTCTTGGCGGGCTGGCGGTACCAGAGCGTCGGTCCGGCGCTCGCGTCTTCAGAAGCCCAGGCGAGCGCCGGCAGGAGCGTGAGGAGCGTCATGAGCAACCACGCAGCCACCCGGACCGGGATTCGTGGAGCGTTCATGGCAACAGCGTAACCGCGGCCACGCGCGCGCGAGACTGGCCGCATGCACGCCCCAGGCGCTGCGCGTCCTCAGCGGTGCTGACTGTTCATTTGTCCGCATTCTTTCGCGGTGGAACCTCGTCCGAGGCCACCTTGCGGGAGTGCTCGATTCTGACCTGCAACTCCGCCGACAACTCGGCGTAAAGGGACTCAACACTCCGCGGAGTAAGCCATGCCCGATCCTGGCTCCTGACCTCGAACGGCAGCGGGTCTAACGGCCCCAGTTCATCGCCGTGATGCTCAATTGCAGAGCCGTCGCGATCGAGACCCACAGGAAGTACGGCACCTGCGCGACGGCGACCCATCGGTAATGGGGCCAGATCGCCACCGCCAACCAGATGATCGTGATCCAGACCACGAGGATGTCGACGCTCGCCAGACGAACGCTCCGCAGCCCCGAGAAGATCGGCATGAAGGCGATGTTGGCGACCAGGTTGATGGCAAACGGAAGAAGGGTCATCCAGCCGAGCCTGCCCCGAAACGCCTGGACGAAGCAGAATCCAAACGTGACGAGGATGATCGGGTAGAGGATCGTCCAGATCAGCCCGATGGTCGCCGGGGCGGGCGTCCAGCTCGGCTTTGCCAGGCCGCTGTACCAGGTCATCCAGTCCATGCTGTCTCCTGCCCCCGCGGCCGGGAATTCACGCACAGGTTGCGGAATGTGTTGCGACCCGCGCGGCGATGGCGCACAAGCACCAATGAATGCCGGCTTCGCGGCTCACCCAGAGTGAGGGGTGAAAAAAGCCACCTCAGGGACTTGAACCCTGGACCTATGCTTTACGAAAGCATCGCTCTACCACTGAGCTAAGGTGGCACGCACGCCGGTCGGCCCGACGCTCGGAACAGGAAGTATCCGCCTCATGGGGCCCGTTTTCAACCGGCCCGGCCCGATGTGACCTTCCTTCAATCCCCGGCACCGCAAACGGCCCCGGATCGCCGCTCCGGCACGTCCGAAATCCGACTTCCCGCATCAGAAATCACACGCCCTTCCCCTCCCACCCCTTGCTCCGGGCCGTCCGCGGCGGGAAAAGCTCCTCCCCGCTCATCGTCCGCACCATCATCTTCGCCCCGCCCACCCGGATCCGGTCCAGCTGGCTGCGCCCGATCCGCACGCGAAGCTTCACCTCGGTCGTGTCGTACTCGCGCTCCAGCACCTCCCCGAGGTTCTCGATCAGGTGCACCGTCTTGGACTCCCGCATCGGCACCGTGATCTCCAGCTCTTCCACCCGCCCCTTGGCCAGCTCGCGGATCTGCGCGATCAGCTCGTCCTGCCCCCGCCGTGGCACCATTTTCCCGTCCGCACCCTTCTGCGGCGACAGCGCGCAGATCGGGATCGCCCCCGGCGCCTTCTCCTGCCACACCAGCAGCGACGCGTTGTCCTTCAGCCGGTCCACCTTGTTGAGCAGCACGATCCGCTGCGGGCGCGCCGCGGGCGTCTTCCCCGATTCCTCGCGCTTGTCCACCTCCGCCTGAAGCTCGTCGAGCGTCTTGATCACCGTCTGGTACTGCAGGTCCGCCGCCGCGTCCGCCACGTCCACCACGATCAGCTGCACGTCCGCGTGCGTCGCCTCCTCCAGCGTCGCGCGGAACGCCGCGATCAGGTTGTGCGGCAGGTCGCGCACGAACCCCACCGTGTCCGACAGCAGCACGTTCAGCCCGCCCCCCAGGTCCCACTGGCGCGTCCGCGTCATCAGCGTCGCGAACAGCCGGTTGTCCGCGTACGCCCCGCCCGTCGTCAGCGAGTTGAACAGCGTGCTCTTGCCCGCGTTGGTGTACCCCACGATGCCGACCGTGAAGTTCTCCGCCTTGCGCGCCATCACCTCGCGGGCCTTGCGGTCCTGCACGACCTTGATCGCCTTCTGCAGGTCGTTCTTCCGCGACTGCACCAGCCGCCGGTCGATCTCCAGCTGCATCTCGCCCGGCCCGCGCGTCCCCACGCCCGCGATCCCTCCCGATCCGACGATGCGCTCAAGGTGCGACCACATCGCCTTCAGGCGCGGGTACGTGTACTGCAGTTGCGCCAATTCCACCTGCAGCTGCGCCTCGGTCGAGTTGGCGCGGGCCGCGAAGATGTCCAGGATCAGCTCCGACCGGTCGATCACCTTCTTTCCCACCACCTTCTCGATCCCCGCGATCTGCTTGGGCGAAAGGTCGTGATCGAAGATCACCGTGCTGGCCTCCAGCGCCACGCACAGCTGCTTGAGCTCTTCGATCTTCCCCACCCCCATGTACGTCCCCGCCACGGGCTTCTTGGAGTTCTGCGTCAACTCCCCCACCACGACGGCGCCCGCCTGCTCGGCCAGCGCCCGCAGCTCGCCGAACGGATCGGCGTGGTCGTACACCGAAGTCGGCAGCCGCACCGCCGCCAGCACCGCCCGCTCCGACTGGACCTGGATTCCTTCACGCTCTTGTGCAATCGGCATACACGCTCCACACGCTGATCCGCCGCGGCGCCTCGCGCCCGCGCCGGAGGTACCAACTCGCTCCACGCTCGATGTAAGGGATGGGGCCGCACGCCGCGGATCGCGACGCATCGCTCGGGCAGCGGCCAGGCTCGGCTTGTCGGCTCAGAGCAGGATCATCGTGACCAAAGAGTAGTCCGCCCCGCGCCGCGAATCTCCCGCCCCGTGCGCCGCCCCCTTCACTTCCGCCGCACGAACACGGGCGTTTCCGGGGTCCACGCCTCACCGTCCCCCCGCCGCGCCGCCAGCAGCCTCACTTCGATCCGCGGCCCGTGACCCGGGTTGTCCGCGATGCCCGACACCAGCCCGCCCGCCAGCCCCAGCGGCGGCACGCTGCGGACCACCGTCCCCGACAACCGCCCCAGCATCGTCCACCCGTAGTAGAACTCCTGGTTCACCTCGACCGAAGGCATCGGCGCCGAGCCCCCCAGCACCACCGGCTCTCCGGTTCTCGACGGCGTCCCGTCCTTGATCTCAAACCCGCCGCCCAGCACAAGGTCGAACACCCCAGGCCTGCGGATCATCCCCTCCGCCAGTTCGTTCAGCTCCTTGGTGTCGCGCAGCATCCGGCCGTGCATGATCAACGACAGCAGCGCCACCGACGCCCGCTCCTGCAGGGCCTGGTCACGTTTGGCCGCCTGCTTCTTCGCCTCGTCCCACGATGCGGACTCAACCGCCAGCGACGCGTAGTCGAACACGCCGGTGTACAGCCCCACGGCAGGGATTCTCACGACCGTCGCGCCGAGCTCCTTCCCCTGCGCGTCGTACGCCTCCGCGAACGCCAGGTAGGACCGCACGGCGGCCTCCAGTCGCCCCGACTGCCCGTCGAACGAGAACGAACCGTCGTCCATTGGCGCATCGCTGATCAGCGTGAGCTTCAGGTACTTCTCGACCACTCCCGAACTTCGCTCGACGCGCAGCCCGATCAGCACGCGATCGCCCGAGCGGTACGCCAACGGGTCCGGACCGATCTCAAACCCCTCCAGAATCCCCGGCGCGGCAGCAAACCGCTCCGAGACGGCACTCTCGCGCGCACCATCACCCTCCGCCGAACCGCCAGCGCACGCGCCAAGCAACGCCGCGCTCACCGCCGCGGCACCCGCCGCCCATCGTCTCAATGCGCCCACACCCATCTCCTTCCAATCCGCGCCGCACCAGTCTACACGCTACCCATCCCCCCTCCCCAACTGCTCATCTCCTCATCACCTCCATCACCTCCATCACCATCTCCCCTCCCTTCCACTATCCTCCTCCCCATGGCCGCCTCTCTCATCGGAACCCTCTGCCTCGTCCTGGCCCTCTTCATCACCTTCGGCCTGGCGATGGCCACCTCCTTCTTCACCGCCGCGCCGCTCAAAGGCCCCGACGCCATGGGCTACTCCATGGTCTTCCTCGGCCTCGGCTTCCGCTGGACGTTCACGCTCGTCGCCCTCGTCTGCTGCATAACGCAGGACAAGTTCGCCTGGCTCACCCCGCGCCCCGGCATGGCCGCGCTCATCACCATCGCCGCGCACGCCGGCCTCGGCGTGATCGCCTCGCTGGCTTGGCTGGCCTGGAGTGGCGGCGCCAAGTGGTTCACCGTCCCCGCCGCCAACCTCGGCGCGATCGCCATGCCCGTGCTCGTCCAGCTCTATCTCGTGTGCACGCTCTGGGCCAACCCCGAGCATCTGGCGACGTCTTCGTGGCCGCGCCTCATCGCCTGGCCCTTCGCCGGGCTCGGGGCGATCGGTCTGGTCATCGGCGCCGGCATGCTCGTGATGTGGCAGGTCAACTCCATCAAGGCCGACGCCGCACGCGTCACGGAGCGCCAAGCCGCCATCGAGCAGAACCGCCTCGACGACATCGCGCGAGAGAAACAGCAGGCCGACGAACTCGCCGCCCTCTCCGACGACGCCCCCCTCGAACAGTTCCTCGCCCACCTCTTCATCGACAAGACCGAGGCCCATCACCAGGCCGCCCTCGCCCGCATCGCCGCGCTCCCCGACCTCACCCAGCGGCTCGCCGAACGTCTCGCCGATCCCGATCCCCGCCAGCGCGAGTACGCGGCAAACTTCATCCGCATGTCCCCCACCCCCGACCCCGCCTGGCTCCCCGCCGTCCGGACCTCCCTCTCACTCCTCGCCCGCGACATCAAGACCGCTCCCGCACTCTACGACCAGCAGACCATGCTCTCCTACCGCGGCCTCACGCAAGGCGCCATGATGACCGCGCGCAAGTACCCCGACGCCGACTTCACCCCCGAAGTCGCCGCCCTCCGCGAAGCCCTCATGGCCCACGAAGCCGGCCAGGTGCGCGACGACGCCATCGATCTTCTCGACCGCTTCACCCAGGGCCGCCCGCTGACGGACAAGTGACCCCCGCGGCCGCATCCCTCACGGCGTCACGGCCACGGTCAGGTTCTCGTGCTGCCACGAGCCCCCGATCTGCCAGAAGTACCGCACGACCTCGCCCCAGGCCGACACGCCCAGCAGGTTGATGTCACCGGTCGCGTCGTTGGTGACCCCGGTGATCTTCACCGCCGGCCGCATGGGCCGATGGCTGTACCCCGACTCCACGGTCGCGTCCCCGACGACGTCGCTGATCGAGTCCACGCGCCACGCGTCCATCCCGGGCGCCCACCAGTACACCACCACGCGCCCGCCGGCGTCGAGCCCGACCACGTTCAGCCCGCCCCAGCGCGTCACGTAGCTCGCCACGCTCCCCGCGTTCAGCACCGGGCCGCCGATCAGGTCGCTGAGGTTGCTGGTCGCCCAGGTGCTCATCCCCGGCGCCCACCACGTGACCGAGACCTTCCCGTTCACGTCGAGGCCCGCGAGGTTGATCCCGCCCCACGGCGTCAGGTACGAGCTCAGGCTCCCCTGCAGCGCCGGCGCGCCCGTCAGCGCCGACAGGTCATCCGTCCGCCAGTGCTCCATCCCCGGCGCCCACCAGATCACCTGCACGCGCCCGACTTTGTCCAGCGCCGCGATGTTCAGCCCGTTCCAGTCCGTCACGTAGCTCGTCAGCGGGCCGATCAGCTTCGGCATCGACTGGCCGTGCGCGCGCAGGTCGTTCGCCGCGAGGTTCGTGAACGTCCACTCCCACCGGCCGCCCGCGCCCACCGCGCCCGTCTGCGTATAGAGCAGCAGGTCGCCCGTGATGCCCAGCCCCGACACCGCCAGGCGCCCGTCCCTGGTCGTGAACACCGTCACGTCCGACGCGATGATCCCGGCCCCGGCGACCTCCGCCGTCAGGTTCCGCTCGTGCCACCCGCCCGACGCGTCGCGCCACGCCAGCCGCAGGCCGTCCGACATCGGCGCGGCAACGCCGACCGAGTTGTCCTTCGGATCGGCCCACGTCGCCGGGGCTCCCGCGCGTTTCGACTGCCCGACCAGGGCCGAAAGATCCGCCGCGCTCCACGCGGCGCCTGCGTCCTCGATGAACATCGACGGCCGGCCGGTCTCGCTCACGAACCCCAGCCCCAGGTCGCCCCGCGCGTTGGCCGCGCCGGAGACCGCGCCGCCCAGCGGCGCATAGAGCGGCGAGGGGATCGACGACGGCTGGTTGGTCACGATCTGCACCCGGTACGTGTTCGCGTCCCCCTTTGAACTTCCGAAGTTCGTGCCGCTGTCGGTCACCAGCGCGTAGAACCGCTGGCCCGGTGCCCCGCGCACCTGCACGGTGCGCCCCGACGAGTTCACCTGCCCCCACTGGTCGGTCGAGTACGGCCCGGTGAAGGAGCCCACGAGCCGATGATCCTCGTCGAAGACGCTGACGTCCACGCGGACGTGGCGCGTGCCGTAGTCCGAGCCGTGCTGCACCCACACGTCCGTCAGACCGTACGACGAGGCCGTGAACGTGAACAAGTCCGCGTCCGTCGCGGCCTCCAACACTCCCGTGGCCGAGATCGAGTACGTCCCATACGGCTCGGTGATCACCGTGGCCTTGTCGAACTCGCCCGTGTCGGCATGGTCGTCGGGCATGCGATCGACATTCAGGTGGGCGCTGCCTCCCGAGGTGTTGCCGCCCGTCATCATGATTTCGATGATGTACGTCTGACCCGCCGTAACCCGCGCAAAGTCCCGGTACACGCTCGCGCTGAGCTGTGAATCACCGGGCGTAGCCGCTACCGAGGTCGCCCTTCCTCCTGCGGGCCGGATCGTCAGGATCGTCGAGAGCAGAATCTGATCTTCGATCCGCTCCACCCTCATGATGTCGCTGAACGGCGCCACGAAGCTGAATGTGTGCACGTCGTAGAACCCGCTGAACACGGCCAAGGCCGACCCGCTCCCCGCCGCGTTGAGCGCGATCGGCGTCGGATCGCTCAGCAAGGCCCTCTGCTCGAGCGCCTCAAAGAACGCCGGCGGATCCGCCGTCCTCCCCGAGCTTGATCTCCGCCCCGCACGCGAATCACCGCAACGCTCCCGGGTCAGCCACTTCATGGTGCGACCTCCCCTCGGCCAGGCGCCGCGCCGGACGCCGACGGAACTCGCCCGCGCCGACCCGCGGCAAGGTCGATCTCTGGACTCTTGGCCCCCTCGCGCCCCGCGACCTACAGGGAAACATCCGC
The DNA here is from genome assembly GCA_044223975.1 of Phycisphaerales bacterium. GTDB lineage: Bacteria > Planctomycetota > Phycisphaerae > Phycisphaerales > UBA1924 > CAZCPB01. Next base: position 179,092 of record JBGALI010000004.1, on the reverse strand, counting down.
GATCCGCCGCCGGCAGGTCCCCCGGCCCGCCGTCACCCAAACTCCTCCCCACTCCCGACTCCCCACTCCCCACTCCCGCTCCTGTACCATGCCCTCCCCCTCAGGAGCCCGCGATGTCCACCCACGCCCGTTCCCTCGCCGCCGCATGCCTCGCCGCGCTGCTCGGCGGCTGCGCGTCCACCCCCCACGCATCCACCCCAGCCGCGGACCTTGACTTCCGCGCCCCCGATCCCCACACGGGCAAGACCATCTTCAGCCCGCTCGATCTGCCCGACCCCAACAACGTGCGCACCGCCGCCGGCCTCCCCGGCCCCGCCTACTGGCAGCAGCGCGCCGACTACACCATCTCCGCCGTCCTCGACGAGCAGAACAAGTCCATCTCCGCCCGCGCCAAGATCCTCTACACCAACAACTCGCCCGAAGAACTCTCCTTCCTCTGGCTCCACCTCGAGCAGAACGCCTTCCGCCCCGACAGCGCCAACTCGCGCATGCGCGAGAACGAAGGCCGCTTCGGCAACCGCAACCCCTTCTCCGGCGGGTTCAATATCTCCAGGGTCTCCGTGAACGGCCACGCCGCCACGCTCCGCGCCTACGACACCGTCGGCCGCATCGACCTCGACACGCCCCTCAAGCCCAAGGGCGCGGCAAACTCCGGTCAGCTCGAGGTCGAGATCGAGTACTCCTTCGTCATCCCCGACTACGGCGCCGACCGCATGGGCATCTCCACCACGCCCGAGGGCCCGATCTTCGAGATCGCCCAGTGGTTCCCCGCCATGTGCGTCTACGACGACGTCTACGGCTGGAACACGCTCCCCTACCTCGGCCAGGGCGAGTTCTACACCAACGTCGGCAGCTTCGACGTCTCCCTCACCGTGCCACGCACGCACATCGTCATCGCCACCGGCGTCCTTCAGAACGAGCCCGAAGTGCTGACGCCCACCCAGATCGAACGCCTTGCCGCGGCCCGCAAGACCACCAAGACGACCGTCATCCGCTCGCAGGATGAGATGAAGGACCGCGCCTCGCGTCCGCCCGGCGACGGCCCCGTCACCTGGCGCTTCCACGCCGACAACGTCCGCACCTTCGCGTGGGCCACCAGCAGCGCCTTCATCTGGGACGCCGCGGGCATCGACTGGGGCGACGGCACCGGTGTCCTCGTCCAGGCCGTCTACGGCTCAGACGCCATGCCCCTCTGGCACGAGAAGGCCGTCGACGACCTGCGCTTCTCCATCGAGCACTACTCGGGCAAGTGGTTCCGCTACCCCTACCCCACCGCGACCAACGTCAACGGCGTCTGCGGCGGCATGGAATACCCGATGGTGATCTTCTGCGGCGCCCGCAACGACGAGCGCGGCCTCTTCGGCGTCACCACCCACGAGATCGGGCACAACTGGTTCCCCATGACCGTCAACACCGACGAGCGCCGCCACGCCTGGATGGACGAGGGCTTCAACACCTTCATCAACTACTACGCCGGCCGCGCCCGCTACGACGACAAGAAGGGCGGCCGCGGCGACGCCCGCGAGTTCGTCCCGTCCATGCTCGAAGCCCGCCAGCAGCCCGTCGACATCCCCGCCGACCAGATCCTGGGCGGCCGCCTCGGCACCCTCGAGTACGCCAAGACCGCCACCGCCATGGTCCTCCTCCGCGACTACGTCCTTGGCCCCGAGCGCTTCGACGCCGCCTTCCGCCAGTACGTCAGCGCCTGGGCCTTCAAGTCCCCGCGCCCCTCCGACTTCTTCCGCTGCATCGAGAACGGCGCGGGCATGGACCTGGCCTGGTTCTGGCGCGAGTGGTTCTACGAGAGCGGCACGCTCGACCAGGCCGTCGAACGCGCCGACTTCATCGACAAGCGCGGCGTGGGCGCCATCACCTTCCAGAACCTGGGCAAGATGGTCATGCCCCTGGAGTACAAGGTCACCTACGACGACGACACCACCGAGCTGCGCACGCTCCCCGTCGAGGCCTGGTTCGCCGCCGACCGCTTCACCGTCACCCTCGACAAGAAGGGCAAGCGCATCAAGCGCGTCGAGATCGATCCCGACCGCGCCCTCCCCGACACCAACCTCGCCAACAACACCTGGCCGCGCTAGGAGCAGGCCGTGACCACCGAGCTCCGCATCGTCCGCGCCGGACTGGGCGACGTCGACCTCGTCGCGCCCCTCTTCGACCGCTACCGCCAGTTCTACGCCCAGCCCCCCGACCCCGCCGCCGCCCGCCGCTTCATCGGCGAGCGCATCAGCGCCGGTGACTCGGCGATCTTCGTCGCCATGCGCGGCTTCGGCCCCCGCGCCGCCGTCGCCGGCTTCACCCAGCTCTACCCCACCTTCTCGTCGGTCTCGATGTCACCGATCTGGACCCTCAACGATCTCTACGTCGCCGAAGAATCCCGCCGGGCCGGCATCGCCCGCCGCCTCCTCGAGCACGCCGCCGCCTTCGGCAAAGCGTCCGGCGCCACCCGCCTGGTCCTCCTCACCGCCCACGACAACACCCCCGCCCGTGCCCTCTACGAAAAACTCGGCTGGGAACTGGACACCAGGTTCTCCCGTTACACGCTGGCGCTGAAGTGACCGCAGGCGCGCTCCACCATTTACCGCGGTGCCGCGGATGACGGCATCGCGGGGCTCGGCATTTGAGAGTGCACCGGAGTTCCCGCCGCCGGTCCCATCAGATCCGCCAGCGTCTTGCCCGACAGCGTCCGGGCCCGCGCCTCAGCGAGGTCACCCAGCAGCTTCGGGGCACGCTCGCGGTCCACGGCGCTCAGCTCTTCGCCCACGCGAAGCACGTCCCCCGCAGGGATCGCCTCCGGCGGACGCGAGAGCGAGTACGAACCGTCCTCCTCTCCGCCGGAGATCCGGTGGAGCAGCCCCGCGCCCGCCAGACGCTCGAGCATCTCGCTGATCACCCGCTCGTCGATCCCCGTCGCCGCAAACAGGGCGCTGTGCTCGCTCGCCTTGCCCAGCCGGAACCGCTCGGCCGCCGCGACCATCAGCACCAGCGCCGACGCGGGGTCGACGACCAGCGAGCGCCGCGCCTCGGCCGCGTCGCTCACCAGCCCCAGCGTCGCGAGCACCGAGCGCGTCAACCCCTGCGCCTTGGCCGTGCTGTACGTCTGCAGCGCGTGCGCCACCTGCAGCCCGCACAGCACGATGATCCACGTCACGTACACCCACAGCAGGAACAGCGGCAGGAGCGCCAGCGGCCCGTACAGCGTCGAGTACCCCACCGACTTCTCCGCGTATATCCGGATGCCGATCTTGCACCCTTCCCACAGGATCGACGCCAGGAGCGCTCCGGTCACCGCGGGCACGAACTTCACCCGCGTGTTGGGCACCGTCATGTACACGAACACCAGCAGCATGGTGCTCACCACCGCGGGAAGCAGCAGCTGCATGAGCCACACCAGCGCCGTCTGCGCCCCCGTGAGGTAATCGATGTGGATCGTTCGGACGAACTCCAGCGCAGCTTCCTGCGCCGCGAACGTCGCCACCAGCCCGATCGTCCCCAGCGTCAGGAGCGCCCAGTACTGCACCACCCGCCGCACCCACGTCCGCCCCCCCGGCGCCATGTAGATCTGGTTGAACGTCATCTCGATCTCGATCAGCATCGAGATCGCCGCGTAGATCAGCGTCGCCACGCCGATGATCGACAGCGCCCCCGGCGGCAGCTTCCGCACGCGGTTCACCAGCCCCTCGATCCACTGGTCCAGCGGCGTCGAGCTCGCCCCCTCGAACAGCGCGCTCTCGTCCGCCGCCGGCTGGTTCAGCGTGATCTCCGTCAGGCCCGCGAACTTCATGATGTCGTGCACCCGCGCCGTCATCACCTCCTGGCTCGAGAACGCCGCCAGGAAAATAAAGCTCACCACCAGCACCGGGATCAGACCGAAGATGGTCCGGTACGACAGCGCCGCGGCCATCCGGGGTATCTGCGCCTTCCGCGCCCCCATCACCACCATCAGCACCACGTGCCAGAGCTGCACCACCAGCGACGGCCGGTCCGCCACGCGCTCCAGCGACGCATCGATGACACCGAGAATCCCGCCGCGCCGCACATCAGTGCGCGCCAGTCGCGTGCTCGAAGTCAGCCGGGGACGCTGGCCGTTGGACTCGGGCATCGAGAGCACGCCTCCCAAGAAGTCATTTCTGAACGCCTACCCAATCCAGTGGGGCAGGTGTCTCACCTGCCTCTACCCCCTCTACCCGTCAGTTCTGAATCACTCTCTTATCGCGGCCGACCCTGTCCCGATCGACCCTGATTCGGACGACCCTGGTTCGGACGACCCTGGTTCGGACGACCCTGATTCGGACGACCTTGGTTCGGACGACCCTGACCCGGGCCGCCCCGCGCCGGGCCCGACCTCCCATCCCGCGGACCCCGCGGCCCTCCCGGACCACGCGGCACGCTCGGCCCCCCGGGACCACGCGGGTTCCGCGGTCCGGCCGGACCGCGCTGGCCACCGGAGCCGTACGAACCACGCGACTCCCCCGGCGCATCCGGTGACCGCGGACCGCTCAATCGCCGCATCCCACCCGCGGGCCGGGGCCCGCGCGGACCGCCCGGCCCACGCTTGGGTCGGAATCCACGCGGATCCTTTTCAGACCGTGGCTCCTTCTGCTCCGACGTCGCGTTGTCACGCACCGCCTTGCGCAGCGCCGCCAACTCCCCACGCTCCAGGTCCCGCCACCCGCCCTCGGCCAGCCCGCTCAGCTCGATCGGCCCCAGCGTCACCTGCATGAACTTCTTGATCGGGAACCCCGCCAGTTCCAGCGTCTGCTCGACCTGCCGGTTCACGCCCTCGCGCAGCGTGATCTCCAGCACCGTCTTGCCCTCGAGCTTGCCGATGACCCGCAGCGACACCCGCCCCGCCCGCCGGCGCCCGATCGCCCGGTTCTCCAGCAGCTGGAACTTGTGGATGTCACGCTCCAGGCGCGACAGCGTCGCCTCGTCGGGCGTCCCGGAGATCAGCGCGTGGTACGTCCGTGGAACCTCGTACCGGGGGTGCGTCAGCCGGTTGGCCAGCTCCCCGTCGTTGGTCATCAGCACCAGCCCCGTCGCGTCGTACCCCAGCCGCCCCACCGGGAACAAGCGCGCCCCGGTGTGGTGCTTCACGATGTCCATCACCGTCCGCCGATCGGCCCCCGGCTCGTCCGCCCCCACCGTCAGCACCCGCGCCGGCTTGTGGAGCATCACGTACGAGTACCGCGGCCGCGCAATCGACTCGCGCGACAGCGGCCGGCCGTTCACTTCAATATGGTCCGTCTCGGGGTTCACGAAGACCGGCAGCTTCCGCCGGACCTCCCCGTTCACCTTCACCCGCCCCTCCTCGATCATCACCTCGCACGCTCGGCGCGCCGCCACTCCCGCGTCGGCGAGAACGCGCTGCAGGCGGACCTTGGTGGCTGACTCAGAATCCGGCCCCTTGGACCGGCGGACGAGAGAACCGCTAGACATGCCCCAAGCGTAGACGCAGACCGGGGATGGCACGCCCGGCGAGGCTCGGCGAGTCGGGCGTGCCGAGCCCGTTCGATGTACACTTGGGCCGCCGGGCGGAGACCCGGTGGGAAGTCAGGACGACGCCATGCCCGAGCCCGCCGAACCCAAATCACCGACCATCCTGCGGTCCCCGGCCGACACCGTGGAAGAGGTCTTCCTCACGCCCCGCATCATCGACAAGCGGGCCTTCACCGAGCTCGCCTCCACCCTCCAGGCCCTCATCACCGACGCCTCCGCCCGCGGCCAGTCGCTCCAGACCGCCGCGGCAGACGTTCGCGCCCTCTCCGATGGCCTCCGCGAAGCCACCAAGGAGATCAAGGCCCGCCTCGAGACCGCCATCAAGATCATGCCGACGCTCGAGCAGCGCGTCTCCAAGGCCGAGCAGATCGTGCAGTTCGCCACCGACCGCGACCGCATGGCCGAGCAGGTCTCCAAGTCGCTCGACTCGCTCATCGCCGAGAAGACCGCCGCCCTCGAAAAGAAAGTCACCCAGCTCGTCACCAGCGCCGAAGAGCGCGTCGGCACCCTGCACACCGAGGCCCAGGGCCCCCTCGAGGCCCTCCGCCAGCGCATCGACGATCACCTCAAGACCAAGTTCGACGAGATGCAGGACCGCCTCGCCGGGCTGCACGAGCGTGCCCTCGCCAAGGCCGAATCCCTGGTGTCCAAGCTCGACACCGACGTCTCCAGCCGCGCCGACCGCCTCAGCGGCCTCGTCCGCGATGCCGAGAAGTGCACCGGCGAGGTCGAACTCCGCTCGCGCGAAGTCATCGCCGCGGCACGCAAATCCATCGATTCCCTCGACCACGACACCGCCGCCGCCGCCACCACGCTCATCCAGACCGCCCGCGAACAGACCGCCAAGAGCGAATCGCTGGTGCAGTCGGCCCGCACCGCCCTCGACGAAGTCGAACGCCGCGCCGAAGAACTCGAGCGCCGCACCCAGGGCGCCGCCGACGCCGCCCAGGTCCGCCTCCAGGCCCTGCTCCACCAGAGCTCGGCCAAGGCCGATGCGCTCAACCGCGAAATCCTCGAACGCACGGGCCAGTCGCGCCTCGAGCTCGAGACCATTCTCAATGAGGTTCGCGCCGGCGCCGGCGAATCCGAAGCGCGTCTCGCCAACGCTCAGGGCGCCGCCGGCTCATTGCTCGACACCTCCGATCGCCGAGTCGCCGAACTCGCCGGCATCGTCGGCCCGGTGCAGGAACTGACCGACCGCGTCGTCGCCGCCTCGCGCGAGCTGGCCGCCGTGAACCGCGCCGCCGAAGAAGCCCGCGGCAGCCTCGCCGCCACTCTCGGCGCCGCCTCCACGCTCCTCTCCGAGCACGAGGCCCGCTGCCGCAAACTCGAAGCAGACGCCGATCGCGCCGCCAAGCGCGCCGAAGAAGCCGCGGCGGCGCAGCGCGATCTCGAGCGCGCCCTGCACGAAACGATCTCCCTCGCACGCGAAGCCACCGGCGTGATCCGCGCGGCAAGCGGTTCACCCCATCCCGCGCCCCCGTCGGCACCCGCCGAACCCGAAGCGCCGCACAAGATGATCCCCAAGCCCGTCCGCGACCTGCTCACGCGCCTGAAAGCCGAGACCGAGCCGCGCTGAACGCGGCAGCGCTTTCACATATCCCACCGCTGCGCGATCGGCACCCTCCGCCCCGACCCGAATGTCAGGCTGGTGATTTTCAGCCCCACCGCCGCCTGCTGGCGCTTGTACTCCGCCCGCGCCGTCATCCGCGCGATCCGCCGCACCAGCGCCTCGTCGTACCCCGTCTCGCGCACGATCCGCTCCACGCTCTGCCGCTGCTCCACGTGACGCTCCAGGATCGCGTCCAGCATGTCGTACGGCGGCAGCGAATCCTGGTCCGTCTGGTTCGGCCGCAGCTCGGCGCTCGGCGCCTTGTCGATCGACCGCGCCGGGATGAGCGACCCCGCGAACCCCGCCTCGCGCGCGTGCCCGTTCAGCCACCGCGAGATCGAGTACACCCGCTGCTTGTTCACGTCCGACAGCACCGCCAGCCCTCCGTTCATGTCCCCGTACAGCGTGCAGTACCCGACCGCCAGCTCGCTCTTGTTCCCCGTCGTCAGCACGATCGAGCCCGTGCGGTTGGAGAGCGTCATCAGGATCGTGCCACGGATCCGTGACTGCAGGTTCTCGTCGGCGATGTCGGGCGTCGCATCACCCAGCGCCGGCTGCCCCAGCACGCCCAGCGTCTGCGTCAACGCGGCCCGCACGCCCTCCACCGCGCTCTCGATCGGCGTCTCGATGAACCGGATCCTCAGGTTCTCCGCCAGCGAACGCGCGTCTTCCACCGAGTGCGACGACGAAAAGCGGCTGGGCATCGCCACGCCCGTGATGTTCTTCGCCCCCAGCGCCGCCACGCCCACGCACGCCGTCAGCGCCGAATCGATGCCCCCCGAAAGCCCCAGGATCGCCGTCGAGAACCCCGTCTTGCGGCAGTAATCCCGCGTCCCCAGCACCAGCGCCCGGTACGCCTGCTCGTCCAGCGCCATGGCGTCAGCGGGGTCGCTCACGCCGCGCGCGCCAACGCCCAGCTCCTGCACCACCAGGTCGTCCTCGAACCCCTTGGCCGCCGCCGCCAGCGAACCATCGGGCGCGATGATGCACGAATGCCCGTTGAACACAAGATCGTCGTTCCCGCCCACCTGATTCACCGAAGCCACGAACGCGCCCAGCCGCTTGGCGTGCTTGCGCAGGATCTCCCGGTGCCGGTCGGTCTTGCCCAGCACGAACGGGCTGGCCGACGCCACCGCGATCACCTTCGCCCCCGCCGCGTGCAGCTCGGAGATCGGCTCGGGCTGCCCGACGTAGCGCCACGCCGTGCCCACATCCTCGCCGTGCCACAGGTCCTCGCAGATCGCCAACCCGACGCGCACGGTGATTCCAACGCGGCTGGTCACGTCGATCGTCACCGCCCGCTTCCCCGCCCGGAAATGACGGTCCTCGTCGAACACGTCGTACGTGGGAAGCAGCCGCTTGTCGTGACGCGCGATGAGCTTCCCGTCGCGGAACGCCAGCAGCGAGTTGCACGATGCCGGTGCCGCGCCGCCCTCGGGGCGCGTCGGACAGCCCACCAGGATCGTGATCCCGCGCGGCGCCTCCGCCGCCATGGCCTGCACTGACTCGACGCAGCGCTCGACGAACCCTTCTTCAAAGATCAAGTCACGCGGCGGGTACCCGCACACCGCAAGCTCAGGAAGCAGCACCAGGTCGGCGTTCTGCGCGTCCGCACGCTCCACGGCCTGCGCGATGAGGCGCCGGTTGCCGGGAAGATCGCCAACGGTGGGGTTGATCTGCGCAAGGGCCAGACGCATGCGGGGGATGGTAGCGAACGCGCCCGCAGGATCGATGCGCCCGACGCCGCTCGTGCCACCCCGCTCAGGCCCTGTCCGACGTCGAGGATTCCCTCTTCCACCGCATCAGCCGGTCCGGCCGCAGGTACGCCAGCCCCAGCGCCGCGCCCGTGAGATTCGTCACCATCTCCGCCCCGCCCACCAGCAGCGCCACCGCCGCCAGTGATTCAGCCCCGTCGGCGCCGAACAGCCACGCCGTCACACCCTCGCGCGTCCCCAGCATCCCGCCCGGGCTGAACACGCCCGTCAGGAAGTACGCCACCGTCGCCATCAGCGCCCGCCCCACCGCCAGCTCCTGGTGAAGCACGTGCGCGATCACGACGAACCGCGCGGCCTGAAGACCAAGGTCCAGCAGCCGCAGCGCCACCCCCGCCCCCACCGTCGGCGCGTGCGACAGGATCGCCATCCCCGCGTGCGCCTGCCCGAAGAACCGCGAGCCCGCGAACCGCGTGCCCAGGGGCAAGAACGCCAGCACGCGCCGCAGCCGCTCGGCCCCCACCGCGCCGTCGAGCGCCCGGGCCATCAGTACCGTGACCGCGCCCAGCCCCAGCACGCCCGCGCCGCACACCGCAAACCACGCCGCGTCCACCCGCTTGAGCCAGAACGTCGCCGCGCACGGGGGAATGAGCGCGACAAACAGCACCGCCGCGACCGCCCCGAACCACGCCCCGATCGTGACCACGGGCACGCCGTCGCGCCGGTTGTGGATCACGATGCGCGCCAGCGCCCCGATCTTGAACGGCAGGTAATTCAGAAACGTCGCCAGCGCGTTCGTCGAGAGCACGCCCCCCACGTCGATCTTCTTGATGGGCCGGACCATTACCCAAAACACAGCCCCGTTCGCCGCCAGGCTCGCGACGGACAGAGCAAGAATCACCGCGATCTCCCCCGCCGTTGCCTCGCGGAAGCGGCTCAGTTGCTCGCGGTTCTCCGGCCGCAGCGCGACCTTCACACACCACACCAGGAGCGCCAGGCCCACGAGAAAACCCAGGAACTGCGCCGCGGCACGGAGCATCGACGACGAGCCCCGACCGTCAGGGAGCGGGTCCGCTCGGCCCTCCGCACCAGGCACCTCGGAATCATCGCTCATCGCGGCAACTCACCCGCCGCCGGCTCGCGCAGCTCAAACAAAGCCCGCCCCGCCCCCGGCCACTCGCGCACCAGCGCCGCATCGCGCGCCAGCCATTCTTCAACCGTGCCTGTGGTCACGAGCGGATCGTACCACCCGCTCCGCTGAAGTCTCCGGATCTCACTCGGCGCGTACAGCACAAAGCGCACGCCCAAGGCGCGCAGCTCGCGCGTCCATGCCCCCGGATCGCCCGGCGCCCGCCTCATCGCCTCGCCCAGCAGCGATCGGTCGTACGTCGTGTTGTACACCACCGGCACCGAGTAATAGAACGGCGTCGCATCGCCCAGGAAATACACCGCCCCGGGCTTCGCCTCGATCGACGGCGCCGCACCCGACAGCGCCAGGTTGATCGCGGCCGACACCGGCGCGTTCTCCAGCATCGCGGCACGATCGCCCGCATCCGCATCGCGCATCTCGCGAGCAAACAGCTCCCCGCTGAAGTACCCCGGCCCCGCCACCAGCACGCGGTTGGGAGCGCCCCCATGCTCCAGCACAAAGATAAACGCCGACGCGCACGCCTGCGCCAGCAGAGCCAACGCCGCGCACACCCGCGCCACCCCGATCATCGACCCCGGACCCCGCGCTCCCAGCCCGCCCAGCTGCACCGCGATCAGAGCGGCGCCCGGCACCACCAGCGGCAGCAAAAACCGCGACTGCAGGTGCGTCGTGAACAACCACGCCCCCGCCTGCGCTAGCAGCCCCAGCACCAGCAGCACGCTCGGCCGCAGCAGCGGGTGCGCCCCGACTGCGCCGCGCACCCAGCGCACACACGACCCCGCGGCAACCAGCACCAGCGGAAACAACGCAAAGTACTGCGGGTGCATCGCCCCGCGGTGACGCGCCAGACCGGTGCCGCGCTCGCCCGCCTTCAGCGGCTCCTCCGCTATGAGAAGCCGCAGCCTCTCGGCGAGCGAGCCGTCGAACCGGTGCGCCCCGCCGTACCGCTCCACCTGCTCGACCGTCCAGCGTCCGACGCCAAAGAGCTTCGTCGCGAACGGAAACGCCGGATTACCGCACGCCGCCCAGTTGCGAACCATCCACGGCAGCAGCGTCAGCACCCCCACCGCCGCACCGATGACGACCACGCGCAGCCACACGCGCGCCGGCAGATTCCCCAAAAGCACGATCGCGACCGGGATCCCCGCGAACGTGAGCGCCGTCGGCTTGGCCCCGCACGCCGTGCCCACCAGCAACGCCGCCAGCACCGAGCGCCGCACCGGCGTGACCCCGGTGTCGAACGACACCAGCAGCGCCCCCGCAAGCAGCGCCAGCACCGCCATCTCGTTGTACGCCAGCGACCCGACCACGATCGACCACGGCGTGAGCAGCACCAGCCCTGCCGCGGCACAGAACGCAAGCCCCTGCGCCCGATCATCCAGTCCCCGCTCGCGCTCGCCACCCGCCCCCGCCACGATCGATCGCGCCAAACACCCCGTGAGCCCCGCGGCAAGCACCGTCAGCAGCGCGTGCAACACCTGGCACGCAATCCCCCCCGCCCCGTCGTGGGCCGTCAGCCCAAACCCGATCGTGCCGGGGACCGGCGCCCGCGGCGCCCCCATCGCCGCGCCCACGTGCAGGAACGCCGCCTCGACGTAGCTCGGCAGGTACGAGTACACGTTGTGATCCGACGGCGCCAGCCGCCCCGCCGCCAGCCACTCCTGCGGCAGCTGAAGGTGATACTCCAGCGCGTCGTACGCCCCGAACTCCGTCGCCCACAACCACCCCGGCGGCTGGCACGCCGCGACCAGCAGCACTGCCGCGCCCGGCGCGAGCAGGATGAACAACGGGTCGATCGCCGCTCGCGTCCTCGCCTGCGCCGTTGCCCGCGCCGCCCGCGTGATCTGCAATCCCAGGAGCACCAGCCCGACCGCCAGCGGCGCCAGCGCCACGGCCCGGCCCGCGGCGCTCCCGAACGCCCCCGCCCACCCCATCGCGTGGCTGAGCGTCAGCATGACCGCCACGCCGATCGCGGCCTGCAGCGCCAAAGGCTCGCGCGCCCCGGAGTACAGCCGCGTGCCCAATCGCCCCAGCCCCACCGCCGCGAGCACGTACACCACCGCCGGCGCCGCCGAAAGCACCGAGGTCATCACCGCCAGCGCCCCGTCGATGACGGTCGTCCCCTCACCGATCGAGGCGAAGGCAACGACGCTTACCGCAAGCACCAGGGCCGAAGCCGACAGAATGAACACCTGCGCGCGCGCCCCGCCCGGAAGCTGGGCGGAAGCGGCGGCATCGGTGGACGCGGGGTGGCTCATGCGTGCGCTTTCGCGCGGCTTAGGATAAGGCCATGGCACTGCAGCCGCTCGCCAAGAACGATGACGCCGGACTCGAGATCATCGAGCCCCTCTGCGCCGTCTTCCGCCGGAAGCTCCGCCAGGAGGGCCTGAAGTACACACCCGAGCGGGCACAGATCCTCGATGCCATCATCCGCAAGGAAGGCCTGTTCGAGGCCGAGGGCCTGCAGCGCGAGCTCAAGGGCGGCGGCTTCCGCGTCTCCAAGGCCACCGTCTACCGCACCATCAAGCTCCTCCAGGACGCCGGCATCATCCAACGCGTCCTTCTCGACCCCGAGCAGTCCCACTTCCAGCTGGTCTACGGCCGCCAGCCCCACGACCTGCTGGTCCGCACCGACACCCACGAGGCCGTCCAGATCGATGTCCCTGAACTCATCGCCCTCCGCGACCGTCTCTGCGCCGAGCGCGGCCTGACCCCGGTCGGCCACCGCCTGACGATCTACGCCTCCCGGACGACGTGACCGCCCGCGCCCTGCAACGATCAGCCCATGGAACTCCAGAGCGTCCAGCTGGTCATGCAGTCGATCTCAAGCACGGCGATCGCCGCCTCATTCCTCTTCGCCGCGGTGCAGTTCCGCGCCTACCGCCGGGCCCAGTACGTCGCCAACTTCACCAAGCTGGTCGAACTCCAGATGCAGCTGCGGCGGATGCGCGTCGACGACCCGTCGCTGGCCTCCGTCTACAAAGACGACGTCGAAGGCCTCGAGACCGACCGCGACATCCGCGAGAACTTCTTCAACCTCATGCAGCTCTCGGTCTTCGAGATCGCCTGGTTCAGCTACAAGAACGGGCAGATCCCCGAGGACTACTTCAAGAGCTGGGACACCCGCATGCGGTCCATCGCGGTCGAGCCCTCGTTCCGCAAGATGATGGACCGCCGCGCCATGAAGTTCCTGCACGACGACTTCCAGAAGTACATGCACGAGCACCACGCCCCGCCCCCCATGAAGGAGGCGGCCCCCAAGGCCTGACCACGCTCACGCCCGCTCGGGGAGCTCGTACCGGAACAGCGCCTGCGCCGGGATCGGCGGGTACTTCATCCGGAACCGGAACGCGTGGAAATCCTTCAGCGTGTGGTCCAGCGACTTCGCCGCTGTTTCCACCATCGCCCGGTAGTTGGGGATGTCCGCGGCTGACGTGCTCGGCGGACCCTCCCCAAGGTCGATGATTTCTTCGGCGATCGGCAGGCGCCCGCGGTCCAGACCATCGAGCGGGAACACCGGCCCCCCCGGCAGGTCGCTGTACAGATGGATCGTCGGCTTCATCGCAAACGTCAGCTCGCGGTGCACGTAGAAATCGTGGTACAGCACCTCAACGGGCGTGCTCAGCCGCACGATGTGCTCGCCCAGGTGGTCGTCGGGCGCGCGGAACCGGTTCACCTCGCCCTTGGCCACCCACCCCGTGATGCAGTCCGCCGCGGCAGTGATCCCGATCGGCCCCTCCGCCAGCTCGTAACGCGTCACGTTGCTCCGACGCGTGTTCTTCCGAAGCTCCGGCAGCGGCGATGAACAGAACTGCTTCAGCAGCGGCGTGTCCCCAGGCTTGAGCGCCGGGTCCATCGGACGGATGTCCCGGTGCGCCACCGGAACCCCCTCGTCCGCGTGCGTCGCCATCGCCGCCACCGTCCACGACACCTCCGGACGCAGTCGCCGGAAACCCAGGAACCCCGCCACCACCGCCAGGTCGAGCCGGTCAGCCTCGCGCGCGTTGGGCGCCACAAAGTGCAGGCTCACGTGCACCCGCGCCTGCACTCCCCAGATCGCGCTCGCCCCCTGGTAGAACGACTTGCGCGAAACCTCCGCACGCTTGCGGTTCATCCCCCCCGAAGCGCCCGCCAGCATCACCTCGAACGTCGTCCGGTCGCCGCAGTGCGTCGTGATGAACTGCTCGAACCGGTCCATCGCCGCGATGACCGGCTGCGTCCGATCCTCCGGCGCTCCGTCCTTCGACATCGCCTCCACCAGCGCGCGCACGCTCGCCCGACCCGGCACATGCACCGCCGCGGCAAGCGAGTCGTCATCGCAGATGACCCGAGCGATCTTCCATGTAAGGGTTTTGTCAAGTCCGAAACGCCGCGCGATCTCTTGCGGCTGCGCCGGATCCCCTCGAACCTCCGCCATCAAATCAGCCAGCGCTGAACGCAGCCCGTTCACCGCGCTTCGGGCGTCAGATTCGAAGTGGTTCAAAGTCTGCGGAAGTTGGTTCAAGTCCTTATTCCTCAGATAATTAGGCTTCACGAAGCCCGCTCAAATATCCGGCCTTTCCCCACCGATCTACGCCTCAGACCAACCGTATCTTCGGCAGCCTATCAGATCTTGATCACCCCTTCCAGTATCCTACTGAATTTTCTATCTAGAAATCCATTGAAATATCTTGCTCAACGTGAAAGGTCCCGTTACAGTCGACCCCCAGTAAGACAAGACACTCCCGGTGGTTCCACGGTCCGTGTGGATCGGCACCACTCTGGGAACCGGATTTTTCTGAGGAGCAGACGAATGAAGCTTCAGGTTCTTGCGGTCGCGACCTTGGCCGTCGCGGGCGCGTCGGCGGCGCGGGCGGACATCCTCTGGGATCAGTCCTCGCTCGGCTGGTCCAGCAACGGCTTCTACAACACCATCTCGGGCGCGCCCCCCTTCGGCTCGACCGCGTACGCCGCGTCCGATGTCACCGTGCCCGCCGGAGGCTGGCAGGTCAACAGCGTCTCGATGTACTTCACCTGCTTTGACTTCAGCTGGAATTCCGAGACCACCGGCCGCCTCTACATCCAGCCCAAGACCGGCGCCATGCCCACCGTTCTCCCCGGCGGTTCGCTCATCGACATGACCGTCGAGCTCCTCACCGATGATTCCGTCGGCCAGGCGTATTACAAGGTCACGGCCTCAGGTTTGAGCAACGTTCTCACTCCCGGCGAGTGGTGGGTCGGCATCACCCCCGTCGCCGCCGCCGGCCCGTTCGGCCCCGAGATCGGGCTCGCGACCGCCAACCCCACCGGCGCCACCACCGCGAACTACGACCTCGGCGGCAGCGGCTGGGCCGACACCACCGTCGACGCGGCCATCCTCATCGAAGGCACCGTCCCCGCGCCCGCGAGCGCCGCGCTCCTGGGCCTCGGCGGCCTGGCGATGGCCCGTCGCCGTCGCGCCTGAATCCGCTTCTCGATTTCGCCCGTCGGCGCGGAAACGCGTCGACGGCGCTTTTCCCGTTCGTGCGTGGGAACCTGGAGACGCCGCTGATGAATTGTCGTGCGCCCCTGACCGTCGCCTTCCTGACCGCCCTGGCCGCATCCACAGCCCTGGCCCAGCCCAAATTCGTCGTCACATCCCTGAACAGTGACATCGACAGCACCGGCAACAAGAGCCTCGGCCTGCTGCTCGAATGGTCCCCCGGTCCGACTGCCGCGTACGTGCCCTACACCTACCAGCGCGGCGTGGGCTTCACGCGCATTCCCGGCGTCTCATCCACCCCGTCGTTCGTGAAGGGCTCCTCGGACTTCAGCGCACTCGTCAGCGACCTCCCCAACACCTCAAACTGGGGCAACCTCAACTGCTTCGCCGGCTACTGCTTCGGGTCCATGGAAGACTGCACGCCCGGCGATCCGCTCCCGCCGCCCAACCCCTGCAACATCCCCGTCGTTGCCCACCGTTGGACGCAGGGCACCGGCTGGTTCAACGCCGGCTCGCTGCCGCGCCTCCAGGACGCGGGGTCCGGGCGCTACTACGGCGGCACGCGCTGCGACGGCAACATCAACTACCCCCACGACATCTCGGGCAACGGCCGCTACATCGTCGGCGGTGCCTACTGGGCGCCGCTCACCACCGCCAGCGGCGGGCCCGGCTTCGGTCTCTGCGGCAACTTCTACGCCTTCCGGTTCGACGCCCAGACCAACGCTTTCACCGCTCTCCCCTCTGCCAGCAACTCCACGACCACCCGCGCCGACTACGTCAGCAACGACGGCTCCGTCATCACCGGCTTCGACCTGGGCCCCGTCTCCGACGGCCAGGGCGGCTTCTACGACGGACGCCGCACCTGCGTGTGGACCAACGGCGTCCAGACCCTGCTCGATTCCATCTCGGACAACTCCTCCCTCTGCCCTGTGAACGGCACCGGCACCACCATCGCCGGCGCCCCCGGCCCCGATTTCAACAAGGCCACCTTCGGCACCGGCGGCATCAAGCTCGTCAAGTGGGTCCGCCAGCCCAACAACTCGTGGACCCCGCAGAACCTCGGCCGACCCGTCGACCGCGACCACGGACTGGCGATCGACGTGCTCGTCGCCCTCTACCCCGCCGCCATCAGCGACGACGGCAACACCATCGTCGGCACCGCCCAGTACAACGAGCTCGGGCCCGGCGGCCTCTCGCGCCTCTTCATCTGGCGCCCCACCATCAACGGCGGCAAGCCGATCGATCTGCTCGACTACATCGCCTCGATCGATCCGACCAACGCGCTGCTCCAGGACGGCCTCCTCCTCACGATCGCCAACGGCATCAGCGCCGACGGCAACGCCATCGGCGCCTCCCTCTACGACGGCCGCAACACCTGCACCAACGGCTCGACCAGCCTCCAGGCCTACTTCTCGGGCATCCTCTACCTCAACGGCGCCGCGATCACCTGCGACCAGCCGCGCATCGCCGTCGGGCCCACCGACTGGACGGAAACGCAGTGGACGCCCTTCGGCGTGGCCATGAACGTCGCCGCGGCGGGCACCTGGCCCCTCAACTTCCAGTGGCAGCGCGAGACCAGCCCCAACACGTGGGTCAACCTCGAGGACGCGTGCGCGGACTTTGACCGCACCTACGAGTGGGACTACGAAGGCACCCACACCAACCAGCTCCGCGTCGGCGAGCAGAACTGCGGCGGGGACCGCGCCGGCCGCTACCGCGTGGTCGTCTCCAACGCCTGCGGCTCGGTCACCAGCAACGCCGCGAGCGTCACCTTCGCCAACTCCGTCATCATCACGCAGCAGCCCTCCGACGCCAGCGCCTGCATCTCCACCCCCACCAACTTCTTCGCCGGTTCGATCGGCGCCGGCCCCGTCACCTACCAGTGGCAGATCGGCGACCCCAACGCCCCCGACGGCTTCGCCGATCTCTACGACGGCGTCACCTACGCCTACGACGGACGCCTGGTCACCATCCAGGGGGCCGACTCCCCCGTCCTGGGCTTCACGTGCGATTCCCTCTCCAACATCGCCAGCACCTACCTCGTCCGCTGCGTGCTCACCGCGCCCTGCTCCGCAGCCACCACCAACCCCGCCGTCCTCACCGTCTGCCCCGCCGACTACGACTGCAACGGCTTCGTCAACGGCGACGACTTCGACTTCTTCATCGAGGCGTTCTACTGGGGCAACGACTCCGCCGACTTTGACCGCAACGGCTTCGTCAACGGCGACGACTTTGACTACTTCGTGATCGCGTTCGAGGCCGGCTGCTGAGCGCTGCCGTCACCTCTCGACCACCGGTTTCCTCCTCCTCCCTCTCCAGATGCCGGCGTCCGTCGCTCGTGGGGCGACGGACGCCGGTGTCGTTTTTGAGGGCCGCCGACGCGCCCCGTCCG
Source organism: Phycisphaerales bacterium (assembly GCA_044223975.1). Lineage (GTDB taxonomy): Bacteria > Planctomycetota > Phycisphaerae > Phycisphaerales > UBA1924 > CAZCPB01. The sequence goes on along the minus strand of JBGALI010000004.1, from coordinate 161,254 downwards.
CCGCCCCGCGGCACGCGCCCGCCCGATTCGTTGGCCGCTCCCCGCGTGAAACTCGCTTGGTTCCTTGGACGCGCCGCGCCGTCTCACGGCGCCGCAACCGTCCGGGAGCCCGTCCATGACCCGCACCAGGTCCGTTGTCATCGTGCTCGCGGCTTCGGTCGCCCTCCTCCGCCCCTCGGCACTCGCCGGCCCCCTCGACCCGCCCGCCGGGCCGATCGGAGCGACGTTCAAAACGCTCGGCGACGTCGAGCCGCGCACCGTCGTGAACGCGACCAACACGCCCGGCGCCGGCACCAGCATCTTCAAGATCACTCAGCCCGGCTCGTACTACCTCACCGGCAACATCACCGGCGTCGCGGGCAAGCACGGCATCGAAATCTCCGCGTCCGGCGTCACCCTCGATCTCAACGGCTTCGACCTCGTCGGCGTCCCCGGATCGCTCGACGGCGTCACCGTCGTCGGGGGCGGCCTCTCCAGCATCGCCGTGATCAACGGCTCGGTCCGCACCTGGGGCGGCGACGGCGTGGACCTGGCCACCGCCATCCCCATCAACAGCCGCGTGGAAAGAGTCCACGCCACCGGCAACACCGGCGACGGCATCCACACCGGCAACGCCGCCGCCGTCACCAACTGCGCGGTCTACCAGAACAACGGCAACGGCATCCAGGTCGGCGTCGGTTGCACCGTCGCCGACTCCTCGTCGTACGACAGCGGGGGCGATGGCATCAGCACCGGCAACGGCTGCACGCTCTCGGGCTGCTCGTCCAGCATCAACACGGGCGCCGGCATCGACACCACCTTCGACTGCGTCATCACCGACTGCTCGGCTCGGGGCAACTCCGGCGGCGGCATCGCCACCGACGTCCGCTGCTCCCTCGCCAACTGTGCGGCGTCGGGCAACACCGGCATCGGCATCGGCACAAACTCCGGCTCCACGCTCACCAACTGCTCGGCCGACAGCAACACGGGCAACGGCATCAACACCTCAAGCACCTGCACGATCTCGAACTGCTCGGCGTACTCAAACCAGGGCGACGGCATCAACGCGTCCCAGGGCAATGTCATCACCAACTGCTCGGTGAGCAACAGCTCCGGCCACGGCATCCGCGTCAGCACCGGCAGCACCGTCTCCGGGTGCTCGGTCAAGTTCATCACCCTCGACGCCATCCGGTGCGACGCCGAGTGCGTGATCCGGAACAACAACACCGGGTACGCCGGCTGGCTCACCGGCGACGGCGCGGGCATCCACGCCACCGGCGTCTACAACCACATCGAGGGGAATCACTGCAGCCGGGGCGACCGCGGCATCGACGTGGACAGCACCGCCAGCACCATCATCGGGAACACCTGCGCGGGCAACGGCACCAACTGGAGCATCGCCTCCAACAACTACTACGGCGCGATCATCAACCGCGTGGGCGTCGCCGCCGCGTCTGTCTCGGGCGACGCCGCGCCGTCCACCCTCGCCTCCACGGATCCCCACGCCAACTTCACCTACTGACCCGCACGCAACACCCCAGGAAATCACGCGATGAACCGCTCCGCCCTCGCCTGCACCGCCACGCTCTGCCTCACGATCGCCGGCGTCACGGTCCTGAACGCCGGCCCGACCGACCCGCCCGCGGGACCGATCACCGGCACCTACAAGACCCTCGCCGAGGTCGAACCGCGCTCGGCGGTCAACGCGACGACCTGCCCGGGCGATGCCAACAGTATCTTCAAGATCACGCATCCGGGCTCCTACTACCTCACCGGCAACATCACCGGGGTCGTCGGGAAGGACGGCATCGAGATCGCCGCGTCGGGCGTCACCCTTGACCTGAACGGGTTCACGCTCGCCGGCGTGTCGGGCGCCGCGATCGGGGTCCGGTGCACCGCCTACCCGGGCGAGTTCACGCTTCGCAACGGCGTCGTCAAGCAATGGAGCTACGGCGCCGACCTGACCTCCCCGGGCGGGAGCGGTCGCAGCGTCATTGTCGAGAACGTCATCTTCTCGAACAACCTCAACGCCGGCGTGTACGTGGGAGAGGGCAGCACCGTCCGTGACTGCATCGCGACCGACAACGCCAAGGGAGGGTTCGTCAGCAGCGCCGGTTCAACCACCTACGAGCACTGCACCGCGCTCTCCAACGGCTTGAGCGGGTTCACCGCGTCAGCATCCTCCTTCGTCGCCTGCACCGCCAACGACAACACCACCGGTTTCGCTCTGGGCGGCGAGTGCTCGGTGAGCGCGTGCGTCGCCAGCAGCAATGCCGCGTACGGGGTCACGGTCAGCAGCACCTGCACCGTGCGCGCCAGCACCTTCAGCCGCAACGGGACCGCCGGCATCCAAGCGTCTCAGAACAACAACACGATCGAGGGCAATCTCTGCGCGGGCAACGGGAACGGGATGGACATCGCCGGCGAGGGCAACTCGATCGACTCCAACCGCATCAACTCGAACACCGGCAAGGGCCTGAACGTCCTTGCGACCAACAACATCATCACCCGGAACACGGCGCACGCCAACCCGGGCGGCAACTACTCGATCGTCGCCGGCAATTCCGTCGCCCCGCTCGTCGGGGTGGTGGGCACCAACAACTGGCCCGCCGTCGCCAACTCCAACCACCCGTTCGCGAACTTTGGGTTCTGAGCCTGTCGGGACCCGGTTTCTGCCGAAAAGCCCCCCGAACGTGCGTGAGGACAGTCAACACGGCGCTTTAGAGCGCATGGCCATGAACACCCTCGCCCGAACCAAACCCGTCATCCTCCTTGCCGCCCTCGCCGCGATCATCGGGTCCGCCGTCGTTTCGGCCGGCCCGCTCGACCCGCCCGCAGGGCCGATCGCGGGGTCGTACAAGACCCTCACCGACGTCGAGCCGCGCACCGCCATCAACGCGACCAACACGCCCGGCGACAACGACTGGTCGCCCAGCCTGTACCGGATCACCCAGCCCGGCTCCTACTACCTCACCGGCAACCTCATCGGCGCCGCGGGAAAGCACGGCATCGAGATCGCCGCCAGCGGCGTCACCCTCGACCTCAACGGCTTCCAGCTCCTGGGCGTCCCCGGCTCGCTCGACGGCGTGACCATCTCCCTCGAGGGCCTCCGCCTCATCGCCGTCGTCAACGGCACCGTCCGCAGCTGGGGCGGCACCGGCGTGGCGCTCGGCGCGCTGAGCGGCGCGACCGGCGGGCGCATCGAGGGCGTGCACTCCAGCGACAACGGCGGCCAGGGCATCTTCGCGGGCCAGGGCTCCGCCGTCACCAACTGCTCGACCTCTTACAACGGCTCGATCGGGATCTTCACCCGCGACGGCTGCGCCATCTCCAACTGCTCCGCGTTCGACAACCAGGGCGACGGCATCCTCACCAGCGGCAGCTCCGTCCACAATTGCTCGGCCATGCGCAACGACGGGAACGGCATCGGCGCGTTCAGCGGCTGCACCGTCACCGCCTGCTCCGTCTACGCCAATTCCGGCCACGGCATCAACGCCTCGTTTACCGCCCTCATCACCGACTGCTCGGTCTCCTACAACAACCTCGACTGCATCCTCGCCGGCGACCGGTGCGTCATCCGCGGCAACGCCTGCATGGCCGGCGGCTGGAACGCCGACGGCGCCGGCATCCACGTCACGGGCACCGACAACCGCGTCGAAGCAAACCAATGCAACGGCTCCGACCGCGGCATCCACGTGACCGCCGCCGGCAACATCATCATCCAGAACACCTGCTCGGGGAACACCCTCGACTGGGTCTTCGTCGCCAACAACCAGTACGGCCCGATCATCGACCGCCGGGCCTTCTCGACCGGCGCCGTCAACGGCTTCTCCGGCAACGACAGCCTCGGCAGCACCCACCCCAACGCCAACTTCTCGTACTGACCCTCCGCCTGATCATCCCGCCCGCAATGGGCCGTCAGCGGCGACACCGGCGGCTCCGGCGTCGGCTCCACCAACCCATGGGCAAATATCACCTACTAGAACGCCGCACCCGCACCACCCAAGGAACCCCGTCATGAAGCTTCTCACCACCCTCGCCGCCCTGGCCCTCACCGCCGCCGCGCACGCCCAGTTCTGCGACGTCTCCGACACCGACAAGTTCGCCTGGGGCGAGAACATTGGCTGGCTGAACTTCCGCGACGCCGGAACGCCGGCGGCCTCGGGCGGACTTGTCGTGCTGGGCGACCACGTCGGCGGCTGGGTCTGGGGCGAGAATGTGGGGTGGATCTCCCTGGGCGCGAGCACCAGCTCGATCGACGGCCCCTACTCCAACGCCACCGGCCCCACCCACGGCGTCAACCTCAACCCCGCCACCGGCGCCCTCACCGGCTACGCGTGGGGCGAGAACATCGGCTGGATCAACTTCGGCGGCGGCGCCCTGGCGACCCCCGCCAAACCCGCGCGCATCGACTTCGCCGCCCGACGCCTCCGCGGGTGCGCCTGGGGCGAGAACGTCGGCTGGATCAACCTCGACGACGGCACGAGCTACGTCGGCCTCCGCTGCCCCGCCGACTTCGACGGAAGCGGCTTTGTCAACGGCGTCGACTTCGACGAGTTCGTCGAGGCGTTCTACTACGGCCTCCCCGAGGCCGACTTCGACCGCAGCACGTTCGTGAACGGCGTCGACTTCGACAGCTTCATCGAAGCGTTCGTGGCGGGCTGCTGAGCACCCGAGCGCGCACATCACCCTATGCCCGGTCCCCGAATCTGCACGCTCCGCAACGCGGTCGGGCGCAGCCCCCTCAGAACAATCATAAGCCCCGCCCGCCGCCGCCCTTCCCGCCCAGCGCGAGCACGAGCACGAGAATGATGAGCAACAGCCCCAAGCCTCCGCTCGGGTAGTACCCCCAGCCCGCGCTGTACGGCCACGTCGGCAGCGAACCCAGTAACAACAGCACCAGCAGGACGATGAGAACCAGTTGTACGGTGCGGTTCACAGGGGGCTCCTTCCAGGGAGGCGTGCCGTCCCCGACGCGCCTTCCGCGGGCGAGCCAGGGGGATCGCGCCTGCTTTGGCCGTTCCAGTGCTGCCGCACGGCGCTGATCGCGTACGGCAGCAGCCATTGACCCACGCGTGCCGCCAACGCCCCCGCGAGCCATCGCGCGTTGGCGGTTCGCGCCCGGGTCGCGGGCACCACGGCGCGCTTTCGACCCGAGAGAACGCGGCCGATCACCATGCCGCCGACCACCGCCAGCGCGCCGCGTAGCGCGAGCGTGCCCGTGCCGTACCGCTCGTGACGAGCGTCGTGTTCCTCGGCCCAGTCGAGCAGTCGAACCTTCGCCTGCGCGGGGGACGCAAGCAGTCGCGCCGCAGATGGCTCAAGGTCCAGCGTGTGCCGTCCGTCGCTCATGACAGCGGCCTCCGCGCCAGGAGCTTGAACCCGGCCATGCAACCGGTGCCGACGACCAGCACCGCGGCGCCGGTGATCAACGCGGCGACCGGCCGGCTCACCTCCGTCTCCAGCCACCACATCAACCCGGCCGCGACCAGGCCCACTCCGGCGATCAGGAGCGGAACCGCGACGAGCAGGAACGACATCGCCATCGCGAGGCTTGCCGCAACACCCTGCGCCCGGCGCGCCTCGCTCCGGACCGCGGCGCGCAGGCACCTGCCCTCGGCCTCGAGGAGGTCGAACACGTGCACGACGAACTGAGAGATGGCCTTCACGCTCAGCTCCTGCGGCACATCGCCATGCCGATGAGCATCCCGACTCCCGCGGCGACACCTACCGCCGCCACCGGGTTGCGCGCGATGAGAACCTTGACCTGCTCCGCGGCTTCGCCCGCGGCTTCCTTCGCGGTGTCCACCTTTTCACGGGCCGTCTCGACCGCCTGCTGCGCGCTCTGGCGCAGTTCGGCGACGCCCGAGCGAGCGGCGTCGGCGGCCCCGTACGCCACGTTCTTCACGTCGGTCTTGAGGGCGCCCACATCGTTGCCCAGGCGGGCCACGTCCTGCTTGAAACCGGTATCGTCCGACGGATGGATGTTCGGCATGAGAAATTCTCCTGGTTCGGGGGTTCGGTGGTGCTCGCTACAACAGGTCGGGAAGACGCAATCCGCTTCACATGCAGCCGCGGATCAGCAGGACGATCAGGATGATGGGGATCGGGACGCCCAACGCCCACGCGAGCACGGCGGGGCGCACCTTCGCGGCGCGGAAGAGGGTTGTTCGTTCGATCCGCCGCGCGTCCCGATCCGCGATGGCCGGGAGATTGGTCTGGCCTTGCATGGTGAACTCCACGTGAGAGTTGCAAACAGAGACCGCCGCGAGGTCGCATGGGGGGTGCACGCGCCTCGCGGCGGTCGTTTAGGTCGTAGCTGCGGTGCAGCCGCCTCTTCCAGAGCGTTTGTCTCAGGGCACCCAACTATCACCGCGCGGGGTGCCCGGAGCGTGAACACCCGATGAAGGTGCGCTCATGCCCCAGATTTGTCGCGAAGCGCGACGGCGCCGCTCGTATGTTCTGTTCGATGGGCGCGCTCCGATGGTCGCGAGCACGAACACGACCGACGAATCTCCGTGCGCGCGGCGCGTGGAACGAAGCGTGCACCCCCGCGTGATGCGCGGAACGGCGGAAAGTGATCGATGAGCGGAGTGAACGGTGACCTGAAATTCAGACTTCCTTCACGCGATCCCGTGTCGGCGGTCGTATAGCAGCGTGAGAGTCATCGCCCCGCAGCCCGCTCTCTCTCCTCACGCCCGCGTCATCCCTGATCGCGGGCGTCTGTTTCTGCCCGTTCACTCTGGCAGAGCGGCGCGGGGGCGCACGGTTCGATGATGAAACCCTCGTTTGAAAGGAAGCACATGGCTCAGCAGGAATCCAACCCCCGTGGCGCAGGACCGGCCGCTCCCTCGCCCCACCGCGAGAACCCTTCCGAGTCCAGGCCGACGACGAACCAAGGCCAGGGTCGGCGACAGGATGAGCGGCAGAACCCGGGACAGAACCCGGTCCAAAAGGATCAGGGTCAGGGCACGGGCGCAAGGACACAGGGCCAGGGCCCGGACACCAAGACCCAGGCGCGCCAAGGCCAGCAGATGCCGGGACGGACGGAAACGAACACGAACGCGGGTCAGGCTGAGAGAATGGACGAGGACGAAGCAAACTCGAAGGACCAGAACTCCAAGAACGCCGCTCGGTCTGGCGACAGCACCAGTCGACCCGGTGACAGCACCGGCCGGCCCGGCGCCAAAAAGGCCTAGTTCGAGGCGCTCAAGGCCTGACCGCTGGAAGGCGGTTCGGTAGTCACAACTACCCGTTCCCCGACGCGCTCGTGCCTGTGGTGGGCCGAGCGCGCTTGTTCACGACCGTTCAACTTGGAGCAGGAGATACAGGCATGCTCGACTCTCTTCAGAAGGCGTTGCAGGAGCAGATCCGGGACCTCTACAGCGCCGAAGGCCAGCTGGTGAGCGCCCTGCCGAGGATGGCCAAGGCCGCTTCCAGCGAGGCGCTGCGCGAGGCGTTCACGTCGCACCTGGGCGAGACCCGTGAGCACGTGAAGCGACTCCAGAGCATCGCCGAGATGCTCGAGTGCAAGCCCGGCGGCAAGAAGTGCAAGGCGATGGAGGGCCTGATCGAGGAGGGCAAGGAGGTCCTGGGCGAGGACGGCGAGGAAGCCGTCATCGACGTCGCGCTGATCGCCGCGGCCCAGCGCGTCGAGCATTACGAGATTGCCGCGTACGGCACCGCCCGCGCGATGGCCGAGAAGCTCGGTCTGCCCAAGGTCGCCGAGCTGCTCCAGATGACGCTGGACGAGGAGGGCGCGGCGGACAAGACGCTCACCGGGATATCCGAGGACGAGGTGCTCTCCGCGGCGGCCGAGGCGGGCGGATCCGAGGAGGGGACTTCAGGGCGCCCCGGAAAGAGCCGGGTCTCGAGCGGCGCCGGCGCGTCCCGCAAGTCGCACGGCCGCGGCGCGTAAGATCGACGCACACGCGGGGAGCGGCGAAGTCTTCGCTCCCGGTCGGCTGCCTCGAGCATCCCCAATGACACCCGGCGAGTTCTGTACTTCCCTTGGTCCGCTGTTCCCGGGCGCGGACTCGGTGATCCAGACCGTTGCGCTGGGCGGTGTTGCGGCGCTGCTGCTGACCCCGGCCGAGCGCCTCGTGCCCGCCGCGCCGCAGCCCCTGGTGATGCGCAAGGGCTTCATGCTCGACATCGCGTACTGGTTCTGCACGCCGCTGCTGACGCGCTGCGCGACGGGCGCGGTGCTGGCGGTCGTGCTGGGGATCATCGCGCTGTGCGTCGGGGTCGAGAACATCCCCGAGGGGGCGCTGCTGCAGGGCTTCGGGCCGCTGTCCCGCCAGCCGGCCTGGGCCCAGTGTCTTGAGGTCCTGGTGCTGTCGGACTTTGTCGATTACTGGACGCACCGCACGCTGCACCGCGGGCGGCTGTGGCGGATCCACGCGATCCATCACTCGCCCGAGGAGATGAACTGGATCTCTTCGTCCCGGGTGCACCCGCTGAACGACCTGATCACGCGCTCATGTCAGCTGCTCCCGATCCTGCTGCTGGGCTTTTCGGCGATCGCCATCATCAGCGTGGTGCCGCTGGTGGCGTTCTACGTCATGTTCCTGCACTCCAACGTGCGGTGGGGCTTCGGTCCCTTCCGCTGGGTTCTGGTGAGCCCCGCGTACCACCGATGGCACCACGCCTCGGATGAGGAGGGGATCGACAAGAATTTCGCGGGGATCTTTCCCGTGTGGGACGTGCTGTTCGGGACGGCGTACTTTCCGCGCACGCTGCCCAAGAAGTACGGGCTGAAGGGCGAGGCGATCCCCGAGTCGCTGCTCGCGCACATGAAGTTTCCCTTCACGGCCGTGGGGGACGCGCGTGCGCCGGTCCCCGACAACCGGCGATGAGCCGGCGCGGCACGCGAGGGCCGCGGGCGTGCGTGCGAGATGCGCAGTGCCGTGACACTTCACTCGGCGCGTGAAAAGGCCCCGGCGTGCGCCGGGGCCTTCTTGGTTCTGCGATCGTGCGGAGGCGTGCGGCGGAGAAAGCCGGAGCTGCGATCAGCCCGCGGCCATCTTCGCGGCCTTGGCCTTGGCGTCGTCGAGGCTGCCGACGTACATGAACGCGCCCTCGGGGAGGCTGTCGCCCTCGCCGTTGACGAGGCGCTCGAAGCTGTCGATGGTCGAGTCCAGCGGCGAGTCGACGCCCTTGAACCCGGTGAACTGCTCGGCGACGTGGAAGGGCTGGCTGAGGAAGCGCTCGATCTTGCGGGCACGGCTCACGGTCAGCTTGTCGTCTTCGCTCAACTCGTCGACGCCGAGGATGGCGATGATGTCCTGGAGGTCCTTGTAGCGCTGGAGGATGCGCTGCACGCGCTGGGCGACGCGGTAGTGGCGCTCGCCGATGATGTTGGGGTCGAGGATGCGCGACGTGGAGGCGAGCGGGTCGACGGCGGGGTAGATGCCCTTCTCGGCGATGCTGCGGCTGAGCACGATGAACGCGTCGAGGTGCGCGAAGGTGGTCGCGGGGGCCGGGTCGGTGAGGTCGTCGGCGGGGACGTAGATGGCCTGCACGCTGGTGATCGCGCCCTTGGCGGTCGAGGTGATGCGCTCCTGGAGCGCACCCATCTCGGTCGAGAGGGTGGGCTGGTATCCCACCGCGCTGGGCATGCGGCCCAGGAGCGCCGAGACTTCCGAGCCGGCCTGGGTGAAGCGGAAGACGTTGTCGACGAACATCAGGGTTTCTTTGCCCGAGGCGTCGCGGAACTCTTCGGCCATGGTGAGGGCCGAGAGGGCGACGCGGAGGCGGGCGCCCGGGGGCTCGTTCATCTGGCCGAACACCATCGCGACCTTGTCGAGGACGTGGGCCTTCTTGCCGTTCTCGTCGGTGTACTCGGCTTCCTTCATTTCGCGCCAGAGGTCGTTGCCTTCGCGGGTGCGCTCGCCGACGCCGGCAAAGACGGAGTAGCCGCCGAAGTTCTTGGCGACGCGGGCGATCATTTCCTGGATGACGACGGTCTTGCCGACGCCGGCGCCGCCAAAGAGGCCGATCTTTCCGCCGCGGACGAAGGGGCAGAGGAGGTCGATGACCTTGATGCCCGTGACGAGGATCTCGGTCTTGGGGTTGAGGGTGGCGAACTCGGGCGGGGCGCGGTGGATGGGCATCTTCTTGCTGGCGGCGACGGGCCCGCCCTTGTCGATGGTGGCGCCGAGAAGGTTGAAGACCCGCCCCAGCACGACCTCACCGACGGGGACCTGCACGGGCTGGCCGGTGTCCGAGCATGCCATGCCGCGGCGGAGACCGTCGGTCGAACCGAGGGCGACCAGGCGCACGCGCCCGCCGCCTAAGTGCTGCTGCACCTCGCCGACGAGGTCGAGATCGCCGGCCTTGGTCTGGGCCTTGATCTCGCAGGCGTTGTAGATGTCGGGGAGCTGGTCCTCGGGGAACTGAGCGTCAAAGGTGGAGCCGATGACCTGAGTGATGATGCCCTGCGTTGCCATGAGGTCGGTTCCTGTGCAGACCCGCCCCGGGGGCGTCCCGGAGGGGGTCCAGAGGATAGCGCGGCAGTCCGCGGGATTCACGCGGGCGAGCGGAGATGAGAACCGGAGCGGGGCCGGGGGGCCTATGGGGGGCGGGTGGACAGGGAAGAGGAGGTGGGGAGGGGAAGAGGTGAAGAGGTGAGGGAAGGAGAGGCGCGACGTGGGTTGGAGGCACCCTTGCCCTTCTCGGAGGCTCGAAGGGGTATCGGAAGGCCTGAGAGTGGTGGGAAAGAGCGGAAGGTAGAGGGGGTAGACCCCGCGCTGACGCTTGGAGCTCGTGCGGACGGGGGAGCCAAGAAGTGAGGTTCGAGGGAGCGGGGGGTGAAGTTGGCGAGGCGGTGGAGCAGGTGGGCGGCGCGGCGGGCGCTGGCGCGGCGGCCTTCGCGGAGGGGCATGGTGTCGAGGGAGGCGCGGAGGGTGACCTTGTGGGACTCGTCCACGAAGTCCTGCAGGGAGGTGACGAGAGCCTGCACCGCGCTGGGGAGAGAATGGGTTGCCGCGAGGCGGGTGCGCAGGGTGGCGGCGTGGAAGGAATGCTCAAGGAACGGCCGCGCGGGCCCGGAATACAGCCAAGCGGAGAAGGCCTCGATGGTGGTGTTGAAACGCCGGGCGAGGTCGCGGAGGGAGAGGTCGGGGGAGGACAAGTCGTCGAGGAGATCGTCGAGCTGGTCGGGGGTGGGATTGAAGAGGGGGGCGGTCACGGCAGTATGGTACGGTTTTTGAACGGTGTGTCAATTGGTATTTGTTTGCATAATGAGAGAAAGTGATGGCGAGGCGGTGTGACCCGGGAGTGGGCGAATCGCTGACGTCGCGGAGACAGGAACTGGGTCGAACACGTTGACGCGACTGGTGGCACGGGCGCGTGCCTTTCCGTGCGACTCGCATACGCGCTGGGTGTTCGGAGGCGAAAGCAGCCCGCCCCCATATGCGAGGCGCGACGGCGTAGTACACGGAGCCGGAGGAACCCACCCCCCCCGGCCCCCCTCCCTCTGGGAGGGGGGAGGGATGGCGCGCGGCTTGATAAGGAACTGGGTTACTTGGGAGCCGGCGCCGGTGTGAAGACATCGCGCACGGCTTCGAGGTAGTTGAGGCCGTTCACGGTGTCGGGCTCGAGGTAGCTGCCCTCGGTCCATTCGTTCCAGCAGTTGATGTTGAGGATGCGCGGGCCGGCGGGGTCGGCGAGGAGGCGCTGCCGCGTGAGCTCGAGGGCTGCGCGGAAGCGCTCGGGGGTGTTGGCGCTGATGGTGTTGGTGAAGGGGTAGCCGGAGTTGTCGAACGTGTCGCGCTGGTCGCAACGTGGGCTGGGGTCCCAGCCCATGGTCACGTTGGGGAAGTACGGCACGCTGAACTTCTGCCTGGCGTGGTCCCAGTAGTTGAAGTAGGCGTCGCGGACTTCGTTGTAGTCGGTCTCTTGGCGCGGCAGGCCGGCGTGATGGACCCAGACGTAGGACGTGACGGAATCAAACCCCAGGTCGCGGACCAGCGCGGCGGAGTCCACGGGCGCTTTCTCGGCGGGCAGGATCGGTTGGCCCCAGGCGACGGCGTTGAGGTGCAGGCCGGGCAGGCCGGCTGCCGCGGCCTTGGCGCGGAAGGCGTCGAGCGCGGCGCGGGTGGCTTTGACTGAGCCGAAGCTGTCGAGCAGTTTCGTGAGGTCGTAGAAGGAGAAGTAGGGCTTGCCGTCGATCTTCCAGTAGGAGGGGTGCGAGAAGTAGTCCTTGATGAGGTGGTCGGCGATGCGCTCGAAGGTCTGGGGCGTGATGCGGCCGGGGTAGAGGACGGGCTGGGGAGCGCCCTTGGTGTAGGGATGAAGTTCCTGCCAGTCGTGGTTGGCCCACATGAATGCGAACCTGATGCGGTTGTTGTTTGACGCGTGGAGGAAGCCCTGGTCGATGGGCCGGTCGAGGAATGGGCCGTCGTCGTAGTGGTACCAATCGAAGATGAAGGCGTCGATGCCGTGGTCTGCCGCGGCGGCGATCTTCTGCGCCATCACGTTGGGATCGGATTCGTCGGTGTATCCCCAGAGCGGGATGTTGGGCTGGTGATGGCCGGGGAAGCGAGGCTTGGCGGCCTTGACGAGTTCCCACTCGGACCAGTCGGGGCCCTTGGCCTTGGTGTTGCGGGGATCGCCGGGGTGGTAGTTGGCGAAGTAGTAGCAGGCGACGGTGATGTGCGGCGCGGGGTTGGTGGGTTGCGGCGGATCTTGGGCGCGCAGGAGTAGCGGTGACAGCAACAGGACCGCCACGGCGGGGAGGATGGATTTCATGGCTTCCAATCTTCTGGGCGACAACGGCCACGGCACGACGCGAGAGGTGTTCGGCCACGATTGCAGCTTCCGCACCTGGTCGACAGGCTCCGAGGATCGCATCGTATTCGCAGGGCCCGAGCGGTCCTGAGAGCGACCGCGCCCGGGAATCCGCTTGTGCGGACGCCCCCCGCCGTGCCCCTGGTTCGGTAGACTTGGCGTGCGTCGACTTGCCGGGCCGGCACGCTCCCGCGTGCCGCTCTGCTGGACGGACTTGGAACCCTGCTGCCACGAGGACTCCCCATGACCCAGAGCCGCACGACCCGCCGCAAGTTCATCCAGTACATCACTGCCGCGAGCGCGGCCGCGGCGGTCGCGCCGAGGCTGGCATGGGCGCGGCCGGACACGAAGCTGCGGGTGCTTTCGATCGGGGTGATCGGGACTATCGGCGGGCACGACCGCAAGACGATCGCGGCCCACCCGCTGGTCGAGATGGTGGGGTTGTGCGATGTGGACTCCAAGGCGCTGGCGGAGGCGGCCAAGGACCATCCCGGCGCGTTCACGTGCGCCGACTATCGCGAGGCGTTCGACAAGTACGGTGACAAGTTTGATGCGGTGATCGTGGCGACGCCGGATCACTCGCACTGCGCGATCATGACGATGGCGCTCTCACGCGGCAAGCACCTGTACGGGCAGAAGCCGCTGGTGCACGAGCTGGAGGAACTGGAGATCCTGGGGCAGGCGGTCCGGGCCAAGCCGAACCTCGTGACGCAGACGGGGGCGCAGCGGATTGAGCACGCGGCGCGGCGGGCGGCGGTGGATATTTTGAAGAGCGGCGGGCTGGGGAAGGTGATCGAGGTGCACATCGCGTACGGCGGCGGTGCGCTGGCGGGCGGGTTTTATTTTGCGGACGGCAAGCTGGGCGAGCCGTGCCAGCCGCCGGAGGGGTTTGACTACAACCTGTGGCTCAACGGGGCGCAGGAGGAGCCGTGCCGCCCGAACATGGTGCAGCGGCAGTGGCGGAGCTGGTGGAAATACGGCGGGGGGCAGATCGCCGACTGGGTCGTGCACATGACCGACGTGCTGTTCTACGCGTTCCCGGAGCTGCAGAGCCCGACGCAGGTGTGCTCGCGGACGCCGTCGCGCGACCTGTCGTACTTCCACGCCGACCACGTGCTGTCGACGCTGACGTACCCGGTGAGCGGGGACAAGTTCGCGAACTCGACGTGCAACTTCTACTTCTACGACACGGGCATGAAGCCCGACCGGGCCCAGCTTGGGATCGGCGAGGGGGAGTGGCCGGGGGGGATCTTCACGATCGTGGTGTGCGAGGGCGGGACGCTGGTGCTGGCGCCCGAGGGGCCGCTTGAGATCTGGCGCGAGGGGAAGAAGACCGATGGGATGCAGTGGCCGGGGCTGCCGAAGTATGAGAGTTTCAACCACTGGCACGCGTGGGTGGACAAGGCCCTGGGCAAGGACACGCCGCACCTGTGGATGCCGTTCAGCATCGGCCTGCGGTGCACGCAGCCGGGGCTGCTCGCGGTGAAGGCGGCGAAGTACCCGGGGCAGGTGCTGGACTGGGACCGCCAGAAGCTCGTGTTTACGAACCACGCCGAGGCGAGCAAGACGATCGTGCGGCGGGAGTACCGCAAGGGGTTTGAGCCGGTGCGGATGGGATGAGGCGGGCTCCAGGCAATCTCTGCGCAATGGCGAAGAGGTTCTCGCGGAGGCGCAGAGGTCGCGAAGCAAGACAGAAGGCCTCGGTGTGCCCGCCTCTGGTTCCTCCTCGGCGCCCTTCGCGCCTCCGCGAGAAACCCCATTCCTCGATACCCCCTCGGGCCAGAGCGGTGCGGGTGCACTACGCTTGCGTGAGCCCGGCATGCCGGCGCGGGGCGGACTTTGGGACGATCGATTCGCCCGGGTAAAAGGGGTTTTTCGAATGGGCATCGAATCTGCGCTTCCGGTCGACGGCTTTGCCACCACGCAGCTGCGGCGGATCATCAACTGGTCGCGGCGGAGTTCCTTGTGGCCGATGCCGTTCGCGACGGCGTGCTGCGGGATCGAGCTGATGGCGACGGCGTGCTCGCGGTACGACCTGGCGCGGTTCGGGGCCGAGGTGATGCGGTTCAGCCCGCGGCAGTCGGACCTGCTGATCGTGGCGGGGCGGATCGCGGTCAAGACGATGCCCGTGCTGCAGCGGATCTACGAGCAGATGACCGAGCCCAAGTGGGTGATCTCGATGGGGGCGTGCGCGTCGACGGGCGGCGTGTTCGACACGTACGCGTGCGTGCAGGGGTGCGACCAGTTCATCCCGGTCGATGTGTACGTGCCGGGGTGCCCGCCGCGGCCGGAGCAGCTGATCGAGGGCGTGATGGCGATCCAGCGGATCGTGGACCGTGACGGGATGCCTCCGGCGGGCGGCAAGCGTGCGCCGCTGGGGCTGGTGGTGCAGCCGACGCACGTGCCGCGGGCGCAGCCCGTGGGGCTGACGGTCGGGAGGTAGGACGGGGCGGGGGAAGCGATGCCGCGGGTGTGCGAATTCTTCGGGATTACGGTCTACTTCTACTACGATGATCACGCGCCGCCGCACTTTCCTGCGCGCTACCAGGGGCAGGACGGTACATTCGCGATTGAAACCCTGGCATTGATCGATGGCGTGGCGAAGCCGCGGGTACGGGCGCTTGTGGTCGAATGGGCGTCGCAGCGTCAGGCCGAACTGCGCCGGGCGTGGAACCAGGCTCGTGCCCGCCAGCCGATCGACCCGATTTCGCCTCTGGAATAGGATCTGGAGATGTACCCGAGGCCGTGCGAAGTCCGAGCATTGCCGAACTACTGCGTGTGGGTGCGCTTCACGGACGGCGTAACCGGGACCGTCGATCTTTCATCGCTGGCGGGGACCGGGGTGTTCAGCGCGTGGTTGCAGCCGGGCTTCTTTGAACGTGTGTTCGTGTCTCCCGAGTCTGCGACGGTGACCTGGCCGGGCGAACTGGATCTAGACCCGGATGTGCTGTATTGTCGCGCGACCGGAAAGGCAGTGCCGGGCCTGGACGCTGCGTGACGGATGGCCGCGAGTTTGGCACGTCCGCGTGAGATTGCACCACGATGCTCTTGGCGATCCTGAACCTCCGCCGCTCGTGGCTCGCGGCGGTTGGCGTGTGGTGCGTTGTGCTCGGCGGCTGCGCCGCGCGGACTTCTCCGTCGGCGGAGCGGACGCTGGTGGGTTCGCGGCCGGCGCCGATCGCGGAGGAGGACTGGCCGCGGCGGGCGCAGAGCGTGTTCCCGCTGACGGCCCCCACCACCGGGCGGACCGAGTCGGCGCTGATCGATCGCGCGGTGACGTTTTTCATCCCGCAGGATGACTGGCGCGCGTGGCAGCGGTCGATGGAGGCGGGCGCGGCGATGCGGCGCGTCGGGATGATCGGGCGGGGGCACCTGAGCGAGGTGGTGTCGCCGCACGCGACCGAGGGTGAGCACGCGGGGCGACCGGTGGGCACGGAGTGGACGAGCCTGCTGCTGTTCTTCACGTCGTCGGAGGATGACGACCTGCCGTACACGCCGGTGCGCAAGGGCGCGATCCCGAGCGGGGGGCCGGCGCTCGAGTCGTCGCTGACGACGATGCGGTATTTCCAGGCGCGGAAGGCGCCGGTGCGGGGGTTGGTGGTGCACCTGACAGGGATCCGCGGGTGCGAGTCGGAGACGTACATCGCACGCGAGTTCACGTCGCGGGGGTGGGCGGTGCTGAGCATCCCGCCGCCGAGCAAGGCCGTGGAGCACGAGAGCCTGGGGCACTGGACCGAGCGGCCGATCGACCGCGAGGGGGGCATCGACGAGGCGGCGCGGCGGATGGCGCGATTGACGGACTGGGGCATGGCCGAGTGGGCGTACGCGGCGGAGGCGGGGGTGAAGCACCTGCAGGCGACGCACGAGGAACTGCGCGGGGCGCCGGTCGTCGCGGTTGGGTGCAGCGTCGGGGCGCTGGCGCTGCCGGCGACGGCGGCGCGGCTGGGTGATCTGTCGGCGGCGGTGCTGGTCGCCGGGGGCGGGCCGGTGCTGCGGATTCTGCACGAGAGCGACGCGACGGCCGTCGAAGCGAAGGTGCGATGGACCGACCGACCCCTGCGCGAGGACGAGTGGACGCGGCTGATCGAGCTCACGCGCGAGGAGAGCCGGCTGGACCCGACGAAAGCGGCGGAGTTCCTGCGGGTCATGCCCGTGCTGCAGGTTCACGCGGCGATGGACGGGATCGTGCCGGCGGACACGGGCGACGAGTTGTACGAGGCGCTGGGGCGGCCGGAGCGGTGGAGCTTTCCGGTGGGGCACGTGGGGATGTTCGTGGTGCTGCCGTTCCTGATCGGGGAGGTAGCGGACTGGATCGAGGCGCACGTGCCGGCGAGGGAGACGAACGAGGGATTCACCGCAGAGACCCAGAGGCACAGAGAAGAGAGGGCAGGAGCGCGTGACGGGGGCAAGGGCGCGCTTTGAGGTGGCGTCTGGCACCCACGACTCTGCGCTCTGCCGCTGCCTGACTTCCCCGGTATCTCCGAGGTGCGACTATTTCTTGCCGCGTCTGCTGAAGATGGCGGTGCTGGCGCCCTTGTTGGCGTTGAGACGGACGGGGCCGGACTGGACGCGGGCGAAGGCGCTCCTGGCGTTGTCGACGCTGAACTCAGAGCCGATGAAGCGGCGCTTGAGGGCGTGGGCCATGACGGCGGTGGTGCCCGAGCCGGTAAATGGGTCGACGACGAGGTCGCCGGGGTTGCTGGTGGCGCGGATGACGCGCTCGAGGTAGGCCTCGGGGAGCTGGTTGTCGTGGTTGGCGCGGCGCTCGGTGTTGTTGCCCTGGATGCGGCCCAGGTACTGGCCGTACCAGACGTCCATGGGGACGCGCATGCCGGGGGGCATGCCGTCGCGCTTGCTCTGGGTGCGGGCGTCGTTGTAGATCGCGGCGCGGTCGGACTGCTCGAGGATGTCGGCGGGGTTCCAGGTGCGCTTGAAGGGGGACTTTGAGAAGTAGAGGACGTGGACCTTGCTGTTGATGAAGCTGTCGGTGCGGTTCTGGCCGAAGCGGTAGTGCCAGATGCACCAGTTGACCATGGTGAGGCCGCGCTTCTTGAGGTGGAGGACGATCTCGGCGGCGGTGTCGTCGGGGATGTTGACCCAGATCGAGCCGGTGGGCGTGAGAGCGTCGGTGCAGACGTCGAGCCAGTCGGCGGTGAACTTGAGGTAGTCCTCGCGCTCCATCGAGTCGTTCCACTTGTCGTACGCGCGGTTCCAGTTGAAGGGCGGGTCGGCGAAGACCAGGTCGACGGAGCGGGACTTGAACTCGGGAAGGACGGGCAGGACCTTGCGGCAGTCGCCGACGTGGATCTGGAGCTTGGGATCGGCGAGCTCGTAGAGGGCGCGTTCGTCGAGCGCGGCGATGCGGGCTTCGTGGGCGCGCTGGCGCTCTTCGGCGGAATCGAAGCCGAGGGCGTTGGCGGAGGTGGAGCCCTTGCCGTTGCGAACGCGGCGCGGGGCGGGGACCTCAACGGAGATGGGCGAGGCTGGGCCTGCGCGGCGCTTGGTGGACGTGGTCATGGGAGAACGATCGCTCTTAGGGTGCGTGGCGTGGCGCGAGGAGTGTACTGGACGGGCTCGTGCGCACGAAGGGTTTGTGATTGGGCACTGTTGACAGATGAGGCGGGGTAGATGGCAGGTGGGACACCTGCCCCACTAGAGCGGGTAGGGGTGCAGGACAGGTGGGACACCTGCCCCACTAGAGTGGGTAGGGGTGGAGGACAGGTGGGACACCTGCCCCAGTAGAGCGGATAGGCCGGAGCGAGCGGGTCGGAGCAGATGTCAGCCGATGCGGCGCATGAGGCCCATGCCGTAGTTGAGGGGGGAGAGGTAGAGCTCGATCTTTTCGTAGAGGCCGGCGCCGATGGTCTGGTAGCGGTCGAGGACGTAGCGCGGGCCTTCGTGGCCGCCGCACTGGTCGGGGTAGATGTCGTGGACCATGACGTAGCCGCCGGTTGAGACCACGGGCTCAACGGCGAGGAAGTCGCTGGTCATGCCGCGGACGGTGTGGTCGCCGTCGATGTAGGCGAAGTGGACGCCGCCGGCGGCGTGGAGTTCGGCGCGGGCCTTGGTGATCTCACTGGGACTGTCGCCGGGGTGGAAGCGGACGAGGTCGAGGAGGCCGGCCTTGGCGAGGCGGTCCTGGACCCATTCCTTGCGGCCCGAGAGCATCTCGGCGTCGCGCCAGGGGCCCTTGTGGACGGGGCCGAAATCGTCGAAGCAGTGGATGACGCCGCCGCCGTTGGCCTGGAGGGCGGAGGCGATCCAGTGGGTGCTGACGGAGAGGAACGTGCCGACCTCAACGACGACCTTGGGGCGGAGGTTGCGGACGAGGGCGTGGAGCATGAGCCCTGCCGCGGGAGAGACGGAGGCCGGGAAGATGATCGGCATCGAGTAGAGCTCTTTGAGGCACTGGAGCCAGGCGCAGCCGGGGTTGTCGAGGTAGGCGGGGAAGTCCCAGCGGGTGGGGTGGTTGCCGTCGAAGCGAGGGAAATGCTGGAGCTGGTCGCGCGGGATTTCCGTCTTCTGGGCGGGCGCGGCGGGTGCGGGAACGGTCGAGCTGGTGGGCATGGAGGAGGATAGGGAGGCGTGGCGTCCCCGATCGGGCGGGCCGGGGGCGGGGACGACGGGCGGGGTCGTGATCGGGTATGCTTGGGCGATTCCACCGGGAATTGGCGGACACCTCTTTGTCTCGACTCGGATTTCCGGGAGTGGCCACAATGCGGACGCGTGCTCGACTCGTGTGCGTGGCGTTGTCGACGTGCGTTGTTGCACTTTTCTCCGGGGCCGCGGTCGCCCAGCAGGTGACGGGAACGCCGGGCGGTCCCGGCTCAACTGTAACGCTGGACGGCAAGCAGTTGCCGCCGCCTGATCCGAAGTTCGGCGGCGTGATCAAGGAGAAGGCGTCGGAGTCAACGCCGTACTGGGGGCCGCGGGTTGTGCCGCCCAAGGGCGCCCCCAACGTGCTGCTCATCATGACCGACGACTGCGGGTTCGGCTCACCCAGCACGTTCGGGGGAGTGATCCCGACGCCGGCGCTGGATCGGATCGCCACGAGCGGGATCCGGTACACGAATTTCCATTCCACCTCGCTCTGTTCGCCGACGCGCGCGGCCCTGATCACGGGGCGCAACCATCACGTGGCGGGGTTCGGGGTGGTTGGGGAGATCGCCACGGGGTACCCGGGTTACGACTCGATCATCCTGGGGGCCAACGGCACCATCGGCACGATCCTGAAGGGGAACGGGTACGCGACCTCGTGGTTCGGCAAGGACCACAACACGCCCTTCTACCAGGCGACGCAGGCGGGGCCGTTCGACCAGTGGCCGATCGGGATGGGGTTCGAGTACTTCTACGGGTTCGTCGGCGGCGATGCGAGCCAGTGGCAGCCGAACCTGTTCCGGAACACGACGGCGATCTACCCCTTCGAGGGCAAGGCGCCGGGCACGTGGAACCTGACCACGGACATGGCCGACGAGGCCATCCAGTACATGAAGCAGCTGAAGGAGATCGCGCCCGAGAAGCCGTTCTTCGTGTACTACGTGCCCGGCGGCGTCCACGCCCCGCACCATCCCACCGAGGAGTGGATCAAGAAGATCAGCGACATGCACCTCTTCGATGGGGGCTGGAACACGCTGCGCGAGACCATCTTTGCGAATCAGAAGCGGCTGGGCATCATGCCCGAGAACGCCCAGCTGACCGCCTGGCCGAAGGAGCTGCCCCTCTGGGACTCGCTGGGGCTGGAGGAGAAGACGCTTTTCATCAAGCAGGCGGACGTGTTCGCGGCGTACCTGGCGTACACGGACCATGAGATCGGGCGGGTGATCCAGGCCGTTGAGGACATGGGCAAGCTCGACAACACGCTGATCATCTACATCAGCGGGGACAACGGCGCCAGCGCCGAGGGCATGCTCAACGGGACACCGAACGAGTTCACCACTTTCAACGGCGTCCCCGTCCCGGTCAAGGCGCAGTATCTCTGGTACCCCTTCTGGGGATCGGACAAGACGTTCCCGCACTACGCGGCGCCGTGGGCGTGGGCCTTCGACACGCCCTTCAAGTGGTGCAAGCAGGTGGCGTCGCACTTTGGCGGCACGTCCCAGGGAGTGGCCATGTCGTGGCCCGGCCACATCACCGACGTGGGCGGGATCCGCAACCAGTTCCATCACGTCATCGACATCGCGCCGACGATCCTGGAGGCGGCCGGAATCCCGGTGCCGGAGACGGTCAACGGCATCCCGCAGCATCCGATGGACGGCGTGAGCATGGTCTACACCTGGGACAAGACGAGCGCCAAGGCGCCCACGCGCCATTCGACGCAGTACTTTGAGATGCTGGGCAATCGCGCGATCTTCCACGAAGGGTGGGTGGCCTGCACAACGCCGGCGACGCTGCCGTGGGAACTGAGCAGCAAGACGCCGCCCGACGTCATCAACGGGTATCAATGGGAACTCTACAACGTCGCGGAGGATCCCACCGAGTCCAACGACCTGGCGGCCACGATGCCCGACAAGCTCAAGGAGATGCAGGGCTTGTTCTACGCCGAGGCGGCGAAGCACAACGTGCTGCCGCTGGACAACACGACGCTGGCCCGCTGGAACGCGCCCAAGCCCAACCTCACGGGCGGACGGACCGAGTTCGTGTACACGGGCGTGCTGACGGGCGTGCCCAACAGCGGCGCTCCGAGCATCCTGAACAAGGCGTTCACCATCACCGCCGAAGTCACGATCCCCAAGGGGGGAGCGGAGGGGATGATCGTGACCGACGGCGGGCGCTTCGGCGGCTACGGCCTGTTCCTGAGCCCCGCCTTCAACTGGTGGTCGAAGGCGGAGTGGTTCCGGAACATCGGCCTGGGGTTCCTGGCGCTGGGGGCCGTGCTGGTGTGGCACGGGCGGAGCGTGAAATGGTCGCGCGTCAAGATGAGCCTGAGCTACGCCGTCGCGCTGCCGTCGGCGCTGCTGGTGGCCGCGGTGCTCTTCACCGGCGTGGTGAACATCGGGCGCGGCAGGCCGGTGTTCCTTCACAACCTGCTCAACCTCAAGCGCACGGTGTGGTCGGGGCCGGCGCTCGACGCTGGCAAGCACACCATCCTCTTTGACTACAAGCCCGACGAGCCGGGCCTGGGCAAGAGCGGCAAGGGCGTGCTCTCGGTGGATGGAAAGGAAGTGGCCCGGAATTCCATGGAGCACGGCACGCCGATCACGTTCCCCGAGGACGAGACCTTTGACATCGGCAGCGACACGCGCACGGGCGTCTCGATGCTGGAGTATCGCTACGACGTTCCCTTCACCTTCACCGGCACGATCGACAAGCTGACCTTCGTGCTCAAGCCGGATGAAAAAGCAGCTCCGGAGCCCAAGGCCGAACTGGCGCCCATGGCGGCGCCGGAACCGGACCCGATCGACACGTCGAAGCGTTAGCGGGATGGGGCCTGAAGCGGACGGACGCGGGGTCGTCGTGGCTCCACGGTTGCGGCGCGAACCCGCGGTGGGGCTTGGCGGTACCATCTTCCACCTATGCCCGTCATTCTCCGGTGGTTGCTGCGTCTGGGGCCGACGAACCCGATCACGGTGCGCCTGGTACAGAACGGGTCGCGGCGGACGCGGCACATGTACATCCGGTCGGGGTACCTGGCGGTTTTGATCGTGGTGCTGCTGTGGTCGCTGCTCATCGGGCTGGGCGGGAACCTGTCGTACCGGGACCTGGCGGCCAAGGGCGCGGCGAGCTTCATGAACATCGCGTTCCTGCAGATCACGCTGATCTGCGTGCTGGCGCCGGTGTTCATGGCGGGGGCGATCGCGCAGGAGGCCAGCCCGCGGACGTGGGAGGTGCTGCTGACGACGCCGCTGACGGCGGCGCAGATCGTGCTGGGCAACCTGCTGGGGCGGCTGTTCTTCATTCTTGCGTTGCTCTTCTGCTCGCTGCCGCTGTTCGCATTGACGCAGTACTTCGGGGGCGTGCCGGGGGAGTCGATCCTGGCGAGCTACCTGATCGCGGGGTGCGCGGCGCTGATGGTGGGGACGATCGCGATCGCGCTGTCGGTATCGCGGATGGTGGGCAAGCGGGCGGTGTTTGCGTTCTACGTGACGGTGGTGAGCTACCTGGCGCTGACGATCGGGCTGGACCAGTTCTTTTTGGGGAGCGCGCCGGGGGTGCGGGTGAACTACATCACGGCGCTGAACCCGTTCCTGACGCTTTGGGCGCTCTTGAACCCTTCGACGTACACGGCGGCGCCGGAGGGGTCGATGCGGGGGCTGGGGGCGTGGTTCCTGGAGCACCCGGTGCGGACGTACTGCGTGATCTGCCTGGGGCTGAGCACGCTGCTCCTGGTGATCTCGACGTTCACGGTGCGGGCGGGTGGGGTGGCGATGCTGTCGGGGGATTCGGGCGGGGTGCCGTGGTACCGGAAGATGTTCGGATTGGCAGCCGCGGGAGCGGAGCACCGGGCTCCGCGGTCGGTGTGGACGAACCCGATCGCGTGGCGTGAGGCGGCGGCGCGGAACGCGACGATGGGGCGGATCGCGGCGCGGTGGACGTTCATCACGCTGGGCGGGCTGTTCGGCGTGCTGCTGGTGATCCTGTACAACTTCGGGCGATTGTCCACGCCGGACTTTCAGCTGGCGATCATGTTCACGGTGATGGGCGAGATCGCGGTGACGGCGCTGGTGGCGATCAACATGGCGGCGACGGCGATCAGCCGCGAGCGCGAGGACGGGACGCTGGACCTTCTGCTGACGACGCCGATCACGCCGAGCCAGTACCTGTGGGGGAAGCTGCGGGGGCTGATCGCGTACCTGTTGCCGATGCTGGCGGTGCCGCTGGGGACGCTGGTGGTGGCGTGCGGGTACATCGTGATGTGCGAGACGATCGGCGGGTTCGGTCCGGCGGGGGGCGTGACGTACACCAAGCCGATGGGCGGGGGGTCGGTGCTGACGATGCCGGCGATTCTTCCCGAGGCGGCGCTGGTCATGCCGTTCGTGGTGCTGCCGTTCATCGCGGCGTGCGCGATGGTGGGGTTGCAGCAGTCGCTCAAGAGCAAGGGGACGATCGGGTCGGTGGTGGTGACGGTGGGGTTCGTGGGGGTGGGCGCGGGGCTGTTCGGGCTGTGCGCGTGGAAGGCGGGGTCGTCGATCAACATGCTGGGGCCGATGCTGACCTCGATGACGCCGGCGACGAGCCTGTACGCGATGCTGTACCCCGGCGAGGCGCTCATCGAGACGGTGGCGCCGTCGGGCGCGGGGCTGGCGACGGCGCGGATCTGCGCGGCGGTGGGCGCGGCGCTGGCGGCGGCGGTGTACCTGATCGTGGTATACGGGGTTCACGCGAACATGGTGCGGACGTTTGATGTGACGGTGAGGAGGCTGGCGGGGGGGAAGTAGGCGGGCAATGGGCAATGGGCAATGGGCAATGGGCAATGGGCAATGGGCAATCGAGAATAGTGCCCGCCCGATGCCTGATGCCGATTGCCTGCTGCCTAATCCCGATTACCTCTTGCCGATCGCAGACAGCCAGTCGGGGAGTTGCTGCACCTTGCCGTCCTTGTCGATGCAGGCGAGGGTGGTGAAGGCGGCGGCGGCGGGCTCTTCGACGGGCTTGCTCAGGCGCTCGACGACGACGAGGTCGTACTCGTGCTCGATCTTCACGCGGCTGGTGCCGGTGACGCGGGTGCGGACCTCGACGACATCGTCGTAGCGGATGGGGCGGCGGTAGCGCACATCGAGCTTGACGATGACGAGGAAGACGCCGGCCTGCTCGAGCTGGGCGTAGGTGGCGCCGGTGTCGCGGAGGATCTCGGTGCGGCCGATCTCCAGCCACGGCACGTAGCTGGCGTGGTGGGCGACACCCATGGGGTCGCACTCGCAGTAGCGGACGCGGAGGCGAGAGACGCCGCTGGTGGGGACGGCCCCGGGACGGGGGGTGCATGAATATGCGGATGTGGAATTATCAGTCATTATGCCGAAGAATGGTAGGGGAAGTGACGAAGTGACGGAGTGACGGAGTGACGAAGCGACGGTGAGACGGTGAGACGGTGAGACGGTGAGACGGTGAGACGGTGAGACGGACGGGGATTGTGTTGGGGGAGTGGGCGCCGGGGTGGGGCGCTGGAGATTCTTGGATGAAGGCTACGCTTGGGACCTTGAAACGGAACTCTTCGAAGCAGGGTGGTGCGGCGCGGGCGGTGGTTGCCGCGGGGAAGCCGGTGCGCGCGAAGGCGGGCGCGGCTCGGGGTGCGGCGGCCGGTGGAGCGGGGGCCGGCGGCGCGGGGGCCGGCGGCGCGGGCGCGAAGTCGACGGGGGCCGATGTCGGCGTGCGGCTGCTGAAGCCTACGGACTCGATCCCGGAGATCACCAGGCTTCTGCACCGGGCGTATGCCGCGCAGGTGAAGATGGGGCTGCAGCCTCTGGCCGGGCGGCAGGACGATGCGACGACGAAGCGGCGCTGCACCTCGGGCGAGTGCATCGTGGCGACGCTGCCGGACGCGGCGCACGCGAACGGGGAGAAGATCGTCGGGATCATCCTGTTTCACGAGGTCGAGGCCGACCAGGGGCCGCCGTGGTTCCAGAACAAGCACGTGGACAGCTTCTCGCAGTTTGCGGTGGACCCCGATGTGCAGGGGAAGGGGATCGGGCGGCTGCTCCTGGAGACGGCCGAGCGGCGGGCGCGGGAGTGCGGGGCGACGGAGCTGGCGCTCTCGATGGCGGACCCCGACACGGGGCTGAAGGATTTCTATCTGAAGCGCGGCTACCGGTTCGTTGAGTTCTGGAAGTGGCCGTACACGAACTACACCAGCGCGATTCTCAGCAAGTCGTTGGGGAAGTGACGCTGGGGCGCAGTGACGAAGTGACGTAGTGACGAAGTGGCGGACGTGCATGCGGGTTCGCTGGGGCGCTTTGTCGGGGAACTGTTTTGGCGGCGACAAAAAAAGAAAGACGCACGCGTCATGCGTGCGCCTTTTCTCTCTCTGCGCTGACGTGTGACCGGCAGCGGCTCCCCTCTGGACTCGGACTTGGGGGTTAGCGGCGGCGGCGGATCCCGACGATCGCGGCGGCGCCCACAAGGGCGAGCGAGCCGGGGGCGGGGATCGTGACGAAGACGTTGTCGAGGTAGGCGTCGACGAACTTGGTCTGGTCGAAGAATCGCGCCCAGGTGAAGCGGTCGAGCGTGGTCTGCGTCGGGGAGCGGAAACCGATGTCGTTTCCGATCTGCGTGAGCGGGCCGCCGAGGTTGCCCCAGAAGATGTCGAAGCGGTCGGCGGTGAGGTCGATGGTCATGCGGACGGTCTGCCAGCGGTTGGTCTGGTAGCCGGTGGCCAGGGTGTGGTCGACGCCCTGCGAATCGCGCGAGCTGATCACGCCGTTGAAGCCGAAGGTGACCTGCGGGCCGCGGTCGGTGGTGGAGCTGAAGCCGCCGCCGCCGTGGTCGCCGCCGATGATGAACGAGCCGCCGCTGGAGAGGGAGCCGTTCTCGGTGACCCAGATGTCAAAGCCGGCGGTCACGATGACGTTGGACGACTGCGCGACGGTCTGGCCGAAGAGGTTGACCAGGTGCATCGACGCGCCTTCGGACTGCGTCTTGAGGTGCAGGGAGTTGCCGCTGCCGGTGGCGTCGAACGAGCTGGTGCCGGCGATGGTGTAGTTGGAGGAGAGCGATTCGCCGAGGTTGTTGGAGACGTAGTTGGAGGGGAACTGCCACGCACCGGCCGCGGAGTTGATGTCCGGCGCGGTGCCGATGGCCAGGCTGTTGAAGTTGCCGTCGGACAGGATCCCCGCGAGCGAGACCGACGAGGACAAGGCGATACCCGCAACTGCAAGCGCAGTCTTCATCTCTCTGCTCCTGAATGGGCGCCGGATCGCTGACGATCCCTGTAGCGCGAGACCCCCGGCGGCCGTAGACGAGCCGCCACAAGCAATGTGCCTCAGAAAACCCGCAAAGCCAGCAAAGTCGTGAGACTTTGCTCAGATTGCCCAGGCGGCACGGTCCGGGATCGCTGTGTATGGGAGCGGATCGGGTTGACAACGTTTAAGGCGTCACTAAAATGACGGCTGTGGACGCATTCACGCTCATTGCCGAGCCGCGGCGGCGGCGGATCCTTCAGCTGGTGTGGCGGGAGGAGCTTGCCGCGGGGGACATCGCGGCCCGGTTTGACGTGTCGTTCTCGGCGGTGTCGCAGCACCTTGGGGTGCTGAAGCGGGCGGGGTTGCTGACGGAGCGGCAGGAAGGGCGAAAGCGGTTTTACCGGGCCGACCGGGAGCGGCTGGGACCGCTGGCGGCGATGCTCGAGGCGATGTGGTCGGAGAAGCTGGGCACGCTCAAATCGCTGGCGGAGGTCGAGCAGCGCTCGATCGATCGGCGCGAGCGAGGGAGGAACACGCATGGCGGGCGCGAACCGGGATGACGCGGCGGGCGAGGTGGCCTTGGCGATGACGATCCACGCGACGCCGGCGACGGTGTTCAAGTTCTTCACGGACCCGGCGCGGTTCGCGCGGTGGTGGGCGGCGCCGGGCGGGGGGAAGGCGACGATCGAGCCGCGCGTGGGCGGCGCGGTGCGGATCGAGTACCAGGGTGGGCGGGCGGTGATGGCGGGCGAGGTGCTCGAGATTGATGAGCCGCGGCGGTTCGTGTTCTCGTGGGGGTACGAGAGCGGGAACGACGCGGTGAGGGCGGGGTCGACGCGGGTGGAGATCACGCTCGCGGCGGTGCCGGATGGAACGGCGCTCACGCTGCGACATCTCAACCTGCCGACACTGGAGCAGAGGGCGGGGCATCGGCTGGGGTGGCGGCACTACCTGTCGTGCATGGCGGTCGAGTGCGCGCGGGAGCAGTTCGGGGAAACCATGCCGCGGGCGGTGGCGGGATGGTTCGAGGCGTGGACGACGGCGGACGCGGGAGCGCGGCGGGCGATGCTCGCGCGGTGCTGCGAGGATGATGTTGAGCTGCGTGATGCGTTTGCGTGCGTGCGAGGCGTCGACGAGTTGAACGACCACATCGGCAACGCGCTGAAGCACATGCCGGGGATGAAACTCGAGAGCGCGGGGGCGCCGCAGCTGGTGCACGGGTTCGTGCGGAGCGCGTGGAGGACGGCGGGGCCGGATGGAAAGACGGCGTTCGCGGGCGTGAACTTTGTGCGGCTGGCGCCGAGCGGGAAAATCGCGGGGGTGGTCGGGTTCTGGGATGGGCCGGGGTGAATGAAGGTCGAGCAAGAGGATTCGCTACAGAGACACAGAGGCACCGAGAAAGTGCAAGAGGGCAGAGATTCTGAAGCGTGCGCGGCGTACGACGGAATGAGATCTGCATCGATCAGTTTTCGGCGAGGTCTCTGACCACGCGCTCCAGCCCCCCCACCACTCGGGCGAGGCGGTCGTAGTCGAGCGTGTCGGGGGTGTCGGTGGCCTGGTGGTAGTTGGCGTTGCGGAAGGGGGCGGTGCCAGTGACCATGATGGCGGGGTAGCCGCGTTCGCGGAAGGCCCAGTGGTCGGACCACATGACGCCGGGGATGGAGGAAGGCGGGGCGGCGCCCTCGCTGGGGAACGGCGTGGTGTTGCGGAACGTGGAGAGGGCGCGGCGGACCAGGGCGCGCGAGCCGGTGTCGCCGACGAAGGCGATGAAGTCGCCGGTCGAGGGGTAAAGCAGGTTGAGGGGCGCGGGGTACTTCTGCGTGCCCGGCTCGGCGCGGTAGTAGCCCAGGGATTCCAGGCTGAGCATGGCGACGATGTTCTCGCCGTCGTCGCGGCAGCGGGTCGCGTAGACGAGGCTGCCCATGTCGGCCTGCTGGAACGAGGGCGGCTCTTCGTTGATGAAGAAGGCAAAGCGGATGGTGCGCGGGGAAGGGGAGCCCGACATGGAGCGCGCGAGCGCGAGGAGCGCGGCAACGCCCGAGGCGTTGTCGTCGGCGCCGGGGGTGCCTTGAAATGAATCGACGTGGGCGCCGATGAGGACCATTTCGGCGGGGGAGGATGTGCCCGGGAGCGTTGCGTCGATGTTGGGGGTGGCGGTGCCGCGGGAGACGAAGGAGTGATCGCGGGGCGCGTAGCCGGCGTCCGCGAGTTCAGACTTGACGAAGAGCATGGCCTCGGCGAGCTGGCGCGGGTGGAAGGTGGAGCGGCGGCCGATGGAGCCGGCCAGGCGCTCGACATCGGCGCGGAGGCGCGCGGAGACGGTGCGCTGCTCGTCGGTGAGCGGTTGGAGCGCGGCGCGGTAGCTGGCGCCGGGCATGCGGATCATCATCCACCAGCAGATCACCAGCGCGACGGCGATGATGCCGAAGAGGATGGCGAGGCGGCGGGGCGTGCCCTTGGAGGCGAAGCGGAAGCGGCGCCGTGGTTGTGGGGAGGGCGGCGCGGCGGGCGCGGATGGGGCAGATGCATCCACGGATGCCGATACGCGGTGCGGGTGCGCGGGGGTGCGTCGGAATTCGTGGGATTCAAGTGGCGCGCGGGCGCGCCAGCCACGCGGCGAGCGCGTCGAGTTCGCAGCCCATGTGGTGCCTGGTGGCCCGGAACACCCAGCAAATCCAGAGTCTGACGAGCGGGCGCGGCACCCAAGTCGCGGTCCAGCGGCCGCGGGCACCGAGCGTGATGCGCGACCGGCCGATGCCGATCGGGTCAACGCGGTAGGTGCAGACGTGAGGAAAGCCGACGCGATTGCCGCGCCGCGAAAGGTCGCTCACGACGTACCCCCGGCCCTCGGACCACGCGAGGATTCTCCCCACTCGATCGGGCCCCACGCCGAGGAAGCGGTGCTGGAGGCGCACGAGCGTGCCGCGGGGGTTGGAGAGGTCGGGCGGGCCCGCGGGGAACAGGACGCGGGCATGGAGCGGATCGGTCGAGAGAAAGCGTGCGACATCGCGCATCTGTCCCCAAACGGCACCGGACGGGAGATCGACCTCCAGCGTGCAGGCGGCGTCCACGCGGTAGTGCTCATCGACGATCAGGCGCATCGGGTCGGAACTCCGTGTGCTCGGGCGCATCGCGGTCGACGCCGGTCGCGCGACGGCGCATCCCTTCGAGCACGTGCCCGTGGAGCGTGTGAATGGCGAGGCCCTCGGCCCATCGCCAGACGAAGCGAGGTGTGATGAGCGGTTCGTAGCGGGTGGTGAGCGTGACAGCGGTGTGGGTGTCGTCGAGGGGCTCGAACGTGAAGCTTCCGCCGGTGAGGTGAACATCATGCTCGTAGCCGATGCTCTGCTCGATCACGTCGAAGGCGAGGATGCGGTCGCGATCGGCCCGTGTGACCTGCTTGGTGATGCGCCCTTTGTCGTACACGCAGGTCTTGCGATCACCGACGGCGGACGAACTCCCGATGGTGTAGAGCGGGTGGGCGAGCCCGATGCGGAGGATGAGCGGCGCCTCGTGGCGCACCTGCTCGTAGTACATGATGCCGTCCCAGCACGCCCGGACGGGCGCGGAGATCACCTCGCGGGTGGACACGGATTCGAGCCGTTGCGGCCCGGCGTGCCCCTCGACCAGGGCCCAGATCGGGCCGATGGCCAGGAAGAGCACCGGGGGCAGGTGGACGCGCTGGGTGAAGCGCGAGAGCCTCATGGACTGGCGCAGGAGCCAGCCCGCGAAGGTCCCCAAGAGGATCGGTCCGGTCACGATGGCCGCGAGGACAAGCCCGCAGAAGATGCCCGCGAGCTGCATGGACATCAGGGTCATGATGAATGCAACCGCGGCGGCGATGATCAGCATGACGGTAACGAACGTCCTGGCGCGGGTGCCGTAGCCGATGATGCAGCCCATG
This sequence comes from Phycisphaerales bacterium, assembly GCA_044223975.1. Lineage (GTDB taxonomy): Bacteria > Planctomycetota > Phycisphaerae > Phycisphaerales > UBA1924 > CAZCPB01. Next base: position 130,747 of record JBGALI010000004.1, on the reverse strand, counting down.
GAAAAGGGCACGCCGATCCAGAGCGCTGCGGACCAGTTGCCCATCCCGAAGACAACCAAGGCGGTGCACATGGCGCCGCCGATCGCGGCAAGGAGCAGCGACGGCGCCCAGTAGGTGGCGCGGGCGAAGGGGACCTTCAGCGTGAACGAGGAGGGTTTGGCCAGGTCGAAAGCGCGGCCGCATTCGGGGCAGGCGCCGGGGGAGGGGAGGCCCGCGAGCGTGTAGGCGCACGCCAAACACCGAGGAACGGGGGGAGAAACGATGGGCGGCGGGGATGGCGGGTGCTCGAAGGGCACGTGCCATCAGAATACCACCGACCCGGGTCCGTCAGGAGAGTGACGATCCTCACTCGTAAAGCTGCTGGGGCAGGTACGAGACGCCGTAGTTGGTGACGAGCATGAGCAGTTCTTCGTCGAGCGAGGTGGTCGCGTGGTGCTCTTTCTGCTTGGAGAGGTAGGCGCGGAGCTGGGCGACCTGGGAGTTGCTGATCGAGAAGGCGCCGAAGCTCTCCTGCCAGGCCAAGGACACGGGTTCGGGGCGGGAGGCGGCCCACTTGGCGGAGCTGCTCTTGAGGCGGGCGACGACATCCTCGAGCGTGAACTTCTCGGAGAGGTCGATGAGCAGGTGGATGTGGTTCGAGGTTCCGCCGCCGGCGAGCAAGGGCGAGGAGACGTGGCCGCAGGCTTCGGCCAGGTGCGCGTAGAGGCCGGGCTCGAGGGCGGGAGTGATCGAATCGGCGCGGTCGCGGGTGGTGATGAGGAGGTGAACGAGGATGCGGGTGAGGGGAGTGGCCATGACGGGGAGAGTATGGGGAACGGGGCGGACAGGCGGGCGGGGACGTGGACCGGGGCGCGGGGGTGCTGGGCGCAAAGAAAGACCCAGGGACTGGGGTCCCCGGGTTCGGTGGTGGCGGGTGGTGGCTCGGCACGACTCTGACTTGGGAACCGTCAGAGTCGTGGCACTGTTCGGCCTGCGCTACTTCGACTTGGCATCGCCGCGGGCGAAGATGCTGGCGACGTAGTTGAGGACGTCGGTGGCGCTCACGTCGTTGTAGCCGAAGTTCTTGATGAGGCGCTGCTTGACGACGTCGATCTTGGACTGGGTCTCGTCGTCGACCACGCTCGAGACGAGGTTCTTGAGCTTGATGGTGTCGCGCTGGTCCTCGAAGAGCTTGAGCTCGAGGGCGCGGTAGAGGCGGGCGTTGGTGTTGTACTCGAACTTCTTGCCGTCGAGGGCCAGGGCGCCGATGTAGTTCATGATCTCCTGGCGGAAGTCGTCCTTGCGGCTCTCGGGGATGTCGATCTTCTCCTCGATGGAGCGCATGAGGCGCTCATCCGGCTCATCGTCGCGGCCGGTGTACTTGTTGCGGACGCGCTCCTTCTGGGTGCTGGCGCGGACGTTCTCGATGTAGTTGGTGCAGAGGCGCTTGATGGCCTCCTCGTCGGCGGAGATGGCCCGCTGGACCTCGCCCTTGATGATGTCCTCGTACTCCTCCTTGACGACCGAGAGGAGTTCGCGGAAGCGCTTGCGGGTGTTCTCGTCGGAGATGAGGCCGTGGTGGCTGAGGCCGGCCTCGAGCTCGTTGATGACCATGAAGGGATTGATGCAGCGCTCGTCGATGGCCTGGCGGCCGACGAGGGCGTTTGAGATCTTGTCCTGGATGTAGCGCGGGGAGATGCCGTTCATGCCCTCGCGGGGGGCCTCTTCCTTGAGCTCCTTGACGGAGTCCTCGGTGAAGCCGGGGATGTTCTTGCCGTTGTAGAGCTTGAGCTTCTGGAGCAGCGAGAGGCCGGCCTTCTTGGGCTCGTCGAGGCGGGTGAGGACGGCCCACATGGCGGCGACCTCGAGCGTGTGGGGGGCGATGTGGATGTTCTTGATGCGCTCGGCGCCGAAGTCCTTCTGGTAGATCTTGATCTCGTCGTCGAGGCGGATGTTGTAGGGGACGTCGATCTTGATGGTGCGGTCGCGGAAGGCCTCCATCATCTCGTTGGACTGGAGGCGCTTGTACTCGGGCTCGTTGGTGTGGCCGAGGATGACCTCGTCGATCGAGGTCTGGGCGAACTTCTTGGGCTTGATCGAGTGCTCCTGCGACGCGCCGAGCAGGTCGTAGAGGAACGCGACGTCGAGCTTGAGAACCTCGATGAACTCGCAGATGCCGCGGTTGGCGATGTTGAGCTCGCCATCGAAGTTGAAGGCGCGGGGGTCGGAATCGCTGCCGTACTGGGCGATCTTGCGGTAGTTGATGTCTCCGGTGAGCTCGGTTGAGTCCTGGTTCTTCTCGTCCTTGGGCTGGAAGGTGCCGATGCCGACGCGGTCCTTCTCGGAGAGGGCGATGCGGCGGACCTTGACGTGGGCCATCGCCTTCTTCCAGTCGCCCTGGTAGAACTGCATGAGCTTCTCGAGGACGTTGCGGCAGAAGGGGTCGGGCTCGCCCACGACGCGGATGCGGCCGTGGTGGTGCTGGGGCTTGTAGCGCTCGTTGAGCTTGGCCTCCATCGAGGCGCGGGCCTCGCGCGGCACCAGGACGAGCGGGTCCTCGTGCATGGGGCAGGGGAACTCGTGGAGGCGCAGGGCGCGCTTGTGCGGGCCGTCGGGGCTGGCGGGGTCGGTCGAGACCTCGCAGTTCTCATCGAGCAGCCAGGAGAAGCTGTAGAGCGCGCCCTCGGGGGTGCGCGAGTAGTGCTCGACGCCCTTCTTGAGGAGGCGGGCGATGGTGGACTTGCTGGAGCCGACGGGGCCGTGGAGCAGGAGGATGCGCTTGTCGGTGCCGTAGCCCTCGGCGGCGGAGCGGAAGAAGTCGACGAGCTGCATGAGGGCGAAGTCGAGGCCGTAGATGCCGTCGGCGCCGTTGTCGAAGGGGTCGGAGAAGAAGTGGTAGCGGATGCAGTCCTTCTTGAAGAGCTTGTACTGCTCCATGCCGCGGCTGAGGATGGCGTCGTAGGCGCGCTGGTAGGCGTTGCGCGCAACGCCGGGGTTCTGGTGGACGATGTCGAGGTATTCCCAGAACGTGCCGGTCCAGTGCTGGTCCTGGAAGCTGCGCCGGTCGAGGCGTGCCTCGACGAGCGAGGCGAGTTCTGCGGCGGCACCGGTCGGTCCTGGCATTGCGCGGTCTTCGGCCATGACGTGCTCCTTGGCCCTTGCTCGCCCCCACTCTCGATCCGTGGCGACGGCGCCCGGCGGCGATCCGCCTCCGCGCCTCATCGCCTGATATCGGTCCGGACGGGCGGGGACACGAACAACCTTCGGCCCCGGAACCCATAAAAGGTTCCGCCCTCTTATACGCCCCAGAACCCCGCGTGGATCGGTTCCGGGCGGGGAGGGTTGATGCCTTGTTCGTATGGGTCCCTAACCGCGCACGGGCTGCGCGGGCAGGTGGTGGTCGACAAGGACGCCGGCGGTGGCGCGGGCGGTCCTGGCGCGGTCGGCAAAGCCGGTTTCGTGGCGGTTCAGGACGGCCCCTGTGAGGACCATCATGAGCTGACCGGCGAGGCCGCCGGGGTCCTTGGCGCCGGCGGCTGCCGCGTGGCGCTTGAGGGCCTCGGCGAGGTTCTTGCCGTGGACGAGCGCGGCCTGGTGCACCGGGTCGTTGGGCGAGGGGTACTCGGCGGCGGCCTTGAGGAACATGCAGCCCTTGAAGGCGGGGTCGGCGAGCCAGTCTTCGAGGAGGTCGAAGAGCGCGAGGATGCGGGCGCGCGGGTCGTCGCCGCCCTTTTGCTCGGTGATCCGCATCCACTCGGCGAGCTCGATGCGGTCGCGCTCCAGGAGCACGGCGATGACGAGATCGTCCTTGCTCTCGAAGTGGTTGTAGAAAGTCGTCTTGGTGACGCCGACGCGGTCGAGCACCTGGTCGAGGCCGACGGCGTGGAAGCCGTGCTCGTAGAAGAGCTCGTTGGCCACGGTGATGAGCTTGTCGCGGGTCTTCTCGGGCACGTCGCGGGCCTCTTGGAGCGGCGTTGGCGGCGGGTGTACCTGCAGTCAACCCAAGGTGGACTCTGAGTCAACAGACACGGCACGACCTGGGTCTATCTTAGTTCCGTGCGTGGCGCGAGAGTCAATCACGCGGCACGGAGGGAAAGGGAATCCAGATGAACTGCTCCTCATTGTTTCAGGGACGGGACGGGTTCGAGAAGCGGGTGCTGGTGATGGAGGGGCTGGCGGCGGCGCTGCGCCTGGCGTCGGAGCGGCCGGAGCTGTGCATCGACGTGTTCGAGCGGAGCTGGCGCGAGGTGGACCGGGCGCGGGAGATCGTTGAGGCGCGGGGGCTGCGGGGGCGGGTGCACGTGTGGCACCGTGCCGCGGCTGACGTGGCGCGGCGGGTGATGGGTCGGTTCCGCCCGGCGGCGTGACGGAGGTTTGCCGGGGTTGATGGTTGATGTTGCGGCCGACCGGCGCGTGGCCGGAGGCGATGGTGTTGCTTGGCGGGCTATCCCTGCGCGCCGTGCGCGGCGGGGAAGGGCCCCTGACAGGAGACGGTGGTCATGAGTACTGCACGTTCGGCGTGTCCGTTCCAGAGCTTCGCGTTGGCCAGGAGCGAGCGTTCGAGCCTGGGGGCGAGGGTCGGGGTGTTCGCGTACGGGCTGGTCGCGTACGCGGCGTTCTTCGGGACGATCGTTTACGCGATCGGATTCGTGGGGAACTGGGTGGTGCCCAAGTCGATCGACTCGGGGACGGCGGGGGATACGCCCGCGTCGCTCCTGATCAACGCGGCGCTGCTGAGCGTGTTCGTCGTGCAGCACACGGTGATGGCTCGTCCCGGGTTCAAGCGCTGGGTGACGCGGTGGCTGGCGCCCAGCATGGAGCGGAGCACGTTCGTGCTCGCGGCGTGCGCGGCGCTGGCGCTGGTGTTCTGGCAGTGGCGGCCGCTTCCGTCGATCGTGTGGGAGGTGACGCAGCCGGCGTGGGTGTGGGTGCTGCGGGGCGTGTCGCTGGGGGGATGGGCGACGGTGTTCGCCTCGTCGTTCATGGTGAGCCACTTTGACCTCTTCGGGCTGCGGCAGGTGTGGTTCAAGCTGGTGGGGCGCGAGTACCGGCCGGTGGGATTCCGGCTGGTGGGGCTGTACCGGCTCGTGCGGCACCCGTTGATGCTCGGGTTCCTGCTGGCGTTCTGGGCGACGCCGGTGATGAGCGTCGGGCACCTGTTCTTTGGCGTGATGGTGAGCCTGTACATCGCGATGGGGGTGTGGTTCGAGGAGCGCGACCTGGTCGCCGAGCACGGCGAGGAGTACCTCAAGTATCGGCGGAGCGTGCGGGCCATCGTGCCGCTGCCGCGGCGGGTGGCGTGAGGTTCGGTGAAAGTGCTTCCGAGGCAGAAGAAAGGAGCTTGCCATGAAGTTTGCCCGCACAGGAGCACGTCTGGGCATCGCCGGGATCGCGTTCTTCACACTCAAGGGGCTGGCGTGGCTGGCGCTAGCGGTGGCGGGAGCGTCCGGTTTTTCAGGGCCGTAGGGCGCTTGCCCGAGGCTGTCCCTACGCTCGGGCATGTCATTTGGACTTGGACACGATCGGGATCTGGACGACGCGCCGGGACGCGTGGGAATCTCCGCCCAGGAGCTTCCCGCGCTCCCGGACGCGATCACGACCGACCCGGAGGCGGGGCGGCTGGACCCGCGGCGGTGGTTCGCTGAGCCCTCGCGCCCGTTTGAGATCGAGATCGGATCGGGGAAGGGGTCGTTCCTGCTGCAGCACGGCGCGGCACACCCGGAGGCGAACATCCTGGGCATCGAGTGGGCGCGGGAGTTCTACCTGTACACCGCGGACCGGGTGCGGCGGTCGGGGCTGGCGAACGTGCGCGTGCTCCACGGCGACGGGGCGGAGTTCCTGCGGTGGCGCGTGCCGGACGGGATCGTGCGGGTGGTTCACCTCTACTTCAGCGACCCGTGGCCGAAGTCGCGGCACCACAAGCGGCGGGTGGTGCAGGACGGGTTTCTGGCGCAGGCGTGGCGGGTGCTCGAGCCGCGCGGGGAACTGCGGATCGTGACGGACCACGAGGAGTACTGGGCGTGGATGGAGGAGCACTTTGCGCGGTGGTGTGGTGGGGGAAGTGACGGAGTGACGAAGGGACGGAGTGACGGAGTGAAGGCGGGCGCGGCACCCGGCACCCAGCACCCGGAACGCCGCTTCGAGCGGTTGGCGTTTCAGCCGCCGCCGGGGGTCGGGGAGGGTGAGCTGGTGGGGACGAACTTTGAGCGCAAGTACCGGAAAGAGGGGCGGGAGTTTCACTCGTGCGTGCTGAGGAAGGCCGGCGCGTGATCAGCGCGCGGCTGCTCGGCGCAGGGACTCGTCGAAATCGTCGACGTTCATGAAGCCGCGTGAAGTCGGCTGGGGGACCTCGCGGCGGCGGCGAAGGGTTCATCGCGCGCGAGTGGAGGACCATGGCGGCCAGAATCTACCGGCGCTGGCGCGGGGGCGAGGCTTCGGCTAGAGTTCGCGCTGATGCCCGATCTCCTCACCACCCGCGCCGTTCCCTCCGACCGTGCGATCACGGCCGGGTCGCTGGCGGTAATCGGCGGCCTGTACGCGTGGTTCTTCGTCAACGCGTACCGGCGGATCGGGACGGTGAAGCCGGGCGGGCTGGCGACGGGGGACTTTGAGCATTTCTACTTCGGCGCACGGGCCATGCTCGACGGGCAGGACGTGTACACGTCGGGGCACAACGGGTACATCTACCCCCCGCTCCTGGCGTTCCTGTACACGCCGTTTGCGCGCCTGGGCCTCGACGGGGCGGCGCTGGCGCTCCTGATCGTCAACCTCGTGCTGGGGCTGCTGACCGCGTGGATCGCGGGACGGACGGTGGTGGAGCGGGTCGGAGCGAATGTGGGGGTTCCGGCGAGGTTCGTGTGCGTGGTGCTGGTGGGGGCGGTCGCCACGCTGCTGGCCTTGGACAAGCTCAAGGGCGAGTACCAGATGTGGCAGACCAACGTCTTGGTCATGCTCATGTTCGCGGTGGCGCTGTGGCAGCTCGACAAGCGGCCGTGGCTCGCGGGACTGGCGCTGGGGCTGGCGTTCAACATCAAGTACCTGCCGGTCGCGGCGCTGCCGTACCTGCTGATGCGGCGGCGCTGGAAGGCGGCGGGGTGGTTCGCTGCAGGGATCGCGGGGTTTGCACTCCTGCCGGCGGTGCTGGTGGGGTGGGCGACGAACCTGCACTACCTGAAGACGGCGTTCGCGGGGTTTGCGCGCCTGATCGGGCTGGACGCGGGCGAGGGGCCCAAGGCGAACATCGACGGGATCACGGCTCCGTACAGCGTGTCGGTCACCAGCGCGCTGGCGCGGCTCTTGCAGACGGGCGACGCGGGCTACGGGCACGGCGACTCGGCGATGGTGGCGCTCGCGGCGGCGGCAGGGATCGGCGTGGCGTACGCGGGCGTGCTGCTGTGGATGTATTGGAAGCGCGGCGTGCCGGCGATTCTCTGGCCGCGGGAGAGCGGGCAGGGCACGGCAATATTCCGCGCGATGGTGGCGGTCGAGTGGGTGGGGCTGATGGTGGCGGTGCTGAGCTTCGGACCGCAGACGAACATGCGGCACATGAGCCTGCTGCTGGTGGTGTTCGCGCCCGCGGCAGCGATCCTGCTGTTTGCGGCGCGGGGCGTGTCGCGCGTGCCGCTCGCGGTGGGGACGGCGGTGCTGTTCCTGGCGATCACCCTGCCTCCGGGCGGTGACCGTTTCGACGACGCGGTGCGGTTCTGGCGGCAGGTGGGCGGGCCGGGCGTGTGCATGCTCGTCTACTTCGCGTCGCTGGTGTGGACGGGGCTGGCGCAGGCGCGGGCGCTGGGGGAAGAGACGCCGGGCGGGGTGCGTGCCGGAGCGCCGGGCGCGGCGGTCAGGTGATGTGCGCTCGCACGCGCGCGGCGAGCTGCGCGTAGGTCGCGAACGTGACGCGGGGCGCGGCCCACGCGAGCCATCGGTCGAGGCGCGCGGCGAGGGCCTCGCCGTCGATGCGCTTGGCGTACGCGGGTAGGCTGAAGGGCGAAAGGTCTGCGAATTCCCAGGGGTGGAAGTACGTGTTCATCGCGCCGTCGGCCGCGATGACGCGGGCGCAGGCGGCGCGGTACAGCCACTGCGGGAAATTCTTGAACGAAAGCCAGAAGAGCGGGAAGCGCACCAGCGGCGTGGCGGAGGCGGGGATGTTCAGGAGGTTGCCCGTGAGATAGGGCAGGCGGGGCTTGAAGAAGTTGTTGTAGCGGCCGGGGAGCCAGATCGGGTTCTCGGAGGCGTTGTAGCGGTAGCCGGCGCTCTCGAGCTCGGCCTTGTCGACGGGCGCCATGCGGGGCATGCGGAAGCCGGTGACGGGCGAGGCGCTGATGCGTTCGAGCTCCTCGCGCGAGCGGCGCAGGTCGGCGTTGGAGAACGTCGAGTGGGCCCAGCCGTGCGAGGCGATCTCGTGGCGTGCCGCGGCGGAGCGGATGAGTTCGGGGTAGCGCTGGGCGAAGCGCACCGTGCAGAAGAGCGTGCAGGTCGCGCCGCGCGCGTCCATGACGGCGAGGACGCGCTCGAGACCTGTGCGCGAGGTTTCGAACTGCTGCTCGTCGGTGATCTGCTGGCCGCGTTCGATCGGGGCGTCGAACTCCTCGACATCGAAGGAGAGGCAGGCAAGCCCCGGCGCGTCGGGCTTAGTCATACCGGCCCCGCGCGGCGGCGGTGCGGACGTCGAGCAGCGCGCGGAACATGCGGAGCGGGTCGCGCAGCAGGTCGACCTTGGAGACCTTGTACGAGTGTTCCTCGCTCACACGCGCGGGGATTTCGCCGACGGAGAAACCCAGCCGACGCGCGAGGAAGACGATCTCGACGTCGAACGCGAACCCGTCGAGGCTCTGGCGCCGGAAGATCTCGCGGGCGGCGCGGGCGCGGAAGCCCTTGAGGCCCGCCTGGGTGTCCTTGTGCGGCACGCCGATGAGGGCGCGGGCGAGGATGTTGAAGGTCCCCCCCATGATGCGGCGGGGGATGCTGGTGTTCTTCTCGTCCTTGTGCACGAGGGAGCGCGAGCCGATGACGACGTCGTGCTTTTCAAGGGCCGCGGCAAGCTCGGTGAGGTGGTCGAGCGGGTAGGCGAGGTCGCCGTCGGTGAAGCAGACCAGTCCTCCCCCGGGCCCTTCGTCGTCGAGGCCGGCGATGGAGAAGACCTCGAGGCAGCGCTCGACACCGGCGTGCACCGCGCGGCCCTTGCCGCGGTTGGGGGCGTAGGAGAGGAGCGCGACGCGGTCGTCGGCGCGGCCCGCGAGGCGCTCGCGGATGATCTTCGCGGTGTCATCGCTCGAGCCGTCGTCGACGAAGAGGAATCCGAAGCCCGGGTTCTGGTCGACGAAGGCCAGCACTGCGTCGAGCGTGTGCCCGATCAGGCGCGACTCGTTGTAGACGGGGAGGATCACCCGGACGCGAACGCCGGCCGGCGCCTTCACGGCTGAGGTGCGCGACCCGCCCGGCGCCATCACAGCGACCGCGCCGCCGGGTGCGAGCAGGTCGCCCGTGGCGGAGGTGGTGGCGGGTGTGGGCTTGGTCATTCGGCCGTCTCGGTGCGTCCGTCGACTGACCCGCGACGGGCGGGCCAGGGCGCCAGAGCCTTGGCGCGGGGAGCGCGACGGCGTCCGCACGCGAAGGCCGTGAATTCTAGCCGCGGAGAGCCGATCAGCCCGGACCGAGAACGCGCAGGGGCACGACGTAGGTGTGGCTATTTGGAGGTCGGCGCCTCGCGGAGCAGAGCCTCAAGGTCGAGCGGGTGCGAATACATCGCCAGGCCACCATCGGGCGTGCGGGGCCACTGGCTTTGGGGGCGGTCCCAGTAGAGTTCGACGCCGTTGCCGTCGGGGTCATGAAGGTAGAGGGCTTCGCTGACGCCGTGGTCGGCGGCGCCGTCGAGCGGGATGCCCGCGGCCTGGAGCCGGCGCAGCGCGACTGCGAGGGCGGCGCGGGAGGGGTAGAGGATCGCGTGGTGGAAGAGGCCTGTCGTGCCGCGGGGCGGGGGCGGGCCGCCCTTGCTCTCCCACGTGTTGAGCCCGAGGTGGTGGTGGTAGCCGCCGGCGGAGAGGAAAGCGGCGGCAGAGCCGAAGCGCTGGGTCAGTTCGAAGCCGAGCACGCCGCGGTAGAAGGCGATGGCGCGGTCAAGGTCGGCGACCTTGAGGTGGACGTGGCCGATGCGGACGCCGGGGTCGATGGGGGCGATAGGGTCGGGCATGGGTTCATGCGTCCTTGGGAGGCTCACGTCGGCGGGAGCACGACATCGGCGCGGCGGGATTCGGGCGTGACCTTGAGGTCCTGCACCTTGCCGTCTTTGTAGATGCACTCGACTGTGGTCTCTTTCGGAGCGTGGAGCTTGAAGGAGACGTTCCACTCCTTCGGCCAGGCGGGGAGCAGGCGGATGGCGTCGCCATCGCACTGCATGAGCATGAGCTGCGTGGCGGTCATCAGGTTGCTGCCGTGGTCCTGGTCGGGGAGCCAGTCGAAGTTTGGGCCCCACATGGCGGGGAAGCGGAAGTTCTTGTTGGAGTTTCGGCACTTGGCCAGGAGATTGGCCTTGGCTTCGTCGGTCAGGCCGAGCAACGCGGCAACCATGCCGTCCTGGGTCCAGCCGACGGTGGACTTGTCGACGCGGTGCTTGTAGGCCTCGATGGCGTGCTCGAGGTTGGGGCGAGCGAGGCCATAGAGGCGGAACGGGAATACGGCGTAGAGCTCGGGGGTCTCGCAATTGCTGCGAGCGGGGTCGTATTTCTCGGCGGGGGCGCACATCGTCACGCCGTCCTTGGTGAGGACCGGCAGTTCGGGGGCCGCGTCTTTCATGCGTGCCCAGAAAGCACGGTCTTCGGGCGTGCCGACCGATGGCGGAAGCGCCAGGAGCATGTCGCAGACGGCGTGCAAGCCGGCGACGCTGGGCGCATCGTTGACGACGCCTTTCCAATAGGTTTCGATCGCCTGGGTGGGCGAGATGATGAGCTTGCCGCGTGAGTCGCGCTTGAAGCGCGTGTCGTAGTACCTGAGCGACTCGTTGGCCATGGGGATGGCGTGCTCGCGGAGGAACGCTTCATCGTCGGTGTATGCGGCGTAGTCGAGCATGAGCTGCGAGAGTTCGAGGCCCTGCTGCCAGGCCCACTGCCACCACGGGCAGGGGGCGATGTCGGAGGGCGCCAGGCCGTCGCGATTCCAGCCGTAGTCGCCGTTGGCGTAGGTCGCGAAGGTCGTCATGGTCTCGGGGAAGTACACGCCGTCGGCGCCGTAGTAGAGCTTCGCACGTGCGCGGCAGGCAGGGAGGCAGCGCTCGTAATAGTCAAAGAGCGAGTGCATGCCGTCGAAGTCGCCCGCGGCGAGCATGGGGTAATAAGGAAGGCGCGTGTTCTGCCACCAGTAGCTGCCCCCCCACTTCCGCCAGTCGGCGTTGAAGGGTTGGCCGCCTGTGAATTTGGGCTCGACGGTGAAGATTGAGCCGTTGAACTTGGGGGGGAAGCTGCCGCGGGAGGCGCAGGCGAGCATGTAGCGCTGGAGGATGTAGGCTTGGGTGAGGCGTGAAGGGGGAGCGGGGTCGGACGCGGCAGGGGCGATCTTCCAAACCATGTCCTTCACTATGTACGCGGCGGTCTCGGTAGGCGTGCCGCTGTCGGAAGCGTTGGCCACGACAGGCCGAGTGCCGCCATGAAATTCGTCCTTTGGATAGAGGGTTGCCGAAAGGCGGTTGGACCCGAAGCACCCGACCAATTCCGGAGGCTCGTCCACCAAGTGGCGTGGGATGCTCAATGTCACGCGGCAGCTCGGCCGCCCAGTACCGTCAAATATCCTTTGTTCTTTCCCTCTCAGCGAGAGCGGCTCTTCTAGCTCCTGCACTGTCGGCTCGCGCGAATCAGGAGTCTCCACCCGGGTCAGCACGACTCTTAAGGCGGAAAACGGCTCTCTAGCGATGGCCAAGTCGCTCACGTGCCCGGGAAGCACGTCCTTACTGGTGCTGTCGGCGCCAACCTTGAGCGGAGCGTCATTCTCGACGTACACCCAACTCCGCTGCCAGAACGCCTCCCACCAGGCGCTCGTGCGCGCTCTCGCGTTGTCGGACTGCTGCGGTGCTGCGAGTTGCCTGGCGGATGTCCGCCATTCATCGGTCGTGTCACTCTGCGCGCAGGGAACCGCGATGCGCACCTGGAATTCGCGCGTGGGCGTGGGAGTGACCAACGCGGCCGCGCCCGCGGATTTCATCCCGGTGCCGACCATCCACCCGCCGAAGGTGCGGTGGAGGAACGGGTCGGGAATGCTCGCGGCTATCGCATCGAGGCCCTGGCGATGGAGCGTAAAGGGCACGATCGATCGCTCGTTGCGGTGGTACCACGCGACGGCGTCGGGCTCGTTCAGAATGACATCGGCGGATTCGGTGATGAGCTCGCGGGGAACGCTCGCGGGTGCCTCGCGCATGGCCCACGAAGACTGGAGTTCTTCGGCGTTGTCGAGCGTGCGCGGCGCTGTGCGCCAGTTCTCAATCGCGGCCCGCACCGTGCGCGGAGTACTGAACCGGCCTTCGACGACCACGACCGGGGACGCGGCGTCGACGTACAGCGTCAGGCTCGCGGCACCCGCCGTGACCGCGATCGCGCCCTCGCGCAGGCGGAGTTCCTGACGGAAAGGCACCTTCTCGCCCGTATTGCCCAGGAGCGGCGGGTCGAGCGTGACGCGGATCTTGCCAACCTTGAGCAGGCGCTCGCACTCGCTCCACGAGTCCACGCGCGAGATGTAGAAGACCAGGTCGCCGTTCTCTTCGACCCAGGCGTTGAGGCCGACCTCGCCGTTGCCCAGGGGCATGGAGCCGGAGGCATCCTTGCTGGGGGTGGTCCAGACGACGTTGTAGTCATCGAGGCTCTGCGCGGGCTGGGCGAGCGCGGCAGAGCAGGCGATGAGGCACGCGGCGAGGACGCATTTCATGGTCGGGTCCCCTGCAATCACTTGATCAATGTACCCGGGCGGAGACGAGCGAGAACGCAAAACCCCGACAACAACCGGTGCGGAGGTGAACTGAGGCCGATTGACGCTCGCCCGGAGGGCCGACGGGGTCGTGATTCCTCGCCGGCCCTCCGGGCCGAGATCCTGAAAATCGCATTCCAGGGGCTTGCGAGGACGCTGCGCCCCTGGCAACGCCCGTGCGCCCTCCGGGCGAGGAGAGGGGAGTTACTCGTGCCGCGAAATGCGTGTGAAGCCTGTTCTCGGCGCCTGTCACGCATCATCAATGCGATGGCCGGTGGGGTGCCTTCGCGGCCCGTCGCTGACGCTCCGGGTTCGCCGTATGCTGACGGATCAGCCAGGAGAGCATCCCGTGCAACGCGTGCAGGTCGTCGATTCACACACCGAGGGGGAGCCCACGCGGGTGGTCATCGCGGGCGGGCCGGACCTTGGCGGCGGCAGCGTCGCGGATCAGGCCCGGGTGTTCCGCGAGAAGTTTGACTGGTTCCGCTCCGCGGTTGTGAACGAGCCGCGGGGGTACGACGCGATGGTCGGCGCGCTGGTGGTTCCGCCGAAGAGCACCCACGCTGCGTGCGGGGTGATCTTCTTCAACAACGTGGGGCTGCTCAATGCGTGCGGGCACGGGACGATCGGGCTTGCGGCGACGCTGGCGCACCTGGGGCGGATCAAGGCCGGGAGCCACGTGGTGGAGACGCCGGTCGGGGAGGTCACGATCCACCTTGGAGCCGACGGCGCGGTGAGCATCGACAACGTGGCGAGCCAGCGGCACGCGGCCAAGGTGCCGGTGAAGTTTGAGTTTGAAGGCAAGACGCACGAAGTCCGCGGCGATATCGCGTGGGGCGGGAACTGGTTTTTCCTGGTCTCGGACCACGGGCAGGAGTTGTCGCTGGCGAACGTGGAGCGGCTCACGGCGTACGCGTGGGCCGTGCGGCAGGGGCTGGAGCGTGCGGGGATCACGGGCAAGGACGGGGGCGTCATCGACCACGTTGAACTGTTCGGCCCCCCCGCTCGCGCCGACTGCGACAGCCGCAACTTTGTGCTGTGCCCGGGCAAGGCGTACGACCGCTCGCCGTGCGGCACCGGGACCAGCGCGAAGATGGCGTGCCTGTTCGCCGATGGAAAGCTGCGCGAGGGGCAGGAGTGGCGCCAGGAGAGCGTGATCGGCAGCCGCTTCGTGGGCCGGGTGCGGCGCGAAGGGGAGAAACTCATCCCGACGATCGCGGGCGGGGCGTTCATCACGGCCGAGAGCACGCTCATCATCGATGAGCGCGACCCGTTCAGGCACGGCATCCGCGCATGAGCGCGGCGAGCGATGCCATCGTGATCGGGGCGGGGATCGTGGGAGCGGCGTGCGCAGCGGCGCTCGCGCGGGAAGGCTTGACTGTCACGGTCATCGACCCGGGGCCGGTGGGCGGTGGGGCCACCGCGGCGGGGATGGGGCACATCGTCGTGATCGACGAGCCGCCGGCGGAGTTTGCCCTCACGCTGTACTCGCGGCAATTGTGGGATGCGCTGGCGACTGAACTGCCGCGGCGCGCGGAGCGGGCGGTCACCGGAACGCTGTGGGTCGCGGAAGATCAGGAGGAACTGGCCGCCGCGGCTGCGAAATGTGCGAGATTGCGAGCCGCGGGAGTTGAGGCGGAGTTGCTTGATCCGCAACAGACCGCGGAGGCCGAGCCCGAGTTGCGGGCGGGGCTGGCAGGATCGCTGCGCGTGCCGCAGGATGGTGTGGTGTACCCGCCGCCGGTCGCGGCGTGGATGCTCGATCGCGCGGGTGTGCGCGGGGAGCGGCTGCGGCTGGGTCGGCGCGCGGTGCGCGTGGAGTCTGGCACGGTCACGCTGGATGACGGCGCGCGGCTCGCCGCACCAGTGATCGTGAACGCGGCAGGGCTGGCAGCGCGCGTAGTGACGCCGGGGCTGCCGCTGCGGGCGCGCAAGGGACACCTGGTGATCACGGACCGGTACCCGGGGTTCTGTCGGCACCAGATCGTGGAGCTTGGGTACATCAAGAACGCGCACGGGGGGGCGAAGGAGTCGGTGTCGTTCAACGTGCAGCCGCGGCCGAGCGGGCAGTTGCTGGTCGGGTCGTCGCGCCAGTTCGATGAAGAAGGGTTGGAGGTCGAGGCGCGGATGCTGGCGCGGGTCGTGGCCCGTGCCGCGGAGTTCATGCCGCGTTTGGCGGAAGTGAAGGCCATCCGCGCGTGGACGGGCCACCGCGCGGCGACGCCGGACGGGTTGCCGGTGATCGGCGAGCACCCGGCGATGCATGGTGTGTGGATCGCCGCGGGGCACGAGGGGCTTGGGATTACGACATCGCTCGGGACGGCGGCGATTCTGGCGGACCTGGTGATGGGGCGCACTCCGGTGATTGATGCCGCGCCGTACGCGCCCGTGCGGTTCGCGGAGCTGCGCCATGGATGAGCGGGTGCGCATCAGCGTGAACGGGCGTGCGTGCGAAGCCGGCGCGGGGGAAACAGTCGCGGCAGCGCTGGCGAACGCGGGCGAGTGCGCCACGCGCGCGAGCGTGACGGGAGAGAAGCGCGGGCCGGTGTGCGGGATGGGTGTGTGCTTTGAGTGCCGCGTGACGGTGGACGGTGTGGAGCACGAGCGGGCGTGCGTGCGGCGGGTGGCGGAGGGGATGGAGGTCGAGACTGGATGTGGGAAAAAGCGCGAACGGGGCGGTGATGGTCGTGCGGCTGAAGCACCGGGGACGTCGCCGCGCGAGTGCGATGTGCTCGTGATCGGCGCGGGGCCGGCGGGGCTGGCGGCGGCATGGAGCGCCGCGAGCACGAAGAAGCGCGTCCTCGTGCTCGACGACAACCCGCACACCGGCGGGCAGATCTGGCGGGGAGATAACGGGGGGCGCTCGAGCTTGTGGCGCGAACGTGCGCGTGCGGCGGGCGTGGACGTGCTGAACTCGTGCACCGTGGTGCAACGGGTCGGTGAGCGTGAGTTGCTGGTGGATGGCGGGGCGGGGGCTTGCGCGATCCGCGCGGGCGCGATCGTCATCGCGACGGGCGCGTCGGAACTGCTCCTGCCATTCCCCGGCTGGACGCTGCCGAACGTGATGGGCGTCGGGGGCTTGCAGGCGATGGTGAAGGGCGGGCTCGATATCCGTGGCAAGCGGGTCATGATCGCGGGGAGCGGGCCCCTGCTCTTGGCGGTCGCGGCGTCGCTGCGCTCGCGCGGGGCGGAGGTTGTGCTCATCGCCGAGCAGGCCGACGCGGGGAACGTCCGATCGTTCGCCACCCGGCTGGCGTTCCACCCGGCCAAGCTGGTGCAAGGTGTGGCCCTCAAGGCTCGCCTGCTCGGGGTGCCGTACTTGACATCGGCGTGGCCCGTCGCGGCGCGCGGGGACGAGCGGGTGCGCGAGGTCGAGATCGCTCAGGGTGGCGGGACGCGGCGCGTGGCGTGCGACTATCTGGCGTGCGGCTTCGGGCTGGTGCCGCGGGGACGTGTCGGGGCACTTCTGGGCTGCGCGATGGACGGCTTTGCGGTGCGCGTCGATGAACTCTGCCGCGCATCGGTAAAGGGAGTGTTCGCCGCCGGCGAGTGCGTGGGGATCGGCGGGGTTGACAAGGCCATCGCGGAGGGGTTGGTCGCCGGGGCGATGGCGGCGGGCGATGAGGCCCGGGCGCGCGACGATGCACGCACGCTGCCCCGCGAGCGGCGGTTCGCGGCGGCCATGGAGCGTGCGTTCGCGCTCCGCAACGAACTGCGCACGCTCGCCTCGCCCGAGACGATCGTCTGCCGCTGCGAGGACGTGACGGTCTCGGAGATTTCTCGTTGCACCGGGTGGCGGGACGCCAAGCTGCAGACCCGGTGCGGCATGGGACCGTGCCAGGGGCGCGTGTGCGGGCCGGCCGTTTCGTTCCTCCGCGGCTGGAACATCGGCGACGCGCGGCCACCGGTGCTTAATGTTCCGCTCGTCACACTGGCAACAATGCACGGCACCCCGGGAGCTTCCGCATGAACCGAACCGACTGGCAGGGCGTCATTCCCGCGATCACGACGCCCTTTGCGGCCGACCTTTCCATCGACATGGCGTTCGTCGAGAAGCACGTCAAGTGGCTGCTCGACGCCGGGTGCACGGGCATCGTCACGCCGGGGTCACTGGGCGAGGGCGCGGTGCTGTCGGTGGAAGAGAAGTCTGCGTTGTGGCGGTCGTGCGCGAAGGCGTGCGGCGGGAAAGCGCCCGTGATCGCGGCGATCGCGTCGGCTTCAACCGGGGACGCCGTGCGTGCGGCGCGCGAGGCGCAGGCGGCCGGCTGCACGGGGCTGATGGTGCTGCCCCCGTACGTGTACAAGGGCTCGTGGCGCGAGATGCGCGGGCACTTTGCGGCGATTCTGAACGCCACGCCGCTCTCCTGCATGCTGTACAACAACCCGATCGCGTACGGCACGGACGTGCTGCCGGAACAGATCGCTGAGCTTGCCGCGAAGCACGCGAATCTTCATGCGGTGAAGGAATCGAGCGGCGACATCCGGCGGGTGACGGCGATCCGGGCGTTGATCGGGGACCGCCTCTCGATCCTGGTGGGGATGGACGACGTGATCGTCGAGGGCGTCGCGGCAGGCGCGGTGGGCTGGATCGCGGGGCTCGTGAACGCTCTGCCGCGAGAGTCGGTGCGGTTGTTCGAGCTGGCCCGCGACGGCAAGCACGCAGAGGCGGCGTCCCTGTACCGCTGGTTCCTGCCGCTGCTCCGGATGGACACGACGTACGACTTCGTGCAGCTGATCAAGCTGGTGCAGGCGGAGGTGGGGATGATCGGGTCGGGGGGCGCGGCGGTGCGCCCGCCGCGGCTGCTGCCGGAGGGCGCGGACCTGGAGAAGTCGCTCGCGGCGATCCGCGCGGCGCTCAAATCACGGCCCAAAGTGTGAGGCGCCGTTCCTAGAATGAAGCGCACCCGGGTGGGGTGGCAGAGTGGTCGAATGCGCCGGACTTGAAATCCGGTAGGCGGCTTGTCCGTCTCGGGGGTTCGAATCCCTCCCCCACCGTTTGGAACGCGGTTTCCATCCGGCCTTGTTGGGCCGCGTTCGCGATCCTTAGGAACCGCCGAGGGGCAATCCCGCGGCCGCGGGCGGCTCGGACTTCTGGTCCACTTCAGGTCCCCATCGCGCGGCCATGTCGTGCCGGATCGCGTCGATGAGGGCGGGAAACTCGCGGCTCGTGATTCCCAGCTCCGGCGAAAGAGCGCCGGGCCGGACTCGCTCCATGAACTGCTCGCGCGGCACAACGCGGAGTTCATAGGCCGCGGAGAGATCTCGCCCGTTCACGTTCCGCAGCGACGGCACGGTCAGCACGACCGGCTCGCACCCCGCGCACTCGCCGAAACCCGGCACCAGCCAGGGGACCTTGAACCCGGCCTCGATGCCCGTGTTGAGGTCGCGCTTGATCGCTACGCCGTCGCGCCACCACGAGCCTTCGACCGAACGCGCGGCGCGATCGACCTCCGACCGCGGCACCGCTCCCAGCTTCTCGAGGGTCTCGCGGAGCGCGGCGGTCGCGAGCCGGTCGTAGTCGCCCTCGTCCGGCACGAGCACGCGTCCGCCGATGATCGCGCCGACGAGGTGCGACGAGGTGTCGTCGTACGTGAACGCGGAACCCTGCTCGGAGACGAGGGGGAAGGTGCGCCAGCCGTACCACGTGGCGATCTCGTGCCACGTCTGCTCGTCGATCGCGGCACGCTGCCCGATCACCCGCGACGCCTCCTCAATCATGGCGGCGCGGTCCACCGGCGTGAGATCGCTCCACCACGCCGGGAGCGTGACGGACAGCTCGAAACGGGCGTCCTCGAACATGAACGCCCTCGATCCGCCGCCGTCGAGCAGGAGCGTCCGCGCGTGCCTCCAGAAATAGCGCGTCCAGTCCATGGACTCGCGGATGTGTGCTAGATCAAGAAACCCGGCGCGGCAGGTGTACATGATCCCGCGGGCACCCTCGGCCTCCCCGAAGGGGCGTTCCCACCACTTCGTGTACCGGTGCGCCCCCACCTGCGGGAGATCGGAGGGCTCGTAGAGCGTGAGGGGCCCAGGGAACGGGAGCGCTCCCAGCCGCGAACGCGGCAGTTCGTCGGCGGCGCACGCCGAAAGCAGCAGCGGCACCGCGAGAATCCATCTCCAGGCGCCGTGCGTCCGCCCTGGTACGGCTGATCGGGCTGGCCCGGCAAGGATGACCGCGTCCGATCGCATGCACCAGACTATCGACATTGCGAGCGGGCATTCGAAACTCTGCGACGAGAAACCCCTGTTTGATACTCTTTCCCCATGCCATGGGTGACCGCCGCGACGTTCAACGGCTCTTCGCACGTACGCACCATTCGCCTCGAGCCGCTGGAGCCCCGCCACGCGCCGGACCTGTTCGCGGCCGCGGACCAGGAGCTGTTCCGGCACAGCATGCAGGCGCCCGCCGAGTGGTCCGTGCGCGGCTTTGAAGCGGAGATGGCCAAGGTCAAGGCCCTGCCGGACGTGGTGGCCTTTGCGATCGTGCTCGCGGCGGGCGCGGACGAGGGACGCGCGATCGGCCGCACGACGTTCATGGACATCAAGCCCGAGCATCGAGGGCTCGAGATCGGCCGGACCTGGATCGGCCGCGCCTACCACGGCACGCGCGTGAACCCCGAGATCAAGTACCTCATGCTGCGGCACGCCTTCGAGACGCTGGCGCCGACGGCGCTCCGCGTGCAGATCACAACGAACGGCACCAACCTGCACAGCCAGGCGGCGATCGCCAAGCTCGGCGCGGTGCGCGAGGGCGTGCTGCGCAAGGCCCGCGTCATGCCCCCGGCGCTCGGGCGCCCCGAGCCGGCCGTCCGCGACTGGGTGGTTTTCAGCATCGTGGATGATGAATGGCCCGCCGTGAGGGCGCGGCTCCAGGAACGGCTCGCGCGGATGGCGTGATCGCCGCCGGGCTCGGGCTCGGGTTTGACCGTGGTCGAAGCGTGCGGGACAGGACGCACGCGGCGTGGGATACACTCACATCGGGACGGCGCGTGGGTGCTCCGGCGCGAGGCGGGAGGTGCGCCGCGGCGGGTGCTTCTGTCACAGGGTGAGCGATGCCTCCGCAGAACTCGACGCCCGATCCTCGCCGCCTGCCGCCGATCGACCCCGCGACGGGGCTGCTCAACGCGTACATCGAGTGCGTCCGCGGCTCGGCGGTGAAGGACAAATTCGACGCGGCACGGGGCGGCTTGCGGTTCCACAAGCACATGCCGCGGGGCATCGTGTGGCCGTTCGCGTACGGCTTTGTGTGCGGCACCAGCGCGCCCGACGGGGACCCGGCGGACGTGGTGTTGCTGAGCACCAGGGCGATCGCGGCGGGAGCGGTCGTGGGCGCGCGGATGCTGGGCGCGATCGAGGCGGAGCAGACGATCGGGAGCGACTCGTTCCGCAACGACCGGATCATCGCGGCCGATCCGTTGTGCCCGGCGCACGCGGGGGCGCGGACACTCAAAGATCTGGACGCCGGTGAAGTTGCCGCGATCGAGCGCTTCTTCGTGGAGTACAACGCCGCTCAGGGGCGCGGGTTCAGAGTCCTTGGGCAGCTCGGCGAGCCTGCCGCGCGGGCGCTTGTCCGTCCCGCGCTCGGGTAGCGTTCACTACTTCGGCGGCGTCGGCTTGGCGGGCTCCTCCGCGTCGCCGCTGGCGTCAAACTTGCCGGGACTGAACAGTTCATCCTTGGCGCCGGGGAGGTCGGCGTGCGCCACAAGCTTCTTCGTGAGTCCGACGCGGGCCACGCTGCCGCGGCTGTCGGGGGCGGCCTCGGACAGGATCGTGCCCGGGGGCGGGACGGCGCGGTCGCTCGCGGGCCCGGGCGTGGCGACCTTGGGGGCGTTCTTGTCGGGGGCGGCCTTGCCCGGCGCGGCGGGCTTGGGTTGGTCCTTGGGCGAGTCCTTTGCCGCGCGGACGTTGTGGCGCCAGTGAATCGCTTCGACCGGCTTGCCGTCGGGGCTCCAGACGATCATGCAATCGGCGGTGTTGGCGAAGGCGACGTACTGCGAGTCGTTCTTCATCGAGAAGACGTAGGCGCTCGAGAAGTTCTCGTTCTTCTCGGCCGGCGCGTGCGCGGCATCGCCCACGGGCCCCTTGATCTTCTGCTTGTGACCGTTGAACACCACCACCACATCGCCGGGCTTGAGCTCGAGCGCGGGGAACGTGAAGCGCACCTGCTTGTGCGCGGCTTCGGATTCCTCGCCTGTGGTCGGCGTCTTTTCCCCCGGGCGAGCGGGGGCGGGCTCGCCGGGTCGCTTGGGCCTGGGGCCTGGCGCCGGGACTTCGAGCGCATCGGCGGGCGTGCCGTCGGTGATGGTGTAGCCCTTGAGCTGGATGGGCCTGTCGTGCGGGTTCACGAGCTCGATGAACTCGTCCCCCACCGCGTCTCGGACGCCGTCCTTGCTCGCATCGCCCTTGTCGCCGGGGGGGACGGCGTAGAGAAGCTCGGTGACGAGCGGGTGGGGGTACGGCACGGGCGGGTCGGCGGCCAGGGGGATGGTCGCGGCAAGGACGAAGAACGCGTGCAGCATGTCGGGCTCTCCCGGCGCCGTCCGTGGCCAGGGTTCCGGCCGTCCGCGGCCGGTGGGCGTGCGACGGTCAGGTGGTCGTGGAACTCGGCGGGGGTCCGGCGTCGATCACGATGCGGCCGGACCAGACCTTGACGATGCGCTCAACGCCGGCGCTGCTGAACGTGAGCCGCCAGTCCTTGCCCAGGTCGCTCGTCGGATCGTCGAAGGCGCCGGGGGCGGCCTCGTAATCGCGGAGCTCCTGCTGGTGCTCGGGGGTCACCCCGCCCTGCATCTTGCGTCCGACCTCGTCCTGCTCCTTGACGAGCGCCGCCTCGCGCTTGCGCAGCTCGGTGAGCTTCGGCCCTTCGTCGAGGTCCTTGATCTTGGCGCGGAGCTCGTTGATCTCGATGCGCAGGGCGGCGTGACGCGGCGTGAGGAGGGCCTGGTCGGCGTCGGTCTGCATGGTGCGCTCGATGTGCGCGCGGAGCTTGGTGACGTCGCGCGCGGGGGTCGGGGTCTTGACCCGGTGACCGGTGAGGCGCGTCTCGTCGGCGGCGCCGTCGCAGTGCAGCACGTACGCGCCGGCGGGCGCGGCGATCGACTGCATCTGCATCGACACGCCGTTGCTGATCACGACCTGCAGGTCGGGGGAGACGCCGTTGTTCTGCGCGTGGTAGAGCGCGACCATCACGCGGTGGTCGCGGCAGATGTCGTAGGCAACGGACAGGCTCTGCTTGGCCTTGTACTGCGTGAGGTTCGACACGGTGAACAGCGGCGACCGCGCCTGCGCCAGCGCCTCGGCGGGGGTCATGAGGTTCATCGCCCACACGTGCGCGGGCGGGTCGCCCTCCTGGTCCGCGGTGGCGATGTCCTGCTGGTTGGCCTTGAAGTGGTAGTGGATGACCTGGCCCTTGTGCACGGCCACGCCGAGGTTGCCGACGATCCACTGCACGCTCTTCTTGAGAAGCCCCGAAGGCGACTCGCGGATCGAGGAGGTGTCGGCGGCGGAGGAGGGGAGCCTGAAGTAGGTCTTGATGTCCTGGACTGCCGCGGGATCGATCGTCCCGTCGGTGCCGACCACGGCCTTGGTGTAGTCGAGCCCGAAGTAGATCGTGCCGGGGAAGATCAGCCAGCGTGCGTACTGGTCCTGCTTGGAGCGCTCGCAGATCTCGGCGACGGTCTGGCGCATTTCCTTGTGGGTCAGGGGCGTGCTGCCGCCGCCCGAGGCGGGCTTGCGGAAGAACCACTCGGGGGCGAGGAACAGGCGCAGCTCGCGCGGGTCGTAGCGCTCGAGGTCGGAGGCGTAGTACTCCTCGGCCCGGTCGATCGCGGCAAAGAGATCGTCCACGGTGTTGGCCCGCGTAGGCGAGGTCAGGGTCTTGTCGGCGCTCATCGCGACCAGCACGCCCATGACGCGCTTGGGGGGCTCGGACTTGGCGGGCGCGGGCGACGCGGTTTCCTCGGTCGCGGTCTCCGGCGGCGTCGCGGAACGGTCAAGCGTCATGCTCTTCCACTGGGCCCGCATGTCCTGGAGCCACTTCCAGTGCTTGGCGCCGAAGATGTAGTCCGGGCTGGTGACCGAGCGGGTGGCGAACAGTACCGGGAACAGGGGCCGGCGCGGCTCCCATTCCAGCCGGTTCATGTAGGCCGTGTCCTGCCCGTAGCAGTACGCGCTCTCGAGCTTGGGCGTGGGGGTGACGGCCTTGGTGATGGTGTTGAGCTTGTTCTTGGTGGCGACGTTGGTGGTCGGGTCCTGGCCCTTGCAGCCGCAGTGCTCGTCGTGCCAGGCCTGGTCCTTGACGATCGTCTCCTCGATGCGCTTGAGGAACTTCTCGGCCATCTTGTCCCAGTAGCGGTCCCAGCGGTTGATGTACTCGAGCGTGAACTTGGCGAACCAGGCGCAGGGAAGGATGTAGCGGGCGAACTTCTCGTAGTGGTGGTAGAAGCGCATGCCCGCGTAGGCGTACTTGGCGCCGTGCCGGCACTTGTCGAAGATCAGGTCCTGGTCGTGGTCGCGCTTGGGGCTGACGAGCTTGCCGTCCATGTTCGTGGGCGAGTTCCAGCTCGCCAGGCGGCGCATGTTCTTGCGGGCGCGAAGGAAGTGCGAGATCGCCTTGCGAAAGGTGTCCTCGCCCTCGCGCCCGAGCTTGAAGGCGAATTCGTCCTTGCCCTTGTCGCTCTTCTGGCCCGACATCTTCGCCGACATCTCGTCGATGTCGCTCTTCTGCATCGAGGCGTTCGCGGCGGTCGAGACGCCGGTCGCGACGACCTTCCCGAGCGTGATGCCCGCGGCGCCGCCGACGCCGACCACCGTGCCCAGCGCGACGGCCGAGCCCGCGAGCACGAACGGCGTGCCCACGCCCATGGTCGCGGCCGAGACCGCGATCACGGCCACCGTCGCCCCCACCACCGCCACGCCGATGATGACCTTGCGCCAGCGGACATCCTTGGCCCAGCGGCGGAACTTGTACGCGCCGCGCTTGATCACGCCTTGGTGGCTGGCGCGGTTCTCCACGATGGTGTACGTGTGGTTGAGCAGCAGCGCCAGGCGGTGCTTGGGCGGCGCGGCGTCGGGTTCCTTGAAGGTGTGGGTCCAGTGCCCGTCGAAGACGTGGCAGGCGTAGCGGGAGTCGATGGTGCCCTTCTGGGCGTCCTTGCGCTTGGCGGCGTCCTTGACGGCCTCCAGCTGGCTTGTCACCTTGCTCACCGTCCCGCCCAGGCGGAGCACGCACTGCCCGACCGGATCGGAGGTCTTGCTGATGTTGAGGATGTCGGGCTCGCGCCCCGCGTAGCCCACGAAGCGGGCGAAGCGCGCGCCCTTCGAGGGATCGTGGTGCTTGAACAGGTCGGAGTACTCGGTGGGCTCGACCTTGGGCAGGTCGTTGCGGATCTGCTCGATCGCCTCGCGCGCGGCGGTGCGGACGCGGTCGCTGGGGTCGTTCTCGACCGCATCAAGAAGCGCCGCCGTCACCTCGCCGTCGTTGTACGACATGGCCCGCCCGCCGTACTTGCCCAGCGTGGTTGCCGCGGCAAAGCGCCGCTGGTCATCCTGCTCGGCGCCCGAGTCCAGGTGCACGATCGGCGGCTCGCGGAGCATGGTGATGCAGGCCTTGATGTTCTCGATGAACTTCTGGCGCTCGCGCCGGCGCTCTGACCAGCTCGCGCGGTCCTTGGAGCCCTTCTTGCTCTTGCCCTTGAAGACGCCCTCGTCGTCCTTGAGGGGAACGCCGCCCTTGTAGCACAGGTCCTTGTGCGTGAAGGCCTTCTTGACCTTGGCCAGGCCCTCGAGCTTGTCGGGGTGGCGGCAGTTGTTGTGGTCCATGCGCCCGAGCGTCTTGAGCACGCCGCTCATGTCGCGCAGCGGGCGCGAGCCCTGGTACCCGCCCTCCCACAGCTCACGCCACCCCTCGCTCTTGGCGAGGATGTACTCGAGGAAGATGAGCACGGGGAAGAGGTAGGACTTGCACTTGTCGTAGTGGTGCAGGAACTTCATGAGGTCGCGGGCGCAGTTCACGGCCTCGTCGCAGCTGGTGAACTCGCGGACCTCCTGGTTCCACTCGGCGCTGGGGTCGTGGGTCAGGCCGTGCTCGGTGGAGCGTCCGAGCGCATCGTTGACGGCCGCCTTCACCGCCTCGTTGCTCTTGACGCTCGGCGCGTTGAGCGCCTCTTCCAGCGTCGCCTTCACCTGCATCGCGTACTTGGGGTGGTCGGCGATGGCCTTGAGCCCGCCCGCGGCGTTGATCCGCCGGACGTCCTCGGGGTCGTTGAGCAAAGTCTCGCGGAAGTCCGTGACGGTGGTGTCGGCCGTGCCCAGCCCGGGGTCGGCGGCGCGGAGCGCCTCGAGCAGCTCCTGCTCCTCTTCGGTGAACTCGGTCTTGCGCTTCTGCCCGCCGCCGTAGACGATCCGGCCGATGGCGTCGCGGATGGCGTCCTTGGCGGGGGTCTCGGCGGGTGGGCCCTCGCGCGCGATCTCGCCGAGG
Organism: Phycisphaerales bacterium; assembly: GCA_044223975.1. Lineage (GTDB taxonomy): Bacteria > Planctomycetota > Phycisphaerae > Phycisphaerales > UBA1924 > CAZCPB01. Next base: position 105,345 of record JBGALI010000004.1, on the reverse strand, counting down.
CGCTCCACCGCGTCGAGCCGCTTCTGGTGACCGTCGGCGCCCCCGGTGCCCGACGGCTGCATCACCAGGAGGCGCAGCGGCGGGACTTCCTGGATCGATCCGCCGTCCTCGCGCCGCGGCGGCGGCTGGGTCGGGGCCGGGGCGGGGGCCATGTTCGCGGACCGGGTCTCGGCTATCACGGGCGACTCGGTGTACGCCTTGAGCCGCTCAAAGGCGCGCAGCGTCTTGCCGAAGTGCCAGCTTGATTTGAAGAAGGCCGGCTCGGCCTTGTACATCATGGCGCGGAGCGCGACGGTCTCGCTGAGCGATTCCTTGCCTGTCTTCAGGCCCTCCACGAGCGCCCGTGCCGCGCGGCGCTCGCCGATCGCCGTGCCGCCCTTGCGCCCCCCCACCGACGCGGCGGTCGACCCCACCGCCTTGGCGATGTTGACGCCCGCCGTGACCCACGGGTTCACGGCGCTGCCGACCAGGGCGATGATCTGCATGCTGCCGGTCGCGACGGCCGTCACGAGCGTGCCCGTGACCAGGTCGCCGCCCTCGCGCCAGTCCTTGAAGCTGCCGATGATGCTCGCCAGCGAGTGCTTGAGCCACGGCCAGCTCGCCATCGTGGCGCTGATCTGCTTCTCGCGCTCGAGCAGGTCGATCATGAACTTGCGGTACGGCGTGGTGTAGAGAACGATCGGGTCCTTGGACCTGTCGAGCAGGTCGACGATCTGCTTCACCCGCGTCCAGCAGACGTTTTTGGCCCACGGCGCGCCCGAATTGGGCTCGTGCACGTACGCCCGCGCGATCGCGTCCCCGGCCCCGACCGCGACCGCCGCGATCCCCTTGGGCTCGCGCGCCAGCTGCAGGAGCTGCTGCGCCGCCAGGCGCCGCCGCTCCTTGGCGTTCTTGATCTCGGCCTCGGTGCGGTCGCGCGGCTGGGCCCGCAGCTGCACCGCGTGCTTGCGGGCCAGGCTGAGCTTCTGCGCGTCGACCAGCGCCGGGTCGAACATCGACGGCAGGCCGTCGATGAGAGCCGCGGGGGACAGGGCCAGCGTCGCGCCCTCGACCAGGCGCGGCCCCTGGGCCGAATCAAACCCGCGGAGCTGGTGGTTGCACGCGTCGTCGATGACCTTCTGCGCCAGCGCGGCGTCGTAGTCGCTGCGGACCTGCGCAAAGTGCTCGATGGGGATCTGGCTCATGGCGTCCTCACGAGCCGTGCTCGCTCTTGAGCTTCTCGCGCGTCGCGTCGTTGGCCTCGCCGGTGATCTCAAGGTCGTGGTCGGCCTGGAAGCGCGACACCGCCGCGGCGGTCTCCGGGTCCTCCTGGCCGTTGATGGGGCACGCGTACCCCAGGTTGTTCAGGCGCTGCTGCACGCCGGTGATCTCCGAGACCGGGTCGAGGTGCCCGAGGGGGATGAGCATCTCAAGCTCGTGGTCCGGCACCCGCAGGCGCGCAAGCCGCGCCCCGGGCGGGATGTAGTGCTCGAGCTTGCCCGCGCTGTCGGTCGTGCCCTCGATCACCTTGCCGTCGAGGTCGAGCTGGTACTCGGCGCCGCCGATGGGCCGTCCGTCGGTGTCGACCAGCTCGAGCTTCAGGAGCTCGGGGACGCCCTTGCGGCGGAAGCGGTGGCGCTGCTCGGTGGCGCAGGACTCGTCCTTGGTCGTGAGATCGGGGACGACCACCTCGTCGCCCGGCAGCAGCACGTAGCCGTCCTCGCCGCGCAGGTCCTTGAGCTCCTGGTTGGCCGGATCGTTCCAGATGGTGGGCGGGAAGAACCCGTGCTGCTCGGCGATCGAGGCGATGCAGTCGCCCTGGGAACACACGTGGGTGACGGGCATCAGAGCTTCTCCCACGCGTCCTTGTCGAGGTTGGGGAACGTGACCTTGCACGTGCCGGGCTCGATGCCCTCGACCCTGGCGAAGCCCTTCTCGTCGAGCGTGCCGCCGGTGACCCGCCCGTCGGCGAGCGTGATCTTGTAGGTCTCGCCGGGGATCGGCTTGTCGTCCTCGCCGACCATCTCGATCTCGATCCAGGTCAGTTCCTTGGCCTCTTCCTCGGGCGGGGGCTTGAAGACGGGGGCGGGCTCGCTGCCGTACTTGCCGCTCTGCGTCTGGCGCTGCTCGGCCTTGGCCGCCGACACCGCGCCGGGGTCGGCGACGTCGGCCTCCTCGGCCTGCACGGGCTCGGCGGGGGCGACGATCGACCCCGGGCTCCCTGACTTTGGTTCCATCCCTCGATCTCCGTGGACGCCGGGCGCTCCCCGGGCCGAGTATACGAAAACTGCTCGGCGCTGCCCGGCACGGCGCGGGACGCCGGCGCTCGACGGCCTCGCGCTTTCGAGGCCCGCCCGGTCGCGCGGCCGCTCACCCGATCTTTACCATCCCGCCCTTGAGCTCGAGCATGCTCTGGCCCTCGACGGAGGCCTTGGCGCCCTTGATCTCGGCCTGGGCGGTGCCGTCGGCCTTCAGGCCCGTCGTGCCCTTGAGGTTCAGCTCGCCGGCCCCGGACTCGACCTTGACGTCGGCGCCGGTCGACTTCATCGAGACTTCTCCCGTGGCCTCGAACGCGATCTTGCCCTTGGAGCCGATCTTGACGCCGTCGGAATTGATCGCGACGTACTGGTCGCCGACCTTGATGGTGATGTTGGTCGCGGCCTCGATGCAGATGTTGTCGGCCTTGAGGTAGAGGTCCTTGGTCACGACCTCGGAGTGGTTCTTGGCGAACTCCTCGATCACGTCCTCGCCGACCTTGAGCGAGAGGCTCTTGGTGACCTCCTTGGCCTCCTTGCCGTCGACCTTCAGGTTGCGGTCGCGGGCGATCAGCTCCTTGTGGTCGCGGTCGATCTTGACGTTGCTGTCGTTCTTGATCCAGACATGGTTGTCGACCTCGACCTGCAGGTGCTTGTTGTGGCCGATGTAGTCGAAGGCGTCGTTGAGGACGCGCACGTCCATGTTCTTCTGGGCGTGGATGAAGACCTGCTCCTCGCCGGCCTTGTCCTCGAAGCGCAGCTCGTTGAACCCTTCGCCGCCGGTCGAGCTCGACGACTTGATGTACGACATCGTCTTGTTGGCGGGCAGCTCGTACGCAGGCATGTTCTCGTTGTTGTACACGCGCCCGGCGACCAGCGGCCGGTCCGGGTCACCGTCAAGGAAGTCGACGACGACCTCGTGACCCACGCGCGGCGTGAACATCGAGCCCCACTTCTTGCCCGCCCACACCTGGGCCACGCGGATCCACGGCGAGGCGTTCTGGTCCGCCTTGCTGTAGCGGTCCCAGTGGAACTTCACCTTCACCCGCCCGTACCCCTCCTGGTCGGTGTGGATCTCGTCGCCGTCGGCCCCCACCACCACCGCCGTCTGGGGGCCGGAGATCACCGGCACCGGCGTCGTGCGCGCGGGGCGGAACTGGTCCGCGGCTGCCCGCACCGTGAACGTGCACGAGAACGCCTCGGAGCCCGCCACCGGCTTGCCCGAGTCGCCGATGTCGTTGGCGGCGCGGTAGCTCGCGGCAAGGCACAGGAACTCGCCCTTCTGGTCGGGGCGGACCGGCCCGCTGAGCGAGAACTTCTGGCCGGGACCCAGGTTGCGGATATTGCCCGCGCCGTGGATCGTCATGTACTGCGAGCCCAGCTCCTGGGCCCGCGTGTTGGCGAGGCGCTCGCCCTGCTCCTTGACAAGAAAATCGCCGGGCGCATCGAACACTTCGTACACCGGGTCGATCTCGCGCGGGAACGCGCCGACCTCCGATAGCGGCGTGTTGGGCTTGGTGAAGTCGTAGTCCGCCAGGGCCGTCTTGGTGGTGTGCATCTCGCGCTCGATGACCCACTCTGAGACGTGCTCGGCGCCGGTCACGCCTTCTTCGGTCGGGTCCCACAGCAGCGTCTCGGCGCCCTCGCGCACCTCGTGGTTGCTGGGCGAGTCGCACAGCACCGCCGAGTGCTTGCCGTCCTCGTGCTCGAAGTAGTAGTAGATGCCCTCGTGCTCCATCAGGCGCGAGAAGAAATTGAAGGTGGTCTCGCGGTACTGGACCGTCAGCTCACGCTCGGGGTACTCGGTCTGGAGCTGGCTCTTGTAGTGGTTGAACCCCGCGTCCTTCCAGATCTCCTGCACGATGTCGGGGACCTTGATCTTCTTCAGGAGGTCCACCGCCGCGCCGGCGTGGAACAGGCGGCAGTCGGCCTGGCGCGTGAAGAACCACAGCCACGGCACCAGCGTCATGCGCGAGCGGAACATGCGCCCGTTCCGCGGCAGGTTCACGAAGCGCGACACGTAGCCGTTGAACAGCCGGTCCTTGCCGTCGCCCTGGCGGATGCGGACCGTGACGTTCTCGCCGATCAGCTTGGTGTGGTCGGGCTCCTTGTCGCTGAGCACCTCGACAAAGAACTGGAACGGTCGCCCCAGGGCCTCGGTCCCCTCGAACACCACCGGGACGAACTCGATCCCTTTGAGGGGCGTGCCGATCGACATGAAGCGGTTGTCAGGCATGGGTCAGCTCGGGGCGCCGCGCGCCGAATGCAGGTTTCACGAAGGGCCCTCTCTCCCGCGGCCGTCCGGCGGCCGCCCGTTCGGAACCGCCCGCGCGCCAGCATACGAGATCGACGCCGGGCGGGCACCCCCCGGCGCTCAGGAAGAAAGACTCGGGGACGTCCGCGGCGCGCCGGGCGGACGACCCGCGAGGCCGCCGGCGTGCGTCAATCGAAGCTGTACTTGAACTCGTTCTTGTCGACCCCGACGTGGACCCGTGCGACCGGCTTCCCCGACATGATGCGCTCCAGCAGCTCGCGCCCGATCGTGGGCAGCATCTGGCGCGTGATGATCGCGTCGATGGCGCGGGCCCCCGAGTCCAGCTCGGTGCAGCGGGAGACGATCGTGTCCGCGACCTTGGGGTCGTACTCGAAGGGCACGCCGTGCCCCTCTTTGACGCGCTGGCCGATCTTGGTGAGTTGCAGCGTGATGATGGACCGCATCATGGGCTCGGAGATCGGGTAGTACGGCACCACGTTGAGGCGGCCCAGGAGCGCCGGCGGGAAGACCTTGAGCAGCGGCTCGCGCATGGCCTTGGCCAGCCCCTCGGGGTCGGGCTTGAGCTCGGGGTCCTTGCACATGTTCATCACCAGGTCGGTGCCGACGTTGCTGGTGAGGATGATGATCGCGTTCTTGAAGTCGATGTCGACGCCCTCGGAGTCCTTCATGATGCCCTTGTCGAACACCTGGAAGAAGACCTCGTGCACGTCCGCGTGTGCCTTCTCGACCTCGTCGAGCAGCAGCACGCAATAGGGCCGGCGGCGCACCGCCTCGGTCATGACGCCGCCCTTGCCGAACCCGACGTAGCCGGGGGGCGAGCCCATCAGCAGGCTGACCTTGTGGGCCTCCTGGTACTCGCTCATGTTGATCGTGATGAGCGCCTGCGTTCCACCGTACAGCGACTCGGCCAGCGCCAGCGCCGTCTCGGTCTTGCCCACGCCCGAGGGGCCGACCAGCATGAAGACGCCGATGGGGCGCCCGGGGTTGTCGAGCTTGGCGCGGCTGAGCTGAATGCGCTGCGCGATCGCCTCGAGGCCGTGGCGCTGGCCGATGACTCGCTTCTCCAGCGTGTCGGCGAGCTTGAGCACGCCTTCGATCTCGTTCTTGACCATGCGTCCGAGCGGGATGCCGGTCCAGTCGGAGACCACCGCGGCCACGGTTGCCGCGTCGACGCTGGGGCGGATCAGCGGGCTTTCGCCCTGCAGGGCGTCGAGGTCCTTCTCGAGCTTGCGCTGCTCGTCCATCAGCTTGAGGCGCTCGGCCTCGGGCAGCGGCTCGGGCTTGGGAGCGGGGGCGGGCGGCGTGCTCGACGAGCCCGACGCGCCAGCGAGGGACCCGTTCGGCGCACCGGACCCTTGCTCGCGCGGCGGGCTCGTGGCGGGCGCGCCGCCGGGCTGGCCGCCGCGGAGCTTCATGCGGAGGTCGAGGATCTTCTGCACGACCTCCTTTTCCTTGGCGAAGTGGGCTTCGAGGTCCTTGAGGCGGGCGGTCTCGCTCTCGGTGAGCGCCACGACCTCGGCCCGCCGCTTGGCGTGGTCGGCGCCGGTCAGGATCTCGCGGTCGATGATCTCAAGCTCGGTGCGGAGCCCGTCGAGCCGCTTGCGCAGGTCGTCGATCTCCGCCGGGATCGCGTGCTGACCGACGGCGATCCGCGCGCACGCGGTGTCGATCAGGCTCACGGCCTTGTCGGGGAGCTGGCGGCCCTGGATGTAGCGCTTGGAGAGCTTGACGGCCGACTCGAGGGCTTCGTCGAGAACCTGCACCTTGAAGTGCTTCTCCATGACTTTCGACAGGCCGCGGATCATCAGCAGGCACTTGAGCTCATCGGGCTCGTCGACCTTGACGACCTGGAACCGGCGGGTCATGGCCGGGTCCTTTTCGAAGTGGGCCTTGTACTCGCTCTGGGTGGTGGCAGCGATGGTGCGGAGCGTGCCGCGGGCCAGCGCGGGCTTCAAGAGCTGAGCCGCGTCGTTGGTGCCGGCGGCGCCGCCGGCGCCCATGAGCATGTGGGCCTCGTCGATGAACAGGATGATGGGCTGGGTCGAGGCCTGCACCTCGTCGATGACCTGGCGCAGGCGGTTCTCGAACTCGCCCTTCATGCTGGCGCCAGCCTGGAGCAGGCCGACATCAAGCTCCAGCACGCGCGTGCCCTTGAGCTGCGGCGGCACGTCTCCGGCGGCGATGCGCTGGGCGAACCCCTCCACCACGGCGGTCTTGCCCACGCCCGCCTCGCCCGTCAGGATCGGGTTGTTCTGGCGGCGGCGCATCAGGATGTCGATGCACTGGCGGATCTCGTCATCGCGCCCGACGATCGGGTCCATCTTGCCCGACTTTGCGTTTTCCGTAAGGTCCTTGCAGTAACGCTTAAGGGCCTCCTGCTTTCCCATCTGGGCGGGGGCCATGGCGCCCGAGCTTTCGCCCGGCGCGGCTCCGGCGCCCGCCCCGACCTGCGTGCCGTCGCTGGGCGGCTGCCCTTCCTCGGACGACCCGGCGCAGATGGCGTTGAACTCATCGCCGAGCGCCTCGGCCTTGATCTTCTCGAACTCCTTGGAGATCGAGACCAGCACGTTCCGCAGCCCCGCCGTCTTGACGATCCCCAGGATCAGGTGGCCGGTGCGGATCGAGTTTTCCTTGTAGAGCAGGGAGCTGTAGACCCACGCCCGCTCGCAGGCCTCGTCGAGGTGGCCGGAGAGATCGGAGATGCTGGTCGCCCCCCGCGGCAGGCGGTCGAGCGCCGCGGTCATGTCAGCCGCGACCTTGCCCGCGTTGAGGTTGAAGTGCCGGATGATCCGGTGCAGGTCCGAGTCCTGGCTCTGCATGAACTGGTGGATCCAGTGCACCAGTTCGACGTACGGGTTGCCCCGCAGCTTGCAGAACACGGTGGCGCCCTCGAGGGCCTTGTAGGCAAAGCCGTTGAGCTTGCCGAAGAGTGCGGTGCGGCTGATTTCGGCCATGACAATCGCTCCCCATCAAGACGGCGGATCAGGAACGGACCCCGCGTCGGAAACGCAGAGTAACACGAACACGGGCGATCCCTCTCCGCGCGGAGCGGGATCGCATCACTCGCGGCGCATCACCAGGTCGGCGGGGTCCCGCCCCAACGCTCCGGCGGCGGTCCACGTGGTCCACCCCAGCTTGCCGCCCTTGCCGAGGCTGGACTTGGGCACCTCGGACTCCTTCAAGACCAGTTGAACATCGAAGCCCATCTCAAAGCCGATGTAGTTCCGGACCCACGCTTCCAATCGCTTCTGGCTTTCACCGCCCGGGAGCATCCGCTCGTAGTCGGCGTAGTCCATCGGTCCAAGGACGATCCGGATCCGGCTCTGGCGGTCCCAGGAGCGCGAGCCCGCGACGGCGTTCACTCCAAGCAGGCCAGACTGGCGGCTCTCGCCCAGGCGGCACCAGTAGCGCTCGGGCAGGTCGATCCAAGAGCCGACGAACTCGTCGACCCGGGCCGGGATCTCAAAGTACTCCTCGAGCAGGGCCCGCAGGCCCTCGGCGTTCTTGACGCCCGCGCCGAGACGCCCCGAGAAATAAAGCTTGGCAACGTCGGGCGCGGCGTCACGCCGGCGGAGCGAGCGCTGGCCGATTCCCAGGAGGGCACCGATGTACATCGCGTAACGGTCTTCGTTCGACCACGGGCCCGCGGCGGCCTCGGCGGGCTCCGCGCCCTCGGTGCCCGGGGCGCCGGTCACGGTCGGCGCGGCGGGCGCGGACGCGGGGACGGGCGCGCCGCGCTCGGGCCAGCGCGTGCGGTCGTAGTTGGTGGTCATCTGCGTCGATGCCCAGGCGCGGTAGAACAAGCTGACCATGCGGTGGTTGAAAAGATCGAAGAACCGCGCCAGCGTGGGGTCGGCCTGGTTGCGCTCGCGGTCGCGGGCGTAGTCGGTCAGGTGCAGCGGCATGGGGCCGTTGGGCCCGAGCATGCCCATGAAATTGACAAAGACGCGGCCGGCGGGGGCGACACCGTAAGTACGGAAATCGGAGATCGTGGTCGGCGCAAACGCCAGCGACGGCTCCTGGCAGAACCGTGCCGCGTCCTCGGCCGGGCGCTGGGAGACGCCGATTCGCGGCAGGTCGCGGAAGCTGCACTCGGCCAGCCGGCCCAGCGAGAAGAAGTCCAGCGGGTACGGCTCGCGCCCGCGGAACGTCGGGACTTCGGCCGGCGCGCTGGCCACGCCGCGACGGACCGGGCCGGACAGCGCGGCCTGCACGTCATCGACCTTCGGCGCACCGGGCGGCGCCGCCGCGGGGGCCGGGCGGGCGGGCGAGGGCGCGGGGACGGAGGGCTTGGGTGGCGCGGTAACGGGCGGGCGAGGTGTGGTCGGCGTACCGGCGGGGCGTGCGGGGGGCACGACGCTCGGGCGCGCCGGGCCGGTGGCCGGGGGGCGGGGCGGAACCGCCGCAGGGGGCGAGGGAGCTTTGGGCGGCGGGACCGGTGACGGACCGGCTGGCTTAGGGGGCGGCACGGGCGACGGGCGCTTGGGGGGCACGGATCCGGGCGAGGGGTTGTTGGGGCCGCCCGGGCCGGGAGGGGGGCCGGGAGGGCCGCCGGGTCCGCCGCGGCTCACAGCAAAGACCTCCGCCCGAGTCGCGCGGGCCAGCGCATGATCTGGCCGCGGTCGAGCGTTTTGATCACCGTTTCACTGAACGAGTTGAGCGTGGTGTAGCCGGTGAAGAACCGCTCGAGGATGGCGCCGAGCAGGAAGACGCCCGTGCCGACGAACTGGCTTTCATCCATGGTCACGCTGACCTCGAGGCCGCGGGCGAAGCTGATGGGCCCGGGCGAATCGACGCGGCGGGCGATGGGCTTGCACTGCACCGAGCGCACGCCCTCGACCTGCTTGCGGATGTCCGCGTCGGAGGTGTCGGCGTACAGGCGCAGGAGGTCACGCAGACCGGCGGCGCCCTGCGACGGGTCGTTGGGCGTGTCGGAGCGGACGTCGATGAGCGAGAGGTAGTTGAGCGAGAGGTGGCTGATGAGACGCCACACCGCTTCGCCCTCGGTCTGGCCGGCGCGGGGCTCGGCGTGGCTGGGGCGCGGCGGGGTCGGTCCGGCGACGATGCGGACCGACTCGACCGGCGCGCCCAGGTCGAGCGTGAAATCGGTCTTGCCCTTGCCCACGGGCATGTGCAGGGGCAGGTCGCGGTTGGTGCACAGCGTCTCGACGCCGAGCTGGCGGATGTCGTCGGAGTAGGGGCTGCTGGCGGCCTCGACCAAGGAGATGTAGACCTCGCTGCCGGCGTAGGTCGAGCGCCGCCCGCCGCGCTGCTCGCGCTCGGAGAGGGCCCGGGGCATGCGGTGAACGGCGAAGTACGCTCCCTCGCCTTCGCCGCCCTGGTCGGTGTCGCGGGCCGAGTAGAAGGGCCGGAACTTGCGTACCTCTTCGGAGCCCGAGCCGAAGCCGGTGACGGCGTCGACGCGGTAGATCTCAAAGTCCAGCGGGCGGGTGCGGTCGGCGATGACCTGGAACTCGCTGAACCGCTCGGTGATGAAGATGCGGTCGGCGCGCTTGGGGAAGAGGTTCACCGCCGGGGCGCAGTGCAGGGCGAAGTTGGCCGGCTCGACGGCGCCCTCGAGCTCGGGGGTCTCCTCGTCGAAGACGACAATGACGTCGAGCGCGCCCTGTTCGCACCGCTTCACCGCGGGGCCGAGGCCGCCGAGCTTGAGGAAGCAGAACCGTCGCGGGAACGCGAAGTACTCGTGCAGCAGCCGGTAGCCCTGGAAGGACCGGGCGTCGTAGGGGAGGAGCGACTCACCCGAGTCGAACCCCACGCGCGAGACCGACGAGCCCGGGAGCACCTCGGCCCACTTGCCCACGCGAGCGCCCGGCGCGAGCACGGGGCGCACGACCACCGCCCTGGCGTGCCCGAGCATCTGCTCGTACAGGCGCAGCGGCGTGGCGTCGGAGCCCTTGAGGTACAGCGAAAGGTCCTCGAGCTTGAGCTTGTTGAACGCCAGGCCCGCCGTGGCGTTGAAGCGAAGGCGCAGCGCGCTACGAGCCGACCAGCCGGGCTCGCCGGCGCGGGGCGGGCCGGACGCGGCGTCGGGGGGCAGATCCAGCACGCCCACGTCGCGGGTGTAGTACTGGGCCTCGGCGATCTTCAGGGGCCACAGCGTGATCGCCTGGCCAGTTCGGTACTCGCAGCTGGTGCGCTCGCCGGGCCCGATCACGCTGCGCAGGACCGTGCCGCGGGGGATCGGGTAGCCCTCGGCCAGCCCGGCCTCGGTGAGCTCGGGGTTGAGGGCGACGACGCACATGCTGGGCGTGGGCGCCAGGTAGTGCGGGTAGACCGTCTCGAGCATGTTCTGCGTGAAGCGGGGGAACTCGGCCTCGATCTTCATCTGGACGCGCGCGGCCAGGAACGCGAAGCCCTCGAGCATGCGCTCGACGTAGGGGTCGGGGCAGGGGAAGTCGTCGAGCGCCAGGCGCGAGGCGATCTTGGGAAACTCGCGCGCAAACTCGCGGGCCATCCCCTGCAGGTGGCGGAGCTCACGGTCGTAGTACTTGAGCAGGCGGCGGTCCATCGCGCACTCCGGGCCGGCTGACGCCGACGCGACATCCTACTCGACCGGTGGCGTCGCGCGGCACGAACAATCCGCACAGGCGGCCGGGAGCACGGTCAGGAGCGTTCCTTCAGCTCGCACCGCCCGGTTTCCAGGTCCAGCTCCGTCCGCACGTACAGGGCTTCCGGCACCGGGAGGGGGCAGATCTCGCCCGCGATCTCGAACGCCAGGCTGCGGTGGGCCGACTCGTCCTCGCTGGCGCTCACGCGCACGTGGAGCGTGCCGGGGACGATCCGCGGCTCAAAGACCTCGACCGCGTCGCGGATCATCCCTTCCAGGTGGCTCGCCCGCGAGCTTGAGGCCGTCATCCCCGCCATGCTCGGGAGCCCGAAGTTCAGGACGCTCCGGGCCACCAGCGGGAACTCGTGGATCTCGTCGTCGTGCGGCCGGCACGGCGTGTTGAGCAGCCACGTCAGGTCGCGGAGCACGGCGGCGCGGAGCTGACGCATCGACAGGATCCGCCGGTCGCGGCCCTCCTGCGTGTTCTTGGGGTCGTCGTCGGTGAGCCGGTCGAGGAGCGCGGGCTGGAGTCGCTCGGTGGTGGAGAGTTCAGCCATTCACGGGCCCCCCACCTCCGGCCCCACCGCCGCCGGGGCCGGCCTTGAGGCCCACGCCCATCCCGGACATGTCGCGCTTCACCACGGGCATCTCGGCGGGCTTGCCGTCGGCGCCCGCGGCGGGGGGCGTGGTGTTCAGGACGATCCGCCGGATGGTGAGCAGGCCGAACTCGCCCGCGTCGGTGGCGATGAGCCGCTGGCCCAGCCCGCGGGAGCCGCCGCCGCCGGCGTCGATCCACTCGGTGTCGCGCGCCATGAGCAGGCGTCCGTTGGTGGTGGACTCGGTGCCGGCGTAGCGCGCGGGCACGAACGCGACGGTGGACGCCGCGGTGCTCCACGTCACGTGGGCGGGAAGCCACACGGCGTCGCGGAGGTCGGTGGGTTTCTCGAAGCGGACTTCCTTGAGGCGGTCGAACGGGGCCCAGTAGTAGCGGCCGTCGACGACCAGCTCGAGAACCGGCCCCAGGCGCGCGTCGGCGTCGGCGATCCACTCGAAGGCTTCGGACACAGGCTTCTCGTCGGAGGCGTTCTGGGCGTACTCGATCGTGCCGCTGGTGGCGGGCGCGGCGTCGAAGGCCTTGGCCCGGAGTTCTGCCGCGGCGTCGGCGTTGCCCTCGGCGAGCATCTGGCAGGCCTGGACCATCATGCCGATCCAGTCGGAGCTCTCACCCACGATGAGGGGCGAGCGCTTGCCGGCGAAGACTTCGGCGCGGAGCTTCTCGCACAGGACGCCCTGGCGGCCGACCTGGGCCATGAGGAGGTTCTTGGCGTCCATCTGGGCGACGATCTGGAGCTGGGCCATGGCCCGCTCCCAATCGCCAAGGACGCAGAGAAGCTGGAAGAGAAAGACGCGGAGCTTGGCGTCCTCGGGCTTGGTGCGGACCATCGCCTGCAGCTCGGCGAGGGCCTCGCGGGGGCGGGACTGTTTCAGGAGGTCTTCGGCGCTCATGGGACTCCTCGAACGGTCCGGCAATAAAGCTCCGTCGGGACCCTTCCGGGCCCCGACGGAGCGTGATCTGCATCGGGGAAACGCCGGTCAGCCGCCGGTGTTTTCCTTGACGTTCCAGTTGGACTTGGTCGCGGCCTGGACCTTGCCGGTGCCGTCCATGGGCGTGAACTCCCACTCGATCTTGGCGAAGCGCATCGTGACCTCTTCGGTGGGCAGGTCGCGGTCGCCGTGCTCGGCGCCGGTCCGGATCGAGGAAATCACGACGTCGTAGAGGTTGTACTTCATGTAGGGGTGCTTGTCCTTGGTGGACTGGCACAGCTCGAACTTGGCGGTGGGGATGTGCTGTCCGGCGGCGCACACGTACGCCAGCTTGGGGGCGGACTTGTCGAGGAACTTCACGATGCTGAAGTCGTTGAAGTTCACCCGGCCCACGGTCGACTGGCCGCCGGCGGAGCGCGACGCGCCCTCCTGCTCCATCGAGAGGTTGTACTTGACGACCTCGATCCAGTTCTTGTGCTTGCTGTCGCTGCACTCGCCGTCGATGCCGTCGAGCTTCAGGTACCCCTCGAGTCCGCCGTAGCTCTTGCGTGTCTCAGCTGGCATGATTCACTCCCTGTGTGATGGTTCTGATGAAGTCCGATGCGTGCTTGTTCGCCGATCGACCACGAGCCGGCGGCGGTGAGCTTTCCCTCGTGCCCGGGCCCGCTCCGGCCTTTGCAGCCGCGGCGTGCCCGGGCACCCTGAGAAAGGCGGACGCACCGTCCGCGTGCGCGCCGCTCGGCGGTTACTTCTTCCCCGAGGGAAGCTTGGAGACCAGCCGGAGCGACACGGTCAGCCCCTCGAGCTGGTAGTGCGGGCGCAGGTAGAACTTCGACGTGTAGTACCCGGGGTTGCCGGGGACTTCGGCGACCTCGACCGACGCCTGGGCCAGCGGGCGGCGGGCCTTGGCCTCTTCGCTGGCGCCGGGGTCGGGCTCGACGTAGTTCATGATCCACTTGTTGAGCCACGCCTCCATGTCCGCGCGCTCCTTGAAGGAGCCGATCTTGTCGCGGACCATGCACTTGAGGTAGTGGGCGAAGCGGCAGGTGGCGAAGAGGTAGGGCAGGCGGGCGCCGAGGTTGGCGTTGGCCGTGGCGTCCGGGTCGTCGTACTCGGCGGGCTTGTGCACGCTCTGGGCGCCCATGAACACGGCGTAGTCGGTGTTCTTGTAGTGCGAGAGGGGCATCATGCCGTTCTTGGCCAGCTCGGCCTCGCGCCGGTCGGTGATGGCGATCTCGGTCGGGCACTTCATGTCGACGCCGCCGTCATCGGTCGGGAAAGTATGGCACGGCAGGCCGGAGACCATGCCGCCCGACTCGGTGCCGCGGATGCGGGCGCACCAGCCGTAGAGCTTGAAGGAGCGGGTGACGTTGACGCCCATGGCGTAGGCCGCGTTGGCCCACGTGTACTTGGCGCTGTCGGCGCCGGCGGTGTCCTCCTCGAAGGCGAACTCCTCGACGGGGTTGGTCTTGGCGCCGTAGGGCGTGCGGGCCAGGAACCGCGGCATGGCCAGGCCGAGGTAGCGGGCGTCGTCGCTCTCGCGGAGGCTGCGCCAGGGCGCGTACTCGGCGGACTGGAAGATCTTGGTGAGATCGCGCGGGTTGGAGAGCTCGTTCCACGTGTCCATGTTCATGAGCGTGGGGTTGGCCGCGGCCATGAACGGGGCGTGGGCGGCGGCGGCGACCTGCGCGATGCCGGTGAGCAGCTCGACGTCCGGGGGCGTGTGGTCGAAGTAGTAGTCGCCGATGAGGGCGCCGTAGGGAACGCCGCCGGGGGAGCCGAACTCGGCCTCGTAGAGCTGCTTGAAGATCGGGCTCTGGTCCCAGGCCGTGCCCTTGAACTTGCCCAGGGTCTTGGACAGGTCCTTCTTGGAGATGTTCATGACGCGGATCTTGAGCGTCTCGTCGGTCTCGGTGTTGTTGACGAGGTACGACAGGCCGCGCCAGGCCGATTCCAGTTGCTGGAAATCGGGGTGGTGCATGATCTTGTTGATCTGCTCGCTGAGCTTGTTGTCGATGGCGGCGATCATGGACTGGATGGTCTTGATCGCGTCGTCGGAGATCGTGACGGTCTTGGACATCTCGAGCGCCTGGGCGGCGAGGGTCTTCACCGCCGTCTCGATGGCGCTCTTGGCGCTGGTGGTCTTGGGCTTGAACTCCTTGGAGAGCAGCGCGTCGAGCTGCCCGGCCTCCATGGTCCCGCCCGCCGCGGCGCCCTGTGCTTGCGGATCAGCCATTCTTCACCTCCCCACCCTCGGGCTTGGGAGCCGAGGCGAGCGATTTCAGGAGTTCGGGGTTGTTGAGCACCTTGGCGATGAGATCCTCCGCGCCGCTCTTGCCGTCCATGTAGGTCAGGAGGTTGGCCAGCTGGGTGCGGGCCTCGAGCATGTTGTTGAGGGCCCCGACCTTGCGGGCGATGGCCGCGGGGGAGAAGTCGTCCATGCTCTCGAACGTGATGTCGACCGCGACGTTGCCCTCGCCGGTGAGCGTGTTGGGCACGCTGAACGCGACGCGGGGCTTCATGCTCTTGAGGCGGTCGTCGAAGTTGTCGACGTCGATCTCGAGGAACTTGCGGTCGGCGACGGCGGGGAGGGCCTCGGCGGGCTTGCCCGAGAGGTCGGCCATCACGCCCATCACGAACGGCAGGTTGATCTTCTTCTCAGCGCCGTAGAGCTCCAGGTCGTACTCGATCTGGACGCGGGGCGCCCGGTTTCGGGCGATGAACTTCTGGCTGCTCGCTTTACCCATGACCAATCTCCTCCGCCGCTGCGATGTTCGGGGGGGTGCCACCGGCGCCGCGACGAACGGCGGGCGCCCCCGCGGATTGCTCCCAAATCACTATACCAAATGCCGACCCGACGATTTCTGATTCTCGACGAAGGCCCTCACGAGGGGGCCGGTTCGTCGGACGACACCTTCTCCAGCAGCCCCACCGCGTCCGGCGGCAGCAGCTTGTAGATCTCCTGGAACCCCTTCCCGACGAGCTTCCTGGCGCAGTGCATGAACAGGGGCACGGGGCTTGAGGGCTCGCGGGACTCGTAGTACCGCACGATCTTCTCGATGGCCGTGTGGACGTCGTCGCCGGAGAGGATCTCCCCGGCCAGGCGAGCGCCCCCACCCCCACCACCGCCGGCGTCGGCCGCTCCAGCGTCGCCGGGGGCGGTTCCCACGCCGCGCTCGGACAGACGCTTGCGGACTTCGCGTGCCGCGTGGTCGAAGACACCCTTGAACGAGGAGATGTCGATCGCCCGGTTCACGCCGACCTTTTCGGTCAGCGTCTGCTCGAGGGCAGCGACCATTTCCGCGGCCTGCTCGGCGTTCTGGGCGACCTCTTCGAGCGCCGGGACCTCGGCGTCCCGGAAGACGGCGTCGACGAGGTTGGCGTCGACGGTGGCGGCGTTGGGGTCCGAGGGCGGCGGCAGCTCGCCCGAGGACATCATGACCTCGCGGAGCCCGACCCGGCCCACCCGCCCCTGTGCCAGGGGAGCCTCGCGGACGCGGTCCTGGAACTTCATGGGGTCGCCGAAGCTCGCGGGGGGCACGGCGAGGGAGGCGATGATGTTGAGGCGCTCGGTGGGATCGTTGCCGTCGTCGGGGTCGAGCTTGGGATGGATGCCGTCCCAGTAGCGGTCGACGCAGCCCTTGACGATGGAGAGGCCGTCGCGGATGCCCGCGTACCCGCCCAGGCGCAGGGCCGAAAGGGACAGGAGAATCGCAATGCGGAGATCCTTGGTCCGAGCCAGGAGTTCGGTGCAGCCGTCCTTGACGTCGCCCCAGCTGGGCTCCTCGGCGGGGATGACCGTCTTGGAGCCGTCGGGCTTGGCGATCTCCTGCTCGGGCGTCCCCTCGGCGAGCTTCATCACCTCGAGGTAACGGCGGTCGTACCGAAGGTCCTCGCCGCAGGGGTTGGCGTCCGAGACGGGCTTCAGCAGGGCTTCAACGTCGAGGAAGCTCACCGGGTATCACCTCCGACGGAGGACAGGAACGCCACGCCCGCGGCGGGCTTGGACGCGGGCACGCCCAGGGCGGCCTCCTCGAGCTGCTCGGGGCTCATGAGCTCGCCGCGGAGGTCCGACAGCGTCTTCTGCTTGGGGGCGCTCAGCTCGACCGGCGACAGGGCCAGGCGGTCGATCTGGCGGAGCAGGGCGCCGATCTTGTCGAGGTAGTCGAGCGTCTGCTTCTCCGAGGGGTTGGCCTCGACGAAGCGGCGGAAGCCGACGCCGTCGGGGGTGCCGTCGGCCTCTTCGATCGGCGTGGCGTACTTCTCCCAGGAGGCGCCGATGGTGCTCTGGATCTGGCGCTTGCGCTCGGCGCGGGTGGTGTTGTCCTCGCCGATCAGGTCGTAGTACGAGGCGAGCACCGACCGCACCGTGTCGGCCGACAGGCGGTTGAGCGAAACGCGGTAGTCCTGACGGTCGGCGTCGGGCTTGGCGTAGGGCGGCACGTCGTCGTAATCGGTGCGGCCGGAGAGGGACTGCACGCGGTCCTCGAGGTACTCGACGCTCTTGTCGCTCTTGACGTTGAGACCGAGCTGGTACAGGTCTTCCAGCACGTTGGCGCCCAGGGCCACGGTCTCATGGATTTCAAGCTGCGTCTGCGAGATCGATGTCGCCAGGCCCGCGGCACTGGCGATCGAGGTCGCGAGGTTGCCCGTGGCCGGAGCGCCGCTGGCGCGAAGGTCCAGGCCCAGGCCGAAGGCCGTGAGGTTCGAGAAGGGCTGGCCTGCCGTGGGGGCCCCGTTGAGGCTGATGATGCCGTTGCCCGGGAACAGCAGCGTGCGGTCGAAGGTGATGTCGATGTTGGGATTCTGGTCCGGGTTGAGGTCGAAATTCGTGAGCAGAAGGCCGCCGTTGAAGACGCCGACCGTCAGGAACGGCACGAGCGTGCCCGAGCCGTTGTCGATCTGCGCGGCCTGCGGGTTGGTGGCGGCGGTGGGCGTCGCCAGGCGTGCGGTGCCGGTCGAGGTGAGCACCGGCTGGACCGTGAACGCGATCGTACCGAGGGCCACCAGGTCGACCGCGTCGTCGTTGAGCGAGACGGGCGAGACCGTGTTGCCGGCGATCAGGCTGGCGTTGGCCACGGTCGGGGTCGAGCTGGTGAAGAGGTTCGAGGTGACCGAGGCGCCGGCGCGGGGCCGGATCTTGATGGAGCCGGCCGCCTTGTCGCCGACGACCACCGCGATGTTCGCCAGGGACGAGATGTCGCCCAGGACGGCCCCGAGCGTGCCCGAGCCCTGGTCGACGTACGAGAAGAAGTTCCCGACGGCCAGGAGCTTGGAGCCGACCCCCATGTCGAAGCCTTCGGTGGTGAGGATGCGCACGGTCGAGGCGTCGCCCGTGCCCTCGGCGGGGAAGTTGGAGGGGATGGTGAAGCGCCCGCTGCCGTCGGCGTTGAACTGGCCCTTGGTCATGACGATCGTCGAGACCGGCGAGATGCTCGAGGCCGCCGAGCCGCGGTCGAACGTGAGCGTCTTGAGCATCCGGGACTTCTCGGCGGCCGTGGGCGCCGCGCCGCCCTGGTACGCGCCGCCGACGTTGGCGTTGAACATGAACGGTGCGTTCACGAACGCGCTGAACTTCTCCGAGTCGTTCTGGAAGGGGTTGTTGGTGTCGCTGCCGGTGAACTGGAGCGTGGGCTGGAGGATCGACTGGAGGGTGAGGGATCGGTTGGCCAGCGCGGCAACACCGGTCGGGGTGGGGTTGGAGGTCACGGTCTGTGCTGTCTCGACGGTGCCGCGGAAGAAGATCTGCCCGGCGCCGGCGTTGACGACCGAGTCGCCGCGGAGCCACACGCCGCTGGAGAAGTACGCGCCCTGCGAGGTGAAGGTGGACGTCGTTGTGTCGTTGCCCAGCACCGCGTCGCCGTTGATGCGGAGGGTGCCCGTGTCGGAGGTCAGGTTGCCGGTGAGTGAGGTGGTGCCGTTGTAGACCTGGCCGCCCGAGGTGTGCGCACCGTTCATGGTGATGCGGCGGCCGGAGGCGGTGAGGCTGGCCGGAGCGATGCTGTCGCCCAGGTTTCCGGTGACCGTGACGTCGCCCTGCGCCCCCGCGCTCAGCGTGAGGAGCGAGCCGCCGTCGACGGTGCCGTTGAAGACGATGCTGTCCGCGAGCGCCTGGCCGGCGGTGGATACGGTCGTCGTCACGCCCGCGACGGTCAGGGGGCCGTTGACGGTCACGCCCGCGCCCGACTGGGTCACGGCGACGTTGCCGCCGAAGCGGGTCGTGCCGTTGTAGGCCTGGGCGCCGGTCGTGGTCACGCCCGCGCCGGTGATGATCTGCCCGCCCGTGGCGGTCAGGCCGGCCAGCGGCGTTTGCGACCCAACGAGCCCGTTGAACGTCACGCCGGCGGTACCCGCGTCGGCCGTCAGGGCCGAGGCACCGTCGAGGAGCTTCTGGAAGCTGATCGCACCGCCCTGCGTGGCGATCGAACGGGAGGCGCCGACCAGGGTGACGTTTTCGGCGAAGGTGATCGGCGCGGGGCCCGCGGCGAGCAGGTCGCCGGCGACCGTGGCCGCGCCGTTGTAGCTCTGAGCGCCCGTGGTGTTCACCGACCGGAGCGAGATCGACGACCCGGTGGCCGAGAGCCCCAGCAGCGGCGAGCCGACCGAGCCGACATCGCCACCGAACACCACCGCGCCGGTGCCCGCCGAGGCGGTGAGCGTGGAGGAGCCGCCGACCGGCCCGTTGAACGTGATCGGCGCGTTGGCGGTGGTGACGCCGATGGCCGCGGCCGTGAGCGTGGTCGGGGCGTTGATGGTGAACGCGCCCAGCCCGCCCGAGCCGCCGGCGCTGCCGCCGAGGGAGAACGCGCCCGCGTTGACGGTCAGGGCTCGCCCGGCGCCGTCGACGGTTCCGTTGAGCGTCGTCGCGCCGCTGGTGTTGATGGTGGAGTCAGCGCCCAGGATCGTCGCCGAGTTGATGGTGAACGCGCTGAGCGCGCCCGTGACGCCCACGTTTCCGCCGAGCGTGACGGGGCCGGAGCCGGCGACGACCGTCACCGTTTCGGCCGGGCCGTTGAGGTCGCCCAGGAAGCCGATGGCGCCGCCAGCGGTGCGGAACGTGACCGGGCTGGCCGTCACGAGCGTGTCGCCGGTGATGGTGAGGCTGGTGAGCGCGGTCGTCGCGCCCACGGGGGAGTTGAACTCGGCCTGGCCCGCCGCGCCGACATCGACGTTGAGCGCCGTGGCCCCGTCCACCGTGCCGTTGAACCGCACCCTGTCACCGGTGAGGCCGGCGATCTTGATCTGGAGGCCGGGCGCGCCCAGGGTCGTCGCCCCGTTGAACGAAATGGATCCGCCGGTCGTGCTCGTGAGATTGCCGCCCACGGTCGTGACGCCGGTGTAGGACTGGAGGCCCGTCGTGGTGACCACGGGCAGCGCGATGGTCGCGCCCGTCGCGGCCAGCGAGCCCAGGGCCTGCGTGCCCACGTGCGCGCCGGTGCCGACCGCGCCCTGGAGCGCGACGGCGCCCGCGGTGCCGGCCGTGATCGTGAGCGAGCGTGCCGCGGCGTCGGCGTCGGTGGTGCCGGTGATGGTGACGTTGGCGCCCGCGGCAACGGCCCCGCCGCCGGTGGAGTCGAGGGTGGGCGTGCCGGCGACGATCACGGTGTCGTCGATGAGGATCGCCTGACCCTGCGTGACGATGTCGGCGCTGATGGTTGTGGTGGACTTGTTGCCCCGGATCGTGATCGGGACGCCGGCCGCGCCGGCGAGCCTGGCGCCGATGTTGATGGCCGAGCCCGTGCCGCGCATGTCGAGGGTGACGGGGGCGTTGAAGGTGACGGGGTTGAGCACCTGCAGCAGGCCGGTCGCGTCGGGGCGTCCGATGAGGATCGAGGCGAAGCTGCTCTGGATGCGGCTGATCTCAAGGGCCGTGAGGTCGAGCTGGCCGGCGATCGGGTCGAGCGGGTCGGAGCCCGTCGAGCCCAGGTTGATGGTGCGGTTGAGCGCCTTCTGGCGGAGCGTGAGCGTGAGCCCGGGGACCGAGGCGCTGACCGTGCCGCCGAAGTTGATCTCGTCGGCCTCGATCGTCACGCTGGAGCCGAAGACGATGTCGTTGTTGAAGTTGACGGTGCCCGTGGCGTCGACCGAAGAGATAGTGGCCGGCCCGGTGATGGTGAGCGAGCGGACCTGCAGGTCCGGCGGGACGCTGACGCTGGTGCCCGAAAGGGTCAGGTCGGTGCCGTTGACCTTCGCGGCGCTGCCGATCGTGACGCCGCCGTCGTCGGAGATGATGGTGTACGCCTGGGGTGAGACCGAACCTTGGAACTGGCTCGCCAGCGGGAGGCTGGTGTCGGCGACGCTGGCGTCCTGGCGGAACGTGAACGAGGTGGGAGCACCCACGCCGCTGGGGCCCTTGAACGTGGGCCCACCCGCGAGCGCGTCGACGATGGCCACGCCCAGCGTGCCGCCCGGACCGTCGCCCGCGCGGAGCGTGATGGCCGAGCCCGACACGGAGACCGGGGTGATCGTGTCGAACGTGAGATTGCCGGTGCCGCTGGCGCCCGACTGCACCGACACCGTGCCCGACGCGGTAACGCCGTTGACGGCGGGCGTGAACGTTCCCGACGCGGCGACGTTGCCGATCTGGAGCGCGTCGTTGTCGGCGTAGAGGATGTTGCCCGAGCCGGTTGCCGCGGCAAAGACGTCGGCGTCGTTGGCGGTGTTGCCGAGCGTGATGTCGCCCGCGGAGCGGACGCCCAAGGACCCGGCGGTGATGGCCCCGCCCGTCTGGTTCACGCCCAGGGCCGACACGAGCCGGAGCGTGCCCGCGCCCACGTTGACGTTGTCGGCGAGCGTGAGAGCCCCGCCGCTGTGCACGAGAGCGTTGCCGTCGCCCGCGGTCGTGAGGCCGTTCACGGCGGCAAAGCCGCTGATGCCGGGGACGGCGCCGATGGCCACGGCGTTGGAGTCGCGGTACACGATGGCGCTGCCGGCGTTCGTGCCCGCCGCGGCAAACGTCGTGACGTTGTTCACCGGGTTGAACGAACCGTCGACCAGGTTGAGGGTGATGGGGCCGTTGGCCCGCACACCCAGCGCGCCCGCGGTGATCGCCTGGGACTGCGTCAGGGCGCCGCCGGTTTGAATGTACGCGCCGCCGGTGGTGGTCAGGCCGCTCGTCAGCGTGAAGCCCGTGGCCGCCGCCACCGAGCCGAGATCGACGGCGTCGATGTCGCGGTAGGCGATGCGTCCGCCCGAGGCCGCGGTCGTTGCCGCGAAGGTCGTGACGTTGTTGACGGGCAGGCTCATCCCGTCGACGAGGTTGAGGGTGACGTCGCCGCCGGCGCGCACGCCCAGGGCCGAGGCGCGGATGTCGCCGGCCGTCTGGTTGACGCCGCCGCTCGTAGTGATCCGCAGCACGCCCGTGCCGGTGTCGGCCAGGATGCTGTTGGCGACGGTCACCAGGCCCCCGGCGCTCAAGAGCGCCCCGCCGGTGCCGGTGTCGATCACCTCGTTGATGTTCATGACGCCGGTGGACGTGAGCGTGAAGAGCCCGTTGGTTGTGGAGACGCCGGCGGTCGAGGGGAAGTTGCCGTCGTCGGCGTCGAACGTGATGTTGACGACGGACGCCGGACCCGTGGTTGCGATGTTGACGGGCGAGCCGGGCCCGCCGTTGGTACCCGCGACGGAGGCGATGGCGTTGCCGGCCTGGGACAGGTCGACGGTGCCGCTGGCAACAAACCCGAGCCCGGCGGCCGTGACGGTGGTGGCGACGTCCTGGGAGATGCCCGCGGTGGACACCAGGCGGAGCGTGCCGGCGCCGACGCTCACGTTCTTCTTGATCGTGATGGCGCCCGCCGCGTCGATGAGCGCATCTCCGCCGGCGGTGGTGAGCCCGTTCGTGAGAGCGAAGCCGTTGCCGTCGGCCGCGAGCGAGTTGATGTCGATCGCGCTCTTGTCGATGTACTTGAGTTCACCGGCGGTCGTCGAACCGGCGAACGTCGCCGCGTCGTTGTCGGCGTTGAGGAGCTTGGCGTCCCCGCCGGCGTTCACGCCGAGCGTGCGGGCGATGATGCCCTTGCCGGCGGTCGTGGTCTGCGCGATGCCCTGGCCCGAAACCAGGCGCACGTCGTGGCTGCCGCCCACGTCGATCGACTCGTCGATCTGGAGCAGGCCGGCCCCGGTGCGGACCGAGACGTCGCCCGCGGTGATGATGCCGTCGGTCTGGGCGAAGGGCGCGGCAGCCGCGACGCTGCCGACCGTGAGGCCGTCGGTGTCGCGGAACGCGACGGACTGGGCGGCGTTGGTGACGTCGATCGCGAGGGTGTCGACGTCGTTGGTGGCGCTGGTGAGCGACACGGCGTCGGCCGAGCGGATGCCCAGTGACCCTGCCACGACGCGGGCGGTCTGGCTCACGCCGCCGCCGGCCACGTTGAGGCGGACCGTGCCCGTTGTGGTGATGCCGGCCGTGGACGTGAAGAGCCCGCCGCCGTCGGCGCCGACCGTCCCGATCGCCAGGTTGCGCGTCGGGATATTGAACAGAATGTTGCCCGCGACCGCGTCGGCCGCGAAGGTCATGGCGGTCAGCGAGACCGGCGTCGTGTTGGCCAGCGGGAGGAGAACGGTTCCGGAGGTGTTGACGCCCAGGGCACCGGCCGTGATCACGCCCGCGCCGGACTGGCCCACGCCGGCGGTGTTGGTGAGTCGGACGGTCCCCGTGCCCGCGTCGACGGGCTGGGTGATCGACAGCCCGCCGACCCCGGTGCTCACCAGCACGTCGCCGTTGGACCCGCTGGAGATGCCGAGGGCGGTTCCGAAGATCGACCCGTCGGCGGTCACCTGATCGATGGTGGTGCCGTTGGCGGTGCGGACCTGCACGCCGGCCGCGGAAGCGGCGCCCGAGGCGTCGAGGGCGACGAACGCGATCTGGTTCAGGGGGTGCGTGATCGAGATATCACCCTGCGCCGACACGCCCAGCCGGCTGGCGAGAATGCGGCCGTCGGTCAGTGTGCCCGTGCCGGTCCAGATGACCGAGCCGGTCGAGGCGATGCGCGCGGTGCCTACGCCCAGGGCGATGTTGGCGCCAATCCCGACGTTCCCGCCGGCGCCGAGCGTGAAATCGCCGGCGCTGGTCGTCACGCCGCTCGCGGCGGCGAAGTAGGGCGTGCCGTTGTTGAGCGTCTCGGCGCCGACCGTACCAATGCTGACCGCGCTGCCGTCGACGTACGTGACCTTGGCGCCGCCGAGCGTGTTGACCGCGGCGAACGTCCCCACGTCGTTGCCGGTCTCGGCGATACTGACCGTCCCGGCCGCGCGAACGCCCAGGGCGCCGGCGGTGATCGAGACCCCGGGCGACTCGGTGATGGTGCCGCCGGAGATGAGGCGGACGGTGCCGGTGCCGGCGCTGATGTTGTTGGCGATCGTGAGGTCGGCGCCGCTCTTGAGCGTAATCTCGGCGTTGGTGGCGCTGAAGGCCTGGCTCACGTTGAGCGTGCCGCCCGTGACGAGCGCGACCCCGCTGCCCGCCGTCAGCGAACTGACGTCCATTGTTCCGCCGGCGGGCGTCTGGAACACCAGGGGGTCGTTGGCGGTGACGGAAGCGATGGACGACGCGGCGTTGCTGTCGTCGCGCCCGATGACGATCTTGGAGAAGCCGTTCTTGAGCGCCAGGAACTCGGTCGAGTCGATCGAGAACTTGGCAGGATCGTCGACGCCGCCAACCTGGATGGCGCGGGTCGGTGAGGCCGGCTGGAGCACCACCTGGCCGGTGCCCTGGATGGTGTCGGCGCCGCCCAGCGCCATCTCGTCGCCCGTGATGCTGAGGGTGCCGGCGCCGGCGTTGATCGCGGCGGTCCCGGCCTGCGTGAACACGCCGTGCACGGTGTTGCCCGCGTCGTTGGAGCCGGCCTTGATGGTGATGTTCTTCCCCGCCGCGGTGGAGAGCGATGAACCGGTCAGGAGAGTCACCTGCCCGCCCTGGCCGCCGGAGCGGAGCGTGATGTGCTGGGCGAACGCGGTGGTGCCGCCGAACGTGAGCAGGGCGGTGCCGGTGTCGCTGCCGACGACCAGCGCGGGGAAGCTGCTGACCTTGTTGAGGTCGTTCTGCGAGAAATGAAGATCGCTTGTGCCGTCGACGATGTGGACGGGCGTGGCGTCGAGGAAGGGCTCGAGGGTCAGGACGCTCGCGGCGCCGGGGGAGAAGCTCAGCGTGCCGGAGCTGAAGTCGATGTCGTCGGCCTTGAACCTGATGTTGCCACCGACGTCGATCGTGCCGTTGGCCGCGATCGTTCCGGTGGCGGAGCGGACGTCGAGGTTGTTGGTGACCAGCGTGCCGTCGAGGACCTGCACGCCCGTCGAGTTCAGAAACGTCACGCCGCCGACCGCGGACCCCGGGGCGCTGCCGGCCTGAAGGCGGGCGATGTTGTTGGCGGCCGATCCGGTGAGATCGAACGTGCCCGCGCCCAGGAGCGTGAGCTTGTCGGCGACGATCGGGTCGGTCTGGGTGACCGTGCCGCCGGCGCCCACCGCCAGAGAGGTGTCGCGGGCGCCCGAGTCGATCCCCGTGACGTTCGTGCCGCCCACGTCGTTCACCGCACCCACCACGAACCCGTCGACATCGACGTACGAGATGGAGCCCGTCGGCCCGGCGAGCAGAGCGGCGAAGGTGTCGACGTCGTTGGCCGCGTTGTTCAGCCCGACGGCCGCGTCGGTGCGCACGCCCAGGGTTGAGGCGATGATCGGGGCCGTCTGCGTGATGAACGCGGTGTCGGACCGCAGCTTCACCGTGCCGCCCGGGGCGTTGATGCCCGTCGAGCTGGCGCCGGCAACGCCGGTCACGGTGCCGACGGAGAACTCGTCGGTGTTGCGGTAGGCGACGGTGCCGGCGCCCGCCGTGAGCCGCGCGGCAAAGACGTCGGCGTTGTTGGCCGCCTGGTCGAGCGTGATATTGCCGCCGGAGGCAGCGCCGATCGACGCCGCGGTGATCACGGCGCCGGAGGCCTGGGCGATCGTGCCCGAGGCCGACAGGCGCACGGTGCCGGTGCCGGCGTCGACCGTGTTGGCGAGCGTGACCGTGCCGTTGGTCGTGCCGATCGTGATGTCCTGGTTGTCGGTCTGCAGCTTCCCGACGGTGATGTTGTTGACGTTGAGGAGGGCCGAGCTCTGGATCGTGATGCCGCCGGCGCCCTGGGCGCGGAACAGAAGGCCCGTGCCGTCGGCGCTGGTCGTGAGGTCGATCACCCCCGGGCCGGTCGAGCCGTCGGTCTCGAGCGTGAGGCTCGTGCCGGGCGTGAGGGTGACGGCCGTGCCGGTGAAGGTGCCCGCGGTCGTGATCTGCTGCGTGGCCCGCAGGATGATGTTGGCCCCGGTGCTCTCAAGCTCGCTCTCAAAGACCTTGAACGGGTCTGCCGCGGAGGAGCCGTCGGGGTTGAGGTCGCCGTTCTTGTCCTCGCCGGTGTCGCCGAAGTTGATGGTGCCCGCGGGATTGCCGGTCTGCTGGATGAAGCTCGCGCTGGTGTCGGGGTTGTCGCTGCCGTCGGCGCTGCCGCCCTCGATCGAGATGAACGCCGGGTCAAAGAGCAGCGTGCCGGCGTGCCCGTGCGGTGCGCTCAGGTCGACGTTGACGTTGGAATCGAGGTTGACCTTGGACGAAATCTCCGCGAACCCGCCGTCGCCGCCCTGGGCCCCGCCGCGAGCGCTGATGTGGCCGTCGAACTTCGTGGCCTTGTCGGACCAGACGACGACCGTGCCGCCGTCGCCGACGGTCTTGGCGTCGGCGACGAGGTTGGAGCCGCTCGTGACGGTCGTCCGCTCGGCGTTGCGCTCCGGCCCCTTGCCCTGGTAGTTGCCGCCGACGAGCACCTGGCCGCCGCCCGCGTCGCCGGACGCGTCGATGGTCGCGCCCTGCACCACGACGGCCTGGCCGAGAACCTCGACCGATCCGCCCTTGCCGCCCGGGGCGGTGTTCGAGACGTCGATCGTGCCCTGGACGGCGACGGCGCCGCGCTGGGCTTCGATCTGGACTTTGTCGGCCTTCACGCTCCCGGAATTCCACACGGCCAGCGAGTACATGTCGCCGGCGCCAAAGCGTCCCTGGCGCGCCGGGGCGGCGGCGGGGACGGTCGACGCGCCCGCCGCGGCCTCGGGGGCGGGCTGGGGCTTGTCGATCTTGGCGTACACGTGCCCGTCGTACTCGCCCAGGAGGACCGAGTCGCCCGACACCATCATGACCGCGCCCTCGGGGGCGTTGATCGTTCCGAAGTTGGCGACGTGCTGGGCGACGAGCCCGACGACCGGCGCCTGGATCGTTCCCTCGTTGACGACCTTCCCGCCCGGCGTAGTCACGAAACGGTCGATGCCGCGGAGGAAGTCCTGGTTGGTGATGGTGCCCGCCGCGGCGTAGATGCCGCCGACGTTGATCATCGCGCCCTTGGCGAAGTACACGCCCGCGGGGTTGACGATGTAGACCTTGCCGTTGGCCGAGAGGTTGCCGTCGATCTGCGTCGGCAGGGTGCTGTTGATGCGGTTGAGGACGCGGCTGAGCGAGTCGGGCTGGACGAAGCGGACCGTCTCGTTGGCGCGGATGTTGAAGCTGTTGTAGTTGATGATCGCGTTGTTGGACGCCGTGATGGTGGTGATCGAGCCCTGGCGCTGGAACGCCGCCTGGCCGCTCACCACGTGCTCGCCGCTGACCTGGGCAAAGGACGGCGCGGCCGCCAGCGAGGCGGCGCCCGCCGCGAGCGCCGCGGCTCCCGGCCGGCGCAGGCTGCCCGCGGTGCCCGCGGCCTGAGCGATCGCGCCGGCGCGCTGGTGCCGCGCCGCGTCCTTGGGAGAACCACCCGTGCGCTTCGTGCTCGTGCTCATAACTCACCTCTGCGGGAGGGATCGGCCCTCTTCGGAACTGCGGACGGCTCGCTCCCGTGAGCCGGGCGTCCGCGTGCGGATTCAGTACGCCAACGTCAGAACGAAATAGACCCGGCCCTTGCCCGCCGTGACGCTGTCGCCGCCGGGGATGTCCACGCTCTGGAGTGGGATGCCCCAGTCCAGGCGGACGTCCACGTTTCGGTACAGCTGGTACTCGACGCCGACGCCGGCGCCCACGAGGCTCTCGTTGGGCTCGGTGGCCGGATCGCCGTTATTGACCGTCACCCACGCCGCGTCGACAAAGCCGCGGAAGATCAGGTCCCAGTCCGCTCCCGAGTAGGGGCTCTGGGGCGCCCAGCGGAAGTCGTTGCCGAGGAACTTGCCCGGCTCGCGCATGGCCATGGCGTTGGGAAGGTGAAAGCGGTACTCGCCGTTGATCAGGTACATGTTGTCGCCGGCGACAAACGACTCGGGGTACCCGCGCACGGTGTACAGGCCGCCGGCGACCGCCTGCTGGTTGGGGATGAGGCGGTAGTCGAACGCGTACTGCCCTCGGAAGCTGAACACCAGCTCGTGGGCCAGGGTCATGCCCGACCCGTCTGGCGTGATGTCGCGCCCGTTGAGCAGCGGTTCGATGAAGAAGGACTGCTCCACGTCCCACTTCATCAGCACCCACTGGTTGGACGCGTCGGCGCGGCCGAGCTCGTCCACTTCCATCTGGTTGGGGTCGTTGGCGGTGAAGTCAACGCCCACCTGGACCAGCGTGCTCGACGCGTCGGTGTACTTCGACAGGCGGGCCGCGACCCCGGGCAGGAGGAACCCGGCCGAACCCTCGGTCTCGCCCCCGTTGGTGCCCGGGATGGGGCTCAGGACGCGGTAATGGTCGTACTGCAGGCTGGCGATGAGGTCGCCGAACAGGGCCCCGCGCTGGTACACGGTGCCGATAAGCTCGCCGCCGCCGCCCCAGGAGTTGCCGTTGAAGGTGTCCAGGTTCTGGCCGACGTCCGAGGCGGTGAACTGCGACCACTCCCCGAAGAGCCTGGCGCGGACGGTGTCCCGGTAGACGGGGAATTCGTACGAAGCGATCACCGCGTTGGAGGCGTCGAAGCCCGCCGTCGAGTAGTCGAGGCGGAAGATGTCGTCGTTGTTGGTGAGCTGGTTGTTGACGTAGCCGAAACGCTCACGCCACGTGTTGGTGTTCTCGGTGCCGGTGTTGGAGAGCTGGAAGTACGCGGTCCACGGCTTGCTCTCGCCGACCAGGTAGTCGACCTGCGCGGCACCGGGTTCCTCGGACGAATAGCCCGAGATGGCGGCGTCGACGCGCCGGCCGGGGTGGCGGTTGAGGCGGAACAGGTAGTCGTCCAGCTTGTCCTTGCGGAGCTGGTCTCCGGCCTGGACCGGCGAGAGTTCGCGGGTCCGCGCGTGCGCCGGGTTGTTGATCTTCTCCCCGTCGAGCTTTCGGTCGCCCGAGGCCACGGTGCGGATGTCCTTCACCACCGCGGTGAACACGCTGAGGCGCAGCGCCGTGCGGCCCTCGCGCTTGTCCTTGTACGGGGGGCGTTCCTCGATGTCCTCGGAGTTGGGCGCGACGAACGGGGCGTAGATGCCCTGGTGGTTCATCTCGCCGACCACCGCGAGGCAGATCTCCTCGATCGCCGACTTGAAGAACTTGCCCCCCGAGCCCTCGGTGACCGCGTTGATCTTCAGCGAGACCTTTTCCATCCCGGGGCGGAACTTCACGTACCCCTCGGGAGTCTTGCCCAGCGTCACGACCAGGTCCTGAAAGCTCGGGCTCTGAAGGTCGGGCACGTCGGAACCGGTCACGGGGCGCGCGTACTCGAGCAGGAAGCGGCTGACGATGTACGACGGACCGTCGTCGATCGCCTGTTCCTTTGGCGCCGCCGACGACTGCACGGTGATGCCGGCGCCCTGGGCCTCGGCCTGCTTGGCGGCCGGCGCGTCCTTCTGCGGGGGCTGGGCGGACGCCGTGCCTTGCGCCATCGCGCCGGCACTCCACGCCATCGCCGCCACGCCCGCGAGGGTGGACGCGATCAATCGACGGGTATCACCCCGGGCACGGACCGCGCCGCCGCCCAGACCATCAAACCGGGGATTGGCCATCCACCTGCTCCCTTTGATCGCGCCGGGCGCAGAGCCCGGACGTGAGAACTCCCTTTCCCGGTGCACAAACGGGGGTTCTTCCCCACCAACAGTCCTTGAACCGGCGCACTCTACCTGTCACGGCGCCCGATCGTCAAGCCGCGCGATCCTCCCGCGGACATCACCCACGTGTCAGGGAGACAGGTACTTGAGATCAACCGCGGCGCGCACGACCGCCGATGCGGAATCCCCGTCTCCCGACGCCACGGCGTTGGCTCCCACGGCTGAGAATGCCAGACGGAAGCCGACATCGCTGAATCCGCCCTTCTTTGCGGGTCCCGTCCACTTGGGCGGGTAGGCCTGCGTGGGGGCAATCTCGCGGCTCGAGATCGCCGACGCGCCGATCATGCGCACCGATTCTCCGTTGCCGAGCGCGGCCTTGAGCCGCGCAACGCTCGGATCGGCCACCGGATCGATCGACGCCGGATTCTCGCAGGTGTACTCCGCGACGTTCCCCACCAGGTTCTTGAACAGCCCGGTACCCTGCTCGACGGGAATAAACCACACCGCGCCATCGTCCTCAGTCACCGCGGCTTCGGCACGCTTCCCGAATGGGTACGTGCTGTCCCCCGCGGCCGTGACCATGCTCTCCGGCACGCACTGACCGGCGTCGGGCCAGATCAGGTCGTTCTGCACGCCCACATCCTTGGCGGACAGGTACTCGACCTCGCGCCGCCACGATGCGTCGCGCCGGTTGGCGGTGGCGCCCGAGTTGATTTCCTGGGCGGCGGCCCACTCGGCGCTCGACGGCAGCCGGCACCCCAGGAGGTTGGCGACGTACGCCGCGCCCAGGTAGTTCACGCACTGCATCGGGCTGGCCTCGCCGGGCGGCAAGACGCTGTTCGGCTCGGGGTAGTACGGCGTGCCGCGGGTGGTGTTGCCGACGGGAATCCAGCCTCGCCCGGCGTCGGTGCCGGCGTCGGCGGTCCGGATCCGCTGCGCCGGCCCGCCCCCGGCGGAATCAAAGGCCCACGTGCGCGGGCACTTGACCACGTCCGGCGTGCCGTCCTTCTTGAAACCCCGGAGCGTCTGGAGGGTGTCGGCCCATCGAGCGGCGGCGTCCACGGCGTCCACAAAGAGCCCGACGGACACTTCGGTGGTGCACAGGTAAACGGGCCCGGAGGGTGCGTCCACACGGACAAACTCGATCGTGCGCGCGGGACGGTCGCCGGCCGGCGATGTGAAAACGATGGACGGATGACCGCCCTGAGCCCGCGACTCACCCTTCCAGCCGCGTGAACCGGGGCCGAGGGATCGCGGGTCCGCACCGCCGGCAGCCGGGGCGGGGGCCGGCGGGGGCGCGAGGGCGGCCAGTGCCGCGATGACTTCCGGACGGTCGGCGACACCCGGTCCGATCGAGCCCACCTGGGCTGTGAACGCGGCAGCCCGCGCCCGGGCGGCATCGGCGCCGGCCGATTTCGCGGCGTCGCGCTTGAACTCGTAGAGCGCCACGTTGAATCGCTCGCGCGGGGGGAGAGACGCGACGTCGACTCCAAACGCAGCCCGTGCGGCGCACGCCGCTTCGATGCGATCGGTGTCGGTGGCCCCCAGGCGGGAGAAGAACGATGCCCACACCGCCCGGGACTGTTCGTCCACACGCGCGGCAACCTGGGCCGCGAAAACCTTGTCGGGGCCGGCCCCCAGGGCCCGCCGAAGCGCGCCGAGAGACTCCGCGCCGGCCGCGATGTCGGCGGCCGACGAAGGCCACGCGGGCACGCCGCCCGAAGCCAGGCGCGACCACGCGGTCAAGGCCTCGGCCAGGTGCCCGTCGCCCGCGGCCCCGACCTGCTTGGCAAGGGCCGCGCCGTCGTTGGAGGCGTTGATCGTCTCGAGCGCCTTGACGCGTCGCGCCAGGCCCGTCACCTCGGGAGCGTCCTGAGCGCCCGCGGGGTCGGCCGCCAGGGCCGCGGCCTGAGCACCGACGCTGCCCGCGCCGGTGGTGTCCGCGAGCGTGTAGCCGGCGTCAAGCAGGCCCGCGAGTTCGGACGCACGCTTGACCACCGCCGCGCGGCGCTCGCGGACGACGCCGGCCTCGCGCTCCTTGCTCGCGGCGTCCTCCGCGGCAAGGCGGGTGCGCTCCTCGGCGGCCTTGCGATCGGACTCTTCTTTCTCTTTCGCGAGGCGTGCCGCGTCGTCACGGGTCTTGCGGTCGGAGGCTTCCTTCGCCAGGCGGTCCTGTTCTTCCTTGGCCTTGCGGTCGGATTCTTCCTTGGCCAGTCGCGCCTGATCGTCGCGGGCCTTGGCGGCGGCGGCGGTTTTTTCCTTGGCCACCCGGTCCTGTTCCTCGCGCGCCTTGCGGTCGGACTCTTCCTTGGCCGCCAGGGCCCGTTCCTGGCTTGCCTTGAGGTCTGACGCTTCTTTTTCCTTCGCCACGCGGTCCTGCTCTTCTCGGACCTTTCGCTCGCGCTCCAGGCGCGCGGTCTCCTCAGCCTTGGGGCTCAGCCGGTCCTTCGTCGCCTCCTGGCGCGCCTTGAGCTCGGGCGCGATCTCGGTTGCGGTGGTGGTCGTTGGAACCGCCGGACTCTTTGGCGAGTTTACAGCAACCGGCCCGACCTTGGCTTCACCCGAACCGTGCAGCGACAGGTACGCCGCCGCGCCGCCGGCCAGGAGCACGATCGCGCCCGCGCCGCCCCACAGCATCCACGGCGGTCGCTTGCGCTTCGGTGGTTCGCTCGCCGAGGCGGCGCCGGGCTGCGGCGCGGGAACGGGAGCGCCCGCCTCGTCGGCCGTGAGCCGCCCCGATTTCCACGCGGCAACCAGGGCATCGCACCGTGCCACAAAGTCAGCATCCAGGGTGTAAGGCACGCTGGTGACCAGCGCCAGGCCCGTCTCGGAGGCCTTGAAGCAGAAGAGCTGCGGAGCGCCGGGCTCCCCGACGATCACGTCCATCCACGCCTTGGCGTGCGGGCGAAGGAAGACCATGTCGGCGGTCGGGTCGATCTGGGAACTCAGCACACCGGCCCAGAGGCCTGCCGCGGCCATCGTTCCTGGTGCGCACGTGGGCACCCGGAGGTGCTGGGCGCCCACCGTGATCACGCGGCTTGTCGAGCGGCGTGCGTCGCCCTTGGCGGGGCGGAAAGCGCCCAGTTCACGCTCCATCTCGTACAACGCCCGGCGCAGCCCGACGCGGTCGGGGCCGAGTTCGGGGGCGTCGGCCATCGCGGCCAGCTCGGCCGGTGTGGCAACGCCGCCGAGTTCCTGGGCCTGAACCGGCAGCGCGGTGCGCAGGTCGACGCGGGCCTGGTCGAGGATGCGCCGGACCTCGTCGGCCGATTCGGTGGCGACGCACGCGCGCTCGACCTCGGCCAGGCGCGGCATGACAACGGCCTCGACCCATGACGCCGAAACGCCCGCGGCGTGCGCAACGACGGCCATCGGGTACTTGGTGCGGCCCTTGCCGTCGCGGCTGGCCCACAGCCGACCCACCACCAGCCCCTCGCGCGAACGCCAGACCAGCTCGTGACCGATGCCGGGGAGACGCTGCTGGTCGTCGAGTTTTTCCCAGGCGCCCGAGTCGATGTTGCCGGCGACGCCTTCGGTGTAGATCTTCTGGCGCACGCGGACCAGGCGGTCGGTGTCGAGGCCAAGGTCGTCGATGTGATCGTCCCAGCCCGGGTGCTTGCCGAAGGCGCCGATGCTGATCGCCGGAGCCTGCTCGGCCTTGCCCCATGACACGCTGGTTCGCTTGCCGCCTTGCACGCCCGATCTTCCTCCGGCACAGGCCTTCCCGCGCTCGCTACGAACGATTCACAGCCACGACCGCCCGCCTGTCCCTCGATCAGCGATCACCCCACGCCCTGGCGTCCGGCCAGGAGCGCTTGGAAGGGACGAGCGCGTTGAACTCGATCCGAACCCACTTGTGGTGGGTCTTGCCGTCGGAGCCCTTGAATTTCACGGGAACGGCCCACGCCTTGGACGGTCCGTCCTCGCCGGCGCTGGGGTCCAGAGCCCGAGACTCGGGCTCGGCGAGGAGTTCGAGCACGCACCACCCGCTCTTGAGGTCGCGCGTCCCGTACACCGGGCCAGGCGGGTCACAGACCTCGCGGAACGTGAACTTGAGCCGGGCATCCCCCGCCAGCGTGATAGGCGTCCAATCGCAGAGCGTCTTGTTGTCGTCGCCGTTCTCGTTGGCCTTCTCGGCCTTGGCACCAAGCGCCGCCTCGGTGCAGTTGGCGATGTAGTGGGCCGATTCCGACCCCCGCACGGCGATCGGGATGTAGGTCTTGCTGACCGCGTCGGCGGGCAGGACCTGAACGCGGAACTGAAGCTGCGCGGCCTCGGTGCCGTCGCCGATCAGGAACGGGATCCACTTGTCGAGCGCCTTGAGGAGCGTCGCGTCCAGCCGCGCGTCCTTGGGGGGGTCGAACATGCGCGAGAGCTGCGTGTTGACGCACTCAAAGCGGGTCTTTCCGCCGCGGGCCACGGTCGCGCCGCCACCGCCCGGCCCGACCGGCGCGCCGGTCCCGGCGAACCAGTAGTCACGCACCTTCCGCACGCTCTCCAGCGAGAGCGAATCTTCCCAGCGCCCGCTGGGATCGGGGTCCAGCCGCAGCGGCGCCTGGGGCTTGGGCGCGTTGGCGGTTCGGCCACCTTCGACTTCCCCGGCGATGGTCTCAAGAGCCCGCAGGCGGAGCGCGTCCACGTAATGCGAGAACGCCGACGTCGGGGTCTGCGCCGAGGAGCAGGCAAAGCCCTGGAGGTTGCGGCTCTCAAACTCGTCCTTGGGCGTGCCGCCCAGTTCCGTCATGGCCTTGATGGCGTCGTCGGGCAGGGCCCGCCAGGGCGCGAGGTACTTCTTGAGATTGTCCCCGGCGGCCGGCTCCGACTTTGCGAGTTCGGTCGCCCACTTCTCGCGGTCGCCGGCGTCCTTTGCCGCGCCCTCGCCCAGGGCCTCGGCAAGGCCGTCGATCCGCAGCGCCTCGCCGGCGCCCTCGCCGAGCGTCCGCAGCTTGGCCGCGGCATCATCCTCGCGGCTGTTGAGGGCGCCCAGGGCGGCCTGGAACTCCGACCACTTCTTGCCTCCGTCGATGGTCGACCGCTTGTCGAGCAGGTCGCGCGACCAGTACGCGACGTACCGCGCGGCATAGGCGCTCGCGCTTTCGTACGCGGAGCGGGCGGGGACGAGGTAGTCGCTGGTGAGGGCCTCGGTGACGTTGCCCGTGCGCGGGTACTGCTTAAGCATGTACTTCACGTCACGGAAGAAGATCCGTGCCGCGTCGGGGTTGAACTCGGCGTCGACGGTCGTTGCCGCGGCAGAGAGCATCGGCACTCCCGCCCCCTCGCGGATCTTCTTGGAGATCGGGTCGGCCGTCAGCGCCGCCGCGAGGGTCTTGACCTTGTCGCGCGACCACGCGTCGTTGGCCGAGGGCGCCTGGCCGGACAGACCCGACTCGATCACGCGGTAGCGGCCGTGCTTACGGGCGGCCTTGAAGACCGCGCCGAAGCCGGCGGTCTTGTCGATTTTGAGGCGGGGGGGCTCGGCCAGCGAAGCGCTCAGCCCGGAGACCTCGTCTTCCTTGGACTTGATATTGGCCTCAAGCTTTTCGCCCGCGTCGGCGAGCTTCCCGAGCTTGGGTGCCGCGTCGCCCTTGAGCGAGTCCTCGCCCAAGGCCAGGGCCTGGCTGGCGAGCTGGTAGGCCTCGAAGCGCACCTGGCAGGCCGGCTTGCCGGCGTCACCGCCGGAACGGGCCAGGAGCTTGCCGCCGTCGCCGGTCGAGAAGAACGCGCGGAGCGCGGTCAGGCGCTCGCCGATCTTGTCCTTGGCGATGACCTGGTCGCGCGCGGCCAGGAGCTGCTTGCGCAAAGGCTCGACCTTGTCGGGCCACTCGGCCATCATCCCCTTGACGGCGCCCGCGAGCTTGGCGGCGTCGGCGCCCTTGCTGGCCGCGAGACGATCGCCGGCACCCTCGAGCGCCGCGGCCATCGGGTCGGCCGGAGCCTCACCCATCACGGCGCGGAACGAGTCCTCCGCGTCGAGCTTGATCTCCTGCTTCTTGGCCTCGATCAGCGCGTCGAGGTCCTTGACGTTCTTGACGGACTTCACGGGCTCCTCGAGCGCTTTCCACGCGCCCTCGAGCTCGGAGTATTTTTCTTCCCATTCCTTGCGGAACTTGGCGTAGCTCTCGTAGTCGTCAGGGTTCTTCTGCTCGTAGGCCCGGGCCAGGGTCGCCAGGGCTTCTTCGGCGGCGCCGAACTTTTCGAGCTGAACTTTCAGCACTCCCAGGGTGCCGAGGTTCCTGACCACCGGGCCGTCGCCCGACCAGTACTCGATGAACCACTTCACGCCCGCGTCGACGGCCTTGGGGTCGCTGGCGAGGTTGAGCCGGTCGCCCTTGGGCGGCCAGGCGGCCCAGGCGCCCTCGCCACCGCCGCCCTCGTACGTGCGGAGCAGGACATCCTGCACTTCCTTCGCCGCGGTGTGGACCGGGCCGCCCTTCTTGTCGTTCTCCGCCCGCCATTCCGCGGGCACGAGGAAGGCGCAGAACTTGTCCATGTCGATCGGGTACGCGACCTTGAGCGGCGGGTTGGCGGACGTTCCCTTGGCGTCGGCCCGGGGCGGCGGTGGCGCCTTGTCGCGCTCGATCGCCAGCAAGCCCGCGAGCACGCCGGTCGATGCACGCTCGGCAAACGGGTCGAGGCTCTCCCACGGGTTGGTGGTCTGCGGGTTCTTGAGGCGCTCGCGGGCAGCGTCGACGGTCTGGCGCACGACCGCGTCGAACAGCAGGGCCTCGTGGGCCTGGCGGACCTGCTCGTTAATGCTGTCGCCTGCGACGTTGCGGACCCAGCTCAGCGGCTTGAGCACCCACGGCACCGACGGCGGCCGCTCGGCGAGCTCGCGCGTCTGCACGACCACCTCGGCCGCGCCCATGTCCTCGCCGCCGATCGTGACGGGCTTGTCGGCGTTGAAGGCGGGGCGCCCGGTGCGGTCGGTGGTGATGAACGCCAGCGCGTCGTGCCCGCGGGCCACGCTCGCCCACGCGTCCTTGGACTTGTCGATCGATTCGCGGAAGTTGAGGTAGCTGGTCACGGTGAACGCGCTGAGCGCCAGCACCGCGGCGATGCCGGTGCCCACCAGGGCGAGCTTGCGGGCCCGCTGCTGCTTGGTGACGTTGGTGGCCCGGGTGACGAGCCCGCGTTCCTTGAAGACCTTGGACGTGAAGACGTCGCGGAGGAAGTACGACTTCTCCTCGGTCATGCCGCCGCCGGGAAGGGCGTCGACGGGCATGCCCAGGATCTTGGCCACCTCTTCGTCGAGCTCCGCGCCCTGGCGCATGGAGCTGGTGAAGTAGATGCCGCGGAGGAACAGGGGCTTGGGCGACCACTCGCCGGCGACGAAGATGAGCTCGAGGTACCGGCGCAGGCGGCTGGAAAGGCGGGCCAGGCTGTCGGGCAGGGCAAAGAGCGAGTCGACCTGGTCCGTGCGGCGGGCCTGCGGGTCGTCGGTGTGGACCGGGTCGACCAGGTGCGCAAAGCGCCGGCGGATGAGCCGCTCGCGGACGCTCTCGATGTGCTGGCCGACCTTGTCGGGCTGGAAGGCCTCGTCGAGGCCCGCGGGGTTCGACCAGCCGAGCATCTGGTGCTGAAGCTGGGGGTCGGTGACCTTCTCGAAGAACTCGCGGAACCCGGTGATCAGGTCGCACTTGGTGACCAGGACGTAGACCGGGAAGCGCACGTCGAGCGTGCGCTGGATGAGGTCGAGCTGGCGGGCGATCTTGCCGGCCTTCTCCTGGATCTCGTCGGCCGAGTCCTTGATCAGCGAGTCGACGCCGATGCACAGGAGCATGCCGTTGATGGGCTGGAGCGTCCGGCTGTCCTTGAGGAGCTTCAGGAACTCCTTCCACTCGCTGCTCTCTCCCGCGCCGACTTCCTCCATGAACATCTTGCCGGCGGTGTCGAGGATCACGGCGTGGTTGGTGAACCACCAGTGCATGTTCAGCGTGCCGCCGGCGCCCTGGAGGTAGTCCTGCAGGCCCGGGGGGAAGCCGACGTTGCAGTGGCGCAGGGCCTCGGTCTTGCCCGCGCCCGAGGGGCCCACGAGCAGGTACCACGGCAGGCCGTACACGTTCTTGCCGGCGGAACGGAACTTCTCGACACCCTCCTCGAACTTCTTGCGGAGGTCGTCCAGGCGGGCGCGCTTGGCCGGGTCGGCGGCGACGCCCTGGGGCGTGCCGCCGGCGGCGCGCATGAGCTTGCTCATGAAGGGCAGGCTCTTGCCCTTCTCCCGCCACTTGAGGAACCAGCGGAAGAGGGCCCAGACGCCGCCCGCCGCCGCCAGGGCCAGAATGATCACCAGCACCATGGGCCCCGAGACGCCCAGTGAATTGAAGATCCCCGTCAGTCCTGCGCCGCTTACGAGCATCACCACCACCTTCACCGGACCCGGAGGGTCCGCCAGTTCTTCGCGTCCGACGCGCTTGGGCCTACTTCGAAGGCGTCCCCGCGTCCGTGATCGCACGGAGCGAGGTCTCGATCGTGTTCTTGGCCTGACCGTACAGAACGAAATTGCCGACCACCAGGGCCACCGACATCGCGGCCAGCGCGATCACCCAGCCCATGATGCTGCCGGCGACCGGCTGCTGGAGCTGGCGCGAGTCGACGTTGTCGTAGGCCTCGGGCGTCAGGCGGCTGGATTCGTCGGCGTCCATCATGGGCCGGATGCGCCCGGAGATCTCCAGCATCTTGCGCCGCAGCACGTCGGGCTGCCCGATATAGAGCCCGGTGAATCCCAGCCCCACGCAGGTGTAGAAAACCGCCAGACGCTGCGTCGCCTGCTCGCTGGTGTCCTGCAGCGTCTCGTCGAGCAGCTCCCAGAACCGCTGGTCGCCGCCCAGCTGCCGCTCCTCCTCCGCCAGCGATTTCCACGAGTTGGCGAACGGCAGGGCGCTGTCGCGGACCATGAAGTCGGCGAAGTAGATCAAGGGCAGGCGGACCTTGGCGTACTGCTCGCCCATGCCCTGGATCGCGTCGCACTTCATCTTGATCTCGGCCAGGAGCGAGCGGATCTCGCTGCGCACCTGGCCGGCGTCGACGAGACCGCCCTTGCGGGCCAGGCGGTTCAGACGTGTGACGTACTGAAAGAGCGGGTCGCAGATGTCCACGAGCGTGTTGGCCATCAGAAGATTCTCCCGTCGATCGACCCCTGACGCCCGGCGAACGGGGCGGGAGCGGCGGGCGCGGATGCCGGCCCCAATCGATCAGAAAGACGCGGGCACGAGCCTCCGGCGCAGAATCCCGCGCGACGCTCGGCAACACAGGTGCGCAGGGACCTATCCGGGGTGCAGAAAGGTCCGTTCACGCCTGGCCCTCCGGCACCGTCATGTAGAGCGCCACCTCGGAATAGTCGAACGGCTCGCTCTCGGGCCAGCGGATGGCCATCTTCTTTTCCTGCACGATGCGCTCCCACATCGTCTTGCTCTCGGTGCGGAGCAGCCGGAAGTAGCTCAGGCCCGGCTGGGCGGGGAGCTCGTACGGCGGGTGGCGCTCCTCCGCAAGGCGCACGCCCAGGATCATGAGCCGCTCCATGCTCCGCGGCATCAGCTTGAACTTGTCGGCGCTCTCGACCAGCTTGGCCAGGGCCATCGGGTCGCCCTTGCTCTTGACGCCCAGGAAGTACTCGGTGGGCGCGGTGACGTGCTTGTCCTCCATCGCCGCGGCAAGGATCGCGCCCTCGCGCTCGAAGTTGATCTTGATGAACTTGGGCACCGCGCTGCGGGCCAGGAGCTGGCGCACGCGCCGGTCGACCTCGAAAAAACAGACGGCGGGGTTATCGTGGTCGTACTTGGGCGCCTCCCACGGGTCGCGGTCGGGCGCCAGCGAGGCCAGCTCGGCGAGCAGGGTCCGCATCTCCAGGTACGCGTCGAAGGGCGTCACCCCGCTCGCCATCGCGATCGCGGGCAGGCGCGCGGCGTAGGCGTTGAGGATCCGCAGGCGCATGAGCTGCTCGATCTGGATGCCGCGGAGATTCTCGATCGAGAACCCGCCGCGGGTCGTCTCGATCACCGCCTCGCGCCGGACGGTCTCGAGCTGGTTGCCCAGGTCGCGGACCAGCGGGCGGAGCACGCCCGAGCCCGACAGGAGCAGGCAGGGCGGCACGAACGTCTTGTCCTGCTGGGGGCGTCCCAGGTCCTCGCCGGTGGCGTGGACGATCCGCACCAGCGGGAGCACTTCCATATCGGCCACGTCGTCGCCGTCGACCACCAGGCGTGCGTTGACGCGGCGCAGCAGCATGGGCTGGCGGTTCTCGCCGGTGTTCTCGTCGGCCCGCTCGCCCTCGGCGACCTTGAAGATGCGCTTCACGCGCGCCCCGTCGGTGTTCCCCTGCTCAACGGTGTTGGCCCGCGCCGGCTGGTACATCGGGACGCCGAGGCTGACCGTAAAGGAGCCGCTGGAGGTCGCGAAGACCCGCTTGATGTCCAGGCCGGGAAGCTCGGCCGACTCGGGGAAGTCGACCTCGACGCCGCTGGGCATGACCGCGCGGAGCCGGTCGAAGCGGACGAGCATATTCTCGAGCGCATCGATCGAGAGCTTGGCGTCGATCACCCCGTACGGGTACGCCCAGCCCAGGCGCCGCTCGCGCCAGATCCGCTCGCAGTAGTCGCGCTGGGTGGCCTGGAGGTGGTGCGGTTGGAGGAACAGCCCCTCGTGCCAGTGCACCATCCCCGTCACGCCCACCGACTGCTGAACGTCCTTCGCCATGCCTTGCCCCGATGCTCCGATACCGCCGCGGCTCGACAAGCCGCTCGGGACCGGTCGCACATGGTACTAGGACACGCGAAGTCCCGCTTCGCCGTCGCGCAACCAATTGCGATCGAGCCCCGCACGATCGGCCGCCGGGGGCGTCAGCGCCACGCCCGCTTCATCCAGTCCTCGACGAACCGTGCCACGCACTGGGTGATCTCGACGTCGATGGCGGTGCGATCGATGACCCCGGCCCGGTTCTTGTAGATCTTCCAGCACTCGGCGTCCTTGTTGCGGAAGGCCGAATCCCCCACCGATTCCTCGATGGAGCCGGGCGAGAACTGGGCCAGGAACTTGTCGCCGAAGCTCGCCCCGGCCTGACCGATCGCCGAGATAAACGCCACCGACATCTCCAGCAGCCGCTTGAGCTCGACCGCGGCCCCGCCCGATGTGGCCGACACGGTCGGGTCGAACTTGTTGGTCGAAAATTCGCGGAGGAACCGCTGGATGGGCCCGTTAGGTCGGACCGTCGACATCGGCGCAACCTTCTTGGCCCACATGCCCCAGACCAGGCGGTCGGCCCCGATGACGAAGTCCAGCATCATCGCCGATAGCTCCATGACCCGCTGGGGGTCGGGGGCGTCGTGGGAGCCCATCTGGAGCTTGGCGCGGAAATCCCGGAGCACGGTCTCGGGAAGGGCGCTCGTTCCGGTCGGGACCTGCGGCAGAACCCCCCCCTGCGCCAGGCGGGTGAGAACGGCCTTGCGCTGGTCGGCGTCGAGCTGCGCCCAGAGCTTCACCAGCCCCTCGACGTGACCCACCAGCGCCACCGCGGGGTCCTTGGGCGCCTCGGGCGCGGCAGGGGCGGCAGCGCCGGCCGACTTGGCGTTGGGGGTGGGCTCCGCCGGTG
This sequence comes from Phycisphaerales bacterium, assembly GCA_044223975.1. Classification (GTDB taxonomy): domain Bacteria; phylum Planctomycetota; class Phycisphaerae; order Phycisphaerales; family UBA1924; genus CAZCPB01. The sequence continues at coordinate 64,177 of JBGALI010000004.1, read as the reverse complement.
CGCCCAGCGAAGGGAACGCCGCCATCAGCTCGCTCAGGAACGGTTCGCGCTCCTGCGGCACGATCTGGGAGACGGCCTGCTCGATCTCGTGCTCGATCTGCCCGCGCCGGAAGTCGGGCTTCTCGTCGGCGAGTTGGGCCTGCACGATGCGCAGGCGTCCGGCCAGGGCCGCCACTTTCCGGGATTGCTCGTTCGTCGGCTCGATCACGCGATGCTCCGCGGGGGGGACGACGGTCGGCGCCCGCCCCGCACCGGGGCGCGCCGTGCGTCATGCTATCAGCGGCCCGCGCCGGGCGAACGGCCCGGAACAAACCGCCGGACTATTCATCGACACTCGGATCACTTCGGCGGCAGGAACGCGATGTTCCCGGACGCATCGCGGACGCGCTCGGCGAGCGGCTTGGGCTTCGGAGGTCCGGACTTGGACGTAAACGCCAGCCGGAAGCCCACGTCGCACTTGGCCGCCGCGGAAGGGTTGGCCTTGGTGAACCGCGAGGGCGTCCCGGTCGCCGGCTGGATCTCCGGCGGCGAGAGGGCCGAAGCGCCGATGACCTGAACCGCCTTGTCGCTGTTGCTCCCGAGCTTGGCGGTGATGACGTCGGCCGCGGGCTCCAATCCCTCCATCTCGGCGGGCTTGTCGTAGACAAACTCGGAGACATTCCCGACCAGGTGATGGAAGACCGTCCCCCCTCCCTGATCGACGGGCATGAACCACAGAACGCCGTCGTTCTCGCTCACCGCGGGCACGGCCTTGGCGCCGACGAGGTTGGCGGGGAACGCGGGGGGCAGGAAGATGCCGTCGTCGGGCCAGTTGGCGGTGATCGTGCGGTTCTGAGGGAGCTGCGACTGCTCCACGTCGAACAGCCGCACTTCTTCCCACGTCTGGTCGCGCCGGTTGGGCTTGGGCGCCCCGCCGGCTTCGATCTCTGTTTTCAGTGCCGCGGCCCATTCCTCGGTGCTGGGGAGGCGACAGCCCAGGAGGCCGGCCACGTACGCCGCCCCGGCCGCCGAGACGTATTGCATGGGCATCGACAGGTCGGGCGGGGCGATCCGGTCGGCCATCGCGGGCGGATACGCGGCCTTGATCTTGTCGGGCCACTCCGCCAGCCAGCCCTTGCTGAACCCGCCGGGAGCCGGCGCGGGGGTCGCGAGTTCGATGCGGTCGCCGTCGATGCTCCACACCCAGACGCGGGGCCCTTCGCTGCGGTTGGACTTGGCGGGGAGCAGCTTGGTGAAATCGGACCACTTCCCGGCGTCGCTCACGGCGCCCGTGAACTGGCCGAGCGACACCTCGGTCGTGAGGACCATCGAGCCCTCGTTGGCACGGGCAAAGACCAGCTCGCTCCCGCCCTTCTTGTAGGTGACGATGTCGACGCCGTGGGCCTTGCCCTCCTGGGCCGACCAGCCGCGGAGGCCGGGGCCGAGCTTCGAGAAATCCGGCGGCGGGGGCGCGGCGGGCGTCGCGACATTGACGGCCTGCTCGAGGCCCGCTAGGGCGGCCACGACGCCCTGCTGGTCGCGGACGGCCGGGTCGAGCCCCTGCACTTCCGCGCGGAACTTGGTGACCAGCCCGCCCGCCTGCTCATCGGACGCGCCCGCGAGGGACGCTCGGAAGTCCGCCAGCATGAAGTTGAACCGCTCGCGCCCGCCGAGCGTGGCCAGGTCGGCGTCCTTGAGGCCAAGCGCCGGCATCGAATCGCGCGCGGACTTGAGGTCGGCGGCGTTCGAGAAATCCAGGCGCGCCATGTACGAGCGCCACATGTCACGCCCGGCGGTGTCGATCTTCGCCGAGAGGTCCTTGGCGCGGGCGGCGTCGCTCACGCGGCCCGCGGCGTCACGCAGCTGGGCGATGGCGCCCGAGACGACGGCCAGCTCCTGCCCCCCGGTCGGCACGTTTTTCTGCTCCGGGGCGCGCAGGCGCGAAAGGGCGAGCCATCCCTCGGCGACCTGGCCGCTGCCCGCGGCGGCACGCAGCTCTTTGATCAGGAACGCGGGGTCCGTGCCCGCGGCGATCGAGCCCAGGCGGGCCAGGCGCTGGCCGGCCTCGACGATCGCGGCGTCGGTCTTTACCGCGCCGAACTCTGAGTCCGCCGCCAGCAGCTTGTACCTCTCGGCCAGCGGGGCGCCCTCCAGGGCGTCGGTGTGCAGCATGCCGGAGTTCAGGGCCGCGACGATCGCCGCGCCCTGCGCGACTAGGTCCTTGCGGTGCTGCTCGACCGCGGCCGCCATAACCGATTCGTTCTTCTTAAGCAACGCGGCAAGCTCGCCGCTGGCCTTTCTGGCGTCGCTCTCTGCCGCGCCGAGGCGCTCGACCTGGCTCCCCGCTTCTTTGGCCGCCCGCACTCCCCACTGGGGGACGGCCGACGCATCGATCGCTTCCTTGAGCTTGGCCCGCGCACCCCCGAGCGACGCGATCGACGACTGGATGGACGAAGTCAGTTCGGTGCGCTGGGCCTCGGAAAGCGCCGCGACCTTGGGGATGGCCCCCAGCGCGGCCTTGGCCTGCTGCTCGGCGCTGTCCAGCGTGGGGATGGTCTTCTCCGCGGCGGCTCTGGCGGCGGGGCGGGGATCGGCGGCGTTCTTCGTCCACGAGTCGCGCGCCTTCTTGAGCGTGGCGTCCGCGGATTTCTGAACCGACGCCACGCTGGCGCAGACGGCCGCGACGTTTTCGACCGTCCACTTGACCTTCTCGGGGTCGAGGTCGGCCACGCGGGCGCGCAGGGCCAGCAGGTCCTTCTCGAGGTCCGCGTCGGGCTTGTTGATGGCGCGGAGCGCCTCGGACGTCTCGGCCGCCTCGGCCAGCGCCGTTTCGACGCCCTGGCGCTGCTCCGGCGCCCGCGGGTCGGGGACCTTGGCGAAGATCTCCTCGGCGTTCTTCGCCAGCGACGCAACCGCGTCTTCCAGCGCCTTGGCGTAGGTGACGGCGATGGGATTGTCCTGGCCGGGCTTCCACGCGGGCTTGGTCGGGTCCGCGGCGCTGTACTGCGTCTGGATCTGCGAGAGCTCCTGATCGATCTGCGCCGTGGCGGCCACGTCCGATGCGACCGCGTCCTTGATCGCGCGAGCCGCGGCGATCGCCCGGTCCGCGCTGCCGCGGGCCTTGACGCGGGGGTCGGGGGACCGCTCGCCGAATGACTGGGTCTTCTGCTGCAGCGCCTTGGCGCCGGCCCGCACACCTTCGATCCCGGCCACCACGGTGTCCTTGGTGGCGAGCGACCACTTCAGACCATCCACGGCCTTGCGGTCGGCATCGAACCTGGCGATCGCCGCGTTCAACTCGGCAAGGTCCACATCGGGTGAGGTCTGCTTGAGCAGATCGCGGATCTTGATAGCGGCCTCGGAGGTGTCCTCGGCCAGGCGCTTGAAGGGCACATCGCGCGGGTCGGGCTCGGTGAACGCGGGCTCAGGGTTCTTCACCACCTCGCCCGGGCCCGGCACGGGATCGACCGGCTTGGGCTTGTTGCCGCGAGTCAGGAAGTAGCCAGCGCCCGCCAGCACGACCACCGCCGCCACGCCGATCGCGGCGTAGAGACGCGTCTTGGACTTCTGCGGCAGAGCGCCTTCCGGCAGAGAGGCGGGCTCCTGCTCCTTCCACTTTCCCAGACCCGGGCGTGCCGGACCTGCCAACCCCGGGTGCGAGCCGGACGGGATCGGCGTCGCGCCGGCCGAAGAACCCGACGACGACATGGAGCCGGGCGGAACGGGCGTGCCGATGTCGCCCCAGGACTCCTGCGGGACCGTGGCCTCCAGGCCCGGGCTCGATCCCGGCGTCGACGCGGGGCGCGACCGGGACATGTCGGCGCGCGACTGGTTTGAAACCGGCGTGCCCGATGGAGGCCGAGCGGAAGCTGGCTGCCGCGGCGTCGCGGGCCCGGAGCCGGGCTGGGGCGTCGCGCCCCCTACCAGTGCCGAAGACCCACCGGTGGGCTTGGCGACGGGCGCCAGCTCGGGGAGGAACCCGGCGACTTCATCCAGCGGCGGCGGCGCGCCGGTGGGGTTAAGGAGGGCGTTGCACAGCTCGAGCCAGCCTCCCCCGACTCGCCCCAGCCGCTGCCACTCGGCGGTCTGCTGGAGGGGCCACGCCATGGCGCTGCGCATGGGACGGTGCATCACCAGCTGGTGCACCAGGTCGCCCAGGTCCTTGAGGTCCTTGACCGCGTCCTCGTCGAGCTTGACGCGGCTGCCGGGGATCGGGTCGGTGAGCGCGACCCGCGAGCCCGAGACATCACCACGCCCGCTGACGAGGATGTTGGTCGTCTTGAGGTTGCCGTGCGGGCGCTGCTCGACCTGCCGCAGCGCGATCAGGCCCTGCACGACCGCGTCAACGACACGGAAGAGCTCGGTGGGCTCGAGCTCGCGCCGGTGCAGGACGAGCTTCTCGGCCGACCGCTCGAAGAAGTCCGTGGCGTACCACGCGCCCCCCTCGCAGCGTCCGGAGGCGTGGACCGGCGCCCACAGCGGGCTGCCCGCGGCAACGCGGCGCTGGGCCTCGGAGGCCTCGAGGAACAGGACGCTCTCCTGCTCGACCCGCTCCTCGTCGGCGAGATACACCGGGAGCTGCAGGACCTTGAGGGCGAGCTTTTCTTCGGCGCTGCCGGGCGGGCGCGCGGTGTACACCACGGCCAGACCGCCCTGGTAGACCTCGCGCACGGATTCGTAATCGCCGAATCGAGGCATGCCCATCCCCGCGCCGTGACGCCCACCGCCGCGCCCCGCGCGACCGGGGGCGCGGCGCGCCCGTTACTTTTTCTTCTGCGGCGTGCGGACCTCGAGCCCGCTCTTGCGCACGACGATCACGAGCTTGTCCTCGGCCCATGTGTCGGACATGGTCGCCAGCACCTTGCGGCGCTGATCGCCCGACCCGCGGTCGCCGGCGTACTGCGGGATCTGGGCGAAGATCACGATGTTGGTGGGCTTGTTCCACTCGTCCCAGATCTTGTCGGTGGCGAGCAGCGTCATGTGGTCGGGCCCGCCGGGCGTGAACCGCATCTCGTACTTCTTGGCCCCGGCCCGCTTGTCGTTGCCGGCGGCGAAGTACTTGTCCACGTCCATGCTCTGCCACGACGGGAGGTCGGCCTCGTTGTTCACGCCGATGATGTCCACCGGCACCGTGAACGCCTTGAGGTCGGGGTCGATCGAGACGTCGACGTCGAACTTCTTGGGGCTCGCCGAGCACCCGACCAGACCCGTCGCCACAAACGCCACGGCCAGCGTGCACGCCAGCTTCAGGAATCGATTGAACATGAACGGCCTCTCCTTCGTTTCCAGGGCGGCGCGCCCGCGAGCGCACCGTCCCCGCGTGATGTCATGACCTCCCGCCTCGACACGACGGGGTGCCCGGCCGGCGGCCCCTGTGCCGCGCGGCGTGGGTGGATGGTAACCGACCGGCGCTAGCGCCGCGAGGCCGCCTCCCCGGGCAGGAACTTGGCGATCGCCTCGCGGATCTCCCGGGCGCCCTGGGGGTCGCCGATGAGCACGCTGCGGGTGCGGGTCAACAGGTCGCGCAGCTCGTCGATGGGCTTGTCGAACACGCGGTGGACCGCGCCCGCGGGCGCATCGCCCGCGTCGCGGCAGACGCTGTCGGGGCCCATCGCGGGCAGGCACCGCACGATCACGCCCAGCGCATCGCACCAGATCTCAGGGGTGATCGCGGCCAAGGCGTCGGCGCCCTCCCACGGCTCCCCGCTGAGGTGGTGCGGCCCGAGCACATCGAGCCAGCGCCGGTCCGCGCTGTCCTTGCCCTGCCCCTCGAGCACCGCGCGGATGCGCAGGCCCAGCCCGACCCCCGGGTCGTGCGACGCGGCAAGCTCGGAGCAGAGGCTCTGCACCTCGTCGACCGCGACCGCAAGCGTGTTGCGCCCATCGACCAGCAGCGTGCGGATCGCCAAGACGCCAAGGGCGTACAGGTCGCACGGCGTGCTCAGCACCGGCATGGTCTGGAAGTCGACGTCCGGGAGCGAGCGGCCCTCGGCCTTGGCCAGCGCCTGGGCGTGGCGCTCGTCGAGCTTCTGGGGAACGGTGCGGATGCGAAGCTCGGTGGTCGCGCCCGCGGCCTTGGATTCGGCGGTGCCGTACAGGTTCACGAGCCCCGCGCCCTCGATCTCCAGCCCCAGCCAGACAAGGTCGGTCGCGGACACGCGGATGCGGTCGGTCGAGCGCAGCGTGCCGTCGACGACGGTAAGCCCGTTCTCGGTCTTGGCCTGGCGCACCTGCAGCGTGCCGAATCCCGAGACCGAGCGCCCCACGAAGCCCGGGCTGTAGACCGAGGACCCGATCGCGCCAGGGCCGACGAACGAGGTCACCTCCGAGCCCGGCACGCGGAGCACCGCCGCGTCGCCCGCATCGCGCAGCACGGCGCGGGCGCTCCACGCGGTGGGCAGGCCCCACGCCTCCGCGCCCATCACGACCCCGAAGCTGTCGGGGCCCAGGTTGAGCATCGGCGTCTGGGTCTCGGCCACCGCCGCGCGCACCGCACCGAACGCATCGCCCAGCAGGCGGAGCTTGAGGTGCAGCGTTTCCATCAGTCGCGAGGCTCGCCCGGAACGTCCCAGCGTGAGCGTGGCGGTCGCGAGGTTGGTCTTCGGCGTAGTGCCCTTGGTTTTTCTGGGCGCCGATCGTGCGGCCTCGTCTTCCTTCGACGCTTCGATCGAGCCCAGGGCGTCGGCGAATTCCTCGTACGTGCGGTCGGGGTGCGGGCAAGCGAGCATCAGGCCGCCGCCGAAGTTGAGCCAGACCTGCTCGGGTGAGCCTTCGCCACCGACGCCGAGCGTCTCCTCCGGTGAGAGCGTGCGATCGCCGGTCGGGGCGCCGCGCGTGACCGGCACAAAGACCGTGTCCTCGCCCAGCTCGCGCACGAAGAGATAGCGGTGGAGCGAAGTGGAGTACGCCGGAAGGCTCTTGCGGGCCAGGAGCGCATCATCGGTGCACAGCACCCACAGGCCGCCCGTGCCTCGCTCGACAGGACGGACCAGGGCGCGGCGCTTCACATCCAGCATCAGCGGCGTGGGGTGCTCGTCCTCCCATCCGACCCGGATCAGGCCGGCAAGGCCCCCCGCGCGGCAGAGGCTCGAGACGCGCTCCGCCAGCGCCGTGCGCGACGCCCACCGCTCGTCGACCTTCGCGTTGTTCAGCGCGGCAACGTAGGTCGGCAGGGCGTCCGCCATCCCGTCCACGTCCTGCACCCATACCTCGGCCCACTGGTGCACACGCCCCGCGGCATCGGCGACGCAAGCCAGAAACGCCCGCGCGGCGAGCCGCTGGCGGATCTTGATGAGCGCCGGGCCTGACGTACGGATGACCAGGCAGAGCGCCAGGGGGGCGATGCTCGGATCGGCATCCGGGGCGGCGTTGGCGGCAGGGAACGCCACGCACGCGAAACCCTCGGGGAGGGCCTGGCCAAGCTCGATATCGGGGATCAGGGCGTCGGTGGGCATTTCGCTGCGGCGGTGCCGCCCTCTCCAGATGTACGCCCGGCCCGAGGCCGGAGCCGGGAGTGTCCCCGTTGGACGGGTCGATGTCAAAGCCGAACATCAGGGCAGGCGCGCCGACCACAGGCCCGAGGTCACCAAGGGAGTCGCCGGGGCAAGTCCGTTCTCGGGCTCGACCGCGACGCACAAGGACCAATCCGCGCCGGGGTGCGGGCCGATCGTGAGCGTCACCGGCGTCCAGCGTTGATCGGCTCCGACGGAAGCGCTCGTGAGCACCGAGGTGTGAATAACTCCAGGGGCGGCGCCCTCGACGGACCAGGTGATCCGGGCCCCCGCGCCCGGCGCATCAGGACGCGGCAGGGCCTGCGGTTCGGGGAGCGTGACGCGGAAATAAAGCGTCGTGATCGCGGGCGTCGCGGGGAGCGGCGTGCTCATCACGCGCCGGGTCGGCGCCTCGCTGAGCCTCGCGGCTGAATGCACCGCCGTCCACTGCCGCTCGCGGGCGAACGTGACCACGCCGCCGTCGGCCCAGGCCCAGGCGCCCAGGGGGTGAACCGAACCGTCCGACGCATGGTCGTAGAACGCGCACGTCCTCCCCCACTTGCGGTCGCCCTCGGGGACTTCAATCACCGTGTCGGCGTTGTCGGCCCGCTCAAGGACGATCCGCGGCACGATGCGCAGCGTCCCAAGACCGTCGACCTCAAAGGGCACGACCTCGGGCCACGGCACCCGCCAGACGCCCGGCGGACCCTCCTTGATCGCTGGGTCCACGAATTTCCAGGCAAAGCCCAGTCCGTGGGCATCGACGGAGGGATACGCGCCGCGGTCCGGCGAGAACGTGCCGCAGTACACGTCCGAACGCCCGAGCGCGAACTTGATCCACATGCGGGCGTTGAACGAGGACAGAAGAACGGTGTGAAAATTGAGATCGATCCACGTCGGAGCCAGTCGGCACACCGGGTCGTCGATGCGCACCGGAACAAAGAACGATGCGTGGCGCGGCGCGGGAACCAAGCCGCGCAGCTGATCGGCGTACGACGCGTCGGTACGGTCAGAATCGCGGAATGCCCGCTGCGCGCCGACAAGGCACACCGCACCGATCAGGCACGCCGCCGCGACCGCCGCCCGCGCGCACCGTGCCGCGCCACCGATCGCCGGAGCGCGAAGGCGAACGCAGTCGATGAGCGCGCCGAGCGTGACAAGCACACCGATCAGCGGCGTGTAAAAGAGTCGCGACGCGGGCTCGTACGTTGTGATCGCGAAGATCGGCGACCACGACAGCACAAAGACACCAACGCCGAACATCGCCGTTGGCAGGCGCCCGACCGCCGGGATCGAATCGGGCTCGCGCTCTTCGGGTCGGGCCTGCGCCACCCACGCGATCGCGCTGAACACCGCCGCGATCGCGCACAGCACGCCCCACCATCCCGCGGCGCCGATCGTCTCGATGCCGGTCCTCATGAACCAGCCCCACCCGCCGCCGAGCGCCAGACACTCCACGGCGCGATGCCAGAAAAGCGTCAGGCGGGGACCGATCTGGTCCGCGTGAACGAGCGTCGAGCGGGTCGCGGGGTAGCCCGGCGGCGAGGTGGCCAGGTACGCGCCGAGGTACACGGCGTAGATCACCCCGATGATCAGCAGCGGGCCCAGCGCCCGCGCCGCCATCGCGCGGCGCGGCACGGCGCCAGTGGCCGCGCCCATCCACAGCAGCGGAAAAGCGGCCAGGGCCGGCGCGGGCTGCTCGTTCATCAGCGGGATCAGCGTGCACAACCCGACGATCGCCGCCAGCCGCTCCGGCCCGCCCCTGCCGCGCACCCACCCGATGTACAGCGTGGCCGCCAGCATGAACGCCGCGGGGCTCAGGATCGTGGGCAGCGATGCGGACCAGAAGATCGCCTGGAACGTGACGGGGCAGGTCAGAAAGAGCAGCGCGAGCGGGGCACGCACCCCCCGGGACACGCCCAGCGCACCCAGCATCTGGAAGAGCGCCATCGCGGCAAGCCCGTGCGCCACCGCCTGGATCGCGTGGTTGATCCACGCGTGGTCCCAGCACAGCGTCTGCAGCGCCGGGACGATCGTGAAGAACAGCGGCCGCCAGAACTGGCCTTCCATCGGCTCGTTCAGACGGTCGAAGCGGCCGGTCTCGGGGACGCGCTGGTTGAACTCGTAGTCGTCGTTCCACCGCCCCAGATCGCCGCCCAGAAACATCGTGGCGATGAGCCAGAGAACCAGGGCGAAGATGGCGGCGCGCCGGTTCATCCCACGCCGAGGTACGCTTTTCGCACCTCGTCGTTCGCGGCAAGCTCCGACGCGGGCCCTTCCATGATGATCTTGCCGACCTGCACCACGTACGCGCGGTGCGCGACCTTGAGCGCCATGTGCGCGTTCTGCTCGACCAGCAGGATCGTCGTGCCGCTCTCGTTGATCTCGCGGATGATCTTGAAGATCGTCTGGACCACCTGCGGGGCCAGGCCCAGCGAGGGCTCGTCGAGCAGGAGCAGGCGCGGCTTGGCGAGCAGGGCCCGGGCCATCGCCAGCATCTGCTGCTCGCCGCCCGAGAGCGTGCCGGCGTTCTGCTTCAGCCGCTCGCGCAGGCGCGGGAAGAGGCCCAGGGACTTCTCACGGTCGGCGGCGATCTGGGCACGCTCGCTCCGCGGCCGGGCGTAGGCGCCCAACTCGAGGTTCTCGTCGACGCTGAGGTTGGCGAAAATGCCCCGCCCCTCGGGGGACTGGGCGATGCCGAGCCTCACGATCTCGTGCGGCGGGACGGACGTGAGATCGGCGCCCTCGAACGTGATCGAGCCCGACGTGGGCCGCAGCAGGCCCGAGACGGTGCGCAGCGTCGTGCTCTTGCCCGCCCCGTTGCTCCCGATGAGCGTGACGATCTCGCCCTTGTTCACCTCGAGGCTCACGCCGTGAAGAGCGTGGATGGCCCCGTAGTGCACGTTGAGGTCGCGGATGTGCAGCATGCTCAGTGCACCTCCGTGCCGAGGTAGGCCTCGATGACCTTGGGATTGTTCTGCACTTCCTTCGCGGTCCCCTCGGCGATGATCTGGCCGTAGTCGAGCACGGTGATCCGCTCGCAGATGTCCATCACCACGCCCATGTCGTGCTCGATCAGCAGCACCGTGAGGCCGAACTTCTCGCGCACCAGCCGGATCAGCTCGCGCAGGCTCTTCTTTTCCTGCGGGTTCATGCCCGCCGCGGGCTCATCCAGGAGCAGCACCTTGGGCCCCGTGGCCAGCGCCCGGGCGATCTCCAGCCGCCGCTGGTCGCCGTAGGGAAGGCTGCGGGCCTGGTCGTGCTCGCGATCGGCGAGGCTGAAGATCGACAAAAGCTCGCGCGAACGCTCCTCGATGGCGCGCTCCTCACCGACGTGCGTGGGCGTGCGCAGCAGCGTGCCGGGCAGGCCCGTCCGGGCCCGGAGGTGGCAGGCGATCTTCACGTTGTCGAGCACACTGAGCTCGCCGAAGAGGCGGATGTTCTGGAACGTGCGGGCCATCCCCGCCGCGGCGATGCGGCTGGGGCGCAGGCCGTTCAGCGTCGTCCCGTCGAGCGTGACGGTTCCCGTGTCGGCGCGGTACACGCCCGTGAGCAGGTTGAACACCGTGGTCTTGCCCGCGCCGTTGGGACCGATCAGCCCCTGCAGCGAGCCCTTGGGGAGCGAAAGACGGAAGTTCTGCACGGCCTTGAGGCCGCCGAACGACTTTGAAACGTTCTCGGCAAGGAGGATGCTCACGCCTTCCTCCTCAGCCACGACCACGTGGAACGCTCCCACACCTCGTGGATGCCAAAGAGGCCCTGCGGCCGGAGGATCATCATGACGATCAGCGCCAGGGCGTAGAGCACCATGCGGTACTCGGACAGGTTGATCCCGGTGCGGTGCGCGATGGCGCGCAGGCCTTCCCACGCGCCGGCCGCGATGAGGATCCCCGCCGCGGCACGCAGGCCGCGCTTGCCGCGAAGCACCACGAACAGCGCCACGGCAAGCGCCGCCGCCACCGCCCACCCCCACGGCCAGAGACTCGGCGGCTCTCGCAGCAGTTCGGGAAGGATCGTAAGGATCGCCGCGGCAAGGGCGGCCCCCGAGATCGAGCCCATGCCCCCCAGAACCACCATGATGATGATGTCAAAGCTCTTCTGAAAACCAAGCTCGGCCGGGCTGAGCTGCACCCCGACGGTGTGGGCGTAGAGCCCGCCGCCGATCCCGGCGAAGAACGCGGAGATCACGAACGCCCGGACCTTGTACTTGGTCGTGTCGACACCCATCGCCTCCGAGGCGATCTCGTCCTCGCGGATCGACAGGAACGCCCGGCCGTAGCTCGACCGCTTGATGCGGTAGGCGACCAGCACGGTGATGCCCGCGAAGAGGAAGACCCAGAACAGGCTCGTGTAGAACGGAAGCCCGCTGAATCCCAGGGCCCCGCCGACGTACTTGGGCCACAGGTACGCGGGCACCTGGGCGATGGACTCGGCGGTCATCAGGTCGTCGTCGGTCAGCGTGCCCTTCCACTGCGGGATCAGCTTCAGGTGTTCCTTGCTGATCGACGCGCCCGGGGAGAGCGCCTCGGTGGTCTGGGCCTGGATCAGGACGCGCACGATCTCGCCGAACCCCAGCGTGACGATCGCGAGGTAGTCGCCGCGCAGGCGCAGCGACGGCAGGCCAACAACATAACCACACACCGCCGCGACCAGCCCCCCGGCCAGCAGCGACCCCAGGAACAGGCCGTCGGCGCCCGTGACGACCGGCGCCTCGCGTCCGGTGAGCATGGAGCTGATCAACCCGCCGTGCACGCCGGCGTTGCCGTAGAGGCGGAACGAGGAGTAATACACGATGGCCGCGGCGGTGTACGCCCCCACCGCCATGAACGCGGCGTGCCCGATCGAGAACTGGCCCGTGAAGCCGTTGACCATCGTCAGCGAAACGGCCAGAAGAATGCCGATGCCGATGTCCAGGAGAACCTTGGCAAGAAAGTCGGCGCTGTGCGCCACCAGGAACGGGTTCACCCCAAAGTGCAGGAACGCGGCAAGCGCGACGGCCGCCGCCAACGGCGCAAGCGACTTCGCAACAGCGCCAACGGCGCCGGGCTGAAGAGAGCGTGATCGTTCGGAAAGAGAGGGCATGGTGTTCGAGGCGGTCCTAAGTCCTAAGTCCTGGGTCCTGGGTCTTCACTCCGTCACTTCGTCACTCCGTCACTCCGTCACTTCCCCCTCACACCTTCTCCGCCACCGTCGAGCCCAAGAGGCCGCTGGGCTTGACCAGGAGAACGATGATCAACGCGGCAAACACGTACACGTCGCGCAGAGACGTTGAGATGTAGGTCATCCCGAAGAACTCGAGCAGCCCGATCAGGATGCCGCCGAGCATCGCCCCGCGGATGTTGCCCACCCCACCCACCACCGCCGCGACGAACGCCTTGAGCCCCAGCAGCACCCACCCCGCCGCGGCGGGCTGGTTGAGGCCGGAGTACTTCTGGGCGTAGAGGAATCCTGCCGCGGCGGCCAGCGCGGCGCCCAGCACGAACGTGAAGCTGATGATGCGGTCGACGGGGATGCCCATGAGCGCGGCGGTGCGCTCGTTGAAGCTCACCGCCCGCATGGCCCGCCCGAGCTTGGTGTGAAAGACCAGGAAATCCAGCAGGATCATCAGCACCACGGCGGTCCCCGCGCCCAGCGCGTCGACCATGTGCAGCTGCACCGCGGGGGTTCGGGTCCCGTCGGCGAGCAGCTCGCCGCCGGCGAGCGTCGCCAGGACGCGGTCGGGGATCAGGGGCGGCATGGGCTGCGGGCGCGTGCCGAACATCCAGTTGAGCTGCCCCAAGTTTTGGAGCAGCAGAGACACGCCGATCGCGGTGATGAGCACGTTCAGGCGCGGGGCCCGCCGCAGCGGCTTGTAGGCCAGGCGCTCAAGCGAGAACCCCGCCGCGCCGCACGCGGACATCGCCGTCAAAAGCACCAGCCCGCCAACCGCCAGGCCGGGCCAATCGGCCCGGTGCCCGTGACGCGCGAGCACGACCAGGCCCAGCGTGCCAAACCCCCACAGGCACACGCCGATCATCGTTCCGCCGCGCCCCCGCAGCACGGCCGCGTTCTTCGTCCGGGAGCGGATGAACTCCCACGTCAGCACGGCCAAGCCGGCGATACCCAGGGCTCCCAGGGCGTAGAACTGCCACGCCGGGATGGGGACTTCCTGCCCGCCGCGGGCCAGCCCCGCGACCGAAGCCGCGCCGAACGAGACCCACGCCCCCAGCACGAACACGTCGCTGTGGGCGAAGTTGATGAACTTCAGGATGCCGTAGACCATCGTGTAGCCCAGCGCGATGAGCGCGTACAGGCTGCCGACGGCCAGTCCGTTGAGCAGGGTTGAAAGGAAGTCTTCGAACACGCGGGCGGGATGGTACGAAGTTTCCCGGTCCAAGGCACGCGGCGCGGCCGGTGGAATTGCCGCCCGGGGAGCGGCGGGCGGCGGCGCCGGCCGGGTCAGCAGCCCGCGATGAACGCCAGCGTGAACCCGTCGAAATCGTCGCCGGAGACGAAGCCGTTGTCGTCGAAGTCGGCCGCGGGGTCGCCCAGCACGAAGGCGTCCACGAACGCATCGAAATCCTCGCCGGACACGAACAGATCGGCGTTGAAGTCAGAGGGACACCGCTGGTAGGTGATCTCGAGCACGGGCCGGTCGGCGAGTGCCGCGGCCTCGGACGACTGCCACCGCCAGCCGTCGGTGCCGGCGGGCATCACGGCCCAGCCGTGGTTGCCGGCGGGGTCGGTCGACCACGCCTGCACCGTCTCGGTCACATCGAAAACGCACCAGGTGTTGAGGGTGTTGGGCAGGTGCCGGTAGTCGTACGCCGCCGCGGCTTCGGCATCGTTGATGCTGATGCCGCCCACCATCGAGTTCCACGTCGCGCCGTCCGGCCACGGCGTGAGCATGCGGTGCACGCTCATGAGGTTGGCACTCTGATCGCCGTTCGTGGAACTCGGGCCGGTCAGAAGGGAGAGCTTGGCGGCAAGGATGGTCGCCCCCTGGGGCACCTGGCCGGGACCGAATCCAAAGACGTCCTCGAAGCGGATCAGGGCCTGACGCAGAGGGGAGCCGTCAGTGACGATGATCGTGTCGGAATCGTGGGCCGCGGCGGGCGCGCTCTGGTCGATCCACGTGTCGTGGGCGGACGCGTACGCCGCGGCACCCTGCCGGAAGGTGCGCGTGGTCAGGGCGGGGTCGGTCGTGAAAGGGCCGACGATGGCGGTCGACCGCGCGCCAAGGCCGGGGGGTGCCGCGCCGTACATGTCGCCCACGGTGCGGAGCAGATCGTGCAAAGTCCACGTCTGCGGCCGCGCGCCCAGCTTGATCATCGGGCCGTAGAAGATGGTCGGGATTCGGTTGCGGCTGACGCCGCTCTCGTCTTCGTCCCAGGTCACGATGAGCAGGCTGTTGTGCAGCATGGCCCAGTCGGCGTACGGCCCGATGTTGGTCTCAAGCCACGCGTCGGCCTGCGCGATCGAGCCGTCGTGCATGTCGTGGAGCTGGTTGGGGACCACGATCGAGACCCGGGGAAGGGTCGAATAGTCCGCGGGAAACGCGGAGAACGGCTGGTTCAGCGTTGCCGCGAGCTGGTTGGTACCCGCGCCCTGCCAGTTGACCCAGGGGTTGTGCTTGCGCTGGTAGTACCCGTTGGACCCGACCGTGGAACCGACGCCCGGCAGGTCCTCGCTGTACCCGACGAAGGTCGCGCCCGCCGCGAGCAGGGCGGCCCCCAGATTCGGCGTCGAGTACGGCGTGCCCGCGGCCGGGACCGTGTCGTTGGTGCAGCCCTGGTTGTCCCCCGAAAAGAACTGCAGGTAGTTGGGCTGGCTGGGATGGGTGATCGCAAAGAGGCCGGTGAAGTTGGCGCCGTTCCCCGCCAGGAAGTTCATGTACGGAGCGTTGGGGCTGCCGATCACCTGCGCGAACGAGTGGTTCTCCTCGATCACGATCACGACGTGGTCCGGCACGGGAGGGGACGCGACTCCCGCCGACGACAGCGCGCCCGCAACCATCATCGCCGCGGCGCGGCACGTCCGAATTCGAGTCGTGTGGTTCATCGCGGGCCCCTGCAAGGTGTGCGCGGCGGCGCGGCCGGCGCGGACACCCAGATTCTCAGCAGCCCGCCTCGAACGCAAGCGTGAATCCGTCGAAATCGACGCCGTTCACGAAGCCGTCGCCGTTCAGATCGGCCGTGACGTCCCCGGCCTCGAACGCGCCGACGAACGTGTCGAAGTCCACCCCGTTGACGAACCCGTCGAGGTTGTAATCAGCGGTGCACGCCAAGGACTCGAACGGGAGCGTCGCCACCCAGGCCGCGTCGTTGCCCTCGGGGTCCGTCCCGGTCCCGGCCAGAGACCACTCAAGGCCGTCGCGCCCGATGGCATCGACCGTGCGGAGCGTCCAGCCCGCCAGTTCGGGCACAAGACCCGCCGCGGCCATGATCTCCGCGACCGGGCGCGTGCCGTGGACCGCGTCCCACACCTGGGCGCTGGTGGGCGTGCCGAACTCCTCGTCGACGTAGCAACCGACGGCGACACGCCCGTCACGCGAGACGGCGTGGACCTCAAGGGTCCCGATCTCGACCGCACCATCCTGGGAGTTCCACCGCCACGCGACGCGCCGCAGCACCGGCCCTTCGAACGGATCGTCCACCCGGCGCACATCGGAGCCGAACACGACCGTACCCGTCGCGTCCACGCAGATGGTCGAAGACGCAAAGTAGTCGCCCGGTCCGACGATCCGCTGCACGCCCCCGCCCGCGGACACGAACGCCTCGGGCACCCCCAGCAGCCCGGTCGGCGCTTCGCCCACGACCACCGATCCGTCGAACGAAGCGTTGAACGCGCGGCTGCTGGAGTACTGCGGCGGGAGAACCAGGCCTGTCCACTCGCCCGACGAGATGTCGTAGACGCCGGCGTGGTCCTGGTTGTCGGAGGACCAGTCGGCGGGCGTCCAACCCACGCAGGTGCGGCCGTCGCCTGAGATCCCGGCGACGGTGCGCCCCTCCAGCATCACTACCGCGTCGTCGGTCACGATCCAGGCCGCGACGTCGAACGTCGATTCGACATTGCCCACGATGACGCGTCCGTCATCAGAAATCCCTCGCGCCTCGCTCAGCGAGTTCGGTGTTGCGGCAACGGGCTCGTCGAACCCGATACCCCGCCGCCACCGGAACGACGTGTAGGAGTAGCTCGAGCCCGACTCGACGTACGCGCCCCCCACTACCGCGGACCCGTCGGGGGTGACACCCGCTACCGACGCGACACGGGTGCCGAATCCAAAGGGCGATGAGAGACCGGTGAAGGTCGGAGCCTGAGCGAACGCGGCCGCACTGCCGCCCGCGAGCGCCATCAGCCCCGCCAAAGTCCGATAAGCCAGGATTCTCTCTCCACGCATCAGAAAGCTCCGGAACTACAGGAGGATCCGACAGGGAAAGGAGATACGGCGGCCGGGCACGGGCCTCAGTCTCGATTCTCAAATTCACCCAAGATTCGATCCGGCGTGCGGTCCCACCATGCCGCCTCGGGCCCCCGCGGCAGGTCTTACCGGTTCTTGTAGAGCATCATGTTGTTCAGAAACGCCAGCACGTCGCGCTTTTCATGGTCGGGCATCGCCGCAAACGCATCGCGGGAATCCTGGGCCTCGCCGCCGTGGGCCAGAATCGCTTCCGCGAGCGTCGCCGCTCTCCCGTCGTGCAGGTAGGGCGCCGTGGACCCAACACCCCACAGGTTCTTGGTGAGGAACACGGCGCGGCCCGTCCCGATCTCGTCGACGCTCTCAGCCAGCCCCGGGCCCATGTCGTGGCGCTTGAGGTCACCGTAAAGCTCGACGACGGCGCGCCCGCGATCGTCCCGCGCAAACGCGCCCAGGAGCGCCGGCGGGCGCTCGCTCTCGATCGCAAAACGGTTGTCGGGCTGGTCCTGCGTCAGGTCGAAGAGAATCGGCGCGGCAGGGGTGAGCCCCATGGCCGCGGGGTGCTGCCCGGCCGGGAACACGGCGTCGCGAAAGAACGGGCCGCGGCTAGGCTCGGCGAAGACAGGGTCCTCACAGATCATCGTCGGGACATGGCACGTCGCGCACCCCGCGGCGGAGAATCGCTCGCGCCCGCGGGCGATCGCGCCCAGCTCCGCCCCCGACACCGCGTCGATGAGCCCCAGAGACGCCAGCTCCGCCCGCGTCGTGGGACGGGGCTGGCCGGCGATGTACACCGCCAGCCCGGTGATGTCCCCCACCGAGAGTTCGTTCACCACTCCATCGAAGTCCCCATCGCGCCCCTCGCCCACCAGCTCGACGCCCTGCATGCCGATCTCCTGGTGCGCCGCGTCGCGGCTGAACCGGCGCAGGGACGCCGTGCCGCCCTTCCAACCAAACGGCCGGACGACAAGGTCGCCGCTCACGCCCTCAGCCCGCGACGTGTCGAGCGTTGCCGTGCAGGGGTGTGCGCCGCTCGGGCGCGCCGTGATGCTCCCGAACCTCACGCCCTTGGTCGCAAGCTCCCGCGTCACCGGCGCGCCCGTCCGGCACGCCTCGTCGCCCGCGGCACGGGCGATGCGCTGCAGGTCGTCGGTCATCTCCTCGGCCAGCCGCTGCACCGCGCCCGCGCCGAACAGGTGCGGCGTGCTCCGCTGGATCATCGAGTCCAGGCGGCCCGTGCGCAAGGGGTCGCTCACGATATTGGTCTCGATGCGTCCCGCCCCGTCGTCGGCGGGGCGCCCGTGGCAGGCGTTGCAGCTCGCGGCGCTCGGGCCGGTCGGCCGCGCCGGAATATGGCTCGCCCACTGCCCCGGGCCCGCGAGATCGGCGCGGGGAACGCGCGTGAACCGCTCGCCGTTGCCGACGTTGGCGCCCACGCCGTCGGCATCGTTGAGCGTGTTGTTGAAAAGCTTGTCGCCGATGTCGAACGCCAGCTCGCGGGCGCCCGAGCGGTTGCCGGACCGCGCCATCGCCGTGAGCAGCCGCTGATCGACGTGCGGCGCCTCGGGGGGCACGCTCGAAATGTCCAGGGCGGGCGGCGCGGCGGGCGCTCCGGCCGTGCGCGATGATGCGGGCGGGCTCGCGAGCGTCGCGACCCACGCGGCCCGGCGACCCTGCGGATCGAGCCCGGTCCCCGCGAGCGCGTAGACCTCGCCGGCCTGGCTGATGGTGTCCGCCGTGAGCAGCGTCCACTCGTAAAGCTCGTCCGCGAGCCCGGCCTGCTCGAGCGCCGTGCGCACCGGGCGCAGACCGCGCACGCTGTCCCACACCATCGCCTGCTCGGGCGTGCCGTACTCATCATCGACGCGGCTGCCGACCAGGATCTTCCCGTCGGGCGAGACGGCCCGCACCTCAAAGTCGCTCGCCACCTCGACGACCCCCGACCCGGCCGTCCACGTCCACGCGATCCGATCGTGCACGAACCCTTCCGCGGGCTCCTCGACGCGGTCCATGTTGGACCCCGCCACGAGCGCTCCAGAACCGCTGACGCGGACGGTCGACGCCGAAAGCAGCCCGCCGCGGCTGGGGATTCGCGTCACTCCCGACACGGTGCGCACGAAGGCCTCGCCCAGCGCGCCGCCGCGCACGGCCGCCTCCCCGACCACCACCGCGCCACCGTCCGAAACCGCGAGCGCGCGCGACGACGCAAGATCGGCGGGGAGGTCAAGGTCGATCCACAGGGCCCGCGCGATGCTGTACACGCCCGCCCGCTCGCCGCCCGCCGGCGCCGAGTCCGGCGACGACCACCCGACGCACCGGGTGCCATCTGCGGAAATACCCGCAAGCACGCGGCCGGCGAGGGAGGTCACACCGCCGTCGTTCACGATCCAGCTTGTGACCGTTCCCGTCCCCGCGGTGGAGCCCACGATCACGCACCCGTCGGCCGAGATTCCAGTTGCCGCGCCCAACGTCCCGGGCTTCGCTGGAATTGGCGCGTCGAACCCTTGCCCCCGCCGCCACCGGAACGCGCCGTACAAATACGTCGTCCCGGACTGGGCCGAGGAGCCACCCACCACCACCGATCCGTCACCGTTCACCCCCCCGACAGACGCGATCCCGCTCCCGGTTCCGAACGGCTCGGAAAGTCCGGAGAACGTCGAGGTCTGGGCGCCCGCGGCACCGGCACCCAGTGCCAACGCGACACCGACGCAACGGAGCGCGAGCCCGCACGCCGCGCTCGGCGCGGGACCGTGGAACGGGCCGGGCGGTCGTCGGAACCGTGGGAGGAACACCGGGGGATTATCGGCGCCGTCCGGCCCCTCAGCACCCGGCCTCGAACGCCTGGACGAAGAGATCAAAATCGTCGCCGTTGACGAACGTGTTGCCGTCGATGTCCGCCGCCGCGTTGCCCCAGTAGAACTCGAACACGAACGCGTCGAAATCGTCGCCGTTGACGAACCCGTTGCCGTCAAAGTCAGAGAGGCAGTAGATGTACACGTCCGCGCCGTCGCTGGTCGTCGAGCCGCAGGAGTTGGACACGACCACGTCGTACAGGCCCGTGTCGCCGGCGCCGGCGTTCGCGATCGTGAGCGACGGGGCCGTCGCGCCCGAGGTGCGCGCATCGTCGGCCAGCTCAACCCCGTCCTTGCGCCATTGGTACGTCAGCGTCCCGTCCCCCGTCGCGGTCACCGACAGCGCGATCGTCGCGCCGCCGGGAAGGAACTGGTACTGCGGCTGGTCCACGATCGCCGGGCAGGGAGTGTCCAGGCTCGCGAGCGTGACGATCCAGCCCGCGATGTACCCGGCGGGGTCGCCGCCGGAGCCGGCGATCGCGTACACCGGTCCCGACTGGTTGATCGCGTCGGCCGTCGACATCGTCCAGCCGGTCATGGCGCCGCTCAGGCCGTTCCCCTGCAGCACCGCGCGGAGGTCACGCACGCCGTGCGCGCTGTCCCAGATCGCCGGCACGTTCGACCCGCTCGACTGGTCCGTGCCGACGATCACCAGCCCGTCGGGCGAGACGCCCCCGACGTAGAAGTTTGTCCCAAAGGACACCATGCCCGTCGCGGCGGTCCAGCGCCACGCCGTGAAGACCGAGTTCCAGTTTTCATCGACCACGTAGTCGTTGCCGACGATCACCGATCCGTCCGCGCTCACGCCGACCGCGGACGCCTCGTTGCCGTCCGGCAGGGTGCCGACGCCGCCGACAGGCTGCACGCCACCCGCCGCCGTCCACACGAACGCCCTGCTGTACGCGGTCGTGCCGTCCGTGCTGATCCCTACGATCGTCGAACCGTTGGCCGACGCCGCGAGCGCCTTGGACCAGTTCCCTCCCGCCAGGTACCCCAGGTCGTGCCACGAATCCTGGACCGTGTCGTAGTACGCCGCGCGGGCGGAGTTGGGATCGGACTGACCGCCGTACCCGGCGCACACGCGCCCGTCGGCCGAAACCCCAAAGAGCGAGCTGAAGTTGCTCCCCGCGGGCGAGCCCACGTGCCCGCGGCTGCCGCCAACACGCACCCAGGCCTCCTGGTCACCGAACGCGGCGTGCCCGGTGTTCCCCGCGATCACGTTGCCGCTGGCCGACACGCCGTACGCGTACGACAACACGCTCCCCTGGCTCGGCCCGGGATTGTCAAACCCCACGCCGCGGCGCCAGCGGAACGAACGGTCGCCGAAGTCGGGGAACGTGGGCTTGTACGTGTACCCCACCACCACCGAGCCGTCGGCGTTCACGCCCATGACCTGGTCCACGTAGCCGCCGGGGAACGGGTCGGTCAGCCCCGTGAACGTGGACGCGGCCTGCTGCGCCGCGGCTCCGCCCGCGCACGACGCGAAGAATGCGGCACACAGAACCAGCGCGCGGCGATCGTCGTTCAGCGTCATGGGATCGCTCCTACACCGCTGTGCAAAAAGCCGAACGCTCCGCGAGCGCGGAGCGTCGGTCGCAATTCCTGATTTCTCTGAGCCGGCCAGGTTCGTGGCGGCGCACACACCGTCCATCCCGCGGCTTGAACTGACCCGCGTTCGCCCACACCGGCCTCCTCAATACCGCCCGGCCGCCCGGGCATGGCCCGCCCCCTCACGAGTATTCCTCAGAAGGAGCGTGCCGTGCGCCCGGTAATACACCGGGCGCGATATCGAAGACCCGGTCAGCACCCGGCCTCGAACGCCGCCGTGAACGAGTCGAAGTCATCCCCGTTCACGAAGCCGTTGTGGTCAACGTCGGCACCCGGGTCGCCAAGGTAGAAGAGCCACACGAACGCGTCGAAGTCGGCGCCGTTCACAAAGCCGTTGCAGTCAAAGTCGGCGTAGCAGAGCAGGTTGCACGGGATGAGCTTGAACGCGCGCGGGAACCCCAGCAGCGAACCGGTGCCGACGATCACGCCGTCGTCGCCGATCGCCCAGGCCTTCTCGAGCGTCCAGCCGTCGCTGCCCGACGCGACCGTGTTGAGGTCGATCGTCTGGCCGCCGCGCCACAGCACGGCGTGGAAGCCGCTCGTGCCCACCGCGTCGGCGTACTGGTTCACGCCAAGAGCAAAGCTGGACGCGGCGCCCAGCGCGCCAAGGTCGGCCGTAGACAGCACGTTGCCCGCGCTGTCCACCAGCCACATCGTGGCGCGACGCAGGCCCGCGGCGTTCTGCGAGTGCCCCACCACCACCGAGCCGCGGATCGCCGCCGCCTGACCGTTCACGCCGCCGAGCGTGCCCAAGTCCCTGGGCACGCCTCCGACCCACAGGCACGGGCGAATACTCGCCTCGCTGGCCGTGCTCGACGAGCCCGCGACGCGGTGAAGTTCGTCCACCGCCATGCCCGTCCCGACCAGCCCGCCCAGCGTGGGCAGCGACGTGAGCGTGCTGCCCTGGAAGAAGCAGGCCCGCGGCAGGGTCATTCCCGAGACGCTCGCGAACGTCGTTCCGGCGACGTCGCCCGTCGCGTTCACGGAACGCGCGGCAAAGCTGCCCAGCCCCGCGGCAACCCCGTCGGTGATCTTGAACGCTCCGACCGTCATCCCGCCCAGGGTGTACGACGTGCCGTAGATGTTGCCCTGCGCATCGGCTCCGAAGGCGTAGTGCTCGCTGAACCCGAAGAGCTCGGGCAGCGCCGTGGCGGTGCCGTCGAACGCCGCGGCACGGAAGTGGGCGCTCGCCTGCGTCGACGAGCCGAGCGCGCGCCCGGTGCCGTCGATCGCGAACGCCTCGGACTGTCCGGCCAGCGTTCCAAGGTCCTGGATCAGGTAGTTCTGCGCGCTCGCCAGCGCGGGCAGCGCGCCGGCGGCGAGGATCATCGTGATTCGTTTCATGGGTGCATCTCCCGCAAACGGGGGCGGATTACTGGTGGTGTTCGAACGCTTCGGCCGGCTGCGAGGTGTGGCAGACCGTGCACGTGTTGAGAATGCCCGCGTGGCCCTGCAGACGGATCGCCTGCGCGTTGTCGGTGGCCGTCGTTGCCGGTCCGGTGGCGTGCGGACTGCCGTGGCACGTCATGCACTGCACGCCGCCGTGCCCCGTCGAGTCGCGGTAACGCTTGCCGGGCTGCTCGAACTCGAACTCGGCCCGCTGGTGACAGTCCCCGCACCGCGGCATGTCGACCCACGGGTTGCGCGTCGGGTTGCCCACCGCGGCCATCCCGCCGTGGCACTGCGTGCACGAGATGTTCTTGCCCGCGTGCACGTCGCGCTGGCACGTCGTGCGGATCCCCGGGTGGCAGGCGTAGCAGCTGTTGGCCAGGTTGGCCTGGCCCATGTGCGAGGCGTGCGCGCCGTGCATCGCCGCCGAGAGGCTCGACACGCCCGGCACGCCCGCCGCGCCCAGAGCGTTGTCCGAGTGGCAGGAGGCGCACATGACCGGCTGGCTGCTGATCAGGCTCGTCGCGTGGAGCTTGTCGTGGGCCTTGAGGATGCTGGTCGCCACCGACTCGCCCGGAGTGTTGTGGCAGAGGTTGCACGACATTTCCCACGACACGGGCACCACGGCCTGCGTCTGCCCGATCACCGCCGTGCCGACCTTGGCCGTCACCAGCGCCAGCGGGTAGGGGTTCTCCGTGCCGTCGTCGTTGATCGGAGTCACGGGAATGCCCGTCGCGCCGTAGTCGTTCCGCGTGGCGTCGAAAGTCATTGTGCCGGTCATGCCGAAGCCCGCGAGCCCCATGTCGGGCGGAACGGCGGCGCCCAGGAGCGCCTGCGCATTTGCCCAGAAATTGGTCTTGTCGGAGGAGTGCGTGTTGCCGGGCAGTTCGTAGGTCACGGTCACGCCGCTGGTCATGATCTGCGGTTCGCCGCCGCGACGGATCACCTGCGCGTGCAGCGTGTTGTACGGCGGCAGGATCATCATCTGCGAGAAGTCGTTCTGCATGCAGTGCATGCCCAGGTCGTTGTACGCCGCGACGACGTACGTGGACGGCGCGGCCTGCTCGCCGAAGCCGAGCAGTGCCGCGGCGCTGGCGCCCAGCGCGGCGACGGTCAACCCGATCCACAGGTGCCTTCGGCTCTTTGATTTGCACAACGCGTTCATCAGAACACCTCCTGGCCCCCTATCCGATCGTGACAAAGCCATCGCTTCACATTCCGCAGCTGGCATTCAGCGCCGAGCCAACGTTCGTTCGAGCCCGCCGGCGCGGGCGCGGTTCCTGATTTGTGCTCGGGTCGCGGCTCGGTTACGGCAATTGATACTTAGTCGCATTCGCTCTTTGCTGTGCACGACAGCGCACGACAGCGCACTTCCATCGCCAGTTGCCTCATGGTCGTGGAAACACGGCGTCACCTCGCTCCCGCCCGGCCTTCCGGGCGGGGACGCCCCCTGCCACCCACATCAAGAGCCAACTCTTCCTGGCGCGGATCCCTGCAAGGTCATCTGCCGGTCTCGCGCGGGCACACCCGGTGGTTCCCGGTGTGGTCAGCAGCCTTGGATGAACGCCAGCGTGAAGAGGTCAAAGTCGACTCCGTTCACGAATCCGTTGGAGTCAAAGTCCGCGCCCGGGTCACCGAGGTAGAACAGCCACACGAACGAGTCGAAGTCGTCCCCGTTCACGAAGCTGTTCCTGTCGAAATCGGCCGGGCAGTAGACCGGCGCCATCCACGCGCCGCGCCCCTGCGTCGCCGCGACAAGGCGGCCGCGCGAGGTCTCCAGGCGCAGGTCGACGACGCACGCGTGAGGCAGACCGCCCGCGACGGGGTCGGAGTATCGCGTCCACGAGTCGCCCTCATCGAACGAGAAGTACACGCCGTCGTCGGTCCCGGCGAAGAGGCGCGGCCGGACCGAGCGGCCGTCCACGGCCAGGACGTTCACAGGCACGTCCGGAAAACCGGCGTCGAGCGCCTCCCACGTCATCCCCGCATCGCGCGTGCGCCGGACCTTGGCCGCGCCGTACCCCGAACCCGCCAGGTACAGCGTGCGCGGGTCCTCGTCGTCCACGAAAAGCTCGCGCGTCACCCGCGGCCAGCCCGGGTTGTTCTGCAGGATGATCGAGAAGCTGGCGCCGAAGTTCGTCGACACCAGCACGCGCCCGTCGTTGGTCGCGGCGTACACGTAGTGCGAGTCGGACGGGGCGATCGCCAGAGACCGGATCGCGGCATCACCCCCGGCCGTGAGGTCGTTCGAGAGCGCGTGCCAGCTTGCCGCGCCGTCCAGCGATTCCCACACGCGCTCGGTCCCGTAAAGCAGGCGGTTGTGGTTGGCCGGGTCGATGAGGTACGGCGGCAGAAAACAGTTGCGCCCGCTGATGCCGTTCCCGGCGAACGTGCCGAAGCTCTGCCCGCCGTTGGTGGACTTGTACAGCGAGCCGGTCCCCTGGGACTCGGCGTACGCAACGGAGGGGTTCACCTGGTCGAGCTGGGTCCAGCCGCCGTCGCCCCCCAGCACGCTCGACCACGCCAGCGACACCGAAGATCGACGCTTGGTCCCGTTGTCCTGGATCCCGCCGAGCATCACCAGGTCGTCGGTGGGATGGGTCGAGAGCCCGGCGTAGAACTGGATCGTCCCCAGCCCGCCGTTGAGGTACGTGAACGAGCCGTTGGTCTCGAGGCGGAACACGCCGCCATCGCAGCCGATCACGGCCCGCCCGAGCGCGTCGAACTCGATCGCGTGACAGTCAGGGTGCGGAATGGAGAGGGACGACCACGTCGCGCCCGCAAGCGTCGACCGCCACGGGTTGAGTCCCGCGGCGATCACCACGTCGGGATTGGCGGGCGACACGCCCACGGTGCAGAGGTACCAGCCGTACGTTGACTGGATCGAGCCGATCCCCAAGTTGGTCCACGAGGCCCCGGCGTTGTCGCTGCGGTAGGCGCCGAGCGTCGAACCGGATCCCCCGGCGCTGTCGGCGGGGTTGGCGATGAGCGTGTACAGGCGGTTGCGGTTGGTGGGCGCGATGGCCAGGGCGATACGCCCGGGCGACGCGGGCAGTCCGCCGCCGAGCTTCGTCCACGTGGCGCCGGCGTTGGTGGACTTGTAGATGCCGTTGGACGCATCGCCGAAGATGAACCCGATCGCGGCGTAGAGCGTGGACGGGTCCACGGGGTCCATCACGACGTCGGTGCAGTCAAGCCGCGGCAGGCCGGTCGTGCCGCCGCCCAGCTGCGTCCATGTCGTTCCCGAGTCGGTCGACTTGAACACGCCGCGCGGGCCGTTGGCGAGCGGGTGACCCTTGGCTGCGGCAGGCGCAGGGAACCCGCCCGCACGGGTCACGCCGGCGTAGAGCGTCTGGTGCGCGCCGGGGTTGATGACAATGCGCGAGATGCACCGGCCGGCAAAGGTCTCCTGCCCCAGCAGCGACCACGTCGCGCCGCCGTCGGTGGACCGAAGCAAACCCTGGCCCGGGCGCGAGTGATTGGCGAAGTTGGCCTCGCCCGTGCCGGCGTACACGATCGACTGGTCGACGGGGTCGAGGGCCAGCGCGCCCATCGCGGTGGTGACCTCGTGATCGGTGAGCGGCGCCCACGAAGCGCCCGCATCGGTGGTCTTCCACACGCCGCCATCGGCGCCGGTGCAGTAATAGAGGCTGGGATTGGTCTTCGAGCACGCGATCGCCGAGACACGCCCCGTGAACGCGCCGGCGCCGCCGGGCACCATCAGCGGGCCGAGTTCGGTCCACGCCTGGCCGATCACCGCGCCGGCGCCTCCGAAGAGCACCCAGACGAAGGCCGCCACGACCCCGGCGCAACGGCGTCCGGTGAAACACGCTTTACGATTCGGCACGGCTGGACTCCGGTGCGTCCCCACGCACCGGCGAGTGTAACCGGACCGGCCGCGCCGATGAAGGCCTTTGTGTCAGCACCCCAGCACAAACGCCAGGGTGAAATAATCAAAGTCGTCGCCGTTCACGAACCCGTTGCCGTCGAAGTCCGCCTCGATCTGACCGTAGTAGAACGCGTCGACGAACGCGTCGAAATCCTCGCCGTTGACAAACGTGTTGCGGTCAAAGTCGGCCGTCGCGCGCCACACGTCGAACGTGGTCGTCGCGCCGGGGCCCGTGTTCAGCGGCTGGGTGCCGATGATCACGGTGCCCAGGATGCTGTTGTAGGAATAGCTCGCCACCGGCACACCGTCGCGCGTGACGAACTGGTCGAACACGCACGAGCCCGGCGGCACGCGGAGCGTGACCAGGACGTCAAGGTCGTGCCCGCTGGTGTTGGTGAACGCGGCGGTCGAGTGCCCGTTGGAATCGCTCACCGTGAGGTCAACCTTGTGCGTGCGGCTCGTCGGCGCGTGCACCATCGTGATGTTGCGGAACGTCATCGAGCCCCAGGCGCTGGGCAGCTTGGGCTGGAAGACCATCGCGTTCGCGGGCGCATCGGGCCGGTACCCCAGGAACGCCGTGATCGAATCGGCGATCGTGCTCATCGACTCCCACGCGTTGGGCCACGCCGCCTGCAGCACCAGGTCCCCCTGCCCGGGGTACAGATAGGAGTTGCTGAAGGCGATCTGCTCGGACCCCAGCCCGACCGGGCCCAGGCGGTCGATGCACAGGTCGATCCGCGACTTGTGGTTGTCGATGTCGGCCGTCCCCGCCGTCAGGTCCTGGCGCTGCGCGTAGTACAGGCCGTACCACAGCGTCGAGAGGAACCACGGCCCGCCGTTCCAGTACCCGTCGTTGTGGTAGCGGTTGATCGTGCCGGCGTGCTCGCCCCCGAAGTTCACCAGCGGGTGGTTCTGCCCGAAGCCGTCGGTCGCCACGCCGTTGATGCGGTCAGCCAGGTGCGCCACGCGCGCATCCGTGGGCGCGTACACGCCGAACGGGTACGAGACGCCCAAAAGCGAGATGTCCGTGTTCTCGGTGTCCACTGCAAGCCGCCCGTCCAGGCCGCTCTTGATCGTGTTGCGCCGGCCGGCCGCGTCGCTCGCGTCGGCAGCGTTGCCCAGCACCGTCGAGATCGCGCGGGCATCGTCCAGTCCGCGGTACACGTTCGCGTTGGAGTACAGGAACTCCGAGTACGAGTCCTCCCACACGTTGTTGGAGTGCATCAGGTTCTGCGTCCCCGGCCCCGTACCGGGCGGGTCGACGAAGTACAGGCGCGAGTCCTGCGAGTCCTCGCTCATGGCCCGCACCGCCTCGCGCATCGTGACGTAGTGCGAGCTCAGGAACCCTGTATCTGCGGTCATCTGGTACTGGTAGTTCAGGCCCCACGGGTAGCACGCCGTCTCGTCGATCTGCGGCGCGCCCCAGACCACGTACCCGTCCGTCGAGTACTTCTGCTTCCAGAACCCCTTGTACGTTCTTCCCGCCGCGGAGTTGAACCCCCACGCCGGCTCGTCGTCGCGGAAGCACGTGTCGCGCATCCACGCGTACACGTTCGCCGCCTCGGAAAGGTGCCCCGTCCGCGCCAGCGTGATCGCCGCGTACACCGCGTCCCGCGGCCAGCAGAACGGGTACGCCCCGTTGTGGAACCCCGCGATGATCGCCCCGCTCACGCCATCCACGTGCAACTCGGTCGCCAGCAGCGCCCGCTTGAACAGCGTGTCGTACCCCGCGTCGGGCGTGTCCACCGTGACGCCCGCGTTCAGCCAGGAGGCCCACGCGGCGTCGGTCTGGCTCTGGACCGTCGCCATCGACGTGTTGAAGAACCACTCCAGCACGGGAACGGTCTTGGTGTCATACACCCCGTCGTTCACGGGCATCGGGTCCGTCAACGGGTTGGGGGGTCTGAAGGATGTACCGATGAGCGCAAAGTCGTACTCGACCGACTGTCCGGGGAGCAAGCCGCCGCGCCGACCGATCCAGCCCTGGCCGCTGTCGGTCGACGTGTCGCGCCACGAGTCGTACGCCTTGTAGCCGTTGGTGGACCCCATCCACGGAATCTCTTGCATCACCGCGGTGAGGTACAGCGCGATGTTCTTGTGGTACGCGCCGAACGTCGTCGGGTTGTACTCGTTGGGGTCGCTGAACGATGAGCCCGTGCCCGTCACGTCGCGCGTCGTCTTGTCGTACGCGGTCATGGCGCCGTACACCGGGTCGAAGAACATGGCGTCGTGCCCGTCGCCGCCGTTCAGGGCGGGGTCCATGTAGAAGTAGACGTTGAAAGTTTTGTAGAACGCCGACGCGTTGGTGATCTGCACGCGTTTGATCACGATGTGACGCTCAGGCGCGTTGGCTTGGTTGGTCGGGAAGTCGATGCCGTACGGCGCAAAGTCGTACTGCCGAACCGTGAGCGCGTCGTTGCCCGACTGGAGCGTCTGGGTCGTCGTGACCGAGTTGGTCTCGTCGTTGGTGTACGACTGCGAAACGTTCGAGTACGAGACCCCGTTGGGATTGCTGAGCCAGTGGGTCAGCCCGTTAAACCGGATCCCCACCATCGCCTGGTTCAGGTGCATCTGCCCGCGCCAGCCCGCGGGGAGCAGCGGCGGGAACGTGTCCGCGCCATCGACATACCCCTCGTTCCGCGTGCCCACGCCCTGGACGCACCCCGGAGAAGGAAAGTGGAAGTCGTAGTACGTGCCGTTCTGATCCAGCATCGCGGCGCAGTACGTGTTGCCGATCGTCGCCTCTTCCTTCCAGAAAGAGACGGGCGGGTACCCGGCTCCGGGATTGACCTGTCCCGCACCAGCCCCCGGCCACGCGAGTTTGACGGAGTACGAATAGGACGTGCCGGAATTCGCGAAGACCTCGCCTCCGCTGAACTGTTTCCACGCAGCAAGCTTGTACTTGACGGGCGGGCCCCACTGCCGGGTGGGGCTAGGCAGCGTCGCCTTCCACCAGTCGCGCACACCCCCGGAGTTCTCGTTGGTCACGAACGTCACCGAACCAAGGTCGTTGCGCAGAACCTGCGTCGTCCCCGTCGGCGTCCCGAACGCGCCCGACGGCTCGCTCCCATCCCTCGTGTAGTACACGCACACCCGGTCGTACGCGAACTGGAACGACACCCGGATGTACAGGTCCACCGCCTCGTCCTCACGCGGCACGTCCGGCTCGCGCTGCGTCACCCCCGTCGCCTGCCCGAACGCCTGCAACGAGGGCGTGTGCTCGACCGCCGTCGGCTGTGCCGCGGCAGGGCGCGAGATGAACATCGCTAGCACGCTCACCACGAACAGGGCGGCGCGACGAACAAAGGTCTGGTGCATCATGTTTGCTTCCGCGATCGTGCGCCCGCAAAGGCCCCGGGCTCTGGGGTTCTGCCAGCCGGGAGCCCCGCGCCAGCCCCTGCCTGGACGTCGGACCAACTCCCTCTTCGATTTATCCCGTTCGGGCCCGGCAGGGTCAAGAAAGATGTCGCGAATCGTCCGTCGTTCGGGAGTCGCACGGGGCCCGCTTGACCTCCCGGCCCTTCTCCCGGACCATGTAGCCTCGGGGAACCCCGGCCCCATCGGGCCGTCTGACTTGGTACCGCTGTTTTTTCGCTTCAGGAATACGGCCGCGGCCCTGATCGCCGCGTGCCTTCGAACACGAGCACGTGAAAGGAAAACGCCTCATGAGATTCTCTCCCACCCGCACGCTCCTGGCCGCCCTTGCCGGCGGCATCGCCCTTGCCGCGGGCCTCGGCGCCGGCCAGCGCCCCGACGACACCATCAAGGTCGGCCACTACGCGTCCATGACCGGCCAGGAGGCCACGTTCGGCGTCTCGACCGACAACGGCATCAAGCTCGCCGTCAAGGAGATCAACAGCGCCGGCGGCGTCAACGGCAAGAAGATCGAGATCATCACCTACGACACCAAGAGCGACTCCAAGGAAGCGGGCAACTGCGTCACGCGCCTGATCGCCTCCGACAAGGTCGTCGCGGTCCTGGGCGAGGTCGCCAGCGGCCTCTCGCTCGCCGGCGGCGCCGTCTGCCAGGAGCGCAGCGTGCCCATGATCTCGCCCTCCTCCACCAACCCCAAGGTCACGGCCGGGCGCGACTACATCTTCCGCGTCTGCTTCATCGACCCCTTCCAGGGCTTCGCCGTCGCCAAGTTCGCCAAGGACAGCGGCTACGCCAAGGTCGCGGTGCTCTATGAGCAGTCGGCCCCCTACTCCAAGGGCCTGCGCGACGAGTTCAAGAAGCACTTCGAGAAGATGGGCGGCTCGATCGTCGCCGACGAGGCGTACAACAAGGGCGACCAGGATTTCTCGGCCCAGCTCAACTCCATCCGCAACGCCGCGCCCGACGCGATCTTCGTCCCCGGCTACTACACCGAGGTCGGCAACATCGCCCTGCAGGCCCGCAAGATCGGCGTCAAGGTCCCGCTCCTGGGCGGCGACGGCTGGGACTCCGAGCAGCTCGCCAAGATCGGCGGACCGGCCATCGAGGGCTGCTTCTACTCGAACCACTACGCCCCCGACCAGCCCTCCGAGGCGGTGAAGAACTTCGTCGAGAAGTACAAGAAGGAATACAACGGCCAGACCCCCGACGGCCTCGCCGCCCTCGGCTACGACGCCGCCTTCGTCCTCGTCGAGGCCATGAAGAAGTCCAAGAGCCTGAAGGGCAGCGACCTCCGCGACGCCATCGCCGCGACCAAGGACTTCAAGGGGGTCACCGGCTCGATCACCATCGACAAGAACCGCGACGCCAAGAAGGCCGCCGTCATCGTCGAGATGAAGAACGGCATGCCCGTGTACAAGGCGACCGTCGCCCCGGGCGACAAGTAAGCAACGACCGATCGCCGGAATTGAATTCGAACGAAGGCCCCGGAAGTCCGGGGCCTTTTTTCATTCATAGCAAACCCGCGCCCCGCATCTCCCGGCATCGCGCGAAATCGATTCCTGAGCCGCAACGCGGCGGTCGTTGAAAGCCAGGGGTGAAGGTCGCCGCAGGCGGCCGGAACCCCTGGATAAGACGACGCGGCAGAACGAGCCCCGAAGGGGCGGTCGATGTACCGATCATCGAACCCAAGGCGAGCGCGGACTCTGCACACCAACGGGAGCCGCTTTGCGACTCACCGCCTCAATCCACTCATCGCCATTCCAATCCGCTCTCGCCGAGGGCGCCCCATCACATCTCAATCCTGTCCCGCATCACCCGCACCTGCTGCACGCTGTGGTGCGTCCCCTTGTCGATCCCCGGGCACGTCCGCTTGGCCCGCTCCCAGCTCTCGCGGCTGGCCACGATGCTCCGCCAGAACGGCCACGTGCGGCACTGCGCCGGCCGGTCCTCGTAGACGCCGCACACCGCCTTGCCCGGGATCTTCTCTCGATCCAGGAACACACAGTCGCGCCCGTAGCTCGTGAGCTTCTCCGTCAGCGACCGCCCCGGGCTGGTCATGTGCGTGTAGCGCTCGATGAACTCGGCCACGCTGAGCCCAAAGCGTGCCGCCAGCGCCGCGCACTCGGCATCGGTCACCAGCACGTACCCCTCCGGCCCCGTGCAGCAATTGCCGCACATCGTGCACGAGAACTTCAGCCCCGGCGTGCCGCGGTACGGGTCCGGGCGCGCAAACCACTCCTCCCCGCCGCCGGGGCCGCCCCCCGGCGCACCGCCGTGCTGTTGAAACGAGTCGCTCACGAGCCCGATCCCTCGGCCCCCGCCAGCGCCGCCGCCGCGTCCGCCATGACCCGCCGCGAAAGCTCGTCCGCCCCCAGCCCACCCTCGGGCCCGATGTAGCGGAACGCGACGATCGTCTGATCGTCCGCCCGCGTGCGGTTCTTGGTGTGCTCAAAGAGCGCCCCGTGCACACTCCCCACCACGCACTCGGGGTCGCCCGTGCAGCCGTCGAGCGCGACATCCAGTCGGTTCACGCCGAACATCTCTCGCCCGGCGTTGAACTCTTCCGTAATCCCGTCCGTGTACATCAGCACGGTGTCGTTGGGGCGCAGGCGCAGGTGCCCCGACGCGATCTCGTAGGGCTCGAAGATCCCCAGCGGCAAGGACGCCGGCTCGTCGATCGCCCGCACTTCGCCGGTGCGGCCGTCCTTCAAGCGCGGCGGGTTGTGCCCGCTGCTGGCGTACGACAGCGACGCATCACGCGGGTCGTACATCGCCAGGAACGCCGTGACAAAGTTCCCGTTGATCCCCGCCTCGACCAGCTTGGAGTTGGCGTGCCTGAGAATCCGGTCGGGCAGACAATCCTCCCCCGTGTAGCAGTGCAGGATGCCGTGCAGCATCGCCATCACCGTCGCGGCAGCCGCCCCGTGCCCCGACACGTCGGCGATCAGGATGCCCCACCGCCCGTCGTGAAACCGGAAGAAGTCGTAATAGTCGCCGCCCGCCTGATCGCTCGTCAGATAGCTCGTCGCGATCTTCAGCCCCGGAATCTCGGGCAGCCTCTCGGGCAGCAGCGACTGCTGGATCTGCGCCACATCCTCGAGCTGGCGTGTGAGACGACGGTTGAGCGCACGGAAGTCCTCGACGAGGGTGAGGTGGGCGTTGATCATGCCCATGAGGTTCGCCGTCATGAGCGCCTGCAGCGCATCACGCACCTCGATCTTCCCGACCTTCGAAGAAAAACCGACCACCCACTCCGAGATCGCGGCGCCCGCGAAGACGGGCAGGGCCAGGCACGTGGTCATCCCCGACAGGTGCCCCACCGCCGGGTCGCCGCGCAGGTCAAGCTGCGTCAGCCACGCCGGCCCCCGCGCCCGGATCAGCCCGCCGATCACCCCACCCTCGTAGACCGGGAGCTGCTCGAGCGCGGCAGCATCAAGGTTCCGCGGCGCCACCGGCCCCCCCGCCGCCGCCGCCGCGGTGTTCACCTCGAGCGCGATCCGGTACCGGCCCTCGCCCGACGAATCGGGCAGCACCCCCACGAAGTGCTCCACCGGCCCGAAGTGCCAGTAGTGGCGCATGAACGCGTCGAACGCGTCCTGGGCCGTGTGGGCCTTGGTCACGTGCTGAAGCAGCTCGACGACAACGCCGATCGCCGGATCCGAAATGGTGGGCGGGAGGGGCACCGGCAAGCGTAGGAGACGTGGCCCATGACCGGCCCTCTCCAGTCTCGCATCCCCAGCCCTACACGCAGCCGGCCTCCACCCGCGCCGCCCGCGCGGCACAGTCCCCCGCCAGCCGCTCCCCCTCAGCCAACGCCTGCATCCCCTCGCCCGCGCTCAGACTCTGCACGTTCACGCGCACATTCCACAGCGCCGACCGGGCGGCGCCCGCGGCCATCACCGCCGCGGCAGCCAGGTCGCTCCGTAGAAAGCGATTGGCGATCGGCGCCAGCGTCTCCATCAGCCGAAGCACGTCCGTGCACGCCGCCAGCATCGTCATCGGCACCTGCACGCTCGCCCGCTGCGCCGCCGGCAGCGCCGCCCGCCGCGGATCACCCTCGGGAAGGCGCGACAACTCGTTCACCGCGCCGTACGCCGCGGCATCCTCATCCGCCAAGTCCAGCATCAGCCGCCGGGCCCGCGCCAGCCGCCCCTGCGCATCCACAAGCGCGGGCTGATGCTCCGCGAGGTTCTTCTTGCCGATCGAGAACTCAACAACCATGGACGCAAGCGCGCACGCCGTGGCCCCGACCATCCCCGCCGCCGCGCCGCCCCCCGGCGCGGCAGTCTTGGCCGCGAGTGCATCAAGAAACCCATCGACCGTCAGCGTGCGAAATGTCTCTGGGGCCATGCCGGATGGTACTCGCGGTCGGCCGCGCACCCGCACGCCCCCGCGGGCGCGACGATGAAACCCCTAGGGAACTTTCTGGCCCGCCACGCCCGCCGCCCGGCGAAGCTTCTCTTCCAGTTCCGCAGGATTTTGCCCGAGGAACGTGACGTGCCCGACCTTCCGCCCCTCGCGCTCCTGCTTGCCGTACAGGTGCACGTGCGCGCCCGGGATCGCCAGCAGCTCTTGAAGCTCGCCGGTCGTGCCGATCAGGTTCACCATCGCCGCAAACGTGCCCGGCGCCACCACTGACGTATCGCCCAGCGGCAGGCCGGCGATCGCCCGCAGGTGATTCTCAAACTGACACGTCACCGCCCCCTCGATCGTCCAGTGCCCCGAGTTGTGCACGCGCGGGGCCATCTCGTTGGCCACGATCTTCATCGCCCCGCCCGTATCCCGCACCACGAACAGCTCGATCGCCAGCACGCCCACGTAGCGCATGTGCTCCATCACGCGCCGCACCGCCGCGTGCGCCTCGCGCTCCACCGCGTCATCCCCGTCGGGCGCGTACGAAGCGCGAAGAATCCCGCCCGCGTGCACGTTCCGCGTCACCGGGTAGACGGCCGTCCGGCCATCCGCGGCCCGGACGCCCAGAACCGAGACCTCGCGCTCGAAATCAATGAACCGCTCGTAGATCAGCTCGGCGCTCTCAACGCCGGGCACGAGCGCCCTCCACGCCCCGGCAACGTCGCGCGCCGCCCTGATCGGCGCCTGCCCCTTGCCGTCGTACCCCGCGCGCCGAGTCTTGAGAATTCCCGGCGTGCCCAGCCGTTCCACCGCGCCCTCGAGTTCTTCAAACGTCGACACCGGCGCGTACTGCGCGGTCGAGATGCCCAGGCTGTTGAACAACGCCTTCTCGCACAGCCGGTCCTGCGAAGATTCCAGGGCCCCGACCGGCGGGTACACCGGCGTCTCGTCGGCGATGCGGTGCGCCACCGCCGCCGGAACGTTCTCAAACTCGTACGTCACCAGGTCAAGCCCGCCCAGGAACCTCTCGAGCACCTCCGGGTCGGCCCACGGACCCACGACCAGCTCGCCCACGCGCCGCCCGGGCGCTTCGGGCGCCGGGTCCAGAAACCGGAACGTGAACCCCAGCCGGTGCCCCGCCAGCGCGAGCATCCAGCCCAGCTGCCCCGCGCCGAGTATCCCGATCCTCATCGCCGCGTCTCCGGCCGCCGCGGGTCACGGTCCTTCAGCACCGCCCTGGTTCGCGCCTCCCGCCACGCCCGGACCCGCTCGCGGATCGCAGGGTGCGTTCCGCCCAGGATCTGCGCCGCCAGGATCGCCGCGTTGATCGCCCCCGCCTTCCCGATCGCCAGCGTCCCGACCGGGATCCCCGCGGGCATCTGCGCGATCGACAGCAGCGAGTCCAGCCCCTTCAGCGCCCGACTCTCAACCGGCACGCCCAGCACCGGCAGCACCGTCTTGCTCGCGCACATCCCCGGCAGGTGCGCCGCGCCCCCCGCCCCCGCGATGATCACCTCAATCCCGCGCGACTCGGCCGCGCCCGCGTACTCCATCAGCCAGTCGGGCGTGCGGTGCGCGCTCACCACCGAGCACTCGTGCGGCACGCCCAATTCCTCCAGCGTCTCCGCCGCGTGACGCATGGTCTCCCAGTCCGAGCGCGAGCCCATGATCACGCCCACCAGCGGCACGCCGCGCGTCCCGGCCTTTTTCTTGCGAACCTTGGCCACGATGTTCTCCGCCAGGGAATGAACGCCAAGAGTACATTCTTCGCGCGATCGCGGCACCCGCCCCGCCGCCGCTCGCGGGGCCGATAGACTGCGGCCATGCCCCCCGTCCGAATCGAATCCGGCACGCTCTTGGTGGGCGACCTCCGCGTCCCGCTGTTCATGGGCGAACTGCACTACTGGCGCCTCGCGCCCGCGCGCTGGCCCGAGGTGCTGAAATCCTGCCGCCGGCTCGGCCTTGAAACCCTCGCCACCTACATCCCCTGGCAATACCACGAGATCGCCCCGGGCCGCTTCGATTTCGACGGCAGCACCGAACCCCAGCGGAGCCTGATCGCCTTCCTCGACCTGGTCGCGATCGAAGGCTTCTCGCTCTTCATCCGCCCCGGCCCCTACATCTATTCGGAATGGACCAACGCCGGCGTTCCCGACCGCGTGGTCACTCTGCCGCGCTGCTCCGAGGAATACCGGCGCGAAGCCCGCGTGTGGATGCGCGCCGTCACCGACGCCATCCGCCCCTGGTTCGCCACCTCGCACGCCAAGTACGACAGCGGCGGCCCCATCGTCCTTTTCCAGGCCGACAACGAGACCGACAACTTCACGCACTGGTTCGAGCGCGAGTGCGGCCTCGACGGCCCCTCCCGGGACGGGGCTCTCCGAACCCCGCAGGCTCCCGCCGAACCCTCCGTCTTCCATGACTTCCTCGCCGCCCGCTATTCATCCGTCGCCGCGCTCAACCACGCATGGGGCACCGCCTATACACAAATTGCCGACGCCCAGCCCGCCGCGCACGTCACCGACCGCCACAGCCCCGGCGCCCTGACCCGCACCCGCGACTACTGGCGCTTCCAGCACTGGCTCACCGCCCGCACCCTGCGCTGGCACGTCGACGAGTACCGCGCCCTGGGCGTCGACCTTCCCATCGTCGCCAACTACTACCCCGGCGGCGATGTGCAGAACTGGCGCGTCCTTTCCGATGACGGCGGCGCCGACATCCTCGCCATCGACTGGTATCCGCGCAACGAGTTCGCCGGACCGCCCGCCGCGCCCGGCAGCGAGGGCCAGGCCACCGGCGGCGGCGGGATCTTCGGCCTCTCCCCCAGGCGCGAGCACCGCTGCTTCCTTGACTCCTGCCGCTACCAGAGCGCCGTCTCGCGCCTCCCCATGATCGGCGAGCTCGAGTGCGGCGTGTGGCACGGCTACCACACCTACACCGGCGCCTTCACCCAAGAGCACTACCGCCTGCTGGCCTGCTCCGCGCTCCTGGCCGGCATCAAGGCCTGGAACTGGTACATGCTCGTCGGGCGCGACAACTGGTACTTCACGCCCATCAACGAGCGCGGCGAGATCCGCCCCGAAGCCGCCGTGTTCATGGACATCCACCGCGTTGTGCGCGAGCTCGATCCCGCATCACTCATCCGGATCCCCGCCTGCCGCGCGTTCTTCCACGCCGAACAGATCGGCACCGACGACCTCCTGGCGACCAACCCGGTCCTCCAGTCGCTCTACGACGCCGGCATCGACACCGAACTCGTGGACGCCGCAACGCTCGCAACATCCCCCTCCGCGCCTGCGGAGGGGGTGGCCAAGTCCGCGAGGCCGGGGGAGGCTGGAGGCGACGAATCAGCCCGACCTCTCGCGCCCACGCAACTTCTCTTCTACGCCTCGGCCGACTGGCTCCCGCGCACGGTCCAGGAGCAGCTCGCCGCGAACCTCGAATCCGGCGGCACCCTCATCCTCTTCCAGACCTTCCCCCGCGCCGACGAAACCTTCCGCCCGTGCAACATCCTCAACATCCCCGCACCCGATCGCGTCCTCTCGCGCCTCGGCAAGAAACTTTCCGTCGCGCTGGGCACGAGTTCTCCCATCGCCGAAGGCCCCGTCTGGGTCTGGGACTCGCCCCCCGGCGAGCCCATCACCGGCACGCAGACCTCCGGCACGCAGCAGGCCATCGAGAACGCCGACAAGTGGGCGGCAGCGTACGTCGGGAAAAAATGGACCGTCGGATACCGCGAGAAACGCGGCCGCGGCACGCTCATCGTGATCGGCCTCACCCCCAACGCCGACCTCGCCCGCGCCGCGATGCAATGGGCGGGCTCCCCCGCGCCCGTCCGCGCCGCCGTGCCGGGCGTGCAGACCGCCCTCTTCCACCGCCGCGGCAACGCGAGCGAGCTGTACATCATCGCCGCGAACATGAGCGGCGCCGCGGCACACGCGCCAATCACCCTCACCACACCCGCCGCGCCCGCCCGCGTCCGCACCACCGACCTCTTCAGCGGCGCCGCACGCACGAGCGATCGCTCCGACATCCTCCTGCCGCTCGACCGCGCCAGCGGCTCGGTCTTCCGCGTCGAACCCGCGTGAGCGTCTTCAGGCCCCTTCAAGCTCGTCCGGCCCCGCATCGCGGCTGATCCTGTAACTCCCCGAGAACCACCGCCCAAGGTCCGCCATCTTCGCCCGCTCGTCCGCGAACGGGTACGTCGGGCTCGCCGGATCGACCCACACGCCCGTCACGCGGCATCGCACCGGCTCGCGCTCCGCGATCAACGCCGCCTCGGGCCGGTCCTTCCACGCCCCCGGGATCTCGAGCGTTACCTCGCGCGCCGTCTCGCCCGTCGCCCGAAGTCCCACCACCAGGCACGCGTCCCGCCGCGGCAGCGCTCCCTCGACCCGCTCCGGCCACTCGACCAGCATCACGCTCCCCGCCCGCGCCCCCCGCGTTCCCGCATCGGTCAGCCGATCCCATCCCACGCTCTCAAGGTCCTCCGCCGTCGTGAGCCGGTACGCGTCCACGTGCACGACTTCGTCGAGGCCCGCGCGCCCGGGGACACGGACGGGATACTGGTTGACGATGACGAACGTCGGGCTGGACACAAGCCCGGGGTCCACCCCCAACCCCGCCGCGACGGCGCGAACCAGCGTCGTCTTCCCAGCGCCAAGTTCTCCCTCCAGGCGCACGACGTCCCCCGAGCGCAGCAGGCGCGCGATCGCACGCCCCACGGCGGCGGTCTGTCCTTCGTTCGAGCTTTGTCGTGTGACGATCATCTGCAGGATCGGTGACGATACGTCGCACCGGCCATCGCGGGCTGCAATCTCACCGCTACGCGCCCGGCTTTGCCCCGCGCACCATCAGCACCGGGATCTCCGTCCGGTGCCGCAGCTGCTCGGCCACGCTGCCGCGGACCAGGTCCCCGATCAGCCCGTGCCCGTGCGTCGCCATCGCGATCAGGTCGGGCCCCTCTCGCGCCGCGACCGCCAGGATTCCCTTGGTCGGGTCCCCCTTCTCGAGCACCGACTTCACCGCAAAGCCCTCGGCCGCCAGTTCCCGCTCGCACCGCGACAGGTACGCCCGGTCGTTCTCGATCTCCGCCGAGTCCTGCAGGTTCAAAGCCTCCTGCGTGCGCGCCACGTGCCCGTCGGCCACGTGCACCAGCACGAGCGAACTTCCCGCCAGGCGCGCCAGGCGCCGGACATGGGCCAGGATCGCGCCGTCGGTCGCGGAGTTTTCCAAGGGGACCAGGATGGTGCGGTACATGGCGTGCCCTCCGTCTCAGACTATCCACTCGCGAACCGTCTGGAACAGCAGGTACGCGTTCAGCGAGGCGATGATCGCCGTCACGACCCACGCCAGCGCCGCCAGCCACCGGGCATTCACGAAACGCCCCATCTTCAGCCGGCTCCCCGTGAACCACACCAGCGGCACCACCGCGAACGACAGCTGCAGCGAAAGGATCACCTGGCTCAGGATCAGGAGCTTGTTCACCCCCGACGACCCGAACCACGCCGCCACGATCACCGCCGGCACGATCGCCACCAGGCGCGTGATCAAACGCCGCACCCACGGCCGCAGCCGGATGTTCAGAAAGCCCTCCATCACGATCTGCCCCGCCAGCGTCCCCGTCAGCGTCGAGTTCTGCCCCGACGCCAGCAGCGCCACCGCGAACAGCGTGCTCGCCAGCGAGGCGCCCAGCACCGGCGTGAGCAGCTTGTACGCGTCCTCGATCTCCGCCACGCCCGCGTGCTCCGTCCCGTGGAACGCCGCCGCCGACAGCACCAGGATCGCCCCATTGATGAAGAACGCCATCAAGAGCGCGATCGTCGAGTCCGCCGTGGCGTACCGGATCGCCATCGCCTTCCCCGCCTCGTCCCGCACGTACGCCCGCGTCTGCACGATCGACGAGTGCAGGTACAGGTTGTGCGGCATCACCGTTGCGCCCAATATCCC
Source organism: Phycisphaerales bacterium (assembly GCA_044223975.1). GTDB lineage: Bacteria > Planctomycetota > Phycisphaerae > Phycisphaerales > UBA1924 > CAZCPB01. Next base: position 23,896 of record JBGALI010000004.1, on the reverse strand, counting down.
GATCGCGATGTACAGCATCGCGGGGTTGGTCACGATCTCCGGCCGCGGCAGCAGCCCCGCCAGCACCGCCGGCAGGTCCGGACGCGACGCCACCAGCTCGTACGCAAAGCAACCCCCGATGATGAAGATCATCGCCGCGACGATGCACTCCAGCACCCGGAAGCCCCGGTTCTGCAGGAACAAGAGCAGCAGCACGTCCGCCGCCGTCAGCAGCACGCCCCAGACCAGCGGCAGCCCGAAAAGCAGGTTCAGCGCGATCGCCGAGCCGATCACCTCCGCCAGGTCGCACGCCGCGATCGCGATCTCGCACAGCATCCAGAGAACAAACGACGCCTTGGGCCCGAAGTGGTCGCGGCACGCCTGCGCCAGGTCCCGCCCCGTCACGATCCCCAGCTTCAGCGCCAGGTGCTGCAGCAGGATCGCCATGAAGTTGGAGATCAGCACCACCGACAGCAGCGTGTACCCGAACCGCGCCCCGCCCGCCAGGTCCGTCGCCCAGTTCCCCGGGTCCATGTACCCCACCGCCACCATCAGCCCCGGCCCGCTGAACGCCAGCATCCGCCGCCACACCCCGCGCGTGCCGGGAACCGGCACCGACGCGTGCGCCTCGGGCAGCGACGGGGTCGTGACCTCGCGCCGCCACGCGGCACGCGCCGGGGGCTCGGCCGGTGGAATCTGTGCGGGTGGAGTCTCGGGCATGCGCAGGGTCCTGTCGGCCAACGCGGCCCCCGGGAGCATAGGAGCCCCGACGCCACGTTGTATCATCGGCTACAACTTAGGGGTTTCACTACCGCTTGTCAACCGCGGTCCCGGACGCTACCTTCGAACCCCATGCCCCCCGCCCGAACGCGAAAGCCCGCGCCCGCCCGCACCGCCCCCGAACGGACAGCCGCCGGCCGCACCCGCCCGGCCGGCATGACCACCGCCCAGCAGGCCGACTTCCACAAGCGCACCCGCAAGGCCCACGCCGCCGAGATCGCCGAGGACTACGTCGAGGCCATCGCCGACCTCATCGACGCCGGCGGAGAAGCCCGGGTGGTCGACCTCGCCCGATGCCTCGGCGTCAGCCACGTCACCGTGGTCCGCACCGTCGCCCGCCTCCAGCGCGACAAGCTGGTCACCGCCCGCCCCTACCGCTCGATCTTCCTCACCGACGACGGCCGCCGCCTCGCCGAGCGCGTCCGCCGCCGCCACCAGATCGTGATCGATTTCCTCCGCGCCCTGGGCATCGGCGAACGCGCCGCCTGCGCCGACGCCGAGGGCATCGAGCACCACGTCAGCGCCGAGACACTCGCGGCGTTCGAACGGTTCGTGCGCGACCGCCGCGCCTGACCGGGCCGATGTGGGATGTCGCATGTCGGATGTCGAAAACAGGATGACGGTACGGATGGGCGCGGCTCGGTCTTCCACATCCGACATCCGACATCCCGCATCCGACATTCCCCTCACCCCGCCCGCCGCCGGCTCTTCCTCACCTTCAGAATCTCGTCCTTCCGCTCCGCCGGCGCCAGCCCCAGGGCCAAGCGCGAAAGATCAAACTCGCCTTCGTACCGCGCGTAGAAGTTGTCCTCGCGCACCCGGTGACCCTCGCACTCGGTCACCTCAACGTGCCGCGCCAGCCGCAGATCCACCGGCAATCCCCACGCCTCGCCCGGGCCCGGGTCCCCCTGCCTTCGCCGCAGCGGCTGCACCACCGGCCGGCACGGGTCCAGTGGCGACCAATCCACCACCACGCCCCGCTCCCCCGTGCTCAGCGCCACCATCGTCCCCGGCGGGTACGGCGGCGTCACGTTCTGAAGCGCCACCATCACCACCGGATCGATCCACCCCGCCTGCGGCAGCTCGCGCAGGCGCTTAAGCGCCCGCACCGTCGGCGTCGCCGGCGTCCGCGCCGCCTCGCTCCCCGGGTCCGAGGCCGGGCTGCGCAACCGATCGAACACGTCCGCAGCGGCAACGATCCGCGCGAACACGTGAATGTCAGACCCCGACTGCCGGTTCGTCTCCCGGTTCCGCGTCTCGCCCGGGAACCCCGACCCGTCGAAACGCTCGTGGTGGTGCAGCACCGCCGACGCCACCGAAGGCTCGACCCCGCCGCGCACCATCGAGAACCCAAGGTTCACGTGCTCGCGCCACTTGGGATCGCTCTGGTCGTGCGTCTGGTTCCAGCGCTCCAGCACCTCGGGCTCCAGGCGCAGCATCCCGATGTCGTGCATCATCCCCGCCATGCCCAGGCTCGTCACGTCCCGCGCCGCCCCCGAGTTCAGCTTCGCCCTCTCGCGCACCAGGTAGAAATCAAGCTTGATCCCCATCAGCACGCTCAGCAGGCACACCGTCGTCGCGTGCCGCAGCGCCGGCTCCCCCGAATCCACCAGCTCGTCCACCAGCAGGCACGCCCGCGGGTTCTCCGCGATCGTCTCCAGGAGCGCCGAGATCGAGTTGCGGTACGCCCCGAAGTCCAGCCGCGCGTGCGTGTCCGCCAGCACCCCGTCGAACGCCTCGGCGATCCGCCCCGAAACATGCTGCGCCGCGTCCATCACCGCGGGGTTCACGTACTCGGTGAGGAAGTCCAGCCCCGGGTACCGGATCCACATCGTGTGGACCCCCATCTCCCCAAGGCGCGAAATCACCGCGCTCGTCAGCGTGACCCCCGACTGCAGCAGCACCGTGCCCGGCCGACGCGGGTGATACACCGGCATCCCCAGCACCATCCCCGGCGCCGCCTGTGACAGGCCGACTTTGAGCATTCCAACACCTCCGAGTGCGTCTGATATCGGCGGAATCCGCGCGACAATGGACCCGGCCCAAAGACTCCCGCCCCCCGCGCCAAAAATATCAGCCGCGCCCACTCCCCCCTCCCAGAGGGAGGGGGGCCGGGGGGGTGGGTTCGTTTCTCTCCCCCATCCATCACACCATCGCCCTCTTCAAAGGCAGGGCGAGCAGGGCGCAGTGGGTTACAAGCGCAAGACACGAAGGATCGAGTGAACCAGACCCTCCGATTCCTGATCGATGTACACCCTGAATTCACCTGCGCGGGGGCTTGGCGGCAACGAGTCCAGCTCCCCAGGCTCCGCCCTTACCGGACCTCGCGCGAGCGGATCAGCTCAAACCGCTCCGGCGCCCGCGGCACCAGAACCACGATCACCCGCGTCCGCGCCATCCCACCCACCCCGGCATCCGTCAACATCGCCTCGCCCAGCGTCGGCGGCAGCGCCGCGCCCCGCGGATCCTCCACCACCCGCGGCGGGCCCAGCGGCCGATCGTTCGACGCCTCCTCCACCGGCGCCCACTCGGCGCCCGGCGTCTCCGGCACGATCACGTACGCCATCCCCGGCTGCGCCGCGAACGAAATCCCCAGCGACTCGAACGTGTGCCCGCGCCGCGTCTGGTCCGATCGGTCCACCGCCGAGATGATCGGGCTCGGCTCCTCGTGCTGCGGCAGCACTTCCACGCGCAGCACCGCCCCCGCCCCGCCCTCCGCCGCGTTCACCACCGGCTCGTTCCAGCACCGCGCCAGCAGCCGCAGCCGCCCCGGCCCCAGCGAAAACCGCTCCGGCTTCCCGTGATCGTCCACCAGGATCTCGTTCCGCCCCGCCCACGGCCGCCCGCTGATCACCGCCGTCCACGACCCCAGCATCCCGAACCACTGACGCTGCAACGGCCCCACCGTCGGCATCCCCGCCGCCATCACCTCCAGCTTGTCCCGCGGCACCAAAAGCAGCCGAAGCCCGTTCCCCCGCCACGCCGGGGCAATCGTGTTGTTCCCCTGCTCGACAAACGGCGCCAGCGCCCGCCCCACCGCCCCCTGCGAATCGTCCACCGCCCACCACAACACCTCGATCCCCGCCTCCGCGGCACGCACATTCGAACCCGCATCGCGCGAGGGCACGGGAGGCGTCGGGGCCGCAGCGGGTTCGCTCGACGCGCAGCCGCCGGCCAACGAGACAATGCCGACCAGCGCGAAGACATGCCGCGAGCACGCGCGCCGCGTACCCGACCCGCTCACTCCCGCCGCGCGGGGAGAGTTCATGATGACCTCGCGCTGCACCACGTTTATCCCGGCGCCAGCTCGTTGATCCGGTCGATCAGCCGTCGGATCACCGAGAACTTCGAGCGCGTGTGCGTGAAGGCCAGGCGCGGCAGCTCAAGATACTCGTCCTCAACGTCGTACGGCCCGCGCTGCACGATCTTGCCTTCCTTCACCAGCACCGCGAACTCTTCGTTCAGCCGCTCCACGTCTTCTGCGCGCAGCCGCTGCTTCATGCGGATGACGTAGTCGTCCTTCACGTACCTGGCCGAGTGGTAGTTGCGGTAGAACTGCACGATGTGCCGCACCGCGTCGGCCGGGTCCTTGGCGAAGTAGTACAGCCCCAGGTCCTCGGGGTTGATCAGCCGCCGCGACAGCAACTGCTCCTTCACCCACCGGTCCCACGAGTGCCAGTACTGCCCGCCCTCGCCCTCCAGCAGCACGATCGGGATCATCCCCGCCTTGCCCGTCTGGATCAGCGTGAGCGTCTCGTACGACTCGTCCATCGTGCCAAAGCCGCCCGGGCACAAGACCACCGCCTCGGCCTGGCTCAGGAACATCAGCTTGCGCGTGAAGAAGTAGCGGAAGTGGATCAGCTTCTCGTCGCCCGCGATCACGTGGTTCGCCGTCGTCTCAAACGGCAGGCGGATCGCGACGCCGAAGCTCGCCGCCCGCCCCGGCCCCACGTGCCCCGCGGCCATGATCCCGCCGCCGGCGCCGGTGATGATCATCCACCCCGCCTCGGCCATCAGCTTGCTGAACTCGACCGTCACCTTGTAATCGGGGTGATCCTCGGTCGTGCGCGCCGAGCCGAAGATCGTGACCTTGTGCGGCTCCTTGAAGCGCCCGAACACGCGGTACGCGTGGCGCATCTCCTTCACCGCCGTCGTGATCAGCTTGATCTCGCCCGTGTCACGCCCGTCGGGCAACAGCTTGAGCCCCGTCACGAGCAGGTCGCGCACCAGCCGCGCCCCGAACGAGCCCGGCTTGCCGCCCACGCGCTCCACCAGCGCATCGAGCTGATCGAGCACCGCCGGGTCATCGGCTCGCACGATCCCAAGGGGCGTTGCCGACGCCGCATCGGACGGCGCGGCGGCGGATGTTGCGGGCGGCACGGGCTGAGAAGGGGGAGTGCTCATAAGTGTGCTGAAAAGCCGGTGAGGATAGGACCCATCACCCCCCCGCACGCGGCGCCACCGGCCGGGCGCCCGACTCCCGCTCGCCCGTCGTGCGGATGCGGTCAAGGTCCTGCACCGCCCTGCGCTCGATCTCCTGCATCAGCCGGTCCTGGTCGCTCCGCGACCCGAAGAGCGACTCAAGCATCCCCGCCGTCCCGCTCAGGGGCGTCGTCGAGATCTTGGGGTCGCGGATGTTGCCCGTCACCGACGTCGACACGATCTCGTCGCGGATGCTCTCGAGCATCCCGCTGATCACCGGCACCCGCCGCACCGCCCGCGAGTTGAACCGCAGGTTCAGGTCCAGCCCCGGCCACGTCGCCGTCCCGTACCCGAAGATCCGCACCGAGTCGGTGAACGCCGACACGTCCTCGAACACGATCGTCTTCCCGTTCAGGAAAAACTCCGCCGTCGCCAGGCGCAGCCGTTCCCCGAACGGCAGTTGCAGATTGCTGAACTGCACCAGCGCCAGCACCAGCGGCAGGTTCACCACCGACCCGCCGCCGACCGTCCCCGACCCGCGCCCGCGCCGGCTCTCGTCATCCCCGACTATTCCGGCGAGCGAGAAGTTCGCATCCAGCCTGCCGCGGGATTCGTCCAGCGCGATCGGATCGGTACCCGCGTCCGCGCCCGCCTGCGCATCAGCCGCCGGCGCCTGCCCCGTGGCCGACGGCGCCGCCGGCGCCCCAAGGTCCCGCGCCACCGGCGCAAACCGCACGCCCGACAGCTTCATGTTCGCTTCGTACCGTCGCGAGCCGTCCGCCCCGCGCCGCAGGCTCATCTCACCCGACGCCCGCCCGCCGTAGCAGTCCGCCGCCACCAGCGGCACCAGCACCGCGCCCGACTCCCCTCCACCCGACAGGCGCAGCCGCCCGTCCGTCATCGCCATCCCCGCAAACCTGAACCCCGACAGCAGCCCCCACACGTCGTACGTCGTCGGCGCCCCCGCCGGACGACGCACGTCAAAGTCCAGCGTGCCGCGGCAGTCGGTCACCGGAACCCCGGCCTCCAGCGCCACGCCCATCAACTCCACCTGCCCGTTCACGCGCACGCTCCGCCCCGCGCTCGTGCCGTCGTCGTTGTACGTCACCGTCGCCCGCGGCACGCGGATCCCGTCCTGCGCCTTGAACGAGATCTCGTTCATCGCCCCCGTCAGCTCCGCGGGCAGCACCGCCAGCAACCCCGCCGGCACACCGCGCGACTCAAGCGACAGGTCCGCCTTCACCGCCACCGCCCCCGGCGCCGGGATCACCCACGACCCGCCCGCATCAAACGACCACGACGCCCCTCCCGCCTCGTCCTTCCCATGCCCGTGCAGAGCGTTAAACGTGCCCGAGTCCGCATCAAACTCGATCTCCCCGGAAAACTCCGGCCACTCCGCCCGCCCCGTGTCGAGCGTCAGCGCCAGCGATCGCGGGCGCACCGTGCCGCGCTTGAGCACCATCCCCGAGGCTCCCGGCGCGAACGCAAGCTCGGCGTCAAAGGCCCCCTCCGGACGGGTGCGCTCGATCGCATCGTGCAGCCCGGCCCCGGCGTGGTCGCGCGCCAGCCGCCGCACCAGCGGGTGCTCGAAGCGGGCGCCCTCGGCGCCCACGCGCAGCGCCCCGTTCACCACCGCCGTCCCCAGCCCCGACACCTCGCCGTCCAGCAACACCCGTCCCGCGGGAACCCCGTCGCTCGCCGCCACCGCCCGGAAGTTGTCGAAGCGCACCACGTCCTCGCGTCCTTCGGCAAAGGGGCTGACCCGCACGGCCCCGCCCTCGCTCGTCAGCGTCAGCCGCTCGCCCAGCGCGTTCAGGCTCGCGTCCTTCAGCGCCTCGAGCACCACCTCTCCCGCCAGGCCCTCACCGCCGCCCGAAAGCACCGCCGAGATCCCCGCCCGCCCCCTCGGGTCGGCGTTCTCGCGCAACCGTTCGATGCGGTCGGCCGCGCTCTCCGAGAAGACGTTTACCGCAACTTCCAACGGGCGCGTGAGGTCCAGGTCGGTCGCGCGAAGGTCAGCGCTCCAGCGCGTCGGCGCCGACCGGGCCATGTCCACCCGCGCCCTGAGCGCCACATCGCCGGCGTCCGCCGCGCCGGCCGCCCCGACGACCTTTCCGTTCACATCCACGTCGATGCGCGAGTCGCTCACCCGCACCACGGCCTCGCTCGCGCGTATCTCGACCTCCGTCTCGCCGCGCCGCGGCCGCGCCACCATGTCCGCCGACCTCGCTTCGGTCGCCACGTGCGTGCCATCCGCATCGCTGGTCAGGTCCGTCACCGCGTCCATCCGCCCGCCCAGCCGCAGGCCGCTCAGCATCGTGCGCACGAACACCGCCGACTCGCCCTCGGGACGGTCCGGCGCCGTGCGCGTCGCCCGGTCCACCGCGCCCGCCACCGCGTGCGCCAGCACCGCGTCGATCGGAATTCCCTTCGCCTCGATGTGCGCCCGCGGCAAGGGATCGATATCGGGGTTCTCCAGCGTTGGGTAGAGCATCGAAGCGCTCACCACCGCCGTGCCGCCCGTCAGGCCCCGGTACGTCCCGCCCTGCACCTTGACCGTCTCGCCGTCGATCACCACGTGCACGCCTTCGGAGAGAATCGGCATCGGGAAACGGTCCGGCAGCAGCCCGACCTTCAGCAGGTGAACGTCGATCAGCTCCGACCACACCGACTCGTCGCCCTCGCGACGATCGATCGTGACCGCCACGTCGCCCCGCCCGCGGAACTCAAACACCGGGGCCTTCAACGACTCCTCGATCGCCGCGATCTCGCTCCGCGCCGCGGTGCGGGCGGCCTCGTTCCCCGCCGCGGCCTCGCTCATCCGGGTCTTCTCCAGCCGCAGCCGCAACGCCGCCGCGCGCTCGGGCGTGAGAAACGCCCCCCGTTCCGCCAGGCGCCGGTACTGCTCAGCGCTGGCGATCTCCTGCACCAGCCGCCGGCGCGTCCCCATCGCCTCCTCGAGACGCTCACCGATGGGAACGCCGCTGGCGAGCACCTCGATGTGCGCCCCCGCCGCGTCCGTGAGCGGGCTGATCCGCGCCTTGGCGCTGATCCGCCCCCCCTCGGCCGAACCACCCTCCAGCGAAACGATCTCCAGACTCCGGTCGTCGAACCGCACGAACCCCTTGATGCCGCTGAACCGGTACGGGAACGACGCGTACGCCGCCGTCACGTCGCTGAACTCAAGCGTCCCCCCGACCTTCAGCTCTCCCGGCTCGCCCCCCACCGGACGCTCGCGGCTCACGTGCGCCCGCGCCGTCACCAGGCCCGTCGGGTTCGAGAACTGCGCCAGCCGGTACCGCACCAAGGGCGGCGCAAACCGCAGGATCTGCGGCTTCTCTTCCATCCGGAAGTTCTCGCACACAAAGTCGCACTCAAACGCCGCGTCCGGCGTCAGCCCCAGGTACTTCAGCCGCACGCGGTACGGCAGGTCCTCCAGCAGCCCGTTGAGCTCGGCCTCGACGCTGCCCCCAAGGAACCGCACCGTCCCGTTCACCGAACGCATGCGCGCGGGAGGCTCCGGCGCCTTGGGCCCCTCCAGCGGTTCTTCGGTGGCGTCGATCGGCAGGTTGACCGCGACGTCCTCGAACTCCATCTCCGCCCGCATCCCGTCGCGATCGTTCAGATCAAACCGCGTCCGGCGGATCCGCCCCTGCAGCCCCAGCGACTCGTACAAGCCGCGCACCCGCGAGGGCACCGCCGACGCCGGCCAGTCGTCCAGCAGCAGCCCCGACATCGTCACCGACACCCCGCGCTCGCTCACCGTCCCCTGCAGGTCCAGCAGCCGCGGCCGCGGCACGTCCGGACGCGGCGGCGTGTCCTGGCGTTCGATCTGCTGCACCGCGATCCGGTACACCCCCTGCTCAAGGTCCTTCGACGGGCTCACCGTCCCGTCCACGTCGATCTGCTTGAGCACCCGGTACTGCGGGCGCCCCTGGTCGTCCATCCAGTGCTCGCCCAGCTCCAGGATCCCGCGCCGCACCGTGACCTGCGGCAGTTCCGCCGCGCCGCCCTTGGGGCTCGGCAGGTCCAGCGCCGCGATGTTCATCGACCCGTCCGTCACCGACTGGCTGAACCGCACCACCGGCTCGACCAGCTCGACTTCGCGCACCAGCGCCCCGCCCGCCGCCCCGCCGCCCAGCAGCCGCGACCACGACGGCCGCGCGTTGATCCGCTTGACCTCAAACACCGCGCCCGCCGTCCCGGGGATCGCGGGCATGCGCAGCACCGCGTTGCGCACCGTCACCATCCCGTCGAGGCCGATCGAGACGTCCCCGCCCTCGATCGTCGCGTTCAACATGGCCTCGACACGCGGGATCACCATCCGCCGCGTGAGCGGTGAGTGCGCCACGACCATCCAGACACCCGCGAGAAACCCGATGACGCACAGGCCCGCGACCGCCCGCTTGCGCCGCCGCCGCCGCCGCACCTCGTAGCGATGGAACCGCTCCGCGTCGGGGTGTGACGCAACGGGCGTTCCCACGGTCTCGGATGGTCGGACCTCGGGCATGCGTTCTCGCTCAGGGCCGCGCCACGACCGGCGCCACCGGGACCGGATCGTCCAGCGGCCCCACGCCGGGCTCCGAGATCAGCCCGCCATCCCGGAACGCCGCGCCGATCTTCTCCCCCCACTTGTTCAACGTCTCCCGCAGCTTGGGGTTCCGCTCGTCGCTGTGCCGGTACTCAAAGGTTTCGGGGTAGACCTCTTCGATGCCCTTCCCCTGCACGAAGTGTCTATAAAGGATCACCGCGCACCCCGTCCGCTCCGCCCCCGCGTTGCAGTGCACCAGGACCGGCCGCTTCTCCGGATCGCTCATCAGCCGCAGCGCCTGCACGTAATAGTTCGGGTTGCCCGTCGAGTCCCCCTCCAGCCGCATCGCGTACCGCGTCACCCCCAGCGCATCGCAGGTCCGCTGCTCACGCCGATCGCTCACCGGGTCGTCCTTGTGCGCCCCAAGGTCCACCACCGTCCGGATCCCGTGCTCCGACACCACCCTCCGCATCGCCTCGGGCGAAAGCTCCCCCGAGCGGTAGATCTGCCCCGCCTCCACCACGCCGAAATTCTTGGGGAACAGGTTCGGCCGGACGGCCCGCTTCCACACGCCCACGCCGGCCACCACCGCGATGGCCGCGGCCGCTATCCACAGCACGATTCTTGATCGGGCGCGATGCACGCCGGCAATGCTAGCCGAGAACCGCCCCCCGCCGCCCGGGGGATTCCTCGCCACCCGCCTTCCCGCCGACACCTTCCAGTCTCCAACCCAACCCCGCCCGCGTACGATGCCTGCGATGGATCGCACGCCGGACAGTTCGCCGGCCCCGGGCCCGGACGCCCGCTCGAGCCGACCCCCGCGGGTCGCCCGGGCCGGCGCGCCCACGCCCGCCGTCAAACGCGCCCCCGCCTACCCCGGCGCCGTCGATCGCCTCATCGGCGAGTTCAACCGCCTCCCCGGCATCGGTCGCCGCAGCGCCGAGCGCCTGGCGTTCTACATCCTCAAGTCCGAAAGTTCCACCGCCGACGGCCTCGCCGCCGCCATCACCGACGTCAAGCGCACCGTCCACCATTGCCCGGTCTGCTCCAACCTCACCGACGCCCCCGTCTGCCCCATCTGCTCCGACGAGGCCCGCGACCGCGCCACCGTCCTGGTCGTCGAGCAACCCAAGGACCTCATCGCCCTCGAGCAGACCGGCATGTACCGCGGCCTCTACCACGTGCTCATGGGCCGCCTCAGCCCCCTCGACGGCATCGGCCCCGGCGACCTCACCGTCACCGAACTCCTCCGACGCATCGATCACCCCGAAAAGAACGCGGGCCACGCCGCCATCACCGAAGTCATCCTCGGCCTCAACCCCACCATCGAGGGCGACGGCACCGCCCTCTACCTCGCCCAGGAACTCAAAGGAAAACCCGTCAAAGTCAGCCGCCTCGCGCGAGGCCTGCCCACGGGATCCCCGTTGGAGTTCGCGAACAAGGCGGTTCTGGCCGATGCAATCACGTGCAGGCAGCAAGTGACGGAGTGACGAAGTGACTCAGTGACGAAGGTTTGGAACCAAAGCTGTGGGAGACATTCGTACATTCAGGGACCTGATCGCGTGGCAACGCGCCCGATCTCTCGTCAAAGAGATCTACACACTGACGGCCCAACTGCCGTCCGATGAACGCTTCGGACTCGCCCTCCAGATGCGCCGCTCCGCTGTTTCGATCCCTTCCAACATCGCCGAGGGTTACGCCCGCGGCACCACACCCGAGTTTCTCAAGTTCCTCCGAATCGCCCGCGGCTCCCTCGCCGAACTCGACACCCAGCTCGTCCTGTGCTCCGATCTCGGCTTTGCAGACGATGTCTCTTCAGCAACCGCCCTTCTCGCCGAATCCGATCGCGTCCTCCAAGGTCTCATCCACAGCCTCGAATCCAAGCTCGCCCGCTCCACCCCCGACTGACGCCTCCCCCTTCCGCCCACTCCGTCACTAAGTCACTCCGTCACTCCGTCACTCCGTCACTTCTTCTCCCCCCCCCATGCGCTTCGACGCTTCCCAACAAATGCGGCTCGGCCAGCAGATGAAGCTGGCCCCCAGGATGATCCAGTCCATGGAGGTCCTGCAGATGTCCCTCACCGAGCTTGAGGAGCGCATCGAGCAGGAGCTGGAGAGCAACGCCGCGCTCGAACGCATCGAGGGCGCGCCCGCCGAGGCCGGGGCCGAAGCCGACCCGGACCAGACCCCCGCCGGCAGCGCCGTCGGTGATGCCGACTCGCGCCCCGAGCAGGCCGAAGAGATCGAGCCCACCCTCCGCATCGACGAGACCGGCAGCCCCGCCGAGTTCGAGCGCCTCGAGGAGTTCCAGGAAACCCAGCCCGACGCGGCGGACAACGAGTTCACGCCCAGCTCCCCCGAGCGCGACGAGCCCACGTCCTACTCCGCCTCGCGCATGGACGGCGAGCGCGACGCCAAGCTCGACGCCATGTCCGCCGCGCCCGCCCGCGCCGAATCGCTCAACGACCAGCTCCTGGCCCAGTGGGCCCTCTGCGACGTCGAAGAATCGCTCCGCCGACCCGGCGAGCTGATCATCGCGTTCCTCGACGGCGACGGCTACCTGCGCACGCCCCTCGACGCCATCGTCGACCGCACCCCCGAACCCAAGCCCGCCCTCGCCGACCTCGAGCGCGCTCTCAAGGCCGTGCAGCTCATGATCGAGCCCGCCGGAACCGCCGCCCGCGACACCCGCGAGTGCCTGCTCCTTCAGCTCGACGCCGTCGAGGACGAGCTGAGCGAGCTTCCGCCCGAGGACCTTCGCCGCGCCCGGGCCCTCATCGAGAGCCACATCGACGACCTGCTCCAGAACCGCCTGCCGCGCGTCGCTGAAAAAACCGGCTTCTCGCTCGACGAGATCAAGAGCGCGATGCGCGTGATGAAGCACCTCAGCCTCGCGCCCGCCCGCCGCCTCGTCGACGAGCGCGAGCCGCCGATCACGCCCGACGCCATCGTCGAGTACGACGCCGACAGCGACCGCTACATCGCCTACCTCAACGAGCGCCGCGTGCCCTCGCTCCGCGTCAACCAGGAATACGCCCGCATGGCCCGCGACCGCGGCGTGCCGCAGAAGGACCGCGAGTTCCTCCGCACCAGCGTGGGCAACGCCCAATGGCTCATCGACGCCGTCCACCAGCGCCAGCACACGCTCCTTCGCGTGCTCAAGGTCGTCGTCGCCGCCCAGCGCGACTACTTCGACTACGGCCCCCAGGCCCTCAAGCCTCTCCCCATGACCCAGGTCGCCGAGCAGCTTGGCATCCACGTCGCCACCGTCTCGCGCGCCGTCGCCGAGAAATACGTCCTCACGCCCCGCGGCGTCGTCCCCCTCCGCAAGTTCTTCACCGGCGGCACCCAGAACGACAGCGGCGAAGATGTCAGCTGGGACGCCATCAAGGACGCCCTGCGCGAGGTCATCGCCGCCGAGGACAAGTCAAAGCCCCTCTCCGACGAGGCCCTCGTCGAAAAACTCAAAGAACGCGGCCTCGACATCGCCCGCCGCACCGTCGCCAAGTACCGCGACCAGCTGAGCATCCCCCCCGCACGCCTGCGCAAGTCGTACTGAATCGAGTGGGTCAAGTGTCCCACCTGCCCTCCACCCAATCTAGTGGGGCAGGTGTCCCACCTGCCTTCTACCAAGGCTTCGCGCACCCGCCCGCGCCCTCATTCACAACGTCCTCGGGCCCTTGCTTCACACCCTTCCTCATCCGATCCAGAAACCTCATCAACACCTCCGGCCCCGGCCGCTTAGGCGGCCCCTCGGGCATCTCCCTCGCTCACCCCGCAACCTCACAGCCTCACAGCCTCACAGCCCCACAGCCCGCGCAGCGGGCAACCGCCGGTAGCCTCGGGTAAAGCGAGTCCGCGAGCGCAACCCGTGGGCCCCCAGCACCCCCCACGCGCTCGCTCCGCATCATCACAGCCCGCGCAGCGGGCGACAGCCCGTGATCGACGAATCCGCAGAGCATACAAACTCCGTGTTCCAATCCCGCGACCAGCTCAGCCCCCCCGCACAACTCCGCCACTCGTACGATCACCCGCTATGCAGCCGCGCGTCGACGGCACCCGACCGAAGAACGCCGCGTGCCTGAAATGTGGCTACATCTTCGGCGGCATCCAGATCCGCGCAAGAGTCGTGGTCTGCCCCGAGTGCGGAGCGCCCAACGAATTCACGCTGCCCTCGCCAGAGCGCGAACCGCTCCCCTGGACGCTCGCAACGCGAGCCCTCTGGATGCTTGCCGCGGCAATCCTCATCGCCGTCGCGCTCGGCGCAGCCCGCATCGCCGTGTACGCGTGGTCCGGACGCTGATCGAGGCGCCCGCTAATCCGGCCCGCTCGTGTGCCTCCTGATGTGCCCCCGAACCCGGGCGAGATATTCCTCGGCGTCGGTGCCGCACTCGGGGCACACGGCACTCTTCGCACCCTCGAAGGAGTACCGGCATTTCGGGCACGCCTTCCCGTCCCACTCCCGCGCGAGCCGCTTGTAGTAGTCCAACTGGGAGCGCCGAACATACGACCACGTCATGATCATCAGCAGCGCAGGAACCGGCGCAAAGGTCCAACCCCCGCCCCACGCCATCGCCGCGCCAAAGGCGCCGACAAAGGCGCACGCCGACACCGCAAAGTACGCGAGGTACGTCTCCGGCCCCTCGATCACCCACACCAGCAGTTGGCCCAACACGCTGTAGCGCCGCGCCATCGCTGTCACTCCGGACGTGCCGTCGGCCTCTGCACACTCTCCCTCATCCGGTCCAGAAACCTCATCAACACCTCCGCCCCCGGCCGCTTCGGCGGCGCCTCGGGCATCTCCCTCGCCCACTCCATCAGCAGCGACAACGCCACCACCGGCACCTCCGTGTCGTCCGGGCCCGCGTTGATCCAGTACAGCGCCGTCCCCGGCCCCATCGGCAGCGGCACCGGCTCGATCCTCGCATCAAGCGTCGCGCACCACTCCGCCGGCGTTGTCACCAGGTACTCGCGGCAGACCATCGGCCACTGGGGATAAATCGAGCACGCCTCATCCTCCAGAAACGGGCACGCCTCGTTCATCGCAAAGTACGCCGCCGACAGCTCCGCCCGCTCCGGCGCCGTCAGCCCGCGCGGGTTCCGCACGCGCTCGAGCAGCCCCTCGCGCTCCAGCCGCGCCCGCACCCGCTCGAACCGCGCCAGCACCGCCGCGCGCCGCGTCTCGGGCATCCCCCGCACCATCTTCACCAGCCGGATCGCCTCCGTCTCCGCAACCGGCACAAGCTGCCTGCAGCAGGCCCCGCACCCTTTCCGGCACGAGACCTTCTTCCCCCGCTGCTCCGCCGCCTTCACGGACATGTGCACCACCGCCGCGCCGATCGAATCGAACACCGGCAGCAGTTCCTCCGGCGTCACATCCCCCGCCGGCACCGGCACGTTGGCGCGCAGCGTGCCGCCGAAGATCGTGAGCTCAACCGGAACCCCAACCATCTCAGGCACGCCCGTGCTCCGTTCCGCGCCGACTCTTCTCTTCTCAGTGCCTCTGTGCCTCTGCGGTGAATCCCGCCTCCGCCACCGGGCTCAAGTGCTCGATCGCCTGGTTCACCGTCTTCACCCGCACGATCTCCACGCCCTTCTCCGCACGCCCCGTCATCCCGTGCGGAACCATGATCGTCTTCCACCCCAGCTTCACCGCCTCGCGCACCCGCTGGTCCGCGTGCGGCACCGGACGCACCTCGCCGCCCAGCCCAACCTCCCCGAAAACCGCGCACGCTCGAGGCAGTGCCCGCCGGTAGTGTGCCCCCGCGATCGCAAGCAGCAGCGCCAAGTCCGCCGCGGGTTCGATCACGCGGATCCCGCCCACCGCCGACGCGAACACATCGCGATCCGCCAGCCGCAACCCCGCGTGCTGCTCCAGCACCGCGATGAGCATCGCCAGCCGGTTCGAGTCCAGCCCCGAACTCTTCCGCTTGGCCGCGCCCAGAAATCCCGTCGCCGTCAACGCCTGCAACTCAACCAGGTGACACCGCGTCCCCGCGATGACCGGGCACACCGCCGACCCCGGCCGCGCCGGCGTCGACTCCGCGATCACGCCCGCCCCGCCCTCGACCGGCGTGAGCCCCGCGCCGGTCATCTCAAAGAGTCCTATTTCCAAAGTGGTTCCGAACCGGTTCTTGATCGCCCGCACCAGCCGGTGCGCATGAAACCGGTCGCCCTCAAAGTACAGCACGCAATCGACCAGGTGCTCCAGCAGCCGCGGCCCGGCGAGCTGCCCCTCCTTCGTCACGTGCCCCACCAGCACCACCGCGATGCCCGACGCCTTCGCAAGATAAACAAGGTCCGAGCAGCACCGGCGAAGCTGCGCGATCGACCCCGGCGCCCCCGGCAGGTCGCTCTTGTAGATCATCTGCACCGAATCGATCACCATCACCTGCGGCTGGACTTTCCGGGCTTGCTCAACGATCCGCGCCAGGTTCGTATCCGCCAGTATGAACAACTCCGAACCACCAAATACCCCGGTTCCTCCCGTGGAGCCCCGCGTGGAGCCCCCGACGGAAGTCGGGGGGTGCATCGTCGACCCGCGCTCTTTCTTCACCCCGCCCACTTCCGTGGGCGGCTCCACGACCTCCACCGAATTTCGAAGCCTCTCCGCCCTCAGCTTGATCTGCTCCGCCGACTCCTCGCTCGACACGTACAGCGTCCGCACCCCGCGCGCCGCCCAAGCTCCCGCCGCCTGCAACAACAGCGTCGACTTCCCGATCCCCGGCTCGCCCCCCACCAGCACCGCCGACCCCGGCACCATCCCGACGTTCGCGCCCGCCCCGCCGAGCACGCGATCAAACTCGGCGATCCCCGTGCTCAGCCTCGCTGCAGACTCCATCCCCGGATTGATCCTGTCCAGCGGCCGCGCCTCGGGCGCTGCGCCCGGCGAGTCCCCCCCCGCCCCGTCGCGCTCTCCCAACTCCGCCCATCCCTCAACGATCCCCTTCTGCGGATCGCGCTGCGCGCTCTTCTCCACCACCGTCTCTTCCAGCGAGTCCCACGCCCCGCAGTCCGGACACTTCCCCAGCCACCGCGCCTGAACCCCTCCGCACGACCTGCAGACAAACATGTGCCTGGTCTTCGCCATCAACTCCAGCATACGACACTCTTCTTCTACCCGTTCTAGTGGGGCAGGTGTCCCACCTGCCTTCTACTCATCCTTCCGCTACTCTGCCCCCCAATGACCGACGGCCGAATCAACACCACCCAGTGGAAAGCTCTCATCGCCGCGTGGCTCGGCTGGGCCTTTGACGGTCTCGACAGCTACCTCTACGTCATCGTCGGCGTTCCTTTCGTCCGCAAGCTGCTGCAGCACCACGCCGGCGAGGGCGTGCCTGTCGATCCCAACGACGTGATGTGGAAAGCCGCCCTTGTGCAGGGCTTCTTCCTGATCGGCTGGGCCGTCGGCGGCGCCGTCTTCGGGCGCATCGGCGACCGCCTCGGCCGCACGCTCACGCTCACCCTCACCGTCCTCACGTACGCCGTCTTCACGGGCCTCTCGGCCTTCGCCACCGAGTGGTGGCACCTGCTCATCTTCCGCTTCATTGCCGCGCTCGGCATCGGCGGCGAGTGGGCCGCGGGCTCGGCGCTCGTCACCGAGATCCTCCACCCCCGCCACCGCGCCTGGGCCTCGGCCACGCTCCAGAGCGGCTACATGGTCGGATGCATCTCCGCCTCGCTCACCGTGAAAGGCTTCACCTGGGCCGCCGGCGCCTGGCAGATGCCTCGCCTCCTCGACCCCAACTGGGTCTTCCTCGTCGGCGTCCTGCCCGCTCTCTTCACCGTCTGGATCCGCTACGCCGTGCCCGAGCCCGAGCAGTGGAAAGAAGCCGCGGCGGCCCAGCCCCACCCGCCCGTCAGCGCCCTGTTCTCACGCTCCCTCCGCCGCACCACCCTCCTCACCTCCGCCCTCACCTCGATCGCCCTCACCACCGTCTGGGCCTTCCTCTTCTTCGCCCCCCAGGCCGTCCGCGCGATGCCAGCGCTCGCCGGCCGCACACCCGCGGAGATCAACAACCTCGTCTCCAACGTCACCATCGCCTACCTGCTTGTGAACATCGCCGCCAACTACTTCTCCACCTACCTCGCCCGCGCCCTCGGCCACCGCCGCGCTTTCACGATCATGTTCGCCGCCAGCTTCCTGGTCTTCATCGTCGGCTGGTACCGGCCATTGACGCCCGACAACGTCTACCTCGTCTGCTGCCTCACCGCCTTTTTCCCCCTCGGCCTCTTTGGCATGTTCCCCCTCTACATCCCGCCCCTCTTCCCCACCCTCGTCCGAACCCTCGGGGCCGGCTTCACCTACAACATCGGCCGCCTCATCTCCGCCGTCGGCGCCTTCAGCGGCGGCTGGATCGCCCAGAACACCGGCTACGAGCACGCCGTGTGGCTCACCGGCTTCCTCTACCTCCCAGGCCTGGTCGTCTGCCTCTTCATCCCCGAGATCCCCCGCACGCACGTCGCGCCCCCGAACGAACCGCAGGAACCCCCGCCGTGAGCGAAGTCTTCACCCTCGAGCACCTCTTCACCTGGCCGAACCTCATCGCCCTCATCACGCTCTCGGCCATGGAGATCGTGCTGGGCATCGACAACATCGTCTTCATCACCATCCTGGTCGGGAAGCTCCCCGAGCACCAGCGCACCCGCGTCCGCATCACCGGCCTCGTCCTCGCCCTGGTCATGCGCGTCGGCCTGCTCTTTGGCCTCAAGTGGATCATGGGCCTCACCGCGCCCCTCTTCACCATCCTCGAGCGCGAGATCAGCGGCAAGTCCATCCTGCTCCTGGTCGGCGGCCTCTTCCTGGTCGCCAAAGCGACCTACGAGATCCACCACCGCGTCGACAAGAAAGAAGAACACGTCCCCACCCCCGGTCAGGCCGCCGGCTCGCTCATCGCGATGTACGTGCAGATCGTCGCGCTCGACCTGGTCTTCTCGCTCGACTCGGTCATCACCGCCGTGGGCATGGCCCAGGACCTGCGCATCATGATCGCCTCGGTCCTCATCGCCGTCGGTGTCATGATCGCGCTCTCGGGCGTCATCGGCCGCTTCGTCGATCGCCACCCCGCCATCAAGATGCTCGCGCTGGCCTTCCTCGTCCTCATCGGCGTCATGCTCATCGCCGAGGGCGCCGGCGAGCACGTCCCCAAGGGCTACGTCTACTTCGCCATGGCCTTCTCACTCGGCGTCGAAATGCTCAACATCCGCGCCGGAACCCGCCGCTCCGCCTGACCGATCTTTCCAGGCCCTCGTGCGTATTCTCTCGCACGCACCAGCATCCACGCGGAGCCGCAGATTATGGGTCTTTCCACAACCGCCCGATCGTCCGCCACCCGCGCCGCGTGCCTTCTGGCCCTCGCCGGAGCATTCTTCAGCGCCACCACGTGGGCCCAGCCGCCGGCCCAACTCCCGATCCAACCTCCCGCCCAGCCCCCCGCACCTCTGCCCCCGGGCGCGATCGAAGCGACCAAGCCCAAGCCCGGCGCCCAGCCCGCCGCGCCCGAGAAAGTCGTCCGCGAGCACAACGCCGGCGGCTACAAGCTCGACGCCGGCCCCATCGTCGTCTCCGAAGTCCCCGGCGTCACGCTCAAGGACACCAAGCGAAACAAGGACGTCGAAGTCCGCATCCGCTACTCGCGCCTCCCCGCCAACGTCGGCCCCTACCCGATCGTCATCGTCTCCCACGGCGCCGGCGGCTCGAGCATGGCCTTCAACGATCTCTGCCGCCTCATCGCCTCCCACGGCTACATCGTCCTCTCCCCCGCCCACTCCGACTCCATCCGCCTCCGCAAAAAGAACAAAGACGAACTCGGCATCGACGCCCAGAAGGAAATCGAAAAGCTCGCCGACAAGGTCGACCCCATGGACCGCCTCGCCGACGTCGAGCTGATCCTCAACTCCCTCGACTACCTCTCTGACTTCGTCCCCGACCTCAAGGACGCCAAGGGCAATCCCAAGATGGACCGCTCGCGCATCGCCATCATGGGCCACTCCGCCGGCGCCTACACCGCCCAGCTCGCCATGGGCGCCCGCGTCCACAAGTCCCCCGACTCCCCCGACCTTGCCTCCTACGCCGACCCGCGCATCAAGGCCGGCATCCTCATCTCCCCCCAGAGCACCGGCTCGGGCGTCCTCACCAAAGAGTCCTGGTCCGAACTTACGCTCCCCATGCTCGTCGTCACCGGCGCCCAGGAATCCACCCCCGGCGCGGCAGGCTTCAGCAAGGAAACCCCCCTCACCCGCCGCGAACCCTTCGACCTCGCCCGCCCCGGCGACAAGTTCCTCATCTTCATCCAGGGCGCCACCCACTCCTCCTTCGCCGGCCAGAACGCCGCCAACGCCCTGGGCGAAAAGCCCGAGACCGACGTCGGCACCATCACCGACACCCTCGCCTCCGGCGTCATCGCCTTCCTCGACGACTACCTCAAGCAGGACAAGGCCGCCAAGGACTACCTCGCCGGCGACGGCATCAAAACCGTCAGCCAGGGCAAGGCCACGCTCGAGCACAAGTAGCCCCGCGGCACCCAAATCGCGCCCGCCCCCAGCACCTTCATCTACCTCATCGAGTGGGGCAGATATCCCACCTGCCTCTACTCCCATCTACTTTGCCTAGTGGGGCAGGTGTCCCGCCTACCCCTACTCCATCTACCTCTTCGCTTCTGGATCACACTCCAGTCCCGCAAGTCCTCTCCCATCACCGCTTCTGCCGCGTGCCACGACTCTGGAGTGCCTCTCCAGAGTCGTGCAGATCCACGCTCAACTTCCCTCCGCTCCCACACATCCGCACGACTGTCCGGAGGAACCGGACAGTCGTGGCACGGACTCCCGCGTCCCCTCACTCCGCGATATCCTCCGTCCCATGGCCCGAAAGCCCGCCACCCGCAGTCCCCAGAACCCAGGGACACCAGTCTCTGGGTCTCCTGCTCCCCGCCCCCGTGCCACTGTTTCGACCGGTTCCTCCGGTCGAAACAGTGCCGAGCCACCCCCGGCGTCCTCTCCATCTCCCGGCCGCCCCAGCTCTCTCCTCGACACCCGCGTCATCTACTGCGGCGACAACCTCGAGCAACTCGCCAAGCTCCCCGATGCCTGCATCGATCTCATCTACATCGACCCGCCCTTCAACTCCAACCGCAACTACGAGGTCTTCTGGGGCGAGACCAAGGAGAAGCGCTCCTTCGAGGACCGCCACGCCAACACCCAGGCCTACATCGACTACATGCGCCCCCGCCGCGCCAACTCGGCCGCGTCGTCAAGAAGACCGGTTCGTTCTACTACCATTGCGATTGGCACGGCGTAAGCGCACCTCAAAGCCACTCCAGCATCGTTTTCCCGGGAGATAGACCTTTGAATCGAGTAAGTCATGAGTCGGACGACACCGGACTCAGTTCGTGCATTCTTTCCTCGGCCGTGTCTGTAAGGTCGGACAGATGAGCGAGCAGCCGTCCTCACCGATGGTGCACGACGGGAACTGGAACGTGCTGGTAGCGGGCCTCCCGCGTCCCGCAGCGCCGCTCACTCTTGCTCCCGGGGTTTCACTCCGCCCTCTTGATCGGCCGCTTTCCATCTTCGATTTGGCGGCAGTTGGCGCAGCTGGATTTCGAGGCTGGGCGGTTCTTGAGTCTGTTGCCCCTGCCTGTGTTTGCGAAATCGAGTCGGCAAAAGACGCCGCAGTCCTCCCCGGATACGACGCGCTGAATCGCGCGTGGCTCGCATCTGCACTATTGGTGCTGCGCGGCTTTACCCGGCATATCTCCGTCGCTTGCAGTGCGTATTCCTGGAACAATGTCGCCGGACATCAAGAAAGAACGTCCAATGTCTTCAGGGAACAGCTTGCCGCAGAGGGTCTGGATGCGTCGGTTTACAACTCGAAGCGAGCTCTTCCGCCGTTTCAGGGAGACCTGCTCGATTTTCGTCTGAAACTGCTGACCAACCACGATGCCCGAACGTGTGAAGTATCCGCAGACGATGCCGCATGGATATACAACCGCTTTGACGCTTTCAACATGGTTGCGGCCAGTAGCGAACCGTTTCGATATGCGCTTGAAGCGGCAATTGACTGGCGGTTCTCTACAGATGCTCGATCCGCCGTGTCACGCCTCTGGAGCGGCATTGAGGCGGTCTTTGGCGTCACGTCTGAACTTGTCTATCGCCTCTCGCTGCTATCCGCGTGCCTTCTTGCGGAGCGCGGCACGGCACGGAGAGTGAAATTCGAAGAGGTCAAGAAGTTGTACGGCTTGAGGAGCAAGGTGGTTCACGGTGAGCGGCTGCCCGATGAGAAGATGGTGTCGGCCTTGAACGATTCCTACAAGCTGCTGGCGGACCTTTTGCTTCTTTCAATTGACAAAGGCCACCCTCTCGGCCAGGCGGACTTTGACGAGGCGGTTTTCGGTTGATATCAATAGTTCGATAAGTGGGCCGTCATCGCCTTGGGCGGCATCCCCAACAAGGTCCAGGTCGGCGACATGGGCATCGACGGCCGCATCTTCCCCGTCGGCACCAAGCCCACGGACGCCGCCTCCAAAAAAACCAAGACCGGCGAGACCGGCGCCAGCATGTTCGCCGGCGACTGGTTCCCCATCCAGGTCAAGCAGATGGACAAGGTCGGCCGCCCCGACATCGACCAGTTCGAAGCCGTCATGGCCCGCGAAGACCGCCAACGCGGCTTCTTCGTCGCCTTCGGCTTCTCCTCCGATGCCGAATCCGAGTGCGCCGCCTTCCACAAGAAAACCGGCCGCATCATCAAGCTCATCACCGTGCAGGAAATCCTGGACGAGCAGCACGTGCAGAAAATGTAAACGTGAATACAATAGGTGGGCCTCACAGAAGGAGATCCTCGTGGAGCAAATCGAACGGGTCATCACGGTTGCCGAGTTCAAGGACCAACTGGCGTCGTTTCCGGATGACGCGGAACTTCACTTTGCAGATGGCCTCACGTTCCACCGCCTCAAGACTCGCGGCGAAAACATTGTCCAAGTGGAGTTCAACGAGAGCGTGTATCGGGACAAGAATGGCAAGTGGCGAATAGACGCATGAGGCTGTGTTGGGCGGCAACAGGTGCGGAGGCCGGGACGAATGAACTTTCAGTATTACGACCTTGGGTCTCTACGTGGCGGCGAGCTTGTCGAAGTAACGCTCCAGGGAAGCGCTGCCAACGTACGCCTCATGGACAGTTCCAACTATTCAAACTACAAGAGCGGTCGGAGCCATCGATACTCCGGTGGCTTGGCAAAGCAGTCTCCGGTTCGATTGCGAGTGCCACACTCAGGCCACTGGTACGTCACTGTTGATCTTCAGGGATTGAGAGGCAGTGTGCGATCGGGTGTTCGGACGTTACCTGGCCCGCTTCCACCCCTACAAGAAATGCCATTGTCCAGCGTGCCGAGTCTGGTCCAAGGGCGAACTCCGGATTCGTCCGGCGAGTCCATAGATGACACGCGAGAATATGACGTTTTCATTTCGCACGCTTCCGAAGACAAAGAGGAACTCGTCCGTCCGCTTGCGCAAGCCCTGCAAAAAACTGGCCTGCGCGTTTGGTATGACGAGTTCGAACTCAAGATTGGCGACAGTCTTCGCCGCAAGATCGATGCCGGTCTCGCGAAGAGTCGATTCGGCCTCGTTGTATTCTCAAAGCAGTTCTTTGCAAAGGGCTGGACGAACTACGAACTCGATGGCATCGTTTCCCGAGCCGTATCTGGTGAACAGGTGCTTCTGCCGATTTGGCACAACGTAACGAAACAGGAAGTGATCAAGTACAGTCCATCGCTCGCCGACAAAGTCGCGCGCAGCACCGCGACTCATACGGTCGAGGAAATGGCAACCGAGATTGCCTCTGTGATCCGTGGAACATCGGAGGACGACGTCGGAGAAGGGTTCCTATAGGTCAGGTGGGTGGCTCGATCACCAACTTGGCGGCGGGTGGCGTGGCCCGCCTTCCCTGCGGGCCACGCTCCGTGTTCTACCCGTTCTCCGGGGGCGCGGTGTGTGCCCCAGACTCTGAAGTTCTGTCCAGACTCGCTCTGGTCATCCTGCGCCTCGTTCCCCCCTCCCCATCCGCCATTTTTCACAATTTTCTCTACCCCAATCCCCACCCCCACTTGCGCCATCTCCACCCCCCTTTCCCTCCCTCCCTATGTCCACGTTCCTGCGCCAACCCGCAGCACCCCGCCCCCTCTATAGACCCCCACA
>JBGALI010000025.1:0-55969 GCA_044223975.1 Phycisphaerales bacterium | reverse complement strand
CCAGAATCACTCCGGTTCACCACGACGACTGGGTGTCTTCCGTTCGCTTGGCATCACGCCGCACGCCCATGAAGAACCGTGCCCGATTATATACAACTCGCGACAGCGCCGCCAGTAGATGGTGTTTTCGCTCGGGAAAACAGGCTCTTTTTGCACTTGACGATTTCGGCGCCGAGCGCCGATCCTCGTCGAGACTCAATTGGGTCTAGACCAACTTATGTGTTCGACAGCACAACGAAGATGTTTGCGGACCTTCGATCCCACGCTCTTTGTCATCGCCGCGCAGGTACGCGGCCCGCGCTGCGATCGTTCGTTCTTATCGACGCCGGCCAGCTCACGGAGTGGTTCAAGAGCCGGCAAGGAAGGACCATCGAACGTTCTCTGCGAGGCCATCATCCGTTCTCGACGATGGCGACAGAGATCCGGCCGTTCGGCTAATGGCCGGAATCTTGGCGCCGATCCTCCGTTCTTTTGGAGCCCCCTTTGGGCGCCCGCGATTGGCGATCGTCCGCCTTTTGCGGCGTCATCTCCAGCGCGGTCGGCGTGTCAGGGTCCGACGGCGCTGATAAGCGTGATATTTGATCGGACCGGCCCTGGCGGGCCAGGAACGGGGGTTTTCAGGTCGGTTTGGCAGCGCCGAACCGCAAAAAAGGTGACACATCGGACATCATCAACGCCATTTCGGACCGCCAAAGGCGCGCCCAAACCCCCTCGAGAGACCACTTGACGAGTCTGGAATCTCTCTCCGCTTAAGAAGAAAGCCCCGGTCTCGGCCGGGGCTTGTTCTTTTTTGCACCTTTCGCGGCTATCCCACCAAGGACTTTTCGACCGCCGCCGTCGGCGCATCCGCGGAGTCGCGGAGCTTTGCCGGTAGCTCGTGTTCGACGATCACGTCCGTCGAGTCCTTGAGGTGCCGGTAGATCCTCGCGAGGTACTCGCCGATGATCCCCAGGAAGAGCCCGTTGAGACCGATGGCCAGCAGCAGCAGCACGGCGAGCGTGGTGAAGCCGCTGGGCCAGCTCGAGCCCCACGCGAACCGCGCGACCGTATAGAACAGGATCATCGCTCCCGCGAGGACCGACAACGTCAGGCCCACGCCCGTCGCAATCCGGAGCGGCACGACGGAGTGGCTCAGCGTGGCGTCGATGGCCAGGCTCATGAGCCGCCACATGTTGAACTTTGTCTTCCCCGCCACCCGCGCGTCGCGGTCGTAGTCGACGCCGACCTGAGCGAACCCCATGGCCGACACGCGCCCGCGGATGTAGATGTTCGGATCGTGGATTCCTGCGAGCGCGTCGATGACCTGGCGGTCGATCAGGCGGAAGTCACCGGCATCCTGGGGAAGCGGGTCCTCGCTGATCGCGGACAGAACGCGGTAGAACGCCTTGCGCACAACCTGCACAAGCCACGGTTCGACGCGCGACCGTCGCACCCCGTAGACAACCTTGTACCCGCGCCGCCATAGGCGGACAAATTCAGCGGCGATGCGCGGGGGGTCCTCAAGGTCGCAGTCCAGCTGGATCGCCGCGTCGCCCAGGGCCCGCTTGTACCCGGCGAGGATCGATCGCTGGTACCCGAAGTTCCGGCTGAACCGGATGACGCGCACGCGTGGATCGGCCGAGGCGATGACGGCGAGGCGCGGAAATGTCGCGTCGGTCGAGTGGTTGTCGGTGAACACGTGCTCGTAGTCGCAGTCGCTGAGGGCTCCGGCGAACAGATCTCGCACGGCCTGCACGCACCGGTCGATGTTGTCCTCTTCGTTGTAGACGGGGGTGCAGATCGAGATGAAAGGGCGTCGTCCGCCGGCTGGCGACGCGGGCGGCTTGGGTTCAAGGATCTGCTGTTCGTTCGTGCGGGTTGGCTGGCTCATCTATCACTCCCCCGCACGTCGCCCACGCGCGACGGTGTCCGGTTGCCGCAGGCCTTCCTTCAATGTTATGGAGGGAGCCCAGCCGGGAAGTGGCTCGATGTTGGAGACGGGCTCGAAGATCTGGTGGACGGGGTACGGCCTTGCACCCCATTGGACCGGGATCCGCACGCCGCGGGCGGACTCCAGCAAAGCGTGCAATTCACGCACGGTGACGCGACAGCCGCCGGCGACCGCCCATTCGTGGACACGGCCTGATGCCGGAGACGACCGCATCGCTTCTGCCGCCGCGATGAATGCCCGTGCAACGTCCAGCACGTGAACGAGATCAAGACGCTGCTCTCCCCCGGTCGTAGACAACGTCGCTCCGCGTGCCGCGGCATCGATCATCGCGGGGATCAGCTTCGGCCGGGGGTCATCAGGCCCGTAGATGTCGTACAGGACCAACGCGGCGACCCGGAGCCCGCGGTGCGCCGCGTACCACGCGGCAAGGTCACGGGCGGCACGCTTGGTTGCCGCGTAGAGCGTGTTGGGTCGGTACTCGCCCGAGGACGCGTACTCCCAGAATGACGACGCCAGGACGATCGAGGTGGGCGTGCCGAGTGATGCCGCGGCTTCGCACAATCGCGCGGCGTAAGTGATATTGGCTTCCACCAGCGGCGCGGGGTCGAGCTCGGAACTGAAGGAAGCGGCGAGGTGGTGGATGGAATCGGGCCTTGAGGCCTCGACCGCGTGCGCGATGGAAGAAAAGTCTCCGCGATCTTCGTGGATCACGGATCGATGAGCCAAGGGGCCGACGTCCCGGCGCGAAGCGTTGCGCACGAGCGAGTGGACCTCGTCCCCGCGATCCTGCAGGACTTTGACGAGGGCACGTCCGACGAATCCTGTCGCTCCCGTGACCAGCGCACGCATGTCTAAGCCTCGCCCGCGGAGTGGACGGCCGTGATCTGGGACCGGGTGAGCGCGAGCATGCCGTCGGCGTCCGGGGCGGAGTAGAACTGCCGGTACCACTTCGCCGTCATCTCGACGGCCTGATCGAGAGCGATTGCCGATCGCCAGCCCAGTTCTGCCGCGGCCAGCGACGGGTCGAGCGCCAGCAGCGAGGCCTCATGCACGGGCTTCTCGGGCAGTGTGTGGACCCAGCGGGCACCGCCCCCCCAGGCGCGGGTGAACGCGTCGATGACATCCCGCACGCGCCGAACCTGATCCATCGGAGGCCCGAGATTGAACGCGTGGGAGGCCGGCCTGCGTCCCGAGGCGAGGGCCTCGGCGAGCACGAGATATCCGCAGAGCGGATCGATCACGTGCTGCCATGGGCGCGTCGCATCGGGCATGCGGACCGTGACGTGGTCCCGCACGGCGTACGCGCGGGCGGCGTCAGGGATGAGCCTGTCGGCGCACCAATCACCGCCGCCGATGACATTGCCGGCGCGGGCCGTGGCGATACCGGCCTTGGAATCCGCGAAGAACGAGCGGCGGTACGCGGCAACGACCAGTTCTGCGCACGCCTTCGAATTGCTGTAGGGGTCGCGCCCTCCGAGGTGGTCGGACTCGCGGTAGGCGTGGGCCCACTCGCGGTTCTCGTAGCACTTGTCGGTGGTCACGACGACAACCGCGGCCAGCCCGGTCAGGCCGCGGCATGCTTCGAGCACGTGCGCCGTCCCCATGACATTGGTCTGGTAGGTCGCCAGGGGCTCGCGGTAGCTGAGGCGCACCAAAGGCTGGGCGGCCATGTGGATGACAATGTCAGGATCGACCTGCCGTACGCGCTGCGCTACCCGCTCGGCATCGCGTACATCACACACCGCGTGGTCACACGTCCGGTCGAGCTTCAACGCTCCGAACATGCAGGGTGAGGTGTCCGGCGCCAGAGCAAGACCAAAGGTGCGAGCCCCGAGCATCCCGAGCCAGACCGTCAGCCACGACCCCTTGAAACCAGTGTGACCGGTGACAAGAACCCGCTTGCCGCGCCAGAACTTGGCGGATGGCGCGACCGAACGAGTCACCGGAATCGCAGGAGAGGTGCTCATGATTTCCAGAGCTTCCAGGGAGCCTTACCCTCGCTCCAGAGCCGCTCAAGGTCCTGGCGCTCGCGGAGCGTGTCCATCGGCTGCCAATAGCCGTCGTGGTTGAAGGCCATGAGCTGGCGGTTCTCGGCGAGGCGTTCCATGGGACGGCGCTCCCACGGCATGGAATCGCCGTCGATCAGCTCGAGCGCCGCGGGCTCGAGCACAAAGAACCCTGCGTTGATCCTTGAGCCCGACCGCTCTGGCTTTTCCAGCATGCGGACGACGGCGTTCTCCTTGAGGTCAAGGAGGCCGAAGCGGCCGGGAGGGACCACCGAGGTAACGGTTGCGAGCTTGCCGTGCGAACGGTGGAATGCGATCGACGCGGTGATATCGACGTCGGAAACACCGTCGCCGTAGGTCATGCAGAAAGTGCCGTCGGCGACGTAGGGTCTGATCCGCATAAGTCGGCCGCCGGTCATCGTGTCTTGCCCGGTGTCAACGAGCGTAACGCGCCACGGCTCGGCGGTGTTCTGGTGGACCTCGACCGAGCCCGACTTGATGTCGAACGTGACATCGGACTGGTGCAGTGCGTAGTTGGCGAAGTACTCCTTGATGAGGTAGCCCTTGTACCCCAGGCACACCACGAAGTCGTTGATGCCGTGGTGGCTGTAGATCTTCATGATGTGCCACAGGATCGGGCGGCCGCCGATCTCGACCATGGGCTTGGGGCGCGTGACCGTTTCTTCGCTGAGGCGTGTGCCGTGCCCGCCGGCGAGGATGACTGCTTTCATGGGTCGTCCCTCACGCGACGAGCGCGCCGATCATCGCGCGCATCGTCTCGACCATGTACTCGATGTGGCGGGGCCCCAGGCCCGGCCAGACGCCGACCCAGAACGAGTCGCGCATCGCCTTGTCGGTGTTCTCGAGGCCCCCCACCACCCGGTGTTCGACGTTGGCGAAGGCGGGCTGTCGGACGAGGTTGCCGCCGAAGAGCAAACGCGTGCCGACCTTTCGGTCTTCCAGGAATCGGGTGGCCTCGGTGCGATCGATCGGGGACGACTCGCGGCGCGTGAGCAGGAAGCCGAACCAGCTGGGCTCGGAGTTGGGCGTGGGCTCGGGGAGGTGGAAGTGCTCCTCCACACCCGCTTCGACAAGGCCGCGACGGAGCGTGGCGAAATTCTCGCGCCGCCGCGCTACGAACATATCGAGCTTCTCGAGCTGAGAGAGTCCGACCGCGGCCTGCATGTCGGTCATCTTCAGGTTGTACCCGAGGTGGCTGTAGATGTACTTGTGGTCATAGCCGGCGGGCAGGTCGCCGAGTTGCCACTCGAACCGCTTGCCGCAGGTGTTGTCCTTGCCGGGGGCACACCAGCAGTCTCGCCCCCAGTCCCGCAGGCTCTCGACGGCGCGAC
This sequence comes from Phycisphaerales bacterium, assembly GCA_044223975.1. Taxonomy (GTDB): domain Bacteria; phylum Planctomycetota; class Phycisphaerae; order Phycisphaerales; family UBA1924; genus CAZCPB01. The sequence continues at coordinate 50,681 of JBGALI010000025.1, read as the reverse complement.
GGAGTGCCCCGTGGTCGGTCATCACGGCGCCGCCTTCGCCGGTCGTGATGTGATGGGCGGGGTAGAAGCTGAGCGTGGCAACATCGCCGAAAGAACCGACCGGCTTCCCGTCCACGCGTGCCCCGAACGCGTCGCAGCAGTCCTCGACCAAGTACAGGTTGTGCTCCCGGGCAATCCGGGCCACCGCGGCGGCTTCGAACGGGTTGCCCAGCGTGTGCGCGATCATGATCGCCCGCGTCCTGGGCCCGACCGCCTCGGCGACGCGGGCGACATCGACGTTGTGCGTGTCCAGCCGGACATCGACGAACACCGGAACGCAGCGGTTCTGCACGATCGGGGCCACCGTCGTCGGGAAGCCCGCGGCAACCGTGATCACCTCGCTGCCGGGCTCGACCGGAGGACGCGGCCCCTTGCTGGCAAGCGTGGAACTCGTGAGGCACGAGAACGCCAGCAGGTTGGCCGCCGAGCCCGAAACCGTCAGCCGCGCGTGCTTGGCGCCGAACCGCTCGGCGAGGCGAAGCTCAAACTCGTCGGCGAACCGTCCCGCCGTCAGCCACATGTCCAGCGAGGCATCGACCAGGTGGACAAGGTCGGCCTCGTCGATGACCTTGCCCGAGCAGGGGACATACGTCTGGCCGGGAATGAAGGCGGGCGCGGGCTTGGCCCGGAAGTAGGCGCGCGCCGCATCGAGAGCCGCGGCACGCGCATCGGCCATGGCGTTGCCGCCGCACGCGCCGTTCTCGCTCGAGCATCCGCTACAGCCGCCTTTGGAGCCGGATCCGGCCTGTTCATCGGGCATGGCCGAGTATAGGAAATCGGACGGTGGGCCACCCGCTCGCCGTGGGTCATTTTGCCGAAGGTGCTGCCTCGCGGAGCGCGTTCAAGGCCCACGCGGTCGAAAGGAGTATGGCCGGCGAATCGGCTGAGTCGGGCTTCACCTCCACCGCAACGTGCTTTCCCGCAGCTTCGGGCCCGAGGTCCAGCAATACGGGAAGCCATCGCTTGTCCTTGGCGATTTCCTTAGGATCGACCCGAGCCGTCGCGACCGAAGCTTCGGCTGAGTCTCCCACCCAAGCCCGGAGCGATAGGCCGGCGCACGAGGTGCACGACGCGATTAAGCCCTCGTCGATGGTCACGCGGATCAACACGCGTCGCGCGCCGTCGGGGATCGGCCGCTCACTTTGCAGCACCATCCCTGCCGCCTCACGTGGTGCCACGCGGACCGACGGAACCGGCAGCGGCGTTCCCCACGCCCAGGACGACGCCGGATTCGACGGCTGAGCCAGGCCGGGCAAGACCCACCCGCCCAGCGACGTGCTCCCGGGCGGGGTTAGGTCGGCCTGCTGCGTGAACGACACCAGACGCGCAGCGTGCTCTCCTGATGCCAGGGGGGCCACCTGCGTCAGGTTGGCGACTACATCGAGGCCGTCCGGCGAAGGCACAATCACACGATCGACCAGCGCGACCGAGCCGCCAGCGTTCACGATGAACGGGATGATCTTTGACCACCGAACGAAGCTGCCGCCTCGCGCGTCGGGTTCGGCGAGGTAGTCCACGTGCGCCGCGAAGCGGAAGCCCTCTGGAGATGCGTTGAGCATGATCGGCGGAGCCCAGGGGTTATACCCCGTCATGAACAGGTCCCGCCGGCGATATGTGTGCTGAGTCAGAGACGTCGCCCACCACGGCTGGATCGACCACTTGGTCACGCCCGCGTCGAACAGGATGTTCCCCGTGTTTACGGGCTTGTTTCGATCGGCGAGCGGCACGAGCAACAACCCGGCGGGCGGGTTGGGCAGCGCCGCCTTGAGCGAGACCGCTTCAGCGTCGGCGGCCGTTATCGTTCGATAGTTCGCCTGCCAGCCCACTCCGATCACGGCGCCGACCAGCACCGCCGCGGCGGTCGCGCCACGAACGAGGAACGCAGCGACGGGAACGATTCCGACCTTCCGCTCGAGCAAGAACACGAGGGTGGCCGCGTGCGACAACGCCAAAAGGACACCGATAGCCGGGAAGTAAAGGTTGCGGGCCCACACCGGTTGCTGCTGCACAGCGATCGTGGGCAGGAACGACAGTGCGGCGATGCCCAGCCCGCAAGCGATCATCCATACCGATCGCCACGGCCGACTTCGATTGATTTCCTCGCGTGAAGCCGCAGCCTCTTGCGGCTCAGACCGTGAGAACAGCACCCAGCACATGGCCAAGCCAACCAAGCCACAGAACGCGAGAACTCCCCCCGTTGAGCCGAGCGCCGTCCAGCCGAACTTCAGGCCACCCTTGATCACCTGACGCATCGCATCCAGCCCGGCGCGGTGCTGAACGTCGTGCGCCACGGAACTGAAACGTGCCGCCAATGTTTCGAGGCTGGGCGAAATCATGGACTGCCCCGAGCCGCGGCGGTCGGGCGGTGTCGTGACAATCAGCAGAACGGTGTAGCCAATTCCCGCCAGCCCGGATACCGCGGTCATGGCAAGAGACCGCAGGACGAGCGGCTTCCATGGCACACGACCGGCCAGCGTCCCGATCGACAGCATCGCCAGCATCGGGAATCCGCTCATCGGCTGTTCGTACAGGCACGGGACGGTGAACGCCGCGATCCCTCCGACCACCAGTCGCCACCAACCGCCGACCTCCGCGTACCGCACCGTCAGCAGAACCAAAGCCAGCCACACGAGCGCGGCCTGGATGATCGAGGCCGCCGTGGCCCAGTAAACCACCTCAAAATTCATGGGATATACAACAAACAGCAGCGCCGCGATCACCCCGGTCCGTCGATCCGCCCCGGTCCGTACCACGACGCGCGAGAGCACCCACGCCGTTGCGCCATGAAAGACCGCGGACAGAAGGTGGAGCACCCACATCGAGCGCCAAAACCATGAGTGCAGGTAGTGCCACTCGATCATGAGCAGCGGGCGCCAAAAGTACGGGATGATCCGCCATGGGCTGAGAGACCAGTTGTACTCGCCCGTTACCGGATCAACCACGCCGACGGAGTAGTCATCGCCCGTCATGCCCCAACGTCCGAGCAGGAAGCAGCACGCCAGCAGCCACGCCGCGATGGGGAAGAATCGCCCGAGCAACCCGGCAAACCGCTCGGCTGAAGATCGGTCGGCTGTGGGGCACGCACGGTCCCCGGTGTTGATCGACGTGCCCGATGCGTGTTCGAGCGTCGAGTTCGTCATGAACCTCTCCCCGGTCTCTTTGGCAGGAACGACGAAACCCCGCGCGCCTCGTGTCTTTGGGGCCCGAATCGTCGGGCGTCACCGTAGGCTTGCGCGTCACCCGAAATCAGCCGCGAGCTTCGCCACCCCCACGGCCGCGTGGAAGTGCGAATCGCCCGTGGTCAGGGTCCATCCCGGCCGGGCCAGCGAGGTCAGCGAGTCGGCGACGGCTCCGTGCAGAACGGGAAGCGCGGCCGACAGCCGAATCCCCACTCCGCCCATCAACGCGATGGTGTCGGGGCGGTAGATCGCGTGCACGATCCGCAGCGCGCGGGCGAGGGCGCGCAGCGGGGGATCGCCGGCTTTCAGGTTGAGCAGAGCCTGCTCGACCGCGTCGCCGTAGCGCCGCTCGAGCGCCGGAAGGCCGATATAGGCCTCAAGGCTGCCGCGCCCGGAGTCGGGGCCGACGGGCACGTCTTCGCCGGCGTCTTCGATGGAAACATCGATCTGGCCAATGTGGCCGCTGGAGTTCCCGCTGACTCGCAGCGGCTCGCCGTTGTCCAGGACGCACGCCCCCACCCCGGTGCCGATCGAGATGCCGGCGAAACGCCCGAGGCGGCGCGACCGAGACCAAACGTCGTACGCCGCGGCGTGCGCATCCGAAGAGATCGTGGGCCGGCACTTGTCCGTGCCCAAGGCCGCGGCGAGGAGTTCATCGAGACGGACGCCCACGAGCGACGGGACGTTGATGCTGGCGCGCACGGTCGTGCCATCGGCGTCGAGCAGGCCCGGCGCGCACAGTCCGACCACATCGAACGGTCGTGCCAAAGCCCCGGTGGCCGACGCCGCGGCCCGGATGGCGGTCGCTACCTCGCCGCTGGACGGATGTCGGTAGCGTCCGCTCTGCGACTCGGCCAGCGTGGCGCGTCCGTCGACCAGGGCCGCCTTCACAAACGAACCGCCGATGTCAATGCCGAGGGAGATCATGGGATCGCCCTACAGCCTACCGCGCCCCGGGCGAGGGCGGGGTGACGTAGTCCTTGATCGACTGACGCCGGTTCGATCGCTCCTGGATCGATTTGGCATCCTTCCGCTGGGACGGGTCGATGGTCTCGAAAATTGCCGCGTACGAAAACAGGCAATACCCGCCGGCCTTGTCGAGCTCCGCCGCGATCTTCAACTGCCGCGGCGTCTGGCCCAAGGCGTGCATGTACGTTCCCAGCCCGGGAGTCAACGATCGGTCCGGCGTCGCGGCCACCCACATTTTCAGGTCGCTCTCAAACTGTTCGTCCTTGTCGGTGTAGATCATGGGGATGGCCCTGTCGATCGACCCCTCGTTCAGCCAGAGGGCCGAGTCCTGGAGGTACTGATCGCGGGCGTAATCGGGCCGGCGCCACACGGCCGCAGAGAGTTCGACCCCCGGACGTGCCGATGTGCCCTCCTCGCGGAGGCGGTGCACCAGGCGCGTGATGTGCGATCGCTTCCACCCTTCGAACGCGGCCTTGTCGGCGGCGGTCGCGACCCCCTTGCGACCGGTCGCGGCACGGAACATCGCCAGGCTCGTGGGATCGCCCGGGAGGGTGGCGCCGCCCCCTTCCATCTTCTCAGACACAAAGCGGATGTAGTCCATGTGGATGCCATCGACCGGGTACCGCGTGACGATGTCCCGCACCACGGCGACGATGTGGTCCTGAACCTCGTCGAGCACGGGGTTCACGATCACGTAATGCTCGTTCAGCGCCTGGGCTTTTCCCTTGTCGTCGTGCAGACGCCAATTCGGGTGCGCGTTGTACGGATGGCGCGGATCGGTGGGCGGCGTCGTGCCCTTCCAGAGCGGCATGATGTTGAGCCATGCGTGCAGGCGCATGCTGTTCTGATGGGCATATTCGGTTGCCAGTTGGAGGGGATCGAACCCCGGAGTTGAGACATTGGGCGGGGCGTCCCGGAGCAGTTCGCGCCCCCACGGCTCGAGCTTGCTGTCGTAGTACGCATCGGCCTGGCCGCGCACCTGCCAGAAGACGTCCGTGGTGCCCAGGGTCGCGGCGTCGGTGAGAACGCGTCGCACATCATCGGGGGTGCGGAAGTCAAAGCGGGTGACCCACAGTCCGCGGAACACGCCGGGCTTCGCGGCAACCACGGGCTTGGCGGCGTCCCCCGTGACGGTGGCCGGCTCGGGCGCCGCCGCCACCGCGGGATCAGGCTTGGCCTCCGGGGCCCGCACCGGCGCGGGAGGGATATCCGCGACCGTGGACGTGGTGGGCTTGCTCTCGCAGCCTGACAGGGTCAGGGCAAGCGAGAGGATGGCAAGGGCGAGTCGCTTCATGGGTGCATCGTTGGAGCGGGTACATTGCGGCGTGAGGGTCGGGGTCGTACGCTGAATCCGCCGCCATGAACATCGGCCGGTCGGTGGAGAACGCACGAAAGGCCGCCTGGCGGCGGGCGCGGTGAGCGGTGGACCACCACGCGTTCCTGGGTCACAACCCTGGCACGCGTTGCTGACGGAAGGACGGTCGCGATGAGCGGACGAATCGGGGTGTGCTCATGGTCCCTCCAACCTGAAACCCCGCAGCAATTGGCGCGAGACGCGCAGGGCGCGGGTGTGAACGGAGTGCAACTGGCGCTCGAGCCGCTCCGCACGGGGGCGTGGCCCACGGAGGAATCCACCACGGTGCTCCGCCGCGCGGGCCTGACGATCCTTTCCGGTATGGTCGCGTTCAAAGGAGAGGACTATTCCACCTTGGAGTCAATCCGGGAAACGGGGGGCCTGCGACCCGACGCCCACTGGCTGGCAAACTTGGGTGCGGCCGAGCAGTGCGCCGAGATCGCGCACACGTTGGGCGTCACGCTTGTGACCTTTCACGCGGGGTTCCTCCCCGAACGGCGGGGCGATCCTCTTCGCGCCAAGATCATCGGGCGCATCCGACAGATTGCCGACCGGTTCGCGGCAAAGAGGGTTGCGGTGGGATTGGAGACCGGCCAGGAAACGGCGGAGAACCTGCTCGGCGTGCTCAAGGAATTGAAGCACCCGAACGTCGGCGTGAACTTCGATCCGGGGAACATGATCCTTTACGACATGGGCGACCCGGTGGCGGCGCTCGACACGCTCGCCGAGCACGTGAAGCAGGTTCACGTGAAGGACGCCTTGCTCACTGAGACGCCCGGCACATGGGGGAAGGAAGTCGTCGTAGGAACGGGCGATGTGGACTGGGAGTCCCTCTTCGAGGTTGTCAGGGACCGACAGATCCGGTGCGACTTTGTAATCGAGCGTGAGGCCGGGAACGCCCGCGTGGCGGACGTCGCCGCGGCGAGGGAGGCGATCGAGCCGCGCGTGGCCGGCGTACGTTGACCGGGCGCGCCCACGCGCCGCACCGCGCGGTCCTCGGCTACGGGCGACCCATGCGCCGGCGAGAGTCGTCGACGACCCGATCCCATTCAAAGGCGGGGCCGGGGTCCACCTTGTTCTGCTGCACGTGGAAGTGCCCGAGCAGACCGCGGTAGGACGCGAGCCGGCTCGGCGGAAGGACGCCGGTCACAAGATGGCCCTGCTCATCGCGCGGGTAATCGCACGGGATCTCCAGGATCGTGCACAAGGCCGAGGTCAGCTTCAACAGTGCGGCGTATTGCTCGCGCGTGAAGTCCTGCATCACCAGCGGCTGCCCCTGGATCGTGCCGACGATCGGCCCGGGTCGCGCGGGACGGAACGGACCGACCGTCCGCACTCCCCCGCCGCCCACGTCGGGGGGCATCGAAATCACGGTGCCGCTCGGGTCGTTGGTGTACCACCGATCGAGCGCGCCGGTTGAGCCGAGCGGGAACGCGCCGATATTCGCCATCTCGACGCCCACGGAACGGTCGTTGACGACGGTCGCGTGCCACGCCCGCTCCTTGACATCGAGCGTCTGGTAGATCGTGCCGTCGAGATCAATCATGAAATGAATGCTGAGGCCGCGCACGTCGTGCAGCGTGCGGAAGCATGCGCGGCTGGTGCCCGCGGCGTCGTAGTGGATCACGAACTGATCGACCCTGCGGCGCAGCAGATCGACCGTCCAGCCGTGCTCGTCGACGCGATCGTGCAACTCGGGGTCGTCGTCGGTCCGGCGCTCCCCATAGCGGTTGGGCGTGGCGAGCCCTGAGTTGGGCTTCCATGCGGCCTGTTCGGGCGGGGCGAACCGCTTATCGGTGCGGTAGGCGTCATACCCATTCGGATCGTTCCAAAGAACTACGGCGGTGCCGATGTCGTACAGCTGGCCGCAGACCATGATTTCCTGGCCGTGGCGTTCGATTCTCCGCGCAGGACTCGCGCAGTTGGGCAGCATGAGCAATAACGCAACCAGCGCGGCCGTGACCATGTGGGGGATACACCCGAGTCGACGCATCGGCGGAGCGTATACTCGCGCGCTCGGGGTGTACAAAGTTCGGAACCGGGCGGGCCGGCGCCGCGAACAGACGCCCGAGCGCGCCGCACCCCGGGGGACGGGTTCGCGGGAAAGGCTCTAACGAACATGAACACACGCGGCACCTCGGTTCGCCATGTCGGTTCGCGCGCAGCGTGCGGTGCGGTCCGTGCCGCAAGGCTCGTCACGGCGGCGCTCGCCTTGGGTGCTCTGCTCGGCGCCGCCCCGTCGGTTCAATCGCTGCCGTCCGCGGGAACGCCGGCTTTGTCGCGGGCCAACCCGGTCGTGTTTGAGTGCATCTCCAAACCGTCGGACACGCGAGAGCTGGGGTTCTCCACCCGCGGCACAATCTCGGAGGTGCTCGTCAAGCCCGGCGACACCGTGAAGTCAGGCGACCCCCTGGTGCGGCTCGACGACCGGGTGCTGACGCGCTACGTCGAGCTCGCGTCGATCGCCGCGGCCGATGAATCACAGCTGCACCTCGCCGAGCGCACGCTCGCGTTCCGCCAGGAGGAAATGACCGCCATCGAGGCGGCACGCGGGCAGAACGCCGGCAACGCCGCCGAGGTGCGTGAGGCCCGGTACAAAGTGGAGACCGCGGCCATCGAGCTCGAAGCCGCCAAGTCACGCCACGAATCCGACCGTGTGACCCTCGAGCGCGAGCGGGCCCGGCAGGCCGAGATGCGCATCGCCAGCCCGATCGCCGCAACGGTGATCGAGGTGCACAAGCATGCCGGCGAGACCGTCGACCAGGGAACCACGGTCGTCACGCTCGTGAGCATCGACCCGCTGTGGGTGGAGGTGAACGTGCCCACGGGATTGGCGATGGACATCGACGTGGGACGCGGCGCGACCGTGACCTGGGAGGACGTGAAGGGGGTCGAGCCCATGAGCGGGAAGGTCATCTACCGATCCCCGGTGGCCCACGCCGGAGCCCGCCAAGTGCAGCTTCGCGTGGAACTGCCGAACCCGGCGCGGATCCCCAGCGGCCTTCACGGATCCGTGCGATTCGAGGAGATCCCAAGCGCCAAGAAGTAGCTCCAACCGGGCCGGGCCCGGGTCTGTCCGCTGGATCGGGCGGGGCATTTGAGTAGACTTCCCTTCCCGCCAACGCGGATGGGAACGACGGATCCGCCGGTGCCGAGGACCGGACGACGTGCAGCCTGCGGGGCCGGACCCCGCACCGGCGAATGAACGAAGACGCACCACTTTTGAGACAGGACACTCCATGACTGACAATGCGAACGACCCCAAGCAGGAACGCCAGATCGCGCTGCGGATCGACGAGTCCAAGATGGGCACCACTTACTCCAACACCATCCGCACGTCTACCACGGCCGACGAGGTCGTGCTCGACTTTGGGATGAACCTCCCGATGCAGGGTGAGAACAACCAACCGACGCTTCTGTTCACGGTCGGCAGCCGCGTGATCATGAACTGGCAGGGCGCCAAGCGACTGGCCATGAGCATGGCGCAGGTCGTCCGCGCGTTCGAGGAGCGCAACGGCGAGATCCCGCTCAACGCCCCCACGCGCCCCGCCGGCCCCGGCGGCGCGCCCCGTCTGGCGAACTGACGCCGATGCACGGCCCCGGTCGACGGAGCCGCGCTGACGCGATGCACCCATGAGCACCGGGCAATCTTCACCGCCGGCCGGTTCGACCGCCCTGAGCACCTCGGCGGCCGGATCGGCCGGCGTTTCGCGCGCGGGCTCCGCGGGCACCGAGCTCGCCACGTTCCTCGCCGAGTTGATCGAGTACCAGTGCCGGCTGGTGGGCGGGGTCGCCGGCGCCGTCTTCCTTGCGGCGTCGCCCGCGCGGCGTGCGGGGATCGCGGCGACATTTGTGGGACCCGCGCCCTGGGCGCCGGGTGGCGCGGTGCGCCCGGATGAGTTCTTGGCGGAAGCGATGCGGCGGCGCGTCGAGCGGCTCGGAGCCGACGTCATCGCCGGCGCCGGCGGTACGTCGCCCCAGAAATCTCCGGTCGAGGAGGTCTCGTTCGGCGGGGCCCTCTACGAAGCCCGCGCGACGCACCGGCTCATCGCCTCGCCGCTGGTGGCCGAAGGAGCCGTCGAAGGCGCGAGCATCGTTCTCGCGCCGATCGGGGGCGGGCTCGGCGCGGCGGAAGCCCTGGCGCGCCTCGCGCCCAGCGCCGCCCGGTTCGAGGCGTTCCTGTGGAAGAGCCAGTGCCTGAACGAGGCCGCCCAGCGGGCCCGCCTCCGCGAGACGCTCGAGATGCTCGACGCGTCGCAGCAGGGCTCCGATGCGTCGGCCATGGCCGCGATCATGTGCCACGAGCTGCAGCGGCGCTTCGGCTGCACGCGCGTCTCGATCGGGCTTGTCCACGGCGACGCGGTGCGCCTGATCGCCGTCAGCGGTTCCGACGAGCTCGACCGGCGCGGCCCCGCGGTGAAATCGATCGAGGCCGCGATGGAGGAGTGCGCGGCCCAGGACGTTGAGGTGATCTTCCCGCCGCCGCCCGAGAGCGAGAGCGACCCGGCCCACCGGCGCGTCACGCGGGCCCACGACGAGCTGTCGCGGAAGTTCGGCCCCTCGGCCATGCTCAGCCTGCCTCTGCGCGTGAGCGGCGACCTTGCGGGAGTCATGCTGCTCGAGCGAGAGACGGCCGACCCGTTCCCGATCGGAGCCGCGGGTCTGATGCGGCTGGTCGCCGAGTTTGTGGGCCCGGCGGTGTACACGCGCAGGCTCGCCGATCGGGGCGTTCTGGCCGTGGCGCACGACCGCGCCGTCGAGTTCGGAGAGGGGATCGTCGGCCCGCGCCACACCGGCGCCAAGCTCCTGGGCCTGCTCCTGCTGGTTGCGCTCGTGCTCCTGGCGGTTGTTCCCATCCCCGACCGCGTCACCGCGGCGGGCGAGGTGAAGGCGACGGTGTCGCGAGCCGTGGTGGCACCGTTCACGGGATACCTCGCCGCCGTGAAGGCCAAGGCAGGCGACTCCGTGAAAGCGGGCGAAGAACTGGCGTCGATGGACGCGACCGACCTTGAGCTCCAGCTCGCACGCCTGCACGCGGAGGAGTCGACGCTGGCGACCCAGCGCGACGAGGCGCAGTCCCGCGGCGAGCTGGCCAAGGGCCGCGCGATAGAGGCCCAGATCGACGAGGCCCGCGCCAACGTCGTGATGACCGAGGACAAGATCGCCCGCTCGACCATCCGCGCCCCCATCGACGGTGTGGTGAGCCGCGGCGATCTCGACCCGTTCGTGGGGGCCCGCATCGACCCCTCGCAGCCGCTGATGGAGGTTTCGGCGCCCGGCAGGATCGTCATCGTGCGGATCCCCGAGCGCGACATTCACCGCGTCGAAGCCCGCCTGCTCGCCGAGGGTTCCGTGACCGGCTGGCTCGCGCCCAGGGCCCTGCCCGGAGAGCGAGTGCCCATCTCGATCACGCGCGTCAACCCTTCGGCGACGGTGTCGGAGGGTGCCAACGTGTTCCTCGCGGAAGCGACGCTGGGATCGGAGGTTGGGACGGCGCCCGAGTGGATGCGCCCGGGCATGACCGGGACGGTGAAGCTGAGCGACGGGCTGACCACCGGCCTGGTCACGCTCCTCCGTCCGCTGGCCGACGAGTTCCGGCTCCGGTGGTGGTGGTAACCCTGTGCTTCGCGAAGAAGTCTCCAGCACGTTCAGCGACATCTGGTACCGCGTGGGGCCCACACGCCCGCGCCTGAGCCCGCACGCCCAGGTCACGCGCCAGGGCTTCGGCGAACACGCCGCGTACATCGTCGAGGACCCCGCCGCGGGGCAGTACTACCGGCTGACCGAGGCCGCGTACTTCTTCCTGGGGCTGCTCGACGGTCGTCGAGACGTGCAGAGCGCCTGGGACGCGTGCAACGCGCAGCTTGGGGACGACGCGCCCACGCAACGCGAGTGCGTGGACCTGCTCAGCCGCATGCAGCGGTTCGGCCTGCTCCTGGGAGAGCGGCCCCTGGCCCCCGACATGGTGCGTGAGCGGCTGCGCGAAAGCGCTCGGTCACGCGTCCGGCGTCGAACCGGGCGGATGTTCGCGATCACGATGCCCCTGGTCAATCCTGAGGAGTGGCTCGAACGACTCGCGCCGATGCTGCGGGTGGTCTTTTCAAGGTGGGGCGCCGCGCTCTGGGCGGTGGTCGTCGGGGCTGGGCTCGTGTCTGCCCTCTCTCACGCCGGCGAGTTCTCCAGCGCGTTCAACGGCATGCTCGACCCGGCCAACCTGGTGTGGATGAGCCTGCTGTTCATCGTGCTCAGGGCGTGGCACGAGCTGGGGCACGCAGCCGCGTGCAAGGCGATGGGAGGTCGGTGCACGCAGATGGGCATGCTGCTCATCCTGCTCGTGCTGCCCCTCCCCTACTGCGACGCCACCAGCGCTTGGCGGTTCCCCGAGATCTGGCGCCGCGTGGTGGTCTCCGCGGCGGGCATGATCTTTGAGATGTTCGTGGCGGGCATCGCGGGCGTGGTATGGGCGTTCGGCGAGCCGGGCCTGGTCAAGTCACTGGCCTTCAACACCATGCTCCTGTGCAGCGTCACGACACTGGTTTTCAACGCCAACCCGCTCCTGCGCTACGACGGCTATTACATCCTCTCCGATCTCACGGGCACGCCCAACCTTGCCCAGCGGTCCACGGAACTGGCCCGGTTTCTTCTCGAGCGCTACGCGTTCGGGGTCCGTGGCATGCGCACCCCGCCCCTGCGCGGCCGCGGCGAGTTCTGGCTGCTGCTGACGTACTTTCTCCTATCCTTTCCATACAGGCTCTTCGTGACGTTCTCGCTGATTCTTCTGGTGTCGTCGCAGTACCTAGCGCTCGGCACCGTGCTGGCGGTTTCGGCGGCCGCTGCGTGGGTCGTCTGGCCCGTGCTGAAAGCCCTGGCATACCTCGCCGCGGAGCCTCGGCTGATGGGGCGGCGCGGGCGTGCGGTGGCTGTGTCCGCCGGTGCGCTGGCCCTGGCGGTCGTGGTCCTGGGTGTGATCCCGTTCCCGGCGGCCGGGTACGGAAGCGGCACCGTCGAGCCGACGGAGAAGTCGCCCGTCAGAGCCGAGGATGACGGGTTCATCACCGAAGTGCTGGCGCACGCGGGCGACCGCGTGGTCAAGGGCCAGCTCATCGCTGCGCTGCGAAATCCCGAGGCCGTCGCCGAGCGCGACGGCGCTGCCGCCCGCGAGCGCAAGGCCATGGCGGAGCTCGACGAAGCCACGGTCAAGGACCCCGCGAGCGTCGAAGTCGCGAGGCGTGCCCTGGAGAAAGCCCGAGCGGACCTGCAACGCGCGCAGCGGCGGGTCGACGCGTTGAGCGTGGTCGCCCCCATCAGCGGCGTGCTCATGCCCGCCGACGGCACGGCGATCGACCTCAACAATTCCGTGGGGCGGTTCGTGGCGCGCGGCGCGCTGATCGCTCAGGTCGGGTCGACCGACCGTCTTGAGGTCCGCGCGATGGTTTCTGATCTCGACCACGCGTACGTCTTCCGCGCGGGAGCGAGGCCGGAGGATGTGCACGCCACATTCCGCCTGCGCGGCCTTTCCGGAACCGAATCCGCGGCGGAGGTGGTCCGCGTGGGTCCTTCCGGCACACGCACCGTGTCGTCCGAAGCGCTGTCGACCCACGGCGGGGGCGACGTTGCGATCGACCCGACCGACCCCAAGGCGCAGCGCACGCTGCACGCCCAGTTTGTCGTCGTGGTCCGAACCGACGACGCCCCCCCGACCATGATGCCGGGGCAGTGGGCCCGCGTTCGCCTCGGCATAGCGCCGGAGCCCCTGCTCGTTCAGGCCTGGCGTCGGACGCTCCAGTACTTCTCCATGAGGCGCACGTCGTGAGCGGCGTCATCGCCCACCCCTCTGTCGCTGGTGAGGGCGGTTGGTCGCCGCGCGTGAGCGATCGCCTCTGGACGGGGCTTTCACGCGGGTTTGACCGCCCGTTGCCCGCCCGTGGGCTGGACAACCTCGGCGAACGGCTCGTCGGTGCCGCGCGGCGGTGGTCGCTGCGAAGGCTTGATCACGAGCGAGCCGAACGCATTCTGAAAGACGCCGCGGCGCTCGCGGCCTCCGGCGAGCGTGCCCTCGATTCCCGCATCGATGAGGCACGCGAACGCATCGTGCTCCGTCGCGACGACCCCGCGGCGATCGACGCGGCCTTTGCCGCCGGTGTCGAGGCCATCCGGCGAACCCTGGGGCTCACGCTGCACCCCGTGCAGGTGCTGGCGGGACTCGTCATGTCGCAGGGCTGCTGCGCCGAGCTGGCCACCGGCGAGGGCAAGACCATCACCGCGATCCTGGCGGGCGCCCTTGATGCGTGGTGCGGGCGCGGCGTGCACATCATCACCGTCAACGACTACCTCGCCCGACGGGACGCGGAGACGTGCGGACCGGTCTTCGGTCGCCTCGGGATTTCTGTCGGCATCATCCAGGAGGGCTCGACTCCAGACGAGCGGCGTGCCGCGTACTCGCGGTCCGTCACCTACGCCGCCGACAAGCAGGTGATCTTCGACCATCTCCGCGACCGCCTCCTCTCGCCGATGGACCCGAGCCTGACGCAAGCGTTGCTCGACGACTTGTTCGGCGTGCTCCCGGGCGGGGACCAGCGCCAGGACTGGACCGGGCGCGTCGTGCAGCGCGGGCTGCACGCGGCGATCGTTGACGAGGCCGACAGCGTACTCATCGACGAGGCCGTCACGCCCGCCATCATCGGCGTCGACGCGGCGGGCGCGGGGGGGGGCGAGCAGTACGTGACCGCCGCGGCGATCGCGAGCGAGCTGATCGCCGGCGAGCACTACCACCTCGACCACCGCATGCGCCACGTGCGCCTCACCGACCAGGGCCGGGAGAAACTCGCCGAGCGGGCCCACTCTCTTCCTGCGTTCTGGGCCGGGCCGCGTCGTCGCGAGGAACTGATGGTGCAGGCCCTGCAGGCCAAGGACCTGTTCACGCTCGGGGACGACTACGTCGTGAAGGACGGCAAGGTGGTGATCGTCGACCGCTCGACGGGCCGCATCCTGCCCGGCCGCCAGTGGCAGCTCGGCGTGCACCAGGCGGTCGAAGCCAAAGAGGGACTCGCCCTCAGCGACGACCGGCGCACCAGCTCCCGCGTAAGTTACCAGCAGTTCTTCCAGCGCTACCGGCGCCTCAGCGGCATGACCGGCACGGGCATGGAAGTCGCCGAGGAGTTGTGGAAGAGCTACCACCTGCCCGTGGTCCGGGTGCCCACGCACAGGCCGGTCATCCGGGTGCACGCGCCCGACCGGCACTTCTCGACCGAGCGCGAGAAGTTCGACGCGGTTGTGTCACGCGTGGAAACGATGCACAAGCAAGGCCGCCCGGTGCTCGTCGGCACGCGCAGCGTGGTCTCGTCGGAGACGCTGGGGGCCATGCTGGGCGCACGCGGCATCCCGTGCCAGATTCTCAACGCCACGCGCGAGGCCGAGGAGGCGGCCATCGTCGAGCACGCCGGAGAGCCGGGGGCGGTCACCGTCGCGACCAACATGGCCGGGCGCGGCACCGACATCCGCCTGGGGCGCGGCGTGGTCGACAACGGCGGGCTCGTCGTGATCGCGACCGAGCGCCACGAAGAGTCCCGGGTGGATCGTCAGCTCTTCGGTCGCTCCGGCCGCCAGGGCGACCCGGGCCTGGCGGAAGCGTTCGTGTCGCTGGACGACGGGCTCATCGTGCTGCACGGGCCCAAGCTGCTCATCGCGCTCGTCAAACGGGCCCGCGGGCCGTGGCGAACGTGGCTGTGCCGCGCAGTGTGGCGCACGGCGCAATGGTCGGCCGGGCGCAAGGCTCGCGTGATGCGGTCGCAGGTGCTGCTCTCCGATGCCATGACGGACATGGCCCTGCACCACCGCACGCGGTGAGCCATGGCTCAGCCCCACCAGCGCCGGCCCCACATCGCAATGTTGATCATCGGCCAGGCGACCGACCAGACGTTGTGCGGGCTGTGCATCACCGCCGCGAGCGCCGCGTCCGTGAAAATCTCGCGGGCAAGGCACGAATCGCGCACCAACGGCGCGTGGTCGGCGAGCCAGCCCTGGAACGGCAGCGGGAAACTCGCCTTGGGCCGGGCCAGCACGATCGACGGCAGGTCGCCGCCGAAAGCGGCCCGCAGCGCGATCTTGGTCCGCGATGCGATGAGCGGTTCGCCGTTCGCACCCTCCTCGGCGGGAGTGAACTTCCGGCTCATCGGCAGCTGCGCCGCGATTGCCGCGACCCGCTGATCGGCAAAGGGCGTGCGCCCTTCGACACCCTCGAGCATGGTGGCCTGATCGAGACGCAGCAGCAGGCCGCCGAGGTTGATCTCGCGGCTGAACCGCAGGTGGGTTTCGAGCGGCGAGGGCTCGTCAAGCTCGGCGGCGATTTCCTCGAACCGCGAGGAATAGAACTCGCGCAGATGCTCGTCGCGCTCGGCCGTCCGCAGGAATTCCTCGTTCAGAACCGCGGGCTTGCTGCCCAGCGCAACCCACGCGGCGGCGTCGAGCTGGAACTGCCCGCCGCTCCGGCGCCACGCCCCGGCGTCGCCCGCCGGCATCGAGGCGATGTGCCGCACGGTTCCGCTCAGCGGGGTCTCGTAGCCGCCGAAGAGTTCATCAGCGCCCTCGCCGGAGAGGGCGACGATCCGTGAATCCTCGCGCACGCACCTTGCCACGGCGTTGATCGCGACCTCGTTCGGCGTGCTCAGGGGCAGGCCCATGGCCGCGACCATCTCGGGCCACCTTCGTGCGAACGCCTCGCGCGTCACCGGCGCCTCACGGTGCTGCGTACCCAGAAGCCCAGCGACCGTTCTTGCGACAGTGAGATCGTCGGTCACCGAACCGGCGTCCGGGCAGCCCGAGGCGTAGGTGTGAAGCGGTTCCGCAGAATAACGGGCCGCGAGCGCCGTAATGATCGTGCTGTCCAGACCGCCGGAGAGCAAGCAGCACACAGGAACGTCAGAACGCAGGTGCACGCGCACCGACTCCTGGACGGCCTCCCGGAGAACGGCGTCGGTGGGCTCGTCGGCACTCGGCGGTTCTGACTCGGCGAGTTTCGCGTCGCAGGATCGGATGGGCGTGCGTGTGATCGATTGCCGGCCCGCCTGCCACCAGCGCCGTGATTTCACGGTGATGCCATCGCGCCGGAGATCCACGGTGGCGACCGCTCCCGCCTCGATCGCTCTGACGCCGGCGAAGAGCGTACGCGGTCCGAGGGTCGTGCGGATCGTCGTGAGGTACGAGCTGATCGTGATGAAATCGGGGCGGGGTGTGATCGCGGGGTGCGCCAGAATCGCGGGGATCTCGCTGGCGAACACCAGCTCGACCGAGCCCCCCACCTCCGCGGTCGCGTAGTACAGCGGCTTGATGCCGAGCGGATCGCGCGCCAGGAGCAGCGTCTGGGCATCCAGATCCACGTACGCCAGCGCGTACATGCCGCGGAGGCGCTCGACGGCCCGCTCGCCATACTCGTCCAGCATCGCCAGGACCGTCTCGGCGTCCGACTTGGAGCGGAAGCGGTGACCGCGAGCCGCCAGCCCGGCGCGGAGCTCGGCGTCGTTGTACAGCTCGCCGTTGTAGACCAGGGCCGAGCGTCCGTCCGGGGAGAGCATCGGCTGGTGGCCGGCCGGGGACGGATCGATGACGGCGAGGCGACGATGAGCCAAGACCACGTTCTGGTGCCGCCACAGCCCCGCCCCGTCCGGGCCGCGGTGGGCGAGAAGTTCACGCATGGCGATCGCGCACCCGTCGTCAACGGAGGGCGAACGTCCGGCGGGCGCCACAATGCCGAGGATGCCGCACACGCCTGGAATATCGGCATGAGTCGCTCGAGGCGCAAAGCCCAAGGCCGAAATCCAGCCGTCAGGGCGCCCCGCACGGCCCGCCGGAAAAACCCTAGAAAGGCAGTCGCGGCGTCACACCCAGACCTGGACGATCAGGTTCGGTTCCTTGAGCTTGCCGGTCCACTCGCCGATCGTCGCATTCACGAACTTGACCTCGTACTGCGGGTGAGCGTCCAGCCATTCGTTGATCTGCTGGTCGAGGAACTCGAGACTTTCGCCCACGAGCTTGCAGTGAAAGCTCTTGCAGTGAATCGCGCCGGTGCCGTTCACGTTCGGCGATCGCTTCCACGTGTCCTCGTGACGCTTGACGGAAAACCGTTGCTCGAACTGCGTGATCTTGTTCACCGGCTGAGGCGCCGGCTTTTCGATGCGTTCGGGCGCGTGCGGAGCGCCGAGATTCCCCGCTCCCAGCGGGCGGATCTCGGGACGGGCCACGGCTGGATCATGACCCGGAGACGGCGTGGCGCCCGGAGCGTGGTGCGGGTTGTCGGGGGAGAGCGGCATGCAGGGCTCCTCACGAGAGAGCGCCCGCCGCCATCGCCACAACGAATGCGGCGGACGACTTGTTCACCACAGCATAATCGAAACGCGGCGGCCGTGAAACGGATTCGGTCGCCCCCGGGCATGGTCACACACGAACGAACCGCCAGCGCCCGTCCGGCTCTTGAGCCGCCCGAAATGTCATGACACCGTCGCCAAAGTTCACGATGATCTCGATCCCGCCCCTCGCCAGTTCGGTCATGGCGGCGACGCCCGAGGCCACGCGCCGCACGCTTCCGCGGTTCTCCGAGAGCGGTCCTTCCAGCTCGAGGTATGCACACCGATGGTCGGGCACCGGCTCGGCTTCAAACGGCGCCGAGCCCGCCCGGTCAACACGGACCCCGACGCGAAACGAAACGAGTGGCGAGTCGGGCCGGGCGTGTCTCTGGATCATCCAATCCCAGTGACCACCGCCCTCGGCAAGGTCGTGGCGCAGCACCACCGTCCTCAGGGGCAGGCCCCGGGGCAGGTTCGGGCGGCTGAAATCGGGGCCGAATTCAGGCATGGTGGCGTGCAACCCGATACGATGGGCGGCCCTGGGTCGGGGTGCGAACGGATCGCACCCCAGGCTCCGGAACGGTATTCCACGGAGGACACCATGCTCCTGCGGCGAACCCTGACGCGGTCCGGCCTCCCCACTCTCGCGGCGCTGGCCGGCGCGGTCGCGATCCTGATGTCCCTCGGGTGCTCTCAACAGCGCCCGCTACACGTCGTACGCGACGACGCGAACTGGGCGATGTCACACGGCAAGTACGAGGTGGCGATCTCGGATTACAGCGAGTATCTCGAGCGGAAGCCCGGCGAAGTGGATGTTCGGTACGACCTTGGCAAGGCCTACCTCGCCGCGGGAGAGTGCAAGAAGGCGATGGAGGACCTGAGCACCTGCGTCGACGTCCGTCCGGACAACGATGACTACGCCGCGGCACTGGCCGCTTCGCTCTTTGCGTGCAACGAAACCGATCGACTCACGCTGTTCCTGAGGCGGCGCACCGCCGAACGCGGGACTCCGGCGGACTTCATCCTGCTGGGCACGTACGCGGCCAAGATGGGCCACCCCGACGAGGCCATTCAGGCGTTGCTCACCGCTGCGCGGATCGACGGCGGCAAGACGCTCGCGCCACAGTTGGCACTGGCTGACTTTTACGGCTTCGTCAAGGACCGCACGAACCAGATCAAGCGGCTTCGCATGGCCCTGTTCATCTCTCCGGGCAACGTGGCCGTGAAGACACAGCTCAAGGAGCTGGGCGAAGTTATCGGGCCAACCTTGGCCATGAAGCCGGAAGAGGCGAACTGAAAGTCGATCTTCTCGGGCTTGACTCTCCCTCACTTCATATTACTATTCATCCAGATATACGGATGAATAAGCGTCCAGAAACCCACTCGATCACGGACCGGCTCGCCGCCCTTGGGGAGGCGATCCGCCTGCGGGTGCTCTCCGTCTTGGAAGCCCACGAGCTTTCGGTCGGAGAAGTGGCCAAGGTCGTTCAGCTGCCCCAGTCGACCGTGAGCCGGCACCTCAAGGTCCTTTCGGACGGGGGATGGCTCGAACGCCGAAATCACGGCACGGCAACGTTCTACCGGCTCGTCCTGGACGATCTGGCTCCCCAGCAGAGGTCCTTGTGGATCGCGGTGCGGGATCAGATGGGACTGGCGGACGAGGTGGCGGGCGACGCCCTGCGGCTCCGGGGAGTGCTCGCGGAGCGAACTCTGGACAGCCAGGCGTTTTTCGGACGCGTGGCGGGCGCGTGGGACGAGGTTCGCAACGAACTGTTCGGCGACCACTTCATGGCGCCAACGCTCCTCTCGATGTTGCCACGCGGCTGGGTTGTTGCGGACCTTGGGTGCGGCACGGGCAATGTCTCGGAACTGCTTGCCCCTTGTGTCACCCGGGTGATCGCGGTCGATTCCTCGCTGGCGATGCTGGATGCCGCAAGGTTGCGGCTGGCCGATGTGCACAACGTCGAGTTTGTCGAGGGTGAACTCGGGCAGCTTCCGCTCGGCGATTCGTCGGTTGACGCGGCTGTCCTCGCGTTGGTTTTGCACCATCTCGAAGAGCCCGCCGCGGCAATGCGTGAGGCTCGTCGCGTCCTCAAACCGGGCGGGACGGCCCTCGTGGTCGACATGATCTCCCACGACCGAGCGGAATACCGCAAGACGATGGGTCACAAGCATCTGGGCTTCACGTCCGAGGCGCTGAGAGTGCTCTTCGAGGGCGCCGGTTTGAGCTCGGTACACACTCGCAATCTCCCGGGAGATCCAGCCGCGCGGGGGCCCGGGCTGGTTGTAGCGACCGGCCAGCGGCCGACGGACGGTCGGGGATCGCACGGGCCTGGGACATGAACAAAGAGCGGCCGTTGCCGGGCGGACCGGCTTCGGACCGATGGAATACGCCCCGAGAATCAAGGACTCTTTCGAACTGGAGATGAAGATGACGACGATCGCCGCCAAGCCCCGCAGCCCCAAGTTGACCGGCGCCTTTGACTTCAAGGTCAAGGACCTCTCGCAGGCCGAACTGGGCCGCAAGGAAATCCGACTCGCCGAACAGGAGATGCCCGGCCTGATCGCCCTGCGCGAGCGCTACAAAGGCAAGAAGCCGCTCGCGGGCGCCCGCATTACCGGTTCGCTGCACATGACGGTGCAGACGGCGGTCCTTATCGAGACGCTCGTGGACCTGGGCGCCGACGTGCGCTGGGCCAGCTGCAACATCTTCAGCACCCAGGATCACGCCGCCGCGGCCGTGGTCGTCGGGCGCACCGGCACTCCGGAGAACCCCAAGGGCACGCCGGTGTTCGCGTGGAAGGGCGAGACGCTCGAAGAATATTGGTGGTGCACCGAGCAGATCTTCAAGTTCGACAACGGGCAGGGGCCGAACCTGCTGCTCGACGACGGCGGCGACGCCACGCTGCTGGTGCACAAGGGCGCCGAATTCGAGAAAGCCGGCAAGGTCCCGGCGTTTGATTCCAAGAACGATTCCGAGGAATGGGGCGTGATCCTCGGCGTGCTGCGCGAATCGCTCAAGACGCGGCCCAAGTACTGGACCGGGATCATCAAAGACATCAAGGGCGTCAGCGAAGAGACGACCACGGGCGTGCACCGCCTGTACGAGATGGCCAAGAAGGGCACGCTTGCGTTCCCCGCGATCAACGTGAACGACAGCGCCACCAAGAGCAAGTTCGACAACCTGTACGGCTGCCGCCACTCGCTCGTGGACGGCCTCAACCGCGCGACCGACGTCATGCTGGCGGCCAAGGTCGCGGTGGTGCTCGGCTACGGCGACGTGGGCAAGGGCTGCGCCCAGGCCCTCCGCGGACAGGGCTGCCGCGTGATCGTGACTGAGATCGACCCCATCAACGCGCTGCAGGCGGCCATGGAAGGCTACCAGGTCGCCACGCTCGAGGATGCGCTCGAGACGGCCGACGTGTTCATCACCGCCACGGGCAACAAGAACGTGATCTCCGTCGATCAGATGCAGCGGATGAAGGACAAGGCCATCGTCGCGAATATCGGGCACTTCGACAACGAGATCGACATGGGCGGCCTGTACGCCGCCGAGAAGAAGGGCACTGTCGCCCGCGTCAACATCAAGGCCCAGTACGACGAGTTCGTGTTCAAGAAGACGGGCCGGAGCATCCTCCTGCTGGCGGAGGGTCGGCTCATGAACCTCGGCTGCGCCACGGGGCACCCCAGCTTCGTCATGTCGAGCTCGTTCACGAACCAGACCATCGCGCAGCTCGATCTGTGGTTCAACGCCACCAACAAGCCCACTCAGAGCGGCCTCAAGTACGAGAGCGGCAAAGTCTACACCCTGCCCAAGAAACTCGACGAAGAGGTAGCCCGGCTCCACCTTGAGAAGATCGGGGTGCGGCTTACGAAGCTGACGAAGGATCAGGCCGATTACATCGGGGTGCCGGTCGACGGGCCGTACAAGTCCGATCACTACCGGTACTGATCCTCAACTATCCAGATGACAGGCCTGGCACGACGCCGGGCGACGAGGCCAAGGCAATGCGGACGATCGGCTACCTGTCGATGGAAATCGGGCTGGACGCCTCGATCCCGACCTACGCGGGCGGGCTTGGGGTGCTGGCGGGGGACACGGTGCGCGCGGCGGCGGACCTTGGCCTGACGTTCGTTGCCGCGACGCTGTTGTACCGCGACGGGTACTTCACGCAGCGCATCGACAGTTCGGGGCGGCAGACGGAAGTCCCCACCCGCTGGCGGCCCGAGGACTCCATGGTGCCGGTCGACGCCCTGGTGAGCGTGCCGGTGTTCGGACGGCGCGTGTACATCCGGGCGTGGCGGAGGATCGTCCGCGGCGTGCACGGGCACGAGGTGCTCGTCTACTTCCTCGACACGGACTTTGACCTCAACCACCCCGACGACCGCAAGATCACGGCGTCGCTCTATGCCTCGGGCTCGGAGCGCCGCCTGGCGCAGGAGATCGTGCTGGGGATCGGGGCCCGGCGCATGCTCCGCGCCATCGGACACGAGATCGACCTGTTCCACCTCAACGAGGGGCACGCGTCGCTGCTGGCCGTGGAGCTGCTGAGCGAGCAGATCTGCGTTAAGAACAGCAACACCATCGACGCCTCGATGATCGAAGCGGTCCGCAACCGCTGCATCTTCACGACGCACACGCCGATCCCCGGCGGGCACGATCAGTTCCCCCTGGCCATGGCCCGCGCCGCGGTCGGCGACCACCCGATCTTCAACCGGCCCGACCTGTGCGCGCAGGACGGGAACTTCCACACCACGCGCATGCTCATCAACCTGTGCGGGCGGGTGAACGGCGTGTCGCGCCGTCACGCCGAGGTGACCCGGGCGATGTTCCCCGGCGCCGCGATCACCTCGGTGACCAACGGCGTGCACACCGCGTACTGGACGTCGCCGCCGCTGGCCCGCCTGTACGACCGCGTCTGTCCGGGCTGGCGTGCCGACCCCTCAGACCTCCACCACCTGCTCGCCGTGAGCGATGCCGACATGCTCGCCGCGCACGCCGAGGCCAAGCAGGACATGGTGGCCCACGTCCGGCGCGTGACGGGCGTTGCGTTTGATCCGCGCCGACTCACGCTGGCGTTTGCCCGGCGCCAGACCGAGTACAAGCGCCCCGCCATGCTTCTCAGCGACCCCGCGCGGCTGGCTGAAATTGGAAAAGCCGCCGGCGGACTCCAGATCGTGTACTCCGGGAAGGCGCACCCGGGCGACGGGATCGGCCGCGACATCATCCGCGGCATACACGAGACCGCGGCCAAAATGGGCGACGCTGTCCGCGTGGTGTTCCTGCCGGACTACGACATGGACCAGGCCCGGATCATCGTCGCCGGCGTCGATGTGTGGGTGAACACGCCCCGCCCGCCGATCGAGGCCTCCGGCACCAGCGGCATGAAGGCCGCCGCCAACGGGGTGCCCTCGCTGTCGTCCCGCGACGGCTGGTGGCTCGAGGGCTGCGTCGACGGCGTCACGGGGTGGTTCTTCGGCGGCGAGGGCACCTCCGACGAGGCGGACGCACGTGATCTGTACACGGTGCTGGAGAAGCGTGTCGCGCCGCTTTACCGCGATCCCGCGGGCTTCGCGACGGTGATGAA
Source organism: Phycisphaerales bacterium (assembly GCA_044223975.1). Classification (GTDB taxonomy): domain Bacteria; phylum Planctomycetota; class Phycisphaerae; order Phycisphaerales; family UBA1924; genus CAZCPB01. The sequence goes on along the minus strand of JBGALI010000025.1, from coordinate 27,214 downwards.
GCACGCCGCGGCACTCAACGGCCCTCAGTTTTCCGCGCACCGCATGATCGCGGAGTACGCATCGCGCCTGTACTTCGGATAAAGTCGGACACCGACCATGCACCTGCTCGACCTCTTCAGCGCGCACCGAACGACGTTCTCGTTCGAGTTCTTTCCGCCGCGGTCGGAACCCGCCTCGGCGGAACTGTTCGAGCACATCCGCGAGTTCGAGAAGCTCAAGCCCACGTTCGTGTCGGTGACCTACGGCGCCGGCGGCACCACGCGCCAGGTGACGCAGGACCTGGTGGTCCGTCTCCAGAACGACACCGCCCTGGACCCCATGCCGCACCTGACGTGCGTCTGCCACAGCGAGACCGAGATTGCGCAGATCCTCGAGAGGTACGCCGCGGCAAAGATCAACAAAATCCTGACCCTCCGCGGCGATGTTCCGCAGGGCTGGACCGGCGGCGACCCCCACAAGGACTTCAAGCGGGCCGCGGAACTGGTGCGGTTCGTCAAGAAGTTCAACGAATCCGGCGTCCACGCCGACAAGCGGGGCTTTGCCATCGGCGTCGCGGGCTTCCCGGAGGGTCACCCCGACACACCCAACCGGCTGCTGGAGATGGACCGCCTCAAGGCCAAGGTCGATGAGGGCGCGGACTTCATCGTGACCCAGCTCTTCTTCGAGAACCGCGACTTCTACGACTTCCGCGACCGCTGCGGCCTGGCGGGGATCAAAGTCCCGATCCTGGCGGGCATCATGCCCATCACCTCGGCATCAGGGATGAAGCGCATGGCGGAGCTGGCGCTGGGCGCCCGATACCCGGCCCCGCTCGTGCGCGCCGTCAATCGCGCGGCAGGGAACGACGATGGCGTGAAGCGCGTCGGGATCCACTGGGCGACCGAGCAGAGCCGCGACCTGCTGGATCACGAGGTCGACGGGATCCACTTCTACACGCTGAACCGCTCGACGGCGACGCGGGAAATTTATGCGAATCTTGGGGTAAGGGATTCGAGCGGGCTCGTGTGACGGTGGTCGGGGCGATTTCGACCCCGAACTCGTATGGATCAGCCTACCACCGCTTTGACCAACGTTTCAAAGAGGCGACTGCCCAGCCCCGGCGCACCGGTCCGCTCGGGGTGCCATTGAACTCCGAGGTAGAACGGCCGGCCCGGGTCCCCCACCGCTTCGATCACGCCGTCCTCGCTTCGGGCGATCACCAGGAGCGAACCCGCGTCGCTGACCGCCTGGTGGTGGTTGCTCTGAACGGGTGACCTGGCGGGCTCGCCGTCGGCGATCGCGGGCAGCCAGCGCGCGGCAGCGGCGTGCGAAGCGTTGACGGTGTGCTGCGCGTTCTTGTGCATTGCGTGCGAGGCGAGCGTGTCGGGCAGGTGCTGGTTCATGTTTCCGCCGGCGTGGAGCGCCATCATCTGCATGCCAAGACAGATACCAAGGACGGGGCGCCCGGGCTCCTGGTCGCGGAGCGCCGTCAGGAGCAGCGTTTCATACTGCTGGCGCCTGGGGTGCACCAGCGTCGCGGCAGGGTGCGTCGGCTTTCCGAACGCCTCCATTGCGGGATCGTTGCCGCCGGTGAACACGAAGGCGTCGCACAAGCGGGCATGCTCCGCGGCAAGGTCCGGCACGGGAGGCAGCACGAGCGGCACGCCGCCCGCGGAGTGCACCGCGTCGATGTAGGCCACCGCGCACATCGCGGCCAAGCGGCCGGACGCCAGCGTTTCAAGGTCGGCCGTAATGCCTATGAGCGGGAGCGGCATGCTGGAAGTTCGTCGGTCGATCGGCCCTTAGCCAATGAATCTCGCCGGGCGGCGGCTCTACACTCCGTCCGATGTCCCGGACCACCATCATCATTGCCCTGCTGCTCGCCGCGCTCTTGGGGGGAGCCGCGATCTTCGCCCTGCGACCGAAGACGCCGTCGGGCACGACGGGACCGCTCCTGGCGGGCTTCGACATCAGTGGCGTTAATCGCCTTGAGATCGGGCGGGGCGCCGGTCCTTCGACGAGCATCGAACTCCACGACCGTGCCGCGGGGGTGTGGGTCATGCACTGGGTGGATGCCGGGGGGGTTGCGCGTACCTGGCCCGCCTCGGCCTCGCGCGTTCGGGCGGCGTTGCGGCTCCTTGCGGAGCTGATGTCCGATCCCGCGGCCGGGTCCGGGCCTAGTGACCCGAAGGCGACGCGGGTAACCATCAGCACCAGCGGCGCAGCTCAACGCGTGCTCCTGCTGGGTGAGGGCGCCGTGGCCGGGCGGACGCGGGTAACGCTTGAAGGCTCTTCGCCTCCGGCTGCCGCGCTGGCGGAGTCCGCGTTGCTCCAGGTGTTTCAGAGCGAGGGCATTGAGGCGTGGCGGGAGCCGTCGATCTTTGGGACTGAAGTGTCGGACGCCTCGCGCCTGACGATCGGCTCGGGCAGCCGCGAGATCGTGCTCGCTCGAGTCGGCAAGTCCTGGGGCATGCAGGCCCCGCTGGTCGCGCCGGCGGACGAACCGACGGTCACGACGGTGCTCAACGCCCTGGCATCGAGCGCGGTGCGGAGCTTCCTCGCGCGGGCCACGCCCGAGTGCGATCAGGCTCTGGCCGGGCCCGCGTCGAAGATTGTCGTGGAATCGACCCACCGCGGAGGAGCGGGGGATGCGGACCGATGGACGGTCGTGCAGAGCGTGACAATCGGCGGGGCCGCGGATGTTGGAGGGTCATCGCTCTTTGCCCGGCTCGAAGCGATGATCGAGGTCCCCAGCACGCGAACCTCTGCTGTGATCTGGGGACCCGCGCTGGTCACCGTCGACCGCGAAGCGGTGAACGCCATCCCCGCAGACCCCGCCGCTTTTGTCTCACGGGTCGCGCTTCGCACTCCGCTTGCGGGTGTAGGAGCTCTGGCTTTTTCGATACGAACAGAGAATCAGGACACCACGTGGACCGCGACGCGAACGCCGGGCGGCTGGAAAGCCGGCGAGGATCCCGCGAGCACCCGCACGTCGGCGGTGCTTGACGCGGTGCTGAAACTGGTCACGCAGGAGCGGGCCGGTGCGGTCCGACTGGATGAGCCGGAGGGCCTGCGCGTGGCGGCGCGGGTCGACATCATCTCGCCCGACCGGGCGAAAGTGGAAGAGTGCACGCTGCTGGTGCCAACCAGTCAGAGTGCAAAGCACAGCCTGACCGTCGGCTCTGGCGGTGCGTGGCGAACCTATTCGGGGCAGGGAGTGACGGCGATCACCGAGTGGCTCGAAGCCGGGGCGAAGGCCAGGCCGTAAGGGTCGCGCTCGTGATGGTTGAAGATTCGACGGTGTTCGATGCGATCAGGGCGCTTCGCCGGGCCGGCCCCGCGCCGCGGTAACGGCTTCGCGTCGCGGCGCCCCGATGTCGCGGCGGAACTGCATCCGATCGAAATGGATCTTTTCGACCGCCGCGTAGGCGGACTGCCGCGCCTGTTCGAGGTCGTTGCCGAGAGCCGTGACGCCCAGCACCCGCCCTCCCGCCGTGACGATCTCGCCTTTGGGGGTTCGCCTGGTGCCCGCGTGGTACACCGTGACTCCCGGGATGTCGTTCGCCTCGTCGATGCCGGTGATGGGAACGTCCAGCTTGGGCTTGTCGGGGTACCCCTGGCTGGCGATCACCACGCAGCACGCGGCACGATCGTCCCACTCGACCTCGACCTCGTCGAGCTTACCTTCGCATGCCGCCAGCAGCAGTTCGAGCAGGTCGCTCTTGAGGCGTGCCATCAGGGGCTGACACTCAGGATCGCCGAAGCGCACGTTGAACTCGAGCACCTTGGGGCCCGAGTGCGTGAGCATGATCCCCGCGTAAAGCACGCCGCGGAATTCGATCCCGTCTCGGCGCAGCGTGTCCACCGTCGGAACAAAGATCTCGCGCTCGATCTTGAGCATGAGCTCCTCGGTGACGGTGCCCGAAGGGCAGAACGCGCCCATCCCGCCGGTGTTGGGGCCGGTGTCCCCGTCGCCGAGCCGCTTGTGATCCTGGCACGGCGGCAGGATGAGGATGTTCCGCCCGTCAACGATCGCCAAGACTGACACCTCGGGCCCGGTGAGGCGTTCCTCCACCACCACGGTGCGCCCGGCATCACCAAAGGCCCGCTCCACCATGATCCGGTCGATAGCTCGGACCGCCTCTTCGATGGAATCCGGGACGAATACGCCCTTGCCCTTGGCCAGTCCCGCGGCCTTGACTACCGGCACATGGCGGCGGGAGCGGATGTACGTCTTGGCGTTCTCGGCATCGCTGAACGCGTGCGATTCCCCGGTGGGGATAGCTCCCGCGCGCATGATGTCCTTCGACCACGCCTTGTTGCCCTCGAGCTGCGCGGCTTCCTTGCTCGGGCCGAACACCAGGCGCCCGGGTGCCGCGAGCTTGTCGGCGAAGCCCTCGACGAGCGGGTCTTCGGGCCCGATCACCACGAGCCCGATCTTCTTCTTGTCGCAGAACTGCACGAGGCGGTACGACTCGCGGATGCTCACCGGCACATCGACTGGCTTGCCCAGCGACGCCAGGCCCGGGTTGTCGGGATGCGTGATCCACAGGTCGCCGAGGCGCCGCGATTGAGAGAGTTTCAGGGCCAGCGCGTGCTCACGCCCGCCGCCGCCGATGAGGAGAACGTTGATTCGGTCGGTCATTCGCGGCGATGGTAGGGTTCGCGGCATTGACAGAACGGCACCGGGCCAACGCCAAACGCAGAATGAGCGTGGCCGTTCACCCGGGCCGGACCTCGCACCGGGGATTCCGCAGGTGCACACGACGACGTCCTATGCCATTCCGCACGGAATAGGGGTTCTGCGAGTGCCCCGGCCGGGGATTCCTTGATTCGATGTGCCGTGCGCGCCTACAACTCATCCAGATTGCGGGGTAGAGCAGCCTGGTAGCTCGTCGGGCTCATAACCCGGAGGTCGTAGGTTCAAATCCTACCCCCGCTACTTTCACCGCCCCCAAAGACTCGTCTTTGGGGGCGGTTGGTTTTTGGACGATGTTTCCGTCCGGCAGGACCAGCATCGGGCCGACAACTTCCGCGATAAAGCGATTGACCTGGGCCGGATTCATCAGGCCCGCGAAGTTCGCCTTGGCCTCAAGGAACGCTTCCCGGCAGGCGGCCATCAGGTCATCCATGTCGTCGACGGCTTGGATTGCGACCGCATCGAGATTCCGCCGCAGGTCTTCCCGCTTGGCCTCGTGTTCAGCAATCTGGCGAGAGATGGACCGCTTGGCCAGCGGATCGATGTCAGGATCCACCAGGACACGAGTCAACCCCGCGAGCATCTTGTCGGCTTCGGCAATCCCTGCCTTCAGCCGACCTGATTCTGTCCGGTTGAGCTCAAGTGCCTCCCGGGACATAGCCGCAACTTCATCCAGGACTCCGTCCATGTCCTCAAACACGGCGCTCATCGCTGCTTGAACGCGGACCATGAGCTTGTCCTCGCGGAGCGAGGCGGTGTTGCTGCACGCCTCAGGGCCGACGGCTTGGCGTTGGCCGCAGGCGTAGTAGCGGTACTCGCCCTTGGTGTTGGTGCTCTTCCTGGAGTAGAACACGCTGCCGCAGCCAGCGCAGAAGAGGTGGCGGGTGAAAGGCCGGAGCTCAGCGACGCCGCGGGGCCTGTCAGCGGCGTTGGCCGCGAGTTGGTCCTGTGCGCGGCTGAACACGTCGTCACTGATGATCCGCAGTGACTCGTCGCGTTTGACGACGTGCCGGTCGTGTTCGTTGAAGCGGGGCACCCGGCGTCCGGTGTCGCGGTTGAGCTTGAAGCACCGCCGCAGATAGCGGACCTCGCCGGTAAGCATGGTATTGGTCAGGATACTTCGCACCGTGCCGAATCCCCACGGGCCGCCGAGCCGTGTCGGAACGCCGCGTTGCCGGATCCGGCGAGCGATTTCCTTCAAGCCGATGGATTCGGAGAGGTAGGTGTCGAACACGAATCGAACCGTCTCCACCTCGTCTTCGTTGACGACAAGACGCTTCTTGCCGTCAGCGCCGGCGACAATGCGGTAGCCGTAGGGCGGTGGGCCGCCCGTCCAGCAACCCTCTTTGTGACGCTGGACAAGTCCGGCCCGGGTACGCTCAGCGAGCACGCGGCTGTAGTCGGCGGCCACAACGAGCTGCACGCCCCTGGCGAGCGCGTTCGTTCCCTCCGTGACGCTGATGACCTCGACGCCGCACTGCTCCAAGTCCTCCACCAGCACGTGCGTTTCGGCGGCACGCCCCAAACGGTCGAACTTGTACACGAACAATCTGCCGATACGTCCCGCCTCCGCCTCCTGGATAAGTCGAAGCAGTTCGGTACGACCGCCGGTCGTCCGGCCGGTCTTGGCCTGGTCGATGAAGTGATTCAGCGGCTTGCCCGCGGCACGTTCGCACGCCTCGATCTGCACGTCGAGACTGGTCGAGTCGTCCTGAGCATGACTCGAATATCGTGCGTAGAGGGCGTCTTGCTTGACGACGCCCGCCGACATCCGTCCGCCGTGGCCATTCCCTCTGTCATGTGGCGCTGTCTGGACCATGATGACCCTCGTCGGTGTGCTTCGGCTCGTTTCCCCGCCGGTCACGCGCTTCCCGGTAGAGTTGAACCGCCCTTGCCGAAACAACGCGAACCAGCCACCGCCGGGCGGCGTCTTCGTTGACGATCAAGGTATGCTCGGAGACCGCTCCTGTCACGCGGGCCGCCGTTCGGGTCGGGTTGTCGGGGGCGGGGCGACGCACGTGGGAACTCCCGAGGTCGGGGACCGGGCAGGCAAACGAAGCGGGAGGAGAAAGACTCAGAGGTCGGTGGAGCGGAGCACTTGCACGGCGGCCCCATTCCACGGGCGGAACCCGGACCCGTTCGAGTCGGCGTGCAGGGAGGCGACGAACACGCTGGCGAGCGATGCGAACGTGATGGAGGTACCCACGGAGATTCCCGCCGCGTGAGCGTCGAACTCAACGATCCGGTCCATCGTGCCTGTGTCGGGCAGGTTGAAGATGGGACTGGCAACTTCGCGGTCGAGCATGAACTCGCCCATCATCGATGCCATCACGCCGGTGAGAGGGAAGAGAAGGTGGCGACGACGCGAGGCAGCGGTCGGTGGGAGGATGAGGGTTGGAATGTCGGCTTCGAGGTCGAAGTTGTTCGGGGTCAACTGACGGGCCTCGTCGGCGGATACGCCGGTTTCGAGGGCAAGGGCGTACAGCATGGAGCGGTCCATTGCGCCCAGAGACCAGGCGATTTCGCCGCTGGTGCTCCGTGCAAACAGAGTCGGACCCCGTCGAGCGGCCGTAACCAAGGATTTCGCGGCGGCGGCGCCGAGGGGCCGGTTTTTGATTCGAGCAGGATGCGGCATTGTGCTGTCCTTTCGGCCTGGGTGGGTGCGGTGGTTACTCGCCGCAGGAGGCGCAACGGCGGGCGCCACAACGGCGACAGAACGGGATGTCTTGGGAGGTTGCATCGCCGCAGCGGGTGCAGAAGGTGAACCCACCGCCGGCGGTCTCCCAGCGCGGTTGATCGCCGGTGGCTGGACGGGAAGCGAGCCCAGGATCACATCCGTTGCCCGGTGGTGCCGGCAGTGGATGGGGCGGGGTGTTAGGGTGCGGTTGGTTCATGGGCCAAGTCCATTGCATGTACGCGAACAAGCGAACATTGGGCGCGTAGAAACACTGTCAGTCACGGCGAACCGCCTCCCGAACCTGATGATCAGAGAGGAACGAACGGCACACCTCGCGGGGCAGGGCGGGTTGCCCGGTGGCGAAGGTGACGTCGCAAAACCGATGGACAGCGGCCGAGAGAGAGACACCAAATCGGCGAGTCACGTGCGGCAAGACGATGTTACCGAAGACCCGACGCGAGGCTGGGTCTCCTTCGCTGGTTCCGGCCAGCACAGAATCGGGCTCGGCTCCGTTGGCCTGACAAACTCGGGTGATCTCGGTACAGAGGGTTGGCAGTGGCATCAAGAACGCTGCCGCGAAGCGGTCGGCCTCGCGTTCGATGCGTCGCTCGACATAATCACGGTCGGCCGATTCCCGGAACTCGTCGCGCAGCTTGCTGTGCAGCAGCACGTGCCCCAGCTCGTGAGCAGCGGTAAACCGGAACCGAGCCTCCTGATCCGCAATGGCCTGGCTGACCAGGATTTCCCGCAGCTTCGGCCTAGACACCCCCAAGACACTTGGACCGAGTGCCGAAAGGTCGACGACGCCGAACTTGATCTTGAGAGGACCCTCGATCCATGCCTCCACCGGGACCGGAAGGGGGAGCATGGTCAGCTTCTTCGCCCGCGTGCAACGGACGATCGCATTCCACGCCGCGCGTTCGACGCGGCGCATTGCGGGCCAGAGTTGGAGGCCTGGTGCGGTCACTTCTCAGCACTGCCCTTCTTCCCGGTGATCTTCTTGGCCTGCCTGATCAACTCGTCGTACTGAGCGGGGGTCATGCCGCGGGTGGAGCGGAGCAGCATGGGAACCTTCTCGGCCTCCGTCGGGGAATCACTCGCAATCTCCTCCACGATCGACTCGGGCTTGGAGAACGCCGACCGCAGGTCGGGCACGGGCATCTGGTACGCCGCCGCGATGCGGACCAGCAGGTCCTCGGATGGGTTCCGACGGCCGTTCTCGATGTCGGTCAGGTGTGCCGGCGCGATGTCGAGGAAGCGGGCCATCTCGCGGAGACCCTTGTTGAGTTTTTCGACACGCTGAAGACGAAGGCGGTCGCCGATTGAGACAACAGGTTGGGGACGCTTGGCCATGGAAGGCTCCAGGTGAAGGACCGTACGCATACATGCTAACACACGTTCCAGAAGAATCAAGTCCATCGCGGATTTGGCCTTCGGCGGCCGGGTAGCCTGCGGTCGGGCCGGGGTCGGCCGCGGTTTCGGCCGGGGCCGGGGGCTCGCCAAAGTCGAGGGCCTGAAGCCGTCGCCGGGCCCGGTCTTCGTCTTCGAGGTTGATGTGCGTCCACAGACCGTGTCGGACGATGGTCACAAAGAGGCCCGGAGCGTTCTGGGTGGCAACGGCTTGGGCATGTTCTGCGGCGGCAAAGAACGCCAGACGCTTGGCCTGCGAGGGCATGAACAGGGACGTGCGCGCCGCTTCCTCGTAGAGCGATTGGAGGCGGTCGTTCTGCGATAGGTCCTCCTCAACGACCTGGTTCATGATCGGCCGATGCAAACAAATGCCAGATTCGGTGCGTTCCTGGTTTCCAGTTCTCCGTAAGGAGAGATTCCCGTTCTTCTCTGGGGGTGGCGATTGGGGTGTGGATTGGGCGTCCCGGGGTGGCGTTTGGCGCCTTGCCGGGGCACGCCATCGCATGTCGATCAGGAACCGTGGGCCGAATCGGTTGAGTAGGTGCTGGGGCGTGGGGAGAGGCATGAGCCATCCCAGCGAGACCAAGACTTTGCGAGCGGACTTCACCGTCCGGAGGTCCAGGCCGAACACGGTCGAGATCCATGACGCCTTGCACGTGCCGCCGGCGACGCACTGGCCGTTCCGGTAGTACAGCCCGCGCAGGAGGTGGCCGAAGACGACGGCCGTGATCGCGGGGCGTGCACACCGTGCCAGGAACCTCAGCATCCGACGCGGCACTGGTACGCGGCGGCGATGGTTGGTGACTTCCGCGGTGGCCGTTGCCGAGAGAAGGTCCACGAAACTCCGAACATCGGGACGCCGGGCTGCCAGCAGGACGACGGGCATGCACGCCTTGGCGAGCCTTTTGAGAGCTGCACGAACGCGGCTGGGGCCGACCGATTCTGTGAGGTGCTCGATGGTGGGCATCAGGCCCTCTACCGGAGCACGGATTGCGGCGCCCTGACGGGTCGCAACGGCCTCGAAGAGGGCGAGGGCTACGCGGACGTCGTACAGCTCCAGTTCGTCGCGTCTGTATCCCTCCCAGAGGGCAACAAGCGCCGCTGCGGGAATGAACACGAATCCGCCGTCGGGTTTTGCCGCGGTGGTCCTGCCCTGGATGGTGGGTGATTGTGGTCTGAGCATGGTCCTCCTCCGATGTCCGGCTCGCGGGAAGTCCGCCGGAAGGATCGCGAAGGAATATTCGGCATGGGGCGCAACGCGGGCATTGACAGAAGCCCGCGGAGTGCGCTACGAACGAAGGAGCGGTGAAACCGTCTCCGTCCGGTGGGTTCCGGATCGGTCGACGGCTCAGGCCAGACCCTCGTGCCGGTCAGTCTTTCACCGGTGCCGGTCGCTCCGACCGGCACCATCCCTATTCAAATGGTTCTCGTTTCTTGGACGCCCGATCTCCACCGGGCGTCTCACTTTTCTAGCCTCACCCTACACCGAAACGTGTCGTCCCGACAACGGGCGAATCGTGTTCGCGTTCGTGCGGATGGCTCTTGCGCGTGGCTGAGACTCGTGGTATGCCTGTAGTCAGGCGGTCGGGATTCCCGGCCTTCGGACTGGATCGCTGGCCGCTATTTACAGGAGGAAGCATGGATAGAAAGTTGAGGCACGGCATTGCCGTGGCTGTGGGAAATCAGAAGGGAGGCGTTGGCAAGACAACCATCGCGGTCCATGTTGCCGCCGGGCTCGCGAAGCGAGGATATCGGTGCCTGGTCGTTGATCTTGACCCTGCGGCTGGCGCGACGCGTCACCTGGGGGTACCGGAGAACGCGTATTCGGGCGCCCTGGAGTTATTCACAACCGACGAACCCTTGGAGTCATTCGTCGTTGCGGAGGGCTTGCCGGAGGGGTTGTATCTGGTCCCGTCGCGACCGCAGCTTTCGGAACTGGATTCCATGCTCTCGAAGTTCGTGGACCGAACCCGGGTGCTAGACCGCGTTCTCGCTGCGGCCCGTGACACCTACGACTTCATCATCCTCGATACGCCCCCGTCCGCCGGGGCCATCACGACCGTGGCGGCGTATTCCTCCGTGGAGTGGTTCCTGCTCTCGGCCTTCCCTCATCCGCTGGCGCTCGCCGGGCTCTCGGAAGCATGCCGCGACATCGCGGATGTGCGGGCCCGCCGGAATCCCGAGCTTGAAGTGCTGGGCGTGGTCTTTACGAACGTGGATGGGCGTACAAGAAGCCTTCGGTGCCAACTAGATGACCTTGTTCAGCAGCTCATGCCCGGCCGGCGGTTCCGCACTGCCATCAGCCAGGCGGTTGTCGTGCCCATGATGTCGGGCAACGGCAAGACCGTCTTCGACCATGAGCGACAGGACACGCTGTTTGTAGCCAAACAGTTCCGTCGCCTGATTGACGAGTTTGAGCACCGCACGCTTCATCGCGACGCGTTCCTCAGTGGGACACTCGCCGATCCTCCCGAATGGGACGCACCGGCCGTGCTCACGGTAGCGGATCAGTTGGTTTCCGGGGTGTAGTCATGGCCAAGCCACTAACCACCCCACCGCCTTCCAGTTCCATCGCCCGGCTCATCGACGCATCCGCCGTTACTCGTGCTCTGGATCCCGCCGCATCGCCGCGTCCTGCCGTCCTGGCATCGGGAGGTGGCGAAGTCCCGCCCTCCCGCCAGCGCCGCCGTTCGGTCAAGAGAGAACTGGTCCTCAGCGATGAAGCTGTGCAGGTCCTCGACGATCTCATCGACCGGCTTCGGAGGGCGACCGGCACGCGGCTCAGTTGTTCGCACGCCGTCCGTGCCGTGCTGCTGACGCTCGCCCCTTGCTTGGCAGCGATTGAGTCCCGCGTGACCATCGCCGAGCCGTGGCGCCTGCCCGCGAACGGGTCGCGACACGACGCGGACCGAGCAACCTTCGAGCGGCGTGTGGCTGCGGCCATCACCTCCGCCCTCCTCGATTGCCAGCCTCCTCGTGACTAGCAAACACCGTTCTGGTACAACCAACCCTCTCGCGAAAAGACTTCGCGACAGTTGGTGACGCACAACGTCGCACAACATCATTGAGACGGGCAACGACGCCGTGATTCCGGCCACCAACCGGAACAGCGGATGCGGAGTGACCTCCCGCACATGGTCGTTGACCCGTAGAGCCGGATGCCAAGAGATTGGCTCGTCCGGTTCGACGAAAGCTCGCTGTGGCACCAAACCCCTGCAACCACAGGGACAATCCCAGCGTTCTATTCGATATAACACTGTTCGTCGGTGTTCTACGTGGAAGCAGTCGGACTGCGCCCCGTTGAAGCCGGGCGACGAGGGCACACCTGGCCTTGAGGTCAGGCGGTCACGAACGAATGGGTGCAAATCCCTCCAAGGGGGACCAGGGCGTAACGCCGCTTCAGGCGGCAGCCCGTTCAACCTTGGCCGGCGTGGGGAGTGTGTTCCGCGGCGACGCGAACACCCGGAGGGCGACACCCTCCGGCGGCGCGGCGAAAGCCGTGCCGATGAAGAGCTCAACCACACTGCGGCCCGAAAGGGCTTGCCGGTAAGACCTGCTGAAGATGGAGCCGAACGGCAAAGAACCGTGCGTCGATGGGTAGCGAGCAGCTTCTGGTTTCTGGCTCGCGAAATCGCCGGCACAAACTGGCGCAAACACTGTTCTGCCCGGGAGGGCAGACGGGCGACACACGGCCCGGACCCCGAAAAGGTCCTAGCGACATGAGCAGCAGGTAGACGTTTGTGGCGAACTCGGGAAGGTCCGATCCCGCCGGGGTGGTTCCCGGTGCCCGACTCCGTGCATGAAGCACGGGTGTCAGTCGGGTGATTCAAACGGGTTGGACTGGGAGAGTGCGGCAAGTACACACGGGGCGACCAGCCCCGCGCCCGGACTGCAAGGCAGTGGTCCGAACGTCGGCGTGCTAACGGGTGGTGCCGGGCACAAGGCCGGGAGGAAAGCCGTGACGGGTAATCCCGTCTCGATGATGTCGTGGCTAGGGGAGGGGAGCGGTTCGTCCGCTCCCCTCCGGGCCACGTCCTTGATTGGAGGTGCGGACGGCCTGATGAGCGATGCCCTGGCGGGCGGAGCTGTTGGGCGGCGGTCCGACTGAGTAGGTGCAGACAATGCCAAGGAAGGCGCTGACGACTTGCTGAGAGGGTCACGCGACGACCATGGATTACGCAACGTCAATTCTGGAAGCCAGAGGGGCGTTCCGCCGTGCTGTCGCGGGCCGAGAAGGATGACAATGAAGAAGGTTTGTGTCGGAGGTTGGGCTGGGTGGGGAGTACGAGGACCGGGAGTCCCGGATGCTCTGCCCTCACGTGGCCGGAATGAAGGTTCGTTCTGAAGGTTGATTTCGGGCTTGGCTGGCTGTGCCCCCAATACAGCCAGCACTCTCGGTCTGGGCGATGTCGAGCGTGTGCGTGCGCACGGCGTTCGGCATCAACCGCCCGTGAGCGACTCGAACGCCCGGAGCCTCTGCTTGGCGCCAGTGGGCTGGCGGACGATCTAGACGTCGGGGATATTACACGTCCGGGGTAGGCGGAGTGAACGCTCATCACGAAACAGCACTAGTAACCTCGGAACGGAGACGCGAACTGCCCGAGTATCGTTCGGGATGTACACGCTCGAACTCGACCTCAAGCTCGGTCTGATTCCGATGGTCCGCGACGGTGCCCCGGTGTGCCTGACTCGATCACTCACGTTGCCGTTCCCGGCCCACGAGGGGCTCGTGCTATTCGCCAAGGGCATGGACAACTGCCCGAAACCGTTGGGGCTGCACCTCTCCGAGGTGGTCTGGGACATGGACCGGGAAGTGTTCCTTGCGGAGAGCCACGTGCAGGAGGACGTGCCGATCGGCTTGATTGCGGTGACGTTCCAGGAGTGGATCGACCGAGGATGGACGCCCGGTAGCTGCCACGATCCCTATCCGAGCCTGGTGACGAGGCCTCCAGCGGCACGTTACCGGCGCAAGCACCCGAGTGAACGCATGGACTTCGAGGAGCTGGAAGACATGCAGCAGACGCCGGCGAAGGGCCGGCCCGAGTGGTACATGGACGAGTTCCGCGGGGTCATTCGGTATCTCCTGGAGCGTGGGAGCGAGCACACCGCGTTCGCGATGGACCGGACCCGCATGCTTCGCGAGCATCAGGAGCAGCGCTCGTGGGAGAAGCCGGACCCGCTCGATGTTGAGTGGCGTCAGGCCTTTGACGCGCTCGGGGAGCTTTTGCCGCTTGAAAGGAAGAAGTGGGAATCAAGGGTCCGGCGCTTTCCCAACTTGTTCGCACCGGCACACTAAGGCTCGCGGGGCTCCGGGCAACCGCAACCGGCCGCGCCAAGTCGCATCGGAAGAGTGGCGGGCTCGCCAGCGAGAACGTCGCGGCAGTACGCGGGGTCGTGGAAAGAGCAGGCATTGAAGGCGGGGAACGGGGAGGTGCAGCATGAACGGTCCTTGTTCAATGTCAAAGTGAATGATGCCGCGACGGGTGGCCGGGTGTGTGGAGCGAGTCGACTTGTGATGTATGCAAATATGCCAGGTCGCTCGCTTCGCGGCACGCCAGACCGGCCCCGTCGCAAAGACATCACCGAGAGTTATGGCCCCGCGCCGCAGTGTGTGCTCTAAGGAGAACGGTCATTCGGTCCGGGCCTTCCGGGTGGATCGAATGCTCGGATTGCCGCGACCGGTGGTCATGTACAGGTGCATCGCCACATCCGTCGCCGGATTCGTTCAACAACTGGCCGTGAGCTACATCCGCCACGGGTACTGGTTCTACGTCACGGGCATCATCCCGGCCGAGAAGGACCCTGCCGGTGTCGATGCCAAACTGGTGGAGTTGTACGACATCGACGTCACGAAGTGGGCCCGCGCGTGGCGGAAAGCCCTCGGGCAGGCGAGCATTCAATACCTCCGGTACGAACGGTTCTTCATCCTGATTGCCACCCACGGGACGCATGTGTTCTTCGACCGCGAGGGGGAGTCGATAGTGGACTGCCGGAGAGAGCCGGTGAAGTTCTTCGGCTACTCCATCAGTCATCGCGGCGGGCACGCCTGCGTGCGCATCGAGCCGGGAGAGTTCCAGCGGGCCAAGGCGTACTTCGAGGAAGTGGCCACCAAGCGGACTGTGGAGCAACTCGGGCACGAGCTGCGGAACATCGGATGGCTCCCGTACGCGCCCGTGCGGAAACAGCTCCTCTACCTCCTGCGGGCCCTGAACCGCAAGCGTGCCGCGGCGGGACTGACCGGGGTGAGTCATCTCTGGTTGAACTTCGAGCGGAGGATCGTGAGTCCCTTCGGTCACCCTGTCTTAGAAGTCGAGCGGGAGGTGTCGCGGGAGACCGAGAACAAGCCAGCATTGCCGGGTGACCCGGCGCCCGGCCTGCTGGAGGGGTTGGAGGAGCTCCGCGCTCCCGGGTCGAGTACAAGCCCAAACCCGGCTCCACCGCGTGACCCGCCGCCGGCTACGCCTACTCCCTCCAACCCTCGGCCGCGATAATCTCAGATGTTGATCCGTTCCACCTCCCCAACACTGACGGCCTCGGCCCGGCGGTCGTAGAGCGACGTCGTGCGTGCGCTCGCGTGCCCGGCCAGGGCTTGGGCGGTCTCCAGGAGCCCGCCATTGGAGAGGTACGCCGTGATGCCTGTGGCCCGGAATGAGTGGCAGCATGTGGTGGGCGAGAGACCGGCCTCGGCGGCCCTTCTTTTGACCATGCGGAGTGCGTCGTTGCGAGACATGGGTCCGTCGGTCAGCCGACCGCGGGTGTCGGCGCTGCGGAAGAGTGGTGCGTCGTGGCATAGGTCGTAGCCGGTGGCGGTGAGGTATGCGTCCATGTGCTCCTGGAGACGGGAATGGGCGGGAACCTGATGCAGGCGCCCGCCTTTTTCATGAAGGCGGACACACCACCGCTTGCCCTGTTGGAAGTAGTCGCCGACCCGCATCCCCACGGCGGCGCTGACACGTGCGAACGTGTAGACCATGGTGCCGATGAGGGCGAGATCGCGGAGTCCGATGACCGACCCGCGTGGGATCGCGTTCAAGAGCAGCCGGGTCTCCTCGACGGTGAGGACGGGCGTGGTGCCGCGGCTGATGACGTGCCGCGGACCCCGGACGGGGGCGGCGGGGTTGTTGGGAAGGCACCCCCGCATCGCGAGCCAATCGAACGCGGTGCGGATCGCGGCGAGGGCTCGTTTGACCGTCGGAGCGGCGTGTCGCTGTCCAAGTTCTTCGATGTAGGCAGCGACGTGGAGCGGGGTGATGGACACCAGGTCCGGTGTTCCCCGAATGTCGCACCAGTGAACGAATCTGCGGATCGCTCGGGCGTACGCGTCGCGGGTCGCGGCGTTGCGGACGCCAGCGGCCAGAAACTCCGTCAGACCTTGGACAACGACGGGTCCCGACCTCAGCATGGTCCCCGGGCATCCCGCATACTCGGGGTCCGTTGTCAAGAGTTCCCCGTCTCCGGACCCGGGTTGGTCTGTTTCGTCTTCCATAGGCGTTCCGGCGTTATGCACCAGAACGTCCTTTCTGTAGCACGAGAAGGGGGGAGCCTGTCAACCCCCGTTCCATCGAACGCAGTTTTGAAAAGGTGAGAGAACCGGTGGTGCGGTTTGTGTCTCTCAACCTTGGATCAAAACCTCATCGGGCCAGGGCCAGGAGTTCGGACGCCATCGTGTCGATCTCCGTGCGGTCGCCCGCGTTGGGGACTCGGCCGGCAATACGCGTAAGCGCATCAACGACCGAGAAGATGGTGAACCGTCCGGATGTCCGGGCCGATTCCAGTGCCTCCTTCGCCAGGGCTCGGCGGATGCCGTGCTTGCTCAGGAAGGTGAGGACTTCGTCGGCATCGCTGCCGGTCGATTCCCCCATCGCCTTGCGGATGACGCGGACGAAGCCGTCACGGCGTGCGTCACGTGTCTCCACCAACCGATGGATGATCCTCCGGATCTCGCGAAGGGCGTCGCCCACATTGGCCGTGTGCTTGCGGGAGAAGTCGACGACTTCCACCGCGTCCCACACGATGTGGTTGGCGCAGACCGCCTGGAACCAGAACGTCTGCACGCCGACGGAGCGGCATCCAACTTCCGAGTTCCACAGGAAGAACCCGGGCGCGAACGCCTCCCCCTCGATCTCCGCCCAGCCGGTCGGGTCGATCAGGAACACGAACATGTCCTGCTCACCGCAGTACAGGCCGCTTCCTCCCGACGATCCGGGTGCACCCGACTCTTGCGGGGGCTGGAAGTCCGTCCCGAACTCGCGAACGAGCGACAGCAACTCCACGTTGTGGAGCCGGGTGTAGCTCGCCCCGTGCACAGAGCGGATGTTCCGTTCCGACGAGAACACCTGGAGCGGCTTGGCACCGTCGGGAAACGTCTCGTCGAACACCGTTGACGCGGTCTCGGGCGTGAGCCGGTTGACCGTGTCGCGGCTGACGCCCGCGAGTTGGCAGAGCTGCGTGAAACTCCAGTTGTTCAGCCGGAACAACCGCTCGTCAGTGGGACTGAGGGACACGTCCAGCCGTCCGTCTGATGATGGCACCGTCCGCAGTTCGTGCGGCAGGAGCCAGGAGTCCGTCGACTTTTCCTTCTGCCGCTGGCAGTGCTGGTAGAGGTCGTCAAACGTAGCGAACCGCTCGTCCGGCGTACGCCGGAAGAGTTCCGAATGTGCGCGAGTCAATGTCTGCTTCATGAGTCGTCCTTTCAGTAATGGATGTGCGTGAGTCAACCGTTGCAAGAAAACCTTGCGTTGCACCACCGGTCTCTCGGGCACGTCGTGTGCGACGTCCCCGCGGGGCCGATAGGCCGGTCGCCACCTGCTCGGCGACTCCTGATGGTGGTTATGGAGCCCGGTCGGGGACATGTCGCATTAGGGTCAGCCGCTCTTGAGCCTCACTCCCGGTCGACTCGTGCCCCGGCGGAATCAGGAATACCTCCGTAGAATCTGGGCCCTCATTGGGGCGTGGAGGTCGCTGTGCAGCAAGCGTTCGGCATCGTGGTGTTGTTCCTCTTCTGCGCCTTGCTTCTCGGGCTCGCGGTATCCATCGGCTCGCGCTGGGGTCTAATGGTCGTGGGGATGCCTTGGATGGCCTCGCGCGCCGTTGTGTGGAAGCTGATGCCGGTGGTCCGGATGGTCATCCGCTCGCCGATGCTGGAGGCAACGTTGTGGCGGGTTGTGACGCTGGTGGGCGTGGCCGTTGGCGCGGCAATGGCCTTCTGGGTGCACTACAAACTTTTCGGCGTGTGGGCCCAGCGACAGCTTGTGAATCTGGTCGCACCGCTGCCGGGAGAAGCCCCGTCGGTGGGCTTATTCGATCGTGTCGCAACGTTCAAGCTCGGAGGCAGTGGTGCTCCGCTCCTGAACGGCGCCGCGGCGGTGCTGCTGGCGATTGTGCTCATCCCCTCGTTCGGCTTCGTCGCGGCTGTGTACAGGGGGGCGAGGGATCACGAGGCCGCGTTCCAAATCCGCAACCACGTCGCGTACGCCACCGCAGCGCTCGGCGTATGCGTTGCTATGCACGCGCTCCTTTGGTACACGCCGATGGGGCCATCGTTCGTGGAAGTCCTCGATGGACTTGTCCCACCGTGGGTGTACGTTGGGGTGGCGGTGGGGAGTATGGCGGTGGTGCTACATCGGTACACCCATGTCCACGACATGGGCGGAACCGATCGGGACGCGAAACGCGGCGACCTGCCAGATCCGCCAAGTTGAAGATCACTGGGCGGCACGAATGTCCGCTTGCAGTCGCTGCTGCAGCCCGCCGACTTCGCGACGGAGTGCTCCCTTGAACGACTCCACAATGAGGGTGGCGATGGAGCCGGCATCGAAGGGCCACTCGTTGGCCACGAAGCTCACGAAGCTCTTGTTTGAATCGCTGTAGGCCACGCGGTTGTTGGGGTCGCCGCCCCTGTAGAAGGCCATTTCTCGCCCACCGACAACGGCACCAACCCTCTGGCCGAGAAGCCCTCTCAGTGCAGCGGCGTTGCGGTTGGTGTCGAAGTAGAGCAGCTTATCTTTGCCGTTGGCTTTCGCGTTCTTGAACGTGCTGGCGAACGAGTGGTAAAGCCCGACCTCGCTGCTGAAGTGCGTGTAGCTGCCCTCCGCCAACGAGATCCACCAGCTGTGGTCATCCTGTCGGTGCAGGTTCATCCAGGGTTGGATGAAGAGGATGGCGTGGGCACAACTCACGCCGATCGCGTTGCCGACATTCGAGAATCTTGGAGACAGATAGACGCGGACCCGTTCGCCGATGCGGAACCAGCAGCACAACTGGACTTGGTTCTCATGGCTTGGCGTCGATCGGCCCATATGCCCCCACACGTCTGGCAACCGCATCTGATCCACGGCCCCCATCGCTTCGAGCGTCGCGTGGAGGCTCGTGTAGACAAGCACCGCACGGAGTGTGAGCGCGTCGATGCCCGCGAGGTCGTTTGACGCCATTCGTCTGGCGAGTTCGCCGTCCGCGGCGATCGCCGTGCCTTGGCCGAGTTTGCAGACGAGTTGAGCGGTTGGCGCATCCGCATCGGTGGCCTGCCGCGTTGCAACGACTCGTGGGTGGACGACAAAGGCTCCACGGTCTTCATACGGCGAGTGCGGGATGTTGTGCGGAGGTTCCGGCGGGAATCGCTCGGCGAGGATCCGCTCCAGGTCGGGACCGCGGGTCAGTAGGTCGGTGAGTTGGCTGTCGATGGCGCTGCGGTGTTGGAGGATGTGCCCCAGAGCCTCCACACTCAGGTTCCTCGCGGCCATCTGAAACTGACGCAGGGACGCGTCCGTGTATCCCACGTCGGTTCGTGGCAGCCGGAGCGATGTGGCTTCGGTCCCTGTAAGCAACCGCCGAGGCGGCGACCCTTCGGGTCGCAACTGTTCCCCGACCTCGAAAAACCGCTTCCAAGCGGCGTTCGCAGACTTGTCCCACTCCGGGAACAGAAGCGGCATCAGAGCACCCCCTGATGAAACGTGCAATGGAGGATGTGCGGCGGAACCTCCTTGTATCCGAGCGCCAGCATGGTCGCAGCGGATTGTTCCCATGGCAGCCCGGCCTTGTAGACCCACGCGTCGACGCAGTAGTTCTTTCCTGGGCCACCGGTTCGCAAGCGGGCGAAGTGCTGCGCCTCCACTACGGACATCATGTTCGCACTGCGACCTTGCGCGACGGAGTCCGATTGGTGCGACCAGGTTGCGGACGATGATGCCATGCTTCGGACAGTCTTGCCGAACAGACGCTCGGCCCACTCGTTGGTGGCAGGGTCGCCGTTCGCGTGGAAGATCTTTGTTTGGAGGTTGCCCACCAAACTGTCCGTCGTGGCCTTGGCGCTGGCGGCCGGTAACGCGGCGTAGTAGTTGGAGATGTTTTGGGTGAGAAACACCGTCGCCGCCATGGACGCCCGCGCCGTCTGCTGGAAGCCGGTATCCTCGCGGGTGATGAAGTACTGGGCCTCGTCGGCCCAAAGGAACAACGGGCGCTGGTCCGTGTTCGTTTCAAGGTCTTTGATCCGGCGCTCCACCGCCCGTTGCCAAACCGTCTTCCAGATCGTCTGGGCGAACCTCCCCACCTCGCCATAGAGCTTGACCGGCAGGTTGAGAATCACGATCTTCCCGTAGAACGTCACGTCGGGGCGGGCATCGCTCGAAACCCCGTCGTCATCTCCGCACAGCAACTCGCGTATCGGCGAGTGGAGCAGCCCCGACGCCTTCGCGGTGAGTGAGGTGACGACGACGCTGCGGGTCCGGTCGCTCAGGGCAGGGAACCGGTTGGTCCAGTAGTCGAGGGTGCGTGAGAAGTCGGCCAACCGCCCTGCCGACAAGGTCTTGGTCTTCACGAGCCTGTCCGCAACAAGTCGGATAGCGCTCCAGCAGGCGGAGCGGGACGGATCCCTCCACGAGTCCGACGAGGCCTGGCCGAGACTCTGGGGTGCCGAGTCGATGATGTCGAGCAGGTGGTTCAGGCGAATCCTCGGGGTGCCTTCAGAAGCCTGTGTGGCGAGTGCCGCCAAGTCCACGGCATGGGTCAGCAGTTCGCGGAGGGCCTCGTCCCAAAAGGGGTCGGAGCTGGAAACCGCGGCCGACCCGGGCGAGAGGGCGTTGATGAAGAGCGAGACGATGTCGTGGGTCAGCGTTCCGCAACGTTCGAACTCGTACGCCAGGAAGTTGAAGGCGCGACAGTCGGGTAGTGTCAGGTCGTGCTTCGCTGGCGTGGTGACCCGGCAGGGCGGCGATTCGGGGGTCTGGACCACCACGACGCGGTCGACGATTTCTTGGGGCGAGAGCCCCGCCGCCTCCAGATTGGCCACCCACTGGTCAAGGTCGTCGGGTTTGGCCGTGAGCACGAGCCCTCCGAACCCGTGCCGAACAAAGGAACTCGCGATGGTCCGGCCGCTGCCGCTGGTCTTGCCCGACCCGTTCCCCCCGAATATCTGGGTGCCCTCAACCGCGTGGCGAATGGTCCACGCGTTGTCCTCGAAGGTCAGCAAGGGCGTGTCCAGAATCCCGCTGCGGTTCGCCGGGCGCGTGACGGGTGGCGGCACGACCCTGACGGTTGGACCTCGTTCAGGAACGTCAGACGGGGGTTGACTGTCGCTGGCGTTCCAGGGCATTCGGCGCCTCCAAAGCGGGCCACGGCCGCCGGGAGTCCGGCACCAGAGCCACGGTTAGGGAAGACGTCTGAGCGATTTTCCTGCAACCAGCAAAAGCTGAAGCGCGTATCCAATCCTGGGGCCCTCAAGCACCCTCAAAGCGGTCCACTCCTCAGTCCAGAACACCGTCAACTCAGAGGCGACTTCCCATGCTCCGGATTGTACAGACCTCCATCACTGCCAATGCGAAATCCTATTTCCGCGGCATGCACCTGCACGAGGACACGTACACCGGGCCCGAACTTGCGGTCGGTGTCTGGCAGGGGAAGTTGGCGGAGTCCCTCGGGCTGGTGGGGAAAATCCGGGACCGCGACTGGTCGGCCCTCTGCGACAATCGGCATCCCGGTTCGGGTGAAAGCCTCACGGCCCGCAACGTTGCGAACCGGACGGTGGCGTACGACTTCAACTTCAACTGTCCGAAGAGCGTCTCCATCGTTGCCGCCCTGGGGGGCGACCGGGACATCGAGCAGGCCATGGTCGAGGCCATGCGGGAGACGATGGCGGAGGTCGAAGCGAAGGCCCAAACCCGGGTCCGTCGGGACGGTCAGGACACCAACCGCGACACCGGCAACCTCGTGTGGGGTGAGTACATCCACCGAACCGCCCGTCCGGTCAAGGGGTTCCCAGATATGCACCTGCACGGGCACTGCTTCGTGTTCAACGTCACGGAGGACCCGGTCGAGGGGTTCTTGAAGGCGGTGCAGTTTCGGGACCTCAAACGTGACGCCCTGTTCTACGAGGCCAAGTTCCACTCCCGCCTGGCCCAGAAGGTGATGGACCTGGGCTACCAAATCGAGACCAAGGGCCGGTTCTGGGAAATCGCCGGGGTGCCGGATCGGCTCATTCAGGAGTTCTCTCAGCGTAAGGGGCAGGTCGAGCGGATGGCGGCCGACAAGGGCGTCAACGACCCCGACCGAAAGGCCGACCTCGGAAGGCGCACCCGCGTGACGAAGGACGATGACCTCTCTAACGAGGAGATTGCGGACAACTGGCAGTCCCGTCTGCAGCCGGGAGACCTGGAGTCGCTCGGCAGACTCCGGGGTTCGGGAGGTTGCAAAGACCTTCGCCGGTCGGATGCGGATATCGCCCGGCACGCGATGGGCCGCCTTTTCGAGCGGACCGCGGTGGTGACCGAAAAGCGTTTGCTCTCCGAGGCTGTTCGGCTCTGCTGGGACGCCTCACGGCTCCCCGAGATTCAGGCCGAGTGTGAGCGGCGTGGGCTCATCCGTAAAGAAATCGACGGCGTGCCGATGGTGACGACCCAAGCGGTGTACAAGGAGGAGAAGTTGATGGTGCAGATGGCCAAGGACGGTGCCGGGCGGTTTCGCCCCATCCGGAGCACGCCGGTGCCGGAGGGCAAGTACGACGTGTCGGGTGAGCAACTGGGCGCGGTCAACCACGTCCTGTTGTCGACAGATTCCATCACGATGGTCGAGGGCGTCGCGGGGACGGGAAAGACCAGGATACTGAAAACTCTGGAGGAGGAGGTGAAGAGGTCCATGGGCGTTGCGGGAGGACCGCTGGATAGGTTTGTCGTGCTGGCTCCGACGTCGAGGGCCGCCCGCGAGGTATTGGCCGACGAGGGGTTCCCACAGGCGACGACGGTCGCCAAGTTCCTGACGGAAACAGAAGGCATGTGCTTGGCCAAGACCGTTGCCGAGAAGTTCGTCGGAAGAGTCATTGCTGTGGACGAGGCACCCATGCTTGGGATTTCGGACATGGTGAGGCTTCAGAACGTGGCCCGCAAGATGGGTGCCCGTCTGGTCCTCTTGGGGAGTGAGGAGCAGAACCACGCCGTCGCCAAGGGTGGAGTGTTTTCGACGCTGCGAATGCACGCTGGAGTGGAGGCGGCGAAGCTCACCGAGGTGCTGCGCCAGAAGGGAGAATACAAGGCGGCGGTGGAGGCGTTCAACGAAGGAGCCCCCAACGTCGGGTTCGACCGACTGGAGGCGATGGGGGCCATCCGGCAGGTGGAGCCGGACAAAGTGGCAAAGGCCGCGGCCCGGGACTACGTCGACACGCTCAAGGCGGGCAAAAGTGTGGGTCTGGTGACTCCGACCCACGAGCAAAAAAACGAGGTCACTGCGGAGGTTCGCTCGCTCCTCAAGGAGGACAAGACAATCCGGAGGGAGAGGACTTTCCAGCAGTTGGTCCGGGTGGATTCGACCGAGGAAGACCGTCGAAGGGAATCGTTCTATAAGCCCGGGCAGGTCATCCAGTTCCACCAGAACGTGAGAGGATACAAGGCGGGCACCCGGTGGAAGGTGGAGGGCCACACCATGGGGAGGGTGACTCTGTCTGCGGACACTTCGGTGGAGAAGGACCTCCACCTCAAGTCGCGCCTCTCCAACACCGCCTATGGGTTCCTGCCGGTCGGCAAGGCGGACTGCTTCGACGTGTATGAGCGGAAAGAAATCCAGATTGGAGTGGGCGACAGGATCCGGATCACCAAGAACGGCAAGACGTTCTCGGTAAAAGAGATGGTGTTGAACCAGGTGACGGGAGCAACCAAGTACCCTAAACGGGAGTTGAACAACGGTGCCGGTGACCGTGTGAAGCGGTTCACCCGGGATGGCGGCCTCCAGCTTGAGAACGGGCTGTACGTCGCGAAGAGCTACGCCCATCTGGAGCATGAGTACTGCTCGACGGCGGTATCGACCCAAGGAAAGACGTTGGACCGCATCATCGTCCTCCAGACTGCGGCATCCGGACAGGCGGGTTCCCTGGAGCAGTTCAACTCGTCAATCACCCGCGGCCGCGAATCGGTCGTGGTGTACACGGAGGACAAGGAACGCCTCCGCTCTGCCGTGTCGCGTTCTTCGCGTCCGATGGGTGCGATGGACCTTGTGTATTCCGACAACCCGTACGTGCAGGAGGGTTTCAAGAAGGCGATGGAGCAGGAAGAAGCCTTTGACCGCTCGTACGATGACGGAAAGGACGGGTTCGAACGTGCGTGATGACGCCTACGACAGAATGGTTTCCGAGGTGCTTGAGCGGGTTGACGCCCACACACCGGACCCGGTTCGGGGCGATAGGGCTCGGTCCGACCGCCTCGTCGTAGTGGATGTCAACAAGGACACCTACAGCTTCGCGTACGGTCAAATCGTCTGGACTGTGCTGAAGCCCAAGGGGAACCTAGTCCTGAGGTTTGCCACGCACTCCGTCACGGTGCACGGAGAAAGCTTGGATGTGCTGCACGGGCAGGTGCTCCGCAAGGAGCTCCTGGAACTGAAGGCACACGAGAAGGACCCGCGGGGCTGGGGGTACACCACCGAGCCGTTCATCAAGAATGTCTATGTGACGCAAATAGACGCGGAGAAGAAGCAGGGCGGGAAGCCCTGGGTCGATGGCGACAGCCTGCCACCGGAGCCCGAGAAGCCCACCTGAATCGTGCGTCCTGTCCGTTTGGGGGCGGATGGGTCTCGCGGGCAGTCACGCGGCGGGACCGCGAGCGCAGCGAGCGGTCCTCGCCGACGGCGGTACCGGTGGGCCGTCTACCCGCGAGAGCGGGACGTTCGGTTGGTGGGCTTCGATGCGGGACGGGCCCGATGGCTTCGGTGTGTCGATGGGACTCGTGCGTGGTTACCACACGCGGGACCGCGTGCCAGCGGCACTTCGAGCCGGCGCCAGCCGGCGAGTCCATGGACGGGAGGCTGGGAGAGCCACCCCACCGGCGAGACACGGCGGCGGGGCGGCGTGTGGGGTCAGATGTTCGAGTCGAAGACGTGCACCTTGTGGTTGCATTCGATGGTGAACACGTCCCCGCTCAACTCAAAGTCTCGTGCGATTCCTTCGTAGCTGATGTGGTAGCGGACGATTTCCGGCAGGCCCTTGATTTCTTGGCCGTAAACGTCGTCGATGAACGTCTCGACGTAGTCGGTCAGTGATTCCCACTCGCCCCGGTAGCCGTCTTCCATGTACCGCATCGCCTCGTCCAGGTCGCTGCAATGGTTCAGCAGCCCGCCGAAGAACTCGCCGTGCTCGGCAATCTGGCGGGCGACGGTGGCGACCGTCTCGATGCTCTCGTACTCGCTCAGTCGCCAACCCCCGAAACCCTCGAAGTCATGGATGGCCCATTCTTCGGCGATGGGTTCGGGCGAGGTGGCGAGCATCGCCTCGATCTCGGCGTGGATGTCGGCGGCCTCCTGGTCGGCGTCAATCCAGCGTCCGAGCAAACGCCCGGCGTTGTAGTCCGAGAGTGACGCCACGTAGATGCGTGGTGTCGTGTGGTTCGTGTGGGTGGTGGGTGTTTCGGTTGTCGTGTCGGTCATACTCCTTTCCTCAATAAAGTGTTGTTGAACAGCGTGCGTTTCGACATTGCCATAGCGACAGCGGGAAGTCAAGCCTTCCCGCTGTCAAAGGGTCAATCGTCAAAGCCATCCCACCACCAGTTGGTTTCGAAGAAGTAGAGCAACCCGCGGTGGGCGACAACGTGCAGGAGGCCTCCTTTCCACCTGGCGACGGCCAGCCTCTCGTAGTCGATGCAGCTGCTGAGCTTGGGGTGCCGGCACTCGTCGAGTTCCCCTTGGTCTTCGTCGAACAGACACATCCGCATGTACGCCGCGAGGCTGCGGGCGGTCATGGGGCGGCCGACTTCAATGGCTCTGCGGGCGTACTCGGCGTTGCCATCGAACTCCGCGAGCACCTTCTTGTACAGCAGTTCACCGTGCTTCTCGATGAAGCGCTCAACGGTCGTCATGTCTGTGTTTTTTTCATCATCGCCATGGGCGGCCGTGAACCTCTGTGGCAAGTCGCAACTGGTCGCTGCTAATTGGTGTGTCATGTGTCATTCCTCTCTAAATGGCCACCGCCACAGCCTCGCCCCGCATGGGCGTGGCCGTAGGCCGTGGTGTGTTCACTCAGTGTGCTGAGTACCTGCCGACATTGCCACAGCGACGGCGGGATGTCAAGCCCTCCCGATGTCCGGCTGTCGGGCATGCACTTCCGGGTCCGTTTGTCAATACTCATCGGACTTGGTGCCTGCGTGTCAGGCTCGCGTGGTTCCGGCGCCGCGACGTGTCGCGGTCGCAGACTTGTCCATAGGGGGCCCCCGGCGGGCCAGGTTACAGGCCCACAGGGGGGTGACTGTGGGCAAGTCGTCGTCCCGCCGCGGTCGTGCAGCTCCGGCTGTTCCTGGTGTGGTTTGCGGCGTTCCCAAGGCCATCGGAGAATGCCGCCCGGCTCCACACCGGGCGGCGTGCGGTCAGTAGTCGTCGGGCAACAGAATCGTTGTGGCGGAGCGGTCAGCCTCGGTGATAATCCAGAACGTCGTTTGATTCCGGTCCCGGTACACCGACATCAGCCGGGTTCCGTGCTTGAGGCTCCAGTCGTTGGCCAGTACATCCTCGTTTGATACGTGCCCCCAGTCGCCGACCTGGTGACGTCCGAGTGCGAACATCATGTCGATGCGGTCCACCTGAGCGAGAGCGGTCGGCGTGGTGACGACCCGTCCGATGTTGAAGAGTGGTTTCATGTGCGTGTCTCCTTCTAAAGTGCCTCCGGGAGCGTCGTTCTCCCGGCGGCGGGTTTGTTCATTCACAACGTCCATGAACAAACCTGACGACGGGAGAAGGACTTCGCCCGAGTGCTTGAGGGACAGGCTGAGAGACCACGCGTACATCGGGCGTAGCGTGCGGGGCGGAGGCCGTGGGTGAGAGTGCGGGCCCCGTGCCGGTTCCTCCGGCACGCGGCCTGCTACACCCACGGCCGGAGACCCGTGTCGAACGCGTCGAGAGGATGGGACCGCTCCGTGCGGATGGTCGTGCTCGGACCGGCGAGGGCGCTGGGGAGACACCGCGGCAAGGAGCTGGGGGGGCGTGGGTG
>JBGALI010000024.1:0-60202 GCA_044223975.1 Phycisphaerales bacterium | reverse complement strand
CCCCCCCCCCCCCCCCCCCGCGGGGGGGGGGGGGGGGGGGGGGGGGCGCCGATTGAGCGCACAGCGCTGCGCCTCACTTCACGAGGCCGCTCACCCGTGCCGCGCATCCGGAATGCTCAAGAACAAACGCGAGTGCGAGCAGCTTCGCGTGGTGCGCGTGGCGTTGGAGTGGCGAGCGATTCGCGCGATCACTCGTGCATTCCGACCGATTCCGAACGCTCGAACCGGATGATCTCCCGGCCAGGCGCTCCGGCCTACAACGACACTCACGGCGCGCCCCGAGCCCACCCCCCCGGCCCCCCTCCCTCTGGGAGGGGGGAGCAATGCGCCGAAGATTCAACCGACAAGCGTGTGAGTTCTGGCAGGTGGTCGCGGCGTGGCGCGCTGCGGGCGATCGGCGCGGGCGCGGCCGCGGCCGTCCTGGGTGCGTGCGATCGTCGCGCCTCATCAGAGTCAAAGGTCGTTCTCTACTCCAGCGCTGATGACGAGATCCTCAAGCAGGTCGTCGCGGCGTTCGAGAAAAGTTCCGGCGTCAAGGTCGGGGTTGTGACCGACACCGAGGCGACCAAGACCACCGGCCTGGTGCAGCGGCTGCTCGATGAGAAGGACCGCCCCCGCGCCGATGTGTGGTGGTCGAGCGAGCCGCTGGGTTCCGTGCGATTGGCACGCGAAGGCGTGCTGGCCGAGCACACGCCCGGTGCCCTCGCGGCAGGCCGACCGGATGTTCTCAACGCCCGTGCGAAGTGGTTCGTCATGCCGGGCCGGGCGCGGGTGATCGCGTACAGCACGACCCGTGTTGAGACCAAGGACGCGCCCGATCGCGTGCTGGCTGTGCCCGCGGTGGGGCGCGGGCGTGTGGGCATGGCGCGCCCGCAGTTCGGGACCACCCGGGCGCACATGGCCGCGATGCTCGCACGCGCGGGAGAGCCGGTGTTCACCTCGTGGCTCGGCGAGTTGAAGGGTGCCGGTGTCCGCCTCTACGACGGCAACGCCTCGGTCGTCCGGGCGATCTCCCAGGGAGAGATCGACGTCGGCTTGACCGACAGCGATGATGTCTACGCGGCGCAGCGCAATGGCTGGAAGGTCGGGATGGTGCTGGAGGGGATCGATGACCCGGGAGCACCCGTGGCCGCGCTGTCGCGGATGGGGACGGTGGTGCTCCCCAACACCGCGGGGCTGGTCGCGGGGGGTCCGAACGCCGGCGCCGCGGCTGGTTTGCTCGACTTCCTGCTCAGTGAAGTGGTCGAGCGGATGCTCGCCGCGAGCGAATCGCGTCACATCCCGGTCCGAGCATCGGTCGCCCGTGATTTTCCCGGGAACGCGGTGCCTTCGCAGGCATCGCTCGACTTTGAGAAGATCGCCGACGCGGTGCCCCGGGCGATGCAGCTCTGCCAGTCGATGCTCGAGAATTGACAGGCTCGCGCGCTGGATCCGCGCTCGCCGCCGCCTTTGACATGCGCTGCATGATCGTGATGCAACGGAACTTACGCCGCGGGCGGCTTGAGCTCCTTAGGGCCCAGCGTCTGGATGGTCAGTGTGCCCATGGTGCGCTTGGCGAGGTAGTCGTTGACCCGGTCGAGCGTGACCTCGTCGATGCGGCGTTCCAGTTCATCGAGGGTGCGGGGCCGACCCAGGCGGTGCATGTCGGAGGCGATGGCCCCGGCCCGGGCCGAGGTGGACTCGCCACTGAAGATGACCCGGCTCTTCATCCCGATCTTGGCGCGGTCAAACTCGTCCTTGGTGACCCTCCCCGCGGGGGTGTGGATGCGCTGGAGCTCGGCGATGAGCACATCGAGTGACTCCTGGGCGCGCTCGGGCGTGGTGCCGACGTACCCGGAGACAGCCCCGAAGTCGCGGTCGCCGCGGTAGCCGGCGCTGACGGAGTAGCACAGGCCGCGCTTCTCGCGGACCTCGGTGAAGAGGCGCCCCGACATGCCCCCCGAGAGGACCGAGACCACGATCTTCTCGAGCAGGCTGTTCTCGTCGCGCTCGGTGGGGGCATCGTGGACGAGGAGGATCTGCACCTGGTTGGTCTCATCGGGCTCATGGGCGTAGCCGCGTGGTGGGGGCGGGCCCTTCACGGGTTCGGGGTGGCCGCCGCTCCATCCTTTGAGTAGGTCGTTGAGCTGGGATTCGAGTGCCGCGGGGTCGACCTTTCCGGCGGCGGCGAAGATTGAACCCCGGGGCACGGCCAGGCGTGCCCAGGTCTCTGTCAAGTCCTTGCGTGTCAAGGCCTTGAGCCCATCTTCGGTGCCCATCCCCGAGCGGTTAAAGGGGGTGGGGAAGTGGCGCTCGCGGGCGGCAAGCGTGGCGCGTTCCTGGGGGTTGTCGCGGAGCGACTCCAAGGCCTGAAGGGCAAGGTCGCGGGCCGGCTCGAGCGCATCCTCGCTCATGCGCGGGCGACGGACCATGTCGACCAGCAGCGGGAGCACCTCGGGGGCGCGTTCGCCGAGCAGGGTGGCGCTCATGCGCATGAAGAGCGAGCCCGGTTCGCTGCCACGCCCGGCGCCCAGGCGATCGAAGGCATCGGCGGCCTGGCGCGAGTCGAGGTTCCCCGAGCCGCGCATGAGGAGTTCGCTCCACATCGAGCCCATGCCCTGGAGATGATCCGGTTCGTAGGCGACGCCGGCGGGGACGAGCCAGTGGAGCGCGGCGGAGCCGACGCCGTCGATGCGTTCAACGACGAGGGTGGCGCCGCAGGCGAGCGTGCGTGTGTCGATGTGTGCCATCGCGACTCCTGTGGTGTGCCCTCGCGCGCTCGCGCGGGGACCAGAGTCTACTTCGCGCGGGCGCTCGGAGCGCCGACGGCGCGCGAGGGGGGGCGGGCATCATTGTTGAAAAAAAAGTTTGACTTGACACACGGGCGACGATTTTCCGATACCATCTTCGGTCAAGCGGAGCGCCGCGGCCGCCGTGGTCGACGGAATGAACTCTGCAGGCATCGCTTTCAGGAGAATTTCAATGGCGAAGAAGGCGAAGAAGAAGGGTAAGAAGAAGGGCAAGAAGAAGTCACGCAAGTGACGAGCGCGGCAGGCGCCGACAACGGCGCTCGCCGACTCCGCCCGGGCACTCTCTCGGGCGCACAGATCAACGAATGGCCACGGGGTCGGTAACACGGCCCCGTGGTCGTTTTTGGAACAAGCGTGTTCCGCGGCAACAATCCACCGTGCCAAGCGATCAACTCCCACGCGCCGCGCTCCGCCTCCTCCGCTCGTTCACGCGCGGGCTGCTCATGCTCGACGGAGCCTATTTTCAGGCCCGTTTCGTGCTCGACCCGGCGACCGGCCGCCCCGTCATGCCCATGCCCCCCGAGTGGGACCCGCGCGACGCGGGGAGCGACGAGCTCGGCAGGGTTCTCTACCTCCCCGACGATTCCGAACCGGTGCTCCAGCTGGTCGTCGAGCCCGCGCCGATCGACCCGCGCACGCACGAGGGCGTCGACCGGTGGGCGGCGTACCACGGCAGCGCGCGCGAGCGCGCGTGGGCATCGCTCAAGGTCGAGTCGGCGCGCTGGGACGGCGAGGTCTGCGACGGCGACGACGTGACGGTGGGCAACGCGCTGCGCGGCTCTGAGTCGCGCCTGCTGCGCGACCTCAACGCCGACCGGGCTCGCCTCGGGCGACTGTGCGCGAAGGGGACAGGATTTTCACCGGAGGCGCCGATCGCGGTCGGGGTCGACCCCGACGGGGTGGATGTGCGGGCCAGCCTCGGCGTGGTGCGGGTTGAGTTTCCCACCGAATGCCCCGACGAGGGGGCGGCGCGCCTGGCGATCGGCGCTCTGGCCGATGGTGCCTGAGCGAGGGTGGCCGAGGCACGGTGCGGCGCTCAGGGCGCCTTCTTGAGGGGCACGCTCGCGCCGGTCTGTTCCTGCCAGACCAGGATGTCGAACATCTCTTTGGGCACGATCGGGAAGAACTGCTCCTCCATCGCCATGGCGCCGATGCTGCGGATCGGGATCGAGGTCAGCGCCCACCCCGAGCCGGGGTCGTCCTTGCGGGCGGCGCGGATGTCCAGGAGGAGTCGCGGCTGGCCCGCCGAGGCCAGGTACGCCTCGACGCTGGTGGCCGGCGGCTCCTGGAGCACGTGATCGGAGCTGAGACCCGACTTCCCGACCCCTCCCGCGGCGGTGTAGGTGCCCTTTCCGGTCGCAAACCCGAAAACGACCATCTGGCCGGGGAATTTGGCCTCGATGCTCCGGCCCATCCACGTGGTGCCCCAGATGCTGCCGCGGCTGACGTGGGCGTTGTGGGCCCAAAGAACGATCTTGGCGCCAGGGTTGTGCTGCAGGATCCACTCGACGTTGTCGGCCATGCACTCGTCGCGGATGCCCGAGCCCTTCTGCATGTCGTCGACATCGAACATGCGGGCCCGCTGCCAGACGATGCGGGCGTTCTGGATGGCCCAGTCGGTCTCGGTGGCGCCGGCCTTGGCTGCAAGCTCATCGCGCCGGGCGACCATGGCGTCGAGAACCTTCTTGGCGGCGGCGACGGCGGCCTTGGGGTCGACCTTCTCGCCCGGCTTGGGGTCGGGGAGCCGTCGGAGCTGGAGACACTTCTTGCCCGCGTGAGGCGCCGTCTCGACGCGCGAGACCGCGTAGTTGCCGCGGGGCATGCTGAGGTACTTTACCTCGTCGTTCTCAAAGTCGAAGGTGAACCGGGCGGGGTCTTCGTACTTGACGCCGTCGAGCGTGATCTCGACATCATCGAACCACGCGGTGCCCGGACCCGAGAGCAGGAACCCGAAGTTGATGCCCGTGGTGTCGGGGTTGCAGTCGAGCGTGAACTCGTAGCGCTTCCAGTCGGTCGTGCCGCTGATCTTCTGGTCCTGCATGTTGTTGAACGCGCCAGGGCCGGCGGAGGTGTCGCAGCGCCACCAGATGCCGGCCCACTCTTCGACGCCCTCGGTGCGGATCCACCCCGAGAGCACCAGCTTCTTGCCCTTGGCGGCGGCGGCGGGGAATGATCCGGTGGCCGATGCGAAGCTCGCGGCGGTATCGCCGACCTCGAAGTTGAGCGACTCGGCGTTGGCGAACGCGGTCTTGGCCTCGGGGACCAGCTCCGGGGCCTGCTTCTGAAGGAACTCGGTCGCAATGTTTGCCGCGACGGTCGACGTCTGCATGTCAAAGCCCGTGAAGCGCAAAGGTTGCGCGCCGGCGGCGGGGGGGTGGGCCACGTTCCAGGCCCGCATCCACTCGACCATGTCGAGGACTTCCTGAGTGTTCCAGGTCCAGAAGTACATGCCCGCCACGAGCTTGGCCGGGTCGCCCTTGCCGTCGACGATGTACTCGTTGAGGGCGTACGCCTCGGGCATGTTGGCCTCGATCGAGAAGATGCGGAAGCCCTTCTGCTCGACGAGGTACTCCAGGAGCCGGTGTTTCATCTGGAAGGCATCGCGCGTGCCGTGCGTGGGCTCGCCGAGAGCGACAATGCGGGCATCGCCGATGACCTTGTCGAGCGGCGCGAGATCATCGAAGCCGTGACCGGCCTGGCTGGTCGTGAACGGGATAGCGTGTGACTTGATCCAAGCGGCGGCCGCCGGGTCCACCCCGTCGGTTCGGCCTGGGGAAGCAAGCGCCATCGTCGAAGCCAACACACTGCACGCGGCGATGAGCATGGGGATCTCCGTTTCGGTCGGCGCGGCGAGCAGCCGGTGCGCCATGGTACAGTTGATGCGCCGCGCGCCCGAAGCCTGCACGCGCCCGCATCATGACCTCCGAACATTTCCCAGCCCACGGCCGAGTCCGATCGTTGCGCGAGGCGCACGCGCACATCGCATCGCATGGGCGGTCGCTCACCATGCCCGACCTGTCGCGGTGCGCGAGCGTGCGGGAATGTCTCGACGTGCTGGCCCGTGAAGCGGCGTTGGTGGCGGCGCGGGATGCTCCGGGCGCGTGGGTGCTGGCGCACGGCGCCCGCGCGGAGAGCTGGGCCGAGGCGCGGTGGCCGAGCGTGGCCGAGCTTGACCGGGCGGTCGGCTCGCGCCCGTGCGCGGTAATGTCGTTTGATCACCACGCGGTCGCGGCCAATGCGCTGGCCCTCGCGGCGGCCGGGATCGACGAGCGAACTTCAGACCCGCCGGACGGGGTCGTCTGCCGCGATGCCCGCACCGGGGCGCTCACCGGCCTGCTGCTGGAGCGTTCGGCGCACCAGGTTTGGAATGCCGCGCCCGAGCCGGGGCCGGGCGAACGCCGCGAGCAGGTGAAGGCGGCCCTGCGCGATCTCGCATCGCACGGGTACGCCGAGGCGCACGACATGCTGGCGCAGGCGTGGCTGGGGCCGCTGCTGGCATCGCTCCATGACGCGGGCGAATTGGCCTCGCGCGTGGAGCTGTACGTCCCGCTCGACTCGTTCGAAGACGCGGTCCGGACCGCGCGGGAATGGGAGCGCCCGGGCCTGCGTCTGGCTGGTGCCAAGGTCTTCACCGACGGCACGCTCAACAGCCGCACCGCGTGGATGCTCGAGCCGTACCGCGACGCGATGCCAAGTATGGAGCGCGGCAAGCCGCTCATGACCGTGCACCAGATCGCAGGCGCGATCGAGAGGTGCCGGCGGCACGGGTTGGAGCTTGCCGCGCACGCGATCGGGGACGGAGCGGTGCGCGCGGTGCTCGACGCCGTCGAACTTGCGAACTCAAGACGTGAGCGCAGGGACACAGTTGCTTCTCTTCCGCAGTCGGCGCGGCCCGTCGCTGACGCTCCGGGTTCGCTGGTGCGGATCGAGCACTGCGAGCTGATCGACGAGAGCGATGTGCCGCGCTTCGCGCAGCTGGGCGTGATGGCCAGCGTGCAGCCGTGCCACCTGCTGTACGACATCGAGGCGCTGCGGCGCTACCTGCCGCACCGGCTTGAGCGGGTGCTGCCGCTGCGCGAACTTATCGATTCGGGCTGCCGCGCGGGCGAGCTGCTGTGGTTCGGGAGCGATGTGCCGATCGTGCGGCCGGACCCGGGCGACAGCATCGTCGCGGCGGTGAACCGCCGGCGAGTCGGGATGGGCGATGGCGATGCGATCGCGCCGCGGCAGGCGATCCAGGAGGCGGAGGCGTGGGCGTGCTTTACAGGCCCTTCTCGCGCTGCCTGTTCTTGAACCAGTTGAAGAGCTGGGCCCACATGCCCGGCCATCTCATGGTGCGGAACCCGCCGGCGACGCCCTTGGGCATCTCGTCGCGGGCGTGCTGGGCCTTCACGTTCTTGGCGAGGGCCTCGCCCAAGCGCGTGTGGGGATCCCCCTTGCGCCCGGAGTACTTCTCATAGAGTCTCGGATCGATGGCCATGGCAACCCCCATCGGCTCGGGCCTACCGCGATGGGCCGAATTTACCGAAAGAAATGGCCGGAATCAAGCGTTGCCGGGCTCGGCGGCGGCGACCGGCTCGACCACCACGGCCGTTCCGTAGCAGAGCACCTCGGTCGCCTTGGCCCCACCCCCGACGTCGGAGGCGTCGTAATGGAAGCCCAGGATGGCGTTGGCGCCAACGGCGCGGGCGTGGTCGATCATGAGTTCGTAGGCCTGCTGGCGGGCCTGCTCGCACATCTCGGTGTAGGCGCCGATCCTCCCGCCGATAATGGACTTAAGCCCGCCGAAGAAGCCCTGGGAGATGGTGGGGGCCCGGACGATGATGCCGCGGACCACGCCGCGGTACTCCTTGATGGTGTGTCCTGCTATGGTGAACGTGGTGGTGACCGGAATGGTCATGGTCGGGTCCTTGGTGGCGGTGTTCGAGCGTATCAGACATGGTTCACAGCCGCGCGGGCGGCGTGCGGAGATCAGGGCGTGAGCGACCCGTCACAGCGGCCCGGCGCCTCGGACCGGGCGGGGCTGGTTCCTGAGCCGGTGTACGCCTCGCCGGTGGACCTGCCGCCGCAGCCCGACGACACCCTGACGCCCGACTTTGTTCTGATGTTCGAGGGCGCCGAGGTCCCGTTCTGGCGGCCGGGGGCTCCGGAGATCGCCCGGGCGATCGGCTGGAAATGGCTGGTGCTGGTGCCCGCGGTGGTGTTCGTGATCGGCTACCCGGTGGGGGCGGTCATGCTGGGGGGTGCCGGGGCGGCGGCGCGGGGGTGGATGCACACCTTCAAGCTGTGGCTGCTGGCGGCGGGCCTGGCGGTGACGATCGTGCTGGGGGCGATCCGCCGCGGTGTCGGCGCCCGCAAGGACGACTTCTGCATCCACTGCGGGTACTCGCTCGAGGGGCTCGCGGAGACGGGGCGGTGCCCGGAGTGCGGCCGGCGGTACATCCGGAGCATGAGCGCCGAGTTCCGCAAGGACCCGCACTTCTTCGCCCACCGGTATAAGAAGATGCGGTCGCACCCCCCCGCGGTGGTCACGGCGGGGGGGGCGGTCTTTGACAATGACGAGACGGAGTGAACCCGCGGCGGTCAGGAAATAGAATCCAGTGACGGCTTCGGCGGGAGAATCCCATGCGCCAGGACATCCGGTACAACAACATCATCGACTCGGACGAGGCCCGCAACTCCCAGGCCGCGGCCGACGCGGCCCCCGGCACTCCCGCGGCACAGATCAACGCCGATCGCTTCTACATCACCCAGCAGTACTGGCGCTACACCCCCGACAACCACGATGTGTGGCGCGACCTCTTCGACCGGCGCTGGACCGTGCTGGAAGAGCAGGTCAGCCGCACGTTCCTGGACGGGATGAAAGTGCTCAAGCTCGGGCGCGACCGCATCCCGCTGCTCGACGACCTCACGCTCGACCGCGACATCACCGTGGCGGGGGGCACCGTGCTGAAGAAGGGCACGAAGCTTGAGGGGATCAACCGGTACCTGCACCAGGTGAGCAGCTGGGCGAGCTACGGCGTGCCGGGGTACCTGCCGGCCAAGGCGTTCTTTGCGTGCCTGGCCCAGCGCGAGTTTCCGACCACGGTTCTCATCCGCCCGCGCGAGGTCATGGACTACCTCCCCGAGCCCGACATCTTCCACGATGTCTTCGGGCACGTGCCGCTGCACGCCCACCGGGTCTTCGCGGACTTCCTGCAGACCTACGGCAAGGCGGCGCTGGAGTGCGAAGACGAGGAGCACGTGAAGCGCCTGGGCCGGCTCTTCTGGTTCACGGTCGAGTTCGGCCTGATCAAGGAGGACGGGCGGGTCAAGGTTTACGGCAGCGGGCTGGTCAGCAGCCACGCCGAGAGCGAGTACTCGCTCAGGGGCGCCTGGGAGAAAAAAGGCCGCCCCGCGCCCGACTGCACCGCGCGCGAGGTGGCCGAGTACCGCCCCTTCGACCTCGACCGCGTGTGCGAGACCGACTTTGTGATCGACCACTTCCAGCCCATCTACTACGTGCTGGAGAGCTTCGAGCAGCTCCGCGACGCCATGAACCAGTACGCTGAACGGGTGCTGGGGAAGCGGCGGCTGGCGAAGGTGGCGTGAGCGGAGCGCCCTTCGGCGCACCGACCATTTGCGCGCGGCCCTGATCGCCGCGGATTCTGCCTCTGATCCTTTTTCGATCGGTTCCGCGCGTTGGCGCGGCCGATCGTGGCCGCAGGCTCGCCCGCCGCGCTACCCCTCTTAGAGGGATAATTGCTCTGACGGTTCCCCGGAGGTCTTCCCATGATCACGCGTTTGTTCCCCACCGCGATGCTCTCCCTTGCGGTGACCGCCGGTGCGTTGGCTCAGCACGGGCAGGGCACTCCGCAGGACAAATCAGGCGACGCATCTTCGTCCGCATCGGCGATCCTCTTCGACGACCTCGGCACCCACCGCCGCCCCATCACCACCAAGGTCGAGAAGGCCCAGCGGTACTTCGACCAGGGCCTGCGCCTGGTCTTTGCGTTCAACCTCGACGAGGCCCAGCGATCGTTCGAAGAGGCGGCCAAGCTCGACCCCGCGTGCGCCATGGCGCAGTGGGGGATCGCCATGACGCTGGGGCCCAACATCAACGTCCCCGCCATGGAGGACCGGGCCAAGGCCGGGTTCGCGGCAGCCCGCCGGGCTCGTGAACTGGCTGCCGCGTCCGGCGCGGCGAGCGACGTCGAGAAGGCGCTCATCGACGCCGTCTCGAAGCGCTACTCGGAAACCCCGCCGACCAAGCCCGAGGACCAGGCAGCCCTCGACCGGGCCTACGCCGACGCGATGCGCGAGGTGTACAAGCGGTTCCCGGACGATGCCGACGTGGGGGCCCTCTGTGCCGAGTCGATGATGACCCTGCGCCCCTGGGATCTCTGGAAAAGTGACGGCACGCCCCAGCCGGGCACGGAGGAGATCGTCGCCACCATCGAGGGGGTCCTGGCCAAGCACCCCAACCACCCCGGCGCCAACCATTTCTATATCCACGCGGTCGAGGCGTCTCCCCACCCGGAAGAGGCCTTGGCCGCGGCCGATCGGCTCCCCGGATTGATGCCCGGGGCGGGCCACATGGTGCACATGCCGGCGCACATCTATATGAGGCTGGGCCGGTACGAGGACGCCTGCGAGGCCAACCGGCGGGCGATCGAGGTGGACAAGGTGTACCTGGCGAAGGTGGGGGGGCCGCCGGGGTTCTACGGCATGTACACGGCCCACAACTTCCAGTTTTTGTCTGCCGCGGCGGCCATGGAGGGACGCAGCGCCGAGGCGATCAAGGCGGCGCGGGACATGCTGGCCCTTCTGCCGCCGGAGACCTTTACGCAGATGCCCGAGATGGACGCGGTGCTGGCCCAGCCGATCCTGATGCTGGTGCGCTTCGGCCGGTGGGACGAGGTGATCGCCGAGCCCCCGCCCCCGGCGGGGATGACGTTCCCAGCGGCCATGCGGTTCTACGCGCGGGGCATGGCGTACGCCTCCCGGGGGGAGATGGAGCTGGCCAAGGGGCAGCTGGACCAGCTCGTCGCCATCCAGAATGCCACCCCCGCCGACGCCAAGAAGCTCCAGAACAGCGCCAAGACTCTCCTGACCATCGCGCGGCACGTTCTGCAGGGGCGCATGGCGGCCAAGGAGTCCCGGTGGTCGGTCGCCGAGCAGAACATGAAGACGGCGATGGCCCTCGAGGACGGGCTTCGGTACGACGAGCCGCCAAACTGGTACGCGCCGGTGCGCCAGGCGCTCGGGGCGTGCCTCATGGAGGCCGGGAAGCACGACCAGGCGGCGGCGGTGTACTTGGAAGACCTCGGGCGGAATCCGAAGAACGGGTGGTCGCTGTACGGCCTTTCGCGGGCGCTGCGGGCCCAGGAGAAGGACGACGAAGCGCGTCCGTACGAGGTTGAGTTGAAGGAGGCGTGGAAGAACGCCGACGTGAAGCTCAAGTCGTCGTGGTACTGACCGGAAGAGTTCGGACCTCGGGGCGGGTGGTGTTGGAGCGCGCAGGAGTTGTTCTTGCGCCGCAACTCGCTATCTTTTATTGGCCTGCGTTCCACGGATGGACCGGCGGGCGCCCGCGGTGGGCGGGCGTCGAGCGTGCGACGTGACGGCGTGAACAGCCGCGCGTCCGCGTGATTCCCGGGATCGTTCGCAACGAACCGGGCGCCGCGACGAAGTGGACCGGGCACACAGGCGCGTGCCGCGCCGAAACCGCACCGCCCGCGCGAGCGTAGATGTTCAGTCCGCCGCGCCGGCCCGATGGTTGAACGAATCACGATGGCGACCATAACACCTTCGACCGCCTTGCTCGGCCCCGGCACTCCCGCGGCTCAGCCCCGCCCCGCGCCCGCCAAGCCATGGACCTGCGAGGACGCGGCCAAGCTCTACGCCGTGCGCGACTGGGGCATGGGTTACTTCGGCGTCAACGACCAGGGCCACATGACCGTGATGCCCGAGCGCGACCCCAAGCGCCAGATCGATCTCTACGAAGTCATCGAGGGCCTGCGCGAGCGCGAGATCGGCACGCCGGTCGTCATCCGCTTCCGCGACCTGCTCAAGCACCGGCTCACCGAGATCCGCCAGGCCTTCGACCAGGCCATCAAGGACCACGCGTACACCGGCACCTACAGCTGCGTGTTCCCCATCAAGGTGAACCAGCAGCGGCCGCTGTGCGAAGAGGTCCGCGACTGCGGCAAGGAACTGGGCTTCGGGCTCGAGGCCGGCAGCAAGCCCGAGCTGCTCGCGGTGCTGGGCCTCACGGAAAACCTGCCGCAGATGCCGATCGTCTGCAACGGCTTCAAGGACTCGGAGTTCATCGAGACGGTGATCCTGGCGACCAAGCTGGGGCGGCACATCATCCCGGTGGTGGAGCGGTTCAGCGACCTGGAGCTGATCGTCCAGCACGCCAAGAAGTACAACGTGCGGCCGCGGATCGGCGTGCGCACCAAGCCCAGCAGCAAGGGCTCCGGCCGGTGGGAATCGTCGGGCGGTATGCGGAGCAAGTTCGGCCTGACCGTGACCGAGATGCTCCACGCGCTCGAGTACCTCAAGCAGCACGGCATGGCCGACTGCCTGAACATGATCCACTTCCACATCGGCAGCCAGATCGGCGACATCCGGCACGTGAAGGCCGCGGTGAACGAGCTGGCGCATGTGTACTGCGAGCTCAAGCGCCTGGGCGCGGGGCTCGACACGATCGACGTCGGCGGCGGGATGGGAATCGACTACGACGGCTCAAACTCCGACAGCCCCTCCAGCATCAACTACGGCGTCGCCGAGTACGCGGCCGACGTGGTGTACCGCATCAAGAGCGTCTGCGACGCGGCAGGCTTCCCGCACCCGCGGATCCTCAGCGAGAGCGGGCGGGCCATGGTCGCCCACTCGTCGCTCCTGATCGTCGACGTCCTGGGCAAGACGCACTTCCCCAGCGACCCCGAGCTCGAGGGCGTGCGCCAGCTCATGTCGCAGGAGAACGAGCGACCCCAGCCGGTGCTGGAGCTGATCGACGCCTTCGAAAGCCTGAGCGTCCCCAAGGTGAACCTGGTTGAAGCGTTCCACGACGCCGTGCAGGCCCGCGACGAGGCCATGAGCCTCTTCAACCTCGGGTACATGAGCCTGCCCATGCGGTCGGCGACCGAGCGCCTGTTCTGGGCGATCGGGCGGCGCGTGCTGTCGCTCGCCAGCGCCAAGGGCGACCTTCCCGACGACCTCACCGACCTGCCGCAGATCCTGAGCGACATCTACTACGTCAACTTCTCGATCTTCCAGAGCATGCCCGACCACTGGGCGATCGACCAGCTCTTCCCGATCGTGCCCATCCACCGCTTGAACGAGGAGCCGACGCGCAAGGCGATCCTGGCGGACATCACGTGCGATTCGGACGGCCAGGTCGACAAGTTCATCGACAAGAAGTCGGCGAGCAAGCCCACGCTGGAGCTGCACGAGCTCCGCTACCCCTCGGCAAGCGGCGAGGCCGCCAACGGCAACGCCAACACCAATGGCAACACCAACACCAACGGCAACGGAAACGGCAACGGAAACGGGAATGGCAACGGCAAGATCTACGACGGCAAGCCCGAGCCGTATTTCCTGGGCGTGATGCTCCTTGGCGCCTACCAGGAAGTGCTCGGCGACCTGCACAACCTCTACGGCGACACCCACGTGGTGCACGTCTCCTTCGACGACTCGCCGGGCGTGGGCGACTGGGACCTCGACGAGGTGGTCGAGGGCGACACCGTGAAGGAAGTGCTGTCGTACGTGCAGTACGACGCCGAGGACTTGGTCAAGTCCATGCGCCGCGATGTCGAGCGGGCCGTGAAGGCCGGCACCATGACCGTCCCCGAAGGGCAGAGCCTGCTCAAGTTCTACGACCAGGGGATGGAGGGGTACACGTACCTGGAGTAAGTCGGAGCGATCCGTTGCAGTCATCGTCGCCGCGCCGGGACAAAGATGGTTCCTCATGGGACTGGCTTGACTTCAAGCTCAGGGTACCGACCCGGCTCGGTCGTACGCACGAGATCTCGGTCGGTGTCTTGCTGGCATCGGCGGCGTTGATGGTCTTTGTGCTCGCCCTCGCGGGCGCGATCGGACTCATGGCGACGCGGTGCCAAGGGGCTCCGTAGACGATGATGCGAGCATGATCGGACGCGATCGGCGCCGGCCGCGGCCTACCAGCATCTCACATGGATTCGCGCTGACCGAAGCCTTCAATGCCCGCCGACAACGTCGAATTCTCCGGCGACCGCCGCTTCCGGCTTTTCTTCTGGGATGAAGTGCGCGATGGCATGGTTCGTCGCTCCATCCGCCTCGAGCACGCGCCCACCTCAA
Source organism: Phycisphaerales bacterium (assembly GCA_044223975.1). Taxonomy (GTDB): domain Bacteria; phylum Planctomycetota; class Phycisphaerae; order Phycisphaerales; family UBA1924; genus CAZCPB01. Next base: position 46,091 of record JBGALI010000024.1, on the reverse strand, counting down.
CGACCGTCCTCGACCTGACCGACGACGCCTGCGATGTCGAGTCGTGGCGTTTCAGCCCCGACGGCACGCTCCTGCACCTCAGGCTCTCGCGCATCGACCGGACCATCGTCGGCTACCCCGCGACCATCGATCTGGCGACCGGCCTCTACTACCACCATCCCCAGCCCCGCGATGCCCACGCGCCCGCCGGGCACGCCTCCGACCTTGAGATCATCGCTCGCACAGGCATCCCGCCGCCGGCGCACGCGCCGGGCGACCCCGTGCGCTGGCCAGCACCCCAGACACTCGACTGGTCCGAGATACCCGGCGAACGCGTCAGGAATCCCCATCCGGTCGCGCCCGCGGCAACCGTGCCGCGGCAGCAAACGCCGGAGGTCATTGATGGCCTTCCGCACGGCGAGCACGTGTCGTCCGACGGTCAGTGGCGCGTGGAGTTCGACCGGTTCGAGCTTGCGCCGCCCGCGTGGATCGATCGGGCCCGGATCGTGCACACGCCGACCGGCACGTGCGTGCTCGACCTGACCAGCGCACAGTGGGACTGTGAGGCCGAGTTCACTCCGTCGTGCAACCAGCTCCACCTCTCCGTGAAGACCTGCGCCGGGGTCGTGCAACTTCGCGTCAAGATCGACCTCGACTGCCTCTACTACTGGGAGGTTGCAGGCGAGGCGATGACCCGGCCGGGCGGGGTTCAGGCCGGCACCGTCGCCGACCTGCAACGCCGGCTCACCGACGCGCCGGACCGGATCGCGCCGCCCGCCGACGGAATGATCATGGACGCACCTACACCCGAGCAGGTGAGGCGGGCCACGGACCCGACGGCGCTCCAGCCCCGCGCCGTCTCCCTCCCGCCGTCCGAGGTTGCGTGCGAACCATCGCCGGCGCCGCCTCCGGAGCCGATTCCGGAGCGACTGCGGCCGATCACCTCCCCCGACGGTCTCTACCGCGTCGATTTCTTCGAGTACGAGATGCGCATGTCGCACACGGTGCGCTCGGCGTGCATCGTCGAGGTGGCGACGGGCACGACGATCATCGACTTCTCGAGCACGCTCGACCAGGTGGACGCGGCTTTCCCCGGAGAGCCCCACGTGGTGCACCTGACGCTGCTCCGCTACCCCGGCGACCGGCCCGAGCGGCGCGTGGGACTGAACCTCAAAGACCGAACCTGGTGGGATCTCAACGCCGCCGGTCGCCGCGCATCCCGCGACTTTGTCTTCACCGGCGCGCTCGACGAAGGCTCGACGCGCCGGCCGGTCGGGAGCGTTGCGGGAACGCCCGCGCGCGTGCTGGCGTCCGACGACGGGGCCTGGCGCGTCGAGCTGTTCGAGACCGGGCGGACGGAGACGGCCGCGCGGGGCGATGTTCGCCCGTACTACCGCGCGGTGTTCGTCCGTGCTTCGGACGGGACGGTGATCGCCGACTGCGGGAAGCTGGGCTACGACGCGTGGGTGATGGGCGACCGCGACCGGACTATCCAGCTCGCCCGAGGTGCCAACTCCACCACGTGGATCGCCGTCGACCTGGCCGCGTCGGACTTTGCGTGGGAGAATTTTCGAGAGCCTGTCTCCCGGAGCTTCCCGCTGAGCGAGCTTGCCGCGCAGCTCGGGCAAGGCGCCGGCTGAACGCGCTGCCCGGGGCCGCTACCCTCTGGTCCGATGTCACACGGCAGCGCCGTTCACGCCGGTTCGTGGACGCTCGAGACCTGGCTCCGCAAGGACTTCTGGGAAGAGCTCGACGTGCGCATCACGCACGTGCCATCGGGCAAACGCGCCATCGTCCTGGTGAAGGGGCCGTGGGTGTGCGGCGGGTACTCGTTCCGCGACAGCGGGTCGTGGCTGGACCTGACGCTGTGCAAGGTGGGCGGAACCGAGAAGGTCGTCGGGACCTTCGACATGTCCCGCGGCATCTGGAAGCCGGAGAAGCCGGCGGGCCCGGATTTGTCCGCCGCCGAATGGCACCGCCTGTACGCGGGGAAGGAGCCGCCCGGTCCCTGGCCGGAAGGGCCGAATCCCGGCGGAGCAGATCGAACAAAACCTCGTTAGCATGGCGGCCCGTTCTACGGAGCCTCCTGATGCCCAAGTACATCGTCGAGTTCATCGGCACATTCTTCCTCGTCCTGACCATCGCCCTCGCGGTCGCGTCCGGCTCGGTCCTGGCGCCCATCGCCATCGGCGCCATGCTGATGGTGATGGTCTACCTGGGCGCGCACATCAGCGGGGCGCACTACAACCCCGCGGTAACGGCGGCGGTGCTGCTCCGCGGCAAGTGTGCAGCCAAGGACGCCGGTCCGTACATCGCGACGCAGATCCTGGCGGCGTTCGCGGCCGCGGCCCTCGCGCACGTGCTCACGGGCAAGGTCTTCTTCGCCGAGCCGGGCAAGGACGTCTCGATGGGCATCGCCATCGCCGGCGAGGCGGTGTTCACGTTCGCCCTGGCCAGCGTGGTGCTCCACGTGGCCACGCACAGGAAGACCGCGGGGAACGGCTTCTACGGCGTGGCGATCGGCTTCACCGTGGCCGCGTCGGCGGTGGCCATCGGTCCGGTGAGCGGCGGCGCCCTCAACCCGGCCGTCGGGCTGGGCCCGGCGCTGTACGCGCTCGTCCGCGGCATCGCGGTCCCGAGCAGCGTGTTCATCATTTACACCGTGGGCCCGCTCATCGGCGGCGTTCTGGCGGCGGTGGCGTTCAACGCGGTGAAGGGGACGGAGGCGGACTGATCGGCCCTCCGCACTCGGGGCACACGTCCTTGAGGCCGCGCACGTCGTAGGCGCACCGGGGACACTTGCCCTCGCGCGTCAATCGGCGCCTGCGCCAAGCGGGGTGCCCGCACGCGGCAAGCAGCACCCCCGCGGCGAACGGCGCCCACAGTGGCACCCTCAGGTTCCACCAGTTCAGCGCGCCGCTGATGGTGTAGCTCCCGAACCACGCATCCTCGGGCCACCAGCGCAGGCGCGTGAAGGTCTCGGCCCGCGGCCAGGCGTGCATCGCGGCAAGGTCGGGCGGGAAATACGTCCCCCCGGTGGTCACCCACAGCTCGCCGTTGCAGAGCGCGAAGGTCGGTGAACCCCACGCCGTATTCGGCCGGTACGAGATCACCCACAGGCTCGCCAGCCAGAGGGCCAGCGAGCCTGCCGCGAGAGTGATCCCGGTCCAGAGCGCAAGCGACCGCCGCATGGCTTCATTGTCGCTCGGCTCAGCCCGCCGGGACAGGCCCCGCGCCACGAACTTCCCGGCCTGCCGCGCATATTGTTCTGCGTCGCCCCGCCACCCCCGGGGCGCGAGTTCCCGTCCGCGGCTCGGGGGGCAGTCGCCAAAGAGAAGAGATGCCCATGGCAACGCAGAAGTGGACCAAGAAGGAACTGCTCTCCCGCCCCATCGAGCACATCGACATCACGGGGTTTGATGCCCGGTCGATCATCGACAGCTACCGCGAGATGGCGTACACGAGCCGCACGCTCGCGAATGCCTGCGACATCTACTCGATGATGCTCAAGGACAAGGAGTGCGCGGTGATCCTGACCCTCGCGGGGTCGCTCATCAGCGCGGGCCTCAAGAAGGCGATCGTCACGCTCCTTGAGAACAACATGGTGGACGCGATCGTGTCCACCGGCGCCAACATCGTCGACCAGGACTTCTTCGAGGGCCTGGGCTTCAAGCACTACATCGCCCCCGGCAGCCCCGAGGCCCCGCCCGTCGACGACATGACGCTGCGGAACATGATGATCGACCGCATCTACGACACGTACATCGATGAGGATGATCTCCGCGCCTGCGACGCGGCGACCAAGGAAGTCTTCGACCTGTTCGAGCCCGGCGCCTACTCCAGCCGCGAGTTCATCGAGGCCATGGGCGCCTTCCTCGCGCGCAATCCCAAGTTCGCGAAGAACGAGAGCATCGTCAAGACCGCGTACCAGAAGCGAGTTCCGATCTTCTGCCCCGCCTTCAGCGACTGCTCCGCCGGCTTTGGCATCGTCCTCCAGCAGACCGAAGCCATCGAAGAAGGCCGAGGCCAGGTCGCCATCGACTCCGGCAAAGACTTCCGCGAACTGACCGACATCAAGCTGGCCTGCAAGGACACCGGCCTGCTCATGCTCGGCGGCGGCGTCCCCAAGAACTTCGCCCAGGACATCGTCGTCGCGGCCGAGTTGCTGAACGAGCGCAAGGGCGGCAAGGCCCGCGGCGACATCGGCATGCACAAGTACGCCATCCAGATGACCGTCGCCGACTCGCGCGACGGCGCCCTCTCGGGCTCCACTCTCCGCGAAGCCTGCTCGTGGGGCAAGGTCGATGTCGTGCACGAGCAGATGGTCTTCGGCGAGCTGACGGCACTGTTCCCGCTGCTCGCCAGCGACGCGTTCCACCGCGCCGAGTGGAAGAAGCGCAAGGCCTTCAAGTTCAGCGAGCTGTTCGAGAAGGCGCCCGCGACGGCGGCGGGCAAGAAGCGGGCCGGCGCCCGCTGACCGGTCCGCGCACGCACGAGCAACAACACGCTGGAGCCCGGGCCGACCCCGGGCTCTTTTCATTTGGGCGCGGGCGATGGCGTGATGGGGCTGATGACGTAGTCCACACCCGCCGCGCCCGACCACAGCGCCGAGTAGTCGTTCGCGGCCGGTGTTCCACCGTTGTCCACGCCGTCGGCGCCGATGCTGTAGAGCAGGAACGTCGGCGCCGCGCCGCCGCGCGCCGGCACGCGCCGGTACCGGAACTCCGAACCCGACCACGGATCGCGCAGCGCGAGCGGCGAAAGCGGTGGGACGAGGCTCAGCAGCCTCTCGGGGTACTCCCCGTTTTCGCACCGATGCTTCTCCAGCGCCACTAGCAACACCAGACTCCGCTCCAAGAGCATCTCGCGGTCGGCGCTCTCAGGCATCATCCAGACCGTCGCCCAGAATGTGTTGACCAGCAGCAGGTTTGAGCTTTGCAGCCCGCTCGCCGGCGGCCGCTGGAACGGCTCCGCCGCGGCTCTCAGGATCGCCTCGTCGAAGCGAGCGGTGATCGCGTCGCGATTCTGCCGGTACGTGCCCAGAAGAGCGTGCGGCGTGATGCCCCACTGCGAGAGGAACGCGTTGAGCGCCGTCGAGTACCGGTCCCACCGCGCTCGGTCCGCGTCGGAGAAGACCCAGTCGATCGTGTCGAGGGCCATCAGCCGCTCGCTCTCGAGCACCGAAGCGAACGGCACATCGATCCGCTGACGTTCGATCGCGCTGTCTATCGCGGCCACCCAGGTGACATCGGGGCGCGTCGCCAAGCACTCCCTGACCCGCGCCAGCGTGGTGTTCAGGACCGGGCTCGCGAGGCTCCGATCCATGAAGGCCACGCCCTGGCGGAGCATCCGAACCAGGGCGAGGTTGGCCTCAAGCGCCGCGGCAAACTCCTCCCGATCTTTGTGTTCGAGCGCCAGGTGCATCCGTGCCGCGTTCATGGTTGAGATGACCCACACGGACTGGAGCTCCGGCGTGAACTGGGTCTGGACCATGGGCGCGGCAGGGCCTGGGTCGACCAGGCGGCGCGAAGCCCGCTTGCAGCCGGCCATCTCGTTGAACGCTTCGGGCACCCCCGCCCCGCGGTACGCCTCGATGAGATCAATCGCAAACCGCCGCAACTGCTCGCGGGACATCCCCACATTCGGATCCAGCCACGCGTCGGGGTCCGAATACACGAACCCGAACGTGTACTCCGGGCGCAGCGTCGGCGGATACTCGAAAGCCCCCTTCCGTGTGACCTCGATGTCCGTGCGTGCCATGAGGAGCGCGGCGCGCCCGAAGCTGTCCCACGCGTCGGGCGAGGACGTTCCGGCGCCCGCGGGCTGGCGTCCCTCCATGAGCGCGGCAAGCTCACGGAACCCCGTCCGTGCCGCGCGGGCCTCCGCGGCTTGCCGGTGCAGGAACCACTCGTACCCGCCCCAGGCCACCAGCACCAGCAGCACGATAGACGCCGGCACGCCGATCGCCAGGCGCTTGATCACGCGCACCCGGCGCGGCGTGAGCCATCGCTCGAACGCGGGCACCACATCCGGCGACGGCAGAAACCTGTTGGCGCCCGTCGCGTCGGGCGCGATCTCCCCGAGCGAGCCGTCGGCAAGGAGCCGGTACCCGCACTCCGGGCAGGTGACGTGCCCGTCGGCGCTCACGGGAAGCCCGGCCAGTACATACCCGCACGCCGCGCACGAGCCGCGGGTGTTCAGAACTCTCCGGATCCGCCCGCGCAGCAGCCGGTCCTTGGCCAGCAGCCACGCCAGCCCGCCTGCGCCGAGCTCGAGCACCAGGGCAATGCCGAAGACCACATCCGCGATCGTGCCGGAGCCGATCCTGGTCGGGTTGAGCACCGTCACGCGGGTCAGGCCCCAGTACGCGCCCGCGCCGACGGCCAGCGCAATCAGCAAGGCAAGAAGCTGAAGCACGAACCGCCCCACCCGCTGCCGCCTGCCGCGCCGCGCCGCGACGAGAAAGTGCTCGCATTGCTCATCTGAGAACCGGTCAAGCTCCGGGAACGCGCGGTAGACCTTGGAGGCAGGGAGTCGCACGTGAGTTGGGTTCCAGGGGTTTATCGAGCAGGAGTGACGTTCGTGGGACCGAGGATGTAGTCAAAGCCGATGACGCCAGGCTGAAGGGCTTCGTACTCGTCATTCGAGGGTTTGCCACCGTTGTCGATACCGTCGGCCGCGACGCTGTACAGCAGAAATGATCCCCCATCCCCGTTTTCGACGCGGCGATAGCAGAAAGCGCGTCCGGAATACGGGTCCCGTGGCATGTCGTTCAGGCATGACGGTACGAGGACGTCAAGCGCCTCGGGATACGTGCCGTGGATGCCCCGAAACTTTTCCAACGCAAGCCATACCAACAGACCCCTTGTTTCCAACGTTCGTCGGTCCAGCGATGCAATGAGAGCCGGGAAGGAGCCGCAGAGCACATTTACCATGGTCAGTTCGGATTCTTGGATGTAGTTTGACCGTGCACGCTCGAAGGGTTCGGCGGCCACCGCTTCGCTCAGCGACTGGAAGTGGGACACGATAGCCGCCCGGGTTTCAAAGTAGGAACCCAGCGGGTTGTCGGGCGCCCTTCGCAGTTCCACCATGGCCTTGATTTCGGGAGCAAATCGTCCTCCTCGCACGCGTCGCGGGTCGCTGAACAGCCACGCCGCATCGTCGAGAGTGGTGAGCTTGTCGCATTCAACCAGCTCCACCAGAGTGATCCCGCCTTCTTGGCGCTGCATCGCTTCCCGGATCGAGTCCACCCAGGGCACCTCCGGCCGCCGTCTCAGGAAATCCTTGATGCACTTGTGCGTCGCCCATTCGACACTCATCGCGGCCGCGTGGTCGAATATCAGCGGGCTCTGCCTGAGCATGCGGACCATCGCGAGATTGACCTCAAGAGCCGACGTGAATTCCGAGAGCTCGTGAGCATCAATCGCGAGTTTCATTCGCGCCGCGTTCATCCGCGACATTCTGCGCGGCGTTCGTGACTCGCGAGGCTGAAGTTCCATGAGCGATGAGCCCGGCCCGGGATCCTCGAGCGGCCGCGCAGCACGGCGGCGGGTGGTCATGTCATCCAGAATCCTGAAGACTCCAGCACGGCGGTACGCGTCGAGGAGGTTCCGCGCGAGGTCCCGGTTCATCGCCTCCTTTGCCGCGGCCTCGTCGCTCTTGCCGGACGATTCGTCGGACCGGCACAGGAAATCGAAGCTGTTTTCCGGCCTCACATCGGCCGGATACTCCACGCCGCCCTCGCGCGTCACCTGAATGTCAATCCGGGCCATCTCTTTGGACGCCGCTTCGAGCGCCACCCACGCGTCGGGAGAATCCGGCGTGGTCCCCGCCGGCTGGTGCTTCTCGATCTGCTCAATCAGGCCCGCAAACCCCGTGCGATCCGCTCGCGCCGCGGCCGCCTGGCGCCGCAGGAACCACTCGTACCCGCCCCACCCCAGCCCCGCGAGCACCACGAGCATCACGCACGCCCCCACGCCGGCACGGAGAAGCATCTTCCTCCTCCGCGGCGTCAGCCATCGCTTGAACGCCGGCACGATATCCGGCGAAGGAAGAAACCTCGGCGCGCCCGCGCCGTCGGTCACAACCTCGCCCAGCGCCGGATCGACCATGACCTCAAAGGCGCACTCCGGGCACTTCACCGCCATCGACGACGCCACCGGCAGCCCGGCCAGCACGTACCCGCACGCGGCGCACGATCCCCGCGTCCGGATCACGCGCCGGATCTGGCGGCGGACCAGCCGGTCCTTGGTGAACAGCCACGCTGCAGCGCCGGTGCCCAGCGTCGCCAGCAGGAACAGGACACAGAAGGTGTACCACCCAGGCTCGGACCTGGGAATGTGCACGTTCCAGCCCAGCGCCTCGGCGCCCGCGACCGCGCCGAGCACCGCCACGTACACCAGCGTTGTCGCGGTCAGCGCGGCCGCGACTTGCACCGCGATCCGCCAGACCCGCCGCACCAGGCCCGTGCGGAGCACCCCCATGAACCGCTCGCACTGCTCCTCAGAGAAGCGGTCAAGCTCCGGGAACGCGCGGTAGACCTTGGAGCGGGGGAGTCGCACGACGCTGTTATACCGGCCGATGCGCCGGCGGTGGCGTGAATCTCACGCCGCGCCCCGCTCCCGGGCTACCCTGTCCGTTTCCACGAAAGGACCCCGATGCGCCTCCCGCTCGCCCTCGTTCTGGCCGCCGGCCTCTCTTCCCCCGCGCTCGCGCAGGTCAGCTCGCCGCCCCCGCCCAAACCCGCGGCACAGCCCGAGGCCCCCAAGGGCATCCCCGTCCCCGACGGCCCGGCGGTGAACAAGCAGGAACTCGAGGGCGGCCTCATCATCGAGGACCTTAAGATCGGCGACGGGTACGTGCTCAAGGAAGGCGGCGCCGCGGTGGCGTACTACCACGGCACGCTCAAGGCCGACGGGAAGGAATTCGACTCGGCGTTCCGGCGCGGCCAGCCCGAGTCGTTCGTGCTCCCGGCGATGATCCTCGGCTGGCAGAAGGGCATCCCGGGCATGAAGGTCGGTGGCATCCGCCGCCTCACGGTCCCTGCCGCGCTCGCGTACGGACCCCAGGGCAACGGCTCGGTGATCCCACCCAACTCCGACCTCATGTTCGTGATCCAGGTCGTCGATGCGCTCCAGGTCGAGGACCTCAAGGCCGGCGACGGCGAGACCGCGGATGGGCAGTTCGTCGCGGTCACGGCCCAGACGATCAAGGACAAGGACGGCAAGGAAATCCAGAAGCTCGATGCCGCCCACCCCTACATCTGGCTCCCCGGCGAGATGTCCGGCCCCGGCGGGCGTTTCGACGCGATGCAGGAAGGCATCAACGGGATGAAGGTGGGTGGCAAGCGCCGCATCACCATCCCCGCCGAAATGAACGTGACGCCCCCGCAGCTCAGCACCACGCGCCCGCAGAACGTGCCGCTGGTGATCGATGTCGACCTCGTGGCCGTGCGGAACCTGCCCGCGGCGCCCGGCAGCCGCAGGCGGTAAACCGCGCGCCAGGTAATCCCGCTTTTTCTGATGATCCGAGCGAATCGGCTCGCGCGGTACACTGCGCCGCGTGCGGCCCACGTTGAGATTCGTCCGCGCGATATGGCTCCGCGGCTTCGGCCCCGCGGCGTTCATCGCGGCGTGCGCGGCAGCGAGCTGCTTCGTCGCGATCAACTGGCAGGGCGGCGGGTTCCCCTCGCGCCCGTGGGGCACGAGTGATCGGGTCCAGCTCTTCATGGGCCGGCTGATCGTGCAGCTCGGCGACCAGCCCCCGGGCTTCGCGGCCCCGCGCCCGGCGATGACGCTCGGAGAAGCAGCAACCAAGGACCTGAACGCGGTCCAGTCAGGCTGGTGGTTCGTGCCGTGGAACCCGTTTTCAACCGGCCACATCGGCCCGGGGTACTGGCGTGTGTACCTCTACTCATGGTTCGTCCAGGTGCAATTGGTTTACGTGGCTCTTCTGCTCGCCTTGCCCCCGGTGATCAGCCGCGTGCTGCGCTCACGACGCGCAGCGTGGGAGTGCCGGCGATGCCGCTACGACTTGCGCGGGTTGCCCGCCGCGGCAGCATGCCCGGAGTGCGGCGCCGAGATCGTCCCGGGTCCTCCCGCGTGACGGGCTCTCGCGCTCCCGGCGTGCAACGATCGAGCGAATGTCTTGCGCCACCTCCATCGCCCTCCGCGTCTTGAAGTTCGCGGCGCTGGGCGCGATCTCGACGGTTGCTATCGCGTGGGCGTCGGCCATGTACTGGGACCCGGTGCTCGTAGCGGGCGGCGTGTCAGAGGTCATCGTCCGCCCCGACGGCGTCATCACCGAGCCGCAGTACATCGAGCTCGAGCGCTCCGCGAACGCGGGCCTGGTGTGCTGGTCGGTGGTGTACCGATCAACGCACTCCAACCCTTCGCCGGGCGGCTCCAAGCTTCGCGAAAGCACCGACCGCTGGGCCGAGCCGTTTGTGCGCCCGCGCCTTCCCGAAGAGGGTGCGTGGCTCGACTACCCATTCATCCGTCCCCTCGAGGTCGCGTTCGTGGTGGGGGCGGGCTGGCCGCGGAGCGCGATGATGTACGCAAGCGAAGAGTCAACGCCCCCGCGCACTCCCGCGGCATGGACAACAACGGGCGGCTACGAAGTGCGGACACTGCGCCACGCCCGCACCGGGTACCCGGCCGTGCTGCCGCTGCGCCCGATCTGGGATGGGCTGGCGCTAGACACGGCGTTCTGGGCGGCGGTGTGGTGGGGGATCGTGATGGTGCCGCGGCTGGCGCGCCAACACTGGCGGAAGTCTCGCGGCAGGTGCTCGAAGTGCGGCTACGACCGGCGCGGCTTGATGCCGGGTGCTCGCTGTCCTGAATGCGGAAACCAGGTTCCGAGAACTACGGCAGCTCCAGCCCCGGCGGCCTCCGCGTGACTACGGCCCCCGCGGCGCCTAGAGATTCATGCATGAAGCGTCGTTCGATGCACCCCTATCGCACCCGCCCGACCGCTCCGGTCGCGATGGCGTGCGCGTGTTCATCGACCTGTTGTCGCCGCTGAACTCCCGAGCGGCCTCAGCAAGCGGCGATCGCTTCTTACAATTCACACCTTGGCCTTTCCGCAGTCCTGCGCGATCTTCCCGCGGACCGGCGCTCCGATAGAACCCGCCCATGAACCACTCCACCCGCGTGTACGAGAGCGTGCTCGAGATGCTGCCCAGCGAGGAGAACCCCTCGCCCCTGGTGCGCCTGAACCGCCTCGCGCCCGCGGGGAGCACGCTGTACGCCAAGCTCGAGTGGTGCAACCCCTTCGGGAGCGTCAAGGACCGTGCCGCGAGCTTCATGATCGCCGACCTCGAGTCGCGCGGCGTGCTGGGCCCGCAGCCCGGCGGCACCGTCCGCGGCATCGTCGAGCCCACCAGCGGCAACACGGGCATCTCCCTTGCCGCGATCTGCGCCGCCAAGGGCTACCCCATGCGCGCCGTCGTCCCTGCCAAGGTCCCTGAAGAGAAGCGCACGATCCTCCGCATCGCCGGCGCGGCAGTCGACGTCGTGCCCGACGCCCTCTGCCCCCTGCCCGGCTCCGAGGACGGCACGATCGGCATGGCCAAGACCCACGCCCGCGCCTCGTCCGACAAGTACACCATGCCCAACCAGTATGAGAACCGCGCCAACGTCGAGGCCCACGTGCGCACGACCGGCCCGGAGATCTGGCGCCAGACCGACGGCCGCGTCACGCACGTCTTCACGTCGCTGGGCACCTGCGGCACGGTCACCGGACTGGCCACGTTCCTCAAAGGAAGGAACCCGAGGGTGAAGATCATCGCCGTGCAGCCCACGCCGGGGCACGATGTGCCGGGCCTGCGCAACGTGTCGGAGCTGGGCGTGTCAAAGCTCTACGACCCCGCGCTCATCGACGAGATCCTCGAGATCGATCACGAGCTGGCCTATGTTCGGGCGCTCGAACTGGCCCGCCGCGAGGGCCTCCTCGCCGGTCCCAGCAGCGGCCTGATCTTCGAGGGCGCCCGCCGCACCGCCGAGCGCGAGCCCGTGGCGTGCGGAGTGGCGATATTCTGCGACGGCGTGTTCAAGTACACCTCGAGCATCACACGGCATCTCCCGGAGCTCTCCGAGCCATGAGCGCCGCGCCGAACCGCCAGACCCGATCGGCTGTCCTCACCACCGGCGCGCGGGCCCGATGTTGCGCGTGATCTCCCCACGTGCACGCACCCCGCAACGCGCCATCAATCTCCGTACCCGCAGAACTTCTTGGAAAGGAACCCCATGTCCCAGTACGCCAACCCCGAAGTGCTCGTCTCGACCGACTGGCTCGCGCAGAACCTGAACGCCCCGCGTGTGAAGGTCGTTGAGATCAGCGTCGACCCCAAGCTCTACGACACCGGCCACATCCCCGGCGCCGTCAGCCTCAACTGGACCACGCAGCTCCAGGACCAGGTGCGCCGCGACATCGCCTCCAAAGACCAGTTCGAGAAGCTGCTCTCCGACGCGGGCGTGAGCCCGAGCGACACCGTGATCCTGTACGGCGACCACAGCAACTGGTTTGCCGCGTACGCCTTCTGGCTCTTCAAGATCTACGGGCACGCCGACGTCCGCCTGCTCAACGGCGGCAGGGCCAAGTGGCTGAACGAGCCCAACCGCCCGCTCACGACCGACAAGCCCGCCGTGAAACCCACGTCGTACAAGGCCGCGGGCGTGGACGAGAGCCTCCGCGCCAAGGTCACCGACGTGCTCGCGGCTTCGGGACAGAAGACCGCCACCCTCATCGATGTCCGCAGCCCCGACGAGTTCACCGGCAAGGTCATCGCGCCCCCGGGCATGAGCGAGACCGCGCAGCGCGGCGGGCACATCCCGGGCGCCAAGAGCGTGCCCTGGGCCAAGGCCGCCAACGAGGACGGCACCTTCAAGAGCCCCGACGAGCTGCGCGAGCTGTACGTGAAGGGCGCGGGCGTCTCCGAGGCCAAGCCGACCATCACCTACTGCCGCATCGGCGAGCGCTCCAGCCACTCCTGGTTCGTGCTCAAGTACCTGCTGGGGTTCAAGAACGTCAGGAACTACGACGGCTCGTGGACGGAGTACGGCAACCTGATCGGGGCGCCGATCGAGAAGTGAGCGGTTGAACGCGGCGCAAGACCCGACGCCGATCGCGAGCCCGCCCGTGGAGAGTCCGCCCGCGCCCAGGAGGGAGAGTCGGGCGGGCCTCCCGGGCGGCGTCGCGGCGCACCCCGATCGCGCGCCCGGTCCAAAGTAATATTGACGCCCGCGCCGACCCGATGTAAGGTGCGAACTTCTGGCTTCGAGTCGGCCGCGTTCGCCATGGTCCGCGGTGTGGCCTCGTGGGTCGCCGCGCAGGGCTGGGGGGTTCTTGAGGCGTCGCGGCCCGGGAGGTACTTCCATGGGCAGATCGCGAATGGTCCGAGGATTGACGGGCGTGGCGCTGGCATCACTCTGCGGCGCCGCGGGCGCCCAGCAGGCTCCGGCGCAGGATGCAGATCAAGCGGTCGGCGCAGCGCCGGTCGTGGTCGCCCCTCCGCGGTTCGTCATCGACACCGGCGTCCAGACCACCACGCTCTACGCCACCGGCCAGCAGATCGCCTTCCCGACCCAGGTCGTCTGGAAGCCCGTCTGCTCCAACAAGGCCCCGATGACGAGCGCGGACCTCCAGGTCATGGCCGCGACGCACGCGGCACAGTTTGCCGATCCCAACGGTGTCGTCGTCGTCAACAACAGCCAGAAGCGCGCGGGCCTCAACATGGTCTACGTGCTCGGCTCGGGCGTCCCTGCCGCGGCAATACCGGCCTTCGCCACCGCCGAGGCGTACATCGAGAGCCAGTTCCCGAACGATACCGTCACCGTGACGATCACCGTGAGCTTCGCGGCACTCTCGCCGGGCGTGATCGGCGGCACCAGCAGCAGCTACGGGTACGTCGACTGGGCCAGCAGCCGCGCCGCGCTCGTCGGCGGCATGGACGCCAGCGACACCATCCAGAACTTCCTGCCCACGGGCACGACCATCCCCGTCCGCTACGCCACCAACTCCACCACCAACGAGGACCGGATCTTCTGGACCTTCGCCAACTGGAAGGCTACCGGCGGAACCGTCACCGGCAACGACGCCAACATGCAGTTCTCAACGGCCTTCCCCTTCGACTGGGACCCGTCCAACGGCGTGACGGCCAACACGATCTCGTTCCAGGATGTCATCATCCACGAGACCGGGCACGCGCTGGGCTTCGGCTCCGGCGTCGACTTCCGCTCCAGGGACATCGAGTCCCTCGACATCTTCCGCTTCCGCAACACCGACGGCAGCGGCACCAACGACTTCAACCCCGACACCACCGCCGAGTTCACCGCCCGCCCGCGCTGGGCCGTGAAGAACAACCCCAACAACGACTGCAACTTCGACACTATCGCGGTCGAGATCCACGCCTCCGACGGCTCTCCCTACCAGGCCAGCCACTTCCGCCAGGAAATCCCGGCCATCGGCATCATGGACCCGGCCTTCGACTACGGCGAGACGTTCTACCCCAATTTCTACCGCACCACCGACCTGACGATGTTCGACGCCATCGGCTGGGACAAGTGATCGACGAGCCCCGAGCGTGAGCGAGGGGGCTGGCGCTCCGATCAAACGCATGAAACCGAGAACGCCCGGGTGCTCACCCGCCCGGGCGTTTTTTCTGGCCGGATCGCGGGTGCCTCGTGATCGCTGACGAACTTGCCCGGGAGGACTTGCGTAGCCGATAGATACTCTCCGAGGCCCCTGCCATGGTCCGGTGCGCTATTCAAGTCATGCTGGGCGCTGCCTTGGGAGCGGCGACAAGCATCGCGATCGCCTGGTCCGCCGCGCTGGTGCCTCATCGTGGTAGTCAGGCTGCTTCTGAGAGCGTCGCATGGAGTAGCGATGCGACAGGACAAGTTGTCATTTGCAGAGAGGGCCGCTGCTCGCCCACACTCCGGATGGTCTACATGTTCCTCAATGTCGGAGTGGTCAACGAAAACACAATTTCGGTGCGGGGGAGCGGGCTTGGCGGAGGAGAGGTCGCCGAGTACCGGCGCGTCACCGAGCCCCCGCGTACGTGCCACGTCCCTTCAACGTGCAATGCGCGAAGCGAGTACCAGTTCGGGTGGCCGTCGGCGTGCATGTGGGGCGCGGCGGACCAAGACAGCTATGGATGTGTAGCCGAGCTGCGTCCACCCGTCCATGTGATGCGGATCTGGCCTCGCGCGGGCACGGTCGACCGAACCAAGTTCCCTCCCGAAGAAATGGTCCCGTTCACTCCGTTCGCGGAGACGCGCGTCGCAAACGTGCCTTCCGGCGTCATGTGGTCCGGGATGATCACCAACTCGGGCCTGTTCGCCACGGCGTGGTGGGTCCTTCTGTTCGCCCCACGCGAACTGCGACATTTCGTGCGCCGGAGGAAGGGCAGGTGCGTGTCCTGCGCGTATGACCTCGTGGGCCTTCCCATCGGCGCTCCGTGTCCCGAATGCGGGCTGGCCGCCATTGCCGACGAGTCCCGAGCCTGAGCGATCGGTCTTTTCGCGTCAACCGCACTCAAGAGTCTGAAGACCTGGCCAGTGCAGGTCGTCGGTACACTCGGGGGATGCTCGTTGCCACACTGCTTGCTTCAATGGCCGTCGCGCCCCAGCCCGGACGCGGGGACACGTATTACGTTGCCCCCGACGGGAACGACGACAACCCCGGGCTTTCGCCGCTCAACCCCATGAAGACGCCGAAAAGGGCGCTGCAGCGCGCCGAGTGGAATCGCATCCGCCAGGACGTCGGTGAGCGGCCCATCCACGTGGAATTCGCGGCAGGGCGGTATGAGCTGTCCGAACCGCTCGAAGCACTGATCGGCAACGGCGGCACGGAGCAATGCCCCACCACGTACGCCGCGGCACCGGGCGCGACGGTTGTCTTTTCCGGCGGCTCACGCCTGGGCCCGTGGCGCGAAGCCGAGCTGAACGGTCGCAAGGTGATGGCCGCGGACCTGCCCGCGAGCTTGCGCAACGCCACGACCCAGGCCGCGGACCGCGACCCCCCGTTCCGCACGATGTGGGTGAACGGCAAGCGCCGCCCGTGGGCGCGCCATCCCAACGATGGGTCCTTCCTGCACGTGCAGGGGTTCCCGGACGATCTGCCCAAAGGCGACTGGACCAAGGGCCAAACCGCGATGGTCTTCAGCGAGAGCGATGCGCCCGCGTGGTCGCGCATCGCTCCCGGCGCCGAGGTCGTCACGTTCACACGCTGGGTCGATTCGCACCTTCGCGTGATGTCCGTCGACGCCGCGACGCGCACAGCACGATTCGCGTCGCCCAACGTGCTCGGCCTCGCGCCCGGCGATCTCTACTGCACCGAGGGCGACGCGTCGCTGCTCGATGCGCCGGGCGAGTGGTGGTGCGACTCGAAAGCGGGCGTGGTTTACACGATCCCAATGCCCGGCGAGAACCTGAACGATCCGGCGACCGAGGCGATCGTGCCGCGGCTGTCGACGCTGATGAAGATCGGCGGCGAGGCCGACACGCGATATCCGACGCAGCACACCATCTTCCGCGGCATCACCTTCGCGCACACACGCTGGTGGTTCCCGCAGGATTTCAAGGCGGCGTGGCCGAGCGCCGACGTGATCGGATTCAACCAGGCCGCGGCAGGCGCGCCCGGGGCGGTGCGCATCGAGGGCGCGCACCACATCACCTTCGACCGCTGCACCTTCGAGCACGTCGAGGCGTACGGCCTCGAACTCGGACGCGGCGTGAATGACTGCGCCATCAAGGGCTGCACCGTCCGCGACCTCGGCGCCGGCGGTATCAAGATCGGCGAGACGGCCATCCGCGAGAAGGAACTCGACCGCACCCGCGCCAACGTGATCGAAGACTGCACCATCACCGACGGCGGTCACATCCACCACCAGGCCGTCGGCGTGTGGATCGGGCAATCCGCGAGCAACCGCCTCTCGCACAACCTCATCTCCGAGTTTGACTACACCGGCATCTCGATCGGCTGGACGTGGGGCTACGGACCCGCACTCGCGGCAGGGAACATCGTCGAGTTCAACGAGGTGAGCAACCTCGGCGCCCGTCCCGGAAACGCCGAACCGCCCCTGGGCGACATGGCCGGCATCTACACGCTGGGAATTCAGGGGCCGACCGCCGACGCGCCCGACCAAAGCCTGCCGCGCACGATCATCCGCAACAACTTCTTCCACGACATCGCCGGGCGCACCATCGCGTGGGGAATCTACTTCGACGAGGGCTCAACAGGCATCGTCGCCGAGAACAACCTCGTCCTGCGCACCACGCACGGCTCGTTCCACCAGCACTACGGGCGCGACAACACCGTGCGGAACAACATCCTCGCCATGGGCCGCGATGCCCAGCTCTGGCGCACCCGCCGCGAAGAGCACAACTCGTTCACGATCTCAAGCAACATCGTGGTCGGCGACAGCGACATCTGGCTCAACGGCGATTGGTCCGACCACTTCGTGCTGAAGAACAACCTGTACTGGCGCACCGGCGGCAAGCCGATCGCGTTCCCCGGCGCCAGGGATTTCGCGGCGTGGCAGGCGGCGGGGTACGACACCGGGTCGCTCGTGGATGATCCCCGCCTCAATCTCGACGATCCGAAGCACGTGAAGATCGGCAACGAATCCGCGGCCGCGGCGGTGGGGTTTGCGGCGTTCGACCTCTCGACGGTCGGACCGCGCATTCCCTGACTTGCCGTGCAAGGCGGCCGGAATCCCGCGGAGTTCGAAGCATGATTCTTGGGTGCCGCGGTACACTCGGGCGCAATGACGCAGTCGCGCCGGAATGTCGTGCGACGGGTCTTGGCACGGATCTTCGCGCTCGCGGCAGGGGCGGTGATTCTCAGCATTGCGATTTCGTGGGCCTGCGCATGCGCCGCGATGCTCGCGAGCCCGCCGACCGGACAGGTGCGAGCGGCGTGGGTCACATCGCTCAGAGTTCGCCAGGCGGGCGGGCTCGAAGGAAGCCCGCAACCCGACACGAGGGGCACCTTCCGGGCCTTTGAGTCGTGGGGCGCCTTGGCCGAATCGTGCACGCTTCAGTGGTGCGTGCAGTCCGAGTGGATCGAAGGTGGAGATTCGCAGGCGTCCCCGGTCCCCACCCTAATCGGCCTCCCCGCCATCGTTGAGCCGCGCTACCAGGCCACGTTCTTGCGATGGGCCTCGGCGCTGCGCCCCATCCCACGCGCCCCGTTGGCGTACATCGAAGAAGCCTCTTTCGGCTTCCCCCTGCACGGGCTGGGATATTCGATGCGGTGCGATTACATCGTTCGGGCGGTCGGGGGAGCACCGTCGTACGAACCCGTCTTCACGATCGAGGGCGGCATCGACGCCAGCCGGTTCACCCCCTACCGGACGCCGCGCCCCGCCCTCGTCCTTCCCCGGACCGTGCGACGTTGGGACTTCTTCGTGAACGTCGCGTTCTGGGCGATGGTGCTCAGCGCCATCTTCGGCGGCGCCGCCATGCTCCGCGGCCTCTGTCGGATCCGCCGCGGCCGCTGCGCCCGCTGCAATTACGACCTGCGTGGCCTACCGCCCGGCGCCCCATGCCCCGAATGCGGGAACGCCGCGCCCGGCCGTGCGTCAAACCCAACGCTCCCCGCATGATCCACGCGAGCCTCTCATCCTGCCTCGCGTTCGCGCTGGCAACCTCAACGCCCGCCCCCGCGCGCCAGCCGCCAGGCGATCCCGTCACGATCGTCAGTTCGCTCACCGCCCATGCCGGCGCCGTGGCGGACGGGTCGCTCATGATTGTGGGCGGGATCTGGGGACCCGATCACTCCAACCTGCTCACTCCGCTGCGCTGGCGCGAGCCCGGCGAATGGTCCGCGGCGGCAGCCCTGCCCGGCCCGCGCGACTTCCCGGGAGTCGCCGCGCTGGACGGCCGCTTCTACGTGCTCGGAGGCACCTCGCGCGAACAGGTGTGCATCCCAACGGTGATCTCGATCGATCTCCGCAGGGCCTTCGAGCCTCCACCAGACCAACTCCCCGGCCACTCGCCCTGGCTCGCCCGCGCCCCCATGCCCACGCCCCGCAACCGCCTCGCCTGCACCGTCGCGGGCAGCAGGCTCTACGCCATCGGAGGCATGGACGCCCGCGGCAATTCCAATGCGTGCGAGGCGTACGACCCGCGCACCGACACATGGACCACGCTCGCCCCCATGCCCACCCCCCGACACGGATTCGCCGCGTTGACCGTGGGAGACACGATCATGGCCCTGGGTGGCGAGGCGGGGCAGGCGTTCGAGCACACCGGCGTGGTCGAAGTCTTGAACACCGCCGCGGGCACCTGGGAATCCTGGCCGCCCATGCCCGGCCCGCGCCTGTTTTTCGGCGCCGTCGAGCTCGACGGTACGGTCTACGTGTTCGGAGGGCGCACGGTCGGACCCACGCCGTCCCTCAAGCTCGACACAAGGACGCGCGTGTGGTCCTCGAGCGATTGGCCGCCGCCCATGGAGCGCGACCGGTTCGCCTGCGGCGTGCTGGCACGCCCCGACGGGGGACGCGAACTGGTGATCGTCGGCGGCGAGGGAAGCGACGGCGGCCCCATGCAGGAAGGAGTCGTGCGCCTTCCGGTCCCTTCCCGATAGGTTGCCGCCCGAGCAAGATTCGAACGGATCCTGGCAATACAGAGCGGCCGACAACGCCCGGCCGGTGGGAGTGGGGGGAAGGCGGGCGCGTCGCCCGATCCGGTACACTCGTCGATACGTCTCAGGAGGCCTCATGCCCGCAATGCTCGTGCTCTGGCCGTTCGTCGCCTGTGTTTCAATGGCCATGGGCGCGCAGCCCGCGGCAGGCACTCATCAGGCGCCGGCCGCGCCGCCGGCATCGGTGAAGCCCGACGCCGCGCCGAGCGCCAAGCGCCCAATCGCATCGTCGTTCCGGCTCACGCTCGACCCCGCGCTCCACAGCGGGCCCTACTCGGGGCGCGTCTACGTCGTGCTCACGAAGAGCTCCGGCGGCGAGCCGCGTCGGCAGATGGGCATCTGGGGCGGGAGCGCCGTGGTCCTGGCCCTCGACGTTTCAAACGTGCCGCCCGGAACGCCCATCGACGTCGGCAACACGGCGATGGCGTGGCCCCGGCCGCTGGCCGAGCTCGAACCGGGCGATTACAGCGCGCAGGCGGTGGCGCGGCGCAACCTCGACTCGCCCCACGTCGGAGAAGGCGCCGGCGACCTCTACAGCGACCCCGTCACTCTGACGCTGTCGCGCGACAGCAGCGCCGGCGCGGCTGAATTCAAGCTCACCCACGCCGTGCCCGAGCAGCCCTTCAAGGAAACCGACCGCGTCAAGCTCGTCTCGATCGTCAGCCCCAGCCTCTCGGCGTTCTACGGACGCGAGGTGAAGGTCAACGCCGGCGTGGTCCTGCCCGAGCACTGGAAGGATGACCCCGCGGCACGCTACCCCACCGTCTACTGGATCGGCGGCTTCGGCGCCTCGCACCACGGCGCTTCGCAGACCGCGCGGTACCTCGCGCCGCCCCCCGGCACGCCCGACGTCATCATCGTCGTCCCCGACCCCTCCAGCCACTTCGGGCACAACGTCTTCGCCGACTCGGCCAACAACGGGCCCCGCGGCAAGGCTCTGATCGAAGAACTCATCCCCGCCGTCGAGCAGAAGTACCACGGCGCCCAGTCCGGCCAGCGCCGCTTCGTCAGCGGAATCTCCTCCGGCGGATGGAGCAGCCTCTGGCTCCAGGTGGCCTACCCCGATCAGTTCAACGGGACGTGGTCACATTGCCCCGACCCCGTCGATTTCCGCGACTTCCAGCGGATCGACCTCTACACGCCCGGCGCCAACATGTACCGCGACGCCAGGGGCGAGCGCCGGCCGCTCGGGCGCGATGGCGAGAACGTGAAGTTCTGGTACGACGACTTCGTGCGCCAGGAAGATGTCCTCGGCGACGGCGGGCAGATCCGTGCCTTCGAGGCCGTCTTCAGCCCGCGCGGCCGCGACGGCCGGCCGGCGCCTCTCTTCGACCGCGCCACCGGCGCCGTGAACACCAGCACCGCCAACGCCTGGGAGAAGTACGACATCAGGCTTGTGCTCGAGAGAAACTGGAAAGACCTGGGCCCCAAGCTCGCCGGCAAGATCCACGTCTACGCCGGCGGCATGGACAACTTCTACCTCGACGGCGCCGCGATCAAGCTGAAAGACTCGCTCGCGAAGCTCGGCAGCGACGCCACGGTAGAGGTCGTGCCGGGCATGGGCCACACCGTCTACATGCCCGGCGTGAAGGCGATGTACGATTCGATCGCCCAGAAGTGCAAGTAGCGCGGCAGCGCCGCTCGGCCGCCCGCGGCATCCAGAAATCGGAGCGTGCCCATGATCATCCGCTCGTCACTCTCCCTCGCGATCGTCGCTTCGCTCGCCCACGCCTCGCTCGCGCCGTCGGTGATGCACGACGACCCCGAGCCCCGCGTCGTCACCCCCGGCGCCAACCCCGGCATCGCACCGCCGCCCTCCGACGCGGTCGTGCTCTTCGACGGAACATCGCTCGACCAGTGGACCACCGCCGACGCCAAGCCGGCGGGCTGGAAAGCTGAAGGCAAGCCCGGCGGGTCCATGACCATCGCCCCAGGCACGGGCAGCATCCTCACGAAGAAGACCTTCGGCGACGCCCAGATACACGTCGAGTTCTGCGAGCCCGACCCCGGCCCCGCCGGGAAGGACCAGCCCACCGGCCAGGCCCGCGGCAACAGCGGCGTGTATATCCAGAACCGCTACGAGGTCCAGGTCCTCGACTCGTTCAAAAGCTCAACGTACCCCGACGGCCAGTGCGCCGCGATCTACAAGAAGCACGCCCCGCTCGTGAACGCCTGCCGCCCGCCCGGCGAGTGGCAGACCTACGACATCGTCTTCCACGCCCCGCGCTTCGACGCCGCTGGAAAGAAGACCGCCAACGCGCGCATCACCGTGCTCCACAACGGCGTGCTCGTGCAGGACAACGCCGAGGTCGACGGCGCGACCGGCTCCGCCGCGGACGCGAACGAAGCCCCCGGCCCGGGCCCGATCTACCTCCAGGACCACGGCAACCCGGTGAAGTACCGCAACATCTGGGTCAGGGAGCTCGGCGGTCCCGGCAAGTAGCACCGGCACTACGCTTGCCCATGCGCGAGTCGGACCTGCTCTCGCACATCTACGCCCGGTCCGCCGACCTTTCCGCTCGCTTCCAGCACGTCACCCTCGGGCCCGGCGACGACTGCGCCGTGATCGCTCCGCCCGTGGGGCGACGCATGCTCGCAACGGTCGATCAACTGATCGAAGGGCGCCACTATGCAGCGCCCGCGGGCAAGGCCACGAGCCTCGACGCGATCGCCCGCAAGGCCGTGGCGCGATCGGTCTCCGACATCGCCGCGATGGGCGGAGGGCTGGAGGAGTGGGGCATCGCGCTCGCCACCGCCGCGCTCCCGCACGATTTCCCGCAGCGCGACGCGGACAGCCTGTTCGACCGCATGCAGCACTGGGCCGAGCACTGGCGCTGCCCGCTGGTGGGCGGCGACGCCGCGACGTTCGGCCAGGGCGCCGGCGCGGGGCCGCTCACGCTCACCGTCACCGTGATGGGCCTCGCTCACGCGCCGCGCGGGCCGGTGCTGCGCTCCGGCGCCCGCGCCGGCGACTCGGTGTACGTGACCGGCGCCCTCGGCGGCTCGCTCGGGTCCGCGCGGCACCTGTCGTTCGAGCCGCGCCTGCGTGAAGCGCGTGAATTGTGCGATGCGCTCGGCGCCGATCTCCACGCCATGATCGACATCTCCGATGGTCTGGGGCGCGACGCCGGCCGGATCGCCGCGGCCTCGGGCGTGACCATCGAACTCGACGCCGCCGCCCTGCCGTGCCACGCCGGATCCGACTGGCGCGCCGCGCTGCGCGATGGAGAAGACTACGAACTGCTGTTCACGGCCCGCGCCACCGCCCCCGCGCTCTCCGCCGGCACGCGGGTAACCCGGATCGGCGTGGTCCGTGCCGCAACGCCGGGAGATGAACCGTGCCGCTGTCTCGTCCGCGCGCCCGGGGGCGCGACGATCGACGCCACGAGCGAAGGTTGGGACCACTCCTGACGGGCCCGGCGCCGGTCCGGGGCTGGGATTCGGCTTGAGCGGCGTTCATCTACACTGTTCCCAACTTCCGCCCGGAGTCCCCGTGAGCACCACGCGTCGCCCGTCCGCCGTCGTCCGAGGGCTGGGCGCCGTGAGCCCGCTTGGCGTGGGCGTCCCCGCGTACATCGCCGGCCTCCGCGCCGGGCGCTCCGGCGTGCGGCTGATTGAACTCCGCCACGAGATGGTCAAGTCCACCGTGGCCGCGCAGTGCCCCGAGTTCAATCCGCGCTCCACGATGAGCGATGCAGACCTCGGCCGCCTGCCGCGTCTGGTCCCCATGGCCCTTGCCGCGGCACGCGAGGCCCTGGCGCACGCGGGGATTCCGACCGGCGACTCTCTCGATCTCGATCACTCGCGCCAGATCGGCGTCGTGCTCGGCACCGGCGCCGGCGGCATCGACTTCACCCTCGAACAGTCGGAGAACTACCACGCCCGCGGCATCCGCCCCTCGCTCTGGACGATCACCAACGCGACGCACGGCAACCTCGCGGGCGAACTTTCGATCCGCCTGGGCCTCCGCGGCCCGTCGCTCTGCATCTCCACCGGCTGCGCCTCGTCGTCCGACGCCATCGGCATGGCCATGGACCTCCTGCGCAGCGACCGCCCCGGCGCTCCGAGCGCCATGGTGGTGGTGGGGGCCGATGCGCACGTCTGCTTCGGCACGCTCCTGGGCATGGAACTCCTGCGCGTCATCTCCACGCGCGACTTCCGCCACGACCCGCAGAACGCCGGCACCGCCTGCCGCCCCTTCGATCGCACGCGCGACGGCTTCGTGCTCGGCGAAGGCGCCTGGGCCGCGGTCCTGACGCGCGAATCGTGGGATGCGCCTTCGTCGTCCAAATCGCTGGGCGCGGTGCTGGGCTACGGCGCCACCTGCGATGCCTTCCACCGCGTCCGCCCCGACCCCGACATGCTCGAGTCCGTGCGCGCCATCCACCTGGCCATCGAGGACGCCGCCCTCGCGCCCGAAGACATCGAACTGGTGAACTACCACGGCACGGGCACCCAGCTCAACGACACCGTCGAGACCGCGGCCGTGAAGCAGGCCTTTGGCGCCCACGCGCGGCGCCTCCAAGGTTCGTCCGTGAAGGGAGCCATCGGCCACCCGCAAGGCGCCTGCGGCCTTGCCGCGCTCGTCGCCACCCTCGGCGCCCTGACCAGCGCCGACGGCGGCGAAGGCCCGTTCGTGCCGCCGACGATCAACCTCCGCGAGCCCGACCCGGCGTGCGACCTCTCGTACACGCCCAACACGGCGCTGCCCACCGACGCCCGCGTCGCGCTCATCAACTGCCTTGCGTTCGGGGCCAAAAACAGCGCGCTGATAGTCCGGGCCGGTCCCTGATCCGAGTCCGATCCCGGCGCGCACGACCTCCGACGCGGCGATATCATCCCCCTCCTCCAGGGGACCGCCTTGCTCACCGCCGCACTCAACATCGCACCAACGCTCGTCCTGGCCTGGCGCCCGTTCCTCGACCCGCTCAGCCTCCAGCGCCACTGGTTCTGGCTGCTCATCCCGCTGGCGGTGGGCGTGTCGATGACCTACAAGGCCGTGCGCCTCGACAGCCTCGAGCACTACTGGCGCAAGGTCATGATCATGACCACGCAGCTCATCGTCGCCATCATCGCGATGGGTGCCGCGGCGTTCGTGGTCGTCGAGTACGTGCTGCCGATCATCCTGCCCATGCAGTGATCCGCCTCACGCCGTCCCCGGCCGCTTCCAGCCGTATTCCTTGTCCTTCTCGAGTATCCGCGCCGACTGGTTCACGCACCGGCGGCAGGCAAACGTGCCCGGGAACATCGGGCTCTCCCAGTGCATCTCGGCCTTGTCCTCCAGGCACAGCGCGCACTTCACGCCCTCCGGCGGCTCCACCCCGCCCTTGGCGTTCACCACCTCCGCGTACGACGCCGAAAGACACTGGGCGCAGATCAGGCTCCCCTGGTGCCCCTCGACCATCGGCCGGTCCTCCGCCCACGAGCGGCGGCAGAAGTCGCACTTGAAGTAGTCGTTTCCCTGGGCGTTCTGGTCGTGCATGCCGTGGTGCCTCACCCCTGCCCGAGCTGGTGCTTGGCGATCAGCCGGTACGTCTCGCACCGCTCCAGGAGCTCGGTGTGCGTGCCGCGATCGACAACCTTGCCCTGGTCCATCACCACGATCGAGTCCGCGTTGATCACCGTGCTCAGGCGGTGGGCCACGATCAGGCACGTGCGGCCCTTGCCAAACTCCGCGAGCGCCGCGGCAATCTTGGCCTCGCTGTCGGCGTCGATCATGCTCGTCGCCTCGTCGAGGATCAGAATCGTCGGATCGCGCAGGATCGCCCGCGCGATCGCGATCCGCTGACGCTGCCCGCCCGAGAGCGAAAGCCCCTGCTCGGCGACCACCGTCTCGTACCCCTGCGGCTGCTCGAGGATGAACTCGTGGGCCCGGGCGCGCTTGGCCGCCTCCTCGATTCGCTCGCGCGTCGCGTTCTCCGCGCCGTACGCGATGTTCGAACCGATCGTCCCGCGGAACAGCACCGTCTCCTGCGTCACCACGCCGATCTGTCGCCGCAGGCTCCGCACCGACACCTCGC
Organism: Phycisphaerales bacterium; assembly: GCA_044223975.1. Lineage (GTDB taxonomy): Bacteria > Planctomycetota > Phycisphaerae > Phycisphaerales > UBA1924 > CAZCPB01. Next base: position 20,445 of record JBGALI010000024.1, on the reverse strand, counting down.
GGATGTCCCGCCCGTCGATCAGCACCGCCCCGCGCGTGTCGTCGGGATCAAACAGCCGCGGCACCATCGCCAGGAGCGTTGTCTTCCCCGAGCCGTTGGGCCCCACGAACGCCACCGTCTGCCCGTTGGCGACCGTGAGGGAGATGCCGTCCAGCGAGGGCTTGTTCTGTCGCGGGTACGTGAACACCACGTTCCTGAACTCGATCGACGCGGCGTGCCGCGCCAGCCGCGGCAGGGCCAGGTCGTGCCCGGGCTCCGGCGGTGGACGCATCAGCTCCTCGAGCCGCTCCGCCGCACCCGCCGACTGCTGCACGTCATTGATGATCCCGGAGAGTGGCTTGAGCTGTGCCGCGGCCATGCCCAGCGACGCCAGCGTCAGCAGGAAGTCCTTGGGGTTCAACTGCTCGGCCAGGATCGCCTTGAGCGCGATCAGCGCCAGCCCGCCGATCACGAATATCCCCACCACGTCGATGAGCGGGCTCGCCAGCGCCCGCGCCGTGCGCACCCGGTTCTGCTCGTGCATCACCTGCTTGTTGAACCGGTGAAACCGACCCGCCTCGAACCGCTCGGTCGTGTGAACCTTCACCACGCGGAGGCCCTGCAACGCCTCGAGCGCCGCCGTGTACAACCCGCCCTGCGACACCAGCGCCGCCTTCGAGGCCCGCTTGATCCTCTTCCCCAGCTTTCGGATTAGCGTCGCCAGCACCGGCCCCACGAGAATCGCCACGCCCGTCAGCCGCCAGTCCGTGATCACCGCGACCAGGAGCGCCGCGAACCCCTGCGTCACCTGCGCCAGGCCCTTGCTCAAAAGGGCGTTGAACCCCATCGACAGCGCGTTGGTGTCGTTGATCACCCGTGCCGCGGCATCGGCCGGGCCCGACGCGACAACGTCCTTCAGCGGCAGCCGCACCAGCCGGTGAAACACCTGCCGCCGGATGTTCGCGCTGGTCTTGTTCACGACCGTCAGCGACAGGTACACGTGCAGGAAGTTCGCCGCCGCTCCGATCACGGTCAGGAGCCCAAGCACCGACACGATCCACACCGCCGCCGTGAACCGACCCGTCGGCAGGCGCGGGATCAGGTCCGGCGGAATCTGTGGCAGGTTGGGGTGATCCGCATTCCACTCCGCGGCCATGACGCGCAGGTCACGCTCATCCGCGGACGGATCGTGAGGAAGCTCGGCGATCACGCTCTCAGAGATCGGAGCCCGCTCTGGGTGTTTGGCGTTCCACTCCAGCGCCAGGGCCGGCAGGTCCCGTTTCTTCGCCGGATCGACGATCTGCCCGATGATCGGGCCGATCCCCATCAGCCCCGCCCCCAGGCTGAAGGCCGAAACGATGGCCATCAGGATCGCCCCGGCGACCAACCCCCTGTAGCGAAGCATCCCCCGGGCGTATGTCCAGAACGGGCTCATGAAGCCTCTAGTATGGCCCCCCGGCGCGCCGAGGGCCAGCCGGGGTAGCATTCATCCCGATGGCCCGCCGCGTCACCGCCGTCATCCCCTGCTTCAACCACGGCCGCTTCGTCCGCGAAGCCGTCGAAAGCGTGCTGCGCCAGAAGGACGCCGACACCGCCGTGGTCATCGTCAATGACGGCTCCTCCGACGGCACCACGCCCCGTGAATGCGACCGCCTCGCCTCCGATCGCGTCACCGTGGTCCACCAGGAAAACCGCGGGCTCCCCGCCGCACGCAACCGCGGCGCCTCCCAGCCCGCCGCTCGCGCCGCCGAGTTCCTGGTCTTCCTCGACGCCGACGATTATCTCGAGCCCACCTTCGTCAGCGATCTGCTCCGCGAGATCACCGCCGCCAACGACCCGCGGGTCTCCCACGCCTACTGCCAGGAACGCCTGATCGAGCTCGGCACCGGCATCTGGCGCGTCCCGCCTTGGGACCCCCTCTGCCTGCTCATCACCAACCTCCACCCCGTCACCACGCTCCTGCGCCGCGAGGTCTTCGACGAGCTGGCCGGCTTCGACGAAACCATGAAACGCGGCTACGAGGACTGGGAATTCTGGATCCGCCTCTCCGAACGCGGCTACCGCGGCGTGCGCGTCCGCGAGCCCCTCTTCGTCTGGCGCCGCCACAGCCACACCACCATGGTCATGGACGCCGTCACGCGCCACGACGAGCTCTTCCGCCAGATCGTCGAACGCCATCAGGCCACCTACCACGCCCGCGCGACGGACATCATCGCCGCCAGCAACAGCATGCTCCGCCGATTCGACTGCAACTGGATCGACGAGACCGGCTTCCCCATCCCGCTCCAGTACCTCTGGTCCCTGCGCGACAAGGCCGACCTCACCAGGCAGGAATACGAAGCCTCCGCCGCCGTGCGCCTCAGCCGCGCCGTCAAGCGCCGCATCGCAAACCTCCCCCGCCCCGCCGCGAACGTCGCCCGCCGCATGATGGACCTGATGAAACAAGCGATCGTGAAGCGCCCGGCCCCCAGGGTGTGATTCCTCTCCCACCCTCCGGCCCTCTGTGAATCAGGACTCTCCAGCCGTGCCGCACGTCGCCACCACCACCCGCCTCGTCCTCACCGAAGTCCCCACGCCCCTGGGACCGATGACCGCGGGCGCCACCGACGCCGGCGCCTGCCTCTGCGAGTTCAACGACCGCCGCGCTCTCCCCACCGAACGCGCCGATCTTGAACGGATCTTCCGCACCACCTTCGAGCCCGGCACCAACGACCACCTCGATCTGCTCACCCGCGAGCTCGCGGCTTACTTCGCCGGTACCCTCCGCGCCTTCACCGTCCCCCTCGACACCCCGGGCACCGCCTTCGAACGTGCCGTGTGGTCAAAGCTGCTCGAAATCCCCTACGGATCAACGACGAGCTACGGCGCCATCGCCCGCGACCTGGGCAATCCCGGCGCCCCGCGCGCCGTCGGCCGCGCCAACGGCCACAACCGCCTGGCGATCGTCGTCCCTTGCCACCGCGTGATCGATTCGTCCGGCGCCCTCCACGGCTACGGCGGCGGCCTCGAACGCAAGCGCTGGCTGATCGACCACGAGGCGTCCCACTCCGGCGCCTACCTGATCTAGTGGGGTGGGCGTCCCGCCCGCCCTCTACCCATGCTCATCCGCCCAAGGCGTTCCTACACCGCCGAGTCCGTCAGGTCGGTGAGTTCCCACGAACCGCCCGGCTTCCACGAGAGGTCGATCACGTGCCCGGTCGTTGAGACCCCGCCGATGTGCACCGCGCCGGTGCTCGTGACCGCGGCGCTCAGCGGTCCCGCCGGCGAAGCAACGGGCGACACGTCCGCCGTCACCGTCGACGCCGTCCACACATCGCTCGTCAGCGACCACCAGAAGATGGTCACGCCGCCGTTCTCATCCACGCCCGCGACATTCAATCCGCCCCACGGCGTCACCCAGCTCGTCAGCGTCTCGGCCCGCAGCTTGATCGTCGATCCCGCGGCTTCCGAAAGACTGCTCGTCAGCCACTCCCCGCCCAGCGCCGGCGCCCACCAGATCGTCGTGAGGTCGCCCGAAACCGTGCCCCCGACGACGTTGATGCCGCCCCAGCCGGTCGTGAACGCGGTGATACCGCCCGACAAGGCCGGTGCGCTCGCGATCGCGCTGAGATTGTCGCTTCTCCACAGCGCCATCCCTGGTGCGATCCACACCACCTCCACCTCGCCGGCGCTGTTGAGCCCTGCGAGGTTGAACGCGTTCCACGACGTGACGTACGCCACCGGAGCCCCGACCCACGCGGGCGTGGCCATCCCCTGGAACTGCAGATGGTCCCGCGAGATGTTGGTCAGGTTCCACGCATCGCCGTCGGTGGGCACGCCTAGATTCCGCGTGAGCATGACCAGCTCGCCCGCATCGTTGCGCCCGACGATGTGCACGGCGCCGTCGGTCGAGGTGAACAGCGCCAGGTCCGAGACGATCCCCGCGAACGCGCCGCCGTCGGCGTAGATCGCCCACGCCTGGGGCGCCCCCAGAATCCCCGACGCGTCGCGGATCATCGCCGTGGCGGGCGCTCCGAAGTGGTCGGTGATGTACACGACGTACGTCAGCCCGTCGTAGGGATCGACCCACGAAACAAAGCCCTGCTCAGTGTCCGAAACGCTCACCCCCGTCCGCGCATCGCGCCCGCGCCACTGGCCGGTCCCGGCGTCGAGCGTGAACACCACGCTCTGCCCGGCGATATTGGTCGCCACGATCTGCACCCCGTCGGGCCCGCTGATCACGACCCGCGTGCCGGGGTCGCGTGCCCCGTAGGCGATGCGCGGGTCGACGGGCACCAGCGCAAACCACGTCCCCACAAGCGCCCCGCCGCCGTCGATCCCCAGGGGCGCATCCACCGCCTGCGCCGGCCAGCCGATGATGTTCGGCGCCAGCGCGATGAGCCCCGAGGCCTGGTCGTAATAGAGCTGTCCCCCGCCGTTCGTGAAACTCGCCACGCCCAGCAGCCGCCCCGCATCGTCGAGCCGTTCCACCGCGAACGACTGCAGGGCGCCCGACGAACTCGAAAACGCCGCGCTCACGTGCCCCAGCACCGTCGGCACGCCGTTCCGCACCCGCACGATCTCGTCGGCGCCGCCCCAGCCCGCGATGTCCCCCGCGCTGTTGATCGCCTGGGCGCCGTTCATCCCGGGCACGGCGCTCACCATGCCCCCCAGCCGCGCCACCGCCTCGTTCCCGTTGCCCGCCAGGAAGCGTGTCCCCACCACATCGCCGCCCGCGTTCACATCCGCGGCGATCCCGTTCCACAAAAACCGCAGCGTCCCGTCCGGGTCGAGCACCCACGCCGAACTCTGCTCGCGGATGGTGGAGTGCGTGACGGTGAAGATGATGTGCCCGCCCGCCCCGACGCGCACGAACGTGAGCAGCGACAGGTTCAGCCCCGGGCCCACCACGCTCGTGATCGCCTGCGCGATCGTCAGCCGCTGGCCGTTGCGGATGTACGTCAGCGTCGCCCCGTGATCGTCCTGCGAGTCGACGACAGCGATGCCGCCGGAGTCGCTCAAGCCCAGCACCCAGTCCCCGTCCAGCACCCCCGGCACCGCGGCGATGCTCGTGATCGCCCCATCGCGAACGAAGTACCGCAGCCGCGTCAGCCCCGATTCACCCGCGCGCCCGTAGTACCACAGCCACTTCAGGTCGGCCGTGCCGCCCGTCACCGTGCCCTTAGGAATGTCCGACAACGCGACCCCCGAAACGATCGTCGCGCCCTGGAGGCTCTGCCCGGGTGCCGCGGAGCCCGTCAGCAGATCCGCAAACCCGTCGCCGTTCACATCGCCCAGCAGCGCGATCGAGCCCCCCAAGAGCGGCACATCCGCCGGGAAGGGCGTGATCTCCGAGATGATGTAGCTGCCGTGGCTGGTCGTGCCAAAACTGATGAACCGCGCGTTCCCCGCCCCGCCCCCGTCGGTCTGCCCCACGCCAAGGTCCCGGAGCCCATCGCCGTTCAGATCGCCCACATCCGCGAGTGCATACCCGAAGTGATCCGTCGCCGACTTGGGCTTCACCAGGTTCGGCGCATCGGGCCGCCCGAACGGGCCGGTCAGGTCGTACATCACCACCAGCCCGAGCCCCTCGCTGACCACGGCGTCAGGCGCACCGACGGTGAGATAACCCCCGAGCATCGCGATCGCCGACCCGAACGCCCCGCCCATCCACTCCCCGGCGTACGTGTACGCGCCCGCCCACGCCTGCGTGTACGTATACACCTTCCCATCGCCGTCGCGCGGCGCGCCCACCGCGAGGATCGCGTTGTGCGCCCCCGTCCCCGGCATCGCCGCCAGCGCCGAACCGAAGCTCTCGTTGCCGCTCCCCTCGCTCAGCGTCGTGATCAGCGCGCCGCTGGCGCCCGAGAGAATCCGAACCTCGCCCGTCGTGCCGACCCGCCCCCCCGCGGCAACATCCGCCACGCCGTCAGCATCCACATCCATGATCGTCGCCAGCGCCCGCCCCAACTGACCGGCGGGCGCATCTCCAACCACCTCCCACAGCACCGAGCCGTCCGCGCCTGAGTACGCGACCACCGCGCCCGTGACCGAGGTTCCGACCGCCCGCGTCGGCGATCCCACCGCCAGGTCCGGCACCCCGTCGCCGTTCACATCGCCAAGGTTTGCAAGCGCGCGCCCGAACCCGATCGACCCGTCCTCGAGCGTCCGGATCAGCCCGCGCGTCTTGCCCGAGTACAGGAACACGTTCCCCGTCGCCGAAAACCCGCCCCCGGGCGCCACGCCGTCCGCACCCACCGCAAAGTCCGGCACCTGGTCCCCATCGATGTCCCCAAGGCCGGCGACCGATACCCCGAAATTGATCGCGTTGCTCCCCGCCGGCGCTCCAAGCTCCGCGATCAGCGGGTTGATGTTGAGGTATGCCGCGAGCGATTCGTACTGAAACGTCGTCGGGCACAGACGCGATTCGAGCAGCTCGAAACCCTGCCCAATCAAGGACTTGCCGCTCATGTGCGTGCTCCCCCGTGGCCCGTCCCGCCACCGAGCGGCCCTCGGCCGCGACTGCTCCCAGCAGACCATTCTCATACGGAGCGCGGGCACGCAAGATGCAGCACCGCGCTCAATCCTCTTCCAGCGTCTTCTTCCGCCGCAGCACGTGGTGATAGTGCTGCGCAAACCGGTGCGCCTCGTCCCGGATCGCCTGCACCAGCCGCAATCCAAGGTTGTCCCGCGACAGCCGCACCGGCTCGCTTCTCTTCTGGATGTAGATCAGCTCTTCCTTCTTCGCAAGGCTGATCACCATCGGCGGTTTTACATCCAGCGTCTCGAACGCCTCCAGCGCCGCGTGCAACTGCCCCAGACCCCCGTCGATCAGGATCACGTCCGGGTACAGCTCCTGCCCCGCGCCCGCCTCGCGGTACCGCCGGCTCACCACCTCGCGGATGCTCGCGTAATCATCGTTCACGCCCGGCCCATCGGGCGTCTTCATCGCCGCCGCGGCAATCCGGTACCGCCGGTACTCGCTCTTGAACGGCCGACCGTCGATGAAGCACACCTTGCTCCCCACCGTCTCCCCGCCCTGCAGGTGCGCGATGTCGATCCCCTCCACGCACCGGATCGGCTCCTCCAGACCCAGCGTCTTCTGCAGGCTCTTGAGCGACCCCGCCGGGTCGATGTGCGTGATCTCCGTTTCCGGTTGCCACCCCTCGCCGCGCGTCGCACGCTCGTCGAGCTTCTCGATCGCCTTGATCTGGTCCCGCAGCACCGCCGCCTTCTCGAACCGCATCTCCGCCGCGGCAGCCTTCATCTCGTCGCGCATCTCCCCGATCACCGTCGTCCGCTTGGTGTTCAGGAACCGCACGAACCGGTCGGTGTCGTCGCGGTACGCCTCCTTGGAAATCTTTGCCGCGCACGGCGCCGTGCACTGGTTGATCGAGTACAAGAGGCACGGCCGGAAGTGCGTGTTCTTCTCGTCCCCGTCCACGATGTCGATCTTGCACGTCCGAAACTTGAACACCCGCTGCAAGAGCTGCACCGCCTCGCGCAGCGCCCCCGCGTTGGTGAACGGTCCGAACACCCGCGCCCCCTTCATCTCCGGCGCCACCCCGCCCCCCTCGGTGATCCCCGTCGGGTTGCGCGTCACGAACACCCGCGGAAAATCCTCCCGCTGCGTCACCACCAGGTACGGGAACGACTTGTCGTCCGTCAGCCGCACGTTGAACCGCGGCTTGATGTCCTTGATCAGCCGGTTCTCGGCGAGCAGCGCCTCCCACTCGCCCTCGCACACCAGCACATCAAAGTCGTGCACCACCTCCAGCATCGGCTGCTTCTTGAACCCAAGGTCCGCTGAAGGCACGAAGTAGCTCGACACTCGGTCCGGCAGCCGCGCCGCCTTGCCCACGTACACTACCACGCCCGTGCGGTCCTTCATCAGGTACACGCCCGGATGCTCCGGCAGCCCGCGCGCCTTCTTCAGCAGGCGCGACAAACGCGCCTCGTCCGTCTCCGTCCCCCACGGCGGCGGCGAATCCGCGGGCAAAAAGCCCTCGTCGTCGAGCATCGGCCTGTCGGGATCGTCGGGCACCAGTGATTGTACGAACGGACCGCAGCGCCCGATCGCGCCCGCTCCAACTCCCAAAGCTAGTGGGGCAGGTGTCCCACCTGCCTCTACGGCTTTCTACGTCTTGGTTTTTACTTCCTCCCCGCTGATACCGTTCCCGATGCTCCCGCGCGGCCTTTCCGAACTCGTCCTCACCGTCCCCGACGTTCCCGCCGCGGCGTCCTTCTACCGCGACCTGATCGGCCTCGCCCCCGCCCGCCCCCCTTCCGACGACTGGGCCTGGTTCTGGGTCGGCGATCCCGCAAACCTCCAGCGCCTCGCCGTGCACAAGGGCCCGCTGCTCTTCGAAGAACACTCGCCCCGCCCCGCCGGCGCCCGCTTTGGCCCGACCCACTTTGCGTTCGAGGTCGCTCGCCCCGACCTTGACGCGATGGTCGATCGCCTCCGCCGCGCCGGCGTGCCCGTCCACGGCCCGCAGCGCCTCGAATGGATGAACGCCGAGTCGTACTACTTCTACGACCCCGGCGACAATCTCGCCGAGTTCTGGTCCCCTGATCAGGCCGATACCCCAGCCCGGACGGGGACTCCACAGAACCGACCCGAGCGCGGCTAGCATTGGCCGTCGATCGCCCGCCCGTCACGGGCCTCGACTCTCGCGCCCGGTCGCCGCTCGATCGGCGCGCGAACACGACCGGACCAGTCCCCACGACGGCTAGCGCGAGGCTTGCCTTGCCCACCGACACCCCGACGCTCCCCGCCAGCAACACCCCGCGCGTCTCACGCGCCTCACTCCCCGCCGCGATCTGTTCCCTCGCGGGCGTGGGCTACTACCTCCCCGAGAACATCCTCACCAACGAGCAGCTCTCGACCACTGTCGACACCAGCGACGCCTGGATCGTCGAGCGCACCGGCATCCGCGGCAGGCACTGCGCCGACGCCACCGAGGCCACCAGCGACCTGGCCTACCGCGCCGGCGCCGCCGCTCTCGAAGACGCCGGCATCACCCCCGCCGACATCGACCTCATCCTCTTCGCCACCTCCACCCCCGACACCCCCGTCCCCGCCACCGCCTGCTACCTCCAGGCACGCCTCGGCTGCGGCCACATCCCCGCCATGGACATCGGCGCGGGGTGCTCCGGCTTCGGCACCGCCCTCCACATGGCCGGCGCCGCCGTCAAGAGCGGCATGCACAAGGGCGTCCTGGTCGTGGGCGCCGACTGCCTCACCCGCATCACCAACTACGCCGACCGTCAGTCCTGCATCCTCTTCGGCGACGGTGCCGGCGCCGCCGTCGTCTCCTCCCGCGGCTTTATGGACGTGGTGTATTCCGACATCGGCGCCGACGGCAGCGCCGCCGACCTCATCCGCGTCCCCGCCGGCGGCAGCCGCGAGCCCGCCAGCATCGCCTCGGTGGAAGGCGCCAAGCACACGCTCGAGCTCCGCGGCCGCGAAGTCTTCAAGGCTGCCGTCCGCCAGATGTGCGACTGCATCCGCCGCGCGGCCACGTCCATCGGCGTCCGCCCCTCCGACTTTGACCTCATCATCCCGCACCAGGCCAACGCCCGCATCATCGAGGCCATCGGCGCCCAGCTCGACTATCCCCCAAGCCGCCTGGTCATCGACATCGCCGAGACTGGCAACACCGCCGCGGCATCGATCCCCGTGGCCCTCGGACGCGCCCGCCGCGCCGGCGTCCTCAAGCCCGGCCAGCTCGTCGCCGTGGTCGGCTTCGGCGCCGGCATCGCGTGGGCCTGCCAGGTCCTGCTCGTCAAGGACCGCTGACCTACTCCGCACATCCCCCGGTATTCGTTCTCCCGCGCGCCCTCCGCCGCGCCCGGCGGGAATTGCCCTTTTCCCCGCTCCTATAGTGGGCCGCACACGGTTTTTCGTGGCCCTCACCCGGAGTTCTCCCATGCCCACCGACATCCGCGCCGCGCTCGGCACCGAGGCCGACGCCCTTCTCAAGCACGAATCCAAGACCGTCTCCAAGGCCGCGCTCCAGTTGCCCGGCCCCGACTTCATCGACCGCGTGCTGGTCGCCTCCGACCGCCCCGTCCCCGTCCTCCGCAACTTCCAGACGATCCTCAACACCGGCCGCCTCGCCGGCACCGGCTTTGTCTCGATCCTCCCCGTCGACCAGGGCGTTGAGCACTCCGCGGGCGCAAGCTTCGCCCCCGAGCCCGCCTACTTCGACCCCGAGAACATCGTCAAACTGGCTCTTGAGGGAGGTTGCAACGCCGTCGCCTCGACCTTCGGCGTGCTCGGCATGGTCGCCCGCAAGTACGCCCACAAGATCCCGTTCCTCGTCAAGTTCAACCACAACGAGATCCTCTCCTACCCCAACACCTTCGACCAGACGCTCTACGGCTCGGTCCGCATGGCCTACGAGATGGGCGCGGTCGCCGTCGGCGCCACCATCTACTTCGGCTCCGAAGAATCCCGCCGCCAGATCCAGGAAGTCTCCGCCATGTTCGAGGAGGCCCACTCCCTCGGCCTCGTCACCGTCCTGTGGTGCTACACCCGCAACAACGCCTTCAAGGTCAAGGGCGCCGACGGCAAGTCCGTCGACTACCACGCCTCCGCCGACCTCAGCGGCCAGGCCAACCACCTCGGCGCCACCATCCAGGCCGACATCATCAAGCAGAAGCTCCCCACCAACAACGGCGGCTACGCCGCGCTCAACACCGGCAGCTCCTCCTACGGCAAGTGGGACAAGCGCGTCTACACCAACCTCGCCGGCTCCGACGAGCAAGGCAAGGGCGGCCACCCCATCGACCTCTGCCGCTACCAGGTCATCAACAACTACATGGGCCGCGTCCCGCTCATCAACTCCGGCGGCGAGAGCAAGGGCGCCGGCGACCTCAACGAGGCCGTTGCGACCGCCGTCATCAACAAGCGCGCCGGCGGCATGGGCCTTATCAGTGGCCGCAAGGCGTTCCAGAAGCCGCTCAAGGAAGGCGTAAAGCTCCTCAACGCGGTGCAGGACGTGTACCTCGATAAGAGCGTGACGGTGGCGTGACCCCTCACTCTCCCCCGGGGAGAGTCGCCGCGCCTCGCGGCGGTGAGGGTTCCGTGCTCTACACGCTCTCCATCGCTCGTGGTGTACTGCTCCGTCGCTCGTGACGTCCTGAATCACCGTGCGCTGCACAATGCCCCTGCGCATCGCGGGCCGACCGCCCCTTGGTCGCGCTGCTCACCCCTGCCCATCCTCTGAGCCGCGAAGCGGCGCACGTAGAAAGCCCGGGGCGGAAGCCCCGGGAAATCAAGCGCCGCGCGACTAAGCCCCGAAGGGGCGCCACGCGCACCGCCCGCAAGCAGCGCCTTCACCGCGCCCTCACCTCTTCTCCAGAACCTCCCCCAGCCCCACCTCAAATTCCCCAACCCAGCACCTCGACCGCCGCACATCGCGCGCCAGGCTCTCATCCTTCACCCCGCGCACCCGCACCGTCCATCCGGCCACGCTCTCTGGCTTCGATTCATCCCAAACCAGCTCTTCGTTCAATTCGACCCAGCACGACCCGCCCCGCGAGATCCCGCCGCTCCAAATGTCGACCGGAACCGGCCCCAGAGTCGCGACCGTTCGCCCATCCCGGCGCAGCTCGATCTCCGCCACGATCGCAAGCTCGTCCACGAGCGGGTCCGAAACATCCACCATGAACAAGCTCGCGCTCACACCCGGCCCCGCGTCCGGGCGCCCAGGCGTCCGGCGTATCGCGCACGACATCGCCGATTTCACGCGCTCATCAATCTCCGGCCCCGATACCACTTCAAAGATCTCCCCGACATCGCGCACGGGCCGCACGGCAAACGTCTTCGAAAAGGCCGTTGCGCACTCGCCGCCCACCGTCTCCGCCAGCACCCGCACCGTCAGCTCCTGCACGCCCGATTCCATCCGGCCCGCATCCACGACGTCCTGCTCGACCAGCACCGGCTCGTCCCCCGCGATCAGCGAGGAGCTGTACACGCAGCTCACCGCCCCCAACAGCCACCACGCGTTCCGCGCCTCCACCAGCACGCGCCCGCCCAGCGGCACCTTCTCGCGGCAGACCAGCCTGATCGCCCCCTCGCACAGCAGCCGCAACTGCCACGACGACAGCTCCCCCTTCTCGCACCGCACCCTGACCTCATCGGCCCACGGGCTCGAGCGCGAATCCTCGGACTCGCGCGGCTCGAACAGCGGCACCAGCACCACCAGCCCCGTCGTCGGCGCCAGCCCGATGATCCCCCGCGCGCCCGCACGTCGCGCCGCGTCCGGCGCCCACCACGCCACCAGCGCAATCACCCCGCACAGCCACACCACCCGCCACCGCCGCCGCGTACGCAACAGCGCCGCCTCGCCCCGCGCCAGCGCTCCGCACTCGGGGCACCGGTACGTGACCACCGGCGCCGACTCGACCGGTGCCGCCGCGCTCATGTCGTACCAGCACTTCGGACACCGCTTCCGGCCCCGCGCCCGGTCCTTGAACAGCGCCCAGCCCAGCAGAGCCGCGCCGGCGCACAGCGACACGCCAACGACGACCATCGAAACCAAGCTGGACACGCCGGAGAACTGCATCCGAAGGGAATACTCCCATTCACCCTTCTCGTTCCCGAGGACTCTCCCAGGAAGCCCCGCGGTGCGAACACGCCCAGCCCGTGCGGCCCATCCGCCCAGCACGAAGCGCCGGGCGCGTCCTCAGCGCCCCTCGCGCACCGCATCCACACGCACCGGGCACTCAAACCTCCCCGTCCAGGCCGCCCCGCGCCCCTTGGAAAACGGCCAGCGGAGATAGTCGTTGACCGCAGATTCGTAATCGCCCGTGACGACGAATCGAGCCTTTGCCGGATCGGCGAGCACCGCCTCGATGGCCCCCGCATCCCACTGCATCTCCACCTGCTGCCAGGTCTTCCACACCGGGTAATCCCAGTTCACCTGCCCCCGCCCGCGCGCCACGGTGCGCCCGTCCATCACAACCTCGACGCCGAACGCAAGGCCGAAATCGATCGCCGCCCACTCGGGGGTCGAGGCCCGGTCCGCGACAATCACGTCCACGCCGTGGCTCGCCCCGACCGCCACCAGGCGCGGGTCCAGCACGCGCCGTACCACCTCGTTCACCTCCGCGCCGTTCACCCGCTCGAGAAGCTCCGAGCGCTCAACTGCGCGGCAGGGCAGCACGAGGTTCGAGATGCGGACCGAGGCGCTGCCCACGGTGAACCACAGCCCCGCCGAGATCGCCGTGTCGCCCAGCTTCAGAGGCGGCGCATGCCCCTCGCGCGAGCCGCGCCCCCAGATCGACGGCATCCCCGCCTCGCGCCGCTCCAAGGAAAACTCGCCCCCGAACATGACCGGATTCGTCGGCCTGAAATACACAGGCACAGGCTCGCCCACCGGCCAGCGCTGCGGCGCAAGGAAAATATCTTCGGCCGCAAAGCGCTGCCGCGCCATCCACCGCAAGATCAGGACTCGGGATTGCCAGTCCCAGGCCCGTCCCGCCGAGACCCGTCGCCACGCCTCGGCTTCCAGCTGGCTCGCGATCGACGGCGTCGGGCCCGGCACGCCTCCGGGGAACGACGTGCGCGCGAACATCACCGCGTTCGGCCCGTCGCGCATCGGCGTCACGTAAACAAGAGCCCACGTAGGAACCAGCCCGGGCCAGCCGTTGGCGCGCGCGCCGGGGATCTTCGAAACGCCCAGCCCCGTCGCCGCGACGACGAGCCCCACGGTCGCCCACCTCCAGCGCCTTCGCGTCCGCGCCAGGTCCCGCTCCCGCAGCCCCGCCCTGCCGCACTCCGGGCACGTCACGCCCGCGTCGTAGGTCGCGGGAATCCCGCCAACGTCGTACCAGCACTTCGGGCATCGCGCCCTGCCGCGCGATCGATCGGAAAAGAGAGCCCACAACAGAAGCAGCACCCCCGCGAGCCCGATCGGGAATCCCACGGCCAGGAACACCCAGTCGGCCAACGGGGAGGGGTTCATGGACGCAGCCTACCGCCTGGTCGAGTTCCCGTCACTCGCGACCGGAACGGAAGCCGATCATCGGGTCGGTCTCCGACGATCCAAGGCCCCGGGGAAGTCCGAAAGCGGTCACAGACCCGGCCGGGTGACGAACGCCCGGGGAGTCTTGGCACGCCAAATGCGTGAGGAAATTCCGTCTGTGCTGGCAATCGGCAAAACACGCGGCATGTTCTTGGTGGATGCAAGCGAATTGCGCCGCGCAGGTCGCAAGCGACGTTTCGGGCGCCCGAAGAGACGCCCGGAATGGCGAACCACGCCCGAATGCGCCGGCGCGGCGGTGGATTTGACGGTGATCAGGCGACGGTCTGGCTAGATGGAGCAGGTTTCGACGCTCGGGGTCAAGGGCGTCTTCGATCTGTGCACCATGGGCGCGGCTCACCGCGGAAGCGGTGACACACCACCCGCGTCTGTTGGACCCGGGCGACTCCGGTTCACCACCTCCGGAGCGCAGCGGTGTCCGGTATGATTGCCGGCATGCCCGGTAATCGACCAGTGCACAGTGTGTCGGACGCGCCGACGTTCAATCGTCGGCGCGTTCGATTTTTTTTCAGCCTCGCGGCACTCGCCGCGGCGTGCGCGGCCCCCGCCGCGCTCGCCCAGACCGAGTACAACCTTGACCCCTCCGGCGCCTGGGTCGCCGGCAAGGCGCCCGCCCCCGGCACCGACGCCGCGTTCATGGCCAACGCCCGGACCCTGATCGCCGACGGCAAGGCCTCCGAGGCCAAGAGCATCCTCTCCACCTGGCTCGACAAGAACGAGGAGACCGACAACCCCTTCCTCGCCGACGGCTACTACCTGCGCGGCATGGCCCGCACCGCCACCGGCGACGAGTACTGGGCCCTCTACGACTACGAGGAAATCTGCCGCCACCACCAGAGCTCCGACCTCTTCGAGAAGGCCGTCGAGCGCGAGTACGAGATCGGCTCGCGCTACCTCAACGGCCTCAGGACCAGGATCTTCTGGATCCGCCTCGAGGACGCCTCGCCCATCGGCGAAGAGATCATGCTCCTGGTCAGCGAGCGCATGCCCGGGAGCGTGCTGGCGGAAAAATCGCTGCTCGAGCTCGCCGACTTCTACTACCGCAAGCGCGACCTCTCGCAGGCCGCCGAGGCCTACCGCATCTTCCGCGAGCTGTACCCCAAGAGCCAGTTCCGCGAGAAGGCGATGCAGCGCGAAGTCTTCGCCAACATCGCCCGCTTCAAAGGACCCGACTACGACGCCAGCGGGCTGGTCGAGGCCGGCTACCTCATCCGACGCTTCGATGATCTGTACCCCGCCGAGGCCGAGCGCGCCGGCATGAGCGACGCGCTCCTGGCCCGGCTCGACGAGTCGGAGGCCGAGCAGAAACTCCACGTCGCCATCTGGTACCTCGGCCGCCACGACCCTGTCTCGGCCCGCTACGAGCTCATGCGCCTGCAGCGCAAGCACCCCCAGACCGTCGCCGCGGCAAAGGCGCGCGAGATGATGGCCGAGAAGGGCTGGCTGCCCGAGGCGCCCAAGGCGCCCGAGAAGGCGCCCGAACCCCCGTCGCGGGTGATCCCGGTCGAACCGGGCGCGGAGGACAGCAAGTGAGCCGCGAACGAATCCTCACCGGATCACGCCGCGCCGCGCTCGTCACACTCGCCGTGGTCGGCTCCGTGCTCACGCCCGCGTGCTCCACCGACCCGCACGACGGGTACTCGTTCAAGAGCACGCACTCGGACAACATCCGCACCGTGGCCGTCCCGGTGTTCGACAACCGCACCTACGCCACCGGGTTGGAGCTCGAGCTGACCGAGGCGATCATCAAGGAAATCCAGCACACCACGGCGTGGACCGTCACCACCTCGAGCTCCGCCGACGTGACGCTCAAGGGCACCGTGCAGGTCTCCGACTTCCGCAAGCTCTCGGTCGATCACCAGACCGGCCTCGACGAAGAGGTCGGCGTCGACACGCGCGTGGACTTTGAGCTGGTCGACAACCGCAGCGGCAAGGTGCTCACGTCGCGCAAGGGCTTCGGCACGATGGACACGTTCGCCCCCAGCGTCCGCGCCGGCGAGCGGCCCGAGATCGGCCGCAGCGCCACCGTCGGCACGCTCGCCCGCGACATCGTCGCCGAGCTGCGCGACACCTGGTGAGGGCCGGTCACTTCACGCGCTTGAAGACGTAGCCGCCCTTGGCCGGCCCCCACACCTGCTTGCCCGACGGTCCAAAGCCGCGGTCCCACGAGACGAACTCGCCGGGCGAGATGCGGACCTGGCTGGTGGCGTACGCCGCGCCGCGCACATCGCTGGGACAGCCGGCGCCCTGTGTCTGGCCCACGAACGCGCCGTTCTCGTACCGCAGCACGATGTCGCACCCCTGGCGCGCGACCAGCGTCTCGGGGGTGAGCGACGAGGCGCTGAACGGCCGGCCCGAGCCGTCGGCGAAGCGCTGCGGGTCGCCCGGCAGCGCGCTCATGCGGCTCAGGAGCGACCCGTCGGCCTCGGCGGTGATGTGATAGACGCGCTGGCGGTAGGGGTGGGCAAGGTCGGTCGCCAGCGCCTGCTCCACGTACAGCCACAGCCCGTCGGCGCGCTCGGGCCAGATGCGCGACGCCACGAGGCGCACGTTGCGGAAGTGCTCGGGGTCGGCCTTGGCCTGCGCGGCGGAGCTGAACACGCCCGTCATCGAGGCCTCGAGCACGTTGAGGCCCGAGGCCGCGGGCTCGGGGGCGACGAGCGAAGGACGGGCGGCGGGCGAGGCCGCGGGCTTCGCGTCGGACCTGACGTCGGCGCCGCGCTGGCTGACCGAGCAGCCGCCGAGAACCACCGTCACCCCGACACCCGCGAGCGCGCACAGGCGGATCGATCGCATGTTCTCTCTCCTCCGCGGCGCTGTCGCGCCGCTCCCTCGAAGATCGGTCCGGTGGGGCGTGCGGGCACGGCAAGGGCGGTCGGGCGGGGCGGGCGTGACGGCGGCGCGGCGTGGGCGCGCCCGAGAAGGCGGGGAAGGGCCGAGTACTCGCGCCCGAGAATCGCGGGGGCCGGGCTACCTGGCGTCGCGGCGGTGGTTGCCTTTTCGCTTGTCGCGCTGCTTGCTCTTCTGGCTGCGGCGTTCGGAGCCGGTCATGCCGCTGCGCTTGCCGCTCTCGAAGCCGGCGCCGCGCGTCGAGCCCATGCCGCCGCCGAGGGAGGAAAGCAGCGGCTTCTTGGCCTTGCCCGCGGCACGGCCGGCGGCGTCGTCGACGACGAGCTCGAGCTGGCGGCGGGCGAGGTCGACCTGCACGATCTTGACACTGACGCTGTCGCCCATGTTGAAGCTGCGGCCGGAGCGCTGGTCGACGAGGGCGCCGGTGCGCGGGTCGAGCTTCCAGAAGGGCGTCGCGGCCGAGCGGGTCACGTCGCCGGGGAGGTCGGAGGACTTCACGAAGCCGTCGGCGAGGTACTTGTCGATCTGCACGAAGATGCCGCGCTGGGTCACGTTGGTGACGACGCCGGCGAAGGACTCGCCGATGTGCTTCTCGAGGAGCTGGAGAACAAGGAACGAGCGGAGGTGGCGCTCGGCCTCCTCGGCGTTCTTCTCCTGCATGCTGGCGTGGCGGCCGATCTCTGTCAGCTCGTCCTCGGTGGGGCACATGGGGGAGTCGCGCATCTCGCGGCCGAGCTCGGACTTTTCGCCGTCGGACCTGGGGCGGTTGGCGCCGTTGTCGGTGAGGCGGAGGTACTCGGAGAGGGCGCGGTGGACGGTGAGGTCGGCGTAGCGGCGGATGGGGCTGGTGAAGTGGGCGTAGGCCTCGCTGGCGAGGGCGAAGTGGCCGATGAGCGCGGGGGAGTACTCGGCCTTGCTCATGGTGCGGAGGACGGCCATGTGCACGGCGCGCGAGGCGGGCGTGCCGCGGGTGGCGTTGACGAGGCCCTGGAGTTCCTCGCGCGTGGGGCTCTTGGGGATCTTGAAGCCGGCGACCATGGCGGCCTTGCGGAGAGAGTCCGAATCGCCGGGCGTGGGCTCGGGGTGGGTTCGTCGGAGCAGCGGGACGCTGACGCCCTCGAAGAGGCGGGCGAGGACCTCGTTGGCCTCGACCATGAACATCTCGATCAGCGTGTGCGTGAAGGCGTCGTCCTCGCGCTCGGCGTCGACGACGTGGCCGTTCTGGTCGAAGATGAGCACGCACTCGGGGAGTTCGAGGGAGATCATGCCCTGGCGCTGGCGGCGGCCCTGGATGGCGCGGGCGAGGGCGTTCATCTCCTGGAGCGTGTCGAGGAGTTCGTCGGTGTACTTGGGCGGCGTCTTGGCGTGCTTGCGGGCCTCGGGGAGGTCGCCGTCGATGAGGGCCTGGGCCTCGAGGTAGGTGAGGCGCTTGGCGGACTTGATGAGCGTGTTGCCGACGCCCTCGCCCTGGATGTTCCCGTCGCGGTCGTAGCGCATGAACGCGGACTTGCAGAAGCGTTCGACGCCCTCCTGCAGCGAGCAGATGCCGTTGCTGAGCAGCTCGGGGATCATGGGGATCACCATGCGCGGCAGGTAGACGCTGTTGGACCTTTCTTTGCCCTCTTCGTCGATGGGCGACTTGGGGGGGACGAAGTGCGAGACGTCGGCGATGTGGACGGCCAGTTCCCAGCCTTTTTCGGTCTTGCGGATGGAGATGGCGTCGTCGTAGTCCTTGGCGTCGGGCGGGTCGATGGTGATGATGAAGTCTTTGGTGAGGTCCTTGCGGCCGGTGAGGGCTGCCGCGCCGCGCTGGGAGAACGCGGCGATCTCGTCCTCGTAGCGCTGGGTGACCTCGCGGGCCTGGGCGTGGCAGGCTTCGGGGAACTCGCCGGGGAGGTTGAAGGCGGCGATGGTGGCCTGGGTCTCGACGTCGGGGCGGCCGGCCTCGCCGAGGACTCGGGCGATGACACCCTCGCCGAGCACATCGCCCTCGGGGTAGACGAGGAGTTCGACAACGACCTTGTCGCCCTCCTTGGCGTTCTTGCTGGTGGCGTCGCGGACGACGATGGGGGTGGTGAGCTCGCGCCCGTCGGGGAGGACGATCCACTGGCCGCCGCGTTTCTCGACGGTTCCGGTGAAGCTGGAACGTTTGCGGGTGATGACCTCGACGATCTCGCCGACAAAGCCCGAGCGCGAATCACCGCGGTTGTCGCGGTGGAGCTTGGCGCGGACGATGTCGCCGCTCAGGGCGTCGGCGGCGCCCTCGGGGGGGACGAAGACGTCGCCCTCACGCATGGGGCGCGCGGGCTTGATGAATCCGAAGCCCTTGGCGTTCTTGCGGAACGAGCCCTCGACGGTGCCGCCGAGGCTGGCGAGGGAGGGGAGGGCGATCACTCCGGTCGGGCTGAGCTCGAGGAACTTTTCCTGGGCGAGCGCATCGATGACACCCGCGAGGTCGGCCTTGTCCTCGTCGGAGAGGCGGAGCTCGTTGGCCACATCGTGGGCGCGCTGGGGGGTGTAGCCCTCGTGGGAAACGTGGTCGAGGACGCGGCGGCGGAGTCGTTCGGACATGGAGGCATTGTTGGGGGAGTTGCGGCGGAGACACAGAGGGGGGAGAAGAAAAGAACAGGGGATGAGGGGATGAGGAGATGAGGGGAAATGGGAGCGCGCGGCTTCCGTGGATCGTGGGAGCGTTGTGCTTGGAGTTGGTGAAATCGCGCGGCGGGTGAAGTGGTCAGGGGGCGGGACCCGCGAGCGATGCGGCGCGGGAGACGCGGTGCGTGCGATCGTCGGGCGGGGAGTCTGAGGAGGTGAGTGGAGCGGTCGGCGCGGGAGATTTGGACGGGCCTCCCCCGGCCTCGAGGACTCGGCCACCCCCTCCGCAGGCGCGGAGGGGGATGGTGGGGGCGGGGGATGTGAAGGGCGCGGGGGCAGGGATGTGCGCGGGCGGAGATTCAGAAGAGGAGTTGGAGGGGGAGTAGGGCGCGAAGCCCTCACCGCCGCGGACGGCGACTCTCCCGGAGGACCGGGAGAGTGAGGAGTCGGCGTTGCTTGCGGTGTTGGTGAGTGCGCGCGGAGCATCACTCTGGCCGGAGGAACCGCCCAGAGTGATGGCATGGGGGGAAAGAAGCGCGGAGGTCGCGGCGTCCGGGAGATCGTCGACGGCGCGGCTTGCGGGAGCGGCGGGTTCTTGAGTGATGGAGGAGGGGGAGGACGCGTAGCCCTCACCGCCGCAGAGCCGGCGACTCTCCCTGGGGGAGAGTGAGGGAGAGGTCGGCGCGTAGTAGCGGGCGATGCGGAGGAGGAGACTGGCGGCGCGGCGGGCGTTGAGGCGACGGGTTTCGTTGAAGGCTGAGGTGGCGGGGCCGGGTTTGGAGTTGTCGCGCAGTTCGTCCTGGTTGTATGCCGCGAGCATGGTGACAACGGCGGTGACGGCCTCGGTCATGTTGACGGCGGCGACCAGGCGCGAGCGCAGGGCGGCGGCGCTGATCGAGGCGTTGAGCTTCTCGGTGATGTCGGGGCGCGCGATCCAGGCGAGGATGGCCTCGACGGTGGTGTCGTAGTTGTGCGCGATGTTCTCGAG
>JBGALI010000003.1:0-336828 GCA_044223975.1 Phycisphaerales bacterium | reverse complement strand
CCCCCCAAGCAGCGGCCCCAGGCTGATGATCTTGTCCGACTTCTGCAGGTTGTGCCGCGCGCACAGCAGCTTCACGTTCGCCGCCGTGATGCTGCTCCCGCCCTTGCTCCACGGCACATCGTGATCAAAGTGCAGGTTGTCCGTCGCCCCGCACGTCACGCACTTGCCCTGGTCGCGCTTCCACACCTCGACCTTGACCGGCGTCGGGATCTGCCGCGAGATCGAGAGTTCCCGCACTTCCTCATCCGCGCGCTCGACCGCCACCGGCTTCAGAAAGAACCGGCACACCTTTCGCGTGCGCGTGATCCCCTTCCGCCGATCCGTCACCACTTCCTTCAACTCCGCATCCACCAACTCGTGCCGCGCCCGGTCGCACCAGATCCCATCCGCGATCTTCTCGTACACCTGCACGATCTCCGCCGGCGCATCCCCCGCCTTGAACTTCATCGCCGCGGCAAAGAACTTCCCGTTCTCCGTCGGCCTCCCACTCGGCAAAGTCAGAGGCTGATCCACTCGCTTCGGATCGATCCCCTTCCCCACGCCGCGCCCACCACCCCTCATCGCGTCATGCCCCTCGTACTCCAGTGTCTTCGTCTCCTCGTGCCACTGATCGTGGTACGGCGCCCCCTTCCGCACGCTCATGAGCAGCACCGAGTGCCCGCCGCGCACCTTGAAGTTCATCCCCTTCTGCAGTGCGATCTTCTCGCGCTGCAGCATGTCCGGGTACGAAATGATCTCGCGGTACCGCACGGCCAGGTTGTACCACACGCGCGGCCGAAGTGCGAACTGCCCATGGATTCACGTAAGATCACCGCCCTCATGCTTCCTACAGGCTCCCACATCCTCCCCCGCCTCCACGCCCACCTCCGCTCCCGCAACCTCCCCATCCCGCCCGGCGCCACCCCCGCCGAACTCGCTCAACTCCGCCGCGATCTCACCTTTACCCCGCCCCCCGAGCTCGAATCCTGGCTCACGCTCTGCCGCGGCTGCGAGGTTCAGGCTCCCTCCATCGTCCACCTCCTCGGCACCCGGGCCCGTTACTTCGATATCGCCGGGGCCCTGCTCCCCGAGTGGATCGCCAACCGCCGGATCCCGATCGCAAACGATGGCTGCGGCCAGCACTACGTGCTCATCGCCGATCGCGCGCCCGCCCCCGTCGCGTTCTTCGAGGCCCACGCTCCCGAACGTCCAGAATATCTCGTCGCGTCGAGCCTCCCCGTGTTCCTCGATCTGGCGATACAAGAAGCCGAAGCTTCTCCCGCGCCCTCGCTCGATGAGCCCGAGTGTGTCGACTCCGTCTGGTTCAGTCGCGACAAGTTCTTCATCGCCGACCCCGCCGCGGCAGCCATCACAGACATCCCCTTCGCGTGGCACCACGCGGACGAGTGACGCTCCCACCGTCTCACCGTCTCACCTCCATCACCTCCATCACCTCCATCACCGCCTCACCTCCATCATCCCTACCTTCCCCCACAATGCCCGTCGCCCTCTCCGCACGAGACCTCTCCAAGACCTACGGTTCCCGCACGCTCTTCACCGGCGTCGCGCTGTCCCTTGAAGACCGCGAGCGCCTCGCCCTCATTGGCCCCAACGGCTCCGGCAAGTCCACGCTCCTGAAGATCCTCGCCGGCCTTGAGGTCCCCGACACCGGCAGCGCCACCACCCGCAAGGGCCTCCGCACCGCCTACGTCTCCCAGACCGACACCTTCCCCGACAACTCCACCATCCTCACCGCCGTCGAGATCGCGCTGAACGACGCCCGTCGCGAGGGCAAGCTCCCGCACCTCCACGACGATCACGAGGTCGAGCTCGCCGCCGAGCAGTCCCTCTACCGCGTCGGCTTTGATGACCTTACTCCTCTGACCTCCTCGCTCTCCGGCGGCCAGCGCAAGCGCCTCTCGATCGCCCGCGAACTCGCCAAGGAGCCCGATGTCCTCCTCCTCGACGAACCGACGAATCACCTCGACGTCGAGGGCATTCTCTGGCTTGAGTCCCTCATCCGCTCTTCTTCCTTCGCCTCGATCGTCGTGACCCACGACCGCACGTTCCTCGAGAACATCGCCTCGCGCATCGTCGAACTCTCGACCGCCTACCCCGAAGGAACGTTCTCCGTCGACGGCAACTACTCCGAGTTCCTCCGCCGCAAGTCCGAGTTCCTCGAAGGCCAGGCCAAGCAGCAGCAGACCCTCGCCAACACCGTCCGCGAAGACCTCCGCTGGCTCGGCCGCGGCGCCCAGGCCCGCCGTACCAAGTCCAAGAGCCGTATCGACGCCTCCTACGAGCGCATGGACGAACTCGAGCAGCTCAAGGCCCGCAACATGCCCCTTAAGGCCGCCGGCATCGACTTCACCGCGACCGAGCGCAAAACGCAGAAGCTCCTCGTCGCCCGCGCCATCACCAAGGCCTACGGCGAAAGAAAACTCTTCACCGACCTCGACCTGGTCCTCTCACCCGGCGACATCCTCGGCCTCATGGGCCCCAACGGCTCGGGCAAATCGACGCTCATCAAAGTGCTCACCGGCGAGATCGACCCCGACCCGCCCACGCCCGCCGCGCTCGCGCACGCGAAGGAAAACCCGCTCCCCTCCGGCGCTCCCGACCCCGGCGAGATCCGCCGCGCCGACAAGCTCAAGGTCGTCGTCTTCTCCCAGCACCGCACCGAGCTCGATCTCTCCGAAAACCTCGGCGATGCGCTGACCGGCCATTCCGACGGCGTTACGTACCGCGGCCGCCAGATGCACGTGAACTCCTGGGCCAAGCGATTCCTCTTCACCCCCCAGCAGCTCATCGCCCCCGTCCGCGCCCTCTCCGGCGGCGAGCAGGCCCGCGTGCACATCGCCCGCCTCATGCTCGAGCCCGCCGACATCCTCATCCTCGACGAGCCCACCAACGACCTCGACATCCCCTCGCTCGAAATCCTCGAAGAAAACCTCGAAGAGTTCCCCGGCTCGATCGTTCTGGTCACCCACGACCGCGCCATGCTCTCGCGCCTGGCCACCCGCATCCTCGCCCTCGACGGCCGCGGCAGCAACCGCTACTTCGCCGACTATGACCAGTGGGAACGCATCCAGCGTGAGCAATCCCGCGCCGCGACGCAGTCAAGCAAGCCCGCCGCGGCAGTGCCGTCCGCCGCGCCCGCGCCGACCAAGAAAAAGCTCACCTACAACGAGCAGCGAGAACTGGCGGAGATCGAGCCGGGCATCGAGCAAGCCGAGAAGGAAGTCAAAGAGCTCGAAGCCGCGATGAACGAC
Source organism: Phycisphaerales bacterium (assembly GCA_044223975.1). Taxonomy (GTDB): domain Bacteria; phylum Planctomycetota; class Phycisphaerae; order Phycisphaerales; family UBA1924; genus CAZCPB01. The sequence goes on along the minus strand of JBGALI010000003.1, from coordinate 333,577 downwards.
CCCGACGTCATGGCCGACCACAAGAAACTGCAGGACGTGTGCGGCAAGCTCGGCACGGCGCAGGCACGTGTCGCCGCGCTCTACGCCAGGTGGTCCGAGCTCGACGCCAAGCGCTAGACCTTCACGCCCACCAGCACGCCGTTTCCGACGGGCAGCAGCGTGCTCATGAACCGCGAATCGCCACTCACGAGCCGGTTGAGCGAGTCCATCGGGTCAGGCTCCTCGCCCGGCGCCACCGGGTCGGCCGTCCATTTCTTCGCCGCCAGCGCGTTGTCGACCGCCAGCACCCCGCCGGCGTGAAGCAGCGCGTGCACGGGGTCGAACAGCGCCGGGTATTCGGAGCGCTCGGCATCGAGGAACACCAAGTCGGCAGAACCCGGTCCAAGCTCGCGCAGCAGCACGGGGAGAACCTCGAGCCCGCGCCCCTGCCGGATCGTCACGCGGCTCCCGACGCCCGCCTCGTCGATCTCGCGCCGCGCGAACGCGGCGTGCTTCTCGGAAAGCTCGACGGTGATGACCTTTCCGCCCGCGCGCAGGCCGCGGGCCATCCAGATCGTCGAAGCGCCCGCCAGCGTGCCGACTTCGATCGCAAGGCGACCGCCCGTGAGCGCGACCAGCATCTGGAGCAGTCGTCCGGTCTCGGGCCCCGCATCGATCCGCGGCAGGCCAGCCGCGGCGGCCCGCTCCATCAGCCCGCGCTGACGCTCGTCCTCGCAAGCAAAGAGCGTGCGAATGTACGAGCTCGTGCGATCCCAGCGCTCCGGGGTCATGCGGTCAGAATCCATCCGGGTTCGCTCCTTGGTTCGCGACAGCGGTGCGGGCGGTGTGCGCCCAGGCCTTGCGCTCCCGGACGAGTTTGAGCGACACGCGCACCTGGTCCAGGAAGATGTAGTACATGACCGGCGCGACGAGCAGGCCCGCGCCGCAGACCGCGGTGCCCGGGATGAACACGACCGGGAGCAGCCACATGTAGGTCCGCGACCGATTGATCAGCGTCGGTGAAGGGACGCGGCGCGCTAGCCACCCGATGTACATCATCGCCGAGAAGAACTGCGTGCCCCACGCGGCAAGCGTCGCGATCGAGAGCGCGAGCGCCGCGCCGTGACCGGCGCCGAACGGCGCGCCGCGGATTGACGGCGGGAGCGCCAGCGCCAGGGCCTGTGTCGCGACCGTGAGGACGCCGATCGCGACCGTGGTGATCCGCAGCACCCGCCGCGCCCGGTCGGCGCGGTCGCGCTCGTCCACGCCTGGGTCCTGCGTGCTGAACAGGTACCACCCCCAGACCGACACCGCCGCGAACCCCAGCGACAGAACCGCGGGGAGCACGTCGATCAGCCCGCGGCTGGGCGCGGTGAAGGTCGTCGCCGGCGCGGCGCCCCCGGTACGGACCGTCGAGCGAAAGCTGCCGGCAAGCGCCGCCCCGAGGAACGACAGCAGCACCCCGACCAGCCTCAGGATCAGCGACGCCTGGATCAGGAAGACGCCGCGGTGGATCGTGGCGAGGTAGGTGTCGTCGGCGAATTCGAGCAACTCGCCGCGCAGGGAGTCGGACGCGGGCTTCCCGCACTCGGGGCAGGGGCCGTCGGCGGCGAGGCCCTTGAGGTCGTAATGGCAGCCGCGGCAGTAAATCGTGGAGGAAATCACCCCCTGCTCGTCGACGATCGAGTGGCGCGGACGGTCGGCAACGCGAGGATCGGTCGGCGGTGCCGACGGCGTCGTCATGGCGGGTCAGTGTACCGGGACGGCCGGCGCGGCTACATGCCCGGCGGCACGGCCGGGGGCACTCGGGTCTTCCGCCAGCGCTCCACGGACTCGACCTGGCGCGCGATGGACGCCAGCGCGACGCGTGTCTCGGCGACGAGGTGGAGGGTTCCTGAGACCAGCGAGCCGACGCCCGCGATGGTTGCGAGGATCGCCAGGGCCCGTGCGGTCACGTCGAGCGGGTGTGCGTCAAAGTATGCGCCGATGGCGCCCAGCAGCGCGACGCACGCCGCGGCCGCAAAGCAGCCGGCGGAGAGATAGAAGCGGCGCAGCGCTTGCACGAGCATCGCGGCCCGATGCGCGGCGGTGTCGAACTCTTCGGCCTGGATGCGGGTGGTCGCGTCGGGGGCGAGCGGCCCCTGCGCGGTGCTGCGTGCGCCCAAGAGCGCACTGGATGCGGCGCGGGCGCGATCCGCGGCGCGAGCGAGCCGGTTCGAGGTCCCGAGCGCCAGGACCGTCGACGCGTTGGTCAGAATGGCGGGCGCGGCAAGAAACGTCAGGAGAGCCCAGGGGCTCTGGTCCAGGGTGGGCATGGGCAACTGTACAACGCCGGATGGCCCGATCACCACCCGCGCATCGGAACGTTCAACCGATTCGCATCCGCGCACTGCCGGGCTTCCTCGTACCCCGCGTCGGCGTGCCTGAACACGCCCATCGCGGGGTCGTTGGTCAACACGCGCTCCAGCCTTGCCGCGGCCTCGGGCGTGCCGTCGGCGACGATGACCTGCCCCGCGTGCTGGCTGAAGCCGATGCCCACACCGCCGCCGTGGTGGAAGCTGACCCAGCTGGCTCCGCTGGCGATGTTGACCATGGCGTTGAGGAGGGGCCAGTCGCTGACGGCGTCGGTGCCGTCCTTCATGCCCTCGGTCTCGCGGTTGGGGCTGGCGACGCTGCCGCAGTCGAGGTGGTCGCGCCCGATCACGATCGGCGCCTTCACCTTGCCGGACTTCACGAGGTCGTTGAGGACCAGGCCGGCCTTGGCGCGCTGGCTCTGGCCGAGCCAGCAGATGCGGGCGGGGAGCCCTTGGAAAGCGACACGGTCGCGGGCGAGGGTGAGCCAGCGCTTGAGGCCGGCGTCGTCGGGGAAGGCGTCGATCAGGGCGCGGTCGGTGGTGAAGATGTCCTGCTCATCGCCCGAAAGTGCGACCCAGCGGAAGGGTCCGCGGCCCACGCAGAACTGCGGGCGGATGTAGGCGGGGACGAAGCCGGGGAAGCTGAAGGCGTCCTTGACCCCGCGGTCGAAGGCGCGCTGGCGGATGTTGTTGCCGTAGTCGAAGGTGGCGCTGCCGCGCTTCTGGAGTTCGATCATGGCGCGGACGTGGCGGGCCATGGAGGCGAGGCTCTGGTCCTCGTAGTCCTTGGGGAAGCGGCGACGGAGCACCGCGGCTTCCTCGACGGTGACGCCGTCGGGGACGTAGCTCATGACGTCGTGGGCGCTGGTCTGGTCGGTGAGGGCGTCGGGGGTGATGCCGCGTTCAACAAGACGCTCAACGAGTTCCACGGCGTTGCAGTTGACGCCGATGGAAATGGCGTGGCGCTTCTTGCTCTCGGCGATGGCCTCGTCGATGGCGTCGTCGAGGCCTTCGACGATGCGGTCGAGGTAGCGGTGCTCGACCCGGCGGGTGAGCTTGGTGTGGTCGACATCGGCGATGAGGCAGGTGCCGCCGTTCATGGTGACCGCGAGGGGCTGGGCGCCGCCCATGCCGCCGCAGCCGGCGGTCACGCAGAGGCGGCCGGTGAGCGTGCCGCCCCCCGTCGTCGGCGCCCCGAAGTGCGTGCGCCCACACTCGGCGAAGGTCTCGTAGGTGCCCTGAAGAATGCCCTGGGTGCCAATGTAGATCCACGAGCCGGCCGTCATCTGGCCGTACATCATCAGGCCCTTGGCGGCGAGATCGTCAAAGTGCTTCTGCGTGGCCCAGTGGGGGACGAGGTTGCTGTTGGCGATGAGAACGCGCGGCGAGTCCTCGGTCGTACGCACGACGCCGACCGGCTTGCCGGACTGCACGAGGAGCGTCTCATCGGGCTTCAGCGCGCGGAGGGCGGCGACGATCGCGTCGTAGGCCTCCCACGAGCGGGCGGCCTGGCCGCGGCCACCGTAGACGACGAGGTCGTCGGGGCGCTCGGCGACCTCGGGGTCGAGGTTGTTCATGAGCATGCGCAGGGCGGCCTCGGCCTGCCACGTGGAACAGGTCATTTCGTTGCCGCGCGGCGCGCGCACGACGCGGGGCGGATGCGCCGCGGTTCCATCGGTCGAAGAGTGGCGCCGGTTTCCCGCGGACGACCCGGTCGAAAGCGTTGGCATGGCTGGTCCCCACCCGAGCACGGCCCACCGCCGTTCCCGCAGGAAGAGGCTACGACAGGGCACGGCGCGATACAAGAGGGGATCGGCGCCGGGGTTTTTGATGGCGAAGCGAGGGGTTTTTCGCGGGGTACCATCCCCGATGGCGCACGCCCCGATCTCGCGCATCGGCCTGATGACCGCCGGCGGGGATTGCCCGGGGCTGAACGCGGTCATCCGTGCGGTGGGGCGGAGTGCGCTGGCACGGAACATCGAGGTGCGCGGCATCGCGGACGGCTTCTTGGGGCTCATGGAGCGGCGCGTGATGCCGCTGAGCGATGAGTCGTTCGCGGGCATCCTGACGCTGGGCGGCACGATCCTGGGCACATCCAACAAGTGCGACCCGTCGCGTTACGCGGCGGGCAAGGACAGCGCGGGCAAGATCGTGTTCGAGGACCGCACGCGGGAGTGCATGGAGACGATCCGGGGCGAGGGGTTCGACGCGGTGATAGTCGCCGGCGGCGACGGGAGCATGACGGTCGCGTCGAAGCTCGTGGCGTTCGCGGGCGCGCACGGGCACGCGGTGAATTTCATCGGGCTGCCCAAGACGATCGACAACGACTTGGGCGGCACGGAGATCACGTTCGGGTTCCAGACCGCGGTGTCGATCGCGACCGAGGCGCTCGACCGCCTGCATACGACGGCCGCGAGCCATCATCGCGTGATGGTGGTGGAGGTGATGGGGCGCAACAGCGGGTGGATCGCGCTGCACGCGGGCGTGGCGTCGGGGGCGGACGTGATCCTGATCCCCGAGATCCCGTTCGAGCTCGACCGCGTGTGCGCCACGGCGGTGGCCCGCGGCACGCGCGGCAAGCGGTTCACCATCATCTGCGTGTCGGAGGGCGCCAGACCCGTGGGCGGTGAGCAGATGGTGGCTCGCTTTGATCCGACGAGCCCGGACCCGGTGCGGCTCGGAGGGATCGCCAAGTTTCTGTCGGACGAGATCGAGAAGCGCACGGGCCTGGAGTCGCGCCACGTGGTGCTGGGGCACGTGCAGCGCGGCGGAACGCCGGTGGCGGGCGACCGCGAGCTGGCGACGCGCCTGGGGTACCACGCGGTGGAGCTGCTGATGGCCGGGAAGCGGAATCGCGTCGCGGTGATCCAGAGCAACCGGCTGACGGACGTGGCGCTCGAGGAAGCGGCGCGGCAGCGGAACATCCCGCGGGACGAGCCGTTGCTGGCGGCGGCGCGAGCGATCGGGACGAGCTTCGGAGATTGAGGACGAATCTTACTTCGTACGCTCTGCCGCGTCCGGCCTGAGTTTCACCAGGTCCTCGTAGCGCCCTTGCACGACGAGTTCATCGCCCGCGGCAATGGGAGTGGAGGGGCCGGGGAACATGGCCGGCGATTGGGAACCGACCGCACAGCGTTCGACGATGGCGATCGAGAACTTCTCGAGCGCTGCGCCGACGGTGAGGCCGTCGAGCGTGCCGCCAGCGCGGACGGTCCAGCGCTGCATGAGGATCAGGCGGTCGTTCACGACGGCGGTGGAAACAACCGAGGGCTCGATGGCCGCGGTGGCAAAGGCGGGCGCGGAGATCGAGGACTGCGACATCGCGATCTTGATGTTGGAGATCTGCGCGACCTTGTCGGCGAGGGCCTGGTCGAACATGCGGAGAACGACGCGGATGCCGGGGGCGAGGCGCCGGGCGTCGAGGGCGATCTCAAGATTGGCGAGGTCGTTGTTGGTGGAGACGATGATGGCGCGGGCGCGGGCGACGCCGGCCTGCTCGATCAGCGCCTCGCGCCGGGCATCGCCGACGATGAACGGGGCGCCGTCCTTGCGGACCTCGTCGAGGAACTGGTTCTGCGGGTCCTGCTCGACGACGGCGACCGGGACGCCGAGCCGGCGCAGGAGCGTGAAGGTGCGGTAGCCGAGCTTGCCCAGCCCCACCAGCACCACGTGATCGTGCATCGCCTCGGCCATGATCCGGCTCCAGGCCTGCTCGGAGCGCGTGCGGTCGCGCACCATGCGGGAGAATTCAACGATCGACTCGATGAGGACGGTCAGGCCCAGCACGGGCACGGCAAAGAAAAGGGCCCGGAGCCAGCCGGTGTCCGGGAAAGGCTCGGGGGGCTGGGCGAAGATGAGGCTGAAGGTGTAGTAGAGAGCCTTGACGAAGTCGTGGCGCCGCTCGGGCTCCAGGGCCTGGAAGAGGAGGGCGCCTGAGAGCAGGACGGTCGCGAGGATGAGGATGCGCGGCCAGAGTTGGCCGATGACGGCGCGAAGAAAGCACCACTCGCGCCAGACGCGGCGCGATAGCGCGCTCTCGCGCCGGATGTCGATGACCAGATCCTCGATGCGGGAGGAATGGGGCACGGGCGGTAGATTACCCGAAGCGGGGTTCGCGGCCGGGCGACGGGGCCCCCGGGGCGACGGCGGGTCAGTCAAGCCAGATCCGCCTGCCCCAGCCGGGCACGGCAATCACGAATCCGACGGCGATCAGGAGCGCGAGCAGCGCCATGATGATTGCCACGGCCCAGGCACGGGGGAGCTTGAGGTAGCGCGATGCTGCGAAGCCCCAGAAGAGCGCGCTGGTCGTGGTCACGATAGTGAAGTAGAGTGGCATGGTCTGATTGCACAGCCAGTCCAGCATCGCGCGGATGTTGAGACCGGCCGAGGGCCCTGACCACCTGTTGGGATCCAGCCGATCCTCGCACCCCAGCAGGAAGGCGGGGAGGCCCCACGAGAGAACAGGCAGCGGGGCAAAGACCAGCGAGTATGCCCAGATTCTCCAGATGTGGGAGCGCTTCACACGTGAACGGCGGAGCGTGGTGGGCAGCAGCAGGAACGTGAAGGGCATGACGAACCACAGCACCGGGCCCATCGCGGTGGCTGGATTGAAGCGCAAGCTCCAGTACGGAACCCAGAACCCGCCGGAGCGCGGGCTGAAACCGAACGGCACCAACATCTGAAGGAGGGCGGTCCACGGCCCGCCGTTCCAGCCCGTGCCGTACATGGTGAAGGCTGGCGCCTTTGTAAATCGCTCGAACGCGTAGAAGGCGAGGTAAAGGAAGATCGGCGGCGCCGTGACGAGGATGTACGTGAGCGGCGCTCCGATGAGGGTGAGGCACGCGAGGCGGGCGGCGTGCACCTCGTGCTCCATCTTCAGGGTCGTCCACAATCGCCACGGGCGGAGCGAAAGCAGCACGGTGCGCACGAAAGCGCGGATGTGCTGCTTCATGGCGTGTTCAAAGTATCGATGGGGCAGGCCGAGGCGGGGGTCGAAGACGCCGCTCCAATCGAACCCCAGCCCGCACTCGCTGCACGTGCCGCGGAGGGGGCAGCAGTCGGTCCAGGACGCGGCGTGGCCGGAGAGGTCGTAGCCGCAGCGCGGGCATGACGGGGCCGGTTGGAGCACGCCATCAGCCTACCCGCGTTGGGGAGGCGGGTCGGTGATCCGCGGCAGGACCGCTTAGCGCCTTGGGAGGTGAACATCGCATTGGCAAGTGGTGCGGGGCAGGGGGTAGTGGGTGGGCGTGAAGGAGCACGGCGATGGGCGCGGCGGTGATCGGGTTTGTCGGGATGGTGCTGCTGGCGGGGCTGATCCTGTTCGGCGGGCTGTGGCACAGCCGGCGTACGGCGCTTGACCACAGGCCGGTGCTGCTGCCGGGAGCGTGGAAGGGGCCGGCGCCAAGCCAAGTGCTGCATCCTGAAGCACAACGCGCGATGGCGGCGGCGCGGCTGGGGGCGCTCTCGTCCGATGCTCCGGTGTCGGCCTGGCTGGAGTTTGCGGTGTGGGACGGGCACATGCGCGAGCGAGCGCTCGCCGGTGCGCGAGCGCTGCCCGATCGTCAGGCGCAGGTCGAGAGCATGATCGCGCGAGGACACGCGGCGGCGTTGCCGCTTCTAGGGGAATTGGACATGGTGGCCACGTCGACGCTCCGCGAAGGAGTGCGGCGGTATCTGTCGACCGCGATTGCCGCGGTTCCGATTTCGAGCGCGGTGCCGCAGCCGTTCGCCGCGGCTATTGAGCAGGTGGAGCGCTGCTGGCCGGCGCTCGAATGGTTGAGCGAGCATGAGGATGTGTCGGGGATGCTCGACGTGATAGATGAGAAAGTGCGGAGCTACCCCGCTCTTGCCGACCGTCAGGCGTTCATGCGGCGGTTGGCGGGGCTTCGCAGGGTGGCGATGGCGCACGAGGTGATGAGGCACTGAATGGGAGTTGGGCCGTGAACGGGCAGGGAAGTCGCCCGCTGTGTCAGATCGGGATCTCGCCGTAATCCTCTCCGCCGGAGTCCTTGTCAGGCCCGCCGCCGTCGCGGTGGTTGGAGATGGGGCCGGATTTCTTGCCGGGGGCAAAGGGCGGGGGGCTGGCGGGGCGCGATGCGGGCGGAGCACTTGAAGGGCCTGCCGCGGCGCTGGGGGTGTCGTAGCTGCCGTAGCCGCTGTCTCCGCCGCCGTAGCCGCCGGCGTAGTTCTTGAAGCGTGTGGTGTGGGCGTCCCAGGTGAGCTTCACGACGCCGGTGGGGCCGTTGCGCTGCTTGGCGATGATGAGTTCGGCGACGCCGACCTTGTCCTGGTTCTCGGCGGCCCAGTCGGGGTTCTGGATGTGATAATAATCTTCGCGGTGAAGTAATATTACAACGTCGGCGTCCTGCTCGATGGAGCCCGACTCGCGGAGGTCGCTCATGCGCGGGCGGTTGCCCTCGCGCTGCTCGCTGGCGCGGTTGAGCTGGGAAAGGCAGACGACGGGGACGTTCAGCTCACGGGCGAGGGCCTTGAGCTGGCGGCTGATGGTCGAGACCTCGACCTGGCGGCTCTCGCGGGCGGCGCCGGGGGCGGTGAGGAGCTGGAGGTAGTCGATCATGATGGCCTGCACGCCGTGCTGGGCCACCAGGCGCCGGGCGCGGGCGCGGAGCTGGAGGACGGTCATGTTGGGCATGTCGTCAACGTAGAGGGAGGCCTCGGAGAGGAGGCCGGCGACGTTGAGGAGCGATTCGTACTCGCCCTTGGAGAAGGCCCCGCCGCGGAGCTTGTGGGAGTCGACGCCGGAGGCGGCGCTCAGGAGGCGCTGGGTGACGGCGGACTTGCTCATTTCGAGGCTGAAGACGCCGACGGGGACGCGCCGAGCGTCGGGGGGCGCGGTGCGGGCGGGGCTGCCGCCGAAGGCGATCTGCTCGGCCATGTTGAGGGCCAGCGCGGTCTTGCCCATGCTGGGGCGGGCGGCGATGACGAGCATCTCGCCGGGCTGCATGCCGCTGAGGAGGTCGTCGAGGTCGCCGAAGCCGGTCTTGACGCCGGTGATGCCCTTGCCCTCGGCGGCCTCGAGGCGGTCGAGCTCGGTCTGCAGGAGCTCGGCGAGCTTCTGGGGGTCGGAGACGTTGGCCTCCTGAGCGATGTCGAAGACGGCCATCTCGGCCTTGTCGAGAACTTCGCGGACACCGTCGGGCCCGAGTTCGCCCGTGTGGAACGCGTCGTAGAGGATCGAGCCGGCCGCGTCGATGAGGCGGCGGAGCTTGGACTTTTCGGCGACGATGCGGGCGTAGTGGGGGGCGTTGACGGCGGAGGGGACGCTCTCGGCGAGTTCGGCGAGGTAGTCGGGCCCGCCGATCGCCTCGAGCTGGGCCTTGTCGCGGAGGAGCTCGATGATCTGCACCAGGTCGCCGGAGTGGTGCTTGTCGTAGACGTCGATGATGGCGCGGAAGATCTCCGAGTGCGCGGCGTTGAAGAAGTCCTCGGGCCGGCGCACGACCGAAACGACGTCACCCACGGCCCCGGGGTCCAGGAGCATGGAGCCCAGGAGCGACATCTCGGCCTCGAGGGAGTGCGGCGGCAGGCGGTCGAAGAGCTTTTCGATGCGCTGCGCGACCTCGGGGTCGAAGCGGCGACGGCGGTCGCCTTTCTCGCCCGGCTTGGTTTCCAGTTGCGACATCGCCCTCAGCCTCCCTGCCCGGGCCCCGCCGGTGTGATAACGGACAGGCGGTCCACACGTCGTCCCCACGAGGGTCTGACCGCCCGGCCCGGCAAAGGTACGCCCCCCATGAGTCGCAATTATCCGGTCTAGGGGGATTTGCCCGGGCGCGGCAGCCGGCCGGTTCATGTTCGGTGCAGGTATCGCCGACGATAGAGAAACGTGCGCGCTCGGTCCGTTCGGGCCGGGGCGACATGGGGCCGGGAATACGTCGGTGCCAAAGGCGCGGTGCGAGCTCACGGCGGACGAGGTGGTCGAGCTGCACAAGCAGCTGGATCTCCGTCTGTCCCAGATCGGCATCGCGACCCAGCCGGCGGTGGCGGCGCGGATCGTGGAGCTGGTCGCCGATCCGGCGGCGCAGGTGCAGGAGTACGCCAAGGCGATCCGCACGGACCCGGCGCTGACGGGGCGGCTGCTGCGGCTGGTGAATTCCGCGTTCTTCGCACAGACGCAGCCCGTGACGTCGCTGGACCGTGCCTGCACGTTGCTGGGCATCGAGCGCCTGCGGTCGTTTGCCCTGGGCTTTTATCTCAGCCGCACGGCGAGCACGGACCCTTCGGAGCGCTATTCGCGCCGGGTGTGGGGCGAGTCGGTGATGCGGGCGTGCCTGGCGTCGGAGCTGGCGCGGCGGCTGTTCCCGATCCTGACGTCCGAAGCGTTCCTGGTGGGGCTGATGCTCGACGCGGGGCTGCCGCTGATGTCGCGCCTGGTCGGGCCCGCGTTCGACGCGATCGCGGGGCGGAACGAGCCGCCGACGCGCCAGTTCGTGCTGGAGTTTCGCTCGCTGCCGTTCACGCATGTGGACGTGATCAAGGTGCTGGCGACGCGGTGGAGGCTGCCGGACCTGTTGATGCGTCCGCTCGAGTGGCACCACACGGCGCCGGGGGACAGCGCCCGCACGGACCGCGTGTACCGGCTCCAGCGCATCGCGTACTACGTGGGGGCGGTGCAGCTTGACCCGGTCAGCGGCGACCCGGCCGAGGCGGCGCCGCTGTCGACGATCGCCGGGCGGGTGCTGGGCGTGGACACGGCGGGCCTCGAAGTCGCGGTCAAGAAGGCGATCGGCGAGTATCGCTCGTCGCTCTCGGTGTTCGGCGACGTGGCGGAGGGGATCGACGGGCCCGAGGACCTCTCGCTGCGCGTGCACCAGCAGCTGGTCGAGGTGATGGAATCGGCGATCGAGGGGGCGCTGCGGGCCGAGAGCAAGGCCGTGCCGCGCCTGTCGGTGGGCGGCTTCACGATCGAGCTGGCGGCCCAGTCGGACGGGAAGGCGACGGCGAGCATCATCGATTCCAACGGGAACGCGCTGCTGACGCATCGCTTCGAGCGTGCCGGGGCGTCCGCCGAGACGATCGCGCACGCGATGGGCCTCGACGCCGCGACGCCGACCGAGCTACAGCAGTTCGGCGAGTGCGTCCGCGCGATCGCGGCATAACCATCGCGGCCTACCCACCGCGGCCTGGCGGGGCACGCCCCGGATCGTTCATTTCAGTGCAAAGCGGAGTCGCGTGGCGGAGGCGTCGTCAGCGCGCCCGAGCTTCTCCAGGATCTCGGCGACGAGCGTCGCGGCCTTGACGGTGTCGGCCTCCTTGGCGCCGCCGCGGGCCTCGCGCAGGCGGAGGCACTCCTCGGCCATCGCTAGGGCCTCGGCCAGCTTGGCGCGCTGGGCGAGGATCTCGGCGAGCGACTGCATGGTCGCGAGGGTCGCGGGATGATCGGGCCCGCGGACGCGCCGGCGGTCTTCCAGAACCGAGCGTCCCAGCGTCTCGGCCTCTTCGAGGCGTCCCTGGGCGGCGCGGAGCTGGACCACGTTCTGGCGCGAGGCCAGGGTGTCGGGGTGGTCGATGCCGAGGATCTTCTCGCGCTGCGCGAGGTTGCTCTCCAGGATGGCGGCGCCCTCGTCGAGCCTGCCGCGGCGGACGAGCAAGGCGCCCAGGTTGTGGTTTACCACGAGCGTGTCGGGGCTCTCGGGGCCGAGGGCCTTGGTCACAAGCTCGAGCGAGAGGCGCAGGTGCCGCTCGGCGTCGTCCCAGCGCCCCAAGGCCTGGAGCACGGTCGAGAGGTTGTCGTGGAGGCCGGCGACGGAAGGGATGTCGCCATGCCCGGCGTCGACACGCACCTGCTCGATCTTGAGGGCCTCCTCGTACATCGCCAGGGCTTCCTCGGTGCGGCCGAGCTTTTCGAGGAAGAACGCCGAATTGCTGAGCGCCAGAACGGTGTCGGGGTGCGTGGGCCCGCTCACGCGCCGGCGGGCCTCCAGGACGCGCGACTGGATCTCCCAGGCGCTCTTGAGGTCGCCGGCGTCCCAGTACGCGGCGGAGAGGTTGTTCATCGCGATGAGCGTGGAGGGGTGATCGGAGCCAAGGACGCGAGTCCGCGTGTCGACGACGCGCCGGTAGAGAGGCAGGGCTTCATCGACCTTTCCCTCGTCCTGGAGCGTAAAGCCCAGGTTGTTGAGGATGGCAAGCGTTTCGTTGTTCTCCGGGCCGCGGGACTTCTCGCTGGCGGCGAGGGCCTGGCGCAGGATGGTCTCGGCCTCGGCGCGCCGGCCCAGGTTGCTGATGACGGCGGCGCGCTGGCCCATGAGCTCGATCACGCGGGGATCGCTGGGATCGAGGTCCGCGAAGATGGCGCCGGCCTCGCCAATGAGGGCCTCGGCCTCGGTCCAGCGCGACCGGCGGAACTCCAGCGAGCCCAGGTCGTGCAGGCTCGCGGCGGTGTCGGCGTTGCGGGTTCCGAGGGTCGCTCGCCTGAGTTCCAGGGCGGCGGTGAGGTGCTTGTAGGACTCGCCGGGGTTGCCCAGCGCCAGGTACGCGCGCCCGATGGTCTGGTGCAGCGAGGCGCGGACGATCGGGTTGTCGGGGAACGAGCCCTCGATCTCGCCCGAGGCGCGGTCGAGGACCTCGTCGACGGTGATCTTGCGGCCCTGCGCCTCTTCGGGGCTGGCGGCCATGAGGAGCTTGTTGATGAGGAAGTCATTGATGCCCTTGACGGTGCGGGCCTCAACGTCGGCGCGCCGGCGCGCGTGCTCGGCGGCGACCATGCCGATGCTGGTGCCGACGGTGCCGAGGATCAGGACCGTCATGGCGGCGCCAAGTCCTGCGACCAGGCCGGTGTTGCGGGCGGCGAACTTGCGGAGCTGGTAGGCGGCGCTGGGCGGGCGGGCGCTCACGGTCTCGTTGCGGAGGTAGCGGCGGAGATCCTCGGCGAGCTCGGAGGCCGACTGGTAACGGCGTCCACGGTCCTTCTCGAGGGCCTTGCCGACGATGGTCTCGAGGTCGCCGCGCAGCGAGCGGTCGCTGGAGGACAGGGGCGACGGGTCATCCATCCGGATCATCCGGGCCGCCTCGGCGATGTTCTTGTTGAGGACGCGGTGGGGGAGGGTCCCGGTGAGCAGCTCGTAGAGGATGACGCCAAGGGTGTACACATCGGAGCGCGTGTCGAGCTCGCCGGCGTCGCCGGCGATCTGCTCGGGGCTCATATAGGGCACGGTGCCGACGATCTGGGCCTGGTCGGTCTGCATCGTGGCGGTGGCGACGTCGGCGTCGGTGGCGCGGGCGACGCCGAAGTCCAGGACCTTGGGCTGGCCCGCGTCGTCGACGAGGATGTTCCCGGGCTTGAGGTCGCGGTGGATCACGCCCTTTGCATGGGCGTGCTGGACGGCGTCGCAGACCTTGATGAAAAGCTCGACGCGCTCGCGGACAGTGCGACCCGCGCCGTGCTCGGTGAGCATCCTGCCGCGCACCAGCTCCATGGCGAAGAACGGGAGCGTGACGCCGTCGACCTCCGCGGTGCCCGCCTCGTGGATCTGGGCGATGCCGGGGTGCTGCAGCCGGGCCAGCACCGACGACTCAAGCTCGAAGCGCCGGAGCAAGCGGGCCGACATGGCGCCCGCGCGGACCACCTTGAGCGCGACCTGGCGCTGCGGTCGCTGCTGCTCGGCGAGGTAGACGGTGCCCATGCCCCCCTCGCCCAGCACGCTGATGACGGTGTACTGGCCGAGGCGCTTGAGGCCGGGGAGGCGCGGAGGCGGCACGTCCGGGGCGTCGGGCCCGGCCCCCGCGATGGTCGCGGTGGCCTGGCGGCTGAGCACCTCCATGACGCGCTGGCGGACGGCCGGATCGGGGCAGTCGCGCGCGAGCAACTCGTCGCGCTCGCTGGCGCTGAGCGGCGCGGCACGCCGGACAAGCTCGAGCACGCGTTTGTCGACGTTGGCGTCCACCGACCGCTCCGGGATCAGCCGGCGGAGGCCCCGGCGCGGTGCGCGGCAGGGGCGTTGGCCGGGGCTATTCTCATCGCTGTCATGACTATCACTGTCTTATCGGCGGCCGCGGCGGTGCTCGCATCTTGGGCCATGGTTTTTGCGGTTCCGCAGGGGCCGGCGCCCGCGCAACCGGCACCGTCGGCGCCGAGCGCGCCCCGCGACGACTCCGCCGCCGAGCGGCTGGGGTGGGAGCTGGGTATGCAGGCGTGGACGTTCCGCGACCGCACGGCGATCGAAGCGATCGAAACCGCGGGGAAGCTGGGCCTCAAGTACATCGAGCTGTACCCCGGGCAGGCGCTGGCGCCGGGCGAGCCGAAGGCGGAGGTCGGCCCCGCGCTGACGGCGGCGCAGATCGAGGCGCTGAAGAAGAAGCTCCAGGGCGCGGGCGTGAAGGCGGTGAGCTACGGCGTGGTCTCGCTGAAAAACGACGAGGCGGCGGCCCGCAAGCAGTTCGAGTTTGTCAAGGGCATGGGCATGCGGACCCTGGTCACCGAGCCAACCCCCGACGCGCGGGACATGGTCTCGCGCCTGGCCGACGAGTACAACGTGCTGGTCGCGATCCACAACCACCCCAAGCCGTCGATGTACTGGAACCCCGACACGGTCTTGGAGGCGATCAAGGGACGCTCGCCGCTGATGGGCGCCTGCGCCGACACGGGGCATTGGCCGCGGTCGGGCCTGCGCTCGATCGATTCGCTCAAGAAGATCGAGGGGCACGTGATCGAGCTGCACTTCAAGGACATCACGAACGGGCGCGACGCCGTGTGGGGCACGGGCGATTCGGACGCCAAGGGGATGCTGGCCGAGCTGAAGCGTCAGGGGTTCCGCGGGCAGATCTACGTGGAGTACGAGTTCGGAAGCGGCAAGGAGCTCGAGGCGAACGTGGCCCGGTGCATCGAGTTCTTCGACCGCGCGGCCCGGGAGCTTGGCGCGGAGCCCGCCGCGGCACCGGCGCGGTGAACACCCGCGGCGGCGGGTCCGTGGGCACGCCTGCTTTCCGAGCAGAATTACTTGAACGCCACGACCTGCCGATGTACACACGGTGTGCGGCGGGTCTGGTTCTCGGTCTACGGGGCACGCCGGGGTGAACCTGGAGGACGCGGTAGTGCGCGGCGCGGCAATCAGGATGAGCGTGGCGGCCCTGGCCCTTGCGGGCGGTCCGGCGGCGCGCGCGGGGACCGTGTGGTTCGTGCGGGCCTCCGCGCCGGCGGGCGGCAGCGGGCATTCGTTCGCGTCGGCGTTCGCGACCTTGGATGCGGCGCTGGCTGCCGCGGCGGGCGGGGATGAGATCCGGGTCGCCGCGGGGGTGTACGTTCCCGGCGCGCCCGGCGGGCGATCGTCAACGTTTGTGCTCAAGGCCGGCGTGTCGCTGTACGGCGGGTTCGCGGGAGACAACGATGCGCCGGAGTCGCGCGATCCGGCGACGTACCCGACTGTGCTCTCGGGCGACCGCGCCGGCGACGATGAGCCGGCGTGGGTCAATCGGGCCGACAACTGCTACCGCGTGCTCACGGCAACGGACCCGGCGATCGGGCCGGCGACGGTGCTGGACGGGTTCGTCGTGACCGGCGGCAACGCCGACGGGACGGTCTCCGATGGCGCGGGTCTGTACATATCGGAGTGCGAGCCGACGGTGCGCTCGTGCACGTTCATCGAGAACGCCGCGGCATCTCCGACGCAGGACGGCAGGGGCGGCGGCGTGGCGATCGCGTGCGTCTCGGCGCGATCTCCGCGTTTCGAGTCGTGCCGCTTCGAGTACAACCAGGGCACGTTCGGCGCCGGAGTTCACGCCGCCGGCGCCGGGACCGACGCGGTCTTCCGGGAATGCCGGTTCCTGAACAACATCGCGGGCGCCGGGGGCGGGCTGTACCTCGAAGGGGCCGGCGCGCGGGTGGTCAACTGCCGGTTGCTGTCGAACGGCGCGGTGGCGGGGGACGGCGGCGCGGCGTGCCGCAGCGGCGGGAGCCTGAGGCTCGTCAACACGGAGATGGCGTGGAACACGGCCGCGAGGCACGGGGGCGCGGTGTTCGCCGGGTGCTGCGGCTCGCTCGAGGTGGTGAACTGCACGATCGTGGGCAATTACGCCGGGGTCGGGACCGGCGGGGTCCGCGTCGGGGCGGGTGCGGTGGCGGAGGTGGGCAACAGCGTTCTCTCGGAGAACAGCGACTCGGCCGGGCTGGGGCAGAGCTCCCAGGTGTACGCGCCGGCGACGGGGACGGTGAGCCTGAGCCACTGCCTCGTGAGCGGATGGACCGGCTCGCTCGGCGGCGCGGGGAATTTCGGCGGGGACCCGCTGTTTGCCGATGCCGCGGGGCCCGACGCGAATCTGGGCACCGAGGACGACAACTACCGGCTGCTCGCGGCGTCGCCGTGCGTTGATTCCGGCGATGCCGCGCTGCTCCCGCCGGACGCGACGGACCTGGATGGTGATTCCGATACCGGCGAGCCGGTGCCGGTTGATCTTGACCGGGTGGTGCGCACGCTCGACGGCGACTTTGACGGGATCGAGCGGACGGACGTCGGCGCGTACGAGTACCACTGTCCCGCGGACTTTGATCTCAACAACTTCGTGAACGGGGTGGATTTCGACTCGTTCGTGGAGTTGTTCGAAGCGGGCGACCGGCGGGCGGACTTCGACCTCGACGGGTTCGTGACCGGCGTCGATTTCGACACGTTCACGCAGCACTTTGTCGAAGGGTGCTGAGGGCGGCGCGCCGGCGGGTGCTATAACAGTCCGTCGCCCCGCGGCGCCAGAGGAGAGATACACCATGGCACGTCGTTCCCGCGCTGAATCGTCGCCGGCCTTCAAGGCCGTGCAGTTCTCGGTGGCTCTCGACAACACCGCCGGCACGCTGGCGGACCTGTGCGCCGCGCTCCGCAAGGCGCGGGTGAACATCGACGCCGTGTCCGTGACGGACAACACCGACTGCGGCTGGGTGCGGCTGATCGCCACGCCCGCGGCACGGGCCCGCGCGGCTCTGGCGCAGGCCAAGCACACGGTGTGCGCCCAGCTGGTCGTCGGCATCGAGGCCCAGGATGTGCCCGGCGAGCTGGAACGCATCGCCCGCGCGCTCGCCAAGGCCGGGGTAAACGTGAGCTACGTGTACGGCAGCACGGTGAAGGGGCAGCCCTCGCGCCTGTACTTCGGGCTGAGCGACGTTGAGCGGGCGATCAGGGCGCTGTCCTGAGGTCCGGGCTCACCACAGCCACATCAGCGCCAGCCCCGCGGCGATCGCGATGCCGAACACCACGGCCAGGCGCTTGCCGAGTCGCGAGCCGCCTATCACCCACGCGGCGGCGCCCTTGAAGACCATGTTGGACATCGACGCCAGCACGATGGCGCGCCACGCCTGGGCCGGGTCGAGCGTGCCGGACTGGGTGAGGCGGCTGGTCGAGAGGGTGATGGCGTCCATGTCGACCAGCCCGGCGATCGTGGCGACGGTGTAGAGGCCGCGGTCACCGAACCAGTCGCGTGCCGCGGCGGCGGCCAGCAGGGCAGCCGCGTAGATCGCGCCGAACATGAGCGCCGGCCGCAGGTCGCTGGGGTTCTCCTGCTCGGGCATCGCAGGTGATCCGTCGCCCGTGCGGCGCCAGACTGCCGCGGCGAGCGCGACCATCACCAGCAGCATGAACGCCACGGGCGTGCCGACGGCGCGGAAGGACGCCGGGGCGGCGACGGAGGTCAGCACGAGCACCCGCGCGTACACGACGGCGGAGGCGATGACGATGACGAGCACCGCCGCGGGGGCGGTGTCGGGCGCTTCGCGCGTGCGCCGCGCGAAGCTCACGGTGGTCGCGGTGCTTGAGATCAACCCGCCCAGCAGCCCCGCGAGCAGGTTTCCCGAGCGGGCGCGGAGGAACTTGTACGCGATGTACGCGCCCAGGCTCACGCCGACGATGAGGACGACCATGAGCCAGATCTGGTGGGGGTTGAGGACCGAGTAGGGGCCCATCACGCGGTCGGGCACGACGGGAAGGATCACGGCGCTGACGAGGGCGAACTGCATGATGGCGCGGACGTCGCGGTCGCCCAGCCGGTTCACGAAGCCGTGCAGGCCCTGCTTGAGCTGGAGGAGGATTGCGACGCTGCCGCCGATGGCCGCGGGGATCTCGCGCTGGCCGGCGCCGAGCATGGCGCCGACGCAGAACATGACCAGGGCGGCGGCCTCCGTGGTGATGCCGGGGTCCTGCGGCTCTCCGCCGCGCCCGGGAAGATTGGCGGCCACAAGCATCGCCGCCAGGCCCAGGAACGCGGCCGGGACCAGCCACGCGCCGGCCCCGAGGTATCCCGCGGCAAGGGCGGAGCCCGCGCCCAGCAGGGTGATGAGAGCGAACGTGCGTACTCCCGCGATCCGCGAGTTGGTTCGCTCGCGCTGCATGCCGACCAGCAATCCCAGGAGCAGGGCGATGGCCAGTGAGGCGAAGGGCCCCTCGATCAGGGGCACGCTTGCCGGAAGCGACGAGGTGGGAACCCGGTCGTCCATGCGTCTAGACAGTATCCAGCGGCCGTCGGCGGGAATCCCTTTGACGACGGTCCCGCGATGGCTCCGGTCGATCTCTCCGGTTGCCATTCCCCGGCGCCTTGCCCTCCCATAAACTACTCCCCATGAGCACGACCTCTTCACGCCCCGTTTCGACCCCCGCTCCCAAGGTCGACCCCCACGCGGTGACCATCTCCGGGCTGGTGCTCGACCCGACCTACGGCCCGCACGCGCCCGCCGAATCGCTGAAGCACATCGACCGCGACCTGGGGAAGGGCGCCCAGCCGGGGGCGTTCCCGTACACGCGCGGGCTGTTCCCGCAGGGCTACCGCTCGCGCCTGTGGACGATGCGGCAGTTCGCGGGGTTCGGCTCGGCCGACGACACCAACAAGCGGTTCAAGTACCTGCTGGCCCAGGCCAAGTCGTCGACGGCCGCGAACACGGGGCTGTCGACGGCGTTCGATCTGCCGACGCTGATGGGGCGGGATTCCGACGACCCGCTCTGCGTGGGCGAGGTCGGGCGGTGCGGCGTGGCGATCGACACCATCGAGGACGTGCACCGGCTGTACGCCGACATCCCGGTCGACTCGGTGACGGTGTCGCAGACGATCAACGGCCCCGCGGCGGTGATCTGGGCCATGTACCTGGCCCACGCGCTGCAGCGGGGCATGAGCTGGTCGAACCTGGGCGGGACGCTCCAGAACGACATCCTCAAGGAGTTCCACTCCCAGAACGAGTTCATCTACCCGCCCGAGCCCTCCGTGAAGCTGGTGGTGGACACCATCGAGTTCCAATCGCTGTTTGCGCCCAAGTGGAACAGCGTGTCGATCAGCGGCTACCACATCCGCGAGGCGGGCTCGACGGCGACGCAGGAGCTGGCGTTCACGCTGCGCGACGGGATGGAGTACGTCGAGGCGTGCCTCGAGCGCGGGATGGACATCGACTCGTTCGCGCCGCGGCTCAGTTTCTTCTTCAACAGCCACAACGAGTTCTTCGAGGAGCTGTGCAAGCTGCGGGCGGCGCGCCGGATCTGGGCCCGCGTGATGCGCGAGCGCTACGGAGCAAAGAACGAGCGGTCGTGGTACATGAAGACGCACGTGCAGACGGCGGGGTGTTCCCTGACCGAGCAGCAGCCCTTGAACAACATCGTGCGCGTGGCCTACCAGGCGATGGCGGCGGTGCTGGGCGGGTGCCAGAGCCTGCACACCGACAGCATGGACGAGACGCTGGGCCTGCCGACCGAGCAGGCCGTGACGGTGGCGCTGCGGACGCAGCAGATCCTGGCCCACGAGACGGGCGTCACGCGCGTGACCGACCCCCTGGGCGGGAGCTGGTTCATCGAGCAGCTCACCGACACCATCGAGCGCGAGGCCCTGAACTACATCGACGAGATCGACCGTATGGGAACCTACGGGGAAGGGACGAAGGCACGGAGCGACGGAGCGGCGAAGGCGGGAATACCCGCCGACCTTTCGGCGCACCCCGCGTACGCGCCCCGCAAGACCTACGGGCGCGCGGCGGTGGCGGGGATCAACCGCGGCTACTTCCGCCGCCAGATCGCCGAGGCCAGCTACCGGTACTCGGAGGAGTGCGAGGCCGGCGACCGCGTGATCGTGGGGCTCAACGCGTACATCGACAACGACGAGAAGCGTCCCATCGACATCCTCAATATCCCGCACGAGGTCGAGGTGCAGCAGTGCGCCCGCCTGGCCGACTTCAAGCAGCGCCGCGACGGCGCGGCCGTGCAGGGGGCCCTCGACAACATCCGCGCGGTGTGCCAGGGCAAGAAGGTGACGCACGTGAGCCCCGAGGTCTCGGGCTTGTCGTCGCTGTCGTCGCTGCACGCGACCAACGTCATGCCGGCGCTGGTCGACGGGGCCCTGTGCAACTGCACGCTGGGCGAGATGGTGCAGGCGATGGCGGATGTGTACGGCAGGTACAACGGCGGGCCGGAGTGGTAAGAAGTCCGCGGACTTTCCCGGAGAATCGCGGCGTTCGCCCAGGCGTGAATCCGGCTTTGCATTCCCGTCGAACGTGACCGGTATGCAACCCATGACCACGCTCGTGCTCGGCGCTGCCGCGGGCATTGCTCTGGCCTCGGCCCTTTTTCTCCTCGTCCCCGGCTGCGGCACGCCCGTCACGGGCCGGACGTTTGATCCCGCCGCGCCGGTGTTTCCCACGGTCAAGGGCGAGAGCCTGAGCAACCGTGCCTTCACCATTCCCGCGGACCTCGACGCGCCGTTCAACGTGCTGCTGGTCGCGTTCTACCGGGGCCAGCAGTCGCAGGTCGACACGTGGCTCCCCACGGCTCGCCAGATCATCGCGGACCACGCCAACGTCGAGTACTACGAAATGCCCACCATCTCGGGCGCGTGGGGCGTTGCCCGCGGCTGGATCGACGGTGGGATGCGGAGCGGCATCCCGGACTTTGGGGCTCGCGAGCGCACGGTGACGATCTACACCGACACCTCGAAGTTCCGCGAACTGGCGGGCATCGAGAATCCCGAGCAGATCTGGGTCGGGCTGGTGGACCGGGAGGGCCGCGTGTACTGGTCGGCGCGGGGGCCCGCGACCGAGGAGGCGCTGGGCGACCTGCGGCGGGTGGTGCGCGCGGTGGCGAGCCCCGCGGCTCCGTGACGCTTCACCGCCCTGCCAAAGAAATCGCCGTCGTTGCCGGAGAGGGGCAACGACGGCGATTGCAAAGGAGGGGATCGGTTTGGCGAACGGTGCGCCGCAGCGGATCAGCGGCGGCGACGCAGGCCCAGGCCCGCAAGACCGGCGAAGCCCGCGAGGGTCGTGGGGGCGGGCACGTACGAGATGGTCAGGTCGTCGACGAGCAGGCGCGGGGCCGAGTACTGGCCGTTGTACGACGCGTAGAGGTGGCACGAGTCAAACTCGACGCCGGCGACACCGAGCGTGTTGAACGCGATGTTGTCGCGCCCGCCGTGGTCGCTGAGCGTGAACGAGTTGCTGCCCACGAGGTTGCCGTTGCGGTAGGCGTCGAGGTGGAACTCGATGCCGCCCCACGGGCCGTTCTCGTAGAACGCCATCTGCATGCCGATCGAGTTGGCGACCTGCGGCAGGTCCATCCACGCCGTGACGAACGCGCCCAGCGAGAGGTTGTTGCCGACGATGTACGACGTGCCGAAGGTGAGCGCGTTGCTCGGGCTGCCCCAGGCGGGGAAGTCGTTGTAGAGCAGGGTCGCGTTCTCGATGATGAAGTTATTGCCCACGTCGCCCGAGTTGAACGTGCTGCCGTCGGGGAAGACGCCCCCGACGCCGTTGCAGTCGCGGTAGTTCACGCCGTCGTAGGTGAACCCCGTGCCGAGGAAGCTCTCCGTCAGGTCGTCGTAGTGGCTCACCGTCGTGGTCGCGAGCGCGGTGCCCGCCGTCGCCACAAGTCCCAGAATCGCCGTCGTCGTCTTCATCGCTGCTACTCCCTGGAAGAAACCCGAAAAACATCGCCCGCGCGACACCGCGCCGGCGTCACCCACCTCAAGGCTCTGGGGGAAGATCGTGCCGGAACATCACCGTGGTCGGCATCGGCGGGAAGGCCATGCGGACCCGGTAAAGCTCAAACTCGCCGGGATCGGCGCGCAGGCCGGCGAACACCGACGACGCCAGGTCGGCGTACGCGGGGATGTCGGGCGTCTGGGCCAGCCGCACACCGCGCCCGAGCGCCGTCACGGGCTCGCCCGCGGGCAAGGCGTCGGCATCGGCGAACGCGATCGGCGAGGCCAGGTCGCTGAACACGCGCAGCTCGCGGTGCACGGGGCCGAAAAGCGCGTGGTGCACGAACATGTCCAGGTGCAGGCGCTCCGCCGGGATCCGCACGGCGGTACCGAAGTGCGCGACCTTGTCGTCGGGCGTGGCGTAGGGCGAGCCGATGTTCCGCATCACCTCGCCCGTCACCAGCGTGCGCTCACCCGCCTGGCCCACGGGCCCGGCCACGAACTCGTCGTGCACCATGCCGTCGGCCGCGAGCCGGCGCTCCAGCGGCGGCACGGGGTTCGAGCAGAAGCGGGGGAGCACGGGCACGCCGCCGTGGGCCCGCGCGGCAAACGGATCGAGCGCGACGCGCTGGATGCCCGTTGAGGTCTGGGCCTTGTCGTCGGCGACCACCGACTGGTTCACGAGCCAGCGCACGCCCGGGCGCGTCTGGCGGAACCCGATGAGCCCGCGGACCTGCGCGATGTGGAACGATCGCTCCCGATCTTCGGAGGGAACGAGGACCATCAGCGCCAAAAGCACCTTGCAGTGCGCCCCCCACACGAAGCTGTTGCCGGTGTACGCCTGCTCGCGCCACCGCTCCGCGGGCGCTGGGTCGCCGGCGGCGCCGCACGATTCCAGCAGCATCTCCAGCTCGGCGCGGCTGGCCGCGTGGGATTCGGCCAGCGACTCGAAGCGGTCCGCGGCCTTGTGCGCCGCGTCGACCATGTCGGAAGGCACGCCCGCGGCACGAGCGGCCTCGAGCCACACGCCGACGCTCTTGGGAGTGGGCATGTGGCGGGCCGCCGCGAACGCGTCGGTGGTGTAGGCGACCTTGCTCACCTGCCACGCGAGCTTGCGGTGGATCCCGAAAGCGTCGCACAGGGTCGTGACCGCCTTGGAGTCACGACACTTCTGCTCGATAATGCGCGCGAACGCATCTCGGACATTGAGCACCGCATCAACAGCCTCGGCCTCGAAGGGACGGGCGGAATCCACGGGCTTTCCACGGTGGCGTGCCATCTGGGAGCATGCTACCCCTGTTTCCTTCGTTTCGCAATTTGTTTCTGAAACAAAATCCGAAATAATTGGGGGCTAGAGGCCCCCTTTGTGCTGGGCCTGTGCGATGAAACCGAGTGCCGAAGGGGGCGGCTCAGCGCACGACGGCGGGGGCGGGCGCGTGGCGGGTCATGGGCTGGACAGCCGCGTAGGTGGCCGAGCGCCACGCCCATTCGACGGGCCCAAACCTCCAAAAGCGCAGCCAGAGCGGGCTGACGATGAGTTGAACGGCCCAGACCGCGACGACGAGCATGGCGATCTCGGGCATCCGCCATCTGCCCCATTGGGCCATCGCCCATCCGTCAAAGACAATCACCGCAACCACGGACTGCGCCAGGTAGTTGCTGAGCGCGGTGCGCCCGACCGCCGCCAGAGGGCCAAGCATGGACCGGAGCATCGGTGCGCGGCAGGCGAGCATGACGATCCCCACGTGCCCGATCGCGATGCCGGCGGCGGCCAAGTAGCGCATGGTCCACGCGCCCAGCCCAAGCATCCGGCGGGCCTCGGGCGCCATGTCCGGCGCGTGCCCCAAGGCGCGCCCCAGCAGCGGCCAGAACCCCGGCGCAAAGAGCGCGAGCCCCGCGCCGTACCCCCCGAGCACCATGCCCCAGTAGACGGTCGATGAGCGTGCGGCGCTGAACACGCCCAGCCGCATCAGGCCCATGCCGATGAGCATGAACCCGCCGCAGCGCCAGAAGTTGAAATCAATCACGCCGTAGACGTGCCAGAACTCGTTGAGCCGGGCCCGCCACACCGCCAGTTCCCACCACGTCCCGCGGTACGCGGCGTCTTCTGCCGCGAGCGCCTCGCGCCAGACGCGCTCGCCGCGTGACTCGGTCGCCTCGGGCGATGGCGCGGCAGCGCCGGCGGCCAAAGCCGCGGACTCGCGCGGCGCCGGCCACAGCGATTCGTTCATCGCGGGCGCCAGCCGCGCCCACACCGCGACGGTGAGCATCGCCACGCCGATGCCTATGACCAGCCCGGGTTTCAGTTTTCGCAGAGGGTACAGCAGTATGCCGCTGAGGGCGTAGGTGTTGAGGATGTCGCCGTACCACAGTCCAAAGGCGTGGGCGAGCCCGATGACCAGCAGCCAGAACATCCGCTTGTAGTGGGTCCACGCCGGGCGCAGGGCCCGTTCTGCCGCGACCACCATCCCTGCCCCGAAAAGCATGGAGAAGATCGCGATCATCTTGTCTTCGAAGACCAGGTTCTCGATCGCCCATACCCACACTTCAACAGGCCGGGCCGGGCCCTGCGGGAACGCCGGGTTGTCGAACTGGCGGAGCGGGAGCGCGAAGTTGCGGCTGTTCATCACGAAGATGCCCAGCACCGCCACGCCGCGGAGGGTGTCGAGCGACGCGATCCGCTCGGTCTCAGCGATCGGGTCGCGCGACCTGGTGACGGCATTGTCGCTCATCGCGCGGACCCCCGGGCGAGCGATCGCGCCGCCGGGAGTGTCGCTCGCCGCGGCGTCGAACGGCTCAGCGACGCTGTGATGCGCCGTCGCCGGGGTTCCGTCGGAACCGCCTGCCGCGGCGGGCGCGGGTCACGATCACGGCAGCGCGTAGAAACCGCCGCCCAGATCCTTGAGTTTCTTCTGCCGCACGAGTTCCTGCCACACCGCCACGGGGATCTCGCGGGGAGCGACGATGCCCGTTACGTCGGATTTCTTGCCGCTGGTCATCGGACGGCCGGCGCCGAGCGACGACTCCTGGTCGAGCCTCGTGAGCTTCAGCCGTTTCTTGAAGGCGTGCATCGCGTGGCGGAGTTGCTGCTCATCAATCCCGCCGCCGGGTGTGCCGGGCGTTCCGGTCTGACCGCTCGTCTCGTTCATGGTTTTCTCCTCGCGCGATTCCACCAATCTGTGAACCTGGCCATTCGTATCAGGCGATGGGCGTTGCCGCCGCGGCAGGAAAGTCTAGACCCAGCCCGCTCAAGCCTTTGCGCTGATGTTCTCCGCGAGCACGAGCGTTGTTTGCAGTGAACTGACGGGCGTGGCGCGGCCGGGCGTGCGAGCACGCTGAATCGGGCGTACGCGGGTCTCGTTTGACGTCCGTGCTCCGGCGCGTGAGGATGCGTCCGGCCGGGGAAATACAGGAGCATCCTGATGGAATTTCTTGTCCAGTTGTGGCTTCCGATCGTCGCCTCCGCCGTCGCGGTCTGGATCGTCAGCGCGTTCATCTGGATGGCGCTGCCCACGCACAAGAAAGATTTCGACAAGCTCCCCGACGAGCAGGCGTTCATGGCGGCGGTGAAGGCGCTCAACATCCCGCCGGGCAACTACGGGTTCCCCTACTTCGGCGATCGGTCCAACTGCAACACGCCCGAGGCCAAGCGGGCCATGGAGGAAGGGCCCATCGGGATCCTGAACAACTGGAAGCCAGGGATGAAGATGGGCAAGAGCATGGTGCTCACGTTCCTGGTGTACCTGGTGGTGAGTTTCCTGATCGCCTACATGGCATGGCACGCGCTGCACCAGGGGCCGGTGCTGCCGGGCTCGCGCCCCTCGTTCGGCGATGTCATGCAGCTGACCGGGACCGCGGGTGTGCTCGCGTACGCCTTCGCGTTCCTGCCCAACGGGATCTGGTTCCAGGCCAAGTGCCGCGCCCTGGTCTTCTGCGTGATCGATGGCGTGGTGTACGGGCTCGTCACCGGGGCGATCTTCGCGTGGCTGTGGCCGCACGCGTGATGCGTGGCGCCAAGTCGGCCGAAGCCGGGCTCGCGACACTTTCCGACCTCACACCTTCCGCACCACGCGGCACGGATTGCCGTGGGCAATCACCCCGCGCGGCACGTCCTTGGTCACCACGCTCCCCGCGCCGATCACCGCGTCGTCCCCGATGGTGACGCCCGGGCACACGATCACCCCGCCGCCGATCCACGCGTTGCGGCCGATGGTGATGGGGCGGGCCAGTTCGCGGAGCGTTTCGCGCAGCCGCGGCTCGGTCGGGTGTGTCGCGGCGTAAAGATGAACGCCCGGCCCAAGCAGCGTGCGCTCGCCGATCGTGACGGGCGCGCAGTCCAGGATCACGCAGCCGAAGTTCATGTACACGCGCGCGCCGAGATGGATGTTGATGCCGTAGTCGCACTGGAACATCGGCTCGATCTCGGTGTCCTCGCCGCACGACCCCAGGAGGTCGCGGAGCAGGAGCCGGCGCTCGTCGATCTGGTCCTCGCGCGAGGCGTTGTACTGGCGCGTCAGCGCCCGCGCCCGCCGGCGCAGCGCCACCAGTTCGGGGTCCGAGGCCAGGTACAACTCGCCCGCCAGCATCAGCTCACGCTCGGTCTTCATGCTCGCACCCTCTCATTTCGCCACTTTCCAGGCACTCCACGCCCACCACGCCCACGCCGCGGCGTGGGCGGCCGCGATCAGCCCGGTCACGAGCCAGTACGACGCCTTGCGGTTCTTGTGGCGGACCACCTTCATCGCCAGGAACGCGCCGGGCCAGCCGCCCAGGAGTTCCAGGACGTGCAGCGTTCGCTCGGAAACTCTCCATTGCCCCGCCGCGGCACGGCGTTTGTCGATCCAGAACGCGACCAGGGTCGCGGCGCTGGCCAGGGCGTACCACGCGATAAGGACGGTCCAGATCACCCGGCTCTTGTACCACATCGCTCGATCCTCGTGCGCGAGTACGATTGGCCCTCCATGGCCCGCTCCAGCGGACGCACATCGCCCGATCTCGGCACGCTCAGCCCGGCGCGGCTGTACCGCGCGCTGGGCGGGACGGGGCTTGTGCGGCGGCTCGCCCTGCTCGCCCGCGATGAGGACCTGGGCGTCGCGGGCGACATCACCAGCGCCGCGAGCATCCCCGCCCGCGCTCGCGCGACCGCGCGCGTGGTGGCGCGGGGACCGGGGATCGCGGCCGGGCTCGCGGCGCTCGAGGAGTTCCGTCGGGCCCTGGCCCCGCGCTGCACGATCACGCTCAAGTCGCGCGACGGGCGGAGCGTGAAGCGGGGCGCGACCCTCGCCGTCATCCGCGGACCCCTGCGCGAGATTCTCGCGTTCGAGCGACCGGCGCTCAACGTGCTGGGGCGCCTCAGCGGGATCGCCACGCGCACATCGATGTTCGTCCGCGCCCTTCCCCGCTCGTCGCGCGCCGCGATGTACGACACGCGCAAGACGACGCCGGGGATGCGGGTGCTGGAGAAGTACGCCGTGCGGTGCGGTGGCGGGCGCTGCCACCGCATGGGGCTTTTCGACGCGGTGCTCCTCAAGGACAACCACATCGCCGGGGTTGCGCCCGAGATCCTGGGCGCGCACGTGCGCCGCGTGGCCCGAGCCGCGCACCGGCGGCCCGGGCCTGCCCCCGCGTTCGTCGAGGTCGAGGTCGATTCGATCGCGCAGCTCCGGAGCGTGCTGGAGGCCCAGCGTTCGGCGCCGCGCGACGAGCGGATCGACATCGTGCTGCTGGACAACATGACGCCCGCGACGATGCGCCGTGCCGCGGCACTGCGTGACCGCCTTGCCCCGCGCGTGGAGCTCGAGGCTTCGGGCGGCGTCACGCTCGAGTCGGTTCCCGTGATCGCGTCCACCGGGGTCGACCGCATCAGCGCCGGGTCGCTCACGCACGGGGCGACGTGGCTGGACATCGCGCTCGACATCGACCCTGCGCGGCGGGGGAAGGGGACGCGTGGGCGCTGACCACACCCTTGAGCTGCGGCGCTGGGCCGACGCGGTGGAATCGCTCATCGAGCGGGCGCCGCTCAAGCTCGTCCGGCGCGTGATGGTGTTCGCCGAGACCGGTTCGACCCAGGACGCCGCTGAGAGCAGCGGCGGGGGTGAGCCGGGGCTGCTGGTGCTGGCCGGGCGCCAGTCGGCGGGCCGGGGCCGGCTCGGGCGTGCGTGGGATTCGGGCGCCGGGATGGGCGTCACTGCGACGTTTACGTTGAGCGTGGCTCGCGAACGTCACGCGGCCCTGTCGCTAGCCGCAGGACTCGCCGCCGCCGAAGCCGCGGAGCGCACGCTCGCGGGCGGATCTTCGCGGGTCGGGGCTCTGGGGCTCCGCTGGCCCAACGACGTGGTGGAGCGATCCACGGGGCGCAAGCTGGCGGGCGTGCTGGTTGAGAGCAAGGGCGAGTCGCGCGACGGCTCGCCGCTGCTGCTGGTCGGGATCGGGATCAACGTGCTGCAGCGGGAGGACGACTTCCCACCCGAGATCCGCGGCGCGGCCACATCGCTGCACCTCATGGGCGGGGCGCCAAGCCGGCTGGACGTGATCCTCGGGCTTGCCGAGCGGTTCGATGCCGCGGCCTCGGCGGCGCTGGCCGACGATGCGGCCCGCCTGGACCTGCTGGAGCGGTGGAAGCGGCGCGATGTGCTGACCGGCCGGCCCGCGGCGTTCGTGCACGACGGCAGGACCTACGAGGGCATCGTCCGCGAAATCAAGCCGGATCTATCGCTGGTGCTGCGGACCGGGGACGGGCCGACGGTCACCCTGCCGTGCGCCACCACCTCGCTGCAGCACGCCGATGAGCGCGGCGGGCGGAGAGCGGCGGCGCGGCGCGGGTAGAGGCGCCGGGTTTCAAAAAAAAAGGAGGCGCCGGACAGCGGGAGAGAGAGTCGCCGCCCGGCGCCCCTGTAGGGGGCGGTGATGTGTGCCGCGTTACGCGGCCTTGCGCCTGGGAGACTCGATGGCGCCCATGCGCACCAGGAACTCGCACGCCTGCTCGATCTCGTAGCGTGTGAAGGGGGTCAGGCACTCGGGCTGCACCGGCGAACCCATGAGGTCGACCGGGTACGCGCCCGGTCCGCCCGTGAACTGGGCGTTCTCTTCGATCGCTCGGAGCGAGGCTTCGACCGCTTCGAACAATCGCTCGGGATTCAGGTTCTCGCGTGACTCGTTGGTGTTCTTCTTTTCCATGGCTCACTCGCATAGGGGCCCGCACGTTCGTCGTGCCCTTCACAGTCATTAGACGGTTCGCCGGTGCCGCGGTTTCAGGTCGTAAGGTAAAGACCCTCTTCTCAGGCCCGCCGTCGATCGCGGCGCCGAGCTGATCGGGTTGCGCCGTCGCGGACGGTGTAAGGCGCGACCAAAGCGCGGGTTGCGCGCGACGGGCCGTCCTTCCCCCTCGCATCGGCGTGCGCGTGGGATGCGGTGGGTATTCGCACCCAGAATGCGCGCAGTTCACGGGGTTCACCCACGTCCAATACGCGTTATTGGCCCGTTTTTGCGAGCCACTCGAGCGCGCCGCGGTCCATCGCCTTGGTGTCCTTGCCGTAGGTCGCGGCCAGCGCCCGGGTCGGGGATTCCTTGCGGGAAATGCGGCCCATGAAGAACGCGATCCGCTCTTCCGAGACGGAAAACTCGCCGAACCGCAGGTAGTCGACCGCCACGTGGGAGAGCGCGTAACGAGACGCCTCGCGTGCGTCGGAGCTCCCGGCGGCGTTCCAGTTGAAGAGCTCGGAAAAGACGCCGCGCTCGATCATCTTTTTCAGGTCGCCCTCGGGAACCCGCTCCTTCCACACCGACGACTTCACCGACGTGGCGAAGCTCGTGGCCAGCCCTTCGGAGAGCCAGCGCGGCTGGTCGTTGTAGAGGTTCTGGTGGATCCAGTGCACGTATTCGTGCGCCATCGTCCCCGCCAGCGCCGCGGGCGGGTCGAGCTTGATCACGATCTCGTTGCTCTTGGTCACGCCCTGGAAGAACGTGACGCCGGCCCGCGCCGAGAACTCGCGCGCATCGCACAGGTACAGGCGCGGGATCGGCTCGTGCACCGGGCCCCCGGCGACACGCTCGAGCCCCGCGCGCGCGGCGGCGGCGCCGGTCTCGGCGTTCTTGGTGAGCGAGGTCCAGCTCAGCGGCCCGTCCCCGGGGGCGGACTTCATCCCGGCGATGCGCATGTAGACGTCAAAGCTCGGGGCCTGGGTGAACTCCTGTCCGTTCCACACGTCGGTCGGGGGCGCGGCGGGCCGCGGCGCAGGGCGCGGCGGTACCCGCGTGCCGTTGGCGGTGTCGGCCAGCCAGCGCTTGATCTCATCGACGGAACGGGGCCGTAGGCCCGTGAGCGAGCGCACCGCGCCGCACGCGGCACGCTGAAAAATCTCGCGCTCGTCCACGTTCTCGCTGTTCACGTACGCGGGGATCCGGTCCACCAGGCCGGCCAGATCCGCCACGGCCTCGGGGCGACCCAGGTCGGCCATCGCGGACGCCGCCGCGGCACGCACGAGCAGGTCGCGATCGCGGAGGAACGGACGGAGCGTGGCGAGCACCGGCTTGCGGTCCTCCTCGGCGGCCCCGCGCACGCCCACGGCGCGGACCAGGCGGCGCCGCTCGTCGGGAAACCGGACGGTGTCGAGGGAGCTTGCCATCGCGGCAAGCTCCGCGGCGCGGGCGTGGCGCGCCAGGAGCACCGCCCCCAGCGGGCGGGCGCTGGTGTCGGATCCGGTCATGAGCGCCATGCACGTGTCGCGGGCCCACGCCGTGTCGCTCTTGAAGGCGGCGGTGAGTTCGTCCTCGACGCGCCGGTGGGCGCCGTCGCGCCAGGCCTTTTCGAGCGCCGCACGCTTGTCCGCGGAGGCGGAGGACGCGGCGGCCTTGGGTGCGCCGGGAGGCGTCCCGGTCTGGGCCATGGCGAATCGTCCGCCGGTGAACAACGCCGCCGCGATCGTCCACGCCGCAAAGCCCCGTGCCGTGCTCATGGCCCGAGTCTACCACGCGGCCCCGCCCGGCCGGTCAGCGTTTGCGAAGCATGATGACGTCCTGGTAGTTCGCCCCCGCGCGGTAGAAGTCCACGATCTCAAAGAACCGGCCCCACGTGGTCCGCAGGTACTCGGTGGTCTGGAAGATGTTGACGTTGTACGCCTTGCCGGTCTTAGCCGCGAACACCAGGCGGTCGGTCCCCATGGGACGCTTGAACGTGTCGGGGCCGAGCTTCCACTCGGGGTAGTCGGGGGCCAGGCGGAGGATGGCGTGGTAGAGGGGGATGTTGGGCGCGAGCATCTCCCAGGTGTTCTCGGTGTGGACCGTCAGGTAGGCGATCCCGCCGGGGCGGAGGATGCGGCGAAGCTCCAGCAGCCACGCCAGCTCCAGCTCGTCGATGTGCGTGAAGACGCTGTAGGCGTAGACGAGCGCCATCGAGCGGTCTTCGAGGGGAAGCTGCGGCAGGGCCGTGCTCTGGAAGACCTTCAGCGTCGGGGCCAGGAAGCGGCGGATCCACTCGATGTTGCGGTGGTTGATGTCGGCGCCCCACAGGTCCAGGCCCGGGGACTGGCAGAGAAAGTGGCGCATCACGCGCCCCGAGGCGCAGCCGAAGTCCAGCACCGAATCGCCGGGCGCCAGGCGGATGTCGTGCTGCGCGAGGCGCTTCACCAGCAGCAGGTGATCGCGCAGCCCGCTCAGCCAATGCTCAAAGTGTCGGTCGCCGTGGTACCCCTCGCGGTCGGGGGCCGAGGGCAGCGGGTACGGATCGCGCGCCACCGCCTCGCTCATCGGCACGCTCAGGAGCTTCTCGTCGAAGGGCTCCCACGGCACCTGCGAGGTGTACTCGGCGACGGGCTTGAGGTTCTCGAACGGACCGGGCCGCCCGGTCAGGCTGATCGCGTTGGCCCACGACGACATTCGCGCACTCCCCACGCTTGCGTAGGACCTTGACGGGTCCGGTTGGCTTCGGCCCGGACTGTAGACGCCCACGCGCCCGGGGGGACCCCGTGCGGCTCAGGGCGTTCCGGGCGCCGGGGGCACTGTGGTCGCGGCGGCCTCCATGCCCGGGAGCATGATGAGCTGACCCTCGGGGGTGACGCGCAGTTGGTCGGTCGTCAGCAGGTACGCCAGCACGGCCAGGCGCAGGTTGGTCTTGGAGCGATCACGCGCGTTCTTGGCGTCCACCAGCGCGTTGTTGGAGTCCACGATCTTCTGCGGCTCGACCAGGTCGCTCTTGAGTTCCTGCTCCTCCAGCCGTTTCTGGGCGATGACGACGCCCTGCTCGGCGAGCGTGAGCTGCACCCGGGCCAGCTCGATGCCGCGCACGGCGGCCCGCACGTTCACCACCACGTCGTCGCGGGCCTTCTCGTAGTCGCGCTTCTTCTGCTCCAGCGCGATGATCGACTGCCTCAGGGCCAGGGCCTCGATCTTGCGGTCCAGCGGCAGGCCGAACGTGATGGCCGCGGTGTAGTTCAGGTCCTGGGGCTGAAAGATCAGGCCGCCCTCGCGGGCTGTGGGCTTGGTCGGGATGAGCACGTTGCCGGAGAGGTTGAGGTCGGGGAGCAGGGAGTTCTCGGCGTTCTTGACGGCGCGCCGCGCGTCGTCGACCTGGTCGCGCTGGTTCTGGAGGTCGAGGCGGTACACCAGCGCGAGCGCTGCCGCGGCGTTGAGCGTGATGTCCGGCTCGGGCAGCTCGAGCTGGTCAGGCACGAGCGACAGCGGGCGCTCCACGGACATGCCCAGGCGCACCTTGAACCGGTCCACCTGCAGGATGTAGCGTTCGCGGAGCCCGGCCAGCGAGGCCTCGCGCTGCAGCACCTCGTTGAGGGTGAGGTTGTACTCGAAGGGGTTGATGCGGCCCGCGTCGACCCGCGCCTTGGTCGACTCGGCCAGGTCGCGCAGGCTCTTGAGCTGGGCCTCGGTGTTGCGGATCTCCTCGTGCGTCTGCGTGATCTCGAAGTAGTCGGCGGCGATCTGCACCAGGAACTGGCGGCGGAACCGCTCGAACGTGCGCGCCTCGTAGATCAGGCTGCGCTCGGACTGGATCAGGTCCTCCTGGGCCACCAGCCCGGCCCCGCGCAGGAGCGGGATGTTGCCCGAGAAGACCAGCTCCGACGCCTGGATGTACTGTTTAGAAGAAGCCTGCAGGAGTTGCTCGCCGGCCCGGACGACCCACGCCGCCTCGACCTCGCCGCCGAACGGCAGCCGCTGCGTGGCCTTCAGGGTGTTGACCAGGTTCAGCGTGTTCTGAAAGCTGCCCTCGTCGCCGCTCCCCACCGCCAGCCCGGACGTTTCGTTGGAGAGGCGCGGGCTCCAGCGGTGACGCTCGACCAGGAGCTGGATCGCCTGGAGGATGTACTGCTCCTGGGCGCTCAGCATCTCCCGCGACGACCGGTTGGCCGTTCGGAGCGACCCGGGAAGGTCGAGCTCGATCGGGGCCATGTCGGCCGAAGGCACGGGTGCCACGTCCGGCGAGATATCCGGGTCCGGCTCGCCCAGCGACTGGCGGTCGAGGAGGTCGAGCTTGCGTGCCACATCGCGCGACTCATCGGCCGGGGTGAACCGCAGGGTCTCCGAGTCGGGGTTGGTCGTCGCGGGGTCCTTGCTCAGGGCGCTGGCGGGGGTCTCCCCCGGCCGGCCAGGGCGCTGCGGTGACTCGGTTTCCTTGCCGACGCGCGAGGATTCCTCCGTGACCAGCCGCTTGAGCTGATCGTCGATGGATTGCTCGCTCCAAGAGCATCCGCCGCCGGCCAACGTGGCAACGCTCAGCGCCAAAGCCAGTGAAGGTCGTATTTTAATAGATTTTTGTTCGCTTTGTGATTGGTTCACTGCCGCCTCGGATACCCTCAAGAGGACGTCAATGTACCGTCTTTCCGTCCGCACGTTGCGAGTTGCTAACCAGCGACCTATCCTCTGGACCTTCGCTCAGACAGTCGCCAACCCCGCTCCCCTCACAGCACGCGGCTCGTGAAGCGGGCTATTCCAGCCAAAGTCCGAACGGTAGCCGCTTCTTCGCGGCATGCCGCGGGAGTGTCCCCGAGCGATGGCGTCAATCACTTACGACGGTCAGAGTTTCATGGTCGACGGTCGGCGCCTCTGGCTGGTCGGCGGAACGATCCACTACGCGCGCGTCCCGCGTGAACAGTGGGCCGACCGCATCCACGCCGCCAAGCTCGCCGGCCTGAACGCGATCGAAGTCCCCGTGATCTGGGCTCGCCACGAGCCCCGGGCCGGCCACTTCTCGTTCAAGGGCGACGACGACATCCGCCACTTCGTCACGCTGATCGGCAAGGCCGGCATGCACTGCATCCTGCGCCCCGGCCCGTACGTGGGCGCCGGGTGGGCCCTGGGCGGCATGCCCGCGTGGCTCCTGACGCTGAAAGACATCAAGCTCCGCACCGCCAACGGCGCGTTCCTTGAAGCCTGCTCGCGGTACATCACCGCCCTGGCCGAGCAGGTGCGCGACCTTCAGGCCAGCGGCTCTGGCCGCGGCGGCCCCGTGCTGCTGGTGCAGACGGAGAACGCGTGGACCTGCGGGCACGACGAGCTCGCCCGGGCCTACATCGGCGAGCTGGTGCGGTACCTCCGCGAGGCGGGCATCACCGTCCCCATCATCAACGCCAACCGGCTGTGGCAAAGCGTCGAGGGCGAGGTCGACTGCTGGTCGGGCTCGGTCGACCTGCTGTCGTCCCTGCGCCAGCTCGCGACGGTGCGGCCGAGCCAGCCGCGGATCGTCATCGATCTTCCGACGGGCGAGCGCGCCGCGTGGGGGCGCAAGCCCGGTCCTGACCTGACGCCCGATACGCTCGAGCGTCGCCTGTGCGAGGTGCTCGCCGGCGCCGGCCAATACAACCTGCGACCGTTCCACGCGGGCGTCGCGACGGGGTTCTCGACGGGCCGCTCGGCCGACGGGTCGGGCCTGTTCTACTGCCCCTCCAGCGATTCGGCCCAGGTGCTCGCGCCCGACGGCACGGCGGGCGCGCTCTACAACGCGGCACGCCGGGTCTCGACCTTCGCGTCGCGTTTCGCGCGGGTGCTTTCGAGCCTGAGCCCCCAGCACCAGGCGGTGGTGATCGACCCCTCGCAGCGTGATACCCGCGCGCCGGGGAAGCCGGGCGCGGCCCGGCGGACCATGCCGCGTCACTCCGTGGTGCACGTCTCAGGGTCGCAGGGCGCCGTCGCCTTCGTGTTCGCCGATGAGCACGCGACTCGCCCGCAGGACGACACCGCCCAGCTCCTGCTCCCCGATGGCGTCGCGCTCCCCGTGCCGCTGGGCGGCCGCCCCGTGGCGTGGTGCCTGTTCGATGTGCTGATCGGGTCGCGTTCCAGTCTTGATTACTGCAACCTCAGCGCCTTGGGCGTGGTGGGGAAGGTCTTCGTCTGCTTCGGCCCCGCCGGCGCCCGTGCCATGCTCGCGGTGAACGGCTCGCCGCTTGAGATCACGGTCCCCGCGGGCAAGACGCCCGAGGTGATCGAGATCGAAAACATCTTCGTCGTGGTGTGCAACCAGGCCCAGGCCGATGTGACGTACTTCACCGACGACGCCGTGTACGTGGGCGTCTCCGGCCTGACCGCCGACGGGCGCCCTGTCGTGGGCGAGGGTCTCTCGCCGCGCTCCGTCACGCGCATCGCTTCCGATGGCAAGGTGACCACCGGCGTGCAGAACGCCGCGCGTCCGCCGGTGCACGAGAACGAGCGCCCGCACCTGGGCCAGTGGTCGATGGCGACCACCGAGGCGTACGTCGACGGCTCAAGCCCGCGGTTCGCCTCGATCGCCGGCCCGGCCGACCTGGGCTCGCTCGGCTCGCTCTACGGGTACGGCTGGTACCGCCTCACCTTCAAGAGCCCGGCCCGCGGCCACTCGGCGTTCCCGCAGTCGGGCGACCGCCTGCACGTCTTCCGCGCGGGCGAAGCGCTCGGCGTGGTCGGCGTCGGCCCCGGCGCCGTCGATTCGCTCGACCTTGCCGTGCGCAAGCCCGGCGACTCGATTGTCGTGCTCGCCGAGAACTTCGGGCACTTCGCCGGCGGCACGTCGATGGCCGACCGCAAGGGCCTGTTCGGGCACGTCTGGCAGAGTGAGACGGTTCGCGCCGGGCGCCCCGAGATCCAGACGGGCCTGCCGCTGGACCCCTTGGCGTTCCGCTCGCCCCTGTGGGAGGTCCGCCAGGGCGATTCGACGATCTCCGATCGGCTCACGTGGTCGGTGCAGCACCGCCGCAAGACGCCGCTGGTGCTCACGCTTCGCGCCCCCGGCGGCGGCCCGCTCCCGGCCCGGGGCCTGCTGGTCTTGAACGACAAGCCCCTGGATTACTTCGACCGCGCCGGGCTGGCCCCGATCCTGCTCGACGCCGAGGCGCTCTCGCGCGGGGTCAACTCGATCCAGCTGGCGCTCCTGCCCGACACGCTCGGCCCCGACGGTTCGATCGAGCCCGTGGGCGACATGGCCGAACTGGCCCGCCAGTTCGCCGACTGCCTCCAGCTCACCGAGGCCGTGGAGAACGTCAGCGAGAAGGCCGACTGGGCCTTTGCCCGCTGGGAGCTCCCGCCCGCCAGCGCCTACGAGCCCAGCAAGGCCGCGGCACGCACGCACCACCACCCCACGTGGTGGAAGACGACCTTCAAGAGCCCGCACTCGCCCGAGCCGATCTACCTCGACGTCAGCGGCCTGAGCAAGGGCCAGATCTACCTCAACGGCAAGCACCTGGGCCCGTTCTTCGCGTCGACCTCCGACGGCAAGGACGTCGGCCCGCAGACCCGCCACCTGCTCCCGGCCCCGTGGCTCGCCAAGGAAGCCGAGAACGACCTGGTGATCTTCGACGAGCACGGTGCGCACCCCACGAAGGTCCGCCTGGCGTTCGGCGAGAAGGTCGCGATCCGCGCGGCGCTGTGAATCTCCACACTGCGGTGTCGCATTTGACATTGATGGGGTGATTGCCGCGGTGCTTCCGGCGATCCGTGTTAGTGGTCCGACTTGTTACACTCGGCCCAGCCATGGACTTCACCCCCATCCAAGAAGCCGCGTCCTTCGCCGCCCGCGCCCACCGCAACCACGTGCGCAAGGACAACCAGACGCCCTATGCCGCGCACGTGTTCCGCGTGACGCTGACCGTGAGCCACGTCTTCGGGTGCGACGACCCGGTCGCGCTCGCCGCGGCACTGCTCCACGACACCATCGAGGACACCACGACCGACTACGACGACCTGCTCGAACGATTCGGTCCCGACGTGGCCGATTGCGTTGCCGCGCTCACCAAGAACATGGCCCTTGCCGAGCACGTGCGCGAGCCTGAGTACGACGAGCGGCTGGCGCGGGCCGACTGGCGTGCGCGGCTGGTGAAGCTCGCCGACCAGTACGACAACTACTCCGACGCCGTGGCCGGACGCGAGGGCGTCACCGAAAAGCTCATCCAGAAGTGCCAGCGGGCCCTGCGTCTGGCGCTTCCCGACGCCGAAGCCCACCCCGAAACCGCCCGCGCGATCTCCGCCCTGTGCGAACTGACCGGGCTGGGCGCAGAGGGATGAGCAGGTGGGGAGGTGAGCGGCGAGCGCGTCGCTGATCAACCCTGCTCGAACGCGAGCACGAACGAATCAAAGTCGTCCCCGTTGACGAACCCGTTCCCGTCGTAGTCCGCGGCAGGGTCTCCCCAGTAGAACGCGAAGACGAACTGGTCGAAGTCGTCGCCGTTGACGAACCCATCGCAGTTGAAGTCGACGGGCCGGCACGGGCACGACACCACCGTCACCTTCACATCATCGACGCCCGCCTCGACGACCGCGCCCGTCAGGTCGCGGGCCTGGAAGCGCAGCTTCATGGTCGCGGTGGGCGCGATCACGTCGTTGATCTTGAACGTCTTGCTCACCCACGCGCCGGCGTTCTCCGTCACCGTCTCGAGCGTCTGCCACGTGGCGCCGTTGTCGTTGGAAATCAGGACGGGCATCGAGTTGGTGTTGGGGTTGCTCCCCTTGTCGTTGGAGTACCACCGCCAGTAGCTCACGAACGCCTCCGCGCCCGAGTGTCCCACCGGCGTCGCGGCGCTGAACGTCGGGCTGGTCAGCGTCGTGGTGCCGCCGTCGACGTCGTACTGCCCCACGCTGCTCCCGGCGCGGCTGTCGGTGATCCAGCACTTGGTGCCCGTCGCGGAGTGGTCGGTGCTGGGCTGCGCGTTGGTGAGCTGCGGCGCGGCGTTCTCCCAGAAGCCGATGGTGGCGTTGTCGCCCGCGGCTCCGACGGTCCAGCCGTTCACCGTCTCGCACGCATCATCGAACATCACCGTCGTCTGGCGCGGGATCACCGTGTACAGCGTGGCCGGCGCGCCCGTCGGCGACACCGCCGTGCGCCCGTCCGTGCTCGAGGCCTGGAAGTAGTACTGAAGATCGGTCCCGCACGTCCCCGCCGGGAGCGTCGCGGTGTAGTACTGACCCGCGAGAGTCATCACGCTCGTCGTGAACCCCGCCTGCCCCGCCGCCCGCCACAAGAGGGTCGGGCTCGCGGCGTTGAGCGCGTTGCCCGGCGAGGCGGTGACGCTCACCCGGATCGTCGTGGCCAGCCCCGCCTCGGCCGTCGCGGGCAGGCCGTCGGGGAAGCCGAACGTCAGCGGGAAGGCGACGATTTCCGACAGCTTCAGCACCGCCGCGAAGTTCTCTTCGCCGGTCGGGATGATCTCGCTGGCGGGGAGGATAAACCCGTTGGTCCCGGTGTCGCGCAGCTCGATCGAGTACCCCAGGATCTTGTACGGCGTGCTCCCCGCGCCGTAGGCCCAGTCCAGGGCTCCGCCGCTGGCGGGGTAGATCGTGGTGTACGTCGGCCCTGCCGTGTAAACCTTGCCGTGCACGGACTGGATCGTCGACGCCAGCGTCGAATTGATCTGGTCGAACACCGCCGCATCGGGCGGGAGGGCGTTGGTCCAGCCCCAGGGCGAGAGGATCAGCTGCGAGTAGCTGTGGAAGTCGATGCTGGCGCGGAGGCGCGTGTTGGCCAGCATGAAGTCGCGCAGGCGCTGCGTCTCGGGCTCTGAAAACGGTCCCGTGCCGCGGTACGTCTCGTTGCTGGTCGAGGTGCTCGCGCCCTGCCCGCCCCACTGGTAGCCCCAGTTGCGGTTGTTGTCGACGCCGAAGGTCCCGTCGCCGTTGTTGCGCCGGTTCTTCCGCCACAGCCGGTTGTTGGGCGTCCACGTGTACTCGTACCCGTCGGGGTTCACGACGGGCACGATCAGGATCTCGGCGTTGTCGAGGATCGCGTGGATGCGCGGGTCCCCCGCGTACCCCGAGATGAACTGGTCGGCGATGTACATCACGGTCGCGGGGCCCACCCACTCGCGCGCGTGCTGGCACCCGTTGAACAGCAGCTGCGGGCGCGAGGCCCGCGGATTGCCCGGCAGGTCGGGCGCCGAGATCCTGATCCCGTTGATGGCGCGCCCCTCGAGCGAGTTGCCCAGGTTCACGCCCGTGACCAGCTGCGGGCTCGCCGCGGCAAGCTGCGTCATGTACGCGTTGATTTCGGCGAGCGTGTGGTAGTTCTGGAACCAAGAGATGTCGCGACGCATCCGGCGGGCCTCGATGTCGGCGCGCTCGTCGTCGATCTTCTTCTTCAGGTCGTCGATCATCACCCGCATCGGCAGCCCGAGCTGGAGCAGCGCGGGCATGTTCTCCGGCGCCACTTGGACATCCAGCTCGCCAATCCCCGGCGAGTGCGTCCACATCGAGTTCCCCGGCATCTCCGACAGACTCATCACCGCCAGGTACTCGCGCTGGTTGGCGACCGTGACGGAGATGACCTTGGAACCTTCGTAGCCCACGGGT
This sequence comes from Phycisphaerales bacterium, assembly GCA_044223975.1. Lineage (GTDB taxonomy): Bacteria > Planctomycetota > Phycisphaerae > Phycisphaerales > UBA1924 > CAZCPB01. Next base: position 293,612 of record JBGALI010000003.1, on the reverse strand, counting down.
GCAGCGCCGCCGTTGGCGGGCGCGCGCCCCGGCTGCGCCGCCGCGGTGCCCGCGAGAATGACAAGACCGGCCACCAGCCGGGAAATCCGCCCGATCTGCATGGGGAACCTTTCTCTCTGCCGCCGGCCCCCACCCGCGGCAGCCCCATTCTCGCACACCCGGGGCCCCGACGCCAGCCCCGTTTCGAAGGCTCTCGGACGTGGCCCCCGCCGCCCCCGCCCGGTCCGGCGTTCCTCTACGCTGTGCCTGCCATGCGACCGCCCTCATCAGCCCGTGCCCGGCCGCGTTCGATTGCGGGCACCCTCGTTTCCCTCTGCGCCACGCTGACCGGCCTCGCCACCGCACACTCCGCGGAGCCCCCCGTGCCCGACCCTGTGTATTCCCACGGCGCCGTTGCCGCCGACCACGAAGTCGCCTCTCGCGCCGGCCTTGAACTTCTTCGCGCCGGGGGCAACGCCGTCGACGCCGCGGTTGCCGCGTCCTTCGCGCTCTCGGTGGTTCGCCCGCAGTCGTGCGGGATCGGCGGCGGCGGGTTCATGATCGTGCACCTCGAGAACGATGCCCGCCATGGCAGCCTTACCACCGCGATCAACTACCGCGAAACCTGCCCGCGCGCCTACGGCCCCGGGTACTACGCCAGCGATCCCGACCCCGACGCCTCGTCACGCGGCGGCAAGGCCATCGCAGTCCCCGGCAACGTCGCCGGGCTCCTCTACACCCTCGACAAGTACGGCACAAAGTCGCGGGCCGAGGTTCTGGCCCCGGCGATCCGTGCCGCGGAGCAGGGGTTCGCCGCCGACAAGCACTACGCCGACAGTGTCAAGGAAGTGATGGAGTGGTTCGACAAGGCGCCCGACCGTCCCGGGCGCTCGCCGTTCTTCTACGAGCGTTACCTCAAGCGCGGCGCCGTGAAAATCGGTGACGAGATCAAGGTCCCCGAGCAGGCGGCCGTGCTGCGCCTGATCGCCGAGCGCGGGGCCGACGGTTTCTACAAGGGCCCCGTCGCCGACGCGATGCTCCGGGCGATCGCGGCCGACAAAGGCGCGATGTCGCAGGCCGACCTTGACGCCTTCACGGTGGTCGAGACGCCGCCGTTGGTCTCGAATTTCATGGGCCGCAACCTCTTCATGATGCCCCCGCCCAGCAGCGGGGGGATTGTGGTGGCGCAGGTGACGGAGATGCTCGAATTGCGGCGCGATGAGCTGTTCAAGGTGGGCCTGAACTCGGCGCCGTACATCCACCTCGTGACCGAGAGCCTCAAGCACGCCATGGCCGACCGCGCGGCGTGGATGGGCGATCCTGCCTTCGTGAATGTCCCGATCAAAGCGCTGCTCGATCCGACGTACATCAGGGCCCGCGCCGACCTGTTCAACCCCGCGCACACGCTCACGCACGACCGGTACGGCACGCGCCCCGCCGGCGCCAAGCCCGCGATCCCGGAGGACCACGGCACCAGCCACCTCAGCGTCGTGGACTCCAAGGGCAACGCCGTCGCGTGTTCCGAGACGATCAACCTGATCTTCGGCTCGCTCATCGCCGTGCCCGAGTACGGCTTCGTGCTCAACGACGAGATGGACGACTTCACCACGCACCCCGGCAAGCCCAACGCCTTTGGCCTCGAACAGTCCGACCGCAACGCCCCGGCGCCCGGCAAGCGCCCGCTCTCGAGCATGACGCCGATGATCGCGACCGACGAACGCGGTGTGCTGCTGGTCGCCGGCGGCTCGGGCGGCCCGCGCATCATCGCCGGCACGCTCGAAGCCGCGCTCGACGTGCTGGTCTTTGACCTTCCCGCCTCCGAAGCGATCTCCCGCCCGCGCTTCCACCACCAGTGGCAGCCCGACACGCTGGGCCTCGAAGAGCCGCTCCGCAAGACCCCCGTCGAGGCCGAGCTCAACACGCGCCTGGGCCACGCGACCGAACCGCTCCGCATGGTCGGTTGCGTGCAGCTCATCCGCCGGGCGGTGGGGGGCTCGGGCTGGGAAGCCGCGAGCGACCCGAGAAAGGGCGGCGTCGCGGCGGGGTATTAGCGCTCCAGAGAAACAGACCATGCACACGCCCGCGGCCATCACATCCCAAGCCACGCCCACGGCGCCCAGTGATGCCCGCGCGCGCCCGGTCTCGCCCCCCAGTGGCGCCAGCAAGCTCCCTGAGCTGACGCTGCTGTTCTGGATCATGAAGATCTGCGCCACCACGCTGGGCGAGACGGCGGGCGATCTGCTTTCGATGACGCTGAAGGTCGGCTACGCCGTCAGCACGATCATCCTCATCACGGTCTTTGCGGGCACGCTCGTGGGCCAGCTCCGCGCACGGAAATACATCCCATTCCTGTACTGGTCGGTCATTCTCTCCACCAGCACCGCCGGCACCACCATGTCCGACTTCATGGACCGCACCCTGGGGCTCGGGTACGCGACCGGGAGCGCGATCCTCCTCGCGGCGCTCGTCGGTGTCCTCGGACTCTGGCGGCTCTGTGAGAAGTCGCTGTCCGTGAGCGACGTACGGTCGCTCCGGGCGGAGTTGTTCTACTGGTGCGCGATCCTCGTCTCCAACACCTTGGGCACCGCGCTTGGCGACTACCTCGCCGACGACTCCGGCCTGGGCTTCGCCGGTGGAGCGGCTCTCATCGGCGGCCTCCTGGTGCTGATCGTGCTGGTGTTCTATTTCACCCGCGTCTCACGGGTCGCCCTTTTCTGGGCGGCGTTCGTGCTCACGCGCCCGTTCGGCGCGACGATGGGCGACGTGCTCACCAAGGACCCGGAGCACGGCGGGCTGGGGTTCGGAACCGTCGGATCCTCGGCAGTCCTCGCGGCGGTCCTTGTCGCCGTGATTCTCTACACCATGCGGCGCGACAGCGCGCGGGCCGCGTGAGCGCTTCCCCCGTCCGTGCGCCGGCACGACCGCGATGGCGGAACCTCGGCGCTCGTCATCGCGTCCGTCCAGGATCAATCGTCGGGTGGTTCTATCGTGCCGCGCGCACGTCATCAGGAGGAGTCGCGCCATCCCCGGGGCCCGTGGGTCGCGGTTGTGATTCACCAGAGCGTGCCGTTGAAACACCGGCGCATCAAATCCCATTGACGATGGACCTCCGGTTCCGCTCGCCGCGTGCGCGTTCGGCCCGGCGCGGCCCGTGCCATTCGTGCTTTCCTGCGTTCCCCGCCCCATGACGTCAACCCCAGGTCGGATCTCCGGCCCCCGCCGGTGCCGCTCCAGCAAGGCCCCCATGCTCACGAAAACGGTGCTGCTCGGTGTGTTCACGGCGATCCTCGTGCACGGAACGGCGCTGGCACGCCAGGACCTGCCGGTGCTCCGCGCCGAATCCAAGGTGCTGGACGTTCAGGACGGAGAGCGGCTGCTCAAGGCCGAATGGTCCGCCGATCCCGCGATCCCGCTGGATGTCTATGACGCGCGAAGGGCCGGCGGCGCGAAGCGCATTACCTTCATCAGCGACGTCGATTCCATGTCGTTCGACGTCGAGCCGGGGCGCACGTACGACTTTGTCATCCTGCTCGGCGGCAAGGACCCCTGCCGGACGCGGATCTCGACCCTGACCGCCCCGGGCCGGCGCCTGGGCTCGAGCCCGTTGACCGCGCCGGTGACGGTCCCGATCACCATCAGCCACGGCAAGCTGCACGTGCGCGGCCGGGTGAACGGTTCGGAAGAGCTCGACCTCATCTTCGATACCGGCGCCGGCATCAACGCCCTGTACCCTTCCGCGATGGCCCGGGGCGCGAAGCTCCGCCTCGACGGCACGCTGATGAACGGCGGCACCGGGGGCACCACCGTCCGGCGTGTCGACCGCGACGGCAGAGTCGAGGTCGGGGATTTCCGGTGGGATCACGAGCCGGTCATGTTCATCGAGAAGCAGGTGGACGACGCCGATGGCATCCTCGGCTACCCCGTTTTCGAGGACAAGGTCGTGGAGATCGACTACGACCGGATGGTGATGATCGTCCACGAAGCGCTGCCCGCGCACGCCGCGGGGTTTACCAGAACCCCGATGCCCATCTCCGGCTCGCTCACGCCGGTGGAAGCGGTGCTGGTCAACGACCAGAGGCGGACGAGCGGGTTCTTCTTCCTGGACACCGGCGGGAACGGGGCCATGATCGTGAACCGAGCCTTCGCCAGCGAGCACAACCTGCGCGGCACGATGAAGAAGCTGGGCACGAGCGAGTCCCGCGGCGTGGGCAGCGCCGTGATCCGCAGCGAGATGGTGCTGCTCCCGGAGCTGCGGATCGCGGGCTTCTCGATCCCGAACGTGCCCATCCAACTGGAGGTTGAGGCCGAGAGCGACGCAGATCCGCCCGGCGGTGTTCTGTGCATGGAGGTGCTGTGGCGCTTCAACACCATCCTGGACTACCCGCGGAACGGGGCGTACTTCAAGCCCAACGGCCACTTCGATGCCCCGTTCAAGGGCCGCTCGTCGGGCCCGTCGCTCGCGGCGCTCGCCGGAGTCGGGGCGGCCGTTGTGACGCTGCTCGCCGCCGTTGCCCTCCTTCGAGCCAGGTTCCGCGCGACCGGTGCTCCGCCCGCTCCGACGCCGTCGTGAACGGCTACGCTCGATCGTCGATCGGTCCGAAGTACCCGCGCTGCTCCAAGGCTCGCCGGTTGTTTACGCCGTCCGTAGGATTGCTGGATGGCCGGACACGCCGCTCGGGACTGCGAGCAGTGATCCCAAGGAGTTCGAACCACCCATGAGCGGCGACAATTCCAAATCAAAGGGCCGGGGGATGCACAAGGATTGGCGCACGTGGGTCGTCGTCGGTCTGATGCTCGCGGCGATGGCGGCGTACCTGCTCTCGCTCGACGAGAGCATCATGCCGGGTGCGCCCAAGCCGACACCCGTCAAGGCACCCTCGTCGCCCTGAAGCGGTGACGCTCTGGGTCGGTCACCGGACCGGCAACATCCTCTCGCCTTCTTGCCTGTAAGGGTGCGCCGGGCCCGGCCCGCGGGCGGCTTTGTGTCTCGCTTCGCCCCGCCTCGCCGCGTGAACCCGGCCCGGTGGAGGGCTATATTCTGTGTCCCCGGGCAGCCGGGCGTTCGGGCTTGTAGCTCAGTTGGCTAGAGCGCGCCCCTGATAAGGGCGAGGTCGGCAGTTCGAGTCTGCCCAGGCCCATTGATTCGCGATCGGGGCGTCCTTCGGGGCGCCCCATTTCGTTGGGACCGTGGCGCTCCGGGCCGGCGCGGTACGATGAACTGAGCGTGACGGCCCCCGCACCCCAGCCCGCCCGAACGTCGCCGGTGCTTTCCCCGGTCGTCGTCAAGCCCCCGTCCAGCCGCCCGCGCCGGTTCTTCATGAAGGGCTTGGCGGTGCTGCTGCCGTCGGTGCTGACGCTGTGGATTCTCTGGCAGGCCTTTGTGTTCGTCTTCGACAGCGTTGCCGCGCCGATCAACCGATGGATCCGCACCGGCGTCATCTACGCCATGCCGCACGTGCTCAGCGAGCCGTACCGGCCCGAGTGGTACAAGGTCACGCCCGAGCAGGTCCGTGCGTACCGCCGCGACAACCCTGCCGCGGCCTCGGCTGAAACCGTGTCCGACAGCGCCGTGACGCTCGATCTCCGCGAGAAGAACTTCGCGCAGTATTGGTCGGCGCGGTGGCACCTGCAGGCCGTCGGGCTGCTGGTCGCGATCGTCGCGATCTACGTGGCCGGCGGCGTGGTGGGCGGCTTCGTGGGCCGGCGGCTGTACCACCGCGTGGAACGGGTGATCGCCCAGATCCCCGTCTTCAAGCAGATCTACCCGCACGTCAAACAGGTCGTCGAGCTCATTCTGGGCGACACCCCGATGGCCTTCAACCGGGTGGTGATGGTGCAGTTCCCGCGCCCGGGGGCGTGGGTCCTGGCCTTCGTCACCGGCACGTCCATGCGCGCCATGACCGACGGTCTCCGCCGCGAGTGCCTCACGGTGTTCGTGCCCACCACGCCCACTCCCTTCACCGGCTTCACGCTGACCGTGCCGGTGGAGGACGTCATTGACGTCGCGATCTCGATCGACGAGGCCATCCGGTACGTGATCACGGGCGGGGTGCTGGTCCCCGAGGGGCAGGCCGGGCCGGCCGCCACCGCCCCGCGGGGCTCGGACGTATCGCCCGGAATGAACTGATCCCCGAGCGTCCGGGTTCCCGACCACCCCCATTCTCCGGCAGGTTGGCGGCCCCCCGCCGTGCTCTGATCACGACGGCTTGGGGGGGCGCTTCTGCAGGGTCGGCCCGTTATGATGGGGGTGCGTCCGGCGGACATGCCGAACGGCTTTCGAACCTACCTGGCAGGGAGGAGACATGCGGATCGACGTTGTGGGACGGAACATCGAGGTGACCGAGGCCATCAAGCAGTTCTCCGAGAGCAAGCTCGGGAAGCTGCCCAAGTACTTCGACGGCACCCAGCAGATCGTGCTGGCTCTTTCCAAGGACGACCACCAGAAGCACGGAACGTTCGGCGCGGAACTCCGGATCGACGTTGAGAAGCACAAGGACTTCATCCTGCACGCGCACGGCGAAGACCTCTACGCCGTGATCGACCAGGTCGCGCAGAAGGGCGCCCGCGAGCTGGCGGACTACAAGGAACGTCTGAAGACGACCAAGCGATGAGAGGCACCCCCTCCCTTTCGGGGGCGCCGGCGTGGAGAACCCGCACTTGCTGAAGCTGACCGAGATCGTCTCCCCGGGCGCCGTGATCCCCCAGCTGGCGGGGGCCGGACGCGACGAGGTGGTCGCCGAGCTGCTCGACGCGATCATCGCCGCCGGCGACGCCCCCGGCCGTATCCGCGACGAGCTGCTCCGACGCATCCTCGAGCGTGAGCGCAAAGGCTCGACCGGCTTCGGACGCGGCGTCGCCGTTCCCCACGTCAAGCACACCGGCGTTACCAAGCTCAGCGCGGCGGTGGGGCTGGCCCAGCGCGGGGTGGACTTCAACGCCCTGGACAAACAGCCGGTCTACTCGGTGTTCCTGCTCGTGTCGCCCGAGGACCGGCCCGAGGAGCACCTCCAGGCCATGGAGGTCATCTTCAAAAACCTCAGCAAGGACACGTTCCGCCGCTTCCTGCGGCAGGCCTCGACCGCCGAGGAGATCCGGATGCTCCTGAGCGAGGCCGACGGACAGCAGCTGCCGGGGTGAACGGGGGCGGGCGCGCCGCGCGGCGCGCCCGGGAGGGCGGCGTGGGCACGCGATGCACGGCCAAGGTCACGATCGTCAACCGGCTCGGGCTCCACGCCCGGCCCGCGATGACGTTCGTCGACCTGGCGACCACGTTCAAGTGCGATGTCAAAGTCGCCAAGCCCGACTGCACGGTCGACGGCAAGTCCATCATGGAAATGATGATGCTCGCCGCCAGCCAGGGCACCGAACTCGAGGTCATCGCCGAGGGCGACGACGCCGAAGCCGCCATCAAGGCGCTCAAGGCGCTGGTGGACGCCGGGTTCGACGAGGAATGATACGGGTTCCACTTAATTCCGGGGCGAATTCCCGGAGTTTCTCGCCGAGGCGCTGAGCCCGCCGAGACGGGCACGGATTCCCCTCTTCGCTGGCCTTCGTTCTTCCTCGGCGCTCTCTGCGCCTCCGCGCGAAATCTCCTCGTCTGTGGCCCGAGGAGGGCAGAAACTTTTTGGAATGCGTATGAGCGGGCGGACCGCCGCCTCGGGACCCGGCTCCCGCCGCAATCTCTGACGGCGCCGCGGCCTTACCCCACGACCTCGGTCGGGCTGAGGGTCTTCTCGTCCACGCGCTCGATCGAGGCCCCCAGGGAGCACAGCCGCTCCTCGAGCTTTTCGTACCCGCGGTCGAGGTGGTAGACGCGGTTGACCAGGGTGGTGCCCTCGGCCGCCATCCCCGCCAGCACCAGCCCGGCGCTGGCCCGCAGGTCGCTCGCCATCACCGGGGCGCCGATCAGGCTCCGCACCCCCGAGATGATCACCGTCGGGCCCTGCCTGAAGAGGCGGGCGCCCATCCGCGAGAGCTCGGCAACGTGCAGGAACCGCTCCGGGAAGATCCGCTCGGTGATGACCGAGTTGCCGTCGGCCAACGTGAGCAAGGCCATGAGCTGGGCCTGCAGGTCCGTCGGGAACCCGGGGTGCGGCTGCGTGGTGACCTCGACCGGGCGGAGCACCCGCCCGCACGTGACGCGGACGGTGGCCCGGAGCGGGTCGCGCGAAGAGCCGATCGGCGTCACGTCGATGCCGATCGCGTTCAGCCGGTCGATGACGGCCAGCAGCGCGTCGGTCGGGCAATTCTCGAGCGTCAGCTCGCCGTTGGTGATGGCCGCGGCCATCAGGAACGTGCCCGCCTCGATTCGGTCGGGGATCACCGCGTGGTCGGTCCCGCCCAGCTGCGAGACGCCCTCGATGGTGATGCGGGGGGAGCCCGCGCCCGAGATCTTGGCGCCCATCGACTCCAGCATGCGGGCCAGGTCGACGATCTCCGGCTCGCACGCGGCAGACTCGATGATGGTCGTGCCCTTGGCCAGGCACGCGGCAGACATCACGTTGGCCGTGCCCAGGACGGTCGATCCGAACGGTCCGCCCAGGAAGATGGTCGCCCCGCGCAGCCCGCCCTTGGGGGTCTGGGCGATGATGTCGCCCGCGCTCATGGTGATCTCGGCGCCCAGGGCCCCAAGCCCCCGCAGGTGCAGGTCGACCGGTCGGTCACCGATGGAGCACCCACCGGGCATTGACACGCGGGCCGAGCCCCGCTTGGCGAGCAAGGGTCCGAGCACGCAGATGCTGGCCCGCATGGTGCGGACGATGTCGTAGCGGGCGTGGCTGTTGGAGGTGTCGCTGGCGTGCAGGGCCAGCACGCCCTTGCGCTCGTCCCCGTCGTTGACGCGGACGCACCCAAGCTCGCCCAGCAGGCGCTGCATGTTGCGGATGTCGGCCAGATCGGGCACATCGCGGAGGACGACGGGATCGTCCGTCAGAAGGGCCGCGGCCATCAACGGCAGGGCCGCGTTCTTCGAGCCGTTGACCCGGGTGCGTCCAGCGAGCCGGCGCCCTCCGTTGATGACGAACGTATCCATGCAAAACCCTCCGTGGTGGGGCGCGCGGTCCTTCGTGGCGTGGTGCCCGTCGCGCCAGAGCCATCCCGGCGCGAGGTCCGATCATACATCGGTCGGTCGAGGCTTCGGGCTTTGACCGCGGAGTTTCGGGTCGGTCCGGCCGCCCCGGACCGGCCCGCGATGGTTCCCCGCCGCGGCAGGCCGGACCGCATCATCTATTGACAATTCTCACCAGCGATCTCGGGGCTGATAAAGCAGCCTCCCGCGGGCGTCCGCTGCCCGGGGCTCTCCTGCCGTCTTCGCTAGGTCTCCTGACCCGCACAGACGGTCGCCGTGGAGGGTCTTCCGCGTGAATCGCGTTCCCGCGGCTTGGAGCGGCGGGGTGTGTATCCCAAATTTCAGGGTGAGTCGGACCATTCTCCGGGGGCGTTCCCCGGGGCGCGCTCCGCGGCCGCGGCCAGCACAAAGCGTGGCTCGGAGGCGGGACGGTCTGGCGAGTTCGGTGTGGAGGAATCCCATGTTCAACGTTCGCTCGAAGGCCTTTCACAGCTCGCTGGCGGTCGTGATGCTGGCCGGCGGCCTGGGCACCGTGTCGGTTGCCTCGGCGCAGAGTTCAAGCGGGGAAAATACTGTCCCCAGCGACCCCTACAAGAACTTGCCCCCCGCGATTGTCCTCAACGGCGTGGTCCGCGACTTCGCCGAGCGGAGCGTGACCGGTGGTCACCCCGACTTTGAGCTGACGCCGGCCGCCGGCTTCGGCCACTACATGGGCGAGGTCAAGGACACGCTCGACTCCGAGGGCAAGCCCCAGTACAACAGCGCGGGCTACCTGGTCAGCAAGGAATGGTCGGACGCGTCGGGCCTGAACAAGATCAGCCCCCGCGAGTACATCAGCGCCAAGACCGGCGACAAGGCCGGCACCAAGTCCAGCAGCACCGGCGGCGCCCTGACTAGCGCCGACAAGTTCGCCCAGTGGTACCGCGACGTGCCCGGGGTGAACGTCTCGAAGCAGCTGGCGATCTCGCTCAGCCGCCAGTCGGGCACCAACATGTACTCGTTCAACGACAAAACCGACCCGGTCTACAAGAACCTCGGCGGGTTCTTCCCGATCAACGGCGACTTGTTCGGCAACTCCAAGGGTGACAGCAAGAACTTCCACTTCACCTTCGAGCTCAACACCGAGTTCGTCTACCGCAAGAGCGCCGGCCAGGTCTTCACGTTCACGGGCGACGACGACGTCTGGGTCTTCGTCGACGGCAAGCTGGTCATCGACATCGGCGGCATCCACTCGGCCGTCAACCAGTCGATCCAGCTGGACCGCCTGAACTGGCTGGAGGACGGCAAGACCTACAGCCTCCGGTTCTTCTTCGCCGAGCGGCACCGCACGCAGTCCAACTGCCGCATCGACACCAACCTGGAGCTCAAGAGCATCGACCCGCCCGCCACCACCGCCCTGTTCGACTGATCCTGATCGCCCCACGGCGAACGGATGACTCAGGGGAGCGTCGCGGCCCGCCTTCAACGGTGGGCCGTGGCGTTTTTTGAGGAACGCAAGCGCCGCTCAGCGGCTCCAGACCGTCCGGGCCCGGTCAGGGAAGTACACAAACGTCCCCGGCGTGATCGGGAAGTACAGCCAGCGGGCCCGCTCCAGCGTCGGCGTGTTCTGAGGGTACATGTCCAGCGGGTAGGCCTGCTCCCCCGCCCGCGATGCCAGCGTCGCATCCAGCCGGTACTGCTCCGCCCCCGCCGGCGCCGATTCCTCCGGCGCCAGCACCAACTGCCAGCCCTCCTGGGCGCGGCCGACTGAACCGATGTCGCGCCGCTCCACCGCCGATGGCCCGCTGCACCCCCACAGCGCCGCCGCCGGTGCAAGACCCAGGGTCAGCCGGAGGGCTCGCCCGGCGACGGATGCACCGCGCGGCCGTGAAAGAGCGAGGGGATGGGTGGAGAGCGCGTGAATCACCGCCCTCAAGCGTACAACCGGCATGCCCTGCGCCAAAGCACCAATTGGCACATCCCTCAGGGCCCGCCCGCGGGTCTTATCGGGCGCCGGGTTCTGGGGCGTCGGCGCCGCGTGCCGGGAGTTGCCGCTTCACCACACTCACGGCACGGGAACGATCCCCGACCGGACCCCCAAGCGCGCTCGGGCAGACTCGAACTGCCGACCTGCGGTTTAGGAAACCGCCGCTCTATCCAACTGAGCTACGAGCGCACACCGAAGCGTAGGTTGAGCCCGTTCGCAAGGGCGGGGGCCGCCCGACGCCGGACCCTACGATCCGGGCGTGAATCTCCCGGGAGACCAGGTCGGGTTCGTGGTCGTGCGCGCGGCGCGCCGCGCGTTCGCCCGTGCGCTGGTGGCACGGTGCGGTGTGTGCGGCGCCGTCGGAGCGGGGCTCGGCCTGACGATGGTGGGGGCGAACAAGCTCGGGTGGCTGCCGGGCGCTCCCGTCTGGCTTCTCATCGCGGCCCCGGTCGGGTTCGGGCTGACCACGGGCCTGATCTGGGCGGTGCTCGGCAAGTGGACCCACGCCCATGCCGCGGCGTGGTTAGACCAAACCCTCGCGTTGAAGGACCGGCTGACCTCCGCGATGGAGCTGGAACGCCGAGCGGGAAACGACCCGTTCATTGCGATCGCCCTGCAGGAGGCAGGATCGGTAGCGCGCGGCGTGAACCTTGCCGCGGCACTCCCCCTCCGATTCGGTCGGGCGTGGGCGTGGCTGGCGGCGGGCCTCGGCGCGGCGATCGCCGTTTCGATCTGGGTCCCCGGGCGGGATCGGACCGTGGGCGAAGGCCTGGCGCAAGCGGAGGCAAGCCAGCGCGAGCGGGCGGCCGAACAGGTGAAGGCGGTGGTTCCGCCCGCGACGGACGTGGACGGTCCGCCCGTGCCGAGCGTGGAGCGCGAATTGGACGCTGTGCGCGAGATCGAGCGTGAGCTGGCCCGCGGCGAAGAATCGGCCGAGTCGGGCCGGGCACGGGCGGCCCGCGCGCTGGAGCGCGCCAGCGACGCCACCGACCGCGAGGCCACGCGAGCCGGTGAACGCGCCGACGCCGTGAAGAGCGCGCTGGCCAAATCGGCACGCTCAGTGACGGAGGGCGCCGTGCCCAGCGACGGCGCCGGGATCGCCGAGTCGCTCCGGCGCGGCGATGTTGAGAGCGCGGCCGCCGCGGCAGGGCGCCTCGCCGAGCGCGCCGGCGCCATGTCGCCCGAAGCGCGCGAACGCGCGGCCCGCGAACTGGAAAATCTGGCCCGGGACCTGGACGAGATCCGCGAGCGCGAGCGAGCGGCCCGTGAAAAATCCTCGCGTACGAGGGACTCATCACCGGACCAGCCCGCCTCGGAAGAGAGCGATGCCGACGCGCCCGACGCGCCGACGCCGAATCCCCAGAGCGACGCCGCGCGCCCGCCTGCGGCCAAGGAGCAGGCTGCTCCCAGCGCCACGCCGGGCCAGCCCCCCAAGGGTGAAAGGCGCGACGATGCACCCTCAAAGACGTCGGCCGACGCGACAAAGTCGAAGCCGAGTCCGAAAGAAGGCCCGGGCCCAACCTCGGCGCCCGAGCCCGCCAAGCCTGACGCAGCGCCTTCGCCCGAGGGATCTCGTGAACAGGGTTCGCCCACGGGCGAACCAAAGCCCGACGATCAGCCGGGCGGTTCGAACCAGGTGAAGGAAAAGCCCTCGGGAGAACCGCGGTCATCCTCACGCCGCGACGATGCCCCGGAGGACCTGGAGAAAATGGCCCGCTCGATGCGCGAAGCCGCTCGCGAGCTGGCGTCGCAGAAAGATCGGAAGGAGTCGCCCGCCGGCACGCCCCCGAAGGATGCGCGGCACGCACAGGGCGAGAAGGACGCCGCGCCGAACAAACAAGAGCCGACGTCGAGCGACCCGAATCGCAAGCTGGATGGTGGCAATGACGCGGATAGGCCAGCCGCGCCAAAGCCCAAGGCCGAACCGGGAGTCCGACCCACCCCCTCCGAGACCGGCTCGCCCTCCGATCACGCGCCTCCGGGCGCCAAGCAACCCGCCGAGCGCCGTGAGGATGGGACCAAGGCTGAGCGTCGCGCCGAGGATGATGCGTCAAAGTCGCAGAAGAGCGAAGAGCAAGGTGAATCCAACGACCGCGGCAGGTCCGGCACCGATCGCAGCGAGAAGCCGGAAGGTGCGGGCGAAGGCCAGCGCGACGCGGCAAAGGACCCGGGCGCTCAGCCCCCCGAGCCCGGCGGCCAGAGCGCCCCGTCCGGCGAAAAGGGTGCGAGCCCGACCCCGGAGCCGCGCGAGCGCGCGCCCGGCGAGCACACGCAAAATGCCGCGGGAGAACAGAAGGATGCCGACGGTCCCGGCCGCCCGGATCAGCCGCGGACGGGCACGCAGCGAGAAACCGGCGCAGATCCATCATCGCCACCGGCCGCGCCAAAGACTCCCGGCGCCCCGCCCGGCGATGGTGTGAACCAACCCAAGGACGACAGCACGAGCCCCGGCGAGTCACCCTTGCCCAATCCCGGCGCGGTCGAGCGCCTCGCGAAGGAACTCCACAAGCTCGCCGAGTCACCGCAGACGGTGCAGAACCAGCGCCGCGTCTCCCGCGAGATGCGCGAGCAGGCCCGCAAGATGCTCGAGAACGCCAGCCCGGAGGACTTGCGCCGCATCGCGGAAGCCATGCGGGACCAGCCCGGCGGCGACAACACGCCGGGCTCCGCTCCGCGCGGCGAGGGCGTGACGGGTGGCGGGGATGCAAGCGACCGCGCCGGCGCCCGGCGACAGTGGGACGGCAAGTCAGAGTTGGTCGATGCGCGGGACAAGGATGCCGCCAAGGCCGGTGAGAAGTCCCGCGTCGTGTCGCAGTGGTCGGGCGATCCATCGAACGACCCGCGCGCGCCGGCAACGCCCGGTGAAGCCTCCAACCGCGTCCGCGCCGCCGCGGCAGGGGCCGAGCGAGCGGTGGAGCAGCAGATCGTGCCGTCGCAGTACGGACCTTTCGTGAAGCGGGTGTTCCGCAAGTACGTCGAGCGTGCCGCAACACAAAGCGCCCCTCCCGCGGCACCCCCGACGCCCGCCGTGCCCGACGCCCCCGACGCCCGCCCCCGCGGCAATTGATCCGTGCTTTCCATCCCCGCGCATTTCCATAACGCGCGCCCACACGGCCCAACCCGCACAATCAGTCCTCATCCCCTCATCCCCTCATCCCCTCATCCCCTCATCCCCACCACGCTCCCGCCTCCCCAATGATCCCGCGTGGAATTCAGGCTCGAGCATCCCGAGTGGTTGTGGGCGGGGCTGGTGGTGGTGCCGGCCGCGGTCGTGGCCCTGCGCTTCTTTGACGGCATGAGCCGCGGGCGCGTGTGGTCGGCGATCCTGCTGCGCGCGGCCCTGATCGGGCTGCTGATCGTGGTTGCCGCGGGGCTGAGCACGGTGCGCCGCTCGGACAAGCTCGCGGTGGTCGCGGTGGTCGACGTCTCAGACTCGGTCCGCCGGTTCGTGCGGAGCGACGCCGGGCCGACGCTCGACGCCGTGAAATCGTTCCTGGCCCGGGCCCAGAAAGGGCGCGGCCCCGACGACGTGATGGGAACCGTCGTCTTCGACGGGCGTGCGGCGGTGCTCGCGTCGCCCGGGCGCGGCGACGTCGCCGAACGATCGCTCGACCTGCGCATGCAGGAGGGAACCGACATCGGCAACGGCCTGGCGATGGGCGCCGGCGTCCTGCCCCCCGACGGCGCCGGGCGCATCCTCCTCTTCACTGACGGCAACCAGACCTCCGGCGATGCTATCGACTCGGCTCGCGGGCTGGCCTCGGGCGGTTCTGCCGCCGCGCGCCGCGCCGTGCCCGTCGACGTCGTCCCGCTCGACTACCAGATCGCCACCGAGGTCATCGTCGAATCGGTGGATGCGCCGGCCCGCTCCACCGCCGAGGCGCCCCTCACCGTGCGCGTGATCCTGAGCTCGACCGGCGACGCGTCGGGCACCCTGCGCCTGCTCGACAACGACCAGCCCGTCGACGCCAACGGCGCCGAGCCCGGCACCACTCGGCGCGTCACGCTGCACGCGGGCCGAACCGTCGAGCAGATCGAGATTCAACTCGGGCCCGAGCGCATCCACCGCTTCCGCGCCGTCTTCGAACCCGACGCCGGACCCGCCGGCCCCGTCGGTGACACGCTCGCCGACAACAACGCGGGCGAGGCGTTCACGCTCACGCCCGGGCGCGGCTCGGTGCTCATCGTCGACGGTGAGGGCGAGGGCAAGGGGCCCGAGAACGGCGCTGCCTCAACCCTCGCGAGCACGCTCCGCCGCGCCGGGATCGGCGTCACCGTGGTCGCGCCCGGCGCCATGCCCGCCGACCTGCTCGCGCTCCAGGAATACGACCTGGTCATCTTCCAGAATGTTCCCAGCGACGCCGTCCCGCGCCAGACGCAGGAGGCACTCGTCGCGCACGTCCGCGATCTGGGCGGCGGGTTCATCATGACCGGCGGGCCGGCCAGCTTCGGCGCCGGAGGCTGGCGCGGCACGCCCGTCGAAGCGATCCTGCCCGTGCGCCTCGATCTTCCGGCTCGCCTCGTCAAGCCGGAGACCGCGATCGTCTTCATCATCGACAACTCCGGCTCCATGGGACGGAGCGTTTCGGGCTCGCTCCGCACGCAGCAGGAAATCGCCGACGAGGCCGTGGCGCTCGCCATCCGCTCGCTCGACGCCACCGATCTGGTCGGCGTCGTCTCGTTCAACAACGACGCGGACGTGGTCGTGCCCCTGGGCCCCAACGCCGACCCCGGGTCTTCATCCGACCTGGTCCGCGCCATCGGCCCCGGCGGCGGCACCAACATGATGCCCGCGCTCGAGCAGGCCCACGACATGCTCCGGCGCGTCGACGCCAAGGTGAAGCACGTGATCGTGCTGTCGGACGGGCGATCGCAGAACGAGCCCGCGCTCGCGCCCATGGCCGCCGCGATGAACACCGACGGCATCAAGGTCTCCACCATCGCCATCGGCGACGCGTCGGACCTGGAGTCCATGGAACGAATCGCCGAATCGGGCAAGGGCGTGTACTACCAGGTCTACGACCCCAACATTCTGCCGCGGGTGTTCTTGGGCGCGGTCCGGGTGGTGCGCTCGCCGATGGTCCGCGAGGTGCCGTTCGAACCGGTGATCCAGCCGGTGAACTCGCCCCTGACCGCGGGCCTCACGCGCCCGCCCGAACTGGGCGGCCTCACGTTGACGCAGGCGCGCACGGAGCCGACCGTGACCCTCGCAATGACCACGCCCCAGGGCGAGCCCGTCCTCGCCCACTGGCCCGTCGAACTGGGACAGGTCGCCGCGTTCACCTCCGACACGCAGAAGTGGGCCGCCAAATGGATCGACTGGCCCGGCTACGGCCAGTTCTGGACCCAGGCCGCGCGCGTCATCGCTCGCCCCGCGATGCGCCGCGGCTACTCCGGCCGCCTCGAGCACGACGCGGGCCGCCTGCGCTTGACCCTCGAAGCCCGCGAAGAAGACGGTCGGCCCATCGATGCGCTCTCGGTCCCTGCCACCGTCTACGCCCCCGACGGGCGCACCACCGAGATCGCGCTGGCGCAGACCGCGCCGGGCGTGTACGAGGGCGGCGCTCCCGCCGGCGGCACCGGCACGTACGTCGCGGTCCTCAAGCCCGCGCAGGGCGACAAGCGGTTAACGCCCCTCGTCGCCGGCGTCAGCGTGAGCGCCGGCGTTGAGAGCCGGACCCTTCGGTCCAACCGCGGGCTCGTCGAATCGATCGCAGCCACCACCGGCGGGCGGGTTCTCGATCTCTCTGAAAAATCTGCCGCGGCAGTCTTCGATCACCGCGGCCTGATCGCCCAGGAATCGCTGACCCCCGTGTGGCGACTCCTCCTGATCTGGACCATCGCGACATTTCTGCTCGATGTCGCGACCCGTCGGATTGCCTGGGACCGCTTCACCAGCGCCGAGTTCGGCGCCGGGATCGGCGAGCGAGCCACCGACGCAGTCCGCGGCCGCGCGGGCGGAGCGGCCCGCACCCTCGAAGGCCTGCGGGCCCGCGCCGAGATGGAAACCCCGGCGTCCCGAGACACCGCGCTCGGCGAAGATGATGCCGCGGAACTCGCGCGGGCCGCACGCGACCGCCGCCGCGCCGCCAGACTCGCCGGCCTGCGCACCGATCCGGCCGCGCCGACGCCCGAGCCCCCGTCCCGTCCAGACGATACCGCCGCTCCCGCGGACCTTGCCTCGATCAAGAAGCGAGCCCGAGAGCGATTCGAGCGCGAGCAGTAGCCGAAGCGAGCCCCTCGCAGTCCCCCCTGCGTGGAGCCCCCTCCGCGTGGAGCCCCCTGCGGAAGCAGGGGGGTTCTTCCAGGCGGGCATTGCGGGCGTGTCTCACCCCCCCCAAACCCCCGCCCGCGCATAGCCCACTCCTCACGCCCGCGGTATTGCCGCCCGCACGATCGCCACAAAGTCCGCCGCCTTGAGCGATGCCCCGCCGATCAGCCCGCCGTCGATGTCAGGCTGCGCAAACAGGTCGACCGCGTTGTCGGGCTTCACGCTCCCGCCGTACATGATGCGGATCCGCCGCGCCGCGTCCTCGCCGTACAGGCTGGTCAGCAGTTTGCGGAGTTTGAGCTGAACATCCTGCGCATCCTGGGGCGAAGCGGTCTTCCCCGTGCCGATCGCCCACACCGGCTCGTAGGCGATGGTGAGCCGGTCGATCTGCTCGGCGGGCACATCCGCCAGGCCGGTGCGAAGCTGCCGCTGGTTCACGGGGTCGGTGTGTCCGGCCGCGCGCTGGTCAAGCGTCTCGCCGACGCACAGGATGCACTCCAGCCCCGCGTCGAGCACGGCGCGCACCTTGAGGTTGATGAACTCGTCGGTCTCCCCGATCACGTGCCGGCGCTCGGAGTGCCCGCAGATCACCACCGACACGCCGCAGTCCTTGAGCATGTCCACCGACACCTCGCCGGTGAACGCCCCGTCCGGCCGGTGGTACACGTCCTGCGCCCCCAGCTTGATCGACGACGAGCGGTCCCGCAGGATCGCCCGCACCGACAGCAGGTACGGGAACGGCGGAAAGATCGCGACCTCCACGCCCTCCAGGCGCGACAGCCCGTCCACCACGCCGCGGGTCAGCTCCGCCGACGTGGTGCGGTTGGTGTTCATCTTCCAGTTGGCGCCGAGGTAGGGCTTGCGGTCGGGCATGGGGGGAGTCTAAGCCGTCACAACGGCCCGCGGCGGGGCTAACGGGCAGAAGCCGTTCTGGATTCCTCCGCGGGAACCGCATGCCCGTGCGGTGGTTCACCGCGCGGCGAAGTAGTGCGATTCGTACCATGGGGCTCCCCGGCCCGACGGGCCCCCTCGTGCGGCGCATCCGAGCATGCACCGCAGCGCCAGCGCGGAACCGGAGCGAGCCCATGAAATCAGCGCCAACGACCGTGAGCCGTTCATTCGCCGCCATGGCGGTCCCGTGGGCCGCGGCCGTGCTCCGCGTCATGAATCCCGCCGCGCTCGCGGCCGGCGATCCCGCCGACCTCCGCCCCGCCCTCGAACCCGTCCGCGACCAGTTCCACGCCCCCGCCCTCGCGGGCGCCATCGTCCGCGACGGCACGCTCATCGGGGTCGGCGTGTGCGGCGTGCGCACGGCGGGCGCCGCGGATCCCGCAACCGCGAGCGATCGCTTCCCGATCGGTTCCTGCAGTAAGAACGCGGCGCGCCTGGTCATCGCGCGACTCAACGAACGCGGCGAGCTCATGATCGACGCCACGGTCGGCGAGAGCTTCGCTGGAGTGCCTGTGCGACCTGAGTACAAGCCCGTAACCATCGCCGACCTTCTCGCTCACCGAGCCGGTATCAAGCCCTACGAACAGATCGGTCCCCGCATCACCCCGGAAGTCTTCGACCGCACGGGAACCCCGACCGAGCAGCGAGCACGCTTCGCCGCGCACGTCCTTGGCCTGGAACCCGCCGCCCCGCCGCGCACACGCTTCGTCTACTCCAACGCCGGCTTCTGCGTCGTCGCCGCCATGGCCGAGAAGTCCACCGGCAAGCCGTGGGATGTGCTCGTCAGCAACGAAGTCTTCACGCCGCTCGGGCTCACCTCGGCGGTCGTCGGCGTCGACCCGCTCGGCTCGATCCGCGGCCACGAGCCCGGGCCCAACGGCTACGAGCCCGTGCGCCAGGTCCGCCCGCGCCTTGCCGTGATGGAGCCCGCCGGCGGCCTGTGCATGAGCATCGCGGACTTTGCAAAGTTCGCGGCGGCAGAGGCCGAACTTGCCGCCGGTCGTCCCGCGGCAGGTCTGACCGACAAGACGCTCAAACGCCTCCCGGCCCTGCGCCCGGCCGACATGCCCGGCCGGGCCCAGCCCGGCGAAGCCTACTTCGGCGGCGATGGCCAGTTCACCGCCGCCTTTGCCGTCTGGCCCGAACAGCACGTCGGGATCGCTGTCGCCACCAACGCCGGCGAGGGAGACGACATCTGCACGGCCGCCATCGAGGCGATCCGCCGCACCCTCGCCGCCGACCTGCCGCACGGCCCCGACGCATCGGGCCCCGATCGAACGGCGGCGCCCGCCGGCAAAGAACCAGCCGCGACGCCCGACGGCCCGCGCTACGGCTTCTCGATCCGCGCCGACGAGAGCGGCATGGCGGTGGGGGACGTCGCGCCCGGCTCGATCGCGGAGAAGGCGGGGCTCAGGAAAGACGACGTGATCGTCTCGCTCAACGGCACGAAGGTGACGGACATCGAGCCCGACAAGCTGCGTGAGTTCGTCGGCGCCAAGGCCTTGCAGCTCGTGGTGGAGCGCGACGGGAAGCAGGTGCGGGTTGAAATGAAGAAGTAGCCGGCGCGGACCGGGCGGTGGAACTGTGCATCAACCGCCAGCCGTGTGCTCAGGCTCTGCCCGGCAGGTACGCGCGCACGAGCTGCTCGACCGCGGGCCGGATGATGCGCGCCGCGTCGTTGCGTCCTTGCGTCTGCCGGATCACCAGCGCCCCTTCGAGCAGCGCGGTGTAGCAGTCCGCGAAGGCTTCGGCCGCGTGGGCCTCGGCGCCCGCCGCGCGGGCCAGGTCGCGGCGGTGATCGCGCGACCGGCGCTTGTACGCTGCCGCGGCCTGGTGCACCGGGTCGTGGGGGTTGGGGAACTCCGCCGCCGTGTTCAGGAACATGCAGCCGCGGAAGTCCGGGTCGTTGAACCACACGTCCATCACGTCGAGCATGGCAAGGAGCTGCTTTGCCGGATCGTCGCCCGCGATCTTGCGCACGGCACGGTCCCACGCCCGCGACTCCCACTCGTCGCGTCGCACCACCGCCGCGACCATCAGGTCGTCCTTGCCCTCAAAGTGCTTGTAAAACGTCGTCTTGGTCACGCCCGCCGCGGCGATCACACGGTCGATGCCCACGGCGGCGAAACCGTGCCGGTAGAAAAGCTCGACCGCTGCGGCCACCAGGCGCTCGCGCCCGGTCGTGGGCGGATCGGGGACGCCCAGGAGTTCCGTGACCGATTTGGCGGGCGCTTCGGGCATGGGGCTGCTCTCGAATGGGGGTGTACCACGAGTGTACCGGGGGGTGCACGCCGAGTGCACTGTTCCCCGCGCGAGCCACAGGTATGTTTTCTCGACAGCCGGTTCGGGTCACACGCGAAGTCCGCGGGACCGGCCGGAGCAGAGTCACTCACCACGGAGAATGAAATGTACGACATGAAGAACCTGACAAAGCTCGAGACCATGGGCCGCCTTGCCCCGGAGGCTTTCAAGGCGTTCGTGGCCTTCGACGAGGCGGTGGTCAAGGGCGGGGTGATCCCGCTCAAGTACAAGGAACTGATCGCCGTCGGCGTGGCGCTCACGACGCAGTGCCCGTACTGCATCGAGATCCACGCCAAGAAGGCCAGGAAGGCGGGGGCGACCGACCAGGAACTCGCCGAGACCACGCTGCTCGCGGCGGCGCTCCGCGCCGGCGCGGCCATGACGCACGGCACGCACACGCTGGGTTCATGAGAGTCGTACGCGCCGCGGCGCGGGCGGCGCACGGGCGCCGCCCGCCGCGTCACTTGCCGCGGATCATCTTGCTCGCCGTCCCGTACCAGTTCAGGATCAGCTCGGCGTGCGTGGCCGGCGATTCGTTCTCGCCCCTCACGATCAGCAACCTCCGGCCGCCCGAGAGCTGGTCGACCCTTCCCACCATGTTCTTGCGGTCGTACCCGAGGGGCTCGGCCGGGCCGACGCGCGGCCGCTCTCCCGGCGTGATGGCGCAGGAGACGGGCCCGTTGCCGGTGAACACCACGAGCTGGAGTTCTTTCTTTTCCGTCGCCTTTGCATCCGCGAGGCCAGGTGCGCGCGACCACCGCATGCCGACCGCCCCGCTGGTCGTGACCGCTACAGGCCGGCCCAGGGAGCCGTCGTCACGGATCGTGCAGACGTACACCTCGCGCCGTCCGGTCTCGTCGCTGGTGTATGCCAACATTGAGCCGTCAGGGGAGTAGTCGCCCGATTCCCGGTTCGCCGAGTCGGCGAACACCGGCGTGAGCTGGCTCCCCTTCTTGAGGTCCGCCTTGTACAGGCGGAACCCCTCCGGACGCTCCCACACGCACAGCACGGTGTTGCGGATCGGGTCCACCGCGCACGGAGCGACGAAGCCCTCCACGGGCTCGACCACCCAGTAGGGCTCGAAGTGGCCGTCGAACGAGGCCGCTTCCATGCCGACCTTGCCGCCCTCGCTGCGCATGTACACGAACGTGTCGTTGTCCTTGGCGAACTGCGGGTAGTTCAAATCCGAGGTCGTCAGGCCGCGCAGCCGCCGCAGGCGCGGCGTGTCCAGCTCGGTCCCCCAGATTTCAAAGAGCTTGTTGGCCGAGCAGATGACGACCAGCATGCGCGATTCGTCCGGCGACACCGCGAGCGCCTCCTCGAAGGCGCGCGGCTCCAGCGGCAGGGGCTTGGCCGTGCCGTCGGGCAGGCGGAACTCCAGGTGGCGCTTGGAGCCCTGCTCGCCGCCGGGAAGAAACGCGATCGTCCCTTCGCTGGAGACGTCGAACTCCGCGTCCTGGTAGGGCCCGATTGAGCGCAGGCCCGCCACCAGCTGCACCGGCGTTCCGACCTTGCGGTGCTCGAGGTCGAACGTGGCCCCGTAGAGCGTCGAGCCGCGTGTGAACAGAAGCGACCCGTCCGGCCCGACCCGCGCCACCGCCGAATTTTCCAGGATCACCGTGACCTTTGCCGCCGCGACGTCCAGGAGCCCGATGTCCTGCTGGTACCCGTTGCTGCCGTACTTGTACAGCCTGCACAATGCTCGCGTGTTGTCCACGCGGCAGAGCAACATCTCGTAGGTCCCCGAGTACCCGCCCAGGTCGAGCTTCACGGACTCGCTGATCGTTCCGTCCCCTGCGCTCACGAACCGCACCGAGCCGGTCCGGCCCTCGGTGAACACCATGCGATCCTCGGTGAGCCAGATGTAGTTGTACCCGGCGACCGCCGCCCAGTCGGGCAGCACCGCGATCGGCACCGGGGGCAGGTCCTTGCCCACCGCCATCTTCACGATTCGGAACTCCGAGCTGTCCTGCCCCACGGGCGACATGTACGACACCCACGCGCCGCTGGGGCTGAACGCCGGCTGTCGTCCGCCGCGCGTGGCGGGGATGGGCACGGCTTCGAACTCGTCGAGCCTGCGTAAGTACCCGAGCGCCTTGCTGCCGGGCTCGAGGGACCACGAGGCGTACAGCACCATCGAACCGTCGGGGGCCAGATAGGGGTTTCCGATCGCGTTCCCGTTCGGCGCCGCGATCGACAGCCGCACGGGCTTGGGCGAAACGGTGGGCTTGCCGAACCAGCCCGCGGCCACGCCTGCCGCGCCCGCGATCAGTGCTGCCGCCAGCGCCACCGCGATCAGCGTGACCTTGCTCGTGCCGCCGCCCGTCCCCACGTGCTCGTTCTTGAGCGCCGCCTGCAGCTCGATCCGAACGTCGCCGATGTCACGGAACCTCTTGTCCTTGTCGCGGTCGAGGCAGCGTTCGAGGACGTGCCGGATGTTCGGCGGAACGCGGGAGAGGTCCGGGTCCTTGTGCAGCACCGCGCCGATCGAGTCGGACGCTGTTTCGCCCACGAAGGGGCTTGAGCCGGTGAGCATCTCGAACAGCACGACGCCGAACGACCAGATGTCGGTCCGCTTGTCCACGCGCCTGCCGCGGGCCTGCTCGGGGCTCATGTACGCGGCGGTGCCCAGCACCGCGCCGGGCGAGGTGGGCGACAGATGCAGGGGCGTGGTGATGGTCGGTTCGTTGCCGCTGCCGCTGGAACTCTTGCCCTCGTCGTGGCGGGCGAGCCCGAAGTCGAGGACCTTGGCCACGCCGTCGGGCGTGATGCGGATGTTCGCGGGCTTGAGGTCGCGGTGGATCACGCCGGCGTCGTGAGCCGCGCCGAGTCCCGCGGCAACCTGGCAGGCCAACTCTACCGCCTCGTCGACGTCCATCGGCCCGCGGTCGATCTTGTCGGCGAGGGTTTCGCCGTCGACGAATTCCAGCACCAGGTAGCGCTTGCCGCCTTGCTCTTCGACGCCGTGGATCCCCGCGATGTTGGGGTGGCTGACCTGGGCGAGCGTGCGTGCCTCACGCTCGAACCGCTCCAGGCGCATCGGGTCGGAGGCGAGCTCTTCGGGCAGGGCCTTGATGGCCACGCTGCGGTCGAGGCGCGGGTCAAAGGCGCGGTACACGACGCCCATCCCCCCGCGGCCGATCTCCCCCTCGACCCGGTATGGCCCGATCGTCTGCTGCATAGGGGCGGAGTGTAGCGGATCGGCATCGCGACCTACGCGAGAACCAGTTCCGCCTCCTCGCACGCGAGGTAGCGATCGGTCCCGGGGGAATGCCGGTATCCCGTGACGACGAAGCCGCACTTTTCAAGGACGCGGATCGACGGCGCGTTGGCGCGGGCGGCGCGCGCGTGCAGCGGGCGGATCGTGACCTCTTCGAGCAGGAGCGTGAGGGCGCGGGTGGCGTAGCCCTTGTTCCAGTGGGGGCGCGCGATGAGGTAGCCGACCGAGTCGGTGCCCTCCTGCTTGAAGCAGCCGATGGAGCCGACGAGGCAAGGTTCACCTTGGCCATCATCGGCGATGATGGCCCGCGCGGTGGCGGTCGGGTCGGCGAGGGTCTTGGCCCAGAGCGCGTTGAAGGTGGGGAGGTCGCGGGGGTTGACGGCGGCGAGGGTGTTGGATTCGGGGTCGAGTTGGAATTGGAAGAGGATGGGGAGGTCTGGAGGGAGGATCGGACGGAGGTAGACCGAGGGCGACAAGGGCATGGAAGAGCGTATTGAGGTTTCCCTGGTCACGCCGAGCAGTGACACGAAGCCCACCGTGCCACCCACCGGAAGATGCGCTTTTGCTCGGCGCGGTTGGGGCGTAACATAAACGTGGAAGAGCGTCAATCACCCTGCAGGGAGTGAATCATGAGGCGCATAGCCCTGATCGCGGTCGCAACCTTTGCCAGTGCGACGAGGGCCGAAGTATTCGTCTTTACGGGCTACGGGTCGGGCACGCTCAATGGTGTCCCGTTCGACGCCGCGGCCTTCACGTTCACCGCGCACGGTGATCCGAGCACACGCTATCTCGGAAACGGAAACTCATACAACATCGATCACACGTACGCGTCGATGAGCATCGCTGGGCTGGGCTCGATTTTGTTCTACAGCCCGACCCGAACCTTCGTGAACAACTCCGTCAACTTGGTGGGGTTCTCCCATGTCGAATCGTACGGCGGTGCAGACCTTTTCTGGGGCCCCGCAAACACCGCGTTCCATACGTGGGACATGCTGAGCAGTATCGGACCGATCAGTGGCACTTGCAGGGTGCTTCAGTGGCACATTTCGCCGCCGATATCAACGGATCACGGAATTCTGGTGTTCGACGACCTGGACGCGGTCGCCGGGAGCTTCCAGTCGACCGTACCATCCCCGTCTCTGCTGACTGCTGCCTTCGGCGTTACGGTTGCCGCCTGTGCGCGTCGACACGGCCGACCGTGACTCAGTGACATGGCCGGGCGGTGGATGCGGTTCGTGAGTTACCGCGGTCACAAGGGCAGGCGCGGTGACTCCACCGGGGTCGGAAAGATGAGGCGAACTAGCCCCTCGGCCCCGCCGCCCGCACGTTCCCCGGCAAATCCATCGTCGCATCGTTATCCCTGAACGCCTTCGCCAGTTTCTTCGCCTGCGCGTCGTACGCCGCGCTGTCTTTCCAGGTGTTGCGGGGCTTTAAGACTTCGCTGGGGACGCCGGGTACGGCTTCTGGCAAAGGAAGGCCGAAGATGGTGTCGGGGGCGAACTTGGCGTTGGCGAGGGAGCCGTTCAAGATGGCGGTGACGAAGGCGCGGGTGTAGGCGAGTTTGAAGCGGGAGCCGGTGCCGTAGGGGCCGCCGGTCCAGCCGGTGTTGAGGAGCCAGACGTTGGCGTTGTGCTTCTTGATCTTCTCGGCGAGCATCTGGGCGTAGACGATGGGGGGGCGGGGGAGGAAGACGCCGCCGAAGCAGGGGGAGAAGTTGGGCTGGGGCTCGGTGACGCCGGCCTCGGTGCCGGCGAGCTTGCTGGTGTAGCCGTTGACGAAGTAGTACATCGCCTGCTCGGGCGTGAGCTTGGAGACGGGGGGCATGACGCCGTAGGCGTCGGCGGTGAGGAAGATGACGTTCTTGGGATGGCCGCAGACCGAGGGGATCACGGCGCCGTCGATGAAGTCGACGGGGTAGGTGACGCGGGTGTTCTCGGTGAGCTTGGCCGAGTCGTAGTCGGGGACGCGGGTCTTGGGGTCGATGACCGTGTTCTCGAGGACCGAGCCGAACTTGATGGCGTTCCAGATCTGGGGCTCACCCTCCTTGGAGAGCTTGATGCACTTGGCGTAGCAGCCGCCTTCGAAGTTGAAGCAGCCGGTGTCGGACCAGCCGTGCTCATCGTCGCCGATCAACGCGCGGTTGGGATCGGCGGAGAGCGTGGTCTTGCCGGTGCCGGAGAGGCCGAAGAACAGTGCGGCGTTGTCGCCGGACTTCCGATCGACATTGCACGAGCAGTGCATGGGGAAGACGCCCTTCTCGGGCATGTCGTAGTTCATGGCGTAGAAGATGCTTTTCTTGATCTCGCCGGCGTACTCGGTGCCGATGATCACGACCTGGCGGCGGGTGATCGACTGGGCGATGAGGACGGTGCCGGGGACGCCGATGGCCTTGGACTCCTCGGGGGTGAGGCGGCGCTTGCCGGCGTTGATGATGGTCCAGTCTTTCTTGAAGGGGACGGGCGTGCCGGCGGCCTTGGTGCCCTGCTTGATGAAGAGGGTGGAGGCGAAGAGGGAGTGCCAGGCCTGCTCCGTGATGACCTGGACGCCGAGGCGGTGGGCGGGGTCGGCGCCGGCGTAGCCCTCGAAGGCGTAGAGCTTGGGGCGGGAGTTGAGGTGATCGACGGCGATCTTTGCCGCGAGGTCGAAGCCCGCGGGGGTGAGCTTCATGTTGACCTTGCCCCACCAGATCTTGGAGGAGATGGCGGGGACGTCCTCGAGGAACTTGTCCTTGGGGGAGCGTCCGGTGCGGTCGCCGGTCATGCAGGTGAGGGCGCCGTTGGCGGCGAGGGAGCCTTCGCCGGCGGCGAGCGCGTGCTCGATCAGGATCGCGGCGGGGAGGTTGGTTTGGACGCGTTCGGGCGACAGTTTGAGTGCATCAAGGGGGTTCGACATGGGCGACGGTCCTCGCAAAGGTGCGTCGATCGTACATATCGGCGGAAAGGGGAAGCCTAGGTCCGTTTCTCGAATACGGCGAGATGTGAAAGGGGTGCGGGACGGGTGGCGGGGCAATGTTCGGGAATTCCCCGGACTGCGTCCCGGCGCTAGCCGCGGCAGGGCATGCGGCTACGATTCGGCCGCTGCCGCCGGGCAAAGTCCCGGCGAGCGATGGCGATCGTAGCTCAGTTGGTTAGAGCACGAGGTTGTGATCCTCGGGGTCGCGGGTTCGAGTCCCGTCGATCGCCCTTTCGGCGTCAAGCCGCGGCCTTCCGCGGCAGGCCGGCGGCCTGCGCGAACCGCGCACAGTCGCGGATCAGCGCGGCGCGGTTGACGGGCTTGGTGATGAACTCGTCGCAGCCGGCGACCAGGCAGCGGCGGCGGTCCTCGGCCAGCGAGTGCGCCGTGAGCGCGATGACGGGCGTGGTGAAGGCGCGGGCGCGGAGCTCGGTCGTCGCGGCGTACCCGTCCATCACCGGCATCTGCATGTCCATCAGGATGACGTGGTAGGGCTTGGCGTCCGCCCGCGCCTTCTCGGCGGCGTCGACGGCGTCGCGTCCGTTCTCAACGATGTCGACGGTCGCCCCGGCGCGGCGGAGGAAGTGTCCGATCAGACGCTGGTTGTCAGGGCCGTCCTCGGCGAGCAGGATGCGCAGACCTTCCGCCGAATCGGCCGCGAGCGCGGCAGTCCCGGGGAGCGTCGACGCGCGGGGCTGGCCGAGCATCTCGACGCCCTCGAGCGTCCCGGTGGTGATGGTGACGGTAAAGGTGCTGCCCGAGCCGAGCTGGCTGCGGACGGTGATGTCGCCTCCGAGCAGTCGGGCGAGGCGGCGCGAGATGACCAGGCCCAGGCCCGTGCCGCCGTAGCGGCGCGTGGTCGACGAGTCGGCCTGGGTGAAGGGCTGGAAGAGCCGGCCCACCTGCTCGGGGCTGAGGCCGATGCCCGAGTCGGTGATTTCGAAGTGCATGACCGGCGCGGGGCCCGAGCGGTCGAGGCGAGCGATGATCGAGACGGCGCCGCGCTCGGTGAACTTGATGGCGTTGCCGGCGAGGTTGACCAGCACCTGGCGGAGGCGTGTCGGGTCGGTGCGGATGGTGGCGGGGATGGGCGGCTCGCAGCGGGCGACGAGGCTGAGCCCCTTGCCCGCGGCGCGCTCGCTCATCATGGCGACGACGTCGGCCACGATCTCGTCGGGCCGGCACTCGATGATCTCGGCGGACATGCGCCCGGCCTCGATCTTGGAGAGGTCGAGCACGTCGTTGAGGATGGAGAGCAGGTGCTCGCCGCTGCGGCGGATGGTCTGGGCGGAGGCGGCGTGCTGCTCGGGCGTGCACGACTGGTCGATCAGCAGGTCCGCGTAGCCCATGATGGCGGTCATCGGGGTGCGGATCTCGTGGCTCATGTTGGCGAGGAACTCGGACTTGGCGCGGTTGGCCGATTCGGCGGCTTCGCGTGCCGCGGCAAGGTCGCGGTGGGACCGCGCGAGGTTCTCGAGCATCTGGTTGATCTCGACGCCGAGGGAACTGATTTCGTCGGTCCCGGCGACCGTCACGCGGCGCGACGGCTCAGAGTCGCGCGCCACCGACACGATCTCGGCGTTGAGGCGCGAGAGGCGGGCGAGGACGGCGCGGCGGAGCGAGACGATCACGGCGAAGCCGAAGCAGAGGCCGGCGATCACGAGCGCGCCGTAGAAATACCCGATGGCTTGGGCGCCGCGCTGCTCGATCAGGCGCGGCGTGTCGACGCGGAGGAGCAGGCTCTGACGCCCCAGGAGATCGTCGAGCAGCGTGTAGCTCGCGGTGGTCTGGTCGGAGATGGGCGCGACGGGCGGCGTGTCGGCCGAGGCCAAGGCGCGGCCCGCGGCCCTGAAATCGTCGGGGAGCGCGGGGTCGTTCGGACGCGCGAACTCGGCGTTGCACAGCGTGAGACGACGGACGCGGTCGAGCGCGGCGGCGTTCACGTAGCGGACGAATACGATGCTGCCATGGCAGGGACCCTCGCGGCCGCTGGTCATGATGGGGTTGACCGCGATCATGGCGACGCAGCTCTTGAGCGACAGGAGCCCGGCGACCGGGTGGTCCTCGGTGTCGGCGCCCGCGGCGGCGAAGGGCCGGCCCGCGCGGACGAATTCGACGAGGTCGTCGGGCGCGGGGCCGATGACGCCCGAGCCGCCGCCGGAGCGGTCGATGCCGCCCGACCAGACGATCTCGCCGTCGGGGGCGCGGAAGAGGATGGCGTCGAGTCGCAGGGTGGCGATGGAGTCGGGGTTGAGGTTGGCGGTGATGAACTCGGCGGAGCGGTCCTTCATGAACGCGTAGGCGTCGTCCCAGTAGCCCCAGTCGCCGATCTTCTCGCCCAGGGCATTGACCTCGTCCTCGAAGACGGCCTTGCCGCGTTCGAGGTTCTGGCGAGCGCGGGCTTCCTGCAGCTCAACGAAGCCGCGGCGGACGACCAGTTCCGAGGCGCCGACGAGCAGGGCGAGCATGCCCGCGAGGGTGAGTCCGACGATGGTGACCGTGCGTCCGGTAAGAGTCACGCGAGTACCCCCGAGGGCGCGTTCCGATGGCGGATGCGCGTTGTGGCAGCGCGGATATCGACCGGCGAAACGGCTTACTGGTGCCCCGCCGAGAGAATGAGCGGTGGGGGAGGAATTTGCCTCGCCGGGCTACGGGGTAAACCCGGGGGACCGGAGCGGCGGCGCGCCCGATTGCGGATTCTGTTGCATCCGGGGGGGACTTTGGCGATAATAGATGTCGTCAGGGGACCGCCGGACACGGGGGCGTAAAACATGCCTCACGACCGAGCGAAACCTGGCACGACCGCGAGGGTTTGACCTCACGGGCGATGTGCCGCGGGCGACGGTCCGCGGGGAAAGAGTCCGGCGGCGGGGTGTACGGTTCCCGTGACGGCCGGGGAGTTCTCTTTTCAGAAGGAGGTGATCCAGTGATCGATTGCGACTGTACTCAGGGGCTGCGCGTTTAACGCGAGCTCGACGGAGCTGCGAAGCGCAGCCCAACGTGAACAACGTCAACCGGCGGTTCCGCGAGGGATCGCCGGTTGTGTTTTTGGAAGACGTTGATTCTTGAGTGCGTGCCGTTGGGGGTACGAGTGACGCGGCCGTGCGGACTCAGCCGCCCGGCGGTTTGGAGGGTTCGGGGGCTCCGACCGGTGTGTTTGCGCCCGCCGCTCGTCTGGCCTCAGAGATCGCCGCCTCGACCTGTCGCCGAGCCTTGTGGTCGGGCGGCCAGAGGCGCGACGCCATCGCCGCGGCCTCCTCGGCAAGGCGCAGGGATTCTTGAGTCTGACCGAGGCGCGACATGCACATCGCCAGCGCGGCGAGACTCGAAGCGACGTCGTCGTTGTCGCCTTGGGCGAGTCGTCGGTACATCGCAAGCGACTCGCGGTACAGCGGTTCGGCCCCGGCGGCATTGCCCCCGAGGTCTTGAATCGAGGCAAGGTGTTGGAGCGCGGCGGCGGACTCCGGATGATCGTCGGGCGATAGGCGCCGGCGCATGTCGAGGGACTCGCGCCAGAGCGATTCTGCCGCGGACAGATCGGCGCGGGCTTGAACGACCCGCGCCAGGACCGAGAGCCCGCCGGCAACCTGAGGATGATCTCCCGGGGCGAGTCGCTTCCACATGGCAAGGGATTCGCGCAGGGTTTCCTCCGCGCCGGTCAGGTCGCCGCGATCCAGGAGCACCGAGCCGAGTGCTTGGAGCGTGCCGGCGATGCTCGGGTGGTCGCCCGGAAACAGACGTCTTGAGATGTCGAGAGATTCGCGGAACAGCTTCTCGGCGCCGTCGTAATCGGCACGGCCCTGGCGCAAGTGCGCCAGGTTCTTGAGCGAGGTCGCGATGCGCGGATGATCGGGCGGGTACAGGCGTCGAGCCATGTCCGTTGCCTCGACCATCAACGGTTCCGCGGCCTCGGTGTTCCCGCGATTGAACAGGATGAAACCCAACGACCCGAGGGTGAGCGCTACGTCGGGGTGATCGCCGGTGTGCAGGCGCCGGTTCATGTCGAGCGATTCACGCATGAGCGCCTCGGCGCCGTCGAAGTCGCGCCGGTCCTTGTAGAGGTCGGAGAGGGTGCTGAGGTTGTTGGACACGGCCGCGTTATCCCCTGGGAAGAGGCGCCGGTTGATGTCGAGCGCTTCGCGGTAGAGCGGCTCGGCTTCGTCGAGATTGCCGCGGTCGTGCAGCAGGGACGCGAGGTTGGTGAGGCTCTGGGCGATCTCGGTGTGATCACCGGGGAAAAGCCGCCGGCGCATGTCAAGGGCTTGGCGGTGGAAGGGTTCTGCTCGCGCGGCATCGCCCAGGTTCTCGGTGACAATGCCGAGGTTGTTCAGGGTCGAGGCGATCCACGGATGATCTCCCGGGAAGACTCGCGAAAGCAGGGCGAGCGATTCCTGAAAGAGCACGAGGGCTCCGGCGTCGTCGCCGAGTTCCATGAGGTTGTTGGCGAGATTGTTCACGCTCTGGGCCACCATCGGGTGGTCCTCGGGCAGGCTCCGCCTGGCGAGCTCGTAGGCCTTCCGGTAGAGGGGAGCAGCACCCGCCGGATCTCCCCGCGCCGCAACCACGAAGGCGAGGTTGGTGAGGATCGAGAGCGAAGAATCGGTGTCTTCGGCGAGTCGTCCGCGCATCTCGAGCGCGGTGCGGAGCGCGGCCTCGGCCTCGGCAAGGTCGCCCTTGTCGGTCAGAATCATGCCCAGGTTGTTGTACGCGGTCGCGACCAGGGGATCGTCCTGCGGGTGAAGCCGGAGGGTCATCTCCAGGGACTCGCGCTCGAGCGCGACCGCGCGGGCGGCATCGCCGCGGTCCCTGCTCACGCCCGCGAGGGTGTTGAGCACGTTGGCCACGTCGTCGTGATCACCGGGGTGCAACGAACGGGCGAGTGCGACCGCCGGCTCGAGCATGCGGGAGGCTCCGTCGAAGTCGGCGACCTGGCGGTAGACGTCGCCGATCGTGCCGCGCAGCTGCAGCTCGGCCTCGGGAGCGTCCTTGAGGTCCCCCTTTTCGATGCGTGCCGCGGCGGAGTCCATCATCTCGCGGAGCATGGCGGCATCGCGCGAGCGTGCGACGCTGGGGCCGGCGCCCGCGAGGGTGTCGCGCATGAACTCGGCGATCTTCTCGGCCTTGTCGCGCTGGGCCTCGGCGACGGCGCGCTGCGCGGATTCCCGTTCCTTTGCCTGTACGGCCGAGTCCCTTTGAGTCTGAGCGTCGGTCTTGGCGAGTCGTTCGTTGTCGCGAGCGTGGAGCGCTGCGCGCAAGCCATAGCTGGTGCCGATGACGCCGGCGATCAAGAGGACGAACGCCGCGGCAAGGCCGGCGACGAGGCCGGTGTTGCGTTTGGCGAACTTGCTGGCCTGGTACCAGGTGCTCGCGGGGCGTGCCGCGATGGGCTCGTCTTTGAGGTAGCGGCGGATGTCGGAGGCGAGGGACTCGGCGGACTGGTAGCGGCGGACCTTGTCTTTCTCGAGGGCCTTACTGACGATGGTCTCGACGTCGCCGCGTAACGTGCGGTTGATCGAGGAGAGGCGCGTAGGTTCCTCTTCCTTGATGATCCGCGCCGCCTCGTGGATCATCTTCCTTTGCAGGTCGTAGGGGAGCCGCCCCGCCAGGAGTTCGTAGGCGATGACTCCCAGCGCGTACACATCGCTGCGCGTGTCGAGGTCGTTGGGGTCACCTGAGACCTGCTCCGGACTCATGTAGGGGATGGTGCCGATCAACTGCCCGATGTCCGTCTGAAGCGTGGTCTGCTGGATGTCCGAGTCGGTGGCGCGGGCGATGCCAAAGTCCAAAATCTTGGGCTGGCCGGATTCATCCACCAGGATGTTGCCGGGCTTGAGGTCGCGGTGGATGACGCCCTTCTGGTGGGCGTGGTACACCGCGTCGCAGACCTTGGCGACAAGTTCCAGCCGGTCGCGGGTGCCGAGGCGCCTTTGGTTCACGTACTCGGTGAGCGGCACCCCCCGGATGAACTCCATGGCAAAGAACGGGATGGACGTGGAGCCGCCGAGGGAAGTCGGCGGGTGGTGCATCGAAGGCGTGGGGCGGTTCGGCCCGCCCACTTCCGTGGGCGGCTCCACGAACACGCCCGCTTCGTAGACCTGGGCGATGCCGGGGTGCTGGAGTCTCCCCAGCACCTGCGATTCCTGGGTGAAGCGGCGCAGCAACTCCGGCGAGAGGTAACCCGTCCTGATCACCTTCAGGGCCACCGTGCGCTTGGGGCTCTCCTGCTGGGCCTCGTACACCGTGCCCATGCCGCCCTCGCCGAGGACCCGGACGATGGTGTAGCGGCCGATGCGGGTGGGGATGGCGGATGTGGAAGCGGGGGCGACGGAGTGAGTGCGCTCCGCACCCAAGCGGTCACCCATCGATCCTGTCGGTTCGTCGGACATGGGCGCAGAATACCGTGCACCTGCGAGTGCTTCACGGGTGCGTGTGTGCCCGTTGACCAATGAAAAAGGCCCGCGTCATGGACGCGGGCCTCGAGGGCGCGACTTGAACTTCAGGACGGCTCGCGGAGGCTGAAAGCCCCCGCCCCGGGGTGGTGACCCCTTTGGCTCAGGCCTTCTTGGGTCCGGCGTTGCCGATCTGCATGCCGTAGAAGGAGCGGTAGACGAAGAACGCCGAGACGAGGAAGAACGCGCCGGCGAGGACGGCGGTGAGCGGGGTGTGGACCTTGTCGCCGTGGCTGTCGAGCACCTTGAGGCTCATCGCCAGTTCGACGGCGAGCAGGCCGAAGAGCGTGGTGAACTTGATGACGGGGTTCATCGCGACCGAGCTGGTGTCCTTGAAGGGGTCGCCGACGGTGTCGCCCACGACGGTGGCGGCGTGGAGGTCGGAGCCCTTGCCGCGGCCGCTGTTCTTGTAGGCGGGGTCGGTCTCGACGATCTTCTTGGCGTTGTCCCAGGCGCCGCCGGCGTTGGCCATGAAGATGGCCTGGAAGAGCCCGAAGAGGGCGATCGAGATGAGGTAGCCGATGAAGAAGAAGGGCTCGTAGAAGGCGAAGGCGAGGGTGGCGAAGAAGACGCCCAGGAAGATGTTGAACATGCCCTTCTGGGCGTAGACGGTGCAGATCTCGACGACCTTCTTGGAGTCCTCGACGCTGGCCTTGGTGGAGCCTTCGAGGCGGATGTTGGCCTTGATGAACTCGACGGCGCGGTAGGCGCCGGTGGACACGGCCTGGGTGGAGGCGCCGGTGAACCAGTAGATGGTGGTGCCGCCGGTGATGAGACCGAGCAGGAACGGCGGGTGGAGGAGCGAGAGGTTGGCGACCTCGGTGGCCTGGAGGCCGTGCGTCAGGGCCACGATGATCGCGAAGATCATGGTGGTGGCGCCCACGACGGCGGTGCCGATGAGCACGGGCTTGGCGGTGGCCTTGAAGGTGTTGCCGGCGCCGTCGTTCTCTTCGAGGAAGGCCTTGCCCTTGTCAAAGTCGGGCGTGAAGCCAAACTGCTTCTGGACCTCGTCCTTGATGCCGGGGATGGTCTCGATGGTGGACAGTTCGTACACGGACTGGGCGTTGTCGGTCACGGGGCCGTAGCTGTCGACGGCGATGGTCACCGGGCCCATGCCCAGGAAGCCGAAGGCAACCAGGCCGAAGGCAAACACGGCGGGGGCGAGCATGAGGGCGCCCGGGCCCTGCGGGAAGCCGTTGGAGACGTAGTACGCGATGCCCATGAGGAAGACGATCGCCATGCCGAGCCAGTAGGCCGAGAAGTTGCCGGCGACGAAGCCGGCGAGGATGTTGAGCGAAGCGCCGCCCTGCTCGCTGGCGGTGACGACTTCCTTGACGTGGCGCGAGGAGGTCGAGGTGAAGACCTTGACGAACTCGGGGATGATCGCCCCGGCGAGCGTGCCGCAGGTGATGATCGTGGAGAGCTTCCACCACATCGTGCCGTCGCCGAGGTTCTTGATGAGCATGTACGACGCGGCGTAGGTCAGCGCGACCGACACGACCGAAGTCAGCCACACCAAGCTGGTGAGGGGCTTCTCAAAGTCCATGTGGTTGGCGTTGGCGTACTTGGCCTTGGCGACCGCCTCGTTGATGAAGTACGAGAGGGCGCTGGCGACGACCATGATGACGCGCATCGCGAAGATCCAGACCAGGAGCTGGACCTGCACGATCGGGTCGTGGACGGCGAGGAGGATGAAGCTGATGAGCGCGACGCCCGTGACGCCGTAGGTCTCAAAGCCGTCGGCCGAGGGGCCGACCGAGTCGCCGGCGTTGTCGCCCACGCAGTCGGCGATGACGCCGGGGTTGCGGGCATCGTCTTCCTTGATCTTGAAGACGATCTTCATGAGGTCCGAGCCGATGTCGGCGATCTTGGTGAAGATGCCGCCGGCGATGCGGAGTGCCGCGGCGCCGAGGGACTCGCCGATGGCAAAGCCGATGAAGCAGGGGCCGGCGTAGTCGCCGGGGATGAAGAGCAGGATGATCAGCATGAGCAGCAGCTCGACGCTGATGAGGGCCATGCCGATCGACATGCCGGCCTTGAGCGGGATGGCGTAGCACGGATAGGGCTTGCCGCGGAGGCTGGCGAAGGCGGCGCGGCTGTTGGCGAAGGTGTTGACGCGGATGCCGAACCAGGCGACGCCGTAGGACCCGGCCATGCCGATGAGGCTGAACGCGAGGATGATGGCGACCTTCATCATCGGGAAGCCGTGCTCGATGGAGCCGGTGGGCCCGACGACCTCGACGAGCTTGCCGAAGTAGACGGCGACGATGATCCCGATGAAGAGCCAGAGGATCATCAGGAACTTGCCCTGCTGGACGAGGTACGCCTTGCAGGTGGTGTAGATGAGCTCGGAGATGTCGAGCATGGACTTGTGCACCGGCATGCCCTTGAGCTGCGCGTAGATCGCAAAGCCAAAGAGCAGGCCCAGGGCGCTGATGACCAGGCCGCCCAGGAGGAGGGTGTGGCCGTTGATGCCCATGAACGTCTGGGTGCTGAGGTCGGGGAGGACGAGGCTGGCCTCGCCGCCGCGGTGCACGGGGGCGGCGGTGTGCGCCGCGGGAGCGGTGGGGGGTGAGCCTTGGGCCATGGCCGGCGCCGAGGGGAGCACGAGGGCGCCCAGGATGACGGGGAGGGCGAGCGCCGCGGCGGCGCGAGAGAACGTGTGCCGCGCGGCAAGGACGGCGCGGGCAAGCAAGCCGATCAGTCCGGTCTCGTGCATGATGAGACTCCTCGGAGATGCCGGGATGGAACGTGGGACCCCGACGACGAACCAGAACGACGCCGAAAGTGGCATCGGACCTGTCAGGTACGAGGGCGCGGCCCTGGAACGGTGGCGCGCCGACACAACTCGCGCAGGCGGTGCGCGATGGCGATCACTGGGGAGGGCGGGGGCGGTCGGGGCGCTCGGGCTTGACGGGCCCGATCTCGCCGCGGAGCCGGCGGTTCTGGCTCTTGCGCGCGGCGCGCCGGCGGCGCTCGGAAGGCTTCTCGTAGAACTCCTTGCGCTTGATGTCCTTGGTGAGACCTTCTTTCTCACAAAGCTTCTTGAACCGGCGGAGCATCTGCTCGACGCCTTCGCCCGCGCGGGATTTCACCCGGATCGCCATGAATACCTCACCCGAAAGTACGACGTTGCCGCGCCGTCAACCCCCACGGATCGACCCCTGACGCGGCGTCCTTGCCTGATCTTGGTCCCCAAAAAGCCGGGGCGGAAGTAAAGGTAAGGCGGAGGGACGGATCAAGGGGGGGATGGGGGAAGTGGCCGATTCAACGGGCTATGGCGTGGATCGCCTTTCGTCCACGGAAGGCCAGTCGGCGGCTGGGTTTTCGAGTCGCGGTGGTTGTCCGGTCGATGCTTGGTATGTGAGCATGACTCTGCGCAGATTGTGCCTGAGATTGGGCCGCCACGCTGGCGCTCTGCTCGTGGTGCTGGGCGCCTCGCTGGCGGGGTGCCAAACCTCGTCCCGCGAAGAGGGGTCGAGCCGCACCGTCGCGGCGTATTCGTTCGGCGATCTCGATGCCGATCTTCCCATGAGCTGCCGGGTGCCGGCGGTGATCGCCGCGGCCGACGCGACCCTGCGGCGACGCGGGTACTCCGTGTCGTCGGGAGCGACCACCGAGGATCGCGGCGAGGTGCGCGGGGAGCCGGCGCCGCAGAGCGATGCGCCCTCGGTGCGGATCGACGCCTACGTCGTGCCGGGGGCGACGCGGATCTCGATCAAGGTCGGGTTTCTCGGGAACGAGACGCTGTCGCGGGCGATCCTGGACGAGATCCTGCAGCGCTTCGGGTTGTGACGAGAGGCGAGGACGCGCCGAGGGCTTGAATCAGCCGCCGAGCAGGCTCGCGCACTGCTTGCCGCGCTCGTCGTCGCGGCTCTTGGCCCAGTCGAGGGCGGTGCGACCGGACTTGTCCTTGGCGTCCTTGGGTGCGCCCTTGTCGAGCAGGAGCTTGACCTTCTTGTCGTCGCCGCGGTCGGCGGCCTTCATGAGCGGGGTTACGCCTTCCTTATCCGCGAGCTTGGTGTCGGCGCCGGCGGCGATCAGGAGTTCGACCACGTCGAGGGGCGCATCGCCCGCGGCGGCGAAGGCCAGGGCGGTGGCGCCCTCGTCGTCGGACTCGTTGAGGGGGGCGCGGGCGTCGATGAGCGCCTTGACCTTGGGGGCATCGCCGGCCCGCGCGGCGATCATCAGGGCGCTCTGGCCCCACTTGTTCTTGAATTCAACGTTGGCGCCCGCGGTGAGGAGCGCGGCCATGACGGCCGGGTCGCCGCGGCTGGCGCTGAACATCAGGGCGGTCCAGCCTTCGCCCGTGCGCGCATCGACGCGGGCGTTGACGTCGAGGAGAGCGCGGACGGTGGCGGCGTCAGAGGAGAGCACGGCGAGCATGAGGGCGGTCTTGCCGTCGCGGGTCGAGCTGGCGTCGACGCGGGCGCCGGCCTTGACGAGAGCCTTGACGGCCTCGGGCTTGCCGCCGAGCGCGGCGGCCATGAGCGGGGTGATGCCGCGGTGAAGCGTGTCGCCCGCTTCGAGCGGCCGGTCGATCGACTTGGGATCGGCGGTGAGGATGGTGAGGATGGCGACGGTGTCGCCGCGCTCGGCGGCGTCGTGCAGCGATTCGGTCGTGGCCGACATCCCCTGCGCCGTTTCCATGTCGGCGGCGAGCCCGCGGATGTACGCGTAGATTGCCGCGCCCAGTCCGGCGAGGCACAGCACCACGATGACGAGCGGGAACGGGCGTCGTACGGACATGGGTGCACTCCGGGCGGGAAGACTCCCAGCATACCCGCCGCGCGTGCCTTGGGGTAGGGCGGGCGGGTTTGGGGTGCGTTAACGATCGGGCAATCTTCGCAGGAGCCACTCGCGCGCGACCTTCGCCAGATCCGCGACGCCGCGTTTGGGCGCGGTGACCACGTTGCGGCCGCGGTACTGGGCGGAGACACGATGGTCGAGCTCGGTGGAACCCCAGATGACCACCAGCCCGGCCCACCGGGTGTTGTCCTGGGCCTGGGCGCGGGTGTGCGAGGCGGTGCCGTCGATGCCGCGAAACTCGAGGCGGTCGTTGATGGCGCGGCGCAGGTCTTCGCGGGTGGGGGGCGAACCGCCGACCACGCAGAGGCGGGAAACACCGGCGCGGCGGGCGGCGTCGACGAGGTCATCAACGGCGGACTGGTTGATGGAGCCGGCGCACACCTCGCAATGCTGCTGCGCGGCGGCGCTGATGATGGTGCGCGAGCCGGCTCGGGCGCGAGCGGCGTCGCGGCAATCGCCGCGGTTGCAGACCTTGAAGAGGCGCGTCTCGAGCAGGCGCTGGGCCTCGTCGCGCTTGGAGACGCGGATGCGGGACTTGCGCGCGTTGGTCAGGCCCGCGGCGGCGAGGATCGCCTCGCACTCGTCGTGGTGGGCGTACCCCAGCTCCCGGAAGAGCGCGGCCTTGTCGATCTCCTCGGGGGGCATGCGGCGCTCCGTGGCGTGCGGGCGCCTCAGGATTCCAGGGTGGATCGCAGCCGGTCCACGGCCTCGGACCAGGTGGTCTTCATGCGCTTGACGTCTTGGGCTGTCCGCAACTTGGAATGCTGGATCGTGACCTGGCAGCGGGCGGCGCCCTTGTCGTAGAAGTTGATCTCGAGGCTCGAGGAAGTCTCCTCGTCGCCCGAGATCACGGCGAAGCGGGCGTACTTGCGCGGGGTGGCCTTGCCGGGTTTAAGGTTGAGGCGCGGGAGCCACGCGGCGCGTCGCTTGCGGTTGGTCACCGCGTCGAAGGCCTCGGCGAGCGGCGCGTTGATCACGCGGCTGGCGCTGACGGAGTAGCCGCGGGCGGTCTGATGCTTCACGCGCAGGCCGCGGGCGCGCTCGTAGGTGACGACGATCATCTGGGCCCACCAGTCGCCGGCCTTCTTGGCGTGAAGGTGCGCCGCGGCGGCCTTGTGCCCGTGCTTCTTGACGTCGAAGGCGTCGAGGATGGCGAACCACTCGTCCCAAGCGCGGCCGGTGGCTTTGCGCACGGCGGCGTCGGAGATGGCTGGGGCGGGGGCCTTGGGTGCGGTCCGGGGCTTGGAACGAGCGGGGCGCTTGGGAGTCGAGCGGGCGGGGCGGGCGGTGGCGGGGCTCATGGGCGCAGTCTACCGGGGAGATCGCCGGGCACGAAGTCGGCGTGTTTCGCGCGAATTCGTCCCGGGGCGTGCGGCGGGCGCGAACTCTGGCCGCGGGCGGGGGGCGGCGATACAGTCATGAACTTTCAGTAGTTGCTGAAAACTCACCGTCGGAGTTCCCGCATGTCCAGCCGGTATACGCCCCCGCCCGAGCACCCCGACCTCCGCGCCGATGATGCGGGGTTGCTGGC
This sequence comes from Phycisphaerales bacterium, assembly GCA_044223975.1. GTDB lineage: Bacteria > Planctomycetota > Phycisphaerae > Phycisphaerales > UBA1924 > CAZCPB01. Next base: position 254,116 of record JBGALI010000003.1, on the reverse strand, counting down.
GGCGGTGGTGGTGGGGGAGGCGCGGCTGACGAGCCTGCAGGCGCTTGAACTGTTCAACACCATGCCGCTCACGAGCCTGGGGCGATGGGCCGATGCGCGCTGCCGCCGGATTCACGGGGAGACTTTTCGCACGTACGTGATCGACCGGAACATCAACTACACGAACGTGTGCACGGCCAGGTGCACGTTCTGTGCCTTCCGGCGCGATGCGAGCGACCACGACGCGTACACGCTGAGCAAGGAAGCGATCCACGAGAAGATCGCGGCGCTGGTCGCGATCGGCGGGACGCAGGTGCTGATGCAGGGGGGGATGAACCCGGACCTGCCGCTGGACTACTACCTCGATCTGCTGTCGTCGATCAAGGAGAAGTTCCCGAGCGTGCACGTGCACGCGTTCAGCCCGCCGGAGATGGTGGAGTTCGTGAACTTCTTTGACCCGCCGGGAGCGGACTTTGCGGCCAAGTGCCGCTGGGTTCTGGTCAAGCTGAACGAGGCGGGGCTGGACTCGCTGCCGGGGGGCGGCGGGGAGATCTTCGCGGCGCCGGTGCGGCGCAAGATCGGGCTGGGCAAGTGCACGGCGGAGGCGTGGCTGACGGTGATGAACGCGGCCCACTCGATCGGAATGTTTACCAGCGCGACGATGATGTTCGGGCACATCGAGGGGTACGCGGACCGCGTGCACCACATGGGGCTGGTGCGGGAGTGGCAGGACAGGGCGCTGCGCGGAAGTGACGAAGTGACGGAGAGACGAAGTGACGAAGTGGGGGAGAAGAACAGGGGCCGCGTTTCTGGCGCTCACTCCGTCACTCCGTCACTCTGTCGCTCTGTCACTTCCTCGCCCCCCGGCCACTACACCGCCTTCATTTCCTGGCCCTTCCAGCGTGAGAACACGCCGCTGGGGCGCGTGCCGGACTGGGGGCGGGGTGAGGGCGAACTGGGGGCCGAGTTTCCGGGGGATGTGGTGGCGCGGGCGTTTGAATGGGGGAAGAACCCGGAGGTCGATTACCGCGAGCTTGGCCCGGCAGCCGCGGAGTTCGGGCGGCGGGTTCGGATGTCGGGGTCGACGGACTACCTACGGACGCAGGCGCTGTCGCGCCTGTTCCTGGACAACATCTACTCGATCGGCGCGAGCTGGGTGACGATGGGCCCGCACGTGGGGCAGACGGGGCTCATGTTCGGCGCCAGCGACATGGGCAGCGTGATGATGGAGGAGAACGTCGTCAGCAGCGCGGGGACGACGTACTGCCTGGACGAGGCGCTCCTGTGCCGGCTGATCCGGGGCGCGGGATTCGTGCCGGCGCAGCGGAACAACACGTACGACATCCTGCGCGTCCACGACGGCCCGGCGTCGCCGGACCTGTCGGTCACGGACTGGAGTCAGCACCGGGCAAGAAAGATGCACCAGCAGGCGCCCAAACAGGCCAAGACAAAGCTGACGGTGTCGACGATCAAGTAGACTCGCCCGCATGTGGCGAGCGGCGCTGATACTGATGAGCGTGCTGATGCTCGGCGGGTGCGCGACGAGCGCGGTGAGTGCGCCGAGTGATCGGGAGCCGTTCATAGTGGTGCTGGGCATTGCCCAGGACGGCGGGACCCCGCAGGCGGGGGCATTCGGTGAACCGGGATGGACCGATCTGGCGCAGCGGCGCAAGGTCGCTTGCGTCGGGATCGTCGAGCCGCGAACGGGCTCGCGGTGGATGATCGATGCCACGCCAGATTTCCGGGACCAGCTCTACGCCCTCAACGCCGCGGCGGGGTCGCGTGCGGGCCCGGCCCTCGACGGCGTATTCCTGACCCACGCGCACATCGGCCACTACACGGGATTGATGTTCCTTGGGCACGAGTCGATGGGCGCGCGGGAGATCCCCGTGCACGCCATGCCGCGGATGAAGAACTTCCTGGAGACCAGCGGCCCGTGGAGCCAGCTCGTACGGCTGGGCAACGTCTCGCTCAAGGAGATGCTCGCGGGCGAACCGGTGGCGCTGGGCGATGGCATCTCGGTCACGCCGATGTTCGTGCCGCACCGGCAGGAGTTCTCCGAGGTCGTCGGCTTCCGCATCGCGGGGCCGCGGCGCGCCGTGCTGTACATCCCCGACATCGACGCGTGGGAGCCGTGGGACGCGATGGGTGTGCGCCTCGAGGACGAGCTTGCAAAGGTCGACGTTGCGTACGTCGACGGCACGTTCTGGGCCAACGGCGAGATCCCCGGGCGTGACATGACGGGATTCCCGCACCCGTTCATCACGAAGACGATGGATCGGCTGGCGCCCCTGCCTGAGTCCGAACGGAAGAAGGTGCGGTTCATTCATCTCAACCACACCAACCCGGCGCAGCGCGACGGGGCGGAGCGACGCGAGATCGAGCGGCGCGGGTTCGGCGTTGCGGAGGAGGGCGAGCGCGTCGGTCTGTAATGCCGCGGCCATGGCCGGCCGCTACAATTCCCGCAACATGGGTCGCTCGCTCACGCTATCCATCTCCGATCGGCTCGAGGCCCTTCTCAAGGCTCGTGCGTCAGCCCGTGGACACGCGACGCTGGATGAGTGTGTGCTGGCATTGCTGGACGAAGCATTGGGAGCCGCCCGCCTTCCTCAGGTGCCGCCGACCCCCGGCGAACTGGTGGCTGAACTGTCCCGCGGTCTGGCCGGGACCGGGCGTACGCCAACGCGCTCGGAGTGGGATCAGAAGAAGCAGGATCTCTCCGACAGGCAGCGACGGAGCAAGGCCGGGTGAGCGCTCGCGTGGTGCTCAGCCCCCAGGCCGAGCGCGACGCCGACGATATCGCGGCGTACATCGCGATCGACAGTCTTGATACCGCTCTGCGGTTCTACGAGGCGGTGTGGGAGACGTTCGAGCGCCTTGCCAGCGCGCCCGACATCGGGCGAGTGCGCGAACTTCCGCACCCGGGCCTCGTCGGATTACGGTCCGTTTCGATCGAGGGATTTCGGCCGTTCCTCGTCTTCTACGTTCACGCCGGCGACGTCGTCCGTGTGCTGCGCGTTCTGCACGGCGCTCGCGAGATCGATTCGCAGTTGCCGTAGCGGCGCGATGTCGGGGCTTACTGCGCCGGCGTCCCCGCGGCCTCGTCGTAGAGGCCTCCGAGCGTGACGGGCCTGATGAAGTTCGAGGCCTCGGCGAAGCCCTTGTAGTCTTCGAAGGGCATGGCGATGAAGGCGTCGCGCGTGACGCCGTCCTTGACGGCCTTTGCCGCGGCGTCGCGCATCTTCTTGAAGAAGTCGATCTGCCCCTGCACGCCGGACTTGTCGGTGATGTCGCCGTGCCCGGGCACCACGACGGTCTTGTCGTTGCACAGCGTCAGGATCTTCTCGCACGAGCGGATCCACCCCGCGGTGTCGGCGCCGCCGGCGCGGTCGATGTACGGCCACCACTTGTGGAAGACCAGGTCGCCGGTGTGGAGCACGTTGGCCTCGGGCAGGAACACGATGAGGTCGTTGTCGGTGTGGCCGGGGCCGACGTGCGTGAGCTCAACCTTTTTGCCGCCGACGGTGAGCGTCTCGTTGCCCTCGGTGGTCTTGGTGGGCTCGAAGAGCGCGGCGACCTTCTGCGGGTCCTTGAGTTCGTCGAGCGTGCCGGCGAGCTTCATCGCCGACTCGCGCACGCCGCGGGCCGAGAGCTTGTTGCTCTTGAACAAGGTGCTCACGGTGCTCTTGGCGCCCGAGATGTAGCGGGGCACGTTGGCGGCGATGCGCGGCTTGGCCTTCGTGTGCGCGAGGACGGCGACGTCGCCGGTGAAGGCGCAGTTGCCGCCGGTGTGGTCGGCGTGGTGGTGGGTGTTGATGACCAGGGCCATGAGCGAGCCGAAGGAGACGCCCTCCTTCCGCAGTGTTTCACCGAAGCCGCAGTTCTTCGTGTCGATGAGCAGGGCCCCGTCCTTACCCACCATGACCAGCGCGTTGCCGCCCTCGCCGAAGGCGACCTGGACGCCATCGGCGGCCTTCTTCCAATCGAAGTAACGGGTCTCGCCGGGGTTGACCTGGCGCGTGGTGGGGGGCTGAAGCACCGGCTGGCGCCGGGCCCAGGCGCGCGGCGCGATGAGCGTGGCGGCGGCGAGCGTCGAACCGGCAAGAAGGAAGTCGCGGCGGGAAATCGTCATGGTCGGCTCCTCGGGGATTCCTGTGAACGAGGACGGTACGGCGCGCGGCGGTCGGGTTCCATGCGGGCGGTGCCCGCGGGCCCGACGAGCGTGCTCGGTCGTCTGCCGCGGGGCCTGCGCCTATCATGACGACCCCTCGCCCGTCGGGCGTCGGGGCCTCAACTTACGGAATGAATCCATGAAAGCGACCGACCTTCGCGGTGGTCTGGGTGTCAAGATCGACGGCAAGATCTGCGTGCTGAGCACCGTCGAGCACCGCACGCCGGGCAATCTCCGGGCGTTCATCCAGATCAAGTACAAGGACGTGCTCTCCGGCCGGTCGTCCGAGAAGCGCCTCGGCTCGTCGGACGACGTCGAGGTGATCGACCTCGACCGCCGCCCCATGGAGTACCTCTACTCCGACTCGTCGGGCGCGACGTTCATGGACAGCGAGAACTACGACCAGATCGTGATCAACGAGGGGATCCTGGGCGATGCGCTCAAGTACCTCCGTCCCAACACGACCGCGGTCGTGCTGCTGTACGACGGCAACCCGGTGCTGATCGAGCTCCCGCCGTCGGTCGAATTGACGATCAAGGACTGCCCGCCCGAGGTGAAGGGCGCGACGGTCACGAACCAGACCAAGGACGCGCTGATGGAAACGGGCCTGGTCGTCAAGGTGCCGGCGTTCATCAAGACCGGCGAGACGATCCGCATCTCGACCGAGAACGGCTCGTACCAGTCGCGCGCCTGAGCGAGCGGGCCGGGGCCCGTGTTCAGCACATCGAAGAGCAGGACCGGGGAGCGATTCCCCGGTCTTTTTTCTTGGGTCTGCGACCGGTTGCAAGGGGCGGGCCCGCCGCGGCGGAGGGCGCGGCCCGCAGCGAACGATCCGCCGCGCGTACCCTTCGCGCATGAAGAAGTTCCTGCTGATCGTCATCGTCCTGGTGCTCGTGGCCGGGGGCGGCGTGGCGGCGCTCCTGGTGTGGCGCTCGAAGAACGCCTCGGGCGTTGATACGTGGATCGGCAAGCAGATCGTGCGGATCGCCTCGAGCTACATCGAGCCGACGATCGACTTCAAGTCGATCCTGTACACCGCGCCGTACCACGTCGAGATGAAGGACGCGACGCTCACCGCCCGCGACGGCACGCGCGTCGCCCAGATCGCGCTGCTGGAGTTTGAGCTGGCCGAGATCCCCTCCTCGGGCCAGCCGATCAAGATCAAGAAGATCGTGCTCGACGGCGCGGGCGTGAACCTGATCGAGACCAAGGAAGGCGGCTTCAAGGGTCTGGTCCCGTTCGTCCGCGGCACGTCGGAAACGCGGAAAGTCGACGAGGACGTCAAGCTCTCGACGGTGCTGCGCCTCGACAAGGTCGAGCTCCGCAACGCGTCGGTGACCTACCAGCTCGCCGACGGCTCGCCGCCGATGGTGCTGGGGGGGCTGTCGCTTGACCTCAACATCGCCAAGACCACGGCTGCCGCGGACGGGGTGTGGTACGACCTGGACACGTCGTTCGGTCGTGCCCCGCAGCTGACGGCGAAGGTGAAGGGCGCGGTGAACCTTGATTCGATGGTCGCGAAGGTCGCGGCGTGCGATGTCGCGATCGACGTGAGCGACGCGACGATCCAGAGTCTGCCGCCGCAGCTGCAGAGCCTGCTGCGCGAGCACGAGGCCAAGGGCCGGCTCACCGCGGGTGTGACCGGCACGGTCCCGATGATGAAGGCGATGGAGGGCGACGTGAATGTGACGGTGAACGTCACCGACTTCAACGTCGCGCAGGGCGAGTACAAGATCCCCATCCAGAAGGGCGACATCGCGCTCTCGCTCAAGGGAGGCGTGGCGGACCTGAAGACGTTCGACTTCCGCACCCTCGGGGGCGCGATCACCGCGGGGGGACGGGCCCGTCTCGCCGAGGCCGGGCGCCCGGCTGACCTGAGCTGGAAGCTCGAGAAGATCAACATCCGCGACGTGCTCCGGGCCGGAGCGAAGCCGGGAGAGCAGCCGAAGTTCGCGGGCATCCTTGATGCGGGCGGGACGGTCCGCACGGCGCTGGACGATCCCAAGGGAAAGCTCGCGGGCGACGGCTCTCTAACCCTCAAGGAAGGCCGGCTCATCCTGCTCCCCGGCCTGAAGCAGCTCGCCGACCTGATGAGTGTGGGGCCCAAGCTCCTGAATTCCGCGGAGTTCACGCACGCGGCGGATGCGAAGTTCACTCTCAACCCCACGGGAGTGCAGATCTCCGAGTCGAACGTGACGACCGAGGTTATCGCGGTCCGGGCCACGGGGACGGTCGGATTCGACCAGACCATGGACCTTCGCGCCAACGGCGGCCCGATCGAAAAGATCCAGAACCTGTTCGGCAAGGCGGGCAAGGTCGTCGGCCTGGTGACCGACAAGGCCCTCACGTACCGCATCCACGGGCCGGTCTCCGGTCCCAAGGTCGAGGTGCTGCCGCTGGGGATCGGGGGATGAACATCATCCTCATGGGCCTGCGCGGCTGCGGGAAATCGACGGCGGGCCGGCTGCTTGCCGCGAGGCTGAAGCGGCCGTTCATCGACCTCGACGACGTCACCCCGCTGGAACTCGGCGCCCGGACCGTCGCCGAGGCGTGGACGAAGCACGGCGAGATCGAGTTCCGGCGGGCCGAGATCATGGCCCTGACCAACGCGCTGGCGCGCGACCGGCAGGTGATCGCGCTGGGGGGCGGGACGCCCACAGCGCCCGGCGCGCCCGCGCTGCTGGAGCAGTTCGCGGCCGCGGGGCGTGCGGTGATCGTGTACCTCCGGGCGCCCGCGGAAGTGCTCCGCGACCGGCTTCGCAGCGCGAGCAACGCGCACCGGCCGAGCCTGACGGGGCTGGGCGTGCTTGAAGAAATCGAGGGCGTGCTGGCGCACCGCGACCCTATCTACAGGGAGCTGGCGCAGCACGTGGTCGAGACCCAGCACCTGTCGCCGGAGCAGACGGCCGATACTGTGGCGGCGATGTTCCGAAGCTGAACTGCGGGACCGACGGCGTGCGGTCCGTGTTCTCGCCCGCTCTGAATATCATGTGTCCGTGCGCTTCGGACACGAAGATCCCGGGTCTCCTCGCGAGCGCTGCGCCGGGTGTGATTACGAGCTTCACGGCCTCGCGTCGCGCGTGTGCCCCGAATGCGGGCTCGATCTCAATGGACCGAAGGGAATCGTGTGGGCGACCGAGCGGGAACTTTGCACGTGGAGACGGCTGCGCGCGTTCTCGTGGTGCATGTGCATCGCGGCCGCGGCACCGTTGCTGGTGATGGGAGCAGCGGTCGCGCTTCATGTCGTGGGACGGGTAGCGCTCGCGCGGTGGCCGGTGCCGCACGACTACTCCGATACATCAACGGTGCTTGGCGTGCTCGGATCGGTGACGCGCAGCACCATGACGCCGGCCGCGGGAACGGCGCTGCTCGCCTACGTGATCTGGACGTTCGTGTTCATCGCCGGCGGCAGCTCCCAGGAAGTGTTCGAGCTGCTGGCCCGGTCGCGGACGGTGTTCCGCATGATCTTTGCGCCGGTGCTGGTGTTTGTGGCCACGCTGCTCGTCGGGTGCGCGGGAGTCGGGAGCGGGTTGTGGCGAGGCTTCTTCGGCGGGTTCTGAGAAATCTGGCTACTGAGCGTCCGCTCTCCGCACCGCCTCGCAGAACGCCTCGATGAGGGCCGGGTCCTTCACGCCTTTCTCACGCTCCACGCCGCTCGAGACGTCGACGGCGTACGGCCGCACGGCGCGGATCGCCTCGCCCACGTTCTCCGGCGTCAGGCCGCCGGCGAGAAAGATCGGCTTTGAGACGTTTTCGACCGCCGCGGCAAGGCCGGACCAGTCGAACGCCTGCCCCTCACCGCCCGCCGAGCCGTCCACGAGAATCGCATCGACCTCATCGAGCGCTTCCCAGCGCGCCAGTTCAGCCGCGATCGTCGCGGCGTCGTAGCGGATGCCCCGGATGACGCCGGGCCCGCACCGGCGCACCAGCTTCTCGTCCTCGTTGCCGTGGAGCTGCGAGAGGGTGGTGGGGCAGGTCTCTTCGATATCGCTGAACGCGTCGAGAGAGTGGTTCATGAACACCCCGACGCTGGAGACCAGCGGGGGCAGGTTGGCCATGATCTCGTACGCGTCCTCGGGCTCGATGAAGCGGGGGCTGGAGCGGACGAAGACCAGGCCGATGGCGTCGGCGCCGCAATCACCGGCGACGAGGGCCGTCTCCGCGTCGCGGATGCCGCAGATCTTGATTCGCGTTCGGGGCATGGGGGATTGTTGGGAGGCGGAGGCGGGAGGGCGCGGGGGAAGTGGTGGTGATGGAGGTGATGGAGGTGATGGAGGTGATGGAGGTGATGGAGGTGATGGAGGTGATGGAGGTGATGGAGGTGATGGAGGTGATGGAGGTGATGGAGGTGATGGAGGTGATCTAGATTCTTGGCTGGCTCACCTTCTTGAACTCCTTCACCTTCATCTTCAACTCATGCCGTCTGCCCGCCGCGCAGGTCCGCGAGGAGCTGCTGCGCCAGGCCCACCTGCTCCTGGTCGCGAAGGGCCGGGCTGGCGTCGGTGATGAGCGTCCGGGCCCGGTCAGGCTGGTGGAGGTAGCGGGCGGCGATCAGGCCCATGAGCAGCTTGACGTGCGCGATCTCGGGGTCGCGCGGGTAGGCGTCGAGGAAGCGTTCGTACGCGGCCATGGCCGTGGCATAGTCGTGCGCGTTGAAGAACGCGTTGGCGATCTCCAGCTGGTAGCGCCGGCTCAGGCTCGCGGCCGCGGGCGTCTTGGCGTGGCGTTCGAGCAGCACGCGGTAGGCCTTCATGGCGCCCTCGAAGTCGTGGGCGCCCAGGCGTGTCGAGACGGCGGCGCGGTCCTCGGCGATAGCGTCGACGATGGCGCTCTCGGCGGTTGCCGCGGCTTTCTTCTGGATGCGCCGCTGCGACTCTTCAACCGCTTCGCGGATATCGCGCCTGCGCTGGCCGTGCTTGAAGAGGCTGAGGGCGTCGTAGTGCTCGCGCGGCACGACCTTGAAGGCCAGGAGCGCGAGCGCGGTCACGATCCCCACGGCGTACCCGCCCAGGTGCGCCGCCCGGGCGACCTCGTCGGCCTGGCCGGACATGAACAGGAAGTCCCGCGCGATCGCAAAGCCGATGAACCACGCCGCGGGGATGTTGAGGATCCCGATCATGAAGAAGAGCACGAGCGTGCGGATGTGGGTGCGCGGGAAGAAGATGAGGAACGCGCCGCTGACGGCAGCGACGGCACCCGAGGCGCCGATCACGGTCGCGTGGCTGACGGCCACGTGGGCCGCGCCCGCGCCCACCGCGCCGGCGATGTAGAGCAGGAGGTAGCCGACCCTTCCCAGCCGGTCTTCGACGCTGGCGCCGAAGACCCACAGGAAGAGCATGTTGCCGATGATGTGCCACCAGCCGTCGTGCAGCAGCGTGTAAGTGAGGAAGCGCCAGGGCTCCGAGGGTTTCCACAGGAGGCCGAAGCGATCCGTGAGCATCTGGAACGTGTTGTCGCCCAGCCCCTGTGCCACCACGCACGCCCCGAACGCGATCAGGTTCAGCGAGATCAGCGCGTGGTTGACGACCGTGGTCCGCTGCAGCGGCCGGCCTGTTCCGAGAGGTATGAACACGACCCCATGGTACCCGGAAGTGCCAGCCCCCGGGAGTTTTCCCTGATGTCAGTTTGCGAGAAGCTCGTCTATAGTGCTTTCCGCTTCCCCGGGCGGGCCGTGTGATTCCGGGGCGCACTCCGCGACACAAGGACCGAGACAATGGCAGCTTTCTCCAAGGGCTTGGAAGGGGTGGTGGCCGCCGAGACGCACATGTCGTACATCGACGGTGAGCGTGGCATCCTGGAGTACATCGGGATCCCGATCGGCGAGCTGGCCACCAACTCGAGCTTCGAGGAGACGGTCTTCCTGCTGTGGAACAGCCGCCTGCCCAAAGCCGCCGAGCTTGAGGCCCTGCGCGCCGAGGTGCGCAAGCGGTACGACATGCCGCGCGAGATGGTCGCGGTGCTGAACACGATCCCCAAGACCGCCCAGCCGATGCACGTGATGCGGACGCTGGTGTCGGCGCTGGGGCTGTACGACCCCAAGCCCAACGAGACGGACATCCCCGCGATCCGCGAGAAGGCGCTCACGATCCTCGCGGTCGTCCCGACGATCCTCGCGGCGTTCCACCGCTACCGCCAGGGCCTGGCCCTGGTGCCGCCCGACAAGAGCATGTCGATCGCCGAGAACTTCCTGTACATGCTCAACGGCACGCGTCCCACGCCGACGATGGCCAAGGCGCTGGACGTGTGCCTGGTGCTGCACACCGACCACGGCCTCAACAACTCGACGTTCTCGGCCCGCGTCGTGGTCTCGACGATGACCGACATCTACTCGGCGATGACCGCCGCGATCGGCAGCCTCCGCGGCCCGCTCCACGGCGGGGCCAACGAGGACGTCATGAAGATGCTCGGCGAGATCCCCAGCGTGGAGCAGGCCGAGAGCTTCATCCAGGCCAAGCTGGCGGCCAAGGCCAAGATCCCCGGCTTCGGCCACCGCATCTACAAGGCCTATGACCCGCGGGCCACGCACCTCAAGGTCCTCGCCAAGCAGCTCGCGCACGACACCGGCAACATGGCCCTGTACGACAAGTCGAGCAAGATCGAGGACGTGATGAACCGCGAGAAGGCGGCCAAGGGGATCTACCCCAACGTCGATTTCTACTCGGCCACCACGTACCACTGCATCGGCCTGCCGCTGGACCTCTTCACGCCCGCGTTCGTGCTCTCGCGCGTCGGCGGCTGGGCCGCCCACATCATTGAGCAGCTCACCGACAACCGCCTGTTCCGCCCCAACGCCGACTACGTCGGCCCGCACGACGTGAAGTACACGCCGGTGGGCCAGCGGTGAGGGCCCTCGGAAGTGACTGAGTGACGGAGTCACTGAGTGACTGAGTGGAAAGGCGGATCGCGAGCGAGCCGACTCAGCGTCTTTCCTTCGTCACTTGGTCACTGCGTCACTCCGTCACTCCGTCACTTCCCCCCCAACGCCTCCACGATCTTCGGGTCGTTCAGCAGCTGCTCCATCTTGGACTTGAACGCCGCGATCGCCTGGTCGCGCGAGTAGGTCGCGCCGTTCACGAAGTCGGCGCCCAGATGCTCGCGCCCGCCCGCGCCGGTTTCCGCCAGGACCTTGCCGTTCTCGTCGAGCGCCTGCACGGTGATCTGGAAATCCACATCCGCCGCCTGGCGCGCGTCCACGTTCCAGTCCTTGACGCCGATGAAGAGCGAGCGCGAGCCCGTCGCGCCCAGCTCGCGGATCACCGCCGCGCGGTCCATCGAGTTGGTGGTCGGGAGGACGCGCACATCAAACCCGCGGGCTCGGAGCGCCGCCGCGATCGCGTCGGCCCAGTCCGAGGCCATCGGACGGCCCGAAGCGGTCTTCACGTCGAAAGGGATTCCCTCCAGCGAGTACTGCACGCCCACGTACGCCGGGCTCTTGCCCGAGGGCGAAGGGTTGATATACGGCCGCTGGTCGAGCACCGCGAGCGCCACGGGCCGGTCGCCCTTGGCCGTCAACGAAAGCGGCACGGATTCGTACGAGTGCGAGCACCCCGGGAGCACGAGCAAACCGAGCACCAGGGCGGCCGCCACGCCGGGAAGGGCTCGACAGAACGGGCCAAAGAACAAGGTCGTCGGTCGCATGCTCGGGGTCTCCGTGCCGTCCGGGGACGGCGGTCAACGATAGAGGGTTCCACGGGGCGCAGTTTTCGCGTGCGAAATGGTCTCCCGGATAACCGCGCTGGACGTTTTTTCAGGGAACACGGGCTGGTACAGTGACGCGGTCCATGGAAGGAACAACCCCAGCCAACTTCTCGTTCCCCGTGAATACGCCGCCCGGCGTGGATCGTTCCGTGCGCGGGGCGCGGCCGGCTCCCGCACCGTCGGTCGCCGAATCGCTCGCGGCACGGCGTGCCGACTCGGTGGACCTTTCATCGCGGGCGATGGGAGCAAAGGCGACGCCGGCCGCCGCGCCGTCCTCGAAGGTCTCCAAGCTCGTGGCGGCGTCCGTTGCCGTGCCCGTGAACTTCGAGGTATCCCGCCCTGTGGCCAACGCGTCCGCCGGCGCCCTGCCGCTCTATCGCCACCCCGCCGACCGCAATATCGCGGCAACCGGCGTTTCGCTCGGCCGGCGCGTGGATGTGACCGGCTGAACCCCGCGGCCCGGCTTAACAGTCCATCACCATCAGGTCACTGTCGCCCGCACGACCAGCAGCGCCGCGACGCTGATGAACGCCCACAGCAGCACCGCCAGGCCCAGCGCCCGCGGGCCCACGCTCGCGATCGCTTTCCGCGACAGTCCCGCGCCGATCAGGAACAAAGCGAGTTGGAAGCCGCTGCTCGCGACGAGCCGGATCGGCTCAGCGTAATCGCCCAGGCGCGGCACGAACGTCCGCAGCGCGCTGGCGGCCAGGAACAGCACGATGAAGATCGGGATCGGGGACTGGCGCACGCCCGCGCCCGGCGACGCGGACGCCCCTGCGGCGGCGCCCGGTTTCGCGGCCGCGCGGCTCATCCACCAACGGGCCAGGAGCGAGATGGGCGCGATCCAGATCACGCGCGAAAGCTTCACCACGTTGGCCGTGTCGAGCGCGACGGGAACCTCGACCGATCCGGCGTGAAAGTTCTTCGACGCGTTGACCACCGACGACATGTCGTGGATCGCCACACCGGCCCACGTGCCGAACTGCACGTCGCTGAGGTGCAGGGCGTGCCCGATCGGCGGGAAGACGTAGAGCGCGATCGCGTTGAGGATGAACACGGCGCCGGTCGCGACGGCCATGTTCGCCGAGGAAGCGCCGATCGACGCGCCCACCGCCGCGATCGCCGAGCCGCCGCACACCGCCGTGCCGGATGAGATGAGCGTGCTTACCTCGCGATCCACGCGGAGCACGCGGCCCGCCAGAGCGCCCAGGGCCAGCGTGCCCACGATCGTTGCCGCGGCAAAGACCAGGCCGGAAGCCGCGGCGTGCGCCAGCTCGCCCAGCGCCAGCCGCAGGCCGAGCATCACGATGCACGCCTGGATCAGAAAGCGTGAGACCTTCTTCGCCGTGGCCTCGAAGACCGTGAGCCCAGCCAGCGCGAGCGCCATGCCCAGCGCCAGCGCCATCCACGGCTGGCACCACGGCGTCAGGGAGAACGCCGCCGCGGCAAGAAACAGGGCGATCTTGGCCGGGTTGGGGGCGGTAAGGCTCATCGTGGGATGGGGACTTGCAACGGAGAGTGGTGAATGCCCTCGATCCTACTGTAACCGCACCATGCCCGACCGACACCCGCCGTTCCCCTCGCCGCTTGCCGTGCACTGGCAGCTTGACCCTTCAATCTGCTACCTGAACCACGGCAGCTTCGGGGCCTGCCCGACCGCGGTGCTTCATGCGCAGCAGCGCCTCCGCAACCGCATGGAGGCCGAGGCCGTCCGGTACTTCGTCGAGGAGTACTGGGGTCTCTTGGACCGCGCCCGGGCGGCGCTGGGCGCGTTCCTGAATGCCCGCGCCCAAGACTTCGCTCCCGTCACCAACGCGACACTGGCGGTGGCGACAGTGCTGCACCACCTGGCGCGCACGGGCGCGATCATGGCAGGCGATGAGATCCTTGCCAACAACCATGAGTATCCGGCGTGCATGAACAACCTGCGCGATGTGTGCGGCATGGTGGGGGCGACGCTGGTGCCGGTCACGATCCCGTTTCCCGTCGCGGGCCCGGAGCAGGTGTACGACCTCATCATGGCCAGGGTGACGTCAAAGACCAAAGCCGCGCTTATCAGCCACGTGACCAGTTCAAGCGGGCTTATCTTGCCGCTGGATCGCCTGGTCCCCGAGCTTGAGCGCCGCGGCATCCGCACGATCATCGACGGCGCCCACGCCGCGGGCTTCGTGCGCGGTCTGGACCTCACGAAGCTCGGCGCCAGCTACTACACCAGCAACTGCCACAAGTGGCTGTGCGCCCCCAAGGGCTCGGCGTTCCTGTGGGTGCGCGAGGACCGGCAGAAAAACTTCCGTCCGATGGTGCTCTCCAACTTCGCCGAGAACCCCAAGCCCGATAGGGCCCAGTTCCTCACCGAGTTTGATTTCGTCGGCACATCCGACATGACGCCGTTCATGGCGATCCCCGACGCGATCGAGTTCATGGGGAAGGTCTTCCGCGACGGGTGGCCGGCGGTGTTCGATCACAACCGCGCGCTGCTGCTCAAGGGCCGCGAGATCGTCTGCCGCGAGCTGAAGGTCGAGCCCCCGGCGCCCGAGTCGATGCTCGGAAACCTGTGCACGATCCGACTGCCCGAGCAGCCCGAGGCGATCCGCGCGAAGCTCGCGGCGCGCAAGAGCAAGTACCACGATGCGCTGCAGGAGGCGTTGATCGAGCGCCACCGCATCCAGGTTCCGATCTGGTCGGTCGCGGGCAAGGGCCGGACCATCCGGCTCAGCGCGCAGGTGTACAACTCGATCGGGCAGTACGAGTACCTGGCGGCGGCGGTGGGGGAGGAGCTGGCGAGGGAACGGGCGTAAGCGAATCGTCGGCGTGAGTGGCGACGTTGTTCCCGTGGCCCAGAGGTTCGGTATGCTCCGTTCGCTCGTGCACGGCGTGCGTGCTTTGATTCCACGCCGATGCCCTTCCCCGAAACCATCGCCGCCATCGCGTCTCCCCCGGGCCGCTCCGCGCGTGCCATCGTCAGGCTGTCGGGGTCGAGCACCGCGGCGATGCTCGACTCCATCCTTCTCGGTGCCGCGGCGCTTCCCGGCGCTCACGCGGCTCGCCTTTGCCTTGCCGGCTCGCTCGAATTGCCGTGCCTGCTCCTCACCTTCCGCGCCCCGCACTCCTACACCGGCGAGGACGCGGCAGAGCTCCAGATTCCCGGCAACCCTGTCCTCGCCGAGCGTGTCCTTGCCCGTCTGCTCGAGTGCCCGGGCGTCCGCCTCGCACGCCCCGGCGAGTTCACCGCCCGCGCGTTCTTGAACAACAAGCTCTCGCTCGAACAGGGCGAAGGCGTCGGCGCGCTCATCGCGGCACGGAACGCCGAGGAACTCGATGCCGCGCGCGAGCTCTCAAGCGGACGCGCCGGAGAACTTCACGCGCAGTGGGCCGACGAGATCACCAGCCTGCTCGCGCTCGTCGAAGCGGGCATCGACTTCACCGATCAGGAAGACGTCGTCGCCATCACGCCCGAATCATTGGGCGAGCGCCTCGGCGCGCTCGCCGGCGCGATGTCGGAACGGCTCGGCGCCGCCGCGGGGGAGGCCTCGTCCGATGAGCTCCCCGTCGTCGTCCTGGCGGGCGCGCCCAACGCCGGCAAGAGCACGCTGTTCAACGCGCTCCTGGGCCGACATCGCGCCGTGGAATCGCCGATCGCGGGCACCACGCGCGATGCGCTCCGGGAGACGCTCGACCTCTCGCGCGAACTCCCCGGCGCGACGGGTGTGACGCTCGTCGATCTGGCCGGCCTTGATTATGAGAGCGCCGTCGGTGTTGACGCCGCCGCACAGTCCCTGGCCCGCGCCGAGATCGCCCGCGCACAGGTCGTCGTGCACTGCGATCCCACCGGCCGATTCGCGCCCGAGCAGATCGCCGAGTCTCCCCCGCGCCACGTGATCCGCGTGCGCACCAAGGCCGACCTCCCGGTGGGCCCGCTACAGGCGGGCGGGCCGGTCTCCGAGCGGAGCGATGCGCCGATCGCCGTGTGTGCGCTCGACGGCTGGAATCTCCGGGTGCTGCGGCGTGCCATCGCCGACGGCGCGCAGGGCTCGCGCACCGGTGCGCACGCCATGCTCCCCGCGCGGCACCGGCGTGCCATTGCCGCGGCTCTTGCGTCCATCACCGGCGCTCTCGTGCTTGCCCCCCGCTCGCGCGAGCAGCCCGAGCTTGTCGCGGGCCGACTGCGCGAGGCCGTTGAAGCGATCTCCGAACTCACCGGCAGAATCTCGGTGGACGATGTGCTCGGCCGCATCTTCGCGACGTTCTGCGTTGGCAAGTGAGGGCTGGCGAAGAACGAACCGCGAAAAGCGGCAATCGAACAGAGAACAGAGCGGAGCACACCATCCGGCTGTCCCCTGGTTACGTCGTCCCCGCCTTCAGCGCCGCGTCGAGGAACTCGTCCAGGTACCGCTCCGCGAACGCGTCGGTCGCGCTCAGCGTTGCCGCGGCATCGGCGCCCCAGCAGCAGGCCACCACATCCACCATCTCCGGATCGGTCTGCACAAGGAACACATCTTCAACCGCGAGCACGCTGGGGAGCTTGTCGGCCAAGTACGCCGTCAGCGCGTTCACATCCGGGCCGCCGATCGACACCGTCGGCCTCGTGCGCAGGGGCTCGTTGTTGAGGTACCACAGGTCCGAGCACACCACCGGGGCCAGCGGGTGCGGCCGCCCGTGCTTCTCAGGCCCGAAGCGTGCGGTCAGGCGTTCGACCACGCGTTCGCGGAGGCGGTAGGCGATCGGCCGGTCGTGGGTCTCGGCGCGCAGGTGAGCGCCCGTCACGATCAACAGGAGTCGCTGCAACGACATCACCCCGCCCGCGTTGGCGGAGCCGGGGCCGGTGGAATGGCTCGAGGGATGGTTGTCGGGGTCGGCGATGGCGGCCCTCCTGGCCCGTGCGGTCGGCTCGGCCGGAGCGGCCGGAGCGGCGAATACAAGACTATCACGCATTTCGGCTGGCCGCGAGGCGGCGAGCGTGGGACAATGACGCCCGATGGACCCTGCCTTCACCAGCGATGTTCCGCACGCCCAGGAGCCCGGGCCACTCCCCAAGGAGGAGCACGCGGGCGAACAGGCGCCGGCCGTGCCCACCGGTGGGGCTGGCGCGGCGGTGAAGGAGAGGCCCGCGCCCTCGCGCGGCAAGGTTGAGCAGCTGCCGCCGTGGCGCGTACTGCTGCACAACGCCGACGAACCGACGATGGAGTACGTGGTGGCGACCTTGGTCGAACTCACGCCCCTCAACACCACGCGCGCCTTCGCGGTGATGATGGAAGCGCACAAGACGGGTGTGGCCCTGGTGCTCGTGACGCACCGCGAGCGTGCAGAGTTGTACCGCGATCAGTTCCAGTCCAAGCGTCTGACCGTGACCATCGAAGCCACGGAATGAGGGGTTTTCGGACCCGCGGGATTTCTCCCACCGGCCTTGGGCGCCTCGCGCACGCGAAATTACCGGACCCGGCGGCGCATTCCGGCAGCACCATAAATGCTTGTGCACATTGTACTTGAATCGAAGTCGCGAAGTGGTAGTCTCCTTCGGGCCCGTGCGGTTTCGGGCGGAGAGACCCCGCGACCGGCGTATCAGCAGTCTTCACCGAAAGAGGGAGAGAATCATGGTTCGCTCGCACGTCGTGACCGCGGCGCTCTTTGTCAGCGCCCTGCCCGCTCTGGCCCTGGCCGACAAGGTCTCGCTCACGGGCACCATCCGCGATTTCAAGGGTCTCAACGAGGCCGGCGGGCACGTCGACTTCGAGAACGCCATTGGCGATGACCGCGGCTTCGTGGGCGCGAACATCGGCGCGGGCCGCAAGCCCGTGTACGCCGGCGGCGCCGGCACGGCCACCACGCACGGCGCGGCGGCGTTCAACCAATGGTACAACGACGTCGTGGGCGTCAACAAGACGATCGTCCAGACCATCCAGCTCGACAACGGCGGTTCGGGCAGCGTGTACAGCTACACGCACAACAGCTTCTTCCCGATCGACGGCCAGGGCTGGGGCAACACGCCCGGCCAGTCGCACAACTACCACTTCACCTTCGAGCTGCACAACCTCTTCACGTACCAGCCCGGGCAGTTCTTCACGTTCTCCGGCGATGACGACGTGTTCGTGTTCATCAACAACAAGCTCGTCGTCGACCTCGGCGGCGTGCACACGACCGAGTCGGCGACCGTCAACCTCAACACCCTCGGGCTCACCGCGGGCCAGAACTACAACTTTGACTTCTTCTTCGCCGAGCGTCACACGACGCAGTCGAACTTCACGATCTCGACGTCGATCGCGTCGTCGCTCGTCGTTCCGCTTCCCACCGCCGCGGGCGCGGGCATGGCCGGCCTCGGGCTGCTGGGCGCGATCCGCCGTCGGCGCTGATCGCCTTCGGGGGCCCAATCCCGCGGAACAGAGCGCCGCGGGACAAAAGTGCCGCGCGGAAGGACGTTGTCCGATCAGGACCGGGGCGCGCGCCGCCGGCGTGAGGCGATCGGCGCGAGCACCGAGATGCCCAGCGCTGCGAGCGTCGTGGGCCCCGGCACCAGCACCGCGCTCCCGTTCGCGCCGGCGATCCCCTGCGTTTCCTTGATGACCACGCGGTGGATGCGCCCGGGGAACGACAGCTTCACCGTGGAAGCCGGGCCGCCCCGGGCCGTGCCCAGCAGTATCCCCGTCTCCGAGTACGCTTCGACCACCGTCATCGCCGCGTGGGACGGCAGCGTTACGGACACGGAACGGACCCACCCGTCCGCGCCGTCCACAACCACGCGCGATCCCCCCGGGCCGGCCATGGCCGACGCGTTGGGCGCCGCGGAATTTTCGATGGCCGACCATTCCACGACCGACCTCGCGCTGGCGATCGCACCGCCGCGCGACCCCGCGACGAGGTCGTAGTTCCCCCGCGGCGCCACCAGGACGAATGGTGCGGGGGCGCGGCCCTCGCCGAGCCGCCACTCGTACCGCCCCGGTGCCGCCGGATCGTTTATTCCGGAGGGATACCCCAGCAGCGGCATCACCGCCAGCAGCCACGTTCCTGGAAGCATGTCAATGCACTCCGACCGCGCTCAGCCGCGCAGCGGCCCCCACACGTCAAACATGCCACGCAATTGACGGCGTGCCAGTGAAATTACCGGAGCACGACGGCGATTTTGAGGTTCCCGCGCTCGGGCGGCGCAGGAAAAAGCCCCGCGCGGGCGGGGCTTGGGGGCTATTTCAGTGTGTTGCCCGGTCCGTTGCTCAGGGGAAGATGCCGCGCTGCTCGTAGACCTGCTTGAGCCGTTCGAGGGCCGCGACGTAGGAGGCGGTGCGGAGGTCGCAGCTGTACTTCTTGCGTGCCTCGCCGGTGCGCTTGGCGGCGCTGACCATGTGCTTGTTGAGCTTGGCGTCGACCTCGCCCAGTTCCCAGGTCGAGCACGTGCGGTTCTGCACCCACTCGAAGTAGGACACGGTGACGCCGCCGGCGTTGCACAGGATGGCGGGAAGCACCTCGATGCCGCGCTCGAGGAGGACCTTCTCGCCCGCGGGGGTGGTGGGGGCGTTGGCGCCCTCGGCCACGACCTTGCAGTCGAGCCACTTGGCCTCGGTCTCCTGGATCATCTGCTCGAGAGCCGCGGGGATGAAGACGTCGACCTTGGTCTTGTAGAACTCTTCCTTGGTGACGGCGGTGGCCTTCGCGTAGCCCTTGACGCCGCCCTTCTGGTTCACGTGCTCGGCGAGGGCGTGGGCGTCGATGCCCTGCTCGTTCTTGATGAAGCCCGTGTGGTCGGACACGGCGATCATCTTGGCGCCCTTGTCCTGGAAGATCTTGCCCGACCACGAGCCGACGTTCCCGTACCCCAGCACGCTGAAGGTGCACTTGGCGGGCGTCATCCCCAGCTCGGGGAGCATCTCGCAGAGCGTGTCGACCACGCCCTGGCCGGTGGCCTTCTCGCGCCCGAGGCTGCCGCCGTACTCGATGGGCTTGCCGGTGATGACGGCCGTGGGGTTGCTCCCGCCGATCTGCGAGAGGAAGGTGTAGGTGTCGGCGATCCAGGCCATGTGCTGCGCGTTCGAGCCGACGTCGGGGGCGGGGATGTCGTACTCGGGCCCGATGTTGTGGGCGATCGCGGCGGTGAAGCGACGCACGATGCGCTCCATCTCGCTCTTGGAGTGCTGGCGCGGGTCGACCTTGATGCCGCCCTTGCCGCCGCCGTAGGGCACGCCCACCAGCGAGCACTTCATGGTCATGAGGAACGCGAGGGACTTCACGTCGTCGAGGTGCACGTCGTGGTGGAACCGCAGGCCGCCCTTGTACGGTCCGAGCGCGTTGTTGTGCTGGACGCGGTAGCCCTTGAAGAGCTTGAACTTCCCGTCGTCCATCTTGACGGGGAAGTGCACCATGATCTCGTTCTTGGGCTGGGCGAGGATCAGCTTGAGGTAGTGCGGCAGCTCCATCACGTCGGCCGCGTACAGCATCGAGCCGACGGTCTGCCGGTACAAGTTGTTCGGGTCCGTGGGGAACGCCAGCTCCTCGTAGATCGGGCTGGTGTACTCGCGCGGGGCGACGTTCTTGACCTTGGAACTTTTGGAAGGTGTGGAGGCGACAGCTGGCATGGGCTGATCCTTTGGTCCGGCGACCGCGACGAGGAACACGCTCGCGCGGTCCCGTGAGGCCTAACGACCCGGGGCTCTCTCCCGGCCCACCGCGGCCCGTTCCGCGGGGTCTAAATGCTACGCATGCAGATCGTCAACCTGAAGAGGCAAATGTCCCTTTGCTGCAAGTAATCGCCGTGAATGAACTTGAAAAACAGGGACTTTGGGGATGGGCCCGCCGCAGCCGTGCCGGGCCATATGCCTCTATCGGTGCCACGCCCGGGTGTTCATCACCGGGGCACGGGGTCAGTGCCAGACCGGCCGGCACGAGTTGTACCCGTAATCCCACGAGCCGCTGCTGTGGAATTCCCCGGAACCCGGGCAGAACACCGCCAGCGCGGCAACTCCTACGACCGTGACAACCGCGAGCGCCTCCTCAATCCCGCGCTCCGAATTCGCGCAGCCGCTCACGGGCGATATCGCCATCGCCCCCGCCAACAGCACCAGCACGGCCCGCCGGCCACGCACCCCGCGCACAGCGTGCGCCCCGGCCGCGGCAGGGTTGATGAAGACCGGATGTTCGCAGTCGCGATGGCTCATGAGCACCCTCCCTTGCGCCGCCCAAGATTGGTCAGCGGATGGAACCACCGAAGCAATCCTAGGTGGTCGGCGCGCCCGGCCTTGGCCGGGGCTATCTCGGGCGACTTCGCCGCCGTCGCGGCCCGCGTTTTGTCCCCGTCGTGTTCGCGCATAATGCATCGTCGGCGGCTCGGGCAGACTCCGGGCCGGCCGGGAAATAGAATCTGGATTCTCCGATTCTCCACACGAGTAAAGGAGGCGCCCTGTGCGTGCGAACCCCGTCCAGTCCTTCGTGACCGCGTGCATCGCAGCGTTCCTGTCGCTTCTCGGAGGATGCGCCGCCACCAGCGTGGTGACGGTGTGGAAGTCTGCCCAGCCGGCGCCCGCGTCATTCAAGAACGTGCTGGCCATGGTCACGAACACCACCCCAGCGCAGCGCCGCGCGGGAGAGGACGAACTGGTCAGCCAGATCAAGTCCGCTCACGCGGTCGCGTCGTACACCCTGATCCCCGATCAGGACGTGCGCGACAAGGAGAAGATCCTCGCCACCCTGCAGCAGCACGACTTCGACGGGCTGGTGGTGCTCCGTCTCGTCTCTTCGGACACGACCACCACCTACGTCCCTCCAAGCTACGGATCCGGCTACACACCGTTCGGCGGCGATTTCGAGTTCTACGGCTACGACGCGGGCAACCCCGGCTACACGACCATGGACACCGTCGTCACCTCGGAGATCAGTCTTTACGCGGTCACGGCGAAGATCGAGAGCCTGATCTGGGCCGGCAGCGCGACGACCTCGAACCCGTCCAACATCAAGGATCTCGTCATCCAGATCAGCCGCGCGTCCGTAGAGGAACTCAAGAAGCAGGGCATCTTGAAGTAGGGCCCGGCGGCGGTTGCGCCGTGCACCGCACCAACCGGAAAGCTCGTGCTCGCTTCCCGCTCAACAATGCCCCCGATGATCCTCTACCTCGCCGCCGATCTTCTCTGGGCCACCAAGATCAAGGGCGCGGCCGATGCGCTCGGGATTCCCTGCCGTCCGGTGCGCACGCTCGACATGCTCGAGGCGCGCCTTCGCGAGAACACGCCCGAGGCGCCGATCGCGGCGCTTCTCCTTGACCTTGAGAAGCCCGACGAGGCGTCGGCGATGATCGGGCGTCTCCGCGGCGCGGCAGCCTCCGCCGACGATCGGCGCATCCGGCTCCTGGCCTTCGGGCCGCACGTGCTCAAGGACCTCTTTCAACAAGCCCGCGACGCCGGGGCCGACGAGGTGCTGGCCCGCGGGGCGCTCGACCGCAACATGGACGACGTGCTTCTGGGGCTCGCGGGGCGGGCACGGTAGCGGCGCGTGCCCGGCGTCTGGTGTGATCGCGAATCATGCTTCGCCGGTGAGCCGCATGGGTTCCAGCGTCCAGCGATCGGTGTCGAGCACGGCGCAGGAGCCGTTCTCGATCGCATCGATCACCACCAGCAACCGTTCCGGCCCGCGCAGGTCGAGCACGGTCGTTCCGTCCCAGTGCCGCCGCCCCTCTGGGGTCGTGACGAGCCAGCGGTGGTAGTGACCGATGAGGCACACGCGCCAGTCGCCGCCTGCAAAGCACGGCGTGCCCTTCTCGGGCGTGTCTGGGAAGTCCGCTCCGCCCTGCCACAGATCCTCCAGAAGGTGCGGGTTGCGGTGCGGCATGATGTGCTGGAACAGCACCCCCTCGATTTTCAGCCGGGCTCGGTACCCGGCCAGCCAGCGGCACGTCTCGGGCGCGTACCTGGTCACAACCCGCTCGTCGGGCTGGTGGCAGAGACCAAAGTCGTGGTTGCCCCACACGCCGCGAGTCTGTCGCGAGCGCAGAAGGTTCACTGTCTCGTCGATGCGGCGGCCGTCCTTGAACACGTCGCCCAGGTCGACGAACTCGGTGGCACCGGCGGCCGTGCAGCGTTCGAGCGCCGCGCGCAGGAACTCGACGTGCTCGTGGATGTCCGCGAGGATTCCCAGGCGCACGGCGCCATGGTACCGCCGCACCCCGATTCCGCGTATTCTTCCGGCGGAGGTACTTCGTGAGCAACGAACCGGCGTCCGCCGCCAAAGTGTGCAAGGTCTGCAAGCAGGACTGTTCCAACCGTCCGCGCCAGCGTGACAAGGAGGGACGCTACACCTGCCAGGACTGTCTCGACAAGCTCGCCAAGGCCAAGGGCGGGTCCAAGCCCGTGGGAGAGCAGTCCGCGCTGGACCCCGGCCTTGCCGCGGCGCTCAAGGGGGTGGATCAGACGGCGATGACCGCGTGCCCCAACTGTGGTGTGCTCCTCAAGCCCGGCGCGGTGCTCTGCACGGGCTGCGGGTACGACCTCGAGAAGGGCCGTCCGCTCCGCACGCGGCTGTCGGTCGAAAAGGGCGCGGCGGGTCCCGCGGATGCCGCCACGGCCAAGCGGAACAAGAACATCGTGGTCGGGATCGTGGCCATCGTCGTGCTGGGCGGCGCCACGTACATGATCCTGAACCAGATGGGAATCGTCTGACGCATGGCCGCTTGACCGCGACGGACCGCCCGCTATTCTCCCCCCGTGCATCAAGAGTCCTGGAGCACTCCAAGCTCCGGGCGGCAACCGAGTCTGCCACGGGCAGAACCACGGTGCCGGGGTCAGCCCCCTGCCGAAGGGTGGGGGGAACGATGCGGCCGGGCGAGCGTTTCGCCCAGCAAAAAGGGAGCCTTTTCGGCTTCCCCTCTTTGCCGCGGGCCGGACCTTTCGATTGATGCCGTGAGGAGATCACGGCATGTCGCTGCGTACACACATTGCCTCGGCGTTCGATTCACAACCGGGTCCTTTCGGAGACGAAGGCGGAGTGCCGCCTCTGAGCACGCTGGCCGTGCGCGGCGGGTGGTCGCCGGACGCGGCGAGCGGCGCCATCGTGCCGCCCATCGTCCAGTCCACCACCTACGTGCAGGAGGCCGTGGGGCAGGACAAGGGCCACACCTACTCGCGGGCGAGCAACCCGACGGTGTCGGCGCTGGAGGCGGCGCTGGGCGCGCTCGAGGGCTCGCTTCCCGCGGCGTGCTTCGCGAGCGGGCTTGCCGCCACGCACGCGCTGTTTGTCGCGACGCTCAAGAGCGGCGACCACGTGGTGGTGAGCGATGTTGTGTACGGCGGCACGTACCGGCTGCTCGAAGAAGTGCTGTCGGGGTTCGGCGTGCAGGCGAGCTTCGTCGACACGTCGCGGCCCGACGAGATCGCCGGCGCGATCCGCCCGAACACGAAGCTCGTGTTTGTTGAGACGCCCGGCAACCCGACGCTGAAACTCTCTGATATCCGCGCCGCGGCGGCGATCGCGCACCGAGCCGGGGCGCTCCTCGCGGTGGACAACACGTTCTTGACGCCCGTCGGTCAGCGGCCGCTGGACCTGGGCGCCGATGCGTGCGTGTACTCGACGACCAAGTACATCGAGGGGCACAACTCGGCGATCGGCGGCGCGGTCACGACGCGTGATGCGGCGCTGCTCGACAGGCTCCGCTTTGTGCGCAAGACGGTCGGCTCGATCCAGTCGCCGCTGGATTCGTGGATCACGCTGCGGGGGCTCAAGACGCTGCCGATCCGTCTGCGCCAGCACTCCGAGCACGCGTTGACGGTGGCGAAGTGGCTGGAGAAGCACCCGCTGGTCGAAAACGTCGCGTTCCCAGGGCTTGATTCGTTCTCGCAGGCGGCGCTGGCGAAGACCCAGCATCTGCGGCACGCGGGGATCATCGCGTTCGAGGTGCGCGGCGGAGAAAGCGCGGGCCGGGCGCTGATGAACAACGTGAAGCTGTGTTCGCTGGCCGAGAGCCTGGGCTCGGTGGAGACGCTGGTCACGCACCCGGCGACCATGACACACGGGTCGATCCCGGTCGAGCAGCGGCGCGCGGTGGGCATCACCGACGGGCTGGTGCGGCTGTCGGTGGGGTTGGAAGATCCCGCCGACATCATCGCGGACCTTGAGCGGGCGCTGGCGGTTGCCGCGCAGGAGAGCTGTGCGGCCGAACTGGTCGGCGCGGCAGCGACGGGAGGTGCGCGATGAGTATCGGGGCGACTGTCGTACTCAAGTTTGGAAGCTCGGTGCTGCCGGACGAGTCGCATCTCGGCGATGCGGTGAAGGAGATCCGAGCCTGGCGCGAGCGCGGATACCGCGTGGTCGCGGTGGTGTCGGCGCTGGGCGACACCACCGACCGCCTGATCGCCAAGGCCAGGTCGATCACGGCGGAGTCCGACGAGGTGGCGTACGCCGCGCTCCTGGCGACGGGGGAGGCGACGGCGACGGCGCTGCTCTCGCTGGCGCTCTGCGGCGCGGGGCTGCCGGCGAACGTGCTCGATCCGGGCGCGATCGGGCTGAAGACCAGCGGCAAGAAGACGGACGCGGTTGCCGCGGACCTTGATGTGGTGGCCGTGCACCGGGCGCTGGCGGATCGGCCGATCCTGGTGATCCCGGGGTTCATCGGGCGCGATGCGCTCGGGCGCGCGACGCTGCTGGGGCGCGGCGGGTCGGACCTGACGGCGCTGTTCATCGCCGACCGGATACGCGCCGATGCGGTGCGGCTCGTGAAGGACGTGGACGGGCTGTACGACCGCGACCCCGCGCAGGACGCGGCGCACGCGCGGCGGTTTGGCGAGGTGACGTGGGACGACGTGCTGGCGCTGAGCGAGGGGATCGTGCAGCACAAGGCGGTGCGGTTTGCCCGCGAGCGCGGGCTGGCGTTCTTCGTCGGGTCGCTGGGCGGCGGGCGCGGCACGCTGGTAGGGCGCGGGCCCACGGCGCTGGAGCCGGTAAAGGTCAACGTCGTGTGTACCACCGAGGAGGCCGCGGCGTGAAGATCAGAACCCAGCTTGTCGCGTTCGATGCGTGCCCTGATGATCCCTTCCGGCCGGTGGCGACGCCGATCTACCAGACGGCGACGTTCGACCAGGACTCGGCGCTTGAGTTCGGTCGGTACGACTACTCGCGGAGCGGCAACCCGACGCGGGCGGTGCTCGAGTCGCAACTCGCCAAGCTTGAGGGCGGCGCGCGGGCGTTCGCGTTTGCAAGCGGGCTTGCCGCGATCGCGGCTGTGACGCGCCTCGTGAAGCCCGGCGAGGAGATCGTGGCGGGCGATGACCTGTACGGGGGCACGTACCGCCTGCTGTCGAAGCTTCTCGAGCCGCTGGGCGTAATCGTGAAGTACGCGGACCTTGCCGACCCTGGCGCGGCGCGGGCGGCGATCGGGCCGCGGACGCGTCTGGTGCACGCGGAGAGTTTGACCAACCCGCTGCAGCGGGTGTGCGATGTGCGGGCCCTGGCGGAGATCGCGCACGAGCGGGGCGCGCTGCTGAGCATCGACGCGACGGCGCTCTCGCCGTACCTGCAGCGGCCGCTGGAATTGGGCGCGGATTTCTCGATCCACTCGGCGACCAAGTACCTGTGCGGGCACAGCGATGTCTCGGCGGGGAGCGTGGCGGTGCGCGATGCTTCGCTCGCCGAGCGGCTGTACCTGGTGCAGAACGGCGAGGGGGCGGGGCTGGGGCCGTTCGAGTCGTACCTGTTGCTGCGGGGTATGAAGACGCTGGCGCTTCGGGTCGATGCGCAGCAGGCGTCGGCGCGGAAAGTGGCGGAGTTCCTGCGCGGGCACGGGGCCGTGAAAAAGGTGTTCTTCGTCGGGCTTGAAGGGCACGCGGGGAACTCGCTGCACGCCTCGCAGTCGCGCGGGCCGGGGGCCGTGGTGTCGTTCACGACGGGGTCGCTCGAGCGGTCGCGGCGGATCGTCGAGGCGCTGAAACTGTTCCCGATCACGGTGAGCTTCGGGGGCGTGGGTTCGTCGGCGAGCTTGCCGTGCAGGATGTCGCACGCGAGCATCCCGGGCGAGGTGAGGAAGGCCAGGGCTCTGCCGGAGGACCTGGTGCGTCTGTCGATCGGGATCGAAGATGTGGACGACCTGATCGCGGACTTGGATGCGGCGCTGGGCGCGACGGCCGAGTCGGTGAACGGGGCGGCGCGGGCAACGGTGGAGATCGAGACAAGGAGCGTGGCGCATGAGCCTGCACGAGTTTGAGAGGATCGCCGTCGTCGGCGCGACGGGGGCGGTGGGGACCGAGGCGCTGCGGCTGCTGGAGGAGCGCGGCGTGCCGGCGGAGAAGATCGTCGCGCTGGCTTCGGCGAGGTCCGAGGGCGCGGAGGTCGAGTACGCGGGCGGGGTGCTGCGCGTGCGCGAGACGACCGAGGCGGCGCTCGAGGGTGCGGACCTGGCGCTGTTCTGCGCGAGCGGGGCGGTGTCGCGGCGGTTCATCCCGGGCGCGATCGCGCGCGGGACGGTGGTGGTAGACAACTCGTCGGCGTTCCGGATGCAGGACGGTGTGCCGCTGGTGGTGCCGGAGGTGAACGGGGAGTTGATCGAGAGTTCGGCGCCGCTGATTGCGAATCCCAACTGCTCGACGATCCTGCTGCTGGTGGCGCTCGAACCGCTCCGCCGCGCGTTCGGGATCGAGCGGATCGTGGTGAGCACGTACCAGGCGGTGTCGGGTGCGGGGGCCAAGGGGATGGAGGAGTTGGTGGAGCAGACGGGGGCGGAACTTCGCGAGACGGTGGGCAGCTCCGTTGCGCACCGTGCACCGAGCGCCCGTGATGGGAAGCACGGTTTGACGGAGGGACCGTCAAACCGTGGCACGGTGTTCCCGGAGCCGTGCGCGTTCAACGTGTTCAGCCACAACTCGGCGGTGGATGTTGAGACCGGGCTGAACGTGGAGGAGCAGAAGCTCATCGATGAGACCCGGAAGATCTGGAATGATGCGACGGTCGCGATCTCGCCGACGTGCGTGCGGGTGCCGGTGCTGCGGGCGCACAGCGAGTCGGTGACGGTGACGCTGCGCCGGGCGGCGACGGAGGAGGAAGTTCGCGCGGCGCTGCGGGGCGGGCGCGGCGTCGAGGTGATCGATGATCGCGCGGGGAACTGTTTTCCCACGCCGCGGAAGGCGAGCGGGCGGGATGAGGTGCTGGTGGGGCGGGTGCGGAAGGACCCGGGCGCTAGCGCGGACGGGCGCGGGCGGACGACGGGGTTTTCGCTGTGGCTGTGCGGCGACCAACTCCGCAAGGGGGCGGCGCTGAACGCGGTGCAGATTGCGGAGGTGGTGGGGAGGCGCGGCGGCGAAGATCGCGCGTCGCGTGGTCGCGCGGCAGTCGTGCTCGGATGATTGTCCTTGCGGTCCCCTGCGCGTGCCCTGGGGCGCGGGATGGCACCTTCTGGGGGCCCATCGCCTCGATCGCACGGCTGTCCGGTTGGATCAAGGCGACGGTTGCACCCGTGGCGTCTAGAGAAGGATGCGAAAGGGGGGTAGTGGCACCCGGGAGTTGTCGAGACAACGCGGGTCGCTTCCGCCTACACTTGCCCCGGTGGGTCGGCCGGTCCGTTGTTTTTCCGCGTCTGCGGGAGCGGGTCCCTCAAGAGTCACCGAACCGCCCCTATGGGGCAGGGTCTCTGGCGTGCCGCGTCCTTTTCTGGGCGGGGCACACGCCGGGGAGCCTTGATGCCGGTCTCTCCTTGCCGAACGGCCGCGGCAGGGTGGAGCGGGCGTCGAAGAGAGCAATCACAACATGATCGATGAGAATCTGATCGCGTCCCTTGGGATGTCTGATGCCGAGGCCGAGGCCCTGGTGTCGGCGGCGTACGGCAAGAAGCTGGGCGGCGGGGCCACGTACATGGACTCGCTGCTGGACCAGAAGGTCGCGGACCTTTCGCCCAACCGGGTGATCAAGGGCAAGATCATCGGCTACGCCGGTGACGATGTCGTGGTCGAGGTCGGGCTCAAGAGCGAGGGGCTGGTCCCCAAGGACGAGTTCGACGGGATCGAGATCAAGGTCGGGGACACGCACGACTTCCTGCTCGAGTCGGTCGAGGGCGAGGGGGGGCTGATCCAGCTCTCCAAGCGCAAGGCCGACCGGATGATGTCGTGGCAGCGGATCATGGACACCACCAAGGAAGGCGACGTGGTGGAAGGCACCGTGATGCGGAAGATCAAGGGCGGCCTGCTCGTCGACATCGGCGTGCCGGTCTTCCTGCCCGCGTCGCAGGTGGACGTGCGCCGGCCGGGCGAGATCGGGGACTACATCGGCCGCAAGGTGCGGGCCAGTATTCTCAAGATTGATCTTGAGCGCCGCAACATCGTGATCTCGCGGCGCAAGCTGATCGAGGAGGAGCGCGAGACCGCCAAGAAGCGGCTCATGGAGACGCTCAAGGAAGGCGACATCGTCAACGGCGAGGTCAAGAACATCGCCGACTTCGGCGCGTTCATTGATCTCGGCGGCATCGACGGGCTGCTGCACATCACCGACATGTCGTGGGGCCGGATCAACCACCCCAGCGAGCTGCTCAAGATCGGCCAGAAGGTCGAGGTTAAGGTCCTCAACATCGACCGCGAGAAGGAGAAGATCGCGCTTGGCCTCAAGCAGCGCGAGGCCAGCCCGTGGCAGGAGCTGGAGAAGAAGTTCCCCGTCGGCTCGCGCGTGCACGGCACGGTGGTCAACGTCATGTCGTACGGCGCGTTCGTGCGGCTCGAGGACGGGATCGAGGGCCTGGTGCACATCTCCGAGATGTCGTGGACGCGCCGGGTCAATCACCCCAGCGAGATCGTGCAGCCCAACCAGGAGGTCGACGTCGTCGTCCTGGAGATCAACAAGGACAAGCAGGAAATCTCGCTGGGCATGAAGCAGATCGAGGTCAACCCCTGGGAGCTGGTCAGCGAGAAGTACCCGCCCGGGACGATCATCGAGGGCAAGGTGCGGAACCTGGCCAACTACGGCGCGTTCGTCGAGATCGAGCCGGGGATCGACGGCCTGCTGCACATCTCGGACATGTCGTGGACCAAGAAGGTCACGCACCCCAGCGAGATCATCAAGAAGGGCGACAGCGTCAAGTGCGTGGTGCTCGAGGTCGACCGCGAGAAGCAGCGCGTCAGCCTGGGCGTCAAGCAGCTCTCCGAGGACCCGTGGCTCAACGCCATCCCCGAGCACTACAAGCCGGGCATGGTCGTCCGCGGCGCGGTGACGAAGATCACCAACTTCGGCGTGTTCGTCGAGCTCGAGGCCGACCTCGAGGGCCTGCTGCACATCTCCGAACTGGCCGACCACAAGGTCGAGAACCCGCAGGACGTGGTCAAGGCCGGCGACGAGGTGGACGTCAAGATCCTCCGCGTCGACAAGGCCGACCGCAAGATCGGTCTCTCGCTCAAGCGGGCCCAGTGGGGCGACACCTCGGGCGCCCCGGCCCCCGAGGAGGGCGCGGCGCCGAAGAAGGAACGCGGCGGCAGCCCGGTCCGCGGCGGCATGGATGCGCACGACGCGATGGGCACGGACAAGATCAAGTTCAAGTAGCGGGAAGGGCAGTCGGGAATGGGCAGTGGGCAGTGGGGTAAGGCCCAGACCCAAGGCCCCTGACCGAGGACAGTCCCAAAAACACCTGAAGCCCCGGCGCGTTGGCGTCGGGGCTTTTTTTTGATCGGGACCGGCGCGAAGCCGGGGCCGGATCGAGGTGTTGCGATGACCGCGGGCGGAATCCGGCTCTGGCCGCCTGTCGGCGGGCGAGCGGCGATGGAGCGACCTGGAACGGGGAGCGAGCGGACTGCGGACAGGGTGCGGGCGGCGTGCCCGCGGGTCGAGGGCGGGTAGATTCAGCAGAGCGCGGCGAAGCTGAGAAGCGCTAGGATCGCAAGTCGACGCCGGTACAAGGTCATGGCAAGCATCTCTTTCATTGTTTCCCTCTCTGAACGGTCTCCGGTACTCATTCAACCGGCGTGCCAGGCGCGATGCAAGGGGAAAGGGGGCGCTCGGAGCGTTCTCGGCCCTGCGGGGCGTGGCGGCCGGGGCACGGGGCGTAGCGTGGTGTCAACGATGATGCGTGCGTGCGTCGCGGTCGGGGCGCTTGCGGCGTGTGTTCTCGGGCTTGGCGTTCCCGGGACGGCGATGGCCCAGCAGCCGCCGGTGGTCGAGCAGGTCGCGGAATTGCTGCCGCGCGACGCGATGCGGGCCTTTGGCGTGGTGGAGGGGTGGGTGCGGGCGGGTGCGGTGGGGCCCGAGGAGCCGGCGTTGCCGATGGTGCACGGCGCATCGGTGGCGCTGCGGGTGAACGGGGTGGTGGTGGGGCGCGGGGTCGCGTTCGCCGACGAGGGTGACGGCACGAGGCCGGCGATCAGGGCGGCGGCGGAGCGGGCGATCAAAGAGGCGCGGGATGCGGTGCCGGTCGCGAGCGACGCGATGCTGCAGGAGCGTGCCGCGGCTGAATTCTGGGCGCGCGCGACGTTGAGCCTGGAGCTGGCCGGGCCGCTGGTGCCGCTGAGCGTGGCGACGTACGACGATGCGGACGCGGAGGTGCGTCCGGGCATCGAGGGGATCGCGGTGCGGGTGGGATCGAAGTTGGAGGCGGTGTTCCCGGGGGCGATGCTGTCGCGGAACATCGGGCCGGGGGACGCGCTGTCGTCGGCGATCTCGCGGGCGACGGGCGAGCCCGGGATCGCGCTGCGCGAGGACCCGGCGGGGCAGCCGGGGAAGCTGGCGGAGTTGCGCGACCTGCGCTGCTACCGATTCCGGACGGTGCAGCTGGCGCAGACTTCGGCGGGGATGCCGGCGCTGTTCCTGGACCGCGGAGAGCGGGTCGTGCGCGACTGGCCGCGGGGCGCGGGGGACATCCGGGCGTGGGCGTCGATGATGGCGCGGAACATCGTGGCGCGGCGGCGCATCGAGGGGGGCGTGGTGGAGTACGCGGGGGTGTACCGGCCGGTGACGGGGCGGTTCGATGCGCCGGGCGCGTCGGCGTTCGAGGAGATTCTGGCGGCGCGGGCCCTGCTGGCGTACGCGAGGACGCCTGGAGTGGAGCCGACGCTGGCGGACGAGGCGGCGCGGGCGGCGGTGGAGATCGTCGATACGGTGGCGGCGCGGAAGCCGGGGGAGCGGGCGGCGGCGGATGATGTGCCGAGCGCGGCGCTGTGGTGCTGCCTGGTGCCGCAGCTGGCGACGGTGCGCGAGCCGGGGTTTGATGCGGAGGATTCGTCGACGTGGCCGCAGGTCTGGAGGGAACGCTACGAGGCGGCGATTGAAGTCCTCATGCGAAGCGCCGAAAACCCGGCGGGTGTGGCGCCGGGTGAGCGCGCGGTCGTGGCGTTTGCTTTGGCGCGGCGGGCGGTTGAGAGCTGGCCGGGAGCGGGGGACGCGGGCGCGGCGCTTGGTGCGGCGCGGTCGGCGCTGGACGCGGTGTACGCCGGGTCCGAGCCCGGGAAGCTGGCGGCGTTCATGCCGTGGGTCGGGTGGGGCGAGGTGTGCCTGAAGGGCGAGTCGATCGGCGCGGCGCCGGCGCTGCGTGAGTTCCGCGAGGTGGTGTACTCGCACCAGCTGCGCGCCGACGCGATGGCGCCGGACAACGCGGACCTTGCGGGTGGGATCGTGTTCACGGGGGCGCGGAGCCCGCTGCCGACGTGGAGCACGGCGCGGGTGGCGGCGTACCTGGCGTCGGCGCTGGGTGATGCGCGCCTGACGGACCCGGCGGAGCGGGTGAGGGAAATGTCGCGCCTGGCGGACACGCTGCGATTCGTGCGGCAGTTGACCGCCGACGAGGCGTGCGGGTGGATGTACGCCGAGCCCGAGCGGGCGGCGGGGGGCGTGCGCGTGGCGCTGTGGGACCAGCGCCAGCCGCTGGAGGCGACGGCGCTGTCGCTGATCACCGCGTGCGAGACGCTGCGGGCGATGGGGGCGGGGGGGCGGTGAGGCCGGTGGCGACCCCGGGGTCCGAGAACGGGTCCGGCCGTGTCGGTGCCGCGTGCGCGTGTCGATAAGGGACCGGGTGCGCACTTCGCACACCGGGAGCCGAAGACATGTGGGGCAAGGCGGGCGTGCGGGCGCGGGCGGGTGTGGTGGCGGCGTGCGCGATCGCGCTGCCGGCGCTGGCGCCGGCGATGGCGGCGACGTATTACGTCTCCACGGCAGGCAAGGACACCAACAGCGGGACGTCGACGGGCTCGCCGTTCAAGACGATCGGCAAGGCCGCGGCGGTGGCGGTCGCGGGCGATACGGTGTACGTGCGCAAGGGGACGTACACCGAGTCGGTGACGTTCTCGACCAGCGGCACGCCGTCGAAGCCGATCCAGTTCATCGCCGACACCTCGGGGGCGATCTTTGGCCTCAAGGGCAACATTGTTCTGAAGAAGCCGGGCGGCACGGCGGCAACCGTGGGCGGGAGCTACATCAGGTTTTACAACTTCCGGTTCGCGCTCTCGTCGGTCAACGTGGTGTGGAACGCGTCGGTGGGCGGGCTGATGGACACGTGCCTGTCGTACTCGGCGACGACGGACGGCCTGCAGGTGAAGGGCGCGACGGTGACGCTGAACGCCAGCAAGTTCTACAGCAACAAAGATGACGGCGTCGAGGTGCAGCAGAACTCGACGGTGACGATGAGCGGGTGCACCATCTACAGCAACAAGAACCGGGGGGTATACGTCGCGCCGCCGCCGAGCGGTGGCGGTGGCGGTGGCGGTGGTGGTGGTGCGGTGGTCGTGGGGACGGGCGGGACCGTCACCATGTCCAGGCCGACGATCTACTCGAACACGTCGCACGGCGTGTACGACGACGGCGGGGACGTGACGATCCTGAACGGGCTGATCTACAAGAATCTGGCCTGCGGGATCTGCATGGGAGCCACGCCCGGAACGACCCTGAAATCCTGGAACTGCACGATCGCGCGGAATACGACCGACGGCGTGCAGCAGAACGGGGGTTCGGCGACCGTCAAGAATTTCATCGTGGCGTACAACAAGGGGAAGGGGCTGAACCTGGCCTCCACCTCGGCGACCATGACCCACAGCAACGGCGTGCTGTTCAGCAATACCGGAGGCGCGTACAGCGGCACGGCGGCGGGGGTGAAGGAGGTCCTCACGGACCCCAAGTTCTCCAGCACGACGGTCTACACCATTCTCGCCGGGTCATCGGCGATCGACAACGGGGTCGCGACCGGGGGGTTGGTGACCAGCGACCTGGTCGGGGTGTCGCGCCCGCAGGGGCTGTCGTTCGATTGCGGGTGCTATGAGGGACCGGGGGCGATCCTGTTCACGGACGTGTCGAGCGCCACGGGGTTCGGCGTGGTGACGACGTCGTCGGAGAACGACGGCTCGGGGCTGCACTGGGCCGACGTGAACGGGGACGGGTACCTGGACTGCATGGTCACCGGCTCATCGCCGCGCCTCATGATCAACAACCACGGGGCGAGCTTCTCGCCGCTGGCGCTGTCGGGGGCGCGACGGCAGGGCGCGTGGATCGATTCGGACAACGACGGGGACCCGGACTTCTTTGCGAGCTGCAAGAACGACTACAACACCGAGGCGCTGTGGGTGAACACCGCGGGCGCGTTCGCCACGACGGGCGACGCCGGCATGACCAGCCCGACGGGGAACGAGGCCGTCGCGGCGGCCGATGTGGACGGGGACGGGTGGTGCGACCTGGTCATGTTCAGCGCCAACGGCAGCTGGACGGGGATCAACCAGAAGTCGGCCACGCCGTCGTTCGTCGCGAGCAAGCCCGCGGGGCTCAACGCCGCCGGGTCTGCGGGGGACGGGGACTACTGCTCTTCGGCGGACGTCAACAGCGACGGGAGGCCCGACTTCCTGTACCACTACAGCGGCGGGCAGTTTTTCCTATCCAACGGGGATGGGACGTACGCGTTGAACAACGCGGCGGGCTTCAACTTCACCACCGGGGCCGCGAAGAAGATCGGATCGGCGTTCGCTGATTACGACGAGGACGGGCAGGTCGACGCCTTTGTTCCCGACTACACCGCGAACAGCCCGGGCTTCCTGTGGAACAACGACGCGGGGGTGTTCACCGACGTGACCGCCGATGCGGGGCTGACGGATTCGGCGGTGGGGCAGCGGGGCTGCTGCTGGGGGGACATCAACAACGACGGACACCTGGACCTGTACATCTGCAACCGCGGCGGGCCGAACCAGCTGTACCTGAACAACGCCGACGGCACGTTCACGCTGGTGGACGGCGGTGCGGCCGTGAGCGGCGACTTTCAGGACTGCTGCATGGTCGACTTCGACAACGACGGGGACCTTGACATCTCGCTCACGAGGCAGGACGGCACGAACGTGCTTCTGCGCAACGCCACGAACAACTCGAACTATCTCAAGGTGCGCGTCGTCGGGGCCGGGTCGCGGGCGACCAATACACTTGGAGTGGGCGTGCGCGTCGAGCTGTGGGACGCGTCGGGCACGAACCTGCTGCAGCGCCGCGAAATCGGGGGCGCCCGCGGCTACGGCGGGACCGAGCCGCTGTGGGCGCACTTCGGCGGCGTGACGCCGGCGTCGAATTACGTGGTCAAGGTGTACTTCCTGAGCGGCACGATCAGCACGACGGTCAAGCCCTCGACGACGGCGAGCACGATCGGATCCACCGTGGTGCCGCAGATGCTGACCGTGACGGAACCGCCGGTGTCGCTGCGGGTGACGTCGTGGAAGGAAGTCGAGTCGCAGTAGCGCCCGGGAGGGACCGCCGCGATCATCCTTCGGGCGGCACGCCGATGTCCTCGTTCCACAGTTCGGGCCTGGCCTTGATGAAGTCGCGCATGATGGCGATGCAGCGCGGGTCGTTGAGGTTGACGACCTCGATGCCCGCGGCCTTCATCCAGTCCTCGCGGCCCTGGAACGTGGTGTTTTCCCCGAGGACCACGCGCGGGATGCGGTGCAGAACCGCCGTGCCGCTGCACATGGCGCAGGGGCTGAGGGTGCTGGCGAGGGTGAGGGTGTGCCAGTCGCGGCGGCGTCCGGCGTTGCGGATGCAGACGGTTTCGGCGTGGGCGGTGGAGTCGCCGGTCTGGACGCGGAGGTTGTGGCCGAGGGCGACGATGACGCCGGTCTCGGTCATGAGCGCCGAACCGATGGGGATGCCGCCTTCGGAGAGGGATTTCACAGCCTGGGCGTGGGCGGCGTCGAGGGCGAGGCGGTCGAGGTCTTGGCGGGTCATTGTGTGGTCCTCAAGAGAACGCGAGGGGGAGGAGCGGGTGGAGAGACGCGGAGATGAGCAGGAGCTGAGGGAAAAGCGGCGATAGGAATTGCGCACGATTGTGACTTTGCCTGGGACTCCTCAGGGCCGCTCCGCGCTTCTCCGCGTCCGCCGACCCTCCGTGTTCTCTTTGATTTGGGTACGCTCAGGATATGGGCCAACGCTCTCGCGAGTTTCCCAACGTCGTCATCTTCGAGCACCCGCTCATCCAGCACAAGCTCTCGTGGCTGCGCGACGAGACGACAAGCCATCGACCGTTCCGCGCGCTCCTGGCGCAGATCGCGGGGCTGATGGTGTTCGAGGTGACGCGGAGCCTTCCGATGCAGGACGTGAAGGTGAAGACGCCGCTGGAGACGACGGCGGGGAAGCGGCTTGCCGCGAACATCACGGTGGTGCCGATCCTGCGGGCGGGGCTGTGCATGGCCGAGGGGGTGCTGGAGGTGATGCCCGAGGCGCGGGTGGGGCACCTGGGGATGGCGCGGAACGAGGAGACGCTCAAGCCGGTGATCTATCTCAAGAGGTTGCCGAAGGACATCGACGCGGGGCCGGTGCTGATGGTCGACCCGATGCTGGCGACGGGCGGGTCGTCGTCGGCGGCGGTGACGATCCTGAAGCAGGCCGGGGCGAAGGATGTGCGGATGATCTGCCTGGTGGCGGCGCCGGAGGGGATCAAAAGGATGGGCCAGGATCATCCGGACCTGATGATCTATGCCGCGGCTATCGATGAGCGGTTGGATGAGCGCGGGTACATCCACCCTGGGCTGGGGGATGCGGGGGATCGGATGTACGGGACGGGGTGAGGCGATGTCGGATGTCGGATGTGGGATGTCGGATGTGAAGGCTGAGGGAGCCGGTTGACAAACGCAGATGCCCGCTTGATATTCTTCGCGCATGAGCCCAGACGAGATGAAGGCGCGAACGAAGGCGTTTGCACTGCGAGGCATCAAGCTCACCGATGCCTTGCCGCGCTCGCGGGCCGGGGACGCCATCGGTAGACAGTTGATCCGTTCCGCTACGTCTGTCGGTGCGAACTACCGGGCAAGCCGACGGGCAAAGTCCAACGCGGATTTCATCAGCAAACTCGGCACGGTTGAGGAAGAGATCGACGAGTGCGGGTATTGGCTGGAATTGATCGCCGAAGCAGGTCTCGTCGAGGTCGCACGACTCAGGCCACTGATGAAAGAGTGTGACGAGTTGACGGCGATCATCGTCGCGACGATTCGGAAGGCCAAGCAACGTCGCCAGTGACTTCCTTACTCTTCACATCCGACATCCGACATCCGACATCCGACATCCGACATCCCACATCCGACATCAGGGATAGTCCTGCCGTGTCGATCGGATCATGACCTCGTTGAGGTGCACGGCCGCGGGCTGGCTCACGATGAAGCTCACGGTCCTTGCGATATCTTCGGGCGTGAGGACGGGGCCGAGTTTTTCGAACATGCCTTCGACCCACTTGGGGTCGTAGCCGGCGACGTCCTGGAATTCGCTCTTGACGAAGCCAGGGGCGATGACGCTGACGCGGATGCCGCGGGGGCCGAGCTCGCGGCGGGCGCCCTCGACCAGGCCGTGGACGCCGAACTTGGTGGAGCCGTACATCGACGAGAAGGGCGAGACGTTGCGCCCGACGGTGGAGCCCAGGACGAGGATGTCGCGCGGCGTGCCGATGACGGCGGGACCGGTCTTGCCCTCGCTTTGCTTGAGCATGCGCGTGCCAGCTTCGCGGATGAGGAGGGCGGCGCCGAGCAGGTTGGTGCGGATCATCTGCTCCCATTGGGAGGTGTCGGAGGACATGACCGAGCCGTTCAAGCCGCGGCCGGCGTTGACAACCACCAAGTCGGCGTCGCGTTGACCGTTGCCGAAGGTGGCGCGGGCGGCGTCGAACGCGGCGCGGATGGTCGCGGGGTCGGCGGCGTCGCCGGTGACGACGGCTGCGTTCTTGTCGCCAAGCTCGGCGCGTAGCGTGTTGAGCGGCCCGTCGCGCCGGGCGTTGATCACGACCTTGGCGCCGTGGGCGACGAGGGTCTGGGCGATGGCCCGGCCGATTCCGGCCGAGGCGCCCGTGACAATGCCGATGCGTCCTTCGAGGGGCTTGTGGGTCATGCCCCCAGAGTACGGACGCTCGGGGCGCGGCGTGTGGGGGTGGTCAACGGCGCGGGGGCGGCTGGCGCGAGTCGGAGAGGAGGCGTTCGATGCGAGAACGCAGGGGCGCGGGCATGGTGTCGTCGCCGAGGGAGCGGCAGACGTCCTGGGTGAGGTCGAGCTCGGCGAAGACGGCGCGGCAGCGGTCGCAGGCGACTTGGCGGCCGATGGGGGCGTGCCTGCCGCGATCCATCGCGGCGAGCTTGGCGCGGAGCAGGTCGAGGCAGACCTGGCGTTCGTAGATGGGGTCGGGCGCGGGGGATTGCGGCAAGCGCTTCATGAGCGTCTTGCGGAGGGTGAAGCGGGCCCGGTGCACGCGTGTCTTGACGGTCTGCGGACGAACGCCCAGGACGGCGGCGACGTCATCGGTGTCCATCTCGAGGACGTCTTTGAGGGTGATCGCCAGGCGAAACGCTTCCGGGAGTTGGAGGATGGCGGCTTCGAGGGCCCGGACGGATTCGCGGGTCTGGGCGCCGGAGAGGGGCTCGCGTGCCCGGGGGTCGATCTCGGCGAGGGTGGTGTCGTGGAAGGGTGAAACGGTCGAGAGCGCCGGCATCCGGGTCTCGCGGGTGCGGCGTTTGCGCAGGTGGCGGCGGCAGGCCCGGACGGCGATGGCATACAGCCACGTTCCTGGTTCGGATCGGCCCTCGAACTGCGACCACTTGCGGTAGGCCTGGAGGAAGACGTCCTGCACAACGTCGTCGGCATCCGCGGGTCGGTCGCACATGCGCAGTGCCAACGCGCGGATCTTGGGACCGTGGGTGCGGAAGAGCCGTTGGACGGCATCGCGGGCGTCCCGGGCTGCGGTGGGCATCGCGCGGAGTGTAGGGGAAGGGGGGGCGAAAGAACGGGATGTGGATGCGCGTGCGGCCAATCGGTGCGCCCGCGAGCACCGGGAAGGTGAGATGCGTCCGGCCGGCGCTGATCGCACGCCGGTGCATCCCTAGGCTTCGCCCATGTTCGGATCGCACTTGTCCATCGCGGGCTCGATGGTGAATGCGCTGCACGAGGCCGAGAAGCTCGGCTTCGACACGGTGCAGGTGTTCACGAAGAACCAGCAGCAGTGGAAAGCGCCGCCGCTGGACCCGGCGGTCGTGCGCGAATGGCGGGCGGAGGTGGCGCGTCTGGGCTGGCAGGGCCGGACCGTGTCGCACGCGTCGTACCTGATCAACCTGGCCAGCGTGAAGGACGATCTTTTCGAGAAGAGCGTGGACCTGATGACCGAGGAGATCGAGCGCTGCGAGGCGCTGGGGATCCCGTTCCTGGTGCACCACCCCGGCTCGTGGGTGGGATGGGATCTGGAGTCGGGGGTCGGGCGGATCGCCAAGGCGTACGGGGAGCTTTTTCGACGCACGCCGGGGTATCGCACGATTTCGTGCCTCGAGGGCACGGTGGGGGCGGGGAGCACGCTGGGCGGGCCGTTTGAAGAGCTAGCAAAGCTGCGGACGAGAATCGCCGATGTTACCGGAGCCCCGGCGCGAATCGGCTTCTGTCTGGATACCTGTCACATGCACGCCTTCGGGTACGACTTCACGACCCGCGCCGGAGCCGAGCAGAACTTGCGCGATTTCGATTCGACGTGCGGCATGGAGAATCTCAGGGTCATGCACGTGAACGACTCCAAGGGCAAGGTCGGCAGCCGCCTCGACCGTCACGCGCACATCGGCGCGGGGACGATCGGCAACGCGCCCAAGGGAGAGCGCGGACGGCTGGCGGCGAGCGGCTTTGGAGCCGTGGTGAACCACCCGCACCTTTCGACCGTACCGAAGATCCTCGAGACGCCCAAGGAGGACACGCCGGCGGGGACGGCGTGGGACACGATCAATCTCCGTAGACTCAAGGC
The DNA here is from genome assembly GCA_044223975.1 of Phycisphaerales bacterium. Lineage (GTDB taxonomy): Bacteria > Planctomycetota > Phycisphaerae > Phycisphaerales > UBA1924 > CAZCPB01. The sequence continues at coordinate 214,139 of JBGALI010000003.1, read as the reverse complement.
CCTCACGGACGGCGGCACTGGCGGCGCGCACGCGGCGCGGCGGCCCGGCGTGAACGCTCGAACGCGCGGAAGCCCACGATGACCAATCAAGACACTCTTCCCGGCCGACCTTTCCGCACGCACAGCGCCCGGCGCCGCCTCATAGCGGGCGCGCTGGCGGTGATCTCGGCGCTGCCGGGGTGCGGGGCGCTCGATCCCAAGCCAGCCGCGAGCGAGGGAGGGACGCGTGAGGCCGCGGTCTCGCTTACCGAGACTCCGACGCAGAAGCTGCTGGCCCGGGCGCAGGACCTGGCGGGCAAGGGCGATCTGGACGCGGCACGGGTCGAGTTTGAGAAGCTGATCTCGACCAACCCCACGCTGACGGTGGCGTACCTGGGCGCGGGGGACATTTACCGGCAGCAGGGCGACTACAAGACGGCCGAACAGCGGTACGCCAAGGCCGCGGAGGTCGAGCCGGGCAGCTTTGATGCGCAGTACCTCCACGGCCTCTCGCTCCAGATCCTGAACCGGTTGAGCGACGCCGTGCGTGCGTACCTCAAGGCGCTCACGATCCGGCCCGACGATTTCAATGCCAACCTGAACTTGGGCACGGCGTACCTGCAGCTGGGCGAGGGCCAGCAGGCCCTGCCGTACGCGCAGCGCGCGGTGAAGCTCGACCCCAACAGTGCCGCGGCACGCACCAATCTTGGCGCGATCTACGCGTCGCTGGACCGCAACGCCGAGGCGGTGACCGAGTACCAGCAGGCGGCGGAGCTGGCGCAGCTCTCGGCGCCGCTGCTCTTGAACCTGGCCGACAGCCTGGGCAAGATCGGGCGGTACGAGGAGATGGCCAACACCCTCCAGCAGCTGATTGACCTCAAGCCCACGGCCGAGGCGTACGAACGGCTGGGCTCGGCGCAGTTCCGGCTGCGCAAGTACCCCGAGGCCGAGACGTCGTTCCGGCGGGCGATGGACCTGGACCCCAGGTACTACCCGGCGATCAACGGCGCCGCGGTGTGCGCCCTCAACCGCTACGTGTGGAGCAACCAGCTCGACGAGAGCGCCAAGACCGAGGCGACGACGCTGTTCCGGCGGTCGCTTCTGATCGAGAAGAAGCAGCCGCAGGTGGTGGAGCTTCTCAGCCGCTACAAGTGATCAGGATCAGGTGCCGCGCGTTCGTAGACGCGCTGGCTCTTGCCCAGCGTGAAGCCGCATGACTCGTAGAACGCGTGGGTGCGCGATCGCTTTTCGTTGGTGCGCACGCGGAGGCGGGGCAGAGCGCGGGCGCGGGCCCATTCTGCCGCGTGATCGACGAGCGTGCGGCCGATGCCCCTGCCGCGCTGCGATTCGCTCACCACCAGGCCGGTGATCTCGGCGTAGTCGTCGGCGACGAGCATCGAGCGCCGGGTCATTTCCATCCAGGCGACCACGCGCCCATCGATCTCGGCGACCAGCACCGGGCGCGAGCCGTCGGCGGGGAGCCGGCGGAGGCGGGCGAGCACGGCGTCGGGGGAGGCCGGGTAGCCGAGTTCGCCGGACAGGGCGGCGATTGCCGCGGCATCGCCGGGGAGCGCGGCGCGGATGAGCGTCGGCGCCGGCTCGGTGTGGGGATCGGTCATTCGGGCTCGTCCTCCGCGCCGGCGACGTGCCCGCTCTGCGGCTTCATCACCTCGCGGAGCACGACGGTGGCGAAGGCGCCCCGCGGCAGGTCGAACGCGCAGCGCACGTACTCCCCGTGCTCGTCGGCCCCGGCCTCGACCTGGGGGTCGGTGACGGGCACACGGAGCGGGCGGCGGGCGCCGTCGATGAGGTGGGCGGAGCGTCGGTCGAAGGCGTCGAGGTCGGCGAGCGACACGCCGGCGCGCTCGAGGGCGGCGATCTCGGCGGCGTCGGTGTCGCCGGAGGCCCGCATCATGCGCGTGCCCCACATTGGCCCGGTGGGGCTTATCTCGAGGCGTGCGAGGCGCTCGGTGAGGGTGGGGTCGAGGGCGGCCGCGTCCTCGACGGCGAAGATCGCGCGGTTGTCGTGCTTCTGCGCCAGGTCGCCGGGGTGGAGCGAGGCGAGGATGCCGGCCTCGACGCGGGCGTCGAGCACGGCGTTGAAGACGGCGGACTGGAAGGCCGAGACGAAGAACCGCCGGCCTTGGGCGTCGATCGCGTGGACGGCGCTGCGGGCGTCGGCGCCGCGGACCAGGGCGCGGAGGGCGCTCTGCTCGGCGCGGGCGGCGCGGGGGAAGGCGTCGAGCGCGGCGCGGTAGTCGGCGCGGGCGAAGGCCTCGCGTGCGGGCGCGGAGGATTCTCCGGCGTGCGCGCTCGGGCCCAGGAGCAGGCGGAGGGCCTCGTCGTCGCGCCCCAGGACGATGGCGCGGCCGACGAGGTGGTTGTTTCCGATGGGGCCGAAGCGCTGCTCGCCCACGCGGTTGGGAACGCCGTGGAGCGCCAGGTGGGCCAGGGTGCGGCGGGCGTGGAGGACGCCGATGACCGGCGTGGCGCGGACGCGGATCGAGAAGCGGTTGGCGCGGAGGTGGCCGGTGCGGAGCTTGTTGGCGTGGTAGTCGGTCCACAGCACCGCGGCCCGGTCGTGCTGGATCATGGGGAAGTCTTCGATCTTCCTGCCGGGCGCGTGCACGGACATGACCTGGCGCGTGACGGCGAGCTTGTCCTTGAGGCCGGCGTAGCCGATGGCGTGGCGCGGCACGCCAAAGTGCGAGGACAGGAGCGAGACCAGCTCGCCCGTGGACATGCGGCGTTTTTCAACGAACAGATAGATGTGCTCGCCGCTGCCGCAGGGCTCGTAGAGGGGGATCTCCTCCACGAGGAAGTCCTCCGGGCGCTGCTTGATGACGCCGCCGATGCCGGGAATGGCGCTCGTGAGGTAACGCTCGGGGCTGACGTGCGAGCCATCGTCGCGTGGGCCGGGGTGAACGGGGCTCGTGGTCATCGGTGCGGCGCGGTTCCCGTCGACGGTGCGACGGGGCGAGTTGGAAGAGTTTCTACCACAAAGGAAGGAGGAGCACAAAGGCAAGGCATTGCACGGAAAGGGAGAACTCACCCCAGGGATGGTGTTGTCGTCCTCGGATCCCCTTCGTCTTTGCGGCTCTCCCGATCTGGCGAGTGAGCTTTCCTTTACGCCGACTCGCTCTCGTCCGAAACGGCCGAGTCGAGCACGTGCTCCTCGACATAAATGGGGACGTCCTGGGCGATGCCGATGGCGATCGCGTCGCTGGGGCGCGAGTCGACGTGGATGGTCTCGCCGCCGACGGTGCGCACGTCGAGGGTGGCAAAGAAGGTGTGATCGGCCAGGTCGTTGATCGTGATCGAGAGGAGCGTGCCGCCGAGGCGCTCGATGACCCCGGCCAGGAGGTCGTGCGTCTGGGGCCGCTTGATGGTGATGCCCTTGAGTCGCCGCTCGATCGCCTGGGCCTCGGGCAGGCCGATCACGATCGGGAACGACCGCAGGCGGCGCTCGTCGGCGCCCGGCTCGTCGCCCTCGGGGGCCATCTCGCGGAGCTCAATGATCTGGAGATCGTTGAGCTCGCGGATGAGGATGCGGGAGAGTTCCATGCGAACGGCCATGACGAATGGTGAGCGGGGAAGGGCGGAGAGTCAACGGGGGAATGTCGGATGTGGGATGTGGGATGTGGGATGTGAAGACCGGAGCCTCGACGCGTGTATTCTGACATCCGACATCCGACATCCGATATTCAAGAGGGCGGTAGACTGCCCCTCATGGACCCCATCTCCGTCGACCCCGACATCTCTCGCGCCTGGACGCTGCCCTCGCGGTTCTACACCGACCCGGGCGTGCACGAGCTGCTGCGTGAGAAGGTCTTCGCGCGGTCGTGGCAGTTCGTCGGGGACACGGGGGTGGTCAAGGTGCCCGGGCAGGTCCACCCGTTCACGCTGCTGGAAGGGTATCTGGACGAGCCGCTGCTGCTGTCGCGCGACATGGACGACCGCGTGCACTGCCTGACCAACGTCTGCACGCACCGGGGCACGGTGCTGGTGGAATCGCCGACGCGCGAGCGCACGCTCACGTGCCGCTACCACGGCCGGCGCTTTAACCTCGACGGCACCTTCAAGTTCATGCCCGAGTTCGAGGGAACCAAGGACTTCCCTTCCGGGGCCGACGACCTGAAGAAGGTGCCCTTTGCGATGTGGAAGAACTTTGTGTTCGCGTCCCTCAATCCCGTCGTGCCGCTCGAGGATGTGCTCCGCCCGCTTACGGAGCGCATCGGCTGGATGCCGCTGGAAGACTGCGTGTTCGACGCGGCGCGGAGCAGGGACTACCTCGTTCGCGCCAACTGGGCGCTGTACTGCGACAACTACCTCGAAGGGTTCCACCTGCCGTACGTGCACGCGGGCCTCAACGCGGTGCTGGATTACGGGAGCTACACGACGGAGCTGTACCCGTGGTGCAACCTGCAGCTGGGCGTGAGCAAGCGGGGCGAGGAGTGCTTCGATCCGCCGCCGGGCTCGCCGGACCATGCCAAGCAGATCGCGGCGTACTACTACTGGATCTTCCCCAACACCATGATCAACGTCTACCCGTGGGGCGTGTCGGTCAACGTCGTGCGGCCCCTGGGCGTCGACACGACGCGCGTGTCGTTTCTGTCGTACGTGCGCGACCGCTCGCGCCTGGACGCGGGCGCCGGGGCGGGGCTGGACCGGGTGGAGCGCGAGGATGAGGCGGTGGTCGAGGCCGTGCAGCGCGGCATGCGATCGCGCCATTACGACCGCGGCAGGTACTCGCCGACGCGCGAGCAGGGCGTGCACCACTTCCACCGTCTGCTGGTCACGGCGCTGATGGGGTGAGCATCCGGGCGGTGTCGAGTGACTTGATTGAGGGCAGGCGCGTCCGATTCTGGCGCGCGTGCCGCGAGTGCAACGCCTCGCGTCGCGCCGCGCGTGGCCCGGTGAAAGCACCCATTGCTATACTGAAAATGACGGTGTGGGAGCCCCGGGGGGCCCGGGGCCGAGCATGGTCGGACCGACGCGGATTCCGCCCGAGACTGCGCGCAGGTTCCTCTTTCACGGTTCGGGCTTGGGACTCGCGTCATGAAGATTTACGTCGGCAATCTCCCGTTCAGCGCCACGGACGCCGAGGTGCGCTCGCTGTTCGAGCCGCACGGTGCGGTGGTGTCGGCCTCGATCGTGATGGACCGGGAGACGGGGCGCAGCCGCGGCTTTGCCTTTGTGGAAATGGAGAACGGCAGCGAAGCCCAGAACGCGATCAACGCGCTCAACGGCCAGCAGGTCGGCGGCCGGGCGCTGGTGGTCAACGAGGCCCGCGCCCGTGAACCCCGCGCCGGCGGGTTCGGTGGCGGCGGTGGTGGAGGCCGCGGCGGCTTTGGTGGAGGCGGCGGTGGAGGCGGTTATGGCGGCGGGGGTGGTGGTGGCGGGCGTGGCGGCTCGCGCGGCGGCGGTGGAGGTGGTGGCGGCGGCCGCTGGTGATCGCGCCGCGGCGATAGTCTTTGATCGATGGAACATTCCCCGGGCCCCGCGGCCCGGGGTTTTTTCATGGCCAGCGCGACCGGGACATCGCGCCGTGGCACAGTTGCCCGCGCGGGGAGTTGCGCGGCTTAGTCTTTCAGACTAAAGGGCGTGAAGTCCGTGTCGGTGTCGTAGAAGTCCTCGTTCTCGGCGCGCTTCAGGAAGCCGCAGATCGCGTAGGTCGCGGGGGTCATGACGACCTCGACCATCACCTTGAAGATCCAATTGAAGATGCACACCTTGGCGATCGTCACGCCGTTGGTGCCGTCATAGAACGCGCCGGGGTAGAAGATGAGGCTGTCGCAGAACTGCCCGACGATGGTCGAGCCGATGGTGCGCGTCCAGAGCCACCTGCCGCGGGTGAGGACCTTCATCTTCGCGAGCACGAGGCTGTTCACGAAGTCGCCGACCCAGAAGGCGATGAGCGAGGCGAGCGTGACGCGCCAGGTGCTGCTGAAGATCGTGGAGACCGCGTCGGCGTAGGCCTGGGCGCGCCCTCCCTCGCCCGCGTTGTTGGGGTTGATGAAGACCGGGAGCTTGACGATCACCAAGGCCATGATCGAAGCGAAGATCATGCCGCCGAAGCCGGCCCAGATCACCTTGCGCGAGCGGGCGTAGCCGTAGACCTCGGTGAGCACGTCGCCGAAGACGTAGCCGATGGGGAAGAAGATGTTGCCGGCCCCGAAGACCAGGACGCTGGTGAGGATGAAGCCCTTCTCTTGTGTCCAGTCGGGGATGATGCGGGCCCCGAGCTCGATCCCGCAGAATTTCCCGGGACCGATGAGGTTGGAACACAAGAGCACGACCACGAACGCGGCCATGACCAGGTCGTAGTACTTGTAGTGGCGGCCGCGGACCGGCGAATGTGGAATCGGCGGAACTGCGGAGGGCGTCGGCGCGGTCATGTTGGGCACGGTATCAGCGCTGGCGCCAGGGCGTCTGGCCATCGAGGAGTGAGGAGTCCTGAAATCGACGTTGGATGGCGCGCCCGAGTGCACGACTAGGGGTGGGGGGTGGTGCCGGGGACCTGCTCAAGCGGTGCGCTTCTTCGCGAGCACCGCCAGTGCGGGAACGCATCTGGCGTGGAACCCGCAGGAAATGCCGGCCGTCGCGCATCACCATGAATGGGCGTTGTACGCAAAAGCGGGTTGGACGGGGGCCCGAGTTCAAGGCATAATCGCAGCACCAAACACCCATGGAGTTCAGCCATGCTCATGAAGATTCTGGCGTTGTCCACCGTCGTTTCGATCGCGGGCACCGCCGCCGGGCAGAACTCGGCAACGGCGCCCGCGAAGCCCGCGGCGCAGCCCGCCAAGGTCGTTGCCGGGGTGAAGATGTCGGAGGCACAGGTCAAGTTCGAGCAACTCAAGAAGCTCGCGGGCGTGTGGCAGTCGGCCGACGACAAGGATGGCCAGCACACCAGCGCGATCTACCGCGTCACCGGCAACGGGTCGGTCGTCACCGAGACCCTCATGCCCGGCACCGCGCACGAGATGATCAGCGTGTACGCGATGGACGGCGACTCGATCCTCATGACGCACTACTGCGCCGTCGGCAACGCCCCGCGCATGCAGAGCAAGGGCGGCGGAACGTCCAACGTGCTGGCGTTTGATTTCAAGGACGCGACCAACCTCAAGTCCGACAAGGACGGGCACATGCACAGCCTGGTCCTGACCTTCAAGGACGACGACCATCTCGCCGCGGCATGGCAGTACTACGTGGACGGCAAGCCCTCGGCCGACCACGCCACCGTCTTCGAGATGACGCGGGTGAAGGATGCCGACGCCGCGACCAAGATCCTCACCGCCGCCGCGACCGCGTCCTGCTGCACCAAGGACGGCGCGGCGTGCTGCGAGAGCGGCGTGAAGCCCGCGGAGAAGGGCAAGAACTGAGCGGCCGAAGCGATTTCAAGGGACACGAGAGAAGCTCGGGCCACGGATGGTCCGGGCTTTTTTGATGGGCTCGGGACGCCGTTGCCGCGCCGGCTCAGTCGCGGTACTTGGCGTGGCAGTCCTTGCACGACGCGCCCAGGAGCTTGAGCTGGTCCGCGAGTTTGACCGTGTCGCGGCTGGGCGCGGCGAGCAGGTCTTCGATGGCCTGGGCCTCGGCGCCGGCCTGCTTGAGCAACGTCAAGAACTCCGCGGGCTTGGCGGCGACGCGGTCATTGGTTTCGAGCAGGCGGTACAGGTCGGCGATCCGGCCGGCCTCGGAGACCGGTACGAGGTCGGGGTGGTCGGCGGGGGATTTCCAGCCGGCCTTCTCGATGAGCTTGAGGTGCTCGAAGGCATCGTCGATCTCGACCATGCTCTTGACGAGGCCGGCGGGGCGTGAGATTTCGGGGAAGTGCGTGGGGACGGCGTCGATGACGTCGGTGCCGAGCACAGATGACTCTGCCGCGCAGGTGTACAGGCCCTTGTAGTTGGGGGCGGTGCCGGAGACCTTCATGCGCGCCACGCCCTGATCGGGCGTTATCCATCCCAGGGAGGCGGCGATGGCGGCGGCGGCGCCGGCGCTGCGGTGCTTGCCGTGGTGGCAGTGGATGTAGACGGGCCCGTCCTTCATGGCGTCGCGCGTGGCGCGGGTGAGCTCGAGCTTGCGCTGCTCGTCGAAGCCGTTGTAGCCGATGGGGAGGTGGATGTAGCGGATGCCGCGGGCCTTGGCGGCGGCGAGGTCTGGCTCGGCGCCGTCGACGGTGATGATAGTCTTGATGCCCAGGGCCTTGAGGGTGTCGAAGCCGGTGTCACCTTCGGGCACGCTGCCGGAGAAGAAGCCGGTGTGGTAGGCGACGACGTTGTGCAGGCCTGCGTAGTCGCGGGGCTTGGTGTCGGTGAAGGTGGGGGGAGAGACGGCCGTGGCGGTCGGTTGAGGCGCCGGGGGTTGGACGACGGTCGCGGCGGGGGCGTGCTGCGAGGCGATTGGGAGTGCCACGCCCGCCATGAGCAGCGCGACGGCAAGAGTGGCGGGCGTGATCATTGAGAATCTCCCGGGCGTGCGATGAGAGTGTACCGGGCGGACGGCCCGCGGTTGCAGGCGCGTGGAAGCCGGGTTGGCGCGAGGCCGACGCGGCGGAACGCGGGCGTGCCGATGCCTCGGCGCGACCGCGGGAGCGGCTGATCAGCAGCCGGCGTAGAAGGCCTCGACGAAGTGGTCGAAGTCATCGCCGTTGACGAAGGAGTTCTCGTCAAAGTCGGCGGCGTCGCTTCCGGCCACGAAGAACTCCACGAACCGGTCGAAGTCGACGCCGTTCACGAACGAGTCGCGGTCGAAGTCCGCCGGGCAGGGGTGCACGGCGATGCGGACGGTGACGGGGTCGGAATCGGCGTAGACGCCGTTGGCGTCCCACGCGATCAGGGTGACGTCGTAGGCGCCGTACGCGGCGGAGAGGCAGAACGCCTGGGTGTGGTCGTGCTGGCCGGCGCCCACGTCGACGCTGCGTTCGGCGCGGGTAGCGCCGGTTGAGAGCGCATCGGCGACGAACTCGCCCGAGGTTGCGTCGAAGTGGCCCCAGGCCAGGTCGCTCACGTCGCCGCCGATGAGTTCAACACTCACGATTTCGTAGCGAAAATCACCCCCGGCCAGTCGGCCGGTGGCGAAGTAGAAGTCGCTGGTCAGCACCAATTCATCACCGCCCGCCCAGCCGTCAAACGCGCCGGGCTGAGCGAGATCGTCCACGCAGTCGAGGTGAAGGAAGACTTCGCCGTCCCACGCCCGGCCGTCGGACTCGAGGTGGGCATCGGCCTCTTCGGGGTAGTACCCGGCGACGATCACGGTCTTCGGGCCGTCGGGGCCCGAGACCGTGTCGATCGTGAAATGGTGATGGTGCGCGAGCGCAGCGCTCGCGAACGACAGCGAGCAGCTCACGAGCGAAGCAATGCGGGTGCGGTTCAACATGATTCGAATCTCCAGAATGGAGTGAGCGTTCAGACTCTGAAAACACATCTCCCGGGCCGGTGCTATGGCGCCTGCTCGGGATCAAGAACGTTGTGGTCGGGCCGGAACGTCGCGGCAATCTCGGCCCATGCGATGGGGCCGGCGTGGGTGTCGGCGTACAGGTAGTTCGCGGCCCCGCGGTGCAGCCGCACCGAGATCGCCGCGCCGAACTGGGCCGGCGCGGTCCAGCCGATCGAGTGGATGTGGTCGATGGCCCCCGCTCCCGCGGGCTCAACCACATACACGGTGGTCGAGGGACGCGGGATGAGGAACACGCGGTTGAGCGCGCGGGTGCGCCCCCCCGGGAGCGTCTGCTTGGTGAACTTGTTGTAGTCGATGCCCGGCGTCAGCGGCTCGAAGTGATCGTTGGTGGCGTAGCTCGCGAGGCGGTTGGCCCGTTCCTGATCCACCGGGCAAAATCGGTCCTGCGTCGTCACGCCGTAGGGCTGAAGCGACTGCAGCCACGACGTGTCCTTCGTCACGTCCGCGGTGGTGTGGCTCGAGAGCGGGTACCACTCGCTGTACGTCGAGGTGTAGAGCGTCACACCCTGGCCGATCTCGTGCAGGTTGGACTGGCACGAGAGGCTCTTGGAAGTCTCGCGGGCTCGCCCCAGCGCGGGGAGCAGGAGCGAGATCAGCAGGGCGATCACGGCGATGACGACCAGCAGCTCGATGAGCGTGAACGCGCGGCCACGGTGTGGGCGCGCTGCCGCGAATGGCATGCGAAGGCTCCGGTGTCGGGTGTGGTGCGGGGGGAACGCCGCCTACGCGCGGGGAGCGCGAGGAGGGGGCACCGGAGCGTCGAGGGAGGCCTGGCAATACGCCGGCGCGTGCGCCCATTCGCGGGGCACGATGCGCTCCGCGAGCACGAAGGCGGGGGCGCCATCGCGGGGTGCGGGCGGGACGCCCGTGAACAGCCACGCCTGATCGCCGTGGCAGGAAAGCCCGGACATCACGCGCCCTCCGCCTTCGTGCGTTCCCGGCGCCTTCTCGGAGCAGCACCCGGACGTGCGTGCTTCGTCGGCCGCGCCCGCGCGGGCCCACGACGGGATGAAGGCGCCGCGGACGCCGGCCCACTCCAGGCGTTCCTGGAGCGTGAAGCAGCAGCACCCGTTCCAGCACGCCTCGGCCGACATGCAGCCGCAGGAATCGTGCTGGCAGGGGAACGCCGAAAAAGCATCGCGGGCCGGCAGGACGCCCCACTTGGAGAGCAGGGCCGCGGAGGGAAGAACGCCCAGGCCCGCCACGAAGTATCCCAGAAGGGCGATGACCACCACGCTTGCGTGGCCGCGGCGGAGCGGGCGATGGAATGACGGTCGGAGCACCGGTGGCAAGTCTACGCGGCACGGTGTCCAGCCGGCGATCCGGGCTGTACCGCGCCCGCCGACGCCCGGGCCGCAAGCTTTACGTCTTGTCCTTTTCCATCTGCGAAATGAACGCGTCGGACTCGGCGATCGAGGCTTCCATGTCCCTGATCAGTCCCGAGACGTCGAGCTGGATCTGCTGGGCGGTGCCTTGGAGGGAGGCGATGGCGCGGGCGTTGAGGTTGTGCTTGAGGAAGAGAACCTGGTCCTTGAACGCGGCGAGGACGGGGGTCATCTTGTCGGCGGCGCCCTGCATGCTGGCCATCAGCTTGTCGTAACTCTGGCGTGTGGACTTGAGCTCCTGCTCGCTGGTGCGCCGCAGGGCGTCGCTGGAGTACTGCTTGAGCTCCTCATTCCATTCCTTGAAGAGAGCATCGGCGACCCGTTGTACATCGGTGATGCGCGACCGCACATCGGCGGCGCGGGACTCGCTGCGGTCGTACTCCTTCTTGAGCGTGTCGTACTTGGCCTCAAGGTCCCCGCCCTTGACGCCGGTCACGGACATGAACTCCTCGAGGGCCGAGGAGAACTGCTTCTTGGCGACGACCTGCTCGTCGCGGGCGTCCTTCACCCGGTCGACGAGCTGCTCGCGCTTGGCGTAGCCGAACTGCTCCTTGAGCGCGATCTGGGCGGACGAGCAGCCCGCGGGCGGGAGGCTGGCGAGAAGCACCGTTGCGGCCGTGAAGGCCGAGAGCGAGAGGGCGCGGTGGACGGCGCGGCGTTTTGCGGCGTTTGGCATGCTGGACTGTACGGAGAGCGCGTCGCCCACGTTGGCGCGGGCAATGATCGGGCATGACTCCGCCCATCGCCCTGCCCGCCGCGCCGCTCGAATTGCCAGGAGGGCGAGCGCGTCTTGAGCCGTTGTGCCTGGATCACACCACGGACCTGCTGGCTGCCGCGGCGGAAGACGGGATATGGCTGTACATGCCCGCGCCGCAGCCGCGCACGCACGAGGACATGCGCGCGATGATCAACGCGGCGCTCGAGGCACGCGGCACGGGGGAGGCGTACCCGTTCGCGGTGATCGACCGGTCGACGGGCCGGGCGGTGGGTTCGACGCGGTACCTCGAGATTCAGGCGCAGAACCTGGCGCTGGAGATCGGGTGGACGTGGTACGGCGCCACGGCGCGGCGGACGAGCATCAACACCGAGTGCAAGTACCTGCTGCTGCGTCACGCGTTCGAGCGGGCGTGGCCGCAAGGAGCGCACCGCGTGCAGTTCAAGACCGACGCGCGCAACGAGCGGTCGCGGAACGCCCTTCTGCGGATCGGGGCGCAGTTCGAAGGCATTCTGCGGCGGCACCGCGTGATGCACGACGGGCACGTGCGGAGTTCGGCCTACTTCAGCGTGATTCGCGAGGAATGGCCATCGGTGAAGACACGCTTGGAAGCCGTCCTTGCCGCGTCGGGGATCCGGCCGGCCTGACCGGTCCCGCGGGCACGCTCTCCAAGCGACAGCGGCCCCGCGGCCTGAGCCCCGGAGCCGCGTCAATCCTCTCTCCGGCCGCGCACTCTCTCCATGCGCGACTCTGGATGAGCTCAGCGCCTGCGGCGAAGACCGCAAAGGACGAGCGAGGTCAACCCCATGCCGGCGGCGGTGGGAAGAGGTACGCCCAGGTCCCCGCTGAACTTGAGGTTGTCGGTGTCCTGCGTCCAGAACAGCGTGGAGCCGGAAGCCAGCCCCCCGTTGTTGAGGAACTCGATCTGGAGGAACCGCCAGAGGTCGCCGACGGGGTTGTTGCCCGTGAGGGCGACGCGGTCGGTGTAGGTCGCCAGGATGTTGAGACCGGTGCCGGTGTCGGTGATGTCAAAGTCCAGGCCTGCGGCAGACCCCGCGGTGCCATCCATGCCGCCGAAGTCGATGTCGAAGACGGTGTCGCCGACGCCGGCGTCGATGGTGAGCTTGGTCAGGGACTTGCCGGTGCGGTTCTGGATCTCCCAGGCGCCGCCGAACGTGTCGCCGTTCTCGCGCACCTGCCAGTTGGTGCCCACCGCGTGGCCGGCATCCGGACCGGAAACCGCGTCGTCACCCCAGATGGCCTGCTGGCTGCTGCCGTCGCCGAAGAAGGCGGTGAATTTCATCCCGTCCATCATCGAGCCCGTCGTCTGGAAGTTGCTGATGGCCGTCGTGAAGTTCGTCGAGCCGTTGTTGAACGCGTAACTGACCGAGTCTGCGAGGGCGCCGGACGCAAGCATCAGCGCCGCCCCCGCGCCGATCAGTCCGAGGGATCGATTCATTGCACAACTCTCCTTGATCCGTTCGAGGGTTGTCCGGAGGAACATAACCCCGGCCAACAGCGCGACCGCCTCTCCCGCGTGTCGCACCATCCGAAAATAAGCGGTGTTGCCGGACCGAACAAGCGCAAAGTACCGAAAACAGCGCAGATTCAGGTTATCTGAACTCTAAGTCAATCAAAGAGTTATGGCAGACTTCCCGGTCTTTGACGCAAGCGACTTGCGCCCTCGGGCTGTCCAATAATCAGGGGCGGAGGACATCGCCTGGCGTGCTCTGCCAGTACCGGCTCGCATGAACCCGGGCGGCCGGTCGTTACGCTGAAGGTCGGGGCGTGGCCTTCGGGCGTCGGGGGCTGTTCCAGCCGATCGCGCTCCCCGTCGATACAAGAGGCCATGAACACCGCAGTCCCACAAACGCCGAACGAGCCGGAGGGTGCGGGAGTCGCCGCGCCCGCGGGGAATGTGCTGGGTGGCGCGGTGCTGTCGGTGCAGAACGCGGCGCTGGTGAAGCAGGCGGGCGAGCGGGCACGGAAAATCCGCCGCGCGGCAGGGATCGCGGGGTTCAACGGGTGGACCGCGGCGGTGTTTGCCGCGTGCGCGTTGGCGAGCGGGTTCTGGAGCCTGCCGGCGCTGGTGCTCGGCCTGGGGCTGGGCGTCGGGGCGTTCCTGGAACTCCGGGGTCGCCGGATGCTGAGCGAACTCGACGAGCGCGGGCCGCGGCTGCTGGCGCTGAATCAGGCGGTGATCGCCGGTGCGGTGACGGTGTACTGCCTGTGGCAGATCTGGGACACCATGCACGCGCCGGCGTCCACTCCTGAACTCCTGACCGGCGATCCGGGGATGGACGAGATCATCGGGTCGACGGCTTCCTTGGCGCACTCGATCATGCTCGGCGTTTATGGCCTGGTGATCGTGCTGACGGGGATCTTTCAGGGCCTGATGGCGCTGTACTACCTCTCGCGCGGGAAGCTGCTGGCCGAGCACCGGCGGCTTACCCCGCCGTGGATCGCCGACATTCAGCGCCGCCTCGCGGCGTGACTTCGGGGGCTCAGCCAAACAGTCCGAGCGCGTGGAGCACGCGCTGCCACCAGTTGAATTGGTAGCGGGCGGCCGGCACGGCGCGGGCCCGGGCGGAGCGTCCGTCCCGGCTCTTCTCGCTGGGCATGGGCAGTTCGCCGCTCAGGATGCGGACGATGTTGCACGTCGGTACGGACCGGAACGCGCCGGTGTTGGCCGGGGGCGAGGGCTCGGTCGTGGGGGGGAACATGGACACTCTCCCTGCTCTTTGGTTTTCGAGGGCGCTTCAGCGCCCGACTGAAACAGACCACGGGAACGGTCCGGCGTCCACGCGCGCGGCCCTGCCGTATCCCGGGGCGCGTCAACGTGTGACGCGCGTGCGGCCTGGGTGAGCCGGGGGCATTCCAAACACGCCTAAGGACCTCTCGCGGACGTTGCCGCGGGCTGGTACGCTTTGTATGGCGTGGCTTGTGCGCGCCGTGCCCGCGAGCGATGCATGAGCGACCCCGTCGAAACCCGCATCGAGCCGCACGCCATCGAGGTCGGCGTCACGCCGTCGTACATCCCCGAGCAGTCGGACCCCGCACAAGACCGCTACGTCTTCCGGTACCGCATCACCATCGCCAACCGCGGCGAACGGTCCGCCAAGCTGCTGTCCCGTCACTGGATCGTGGTGGACGCCGACGGCGACCGGCACGTGGTGCGCGGCGAGGGAGTGGTGGGACGCCAGCCCGAGCTGGCGCCGCGGACCGAGTTCACGTACTCGAGCTTCTGCCCGCTGCGGACCTCGTGGGGGACGATGGAAGGGACCTACCTCTTCGAGCGCGAGGATGGCGAACTCTTCGAGGTGGACATCCCCCGGTTCTATCTGGCGGGCCCGCACGCGCAGTGACCCGGCGCGGAGCCGGGCGGGTGCTGGGAATTCAGGAATCATGGAACCTGTGACGGTCGGCGCGCCTGTATCAGGGTGCCCGCCGCGGCATGGCGATGCACGAGGAACCACGTTTGGCCCAACTGACCCGCGAACCTGTGCTCGAGGACATCGGGCGTGACAGCGAGTCGGTTCTGGTGGCGCGGGCCAAGGCGGACCCGCGAGCCTTCGGGGAGTTGTACCGGCTCCATTACCGGGCCGTCGCGGCGTGCATCTACCGGCGCGTGGGCGATGTGCACACGAGCGAGGACCTGGCGGCGGAGGTGTTCATCGCGGCGTTCCGGGCGCTGCGGCGGTTCACGCCCGGGCCGGTGCCGCTGAGACATTGGCTGCTAAGGATCGCGACCAACACGGTGAACCGCTGGAGTCGGCGGCAGAGGCGGGCGGGATGGTTGCCGGGGATGGTGCGCGAGGAGCCCCCGCGTGCCGAGGAGCCGGAGGGATCGGACCGGCTGAAGGCGTGCCTGCGTCGCCTGCCGGGGGCGCAGCAGGCGGTGATCAGCCTGCACTACTTCGAGGGGCTGAGCGTCGAAGAGATCGGCGCGGCCATGGGGTGTTCGGCGGGCACGGTGAAGTCGCGCCTGGCGCGGGCACGGGCGACGCTCAAGGAATTGATCGGTCGGGGAGAACGGCCATGAGCACGGACAGGGAACTGGATTCACTGCTGGCCGCGACAAGGGAGCGGGAATGGCCCGGCTCCGCGCGGAACACGAGGATCGAGGAGTTCATCATGCACGAGGCGACACGACAGAACGGATCGAGCCGGGCGAGGCGGGCGGGGCTGCTGTTCGGGATCGGCGGGCTCATGCTCGCGGGCGCGGTGTACGGCGCGACGCGCCTGTACGAGCAGTACCGCGTGAGGCTCACCGTGAACGGCGTGCAGAGCGAGCACACCGTCGAGGCGGGGCCGGACGGAACGGCGTTGATGGAGGTGCAACTGCCCGGCGGCGGCCACGCGAGAGTGCTCGTTGGGCCAGAAAACGTGGGGGGTGACGGGCAGATTCACGTCGGCCTGACCGTCGAAGGAGGCCCGGGTGAAGCCAGCGCCACGGTGACGGCCGATGACGCCGGCGACGCGGACAAGGGGCGGGTCCCTGAGAAGGCCCCGGCGGCGGGAGCCGGCGGCGGCAAGTAGGCTTGCGGGCGATCACGCCGCGGGAGCCGCGGGATCAACCGGCCGGGCGCGGCGAGCCGCGATTGATCGCCGGACGAGATAGGCGCCGGCGATCACGGTGAGAATCTCGGCGGCGATGTACTTGCCCTCGTCGAGGATCGCCAGGGGGCGCAGGAAGGCGTGGGCGCGGGTGTCGGGCAGCCACGCGATGACGAACGCCAGGACCAGGAGCGCGACCGCCGCGGCGGTGGCACGATCGGGCGCGTCGGCTCCGAGCGCGAACGCCAGCGGGAGCGCCGGGATCAGCCAGACCACGTTCATCGTCCAGGTGAGCGGGGCGGTAACCATGACCAGCGCCATGGCCGTCAGCCAGTAGAGAAGCTCTTCGAGCCCCGGCGGGCGCGGGCCGGGGGAGCGCAAGCTGATCGTGAGCGCCACGGCGACGAATCCGACCGCAAAGAGCCCCAGCGACACCGCCGAGATCTTCGGCGAGAAACCGGCATCGTTGGCGCCGACGCGGAGCGGGCGCACGAGCGTGGCGTTGGGGAAGAACTTCACCGCTTCCATCGCGAACGGCTTACCGTCCATGGTGATCTTGCCGCTCGGGTCGATCCGCGAGTTGAGCATGTCGAGCGGCATGAGCATCTCGGGCGTGCCGTTCTCGCCGTACTCGGCGATGCGCGGCAACTGCACCCGCAGGTAATCCTCGATCGCCGCGCGCCCGTTGAACGCCAGCGAGAGCCCGCCCAGCAGCACTCCCCCTATGACCAGTCCGGCAAGAGCGTCCCAGCGCCGGCGAAGGATGAGGAACGGCACAAAGAGCACGGCGTGGAGCTTGAGAAGCACGACGAGCGCCAGCAGCGCCCCCGCACCGATGCCGCCGGTGCGGCGCCCGGTCGAGAGCCCGTACACCGAGGCGGTGATGAAGAGGAGCGTGACGAGGTCGATCTGGCCTCGGTCGAGGTTGCACAGCAGCGGGAAGAACGATGCCGCGCCGGCGCAGGAGAGCAGGAGCGCGTCAACGCTCTTGAGGCCCGCGATGCGGAAGGAAAGGAGGATCGTGCCCAGAAGCGACGCGAGGCCGATCCATGTCCAGACCGTCTTGGCGACCGGGTACGAGAGCATCGCCAGGGGACGAAAGAGCGTTGCCGCCAAGGGCGGGTAGAGAAACCGGCTGTGGCGGTAGGCCGAGAGGCCGTCCCACACCGGCGGGCTCTTGAGCATGTTGTTCTCGTACGGGTTGTAGCCGAGGTTGAGGCTCTGGCCCGCGCCGTAGAACGCCGCGAAGTCCATCTGGACGCTGCCCGACGCGATCACACCGACCCATGCGTTGAGGCGGATCAGCGCGAGCCCCAGGAGCACCACCGCGACCGCGCGCAGGGCGAAACCGCGGTTCGACGAGGGGCTGGCGCTCAATCAACTGCTCCGATGCGTGCCCCGATCGGCGGCCGGCGTCGGGGGTGCGCGGGGTCAGGTGGGTGCTTCGGACGTTGCCGCGGGCTCGCGCATGGAGGCGAGCGCCTCCTGCAGGATGCCGCGCTTGCCTCGACGGGGCTTTTCGCCGTGGGCGCCGTTGGTCTCGGCACCTTCGGGCGCGAGCGCCGCGGAGGGCGATGCCGCGGCCGCGGGGCCGTGCTCGGGGGTGTGGCCGTGGATCTGGCCGTCCTTGCCGACCTGCTCGAACTTCACCTTGACGCGCTTGCTCACGCCGCGCTCCTGCATGGTGATGCCGTAGAGCAGGTCGGTCTGCTGCATGGTGCGCTTGTTGTGGGTGATGACGATGAAGTGGGAGAGGTCGGTGAACTGGCGGAGGCAGCCGGCAAAGCGGGCGACGTTGCCCTCGTCGAGGGCGGCGTCGACTTCGTCCAGGATGCAGAAGCACGAGGGCTTGGAGCGGAAGATCGCCATGAGCATGGCGACGGCCGTCAGGGTCTTCTCGCCGCCGGAGAGCTGGCTGATCGATCGCGGCTCCTTGCCCGGCGGCTTGGCGATGACCTCGATGCCGCTCTCCAGGAGGTCGGTCTGGTCGGTCTCGACCTTGCTGATCGAGCCGTCGGGGTTCTCGACCTCCTTGATGAGGTTCATGAGGCGGACCTCGGCCTTGCCGCCGCCGAAGAGCCGGCGGAACATGCCGTCCTGGCTGCCGAAGTTCTCCTGGATCTTCGTGAAGACCTCGCCGAACCGTTCGCGGCTGACCTGGTTGAGGCGGGTGATGAGCTCCTCGAGCTGGGCGCGGGCGGCGTCGATATCGGCGACCTGCTTTACGAGCTCGTCGTTCTGAGCCGCGAGGGTGGATTCCTCGTCGATGGCGTCGAGGTTGACGCTGCCGAGCTTGCGGATCTCGGCGCGGAGCGTGTCGATCGACGCGGTTGCTTCGGCGACGGCGATGCGGAGGACCTCGCCCGAGTCCATCATGGCGCGGTACTCGGGGTACTCGAAGGCCAGGTCGAGCGACGATTCCTCCTGGGACCGCTCCTCGAGCGTCTCACGCTTGACCTCAAGCTCGCGCCGCGAGACCTCGAGGCTGTGCCAGTCGCGTTCCAGGGTCGTGGCCTGCTGGCGGGCGCTCAGCACGCGCTCGCCGAGTTCCAGCGCGGCCCGCTCGGCCTCTTCGACGTTCTCGCGGGCGGCGCGGAGGGCCTCGGCGAGCGTGCCCAGCTGTGCCGCGGCCTCCTCGCCGGCGCGGGTGGACTCTTCGATGACCCGGGCGTGCTCGGCCAGCAGCCCGGCGGCGCGCTCGGCGTGCTGGTCGAGGTCGCGGACCTGGCGCAGGAGTTCGTCCTTGTGGAGCTCGAGCCGGCTGGCCTCGCGCCGAGCGTGCCCGAGCTGCTCGCCGAGCTTGCCCGACTCGACGCGCGCGGCCGTGGCCTGCTCGGAGGCGGCCTCGGCCCGCTGCTGCACCGCGCGGATGGACTCTTC
Organism: Phycisphaerales bacterium; assembly: GCA_044223975.1. GTDB lineage: Bacteria > Planctomycetota > Phycisphaerae > Phycisphaerales > UBA1924 > CAZCPB01. The sequence continues at coordinate 195,158 of JBGALI010000003.1, read as the reverse complement.
GAGGGTGCGGACTTCGGTCTGCTGCTCGTCGAAAAGCCGCCCAAGGCTCTCGACGCGCTCGCGGAGGGAGTGCTGGTCCTTCTCGATCTTGGCCAGGCGCTCGCGGAGCTGCGCGAGCTCGTCGGCGGCCTGGGTGCGCTCCCGCTCGAGACGCGACGCCTCGGCCCCGGCCCGTTCCACGCGCGACTGCTCGCCCACCACCTGGCGCTGATCGAGCGCGAGCTTCTTTCGGAGCTCGCCCGCGGCTTCGGCGAGCCGGGAGGTCTCGGAGTCGGCGCTGGCCAGGTCGGACTTGGCCTGCGCGACTTCGGTGGAGAGGACCGACAGCCGTGCGCTCAGTTCGGCGAGCTCGCGCTGGCGCTGCAGCAGGCCGCCCGCCTGCGCCCCGGTCATCGGGCCGGCGGTGACGCGCCCGTCGGCCTCCAGCACCGTGCCCTCGCGCGTGACGAAGCGCACCCCCTGCGGCACGCCCGCAAGGGGGCCGGCGGTGAGGAGCATGGCGACGTCGAGATTCTCGACCAGGTACGTGCGGCCCAGCAGGCGGTCGAGCAAGCGCGAGACGCGGTCGGCGAGGAGGAGCCCCTGCTCGGAGTCATCGGCCCGGGCGCGGACCACGCGCCGGAGGCAGACTAGCCGGCCGCCCAGCAACGTCTCCAGATCGGCATCGGTGGGCAGACTGCTCGCGGCGGCGGGTGCGATCAGTTCCGAGGATGGAACTGGGTCGATGGGCAGGAACGTGGCCCGCCCCTTGAGCGTTGCCAGTTCGGCCTGCGCCGGCAGGCCGGCGAGCGAGTTGACGACGAGTGCCTGAAGCATCGAGCCCAGGGCCGACTCGACCGCGCTCAGCGGCGCCGAGTCGTTCCCGCCTTCGTCGGTCTGGATGAGTTCGGCCAGGGGAGCGATCACGTTGCCGAACCCGGCGCCCTTGTCGCGGGCGTCCATCACGGCCTTGACCGTGTCGGCGTAGCCTGCGCGGCTCTGGACCATCTCGTGCAGGGTGGCGCGCCGGCTCTCGAGGCGGACGAATTCCTGCTCGAGTTCGGCGTGGCGTGCCGCCCTGCCGCGACGGTCCTCGGTGAGGCGGGTGAGCTCTTCGTCCTTGGCGCTCAGGGCCTGTTCCAGCTCGCGCACGCGGGCCTGGGTCGATTCGACCGCGGCGCGTGCCGCGGCCTGACCATCGCGGGCGGCGCGGCAGTCGGCGTCGAGGGTGGCGGAGCGGTTCCCCACGCGGTCGGCCTGTTCGCGAAGGCCGTCGGCCCGCCGCTCGTCGGCGTGGAGCGAGGCGCCCAGCGAAGCCCGTTCGCGGTCGATCTGCGAGAGGCGGGCGCGGCGCTCACCGAGCTGCGACTGGGCCTGGGTCAGTTCATCGAGCACCGCCGCGCGGGACTCGTTGGCGGCGGCCAGGGCCCGCTCGGCCTCGCCGAGCTTTTCGGCGAGGGCCGCGACGCTCTCGGCCTGGTCGGCGGCGGCCGCCTCGGTCTTCATGAGGCGATCTCGCGCGTCGGCGAGGCGCTGGCGGTCGATCTCGGTCTGGCGCGTGGCCTCTTCGAGGGCCCGCTCGCCCATCTGGCGGCGCTGCTGGGCCTGGGCGCGGGCGTGCTCGGCGCCGAGCATTTCCTGCTCGACCTTCTTGTGGGCGCCGTGCAGCTCGTGACGCTCGATCTCGGCCTCCTGCTTGGCCTGTTCGACCTCGGCGAGGGCGGCGTTGGCGGCGTCGCGTTCGCCCTGGAGGGCCGATTGCCGGCTGGTCAGGCCCTCGAGGCGCTGGCGGAGGTCGTCGTACTGCTCGAATGCGAGGGCCATGCGCCAGGCGCGGAGGTCCTGATCGAGCTCGCGGAACTTGCGGGCCTTGACGGCCTGGCCGCGGACGATGCGGAGGCGGCGCTCGGTCGAGTCGAGCTGCTCGCGGGTGGTGGCGAGGGTGGCGTGGGCGCGGTCGAGCTTGCGCTGGGCCTCGATGCGGCGCTGCTTGTACTTGGCGATTCCCGCCGCCTCTTCGAAGATGGTCCGGCGTTCCTGGGGGCTGGCCAGGAGCATGGCGTCGACCTTGCCCTGCTCGATGATCGAGTAGGCGTCGGCGCCGATGCCGGTATCAAGGAAGAGTTCGCGGATGTCGCGGAGGCGGGCGGTCTTGCCGTTGATGAGGTACTTGCTGGTCCCGTCGCGATAGAGGCGGCGTTCGACCTCGACGATGTCCGCGTCGATGGGAAGGCCACGCTTGCCCTTGGCATGGGCGTCGATCACGGTCGGTTCTTCGGCGGTGTCGTGCCCGGCGATCGGCGCGGCCGCTTCGACTGCGGGAACCTCGGGTTCTTCGGGCACGGCCGACTCGTTCGCCGGGGGCAGACTTGCCGGGCTTGCCACCCCGAGGGCGGTCGTATGGTCGGCGCGTTCCTTCACCGGGTTTTCAAAGGTCAGCGTGACGCTCGCCATGCCCGAGGGCTTGCGGGCGGAAGAGCCGGCAAAGATGACGTCGATCATCTCCGTGCCGCGGAGGCTCTTGCTGGAGCGCTCGCCCAGCACCCACTTGATGGCGTCGACGACGTTGCTCTTGCCGCAGCCGTTGGGCCCGACGATCCCGGTGATCGGGTTTTCGAAGGTGAGCTCGGCGGGGTCGGCGAAGGATTTGAAGCCGTTGAGAGTGAGCTTGAGCAAACGCATGAACGGGCAACCTCCTGTTGCAGCCGGTGCCGACCCGCCGAGCGCGAGAGCGACACCGCCCGACTCCTTCGGGCATCGCGTACCGACCCGTAGACATCGACCAGTCCGGCCGGAGTCCACGAACGATTCAAGGGCGGCATGATACCGGGAACGGCCGCGGCGTGACGGCTCGGTTCGACGCCCCGGCGCACCGGCCAAGACCCCGGGCGCATGGCATGACATCAGAGCCCGGGCGTGCCTGCCGAACGGTCACTTTTCCTTGGGCGGAATGGGCTGAACCAGCGAGCCCGGCTCGGCCGGTTCGACCTTCGCGGGGGCCGGACGGTTCAGGACGATCACGTTTTCGACGTCGCGGCTGGTTTCAGGCCGCTGCCGCACGCCCTCGGCTCGGGTCGCGGACATGACCGCCGCCAGCAGCCGGTCCCGCTCGGTGGCGAACGCGGCTTGCGTCGCGCCGTCCCGGTAGATGGCGTAGAGCGCGCCCACCACCTCAGAGAACCGGAAACCAAGGCCCGGGCGCGGATCCTCGGGCGTGGTGTCGCGCGACATGTACTCGATCAGATTCCTAAGGTCGTCCGGGACCGTCCCGCGGAACGCCCGGGCGGTCTGGCTTGTCTTGTACGAAACCCGGATCGGATCCGTGGACGCGTCGGCCGTCAGGATGAAGCGGTTCGACCACGCCGACACCAGCAGCGGCTTTTGGAGCGTGAAGGTCGACCCGAACAGCACGATGCGGGGGAACCCCTGCTGGGTGACATAGACCAGCGGTTCGCCGAAGGGGATGACGTCGAGGATGAACTTGGGTGACCGACCCGTGCCACAGCCGATGCAGTTGCGTTCGACGCCCTGGATGCTGGGCGCAAAGCTGAGCATGGCGGCGTCCTCGACCGCCGCGGGGCTGATGTTGGTGATGATCTGGTCGGGGTCGGGCCGGCGGAGCTCCAAGCGCCGGGCGAACTCGTTGCGCTCCGCGCGCTTGGCGAGGGCCTCGTAGGCGCCGACCCGCACCAGCAGCTCGTTCTCGTCGAGCAGGCCCTGCAGGGCCAGGTCCGTCTGCGGGCCGGCCTTGGCGTCGCCCAGGAGCGCGATCGCCTGGAGCCGGATCGTCGACGTTGCCGCGTTCCTCGACAGTTCCATGAGGGTCGGAGTCGCCATCGCGTCGTTGAGGCCGACACCGGCGCGCAGGGCCGCCATCTGCGGCACCGGCTCGTCGTAGTTGTACAGCTCGCGGAGGAACGGCAGGCTCTTGGGGCCCAGGCCCTCGAGGCAATAGGAGAGGTCGTCGGCGAGGGCGGGCTCGGCCTTCATCGCGCCGACGTAGCGGCGGGCGTACTCCTCGGGCGAGTTGGGATCGATCTGCACGCCCTGCATGATCCGCAGGAATTCCTCGGGGTTGGTGCGGTAGGTGATGGGGACGCGGACTTCGATGCGCCCACCGGACCCGGACTCGAAGTTGCCCCCCGAGAGGCCGCGCGCCGTGGGACCGCGGTCGCCCGGGGCCTCCGGGAAGCGGCTGTTGATCGCGGCCGCGATGCCGCGGGCGCGGACGTAGGACGGGCTGTCGGTGACGAGCTCGATCCCGAGGGGTTCGGTGACCAGGCCGCCTCCCAGCACGCGCCCGGCCTGGAGATTGAAGTCCGAGACCTCGGGCGAGTTCTTTTCGGTGACCACGGATTCGTCGCCCTTCTCAAGGAAGGGGTTGACGAAGATGGGGCCGCGAGCGATGGCGATCTGGCGGGCCTGGGCCTGGCCGAAGGTGCTGGGCTGGCCGAAGCGCAGCTCGGTGGTCCAGAGCACGCCGCCCTCGAGGCTCGACCCGTTGATGGCCCTGACGGTGACGTCGAATCGGCCGCCTTTGGGGGAGCCCGGCGGGATCGCCGCCTGCACGACCACGACGCAAACGTTCGGGTCGCGCAGCAGATCGCGGGGCGACTTGTTGGTGAGCGCGCTGTAATCGCCGAGGTCGGTGGCCTTGCTGACCAGGTTCTGGGCCGCGATGCGCTCCATGGTGGCTTGGAGAGCCTGGTTGAGCGGCTGGCCGCCGGTGCCCTGAAGGCCGACCACCAGGCCGTACCCCGAGACCAGCGTGGGCTGGATCCCGATGATCGTGACTTCGCTGCCGACCGTGCCGCGGAGCGCAAGCGGGGTGTCTCTGACGATTGGCTCGACCTTGCGCGCCTTGGGCTCGGGCGCCGAGGAGCACGAGCCGAGCGTGCACACAACGGCCACGCACAGGGCGCGAAGGCCGATCGACACAGCACCACCCCGGGCCTTGGCCCGGACCGACTCGCGCGACACGTTCATCAGGTCTGTTCCTTCGCGCGCCCGGCCATCCCCAGCCGGGCGCTTGGGTCCGCTGTTCCGCGGCCCTGCGCAACTGTACGAGATACGGGCGCAGCGCGCGGAAGGTGGCAGCGAACGGGACGCGAACCACAGATGACAAGTTATGCACAATCCCTTGTGTTCAAATCCGGTGGAGGACGCTCAGTCCTCAAGATGTTGGGGTCCCGTGGGTCTCTTCAGTCTTTTTGAGCGCCTGTAAGCGCCGAAATTGAAGGAGCTTGCGAGTACCTGACAGATGATCCACAGGCCATCACCCGCATTTTGTGCTGAAGCTGGCTTGAAGACACGATCTGTAGTGGTATTCTGTCCCCCCTCGCCCGAACGCTTCTTGGAGACCGAACGTACAGATCGGTAAATGTTCAGGTGTAAAACGGTGTCGGGCAAAACGGTGTCGGTTGGTGAGAACCGCACGGCCGTCAAGAAGTGAGCGGGCGAGAGTCGGGTTCGCGGGATCGGTGGGCTTGGGATATCGCGGAGTGCCGGCCCGGACGTCCGGGCAAGGTCAGTGAAGAACTTCAGAGCCGTCCGACGGCTGCCGGCGTCTGCGCGCCGGCGGGGGAGTTTGCGTGGGCGTTCTTTGCGACAGTCAGATCCGTGAGCTGGTGCGGATCGAGCCCTTCGAAGAGGCGATCAAGCGCCCGGGCAAGATCTCCTACGGCGTGTCGAGTTACGGCTACGACGTGCGGGTGGGCACCAGCTTCAAGATCTTCACCCCCACGCCCCGGACCGGCGGCATCACCGTCGTCGACCCCAAGCACTTCACCGATGCGCTGATGGTGCACGTGGACACCGCCGAGCTGGGCACCGACCACGTCGTGATCCCGCCCAACAGCTTCGCGCTGTGCGAGACGGTCGAGTTCTTCGAGGTGCCGCGCGATGTGCTGGTGCTGTGCGTGGGCAAGAGCACTTACGCCCGCTGCGGCCTGATTGTGAACGTCACGCCGCTCGAGCCCGAGTGGCGCGGCAAGGTCACGCTGGAGATCAGCAACTCGACGCCGCTGCCGGCGCGGGTCTACGCCAACGAGGGGATCGCCCAGATGATCTTCCTGAAGGCGGAGATGGTGTGCGAGAAGAGTTACGCGGACAAGGGCGGGAAGTACCAGGATCAGGGCGGGTTGACCTTGCCGCGCGTCGACTGAAGCGTCCGAAGTTTGGTGCCTCGATGCCGCGTGCCTCGATGGTTTCTTCGAATCGAAACTCCGTGCCAAGGACGGGCAGGTCGGTATGAAAATCACCCGAAAGTTCACGTCCCCCGCGTCGGATCCCTTCTCCACCGTGCAGTGGACCAGGCGGTCCTCCAAGATCTCCAACCCCGACGGCTCCGTCGTCTTCGAGATGAAGGACGCCGAGGTCCCGGAGAGTTGGAGCCAGCTTGCTACCGACATCATGGTGAGCAAGTACTTCCGCAAGGCGGGAGTGCCGCAGTTCGATGAACGCGGCATCGCGCGCAAGGACTCTGAGGGCCGGCCGATCACCGGGCCCGAGAAGTCGGCGCGCCAGGTGATTCATCGCCTGGCGGGGTGCTGGCGCTTCTGGGGGGAGAAGCACGGGTACTTCGACACGGCGGAAGATGCCGCGGCGTTCTACGACGAGATGGTGTACATGCTCGTGCACCAGATGGCGGCGCCCAACAGCCCGCAGTGGTTCAACACGGGCCTGAACTTCGCGTACGGCATCACCGGCCCGGCCCAGGGGCACTACGTTGTCGAGCCCAAGACGGGCGAGGTGTTCCTGGCGGCCGACGCGTACACGCACCCGCAGCCGCACGCGTGCTTCATCCAGTCGGTGGTCGACGACCTGGTGAACCCGGGCGGGATCATGGACCTGTGGGTGCGCGAGGCGCGGCTCTTCAAGTATGGATCGGGAACGGGCACGAACTTCAGCCGCCTGCGCGGCGAGGGCGAGCCGCTCTCGGGCGGGGGCAAGTCCAGCGGGCTGATGTCGTGGCTGAAGATCGGCGACCGCGCCGCCAGCGCGATCAAGAGCGGCGGGACCACGCGCCGCGCGGCCAAGATGGTCTGCCTCGACATGGACCACCCCGACATCGCGACCTTCATTGATTGGAAGGTGCGCGAGGAGATCAAGGTTCAGGCCATGGTGGAGGGGCTCAAGCTCCTCAAGAAGAACAGCGAGGAGCTGAAGAAGTCCTGCGAAGATCTGGGCATCGACCTCAGCTACGACTTCAACGGCGAGGCGTACTTCACCGTCAGCGGGCAGAACTCCAACAACTCGGTGCGCGTGCCCGACGAGTTCTTCGCGGCCGTCGACAACGATGCGGACTGGGTCACGACTTGGCGGACCAGCGGCAAGGCTTCGCGGACGTTCAAGGCCAAGGCCCTGTGGGACAAGGTCGCGTTCGCGGCGTGGCGGTGCGCCGACCCGGGCGTGCAGTTCGACACGACGATCAACGCGTGGCACACCTGCCCGGGCGCGGGGCGGATCAACGCCAGCAACCCGTGCAGCGAGTACATGTTCCTCGACAACACGGCGTGCAACTTGGCGTCGCTGAACGTGCTGAAGTTCTACGACTCAGAGTCGCACAGCTTTGATGTCGAGCGCTACGAGCACGCGATCGACCTGTGGACGATTGTGCTCGAGGTTAGCGTGCTGATGGCGGCGTTCCCCAGCCACGAGGTGGCGGAGCTGTCGTGGAAGTACCGCACGCTGGGCCTTGGGTACGCCAACCTGGGCGCCATGCTGATGCAGGCGGGGATCGCGTACGACAGCGACGAGGCGCGGGCGGTGTGCGGGTGCCTGACGGCGATCCTGACGGGCCGGAGCTACCGGCAGTCGGCGCTGATGGCGCGCGAGCTCGGGCCGTTCCCGGGGTACGCGCCTGAGCGCGAGAACATGCTGCGGGTGATCCGCAACCACCGCCTTGCCGCGCACGGCGAGGCGAGGGACAGCGAGCGGTACGAGAAGCTCTCGATCCGGCCGGTGCCGATCGATCACGCGCTGGTCGGCGGCGGGAGCGTGCTGGTCGAGAACGCGGACGAGCTTCTTGAGCGGGCGACGGTGGCGTGGGACGAGGCGCTCGAGTTCGGCGAGCAGTTCGGTTACCGCAATGCCCAGACGACGGTGATTGCTCCCACAGGGACGATCGGCCTTCTGATGGACTGCGACACCACGGGCGTCGAGCCCGACTTTGCCCTGGTGAAGTTCAAGAAGCTCGCCGGCGGCGGGTACTTCAAGATCGCCAACGAGTCGGTCGAGCCGGCGATGCGTGCGCTGGGGTACACCGAGGTCCAGATCAAGGAGATCATGGAATACCTGCTGGGCACGCTGCACCTGAACGTGCCGATGCCGGGCGTTCCGGGGATCTTCAGCAGCATGGTGCGGCCGCTGGCGACGGCGCTTGACCCCAAGAAGAGCGGGAAGACGTTCGCGGAGTGGCTGAAGAGCAAGGGGCTCAACGACGCGGACCTGGCCCGGGTACAGGGCGCGCTGCCGGGCGTGTTCGAGCTCTCGTTCGCGTTCGCGCCGTGGGCCCTGGGCGACGAGGCGATGGCGCGTCTGGGAATCGACGCGGAGAAGGCCAAGGCGGACTCTTCATTCAGCGTGCTCAAGAAGCTCGGGCTTTCCGACAAGCAGATCGACGAGCTCAACCGCGTGGTCTGCGGAACGCAGACCGTGGAGGGCGCGCCGCACCTCAAGGCCGAGCACCTGCCGGTGTTCGACTGCGCCAGCACCTGCGGCAAGCTGGGCAAGCGGTTCATCGCGGCCGAGGGCCACATCCGCATGATGGGCGCGGCCCAGCCGTTCATCTCGGGCGCGATCAGCAAGACCATCAACCTGCCCAACAGCGCGACGGTGGACGACATCAAGTCGTCGTACCGGCTCTCGTGGGAGCTGGGCCTCAAGGCCAACGCGCTGTACCGCGACGGGTGCAAGCTGAGCCAGCCGCTCTCGTCCACCTCGGACGAGGCCAAGAGCGAGCTGTCGCGCGACTCCAAGGCCGAAAGTGCCGCCGAGGAGTCCAATGACGAGCTGGAACAATCAGGCGTGCGCGAGGAGGTGGCTGGTTCTGTGGCCGAACTGGCTGCGGCGGCGGTGCGTGGTGATGCCATCGCCGTCGAGACCGCGCGCACGGAGATCATCTACCGCCCGATGCGGCGGCGCCTGCCCGACACGCGCCGCTCGATCACGCACAAGTTCAACGTCGCCGGGCACGAGGGCTACGTCACGGTCGGCCTCTACGAGGACGGCAAGCCCGGCGAGCTGTTCATCACGATGAGCAAGGAAGGGTCGACGATCGGCGGCCTGATGGACGCGCTGGGCACGGCCACCAGCGTCGCGCTGCAGTACGGCGTGCCGATCGAGAGCCTGATCAACAAGTTCAGCCACCAGCGGTTCGAGCCGGCGGGGATGACGGAGAACTCGGACATCCCCTTCGCCAAGAGCCTGGTCGACTACATCTTCCGCTGGATGGGCATGGAGTTCATCCCCGGTTTCCGCGAGGCCAACGCGCCCAAGCGCGAGGGCTCGTCGGGGATGGGCGGCGTTGGAACCGTCACGGCGGGCACGGAGCGCCCGTCCTCACACGCGCAGGAGGAATCGCGTTGGAACACAGCGTCAAGGTTTGCCGCGTCGTCGGTGCAGAGCGTGCCGTCACTCCGGGCCGGCTCGCAGGTCGAGGGGCGGCCCGGCAGCGCCAACGGTCGGGGCGCGACGGTCTCGGTGGTGTCGGAATCGCACGTGGTTTCGGCCGCGACCTTGTCGGTCGCGCTCGACAGCGTCGGGGACGCTCCGCCGTGCGATACCTGCGGGACGATCACCGTGCGGAGCGGCACGTGCTACAAGTGCCTCAACTGCGGGGCGAGTTTGGGGTGCAGTTAGGAAGAAGTGACGGAGTGACGGAGTGACTGGGTGACGGAGTGGCCGCGGAGGCGGCTGCGGAAGGAGGAAACGGCCCGCGAGGGGCTTCGGACGAGAGGGGCTGGTGGAGCACGGCGCACGACGGCGTCGGGCAACCCGTCCCGAACCAGGAGTCAGCAAGCGGAAGGAACCCTGCTGGAGCGGCGGGTCTGGAGGCCCGCCCTCTTCAAGCTCGCTTCCGCCGCGAGAGCCATACGGCGCACGACGCACGCTCTTGAGGGGCGTGCGGCCGAGGGAACGAAGACTTCCCCGCGCCACGGAGGACTCTCGCGGGAGCACGGCCCGGGTCGGGCCGACGTCGAAGCGGTCCGTTGCGCACGGGCCGCGCGGGCGTGACGATTTCCCGGCCCCTCTCGTCCGGTGCCTCGACAGGTTGGATGTGGAATGACGGGTTTCGGCAGGTCTGGTTTCGAACGGTCTGGTTTCAAATTGGCCCACCCAGCGGGGCCGCGGCGCATCCCACCCACCCGCGCCAGTGGCCCCGCACTCCCTGACCCCCGGGCGCTCCCACCAGCGCCCGGGGGTCCTCTTTTTTTGAGACTCCCGGCGTGCCGATGTGCAAGCCTCAGGTATCAGTCGGTCAGCCGGGCAAAATGCTGGGGGGGGGGATAACCGATAGCGGTAGTACAGCCAGCGGAACAAGGAGCACTCGATGAACACCGCGAAGTCCATCACGTCGTCCGTTGCCTCCATCGTTGCTTTGAGCGCGGCCAGCTTTTCCACGACTGCATCGGCCATGCTGTGCAAGCCCGACCGCTTCGCGCAGAGCTCGGATCCGACGATGATGATCAGGACTCGGTTCGAGAACGCGGACGGCACCATGCAGGACGAGGGCGAACTGCCTTACACCGCTTCGACGCTGGCTTTCATGAAGCTCTTCCCGATCAACTCGATAGTGATCGACGGCCAGGGAAGGCTGCAGGGTTTCATGCCCGCATTCGGGCCCGTGCAGGGCGTCGCCGTCCCGCCGATCGACACGCCTCTGGAAGATGTGAAGTTTGATCGAAACGGGAGGCTGGTTTCGTGGCGGCTCGCGACCGCCGAAGAATCGGCTCACATGCAGAAGTTGCAGATCACAGGGCCAAACGGGCTCGTGACGTGGGGCTGCCGCGTGGTCGATGGCGCCACGCCGTTCGATTGTCCCATCACGGTAGAAACCGGTGAAGGGGCGGACGTCCGCATCACGTACTTCGGCGTGTGCGACGCGGAGCACTGAGACAAGCGCGGACTCAGGCTACTCGGGCCACTTCACGCGGAGCGTCTTGGCCTCGCCGGCGCTGCCGTCGGCCTTGCGCATCTGGAGGGCGATCTCAAGCTCGCTGGGCTTGCCGTCCTTGTGGTGCATGCGGTACTCGATGAGTCGGGCATCGCCGGGGCCGGGCTCGATGCCGGCGCCCCAGGTGAAGTACGGCTTGCCCTGGGCGTTGGCCGAGCGGGCGTTCTTCCGCGTGGCGTCCTGCTCGAAGACCGTGCCGGTGGTCTGCGAGGACTTGATGCGGAGGCGCCAGTCGCTGCCGTCCTTGGGCGTTTCCTTGTAGACCACGAAGGCGTAGTCGGCATCGAGCACGGCGTCGTAGATGTCGACGTAGCCGAGGGACTCGTAGGTGTTCGAGGCGTCGCTCGCGGGGGCTTCGATGATCTGCTTGGGCATGGCGGGGTTCTCGGGGGTGGTGGGGGAGTCGCGGGACGCACAGGGTAATGCGCCGCGGCGGGCTTTGGGGGCCAGAAGATTGTGTTGTGAAGAGTTCGGGGTCGTTGATGACCGGAGCCCCTTGAACTCAACCCAAGCCGTGTGTGGAATCCAACGCCCGCGCAGCGGGCACCCGCCGGTAGCCTCGGGTGGAGCGACGCGGCCCTGAGCGTCGCGGAACCCGTGGAGAGCGGCATCAATTCTCTGAGTTTCTCAAAGCCCGCGCAGCGGGCGACGGTGGTGGATCGATTCAACCGGCCTTCGCCCGCTGCGCGGGCTGGAGTTGGAAAGACCGGGAAGGGGGTCAGGCCACCGTGCTCCACGGGTTGCGCTCGAAGACTCGCTTCACCCGAGGCTACCGGCCGTGCGCCCGCGGCGCGGGCTCAGGATGCCTTTGAAGCATCCAACGCCGCCCGCCCCATCGGGATGTCAAACCGCTCGTTCGTGCGGCAGTAGCCCATGCCACCCATGCGGCCGATGGCGCGGAGCTTGGACGGGTCGGCGTGGAAGCGATCGTTGATCACGTCGTCGCGCACGAAGATGTGGACGACCTGGCCCAGCACGACGTTGCCGCCCGCGGCCTTGCCGGGGTTGGTGCGGATCACCTGGAGCGTGCGGCACTCGAAGCTCACGGGCGATTCGGCGACGCGCGGCGGGCGGACGGCGACGCTCGGCGATGCGTGCAGGGCGCTGAATTGAAACTCGCTCTCGCCGTAGGGGAGCGGCTCGGCGCACGCGGCCATCTGGCGTTCGAAGCTCTCGCTCACGATGTTGACGACAAACTCGCCCGTGCCGCCCTCGGCGACGGGCTTGGCATTGCGGAGCGTGTCCTTCTCCGTGCCGTCGGGCTTGTTGGCGGGGCAGAAGAGCAGCGTCATCGGGTCGGAGCCGACCGCGTTGAAGAAGGAGAAGGGCGCGAGGTTGAGCTTGCCGTCGGGCGAGATGGTCGAGACGAACGCGATGGGGCGAGGCACGATGCAGCCGATCAGGAGCTTGTAGCGGGAGGGCTGGTCGAGCGTGGCGGGGTCGAGTTCCATGCGCGAGTGTAGTGATACGACCCGCTCTACAGTCGTCCTGCGTGGAGACTCGCGGCGCCAGATTCGAGCGGGACGGGTTCCTCGTAATCGACGGGCTTGTTGATCCGGCGTGGTGTGCCGCGGCAATCGAACTGTGCGAGCCGCTGCTTGTGCAGGATCGGGGGCGGCGGCCCGGCGCGAGGGGTGTGCTGCAAAGGCAGCCGCGTCTTTGCTCCCTGATCGCGGGCTCTGCGGTGCCCGCGCTGGTAGAGGAGATCGCCGGCCCCGGGGCGCGAGCGGTCCGCTCCATCGTGTTCGACAAGTCTCCGGAATCGAACTGGTCGGTGCCGTGGCATCAGGACGCGGTGATCGCGGTGCGGGAACGAGTTGAAGTGCCGGGCTTCGGGCCGTGGTCGGTCAAGGGCGGTGAACCGCACTGCCGTCCGCCGCTTGAGGTCATGAACTCGGTGGTGGTCGTGCGGATCCACCTGGATGATTGCGGTCCGCAGAACGGGCCGTTGCGGCTGGTGCCCCGGTCGCACGCGATGGGGATTCTCCCCGAACGCGAGGCCGAACGGGTGGGGGTGATCGGTCCCCAGGTCGAGTGTTGCGTGGCGGCAGGCGGGGCCGTCGTAATGCGGCCGCACACGGTGCACTCGTCGCCTAGATCCGTCGCGGAATCGCGCCGTCGCGTGCTGCACCTTGAGTATTCGGCCGCTCGCCTGCCGGGCGGGTTGCAATGGGCCGAAGGGCTCGGCAGCGAACGTACAGTCTTGCCACATGGATGAAGCCAAAGTACTCACGTGGGCCATGCTGCTCGGGAAATGGACCGAGTTCGCACAGTCCGCTCTCGCGCTCCCCAAGGACGGCGAGGGCGGGCTGCTGCGCGCCAGCGTGCCCGACATCATCGGGCTGCAGGCGATCACGCACGCGCTGGGTGAGCTTGATGTGCTCACGAAGCCGGGCGAGCGGGCGCTGGCGCTCGACCGCGCGGCGGTGGGCATCCGCGGGCACGCGGCATCACTTCATGCGGTCTGGACGGGGAAGGCGCTGCACCCCGAACTCCGCGCGCTGATTGATGATGCGTTCGCGGCCCTTGCCGCGGCGCGGGAGGGCGGGCTGGAGTGGTGCGTTGGGGACGAGGCGATGACGGCGGAGCACCCGGCGCAACTTGTCGAATCGCTCGCCGCGGCAGGCTTTTCAGGCGATCTCTTCGTGCCCACGCCGGGAGTGGTGCTGTTCCCGGGGTGCCCCGCGGTTTTCGTGCGCGGCGTCCACGGGGAACGCCCGGGCGACGACGTGCTCGACCTGATCGAAACTTTCTTTGAAGGCGTGTCCGAGCCCGAGTTTCGCCCGGTGATGCGCCAGGCGTACCGCCAATTCGATTTCGGCAAGGGGCGCGCGGTGCGCGATCTGGTCGTGGAAATGACCGACACGCTGCCGGGGGGCCAGCCGCTGCTGGTGCCCGCGATGGAGCGGGGGAAAAGCCTGCCCGTGACTCTGCCGCCGCGGCGCGGCGAGGACATCGGGGAATTGCCGGTGGTGTTCGGCGATCCCGGGATGTAAGGGGCGAGCGGGAATAGCGCCGGTGGCCGCTCGGCACGGCCGACTCGGGGACTCGCTGGGTGTTCCACCCGCTGCCAAACGCCGATCGCGCCACCTAGACTTCCGCCCCTCGCTCTGGGGCCCGATGCGGCGCCCCGGGCGGGATTCTTCCGGCTGAGAAAGGACAGGCCATGGCGATGCGCAGAGCGAAGGTTGCGGTGATCGGGGCGGGGAACATCGGCGGCGAGTGCGCGCGTTCGATCGCGATGAAGGAGCTGGCCGACGTTGTCTTGGTGGATATTCCCAACAAGGACAAGCCCGACCTGCACATGCCCAGGGGCAAGGCGCTCGACCTTGCCTGCTGCGGCCCGGTCGAGAGCTTTGACTCCCGGATCACCGGCACGTTTGAGTACAAGGACATCGCCGATTCGGACGTGGTGATCGTCACCGCCGGCGTGCCGCGCAAGCCCGGGCAGAGCCGCGACGACCTCGTGAGCATCAACGCGGGGATCGTGAAGAACGTGGCGCAGAACATCAAGCAGTACGCCCCTAACGCGATCGTGATCGTGGTGAGCAACCCGCTGGACGCGATGGTCTACGTGATGTGGAAGGTCACGGGCTTCCCGGCCCAGCGCGTGATCGGCCAGGCCGGCGCGCTCGACGTGGCCCGGTACAAGACGTTCCTGGCGTGGGAGCTGGGCGTGAGCGCCGAGGACATCCAGGGCCTGCTCCTGGGCGGGCACGGCGACGACATGGTTCCCCTGCCGCGGCTCACGAGCGTGAACGGCATCCCGGTGCGCGACCTGCTCCCGGCGGAAAAGATCCAGGCCTGCGTGGACCGGGCCAAGGCCGGTGGCGGCGAGGTCGTGAAGCTGATGGGCACCAGCGCGTGGTACGCGCCCAGCGCCGGCACGGTCGAGATGGTCGAGGCGATCGTGCGGGACAAGAAGCGTGTGATCGCGTGCGCGGCGTACTGCGAGAACGAGTTTGGCGTCAAGGCGTCCAACAACGGCAAGGGCCTGTTCGTGGGCGTGCCTTGCGTGCTGGGCGCCAAGGGCGTTGAGAAAGTCATCACGTTCGCGATGGACGACACCGAAACCAAGTCGATGAACGAGTCGATCAGCCACGTGAAGGACCTGATCGGCGCGACGGTCAAGCTGTTCCCGGACCTGGCCTGAGCCTGAGATCACGACGGGATCGGCCGCGGCCCGCGTCCTGACTCGATATCGAACCACCAACGCAGGGAAAGAACCACCCATGACACTGACGAAGCGGATCATCTTGGCGAACGTGGGGATGGCGGCGATCTGTGCCGCGGCGACGATGGCGCAGGAAGCCGTGACCCCGCAGCCCGTCCCCGCCGCCCAGCCGCCGGTGGTGTCCGCGCCGCTCCACTTCCCGGCGGGGCCGAAGTGGTCGTCGCCCGAGATCGCCAAGGTGGGCGACATGCTCAAGGGCACGTGGAAGACGACCGCGGCGATCGCGGGGCGCGACGGGGCGTCCGAGGCCGAGATCGTGATGGCGGTGGCGCCGATCGTCGCGCAGGACATCCCCGACGCGATGTACGTGGAGACCTCCCGGTCCGATTCGATGCAGGCGCCCTACCGGCGGTCCCTCTTCCAGCTGTACAGCTACAAGGGGCACGTCCGCCTGCGGACGCTCGAGGCGATCACTCCCGAGGGCCGCGACGCGCTGAACCAGGTCACGGGCTTCTGGGCCTACCCCGAGGCGCTCCCGCTGCTCACCTCGCACACGGTCAAGTCCGCCGATTACATCGCCACGCTGGACGTGGAGCTCGAGCCGTTCAAGCAGGGCGGCGGGTTCGGTGGCAAGACCCCGTACCCCTACCCCAACAGCGCCAACGGGGCGGTCGAGATGACCAGTGAGTTGACGCTGATGCCCGACGCACTGACCAGCGCCGACCGCGGGTTCGACGCGAGCGGCAAGGTGGTGTGGGGAGCTGGTGAGAAGGACAAGTACACGTTCACCCGCTACAACCCGCCGCTGCCCTCGGTCGAGAAGCGAGAGAACGGCCTGGTGCTGCTGTGGTACAAGAAGGTCGTTGAGGGGGAAACGCTCAACGAATCGATGCGCTACTACGCGCAGTACACGGGCTGGCTCGCCGGCGGCGACCAGCTCGACACCACCCGCGGGCGCGACAAGGCCGGCGGGCCGTTCGGGTTTGTCCAGATTCCCCAGGTCGCGCTGGGCACGATCCGTGCATGGAAAGAAGCGCTGAGGGGTGTCGGCCTGGGCTCGACGGTGCGGATGTTGGTTCCGCCCGAGCTGGGGTACGGCGCCAAGCCCATCACGCGCGGCGGGAAGACGGTCGCGCCGCCGGACTCGCCCCTGGTCTTCGAGATCGAGCTGGTCGGGATCGAGCCGGCCAAGAAGCCCGACCCCCAGCCGTTGCCGCCGGACGTGAAAGTGGTCCCCAACAAGGGGGGCGGGCAGGGCGGTCGCTCGCCGAAGTAAGGGAAAGCGCCCGGCGCGAGTCGGTCATGGCTAAAAAAGATCTGTACGAACTGCTCGGCGTCGCGCGGGGCGCGAGCGCCGAGGAGATCAAGGCCTCGTACCGCAAGCTGGCGCGGAAGTTCCACCCGGACGTGAACAAGTCGCCCGATGCGCAGGCGAAGTTCACGGAGCTTCAGCACGCCTACGACGTGCTCTCCGACGAGTCGAAGCGCCGCATGTACGACCAGTACGGCGACGCGGCGCCGTCCGCGCCCGGCGGGGGGCGGGGCGGGCCCAACGTGAAGTGGTCGCAGTCCGCGCCGGGGTCCGTGGACTTTGACAATGAAGAGCTGGGCGCGATGTTCGACGCGTTCTTCGGCGGACGTTCGGGCTTCGGCGGCGTCGGAGGTCCGGCGGGCGGGCGGGCCGGGCGATCGCCGGGGCGGGCGCGGCCGGCCGAGCGCGAAGCGGCGGTGCACACCCACGACATGACCGTGAGTTTCATGACCGCCGCGCGCGGAGGTTCGGAGCGTCTCCGGCTCTCGGAGGGCGATCGTTCGCGCACGATCGAGGTCAAGATCCCCGCGGGGATCGGGCAGGGGTCGCAGCTCCGCGTCAAGGGCGGCGGACCGGACCGGTCAGATCTGATCCTGACGGTGCACATCGGGGCGCACCCGCTGTTCCGGCGCGGGGAGGGCGCGGACCTGGGGCGGAGCCTCGACCTGGTCGTCGATCTTCCCCTGACCATCGCTGAGGCGACGCTGGGCGCGACGGTGTCGGTGCCCACGCTCGAAGCGCCGGTGGAGCTTCGAGTGCCGGCCGGAACGTCGAGCGGTCGAAAACTGCGCGTGCGTGGCAAGGGGATCCGGCCTGAGTCCGGCGAGCCGGGCGACTTGTACGCCGTGGTCAAGATCGTCCCGCCCGACCCGTCGACATTGAGTGAAGCCGAGCGCGAGATGCTGCGTACACTCTGCGAGCGACAGCCCGCGCCTCGCGCCGGCCCCGAGTGGTCGGAGCGGGCGTGAACCGGGCTTCGCGTTTGGCGGCGGGGGACCGGGGCGCGCCCGAGGCGCGTCGAACCGATCGGCGAGAGTGACGACGAGCGTCCGAGCGACGGACGCGGGGCCTTCGAGGGGGGACGAGAGGGCGCTCCCGTGGTAAAGCAGAGGCATCAACTCTTCGTGTCGCTGCTGTGCGTCATGGACGGGCTCGTGGTCACGGGCGCGTCGTTGATCGCGTGGGCGGTGCGCCTGCAGCAGTTTGAGCGTTACTGGCCGCCGCAGTGGGAAAGCTACATCAAGGGTCCGTTCGCGCTCTTTGCGGTGCCCATCGCGATCTTCTGCCTGTGGGTGTTCGGCCTGTACAGCCCCCGGCGCGACCGATCGATCTGGAACGAGCAGGGGCAGATCCTCAAGGCCTCGGTGGTCGCCTCGGCGGCCCTGGTGGTGGTGCTGTGGGCGGTGGGCAACGACAGCGTGATCGGCCAGAAGGCGGCGCTGGGGGGGCACCAGGCGGTCGACGCGGGGAGGCTGCAGATCGGCGTGCTCGCCATCGTGCTGCCCGTGCTGCTCGGCCTGCACCGTGCCGTGTTCCGAATCGTGCTGCGTTCCATACGCCGGCGCGGCTGGAACCTGCGGCACGTGGCGGTGATCGGCGCCGGCCGTCTGGGCCAGATCACCTGCCGCACGCTCGAACGCAACGCCTGGACGGGAATCAACGTCGCGTACTTTCTCTCGCACCACGAGACCACCGGCCGCTCGCACTGCCTGGGGCGCCCGGTCGAGGGCGGGCTCGACGACCTTGAGGAGGTGCTCGAGCGCAAGCGCGTGGACGCGGTGTACCTGGCGATTCCGACGGCGCGGGCGAGCGTGCTGCCCAAGCTCCTGCGCCGGCTCGAGCGGTTCGCGCTCGACGTGCGCGTGATCCCCGACGTGCCGCCGCGCTACCTCTCGATGAGCATGACGGTGAGCGAGCTCGACGGCATGCCGATCCTGAGCTACCGCGAGTGCCCGCTGTACGGGCTCGGCGGGTTCAGCAAGCGCATGCTGGACATGGCGGGCGCGGCGGTGGCGCTGGTGCTGCTCAGCCCCGTGATGGCGGCGGTGGCGCTTGCCGTGCGGATGTCCGGCCCGGGCCCGGTGATGTTCAAGCAGCGCCGTGTCAGCCTCGGCGGCGAGGAATTCAACCTGTACAAGTTCCGCAGCATGGTCGAGGTCGCCGACGAGCCCCAGGCCGTGCCCGCGGGAGAGTCGCGCGATGTCCCCGCGGCGTGGACGCGGCCCAACGACGCGCGGATCACCCGCGTCGGCAGGTTCCTACGCCGCACCAGCCTGGACGAACTCCCGCAGCTCATCAACGTGCTCAAGGGCGAGATGTCGCTGGTCGGCCCGCGCCCGGAGCGGCCCGAGCTGATCGCCCGCTTCCGCGACGACTGGCGCGGCTACATGCTCAGGCAGCACGTCAAGGCCGGGATGACCGGGTGGGCCCAGGTCAACGGCCTGCGTGGCTCGACCAGCCTGCGCAAGCGTTTGCAGTACGACCTGTTCTACATCAGGCACTGGTCGCTGGGTTTCGATCTGCGGATCCTGTGGCTGACGATTTTCCGCGGGTTCGTCCACGCCAACGCGCACTGATCGTGCCGCTCGGGGTGTAGGCTCGGACGCATGCCGGTCTCCCACAACGTCATCGTGATCGGCCTGTTCGTCGCGACCGATCTGGTCGTGATCCCCCTGATCATCCGAACGATCGTCAATGGCTCGTGGGGCGAACTCCAGAACGCCTTTCCCGCGCGTCCGGTGGCGGGCGGGGCGGTCCTGCGGGAATTCCAATCGTTGAGGATCGGCACGGCCAACTTCGGCGGTTGCGTGCATATCGCGGTCGACGAGGCGTGCCTGCATCTTCTGCCCGCGATGTTCATTCGCTGGTTCGGCGCCGGGCCGCTGAGCATCCCGTGGGAGAGTCTCACCGAGGTGCGCCGGGCAGGCCGCGGCAGGTACTCCGAGGCCGTGGCGGGGAGGAAGCGTCTGACGGCGCCGACGTGGGCACTGGAACTCGCCGAGCCCGGCCGTGGAAGCCCGTGAGGGAGCGCCGCGGATTTGGTACGATGCCGGCGGGAGTGGCGCCGGCGGGCGGGGTGCCCGGGCGTCAGGGGTGGAGCTCGCCGTTGCCTGAGAGAGCGTCCAAATCAGAAGAGAGCGCTCAGCGTCTGGGCGGGCTGGACTCGTCCAGCGCGCCGCCGCCGCCGGAGGTTCGGGAGCTGCGGCTCCTCCGCGCCATCGGCGAGCTTCAGCAGCAGCTCCGCCCCGTCGCGGACGCCGAGAAGGCCGTGCGGGTCGCGGCCCGCAGCGCCGCGGCGCTCTTCCGGGCTGAGGACTACTGCGTCGGCGTGATCGTGCCGGGAGCATCGCGGGCCGAGCTGGTCGCGCGCGCCCCCAGGAGCGAGGCCTGGGACCTCGACCTGCTGGGTGCGTTCGCGCGCGGCGAGCGGCCCGAGGTGCCGGCCAACGTCATGCTCGCGCGCCTCAAGCGTCGCGGCAGGGCGTGGGGCGCTCTGGCGCTGCGCTACACGCGGGCCGCGCCCGACTGGGATCTGCGCAATGCGCTCACCAAGCTCGCGGCCGCGATCAACGAAAGCGTGGCAGCGATCGAGCGCGACCGGCTCGTCGACGCCCGCGGGCGCATCGACCGCAAGATCATGGAGCAGCTCCGCCCGCGCGACCTGTTCTACCAGATCCTCGACGCGCTGCGATCGCTGACGCGCTACGACCACTCCGCGGCGATGCTGATCGGCGAGAGCGGCGAGGACCTGGAGCTCGTGGCCGAACAGCTGGCGTGGCGCAAGGGAAAGAGCCGCGTGATCGGCCGGCGGCGTGCGATCTCCGACGACCTGCGGGCGGCGCTGGCCGACGGCGTCGTGCGCGGGTTCACGCGGGCGGGCGGAAGGTGGGAGCCGTGGGAGCCCGACTCGCCCGCGGGCCTGGCCGAGCTGCTGGACTGGGGCGACACGTCTGGGGCGTCCGACGCGGGCGAGTCGTGCGCCGAGGGCGAGATCATCTGCGCGCCCATGGCGACGCGTGACGGGATGCTCGCGGTGCTGAAGGTCTCGGCGCGCCACGCCGGAACGTTCGGCCCCTACGAGGCCGGTCTGGTCAGCGAGTTCGTGCCGCAGGCGTCGGTCGCGCTGCAGAACTCCAGGCGGGCCGAGACTCTGCAGGCCAAGATGCTCGAGGCCGAGCGCAAGCACGCCATGGCGGACCTGGCGCGGGGCGTGGCGCACGACGTGAACAACGCGCTGGGCTCGGTGCTGCCCCTGGTGCAGCAGATGCGCGCCGACCTGGCCGAGGGGCGGTTCGACGGGGCCACGTTCAACGCGGACCTTGCGCAGATCGACCGCGCCGTGCAGGTCTGCCGCAGGATCTTCGGCGGGATGCTCAACTTCGCGCGGGGCGCGGCCAAGCCCGGCGGCAGCGCCAGCGTCGACGGCGCGGTCGAGCAGGCGCTTGCGCTCCTGGGCGAGAGCCTGGAGCGAAAGGGCATCGCGGTGCGTGCCCAGGTCGGGCCGGAACTTCCGCACGTCGGGGTCGGGACCAACGAGCTGGCCCAGCTGTTCATCAACCTGATCTCCAACGCGCGCGACGCCATGGATGGGGGCGGGACGCTCGACATCCACGCGCGCCTCGCCGAAGGCGTGGTTGAGATCAAGGTGCGCGACTCGGGGCAGGGCATCAAGCCCGAGGACCTGCCGCTGATCCAGGAGCCGTTCTTCACCACCAAGCGCCACGGGTCGGGTCTTGGACTGTCCATCTGCCGCACCATCGTGTGGCAGAGCCAGGGCCGGTTGAGCTTCGAGAGCGCGGTCGGGAAGGGCACGTGCGTGACGGTGGTGTTCCCCGCGGGCGAGCCGCCGCGCCACCCCGACGCAAGGAACGCCGCGCCGCCGGGACCCGCGTCGTGAGCGCTCCGCGTGCGCGGGTCATGATCGTGGACGACGACCCCGGGGTGCTCCGGGCCGCATCGCGCGTGCTCTCGACGCACCACCAGGTCTTCGAGGTTTCGCGCCCGGCGGAGGCCATCGAACGCCTCCGCGAGATCCGTCCCGACGTTGCCGTGTGCGATATCCGAATGCCCGACATGGACGGGTTCGAGCTCACGCGGCGGCTGCGTGAGCTGCAGCCCGACCTCGACGTCATCCTGATGACCGGGTCGCACTCCGAGCCCGACGCCAACCTCGTGCGGGCGCTGCGCCAGCAGGCGTACTACTTCATCCAGAAGCCCTTTCACCGCGACGTGCTCGACACCCTGGTCGAGCGGTGTCTCGAGACCCGGCGACTCCGCGAGGCCCAGGCCCGCCTGCTCAAGCGTCTGGGCGACGAGCTCGGCGAGGCGCGGCTGTTCCAGCAGACCATGCTCGCGCCCGAGTCGGGGACGATCGGCCCGGTGCGCGTCGCGGCCCGGTGGCGCGCGTGCAGCGAGCTGGGCGGAGATTTCTACGACTACGGCGACCTGGGAGACGGGCGCGTGGCGTTCATCGTCGCCGATGTGCGCGGGCACGGGGCCTCGGCGGCACTCTTCACCGCCATGGTCAAGGCGGTCTTCCGATCCGGCCCCGGCGCGGCGTTCAGCCCTGCGGCCGTCGTGCGGCAGCTCGCGGGGTGGCTCGACCCGTTCGGCGCCGACCGCTTCGTGACGGTGTTCTGCGCCGTCCTCGACCCGGCGCGATCAACCATGGACTACGTGAACGCCGGGCACCCGCCGGCGCTCGTGCGGGCGCCGGGCGCCGAGCCCGAATCGCTCGCCTCCACCGGACCGCTGGTGAGTTCCGTGTTCGCCGACGAGGGATGGCGCAGCGAGCGCGCGGACCTGCCGGAGGGCGCCGAGGTGCTGGTCTACACCGACGGCGTGTTCGACGCGCCCATGGGGGGCTCGCGCTACCCGGTGCAGGCGCTTCTCGATCATGCCCGATCAAGCGCCCGATCGTCGGGGCTGCTCGACGCGATCCTTGCCGACCTCGACGCTCGTGCCGCGGGTCGGCCGATGGGCGACGACATCACGCTCCTCAGCGTCGCGTGCGACGCCCTTGACCGGGGTGTGCCCGGCGGTTACAAGTGACCCGGACCGGGGGCGCGTGCGCGCCGGGGACGCGATGCCGATGCACACCGTAAAACAGGGAGACTGCGTCGAGAGCATCGCCGCCCTGCACGGATTCCACTGGAAGACCGTCTGGGATCACGCCGAGAACTCGGGACTTCGGGCCGAGCGGACCAGCCCCAATCTCTTGCTCCCGGGTGACCAGGTGTTCGTCCCCGAGTTGACGCTCAAAGACGACGACGCGGCAACGGAGGAGCGCCACCGCTACCGGCTCAAGGGCGTGCCCGCGGTGCTGAAGGTGCGCCTGCTCAACAACGGCGAGCCGCGCCAGCATGAGAAGTGGAGCGCGGTGGCGGACGGGAAGATCCAGGAGGGCACGACCGACGGCGACGGGCTGGCCACTCTCCGGGTCCTGCCGCGCACCGCGTTCGTCAGGTTCACGCTCGAGTCCGGGGTCGAGTACCGGCTGCTGCTCCGCGAGCTCGACCCGCTCGAGACAATGAGCGGCGTGCAGGCGCGGCTGAACAACCTCGGGTACGAATCGGGCGCGGCGGACGGCATCCAAGGACCGATCACCACGGGCGCAATCAAGCGGTTCCAGGCCGATTTCCCGCCGCTCGAGGTCGATGGGATCGTGGGCCCCAACACGCGTGCCAAGCTGAAGGAGGTCTACGGCTGCTGAGCGGCACGCCGGGAGCGCCATGGCCCCACCCACCACACCACCGCCCCCGCCGATCCCGGCGCCCGTGACCCTGACCCACGTCAACACGCTCGACTCGGTCAGCGTGGTGACGCGCCACATCTGGCAGGAATTCCACTGGAAGGCGCCCGCGGACAAATACAAGGGCAAGACCGATCTCGACAAGCGCGTGGTCGAGCGGCTGGACGACGAACGCACGCGGATCGCCAAGAAAAAGCTGAACCTGGCGTTCTGCGAGACCGCGATCGCCACCGTGGACATCGAGGTTCCCGACGGCCAGACCCTGTACATGTGGTGGCGCCTTGAGGACAAGGACGGCAAGCTCGTCCGAGAGCACGAGGATTTTTCCGAGAAGCACTTCAACGACAAGAACGCGGCGGCCAAGATCCAGAGCGGCAAGTTCGCGTGGCGATGGGACGGTCGCCGGATCAACGACCACAAACTCATGGTGTTCTTCCGCGACGGCGAGTGCTTCTCGCGGATCCAGATTAAAAGCGCCTCGGGGAAGGCGATCGAGTTGGGCGCCCTCGCCCGCACGCCCATTGAGGTGCAGGGCGATCCGTACAAGGTGTGGATCGTCGGCGAGCCCAAGTCCGACGCCGATCTGGACGCCGAGATGAACGGGCGCGGCGGGAAGCGGTGGCTGAACGCCGCGGGCAACCGCCTCCAGGGCGATTGCTGGATCCGGGTCTACCGCGGTGTGCCCAACCCCGACGGCGAGGATCACCTGGTGTTCCTCGGGCACGGAGCAGTCGAAGCCACTGACGTTGAAACGCCGGGGGAGGTACCCAACCAAGAGAACCCGACGAACATCCCGCGCTGGGGAGCCATCGCCACGCCGCACGATGTGCCGCACAAGGGGTACGTGAGGCAGGGCAAGCACGGCGGCATTGAGTTCTGGCTGTGCGAGCTGGTGGACGCCGACGACAAGGCCGACAAGGACGCTGACGGCAAGAGCAAGGACGCGTGGTTCATTTCACTGCCGATCGAACGCGGACTGCCTCCGGCCAACAACCCGTTCTGTGACAACCGTAAGAACATGCCGTTCAAGGACGGTGTGCACACGCATCAGTCGTTCGGGTCCGCGGGGCACATCCTGGAAGCCGCGTCGGTGGGGTGCACCACCGTGCTGGACCTGTACTCCGGCACGCACGCCAAGCCGTCGGTCGTCTTCGGAGACCTGCGCGCCACCCGCGCCAAATTCGGTACATGGAACGGCACCAAGCCCGACAAGGCCTCGAACAACCCGTGGGGACCTCCCATGGAGGACGGCCGACCCGGCCACTTCCACAACAAGCAGACGATGCGGGCGGCCGGCCACGAGAGCGATGCGCTCCTCAACGATGACTTCGACAAGCCGATGCTGACGCCGCTCCCCGCCGCGTCGCCCGCGACCGTCTTTGACCAGACGCCGCACCTCCAGCCGACCGGGCAGCACGCCATCTTCGGCGGCTTCCTCGAGCACGAGATCCCGCACTGGCTTGCCGCTGCACCCGCCGACGTCGACGGCCCCGGCCTGGACGTCGATCCCAAGATGCGCATCCGGTGCATGCTCAAGCAACCCGACGAGGCATCGCGGTACTGGCAGTACCACCGTCTCGTGGGCTTCGGGCACACCGTTCACGCGGTGACGCTGACTCGTTGCAAGGTCCTCGCGTACTTCCCGCGCATGGCCCAGCGTCTGTGGAACGGGCACTGGCGCAACCTGCAGGTCAAGGGCCAAACCCAGTACGCCTGGTTCATCGAGAAGCGCGAGGGAGGGACGAACACGGCCGTGGCGTGGGTCAGCGCCAAGCCCGCGGGGAGCGCCGAGTACGTGGACCTTCCCAACTCGAACATCGGGCTGGCGCCGGGGAACGCCGAGGGCGGGCACGCCGTGGATGTGAAGCTCTCGGCCTCGGCCGAGTTCTACAGCGTCATCAAGTACAAGATCAAACTGCACCCCGATCACGACGGAGACAAAAGCCCGGCCACGAGCGTGTGGGAACCGCTTGCCGCGCGGGATGACCTCCTCACCGAGCGGCAGATCGCCGTGCCCATGGGCGGGTACGCCAGCGTCGCGGCTGAATCAATCGTGAAGGAAGGAACACAGCACTACCTCGTCGGGCGCAGTGAACTGCGGATCATGCCCCCGACGGTCGATGCGCCCTCGCCCTCGCCCTCGCCCTCGCCCGGTTCGCCCGGCGGCGCGATCCCGGCGTGAACGGCGTTCGGCCCGGCGCCCGGGCGAATACGATTGTCCCGTGAGCGAGCGTCGCTACCAGGTCATCGTCATCGGCGGCGGGCACGCGGGCGTCGAAGCCGCGTGGGCCGCGGCAAACCTGCTGCCCGTCGAGGGCGGCGGGGGGGCCACGGTCGCGCTGGTGACGCAGGACCCGGGCAAGATCGGCGTGATGTCGTGCAACCCCGCGATCGGCGGACTGGCCAAGGGCCAGCTCGTCCGCGAGATCGACGCCATGGGCGGCGTCATGGGCCTGGCGGCCGACGCGACCGGCATCCAGTTCAAGGTGCTCAACACCAGCAAGGGCCCTGCCGTCCGCGGTCCGCGGGCCCAATGCGACAAGCACGCGTACGCGTCTGCCGTGCAGGCGATGATCGCGTCGCGCCCCGAGATCGAGGTGATCGCGGGGAGCGTCGAGCGGCTGGTGGTGGAGGGCGCGCGGATCGCCGGGGTCGTGGTTCAAGGCAAGAAGGCGGCGGCGGGCAACGAACACTCACGAGACGGCAATCGCGAGGGCGCGGGGGTCGGCCCTTCGAGTTTGCTCTCGGCATCGGCGGTGGTTCTCACCACCGGGACGTTCATGCGCGGCCTCATGCACACGGGAGAACGCAAGACCGAGGGCGGCCGGTTCGGCGAAGCCGCGGCGACCGGAATCTCGGGGGCGCTGCGCGAGCTTGGGTTCGAGCTTGGGCGTCTCAAGACGGGCACGCCGCCGCGGCTGAAGAAGAGTTCCATCGCGTGGAGCGAATTGGCGCCGCAATTCGGGGACGACGAGCCCACAGCGTTCAGCGATCTCTCGGGGCGAGTTCCGTCGGATCTCGCGCCGGGCGATTCAACGCTCCCGCCCTCGATCCTGAGATTCCCGAATCTCCCGCAGGTCGAGTGCCGCGAGACGCGGACGACGGGGGCGGTTCACGAGCTGATCCGCGCCAACCTGCACCGGGCGCCGATGTACTCCGGCCAGATCGAGTCGGTCGGGCCGCGCTACTGCCCCTCGATCGAGGACAAGGTCGTGCGCTTCGCCGAGCGCGACTCGCACGGCGTGTTCCTCGAGCCCGAATCGCTCGGGGACGACTGGGTCTACTGCAACGGCATCTCGACCAGCCTTCCCGCGGATGTGCAGGACCAGATCGTGCGCGCGATGCCGGGCTGCGAGCGCGCCGAGATCTACCGCTACGGCTACGCGGTCGAGTACGACATGGTCCGCCCGCACCAGATCATGGCCACGGGGATGACGCGCCGGGTCGAGGGCCTGTTCCTGGCGGGTCAGATCAACGGCACCAGCGGGTACGAGGAGGCGGGCGCGCAGGGCTTGGTCGCGGGGATCAACGCGGCGCGGCTGGCGCGGGGCGAGGGGGAGTTCATTTTCGGGCGCGATCAGGCGTACATCGGGGTGCTGATGGACGACCTGGTCACCAAGACGCCGATCGAGCCCTACCGCATGTTCACCAGCCGCGCCGAGCATCGGCTGCTGCTGCGGTCCGACAACAGCGCCGATCGACTCACGCCGGTGGCGGAGAAGCTGGGGATGCTGGCCGCGAGCACGCTGGGTCGGATGCGTCGCGACTATTTCCGCGAGCGTGTGCGCGAGATCGCCGAATTGAACGCCCTGATCGAGACCGCCCGCGTGGACACGCAGCCCGTCGCGCGGGCGCTGCTGGGCTCTGAGTACACCCTCCGGGCGCTGCGCACGGCCTTGGGCAACCCTCGATTCGCTCCGGGCACGTGGGAGACCGTCTGGGCCGACCGGCGCTACGAGGCCTACATCATCCGCCAGCGGGCAGAAGTCGAGCGCCAGGCCGAGATGGAGCACCGCCGGCTCCCTGACACCATCGACTACACGCTCCTGACGCCCTTGCGGACCGAAGCACGCCTGGCCCTGGCGAAATTCCGGCCGCGGACGTACGGGCAGGCGGCGAGGCTCGAGGGCGTGACGCCCGCCGACATCACGCTGCTCATGGTTCTGGCGCGCCGGCCCACCGACGGCGGTCGACGTGATATTGTGAACGCGTGAGCAGCACCCCGACGGTACAGCACGATCCTCGCTCGGTCCGGGCGCCGCGATCATGACGCACGCCGCGATCATTTTGGCGTCTGGCGACCCCGAGGGGCAGCGGTTCTTCATCGACCTCCTGGTGATCCTGGCCGCCGCGGCCATCGTCGCCACGATCTTCCGACGCGCCAAGCTCGAAACGATCCCCGGCTACCTCGTCGCCGGCGCGCTGGCCGGCGCCGTCGCCGGGCCGGGCGGGCTGGGGATCATCCGCGATACCAACGAGGTCGAGTCGATCTCGGGCCTGGCGATCATCCTGCTCATGTTCAGCATCGGGCTGATGCTCGACACGGGCAGCATGCGCCGCGGCATGCTTCCGATTCTCGGTGTCGGGGCCGTGTCCACGCTGCTGAACGTGCTCGCGGGGTGGCCGATCGTGATGGCCTTCGGGAACAAGGCCGCGCCGGCACTGGTGATCGCCATGGCGATGTCCATGTCGTCCACGGCGGTGCTGCTGCGGATTCTCCAGCAGCGGCGTGAGCTTCGGCAGATGCACGGGCGTGTGTGCGTTGGCGTCTCGATCGTTCAGGACATCGTGTCGGTGCTGCTCCTGGCGATGATCCCGCCCATCGCGGTGTGGGCGGGGGCCAAGGCGGGCGTGTCGGCCGTGCCGCTGGACGAAGACACGGGGCTGAGCGCGTCGACCGAACTCATCCGCAAGGGCGCGATGTACTTCGGCGGCATCATCGCGATGCTCGCCGCGGGCCGGGTGCTCCTGCCGCGCCTGGTCGGCGCGGTGGCGCGGAGCGAGGCGCACAGCGGCAGCTCCGAGCTGGTGCTGGTTCTCTCGGCGGCGATCGCGATGGGATCGGCGCTGGCCACCGCGGCCCTGAAGTTCAGCCCCGAGATGGGGGCGTTCCTGGCGGGGCTCATGCTCAGCTTCACGCCCTTCCGGCACCAGCTCGCCGGGCAGATCGCGCCCATGAAGGACCTCTTGATGGCGGTCTTCTTCACGGCGATCGGCCTGAAGATCAGTCCGCAGGTGCTCGGCGCGCACTGGGTCGAGATCACCGCGGGGGTCGCGATCCTGATCGTGCTGAAGGCGAGCGTGCTGGGGTTCACGTCGTGGGCCTTCGGTGCCGCGGGCTCGGTGTCGGTGCTGACCGGGGTGTACCTGGCGCAGGCGGGCGAGTTCAGCCTGGTGATCCTGGGCGTTGCGGACCGGGCGTCCGTGTTTCACTCGGCCGGGGTGGGCGTGCCCATCGCGGTCGTCGTGTTGTCGCTGATGATCTCGCCCATGCTCGTGAACCCCGCGCACCGCATGGCCGCGCGCCTGTCGGGAGTGCGACCGCCGCCTTGGCTGCGCCGATCGGCGCTGGTGCAGAGTGAGAGAGCCGAGGACGGAGCGCGCGGCGGCGAAGCGGAATCGCTGGAGGGCACGGTGCTGATCGCGGGGTTCGGGCCCGTGGGGCGGCACCTGGCCGACAAATTCCAGCGCACGGGCCGCCCGTACACGATCATCGAGCTCAACCCCGTGACGGTCTTCAAGCAGCACCGCATGGGACGGCCGATCGTGTACGGCGATGTCACCAACCCCGAGGTGCTCGAGACCGCGGGGATCCGGCACGCCGAGGCGCTCATCCTGACGATCCCCGACGAGGACGCGATCGTGCGCGCGGTAGAGATCGCGCGCCGCATCGCGCCGAACCTGTTCATCGCCGCGCGGACCAACTACCTGAGCCAGGCGATCCAGGCGCGCCAGGCCGGCGCCGACCACGTCACCGTGGAAGAAGTCGCCACGGCGGGGCTGATGGAGCGCGAGGTGATGGAAAAATTGGCGGCACGCAAACGCGCGAGAGAGACCTCTGATCCTGTGACGAGTGAATCGCCGACGATCGGGGCGTGATGTAATGGAGAACTTTGGCGTGCAACGCTTGCTGGCCCCTTCCAGCGAACGTGCAACTACCGAACCCTTCAGGCCTTGGCGAGATTCCCATCCATTCGGAATCGTTCAATCATCTGCTTGGCGCGATCGAACGCCTTTGGCACGAGCTCGCGAATCTCGGCAAACGTGAGGCCCGGCGGGTAGATGATCTCATTGCAGAGGAGGCTTCCCCTCCACCAATCGCAGTCGGGGTGCATCTCCTCCGTGGAGAGTTGCCGCAGCTGAACTGCGACTTCAAACTCGGGGGGATCGTGCCCCCAGATCAGAATCCCGAGCGAACCGATGCGGAAGCAATAGGCGATGTGTCCAATCGACTGCACTCGGCACACCACCGCGCCGGTCTCCTTGCAGAATTCCGGTGACCGCTTGCGGCACTCGTCAAAGAACACGGCGTACCGCGGACCAAAGTCGGAATCTGGGGGATCCTCCGAGGCGTAGTGCGTCCCAAGGACCGTCACTCCGTTACTCCTTGACCTGCTTCAGCTCATCGCGCAGGATCGCCGCCAGTTCGTAGTTCTCCTGCTCGACCGCCTTGGCGAGGCGCGTGCGGAGTTCGGCGACCTGGCTCACGGGCAGCTTGGGCACCAGCGAGTCGCGCATGCCGCGGAGCATCTGGACCTCGCTTGACTGGTCGAACATCTGCGGCTGGCCGGTGTCGGCGAAATACTGGCGCAGCGCTTCCAGACCCTCGTCGATCGCGTGCAGCGCCGCCTTGGGCTCGTTGTCCTTGAGCGCCTGGCTCGCCAGGGCCCGGGCGCGGACCATGGTGATATACGGTCGGAACTGCTCGAGCACGGTGCGGTCGGCCTCGGTTTCGGCGTGTTCGGCGCAGAGGTCCAGAACCCGGAGATTTCGCGTGGTGTCGCGCACCACACCTTCGAAGTCTTCCAGAGCCAGAAGCGCCACGTACCGGTGGTAGTACTGAACTGCTTCGTCCCGAACCGCGCGGCACTCGTCCTGGGTCAGGCGCGGCGGCTCTTCCCCTGCCGCGGTGGCTTCGTCGTTGCGGGCCTCGAAAAGCTCCAGGAGGCTCTCGTGGCCGTCGGGCCGCTCGCCGTCGGGCCGACCCGACGCGTGCATCTGGAGGATCCCAAGGTCAATGCGGACCTGAATGCGCGGCTCGCCGTCGTCCCCCTTGATGAAGCGGGCGTTGATCTGTCCGGGCTTGTACTCCCAAGCCTTCAGTATCACGGAAAGGTCAGGGTTTGGTTTGCGTGTATCCATCGGATCGGCAGGTGTACGGGATCCCGTATGTCAATACGCACAATGCAACCGCGAGATCGGTTTGTTCCCCGTTCCTCAAGGATACAACCCGACCGGGAGAGTCACCAGAACGGTTGAAGTCCGGTAATCAAAAACTCGAATTTTCTTGCGCGTATTCCTTGCAAACCGTATATCTCGTGGCATTGTTCAAGTGGAGGAGAACTTCGACCGCGCGCGCTGATGGCGCAAGTTTTGGCGGTCGATGAAACTCCGCGGCTGTTTCGTTCGGATACTGGTTTCGGCGTGGCCCTCTGTGGTGGGGGGTTTCGTTGACGGCAGTTTCTGCCGTGGAAGGTGGGAAGACACGTGAGTCGTAGCACTTTGTCGGGCCGAGCGGCCTCGAAACCGCTCCAGTCGGATCTCCAGCTCTATTTGCGGGAGATTAACGGGACCGCACTGCTGACCGCCGAGGAAGAGCGAGAGCTCGGCTGGGCGGTGATCAACGAGAACTGTCCCAAGGCCCGAGAACGCATGATCCGGGCCAACCTCCGGCTCGTGGTGGCGATCGCGAAGAACTACATCAACCGTGGGTTGCCCCTCACCGACCTCATCGAGGAAGGGAATATCGGACTCATGCGCGCGGTCGAGGGATTCGACCCGGCGCAGGGGGCCCGTTTCAGCACCTACGCGTCGTGGTGGATCAAGCAGGGCATCAAGCGTGCCCTCATGAACGCCACCCAGCCGGTGCACATCCCGGCGTACATGATCGAGCTGATCGCCCAGATGAAGGAAACGGCCCGCAAGATCGAGGCGGAAACCGGGGCGGCGCCCTCGATCAGCGACTTGGCCAAGGCCATGAATCTTCCTGTCAAGAAGGTCCGCGTGATCCGTCGCGCGGTCAAGGCCTTCCAGACGCCGCAGCAGGAAGCCCACCGCGACAACTCGCTGCTCTCCATGAGCGAGACCATCGCCGACTCCCGCGCCGGAGCGCCCGACGACCGCATGCTGCGGCACGACGAGCTCCGCACCCTGGGCCGGCTGCTCGAGACGATCGACCAGCGCGAAGCCCAGATCCTGCGCTACCGCTTCGGCCTCGAGGGACGCGAGCCCCTGACCCTCAAGCAGATCTCCGACGAGATCGGCATCAGCCGCGAGCGCGTTCGCCAGATCGTCGACGAGGCGCTGACCAAGCTCAACGCCCGTCTCACGGACGAGCGTCCGAGCAAGTTCTTCCGGCGTGACAATTCGGTCGATGAGGTCGAGGAAATGACCGAGGAACGGGCCGCCGTCGAATGAGCCGGGCCTGACCACGCGATATTCACCGAGGGCCGGGCCTTTGCCCGGCCCTCTTTGTTACGCCGCCGCGGGCCCCGCGGGCGTCCGTCTGCTACCATCGCGCCCCATGAATCTCGCCGCAACGCTCCGTCGCGCGGCCCCTGCCGCGCTGTGGCTCGCCCTCCTGGCCGTCCCCGCGACGGCCGCTCGCGCTGACGAGTACGTCGATCGCGCGAACAAGGGCTACTCCGACATCAAGCCCGATCGGCGCAGCGACACGATCGTGCTGCCGGCGGTCGCCAAGATGGATGCGCCGCCCGGCGCGGTGGCGGACTTCGAGCGGGCGATGCTGCTGCCCGCCGGCGCCGCGGGGTGGTCGGACGCTGCCGCGTGGGCCCAGAAGGCCGAGCAGAAGGCGGTGCTGGAAAGGATCCGCACCATCGGGCGGGACTGGGACAAGCCGCCGGCCTGGGGTTTCGGACAGCCGTACGGCTCCGAGGGCGTTCCAACCGAGCTGGTGCGCGCCAAGCTCTACACGGACCTGGGCGACCCGCCAACGCTCGCGGCGGCACGGTTCTTCTACCTCGAGGCCATGCAGAAGGTCGAGATCCTGGTGCACGTCGAGGCCACGCGCCTGACCGCGGAGGGGAAGGCCGACGAGGCGATGCTGTTGCTCGTGGACTGGGGCTTCTTCGCCCGCCAGATCGCCGAGCGGGCGTTCTATCGGGAATTCGCGTGGGGCATCGCCGCGATGACCCGCGCGGCCGAGCGGATCCGCGACGTGGTGTACACGGACTGGCAAGGCAAGAGGGCGCTCGCCGACCCGTCGAAGGCGGACATCTTCGCGAAGGTGATCGATCGGCTCGACCCCGACCGGGGCGACGCCAAGACCTCGCGTCTGCGCTTCCCGATCGGCGAGCGGATCGCGAGTGAGCAGGTGATCCAGCGGGTCTACGTGCCGCGAGGCTCGATCAACCCGGCGACATTCGCGAGCACGATGTCCGCGCTGGGCAGCTCCGAGCGTCCGTTGCTCCTGTTCGCGGAGTCGGCCCGGTGGCAGTCGCAGGCGGCGCGCCAAAAGAACTGGTTCGACATCAACGAGGAGCTGCCAAAGCTGTACGAGGACTGGGTGGGCCGCTGGGACCTGGACCCGTACGACCGTCGTATGGACGCGCCCTTCTACTACTCGACCATGAGCACCGGAACCTCCGCGGCGATCGCGCGGGTGGTCCCGGACATGTCGTGGCTCTTCGGCGCTCGCCAGGCGCTGCGCACGGAGATCGTGGGCACGCGCGAGACGCTTGGGCTGGTGGGCTTCTGGTACGCCAACAAGACGCTTGCCCCGACGATCGCGTCGATCCGGCCCAAGTGGCTCAAGCAGCTCGACGCCGATCCGTTCAACCCCAACCGGGCCCGCGGCAACCAGCCGCCCCTTGAGTTCTTCGTGCCCATCCGCGACCAGCCGCGGGGCGAGCGCGAAGAGGCCAAGCCGCACGAGGTCAACGTCTTCGTGCCCGGCGGAGCGAACTTCGTGGTGCGGTTCAAGGACGACCAGTTCATCCTCTACTCGGTGGGGCGCGACGGCGCCAAGAACTGGGCCTCGCGCGTGCAGAACACCTGGGAACTGGCCACGGGCGCCGATTACCTGATCTGGCCGCCGGTGCTCTCGCTGTACCGCCAGCACCTGATCGACACCGGGGCGTTGAAGTAGCGATTCGGACCAGCAGCAACCATTCGGCACGCGGCACTCTCATGGCAGACAACCCAATCCACAAGCTGGTCATCATCGGTTCGGGCCCCTCGGGATGGACCGCGGCGATCTACGCCGCGCGGGCGCAGCTCGAGCCGGTGGTCTACATCGGCGTGCCCAAGCAGAACCCCTCGCTGGTGCTTCCCGGCGGCCAGCTCATGCTCACGACCGAGGTCGAGAACTACCCCGGCTTCCCCAAGGGCGTGATGGGCCCGGAGATGATGGCCCTCTTTCAGCAGCAGGCCGAGCGGTTTGGAACCAAGGTTGTCGGCGAGGACATCGAGCGCTGCGAGTTCTCGCGCGACGGCAAGACGCCGCACGTGCTCCACACCTCCGAGGGCGCCACGGTGCGGGCCCATGCGGTGATCGTCGCGACCGGCGCCACGGCAAACTGGATGGGCCTGCCCAACGAGATGCGCCTGGCGACCAGCGGCGGCGGCGTGTCGGCCTGCGCCGTGTGCGACGGTGCCCTGCCGCTCTTCCGCAACCAGCCCCTGGCGGTGGTGGGGGGCGGCGACTCGGCGATGGAAGAGGCGACGTACCTGACCAAGTTCGCGTCGATGGTCTACATCATCCACCGGCGCGACACGCTGCGCGCCAGCAAGATCATGCAGACCCGTTTCATGTCGCGCCCGAACGCCAAGGTGCTCTGGAACAAGGCGCCGATCGATGTGCTCGGCGACGACAAGGTCACCGGTGTGCGCCTGAAGGACACCGTGACCGGCGAGGAATCGACGCTCGAGGTCAAGGGCCTGTTCATGGCGATCGGTCACACGCCCGCGACTAAGTTCCTCGAGGGCTCGGGCCTGCACCTGACCGACAAGAAGTACGTCGATCTCAAGCACCGCAACAGCCACACGAACATCGCGGGAGTCTTTGCCGCGGGTGACGTGGCCGACGCGGAGTACCGCCAGGCGATCACCGCGGCGGGCATGGGCTGCCAGGCGGCGCTGGACGCCGAGCGCTGGCTGGCGGCGCAGGGGATCGACTGAAGCCTCGTCCCCGGTCGTCCGGGGAAGGAATGATCACTTCGTCGTCAGCGTTACCTCACGCATCTGGCCCGCGGAGATCTTCAGCTTCCACGCGGCCGATCCCGGCATGCACAGCGATCGCTGGCCCTCGGTGCAGTACGCGTAATCCAGTTCGACGAGCAGTGTCGCCCCGCCGGCGACCTCGGCCGCGGGGATCTCGATCAAAGCCGGGAACCGCTCGAGGCGCAGCGTGCGCTGCGCGACGACCGCGCCGACCTTGTCACCATCGAGTGTCGAAACGCGTATCGACAGCGGCGCCTCGGCGTTGGGGTGCGCGCCGGGCGCCAGCGCCGGGGCGAGCGCGAGCGTGAGGGGCTTCCCCGGCGCGGCCTCGACCTCGACGTCGATCGCACCCTCGGGCACGCGGGCCGGGCCGGCCCGATCGTCGAGGCCCGAGATCATCACCTCGCGCCATTCCTTGCTCGTCGGATCGACCATCACCACGCGGTGGTTGTTGGTATCGGCGATGAACAGGCGGCTGGACACGTCGCCGTCTGGAGTCACGCACCAGAAGAGCCCGCCGGGCTCGTCGAGCCTCAGTTCTTCGGGGCCCGCCCGCACATCGCGCCCGGTGCCGAGCAAGGTCTGCACGCTGCGGTCTGCGGGGTTGACGAGCTTTACCTTGTGATTGTACGTGTCGGCCACCAGCAATCGATCACCCGCGGTGGTCTGGAACAGGGTGACGCCGAGGCAATGCTGGAGGCGTGCCGCGGGGTGCGCGCCGTCCACATCGCCGAAGACGAAGAGTCCCTCGCCGATGATGGTCGAGACCTTGAGGGACACGAGGTTCAGGGCCCGCACTGAAGAGGTTTCGCTGTCGGCGAAGTAGAGCGTGCCCCCGTCGGTCGAGAGCGCCAGCCCGGAAGTCTGCGCCAGGGCCGCATCCTCCGCGGGGCCGTCGGCGATGTTCTCACGGCCGGAGCCCGCGAGGCGTGAAGCGGTGCCCGTGGCGATGTCGAGCGTCCAGATCTGGTGCGGCCCGGCCATCGCGATGTACAGGGCCTTGCGATCGTGGGACAGCGCCACATCCCACGGTGAGTTGAGTCCCTGGGCCATCCCCGCGCGCCCGCCGCGCCGGTCGGAACTCTGCGTGCCGTCCCCGGCCAGTGTGCGGACCGTGTTGGTCGTGAGGTTGATCGCGCGCACGGCGTGGTTCTTGGTGTCGGCGACGTAGAGCGTGTTCGAGGCTTCGTCGAACGCCATGCCCTGCGGGTCATGGAAGAGAGCGCGGTCCGGCCCGCCGTCGATCAGCGCGGGGCTCGGGTCCTCGTCGGTGGTCTTGCCGAAGATCGTGACGACCTCGCACCGTCCGTCCTGGTCCGGGTACGTGGCGACGATCACCCGGTTGTGCGATGAATCGGCGATGAAGAGGCGGCCCGCAACTCCCTCGCGCCCTCCCCACGCGCTGACCTTGCCGGGAAATCTCAGCCCGCCCGCGGACAACACGGACGCGTCGGCGACGATGTCGACCTTCATTGCCGCGAGCGTTCCGTTCTTCTTTCCCTCATCCAGCAGGGCACGCACGGTACGATCGAGAAGGTCGCGGTTGCCCTCGCCGGACGTTCCACCGACCACCTTGCCGCGCGAGTCGATCACGAGGAACGACGGCCAGCCGGCCGCGCCGTAGGCGTTCCAGATCGCCATGCGGTCGTCAACCACCACCGGGTGGCGGATCGCGTACCGCTGCACCGCGCTGCGGATGCTCTGGCGGTCGCCCTCGCTCGCGAACTTGGCCGAGTGAACGCCGATGACGACGAACGGCTCGTCTTTGTACTTGTTCTCGAGGTGCTCAAGGTCGGGGAGGATGTGCATGCAGTTGATGCAGCAGTAGGTCCAGAAATCCAGCACCACGACGTGGCCCTTGAGTTCGTCGCTGAAGCGCAGGGGCCGATCGGTGTTGAGCCAGCCCAGGTTGGGCGCCAACTCGGGGGCGGCGATCTCCTGCGCGCACGCGAGCCGTGGGGAGATGCCGGGAACATCGAACCCGGCGAACGCCGCAAGCATCCAACCGACCACCATCGCGATCACCCGGCGCGGGAACAGGGTCATGGGAGGCCTTTCGCGGTGAGCGCGTGCGCGCCTTGGGCCAAGGGTATTCGACCGCGGGGGACCGCAGATTCGCCGAGAATGCTGGCGGCATCCCTCCTGGGAGTGCATCCTTCGCCGCGCCATTCCGTAGAATCTCTGCCGGAGACACCATGCGAGGCTTGCTCCCATCCCTCGTGCTGAGCTCGATGACACTGGCCAACTCTGGTGCAGCGCCCGCGCGGGCCGGCTTTGAAGGTCCCTCCCGGGCCGACGCACGCGGCGTCGGAGACCCAGTTTCTCCCCTCGCGGTCCCCACGATCAAGGCCGAGTTGGATTCGATCCTCGACGCCGCGGCGGACACTACCTCGTTCAACGCGTCGGTGGCGCGGGCCCAGGGTGTGTTCGACCGCCTCGTGGCCTACGGGGACGTCAAGGCAGATGCGGGCGCGTTCCGACTCGCTGCCCAGTGGCTCCGTGTGCTGAAGCACCTTGAATCCGTCCCCGCCGCCGATCGTGGCGCGGCTCTGAAGACGCTGCGCGCCCACGACAGGCTTGCCGCGGCCCTCGCCCGCGTGGTCGAGAGCGGCTCTGACCGCGATGCCAAGGTCTACCAGCTGGTCGTCCGTCTCGGCCAGGAGCGTGACAGTTCGCTGGATCGCTTCGCCGAGCTTGCCGCGGCCGTCGCGGTGGTGCACGACGCGCCGCTCTCGTTCGAACGCGCCAAGGCCGCCGATGCCATGGACATCTTCGACTATTTCGTGAGCATCGACGCAAGGGCCACGCTGGCGCCGAGCAAGCTCCCCGCCGAGCTGCTGGTCTTCGTGGTCGACACGCCCGCGCAGCCCGACGAGCTGCGCTGGGCCCTGGCCACGTTCCCGGGCGACCGCAAGCCGGGGCGGCACTTCTTCGACGTCGACTACGACACCGACAACTTCAAGCACAACAAGAAGCTCAAGCTCGACGCGTACGACTTCACGCTCCAGAGCATCCGCAAGGTCGGTGGCGTGTGCCGCCACCAGGCGTACTTCGCGGCCCAGGTCGCCAAGGCCCTGGGCGTCCCTTCGGTCATCGACACGGCCCGCGGCTCGGGGACCGGGCACGCGTGGGCGGGGTACCTCGACACCTCGGTCTCTCCGGCGCGATGGGATTTCGACGACGGGAGGTACAAGGAGTACCAGGGCCTCAAGGGGAACGTGACCGACCCGCAGTCGCGCCGTTCCATCCCCGACAGCCAGGTCGCGCTGACGGCGCAGTTCGCCGCCGAGCCCGCGGACAACCGGATGCTGAGCGCGGCGCTGACCGATGCCGCGGCGCGCCTGGGAGAGGTGGGGGGAGAATCCGTTGCGCCCGTCAAGCGAGGGGTTGGCGCGGTTCTGAAGAAGCCGACGCCCGCTCCTTCGTACCCGCCCCCGATCGAGTGGGGAGAGTTCAAGCCTCGTCCGCCCCGCGCGTCCGACCGAGCCGCTCGCCTCGCGCTCCTCGAGGACGCCGTGCGTGCCTCGCCCGCGACCCGGGACGCATGGCAGACCGTTGCCGACATGGCGTCGCGTCAGCAGTTGAACCACGATCAGATCGTTCACTGGTCCGAGGCCGTCGTGCAGTTCTGCGGAACGGCCTACCCCGACTTTGCGCTCGACGTGCTGAAGCCGATGTTCGAGTCGGTCGACGACCCGGCGGAGCAGGACCGCCTCTGGCAGTGGGCCTACGACAAGTTCTTCAAGGGCGTGAGCGACGCCCGCCGTCGGCGCGTGGACTTGG
This sequence comes from Phycisphaerales bacterium, assembly GCA_044223975.1. Taxonomy (GTDB): domain Bacteria; phylum Planctomycetota; class Phycisphaerae; order Phycisphaerales; family UBA1924; genus CAZCPB01. The sequence goes on along the minus strand of JBGALI010000003.1, from coordinate 156,583 downwards.
CGGCGATGGTCCGCTTCGAACAGGCCGAGCAGTGGGAGCAGCACGGCCAGCCCGGAAAAGCGTGGGAACGGTACAAGCAGGTCATCACCGAATTCCCCAACGACGGGCCTTTCGTCGTGAGCGCGGTGCAGCAGTGCGCGGCGATCCTCAAGAAGAACGGCAAGCCGGCGTCGGACCAGCTGGCGATGTACCAGGACGCGTGGCGGCGGATCAAGAAACCCGGCGAGATGTCGCGCGAGTTCGCCAGCCAGAGCAACTGGTACCGGGTCGGCTCGGCCTACGAGAAGGCGTTGCGCGAGGCCGGCAAGGCTTCGGACGCCGATGCGGTCAAGGCGACGCTCCACGGCGGGAAGTGACGGGACAGCACGCCGGCGATGGGGAGCGTGGGCCGCCCGGCGCTGCAGCGGGCGCCCGCCCTTCAGCGTGCAGGGTTCTCGAGCGCCGAAACCTTGTTGAGGCGCCGCACGTGCCGGTCGGCGCGGGTGAAACGTGCCGCCAGGAACGTCTGGACCAACTCCCAGGCCAGCGACGGTCCCACGACGCGGCCCCCGAGGCAGATCACGTTGACGTCGTCGTCCTCGACCCCCTGGCGCGCGGAGAACGGGTCGGTGATGAGCGCTGCACGCACGCCCGCGACCTTGTTGGCGCAGACCGAAGCCCCGACTCCGCTGCCGCAGACGCAGATGCCGCGTTCGACGGCGCTCGATGCGACGGCCTTCGCGAGAGGGACGACAAAGTCGGGGTAGTCGTCCGCGGGGTCGAGGCGTGCTGCGCCGAAGTCCGTCACGTCGTGCCCCGCGGCGCGGAGGAGCGCGGCGAGTTCTGACTTGAGCGCGAACCCGCCGTGGTCGGAGGCGATGCCGAGTTTCATGGCGTGAACTCCTGAAATCGAAGGACGCCGAATGGTTGACCCGCCGTGCCTTGAGGTCCGCCCCGCACGCCAGAGCCGCACGCCGCGGGTTACGCGCTTCCCAGCGCCTTGGCCAGGTCCACCGTCACCCCCGGCGCCTCGACCCGTTCGACCTGCCCGGCGCGCAGCGCCGCGACCAGCCCGGCCATGTCCCCGCGCAGCGGCGCCGTGAAGACCATCCGCTTCTCGGTGATCGGGTGCGTGATGCCCAGCACGCACGCGTGCAGCGCCTGGCGTGCGATGATGGGCGTGCCCTCGCCGCCGGGGAACACCCGCCCGCCGTACATGTCGTCGCCGACGATCGGCCACCCAAGGTGGGAGAGGTGCACGCGGATCTGGTGCGTGCGGCCGGTCTTGAGCTCGAGCTCAACCAGCGTGAAGTGCTGGTCGCCCACGGCGCGGTCGTGCAGGCGGTACCGTTCGCGCACGCGGCAGATCGTCACGGCGTTCTTGCCCTGCTCGTCGTGACGCACCACGTACTTTTCTCGGTACCCCTTCTCGCGCGAGGGGTGGTTGCCGATGGGCAGGTCGATCACATCAACGTCGGGCTCGACCCGGCCCTGCACCACCGCGATGTACCGCTTGTCGACCGTGCGGTGTTCGAACTGGTGCCCGAGCTTCCAGTGCGTCTCGTCCTGCTTGGCAAAGACGATGCACCCGGACGTGTGGCGGTCGAGGCGGTGTACGACCCCGGGCCGGGCGAACTCGTGCCCGACCGTCGACAGAGCGCCGCCGCTGGCGCCCGCTCGGCCCTGGTTCTGAAAGTAGTACGCGAGCGCAGACAGCATTGTCCCCGTCAGGTGCGACCGCGCGGGGTGGACGAGGATGTCCGGCTGCTTGTTGATGACGATGAAGTGCTCGTCCTCGTACAGCACCGCCAGCGGGATGTTCTCGGGCTGGATGTTCTTGGCTGGCGGCGGGGGGACGACGACCTCGATCAGGTCGCCCTTGCGGATGACGGTCGACACCTTGGGGAGCCGTCCGTTGATCAGGACGCCGCCCTCGCGGATCACCCGCTGGAGCTGCGTGCGGCTCATGAACCCGATGCGGTCGGTTAGGTAGCGGTCCAGCCGCTTGTTCAGGTCGCGCTGCAGGTGAAACGTGACGCGCCGAAGTTCGGTGTCTTCATCGGCCTCGCCCGTGGTTTCGGCCGCGGCGCGGAGCGCGTCGGCGTCGACCTTGCCGCCGCGGGCGATGAGGTGGGCGCCTGAGAGGAGGATCTCCTCGTCACCTGGATCGGCGCGGGGCTCGCTTCGCGGCTCGGTCCGGTCCGGGCTCACTTCGGCTCGCCGGGCTTCCCGGGCGACGCGGGGTCGGGGCTCTTGGGCTCGGGCGCCTTGGGCGCCTCGGCGGGCTTCGCTTCCGCGGGCTTGGAAGCATCCGTCTTGGGGGTCGCGGCAGGAGCCGCCGGGGCGTCGGACTTGGGCGCCGCGCCATCGGTCTTGGGAACTTCCGGCGTCGAGCTTGGGGCCGCGCCCGGGGGCGTGAGGGCCGGGGGGCCGCCCTGGGTGGCTTCCTCGCGCGTGGGCGGCGGGTTGTCGACGGGAAGCGGGGCCAGCGGCGCGAGTTCCGAGACGTGGTAAAGCTTCACGTCCTTGTCCAGCTGCGGCAGCGACTCTATGCGCGAGCGTGCGATCGACGAGTGCATCGCGAACGGCGTGTTGTCGCACATCGCGATGATCTTCTCGTAGTGCACCTTGGCGCCGTCGAGTTCCTTGCGGCACTCGGCGACCGCCGCCAAGCCGTACAAGGCCGTGATCGCGAAGACCTTGTTCACCTCTTTGCGCGACGCCTCGTCGTACACCTGCTGGTAGAGCTCGCGGGCCCGAGTGAGGTCGAAGTCCCGGTCCTTGTCGGACAGCAGGTCCTCGGGGCTGGCCGGGGTCGCGTCGGGCTTGAGCTGCGCACCCGGCTTCAGGCCGGTGCGCACCGTGTGCAGGAACGAGTCTGCCGCGGCAAGGCGAGCGACGAGCGGCACCGCCCGTACGTCGCTGTACTCCTCCCCGATCCGCAGGAGCGATTCGGGATTGGGGTTGGCCGTGCTGGCCGCCGCGTCCAGTTCCTGGAACGCCAGGTCGACCTTTTCGTTCCGTGCCTTCTCCATCTTGCCGTAGACGGCGTAGCCGACCGCCGCGACGGCGATGGTCACCAGGAGGGGCATGCTCCACTTCTGGAGAAACTCGATGAACTCTTCGTTGAGGCGGCTCTCGGCGAGCCCTGCGCCCTCGCGAATTTGCCTTTGCCTGTCGTCCATGCGTCGCCTTGCCAAAAGAAAAAGAACCCCCGGCGGGGGAAGCCGGGCGGGAAGTTTAGGAGCGGACGGGGCGGGGCTCAATCCGCCGGCCAGCGGCGTGCCACGGGGCCACGGGTTCCCGGTCCAAAGTCGCAAAGAACGGCCTCGTTTGGGCGGCTTTGCGCGCCGGCCCCGGGCCCGAGATTCACGCCCGATTGCGCCCGTTGGGGGTCCAAGCCGGTCCCGGGCCCGGTCCTGGGTCTGGTCCCTCGAGGCCCAGCGCGATCCAGAATTCCCACGGACGCGGGTCGGCCTCCGCCGCGTCGGGTACGAGCGTGTTCCGCATCAGCGTGACCAACCCCGCGAGCCCCTCGCCGCGTGCGGCGCACACGCCGAGGTCGTGCGGCCACGCCGGCGTTCCCAGGTCGGTCCGCAGCGCGATGCGGAGCGAGTCCGCCCCAGGTCTCAGCGCCGGGGGAGGGTTCGAGGCATCGCCGCAAAGCAGCACCAGGTCCGCGGACTGCGCGAGCCGAAGCGCGATGCCCGCGGCCTCGCGCTCGATCGCGCCGGCGTCCGTGCGCAGCCCGGGCGTGTCGGCGTAGCGCACCACGAGCCCGCCCAGGTCCAGCGTGACCCCGACGTGGTCGCGCGTCGTGCCCGGTTCATCGGCCACGATCGACACCGCGCGCCCCGCCAGCGCGTTCACCAGCGTCGATTTGCCGATGTTGGTCGGGCCCAGCGCCACCACCAATGGCGGGTTGACGAGGCGGTCAAGGAAGGCGCGCGGAGCAAAGCCCTCTTCGCCCGCCCGACGCGTCCGCCACCGCCGCGGCTGGTCGAGCAGCAGGTCGATCGCCCGGGGGCTCGGAGCCCGTGCGAGCGCGATCAGCATCAGCTCTTCGAGGCGGTCGCTGGCTTCGGGGTATCGAAGGAACGACCCGGGCGGCGCGTGCCCGAAGCCGAGCGCCACGAGCCTCGCCCCGAGCGCCCGCTGCACTTCGGCCCCGGCGTGCGGCATCAGTTGGAGTGTGCCGCGGTCCCACCGCACCACCAGCCCCTCGTCCACGCCGCCCAGCGGGCAGAGCTTCACCTCCCCCGGGCTCATCGGGGGCAGCGAAAGCCGGGAAAGAGCCGCGTCGATGTCCCCTTCGATCTGGAACACCGCGATCGCGCCCGCGGCGCCGGCAGGGGTGCAGATGGACCAGCGCGCGTCGAGCATGTCCCGTGACTCATCCCGTCATTCGTCGCCGGCTTCGTCGTCGGCGTCATCCTCGAGCACGATCGCGCACGCCGCCGCCAGGCCCATGAGCTGCAGGTCGGGCACGATGTGCTCGACGAACTCGTCGTCCTCGAAGAGCGAACGGGCGTCGCCGCCGGTCGCGATCACACGCGGGTAGGCGCCGAACTCGCCGGCGTAGCGGTCCACCAGCACGTGCACCAGCCCTTGCACGCTGGCTCGCACGCCCAGGAGCATGGCGTGGCGCGTGTCCTTGCCGAAGACGCCGCGCGAGGCGTCGGGCACCTCGTACTCGACGGCCGGGAGCGCCGCGGTGTGGCCGTGGAGCGCGGCGAGCATCATGCGCGGGCCGGGCGCGATGGCCCCGCCCTGGAACGTTCCCACGCCGTCCACGAAATCGACGGTCACGGCCGTGCCCACATCGATCACGACGCACGCCTGCTGCGCCCGCCGGTAGGCACCCAGCGCGTTGAGCAGGCGATCCTGCCCGACGGTGGTGGCGTCGTCGAGCGACAGGTTGATGGGGACCTGGAGGTCGCGCCCCAGCCTGAACACACGGTCCACCGCGGGGAGAAGCACCTCCTCGAGTTCGTCGGCGACGGGCGTGTTCACCGACGCGATGACCACGTCCGCCTCGGGACGGTCGGCGAGCATCGCCATCATCTTGTCGGCGCTGCCGCGGATCTCGCCGACGGGGGCGGCGTGGGACTCCTCCAGCGCTTCGCCCCTGGCGAGGGCGAACTTGATGCGGGAGTTTCCGACGCTGACCAGGAGCAGCTCGGTGCCGGGGTCCTGGAAGCCGGGGGAGCGAGGGCCGTCGGGATGGTCGGGCGCGTGTTCGTTCACGCCGCAACGATACGCGCCCTGTCTACAGTGCTGCGCGGCGAATCACCGCGCACGGAGGGTCCATGCCCAAGACCGCGCCGACGCTCGCGCGATGCAAGGCCGACCCTTCGGTCGAGCGAGTCGTCATCAACGAGTTCAAGTTCCCTCTGGGCGTCTACCCCGTCGAGCCGATGGAGCCCAAGGCCGGCTACGCCATGTTCTTCGAGCCCGCCGACGGTGCGGCAGAGGTCGGCGAAGGTGGGGGAGAGAGTGGCGGCGAGGGCGAGTGGGAGGAATGGCCCGACCGCTACGTCTTTGACGCCGTGGTGCCCGCCGACCGGGTCGAGCCGCTGTGCCGGACCCTTTTCTCGATGTTCAAGGGGCGGGTCTATCCCATCCTCGACGTGCTCGGGCACGACGCGTACCGCGAAATCGACCCGTACATCTCCTACGACCTGCTGGGCGTCGATCGCTTCCTCGACGCCACCCGACGCTTCCGCGATTTTTTCTTCGAGGACGGCCTCTGCGGCTTCGGGGCCATGAGCGAAGAGCCGTTCTTCTATGTCTTCGTGGACGAGCACAAGATCGTCACCATCCGGGCCGACCCGGCGATGAAGGAGCGTCTGGAAAAAGTGCTCCACGCCTTCGATCTCGAGCAGATCGAAGACCCGGCCGGCGCGGACGCGTCCGCGCACGAGCACCGCGGCGTCCTCCTTACACCCGACAAACGGCCCGACCTTCTCTCGTTCGACGAGATTGTCGAGCGGCTCCGCGACGACTGGCGCCTGGCCCTCAACGTCAACTCCAAGTCGAATGTCGACGAGGAGGGAAACGAGCTCGGCGTCACCCACTGGCGCTGCGAGGTCCGCTGTTGGGGTCAAGAGGACGCGCCCCAGCGGTACGCCGAAGTGTTCCTGACGGCGTCCAACCTGGAAGAGGCCGAGGACGCCGCGGGCGAGGCCGTCGAGGGGTTGGATTCCGGAAGAGACGAGCCGTGGGAGGAGATCGTCGTCATCCTGAGCGACCGCATCCGCCCGGAGCAGCTGAAGGATTACGCGGTGGGCGTCGAAGCCGACGGGGGGGACAAGCCTCGCAAGAAGCTGGGGAGCACCCCCAAGCTCAAGTCCACCGCCGAGGCGGCCGAGGGTTCAGAAGAAAAGCTTGAAGGTGGACGCATCATCGTTGCCCGTTGGATCGAATAGCAGCGCCGGACGGCACCCGACCGCCGCGGCTGGGGGGTCGGGCCGATGACCCCCCCGGGGGCCTGAGGTGCCCGGAGCGTCCGAAGGCGGCTCCCCGGCCATGCGGCGGCGCAGGACCACCCCCCGGGGAAGAGCCGGGCGTGCACGATGGAGATGGCGGTTGCAACCTCGGCCGGGGCCGAGTATCTTCCGCCCTTCGCGGGGTACGGCGTGCGGGTCACGGGGCCCGACCACACGCCGGAGTGAACGAGAGTCCGGCCGGCAGCGCGGCCTGCAAAGTGTTGGCGCGCACGCTACGCTGGAGCCCTCTCGCCGGTCCCCGCCGGCGACGAAGCCAACGACACCACCGACCGATCGCGGGCGGCAAGGGAGTTTTCCCCGCGACTGTGGAGACGATCATGCAGCATCGCACGTTCTTCGCGACCCGTTCGATCCTTTCCGCCGCGGCGGTGCTCGGCGCCGGCGCGAGCGCACCCGCCGTGCTGGCCCAGTCCGCCGGCGGCACCGAGGTCGCAGCGCCGGCCGCGAGCGCGCAGGCTCGGCAGGTGATCGAACAGGCAATGAAACTCCTTGAAGCCGGGCGGGCCGTGCGGGCCCAGCAGATCCTCGTGCCGCTGGCTCTGGGCAGCGCGGCCGAACTGCTGACCGACGCCGAGCGTGCCCAGGCGGGCGACCTGCTGACGCAGTGCAACGCTCGGATCCGCACGATGAACCCGCTGGAAGTCAGCCTGCAGCGGTCCGAGGCGGCTCTTGACGCCGGCGACCTTCGCACCGCCGAGGCTCAGGCCGCCGCGGTAACGCGGAACGCCAAGGCGACGCAGGCGCAGCTCACCAAGGCCGCCGAGCTCCGCGCTCAGGCCGACGCGATGAAGGCCGAGATCTCGATGAAGATCCCCGCGATGCTCGACAGCGCGGTGAGCGAGTTCAAGGCGGGGCGGTACGCGGAAGCCAAGTCCGCCCTGAGCATGGTCCGGCGTTCGGGTGCGTCGCTGACGCCCGCGCAGTCGTCGCTGGTCGAGGTGTACCAGAGCCGCATCGTCGACCTTGAGCAGGCCCAGGGCCGGGTGTTCGACTCGTCGGGCATCGCCGCGTCGGTCATGCAGCCGGGCGTGGTCAAGAAGCCCGATCCCGCTTCGGAACCCGCTCCCTCCGAGCCTACCCCTGCCCAACCGGTCCTTGTCTCGGCCGTGCCCATCTCCGCCCAGCCTCCCGCCGAAGAGACGGCCAAGCCCGCAGAGCCGGCCCCCGCGGCGCAGCCTCCGGTCGAAACCGCCGAGCCCGCGGCCCAGCCCCCGTCGGATCAGGACCTCATCGCCCAGGGCCGTCGCTACGCCGAGCAGGGCCTGCGGGCCGAGGCCGATGCCGATTTCGGCCGCTCGTACTACAACAGCGCCATCGGCAAGTACAACCGCCTCCTGTCTGAGTTCCGCGACCTGCTGACCGATTCGGACGTGAAGGAAATCGAGCAGCGCATCGACGAGTCCAAGGTCCGCATGGGCGCCGGTGCCGGTGCGGTCGACCCCTTGCAGGACGTGATCAAGGGCAACCAGGTCATCCGCCAACGGGCGATCACGGAGTTTGAGAACCAGCAGTCCCAGGCCCGCAAGGCGATCGAGGCCGGCGACACCGGCCGTGCCCACGACCTGGCGGTCGCGTCGCGCCTCACGATCACCAACGCCCGCAACGCCTTCAGCGAGGCCGAGTTCGAGGACTACACCAAGAAGGTTGATGCGCTCCTGCGTGACGTGGACCGTGCCGCGGCAGAGATCGCCAAGAACGACGCCGAGCAGCGGGCCAAGGCCAACAAGGAGCTGCAGGAGAAGGAGCGCGACGCCGCGATCAAGAAGCGCGAGGCCAAGATCCGCGAGGCCCTCACCCGCGCCCGCGAGCTGCAGCAGCAGATGGACTACGACGCGGCCCTGCAGGTCGTCAACGAGCAGATCCTCTTCTTGGACCCCATCAACCCTGCGGGCCTGATCCTCCGCGACATCCTGATGGACGCCAAGATCTTCCAGCAGGCCGCGAACATCAAGGATCGCGTCAACCGGAGCATGGCGAGGCTCCAGCTCGAAGAGACCGAGGCCCTCATCGCGCCGCGGGGTGTGATCGACTACCCGGCCGACTGGCCCGCCATCAGCTACCGGCGCGGCGAGCAGATCGCCTACGCCGAAACGGAGGAGAACCGCCGCGTCCGGACCGCGCTCTCGAACCACCGCGAGCCGGTGGATTTCGGCGGCGTCCGGCTGGCCGACGCGGTGAACTGGGTCCGGCAGGTTGCCAACGTCGGCGTCGACGTGAACTGGACTTCGCTCGAGGCGATGCAGGTGACGCCCGACTCGACGGTCACGCTGCAGCTCACGCAGGCCGTGCCGCTCAAGATCATCCTCGACAAGATCGTGCAGAAGATCTCCCCCGACGAGCGCAGCCGCGTGGGCTGGGCGGTCGAGGACGGGATGGTCACGATCGCGTCCGAAGAGGTGCTCCGCAAGAACACGCCGGTCGTGATCTACGACGTGAAGGACCTGCTGATCGAGATCCCCAACTACACGAACGTGCCGACGTTCGACCTGGCTTCGATGCTCCAGACGGCGCAGGGCGGCGGCTCGGGGTCCAGCCCCTTCCGCGACGCGGGCGGCAGCGACCGCGTGAAGAACCTCGGCGGCATCGAGCACCGCACGCGCGACGAGCGGATCCGGCAGATCGTCGATATCGTCGAGCAGACGATCGACCCGGAGGGGTGGAAGGACCTGGGCGGCTCGACCGGCTCCATCCAGGAGCTCAACGGCAGCCTCATCATCACCAACACGCCCACCAACCACCAGGCCATCAGCGGCCTGCTCGCCAAGCTCCGCGAGGTGCGGGCGATGCAGATCAACGTCGAGACCCGCTTCCTGCTCGTGAGCGCCGACTTCTTCGAGCAGATCGGCTTTGACCTTGACGTGTACTTCAACGCCGACAACAACCAGGTCACGGCCGCGCGGACGCTGAACCCCAACGTCCAGGCCTCGGACTTCTTCAACAACGGCCGTCTCCAGCGCACCGTCACCGCGCCGACGACCGCGGCGCCCGGCACCAACCAGACCAACGGCGTGGTCCCGCCCCGCAACGGTTTCTCCCCCGTGGGCGTCACGCAGAACTCCAACAACCTTGCCACCGCCCTCATGGTCGCCGCGGTGGACCGGGCGTCGGTTGCCGGAGCGGCCCTCGCCGGCGGTCCGGCGATGGGAATCGCCGGGCAGTTCCTGGACGACGTGCAGGTCGACTTCCTGATCACGGCGACGCAGGCCGATCGCCGCTCGGTGCGCCTCAACGCTCCCCGCCTGACCTTCACCAACGGGCAGACGTCCAACATTTACGTGGCGACGCAGGTGGCCTTCGTGTCGGACCTCACGCCGGTCGTGAGCGACTCGGCCGTAGGCTTTGACCCGACGGTGTCGGCGGTCTCGGAGGGCGTCCGGTTGCTGGTCGAGGGCACCGTCTCGGCCGACCGGCGCTACGTCACGCTGAACGTGGACACCTCGGTCGCCAAGATCGACGAGCTCGTGAACTTCCCCGTTACGGCGGTGGCCGGCGGCACGCTGGTCAGCTCGGCCGACACGTCTTCGTTCATCCAGCTCCCCACGGTGACGGTGACCGCGGTCGCCACCACCGTGACCGTCCCCGACCAGGGCACGGTGCTCCTGGGCGGCCAGCGGCTGGTGAACGAGTACGAGACCGAGTCGGGCGTGCCCGTCCTCTCCAAGATCCCCGTGATCAACCGGTTCTTCTCGAACCGCGTCAAGGCCAAGGACGAGCAGACCTTGCTCATCCTGCTCAAGCCCACCATCCTCATCCAGTCGGAAAACGAAGACCAGAATTTCCCCGGCCTGATCGACGCTCTCCGGACGCCCTACGCGGGCGGCTGAGCGCGACCGTCGGCCCGAGCCCGTGCCGGGGCGCCCTGATCGGCGCCCCGGCTTTCGTTTCGGCCCGTGACGCACTATCATCCGATGCCGGCCCCGGGTCGGCGTTTGGCCCGGGCGTCTGTCTGACGCCCCGCTTTGCTCGCGAGGAGGATCTCCGCATGGCTACCCAGGACTCGAGGCTGCGCGTCAAGAAGCTCGAGGACGTGACCCAGATCGAGTTCATCGACCGCAATATTCTCGACGAAGCCAACATCCAGATGATCGGCGAGGAGATCGGGGGTCTGGTCGACGCTCAGCCCAAGCCCAAGCTGCTCATCAGTTTCGTGAACGTCGACCACCTGTCGTCCGCGGCACTGGGCACGCTCATCACCATCAACAACAAGGTCCGCGGGCGCGGCGGGCAGCTCCGGCTCGCCGACATCGATCCGCAGATCTACGAGGTGTTCGTGATCACCCGCCTCAACAAGCTCTTCCAGATCCACGAGACCGCCGCTGAGGCCATGAAGAGCTTCGCCTGAACGTCACCAAGGCCCCGGATCGCGGGCCTCCCGAGGCCCTCCCGCGCCCCGCCCCGACGCGCGAATGACCAGCAGCCACCGACCCAAGGCCGATTCCGGCGCCGTCCAGCTCGTCAACGAGCGCGGAGCCATCGAGCGCATCGAGGCCACCATCCTCGAGGCCGCGGAGCGCCACGGCTACGCCAAGGCGTCAAAGTTCGCCATCAAGCTCTCGCTCGAGGAGGGCATGGCCAACGCCTTCCATCACGGCCACCGCGACCTGCCGCACGAGCCCATCACGGTCGAGTATTCCGTCGACACCAACGAGGTGCGGATCCGAATCGAGGACCGCGGCCCGGGCTTCAACCCTGGCGTCATCCCCGACCCCACGCTCGACGAGAACCTCGAGCAGCCCACCGGCCGCGGCATCATGCTCATCCGGGCCTACATGTCGCACGTGGGCTTCAATTCCAAGGGAAACCGCGTCGAAATGGTCTACCGCAAGCCGCAAGGCTGAGCGGCCCGGACCCGGCGATAGCCCGGCTCCGCGGGCATATCATTCCCCAGATGAGCCTTGGAATGAGTCTAAGATACATCAACGCGCCATGGGGCGCGGCCAGGAGCGCCGTATGCCTTCTCCCACCCCCGGCGGCCCTCTGAAGCTGCCGATTTACCTCGACCACGCTGCCACCACGCCCTGCGACCCCCGGGTCGTCGAGGCGATGCTGCCGTATTTCACCGAGAAGTTCGGAAACCCCGGCAGCCGCAACCACAGCTTCGGCTGGGAAGCCGAGGCCGGGGTCGACGCCGCCCGCGAGCAGGTGGCCGCCCTGCTGGGTGCCGACGACAAGGAGATCGTGTTCACGTCGGGCGCCACGGAGTCAAACAACCTGGCCATCCGCGGCGGGGCGCTGATGTACGAGAAGGCCCCCGTGGGCTCGGGCCAGTGCCGCGGGCACATCGTGAGCTGCATCATCGAGCACAAGGCGGTGCTGGACCCGTGCAAGCGGCTGCAGAAGGAAGGGTTCGACGTGACCTTCCTCGACCCTCCCAAGGACGGGGTGATCACCGCGGAGATGGTCAAGGCGGCGCTCCGCCCTGACACGATCCTGGTCACGCTCATGTGGGCAAACAACGAGATCGGCACGATCAACGAGATCCCGCGGATCGGCGCTCTCTGCCACGAGAAGAACATCCTGTTCCACACCGACGCGACCCAGTGGGCCGGCAAGATGCCCGTCGACGTCGAGAAGGACGCGATCGACCTCCTGAGCATGAGCGGGCACAAGATCTACGGGCCCAAGGGCGTGGGGGCGTTGTACGTCCGCCGCCGGCGGCCGCGCGTGCGGCTCACCTCGCTCGTCGATGGCGGCGGGCAGGAGCGCGGCTTCCGCTCGGGGACGCTGAACGTCACGGGCATCGTCGGGCTCGGCAAGGCGTGCGAGATCGCGCGGGCGGAGATGGACACCGACGGGGCCCGCCTGCTGAAGCTGCGGCAGAAGCTCGAGAGCACGGTTTCGTCGCGCCTCGATTCGTGCCAGGTGAACGGCCACCGCGAGAAGCGCCTGCCGCACATCGCCAACATCAGCTTCGGCTTCGTCGAGGGCGAGAGCCTGATGATGGCGTGCAAGGAGATCGCCTGCTCGAGCGGCTCGGCGTGCACCAGCGCGAGCCTGGAGCCTAGCTACGTGCTCAAGGGCCTGGGCGTCGGCGACGAACTGGCGCACTCGAGCCTGCGGCTCAGCCTCGGCCGGTGGACGACCGAGGCCCAGGTCGACTTTGCCATCGAGAAGATTGTGACGGCGGTGCAGAAGCTGCGGACGCTGTCGCCCCTGTACGACATGCACAAGGAAGGGATCGACCTTTCGAAGGTGGAATGGGCGAAGCACTGAGGAAGTGACGGAGTGACGGAGTGACGGAGCGACGAAGTGACGGAGTGAAGAGGGATCCCCGGCGGAAGGAGCGTGCTGACGCTCTGCCCGTCGTGTTCTTACCGAGGTGACCCATGGCGTACGGACCGAAGATCATCGACCACTACGAGCACCCGCGCAATGTGGGCTCGTTCGGCACGCAGGCCGAGACCAAGACCCGCAAGGACGTCGGCGTGGGCCTCGTCGGCGCCCCCGAGTGCGGCGACGTGATGCAACTGCAGATCAAGGTGAACGACCAGACCGGCGTCATCGAGGACGCCAAGTTCAAGTGCTTCGGCTGCGGCTCGGCGATCGCCAGCTCCTCGCTGGCCACCGAGTGGATCAAGGGCCGCTCGCTCGAGCAGGCCGAGCAGATCAAGAACACCCAGATCGTCGAGGAGCTCAGCCTCCCGCCCGTCAAGATCCACTGCTCGGTGCTCGCCGAGGACGCGATCCGCGCGGCGATCAACGACTACCGCGCCAAGAACGGCCTTGCCGCGCCCGCGGCAGAAGCCCCGGCCCAGCACTGACGTCCGGAAACCGGGTTTGCGCTTTGTACGGAGCCGATCCGCGACGCTGTTTTGATCGTATGATTTTCGTAGCGACCGAACGGAGTACGTAGATGACCACCGACACCCAGACCCCGTCTCACGCCACGCCCGTTCTTCTCTCTGAGCTGGCGGCCAAGGAAATCAGGAAGATCATCGCCGAGCAGGAGCTGGACGCCGAGAAGGTCCGCCTGCGGGTCGGCGTCAAGGGAGGCGGGTGCTCCGGGTTCAGCTATCTGCTGGACCTCACCGAGACCCAGAAGGACACCGACGAGGTCTTCGAGCAGCACGGCATCAAAGTCATCTGCGACCCGCGCAGCGTCCTGTACCTCGGCGGCGTGACCATCGATTTCAAGGACGAGATCATGGGCCGCGGGTTCGTATTCAACAACCCCAACGCGACGAGCACGTGCGGCTGCGGATCGAGCTTTGCCGTCTGAGCGGGCCCGATCGGTCGTGGGTGGCCCCAGCCCGCGCGGGGCGCCCGGCCGCGCCCGCGCTTGAGTGCGGCGGCGTTGGACTGTACACTTGCGGTGTCCGAGAACTGCGCTGAGCCCGCTGCCGGGGGGCAAACGGCGGGCTCGGTGCCGGTGCGTATGCCCACGATCACCCGGGAGGATTCGGTGCCGTCCCCCGCGGGCCGGTCGGAAGGGACTCCCCAGATGAGTCAAGCAGTGTCTCCCTCCACCACCCAGGGCTACGCGCCGCCCACGGTGACGCAGTTCAGCGTGTTCCTCAGCAACAAGGTGGGCAAGCTCTTCGACCTCGTGGCCCTGTTCGACGGGTCCACGTGCCAGGTGTGCGCCCTGTCCGTGCACGAGGCCAGCGACCACGCTGTTGTCCGGCTTATCACCAGCAGCGCGGGCGAGGCCCGCCGGCTGCTCCGCGAGGAAGGCCTGCCGTTCTCCGAGAAGGACGTGCTGGTGGTCGAGCTCTCCGAGGGCCACACCCTCTCGAGCCTCTGCCTGTGCCTGCTGGGCGCCGAGCTCTCGATCCAGTTCGCCTATCCCCTCATGCTCCGCCCCAACGGTCTGGCCACGATCGCCCTCGCGGCAGACGACCTGACCCTCGCGGGCCAGATCCTCCGCCGCAAGGAGTTCCGTCTCTTTGGCGAGGCCGACCTGCTCCGGGAGTGAGTCCCGGGGCGTCGCTTGCTCGACGGTGCGTGACGACCCCGACCCCAGCCCGAGCGCGGGGTTCCGAGGTCGTGCGATCAACCCAGGAGCCGGCACGTGCCCAGGGGCCCTTCGCAGAGCGCGGCGTCGCATGCAACACCCGGGCGGGACCTGTTCACCCGCGTCGAGTGGGAGCTGGTCGCCCGCGCGGTATCACTCTCGCGCCGCGAGCTTGAGATCCTGCAGTGCGTCGTCGACGACCTCAAGGAGAGCGCCATCGCCGAGGCACTGGGCGTCTCGCCCCACACGGTGCACACCCACCTGGAACGCCTGTACCGCAAGCTCGGCGTTTCGGGCCGGTGCGCGGCGGTGGTGCGTGTGTTCGCTGTGTTCCGATCGATTTCGGGAGCCGCGCCGGTGACCCGCGACGGCGCGGCCACGACCCACCCGGTGCCATGAATCGCCGGGCCCGGAGCAGGCCAAGGTGTGTATCAGGCCAAGGCCCGTGTCAGGCCGGGGACCGGGTCAGCCGATGCGGTCCCGCCCGCTCATGTACGGGCGCAGCACCTGTGGGATCGTCACGCTGCCGTCGGCGTTCTGGTGCATCTCGAGCAGGGGGATCAGCACCCGCGGGCTGGCGAGCACGGTGTTGTTGAGCGAGTGGCAGAACACGGTGTCGCCCTTGCCCCCTCCGCCACCGGCGCGGTAGCGCGTGTTGAGGCGGCGGCACTGGAAGTCGTACAGGCGGCTGGCCGAGTGGGTCTCGCCGAAGGCCCCCGCGGGCCTGCCGTCCTTGCCCGCCTCGCCGCGCCCGGGCATCCAGCACTCCACGTCGATCATGCTCGCGTTCTTGGGCCCCAGGTCGCCGGTGCAGCACTGCAGCAGGCGGTAGGGGAGCTCGAGCTTCTGGAGCAGCGTCTCGACGTACCCGAGCATCGTCCGGTGCCAGCGCCGGCTCTCCTCCACATCAGCTCGGCAGACCACGACCTGCTCAACCTTGTCGAACTGGTGGATGCGGTACAGGCCCGCGGTGTCCTTGCCCGAGGCGCCGGCCTCGCGCCGAAAACACGTGCTGACGGTGACGTACTTGAGCGGGAGCACGGCCTCGTCGAGGATCTCGCCCTGGTGGATGCCCATGAGGCCGACCTCGCCCGTGCCGGTGAGGAACAGGTCGTGCCCGCCGCCGCGCTTGGATTCCTCGATGAAGTACGCCTGCTCGCGCCCGGCCGGGAAGAACCCGGTGCCGACCATCGCTTCTTCGCGCACCACGACGGGGACGCTCATGGGGGAGAAGCCGTTCTGCTCCACCATGAAATCGACCGCGAAGCGCAGCACGGCCTGGTGCAGGCGCATCCCGTCGCCGGTGAGGATGTAGCTGCGGGCGCCGGCCATCTTCACGCCGCGCTCAAAGTCGGCGAGCCTGAGGTCACGGACGAGCTCGAGGTGGGTCTTGGGGGCAAAGCCCCGGTTCTCCAGGAACGACCGGGAGAGGTCGAAGGCGGGCGTCGAGACCCGCTTGAGCTCGACGTTGTCCTCGCTGGACCCGCCGACGGGAACGTCGTCGTCGGGGGGCAGCGGCACCTGGAGGAGCAGCGCGTTCAGCTCCGGCTCGGTGGCCGCGACCTGCGACTCCAGCTCCGAGATCTGCGCCTTCAGCGCCGCGGGCTTGGTCTTGAGCTCGTCGAGCTCCCGCTGGAGCTTCGCGGCCTCGTCCCCCGCGGCTTTCTTCAGCGCGCCCGAGAGCTTGCCGATCTGCGGCCCCAAGTCCTTCTCGATCCGGCGCTGCTCGGCGCGGGTGTTCTCCATGCGCGTCAGGGCCGATCGGCGCTGTTCGTCGAGCGCCAGGATGCGGTCGATGTCGGCCGCGATCCGCTTGCGTCGGGCCCCTTCTCGGAACTTTTCCGGATCTTCGCGCAGCTGCTTGAGGTCGATCATGGGGTCAAGTCTAGGGGCGTCGTCGGGCGTTTCTCGGCCGGTGTTCGGGGCGCGCCGGCCCGGCGCCGGGGCCTGGATTCCGGGGCCAAGGACGCGAAATCACGTCGACTTGTGCGAACGGGCCGGGGATGCGAAACTATCCGCGGGGCGGCCGGTACAACTCCGGCGCACAGGGAGGCGTTCCACTACGATGCCTGTAATGGCTGTACTGCAACTGCGCCCGATCCGGGGCGAGGGGTCCGTCGTGAAGCTGGGCAAGCAGCCCATCACGATCGGGCGCCACCCGGACAACACGATCAGCCTGCAAGACGAGCGGGCGAGCCGGTTCCATTGCATCATCGAGCCCGACTCGGTCGGCGGCTACCTGGCGCGCGACCTCAAGTCGCGCAACGGGACCAAGATCAACGACGTGAAGATCGAGCAGTCGCCGCTGCGCCCGGGGGATGTGCTCCGGGTGGGGTCGCACGAGTTCCTGATGGAGGAGCTGAACAAGCCCTCGACCAGCTTCACCGAGTCGATCCCCGAGCCGCAGGAAGAGACCACCGAGTGGAAGCAGCACATCGAGGCGACGATCGACGCCCTGCCCCCGAAGCTGTCCGAGCCCGAGTTCATCGCGCTCATCGACGCCAACGGGCGGCCGTCGCAGGCGCTGGCGGGGACGAGCGACGGGGCCAACGCGATGCGGCTGCTGCTTCAGCTGGCGAGCAAGTCGCGGGCGACCGACATCCACATGGAGCCCAAGGGCGAGACGTGCCACGTGCGGATGCGCGTGGACGGGCAGATGGTGCCGATCGTCGAGGTGCCGCCGCGCGTGGGCGAGCTGGTGTTCGGCCTGATCAAGACCTGCTGCCAGATGAAGTCGACGGGGCGTGAGGCCGTGCAGGAGGGGCACTTCTCGGCCCGCCTGGACGAGCGGCGGGTGGACTTCCGCGTGAGCTTCACGCCCAGCGTGTACGGCCAGAAGCTGGTGGTGCGCGTGCTGGACACCAAGAACGCACCCTCGTCGCTGCACGAGCTGGGCCTGGCCCCGTACATGATCGAGCGGGTGCGGCGGATCTGCGACCAGGACCACGGCGTGCTGCTGGTGTGCGGGCCGACCGGTTCGGGCAAGACCACGACGCTCTACAACGCCCTGCGGATGATCGACCGCAAGGCCCGCAACGTCGTGACCATCGAGGACCCCGTCGAGTACCAGCTCGACCAGGTCACGCAGATCCCGATCGATGACTTCAAGGGCAACACGTTCGGCGCGCTGCTGCGCAGCGTGCTCCGTCAGGACCCCGACGTCATCCTCGTCGGCGAGATCCGCGACGATGAAACGGCCCGCACCGCAATGCAGGCCGCGATGACCGGCCACCTGGTCTTCTCCAGCGTGCACGCCAAGGACACGATCGCGTCGGTTTTCCGGCTGCTGGACCTCAAGGTCGAGCCTTACCTGGTCGCCAACTCGCTCGACCTGGTGCTCGCGCAGCGCCTGGTGCGCGTGCTGTGCGACACCTGCAAGACCCCGGTGCGCGTCTCCCCCGGCCAAGCCAGCCGCCTGGGCAAGCACCTCATGGGCAAGACGCAGGTCTTTGCCGCGACGGGCTGCGCCAAGTGCCTGCGCACGGGCTACCGCGGCCGCCGCGCGCTCTTCGAACTGCTGGACTTCACCAACGAGCTGCGTGACGTGATCCTGAAAGAGCCGACGATCTCCGCCATGCGCAAGGTCATCGAGCAGGGCCTGTTCACCACGCTGGCGCAGTCGGGGTGGAGGCTGGTGGCGGAGGGGGCGACGAGCCTCGATGAAGTGGATCATGTCGCGGGGCAGGGATGAACCAGAAATGCGGCCGACCTCGCTGACCTTGTTCGCGGCGCGGGGTGGCGCGATGTGCGTGATGGTGGCGGTCGCGGCCGGCTGTGCCACTTCTGACTTGGCGATCGACGTGCGGGATGGCGCGTCGGGTGAGCCGCTCCGACACGTGGAAGTTCAGATCAAACAGATCACCCCGGGCGAGTACACAATCCATCGATTCTCGACGCGGACGGCGACCACCGACGAGAACGGGCACGCGAGTTTTTCGGTCCCGGAAGTGGAGTGGCTGCAGGTGGTTGTGATCACCGAGCAACGGCTCTGGGTGGTGTTCAGCGGGATCGGCAGCCGGGTGTGGACGCCCGGGGCCTACCGCTTTGCCGATGGCCGCACATATGCCGGCGAACCAGTGCCCATCGAAATCACGGTTACTTCACGAGAGTGAGACCCAACGCGAGCACCCCCATCACGATCAGCCCGAATACGCCAAACGCGATCAACCAACCAAGTTGCGATCGCCTGAACTCAGGGTCGGGGTGTGCTTCGAGCGGGTACTTGCGGGCGTCCTGAACAGAGGCGGGACCCTTTGTCACGATTTCAAGGTCGAGAGGCATCGCGCACTCGGGGCATTTTTCGCCCTTCGACCCGCGAAGCGGGTATCCACAACTCGGGCACGCGACATCGTGGTCGCTCAGATGGGCCTCAACAGCTCGTGGGGCATTGTCGGCTTTGGAATCCACGAGCCTCTTTCGCGCGCCGCCAAACACTCGATCATGGTCACGTCGGTGATCCCGTGAGCAGTTTCGCATCGCGCCACGCCGGGAACTTCTCCCGCCACCGCCGGACCTCGCCCGGATCGATCTCAACGCTCAGCACCGCCTCGCGCGCATCGAGCTCCCCCAGCACGTCCCCCCGCGGCCCGATCGCCACGCTCCCGCCGAGGTAGTTGACGTTGGGGTCCCGCCCCGTGCGGTTCACTCCCAGCACGTACGCCTGGTTCTCGATCGCCCGCGCCAGCAGCAGCGCCTTCCAGTGCGCGTGGCGGGTTTCCAGCCAGCACGCCCCGAGCGCGAACACCTCGGCGCCCATCGCCAGCCCGCGTCTGAATAACTCGGGGAACCGCAGGTCGTAGCAGATCGCCGGGCACAGCTTCAGTGATCCGCACGAGTACGTCGTCACCTTGGTCCCGCCCTCGAACGCCTCCTGCTCCCTGCCGAGACTGAACGGGTGGATCTTCGCGTACTCGTCGACGAGCTTTCCCTCCGGCGACACGATCGACATCACGTTGCTCGCCTTCGCGCAATGGCAGGCGTGCACGGTCCTGCCGCCCTGCACGAACACTCCCAAATCAGTCGCCAGCTCGACGAGGAACGCAAGGGTCTCGCCCCGCGCATCCGCGGTCTTCTCCGTATTCAACGAAAAACCCGTGTCGAACATCTCTGGGAGCAGGACCAGGTCGCCCCGCGAGACCGCGGCCGTGTCGAGCAGGTCCTCGACGCGCCGGAAATTGGCGCCGCGATCTTCCCAGCAAATGTCGAGCTGGACGAGGTGGGCGTGCATCGGGACAAGCGTATGGACGGAACTCGGGCGCCCGCGCATCCGGAGAGGGAGAGGGGCGAATCTCATTGCCGCAATCCCGAACCCGGGCACGGCGTTGAGCGAATTACCCATTACCGTGGTAGCCGCGAACAACCCATCCACAGGATCCCGTCCGCGGGTGCTGCTCACCAGCCGCTCGCCGCGCCGGCGCCAGCTCCTGGCCCAGCACGCCATCGACTTCCTGGCCGAGCATCCCGGCGTTGAGGACTCCATCCTCGAGCCCGGCACCGCCACGCCCGAGGGCTGGGTCGCGGCCCTGGCCTACCTCAAGTCCCGAGCGGGGCTCGAGGTCTTCGCGTCAAACCTGCGCCCCGGCGACATTCTCCTGGGCGCGGACACCGCCTGCGTGATGGGCGGCAGGCTCTTCGGCACCCCACGCGATGCAGACGAGGCCCGTGCCATCATCCGCGGGTTCTCGGGGCGTGTGCACGACGTGGTGACGGGGGTCACGATTCTCGACCCCTTCACGATGGAGCGGCGGCTGCTGGTCGATCGCGCGACCGTCCGAATGGGCCGCCTCAGCGACGCCCAGATCGACGAGTACATCGCGGGCGGCCAATGGGCCGGCAAGGCCGGGGCGTACAACCTCGAGGAGCGGGTTGCCGCGGGTTGGCCCATAGAGGTGGCCGGCGACCCGACGACGGTGGTGGGCCTGCCGATGCGGCTTCTCCTGCGCGAGCTTGACCGGCGGGCGCGGCTGGCGCAGACTCCCGCATGACGATCCGGCCCGCGCTCGAGCTGGCATGGACAGCGGTGGGGGAGGTGAAGGTGTCGGTGATGCCGTCGCTGGCCGCCGCTCCTTCCGGACCCCTGATTTCCGCGTGGGTGGCGATGCCGGTGGGCGCGGTGGTGGTGGTCCTCCTGGCGGTGCACATGCGGGCTTTGGCGGTCGCCGAGATGCCCGAGAGCCGCCGTCGAATCCGCACGGCCAACGGCTGGATGATGCTTCTGGCAACTCCCGTGACCGCCTACGCGTTCGGGCTGGCGAGCCCTTCGGACCCCCGCGTCTTCCTGCTGTCTTGGCTTGCGGTCGCGGGCCTGCTCGCGATCGTGCTCTTCCTGGCAGGGATCGACATTCTGAACACCGGCCGGATCAGCCTGGACGATCGACAGAACCTCCGGCAGGACCTGCGCGACCTCGGGCAGGGGCTGCAACGCGGCCCGCCCGGCGGCACGCCCGACTCGCCCCGGGACGGGCACGCCTGACATGCCAACGCCCCCCCGCGCGCCCCCGATCCCGTGGCCGCTCTCGCTGCCTTTGGCGTGGCTGTACGGCCTGGTGATCGCTCGGCGCAACCGGCGCTTCGATGCACGCAAGGGTGTGATCGAGTTCGATCGTCCCACGATCAGTGTCGGCAATCTCTCGGTCGGCGGCACGGGCAAGACCCCGATGGTCATGCACGTGCTGGACGTGCTCCGCGCGGCAGGGCATTCGCCCGCTGTCGCCATGCGCGGGTACGCCAGCGCCGGGGGCGAGTCCGACGAAGCGGGTGAGTACGCGCGGGCATTCCCCGAGGTTCCGGTCGTCGCGCAGCCCAACCGCGTGGAGGGGCTCATCAAGCTGTTCGGCGCCGAGCGCGGCATGAAGGTTGACGCCATCGTGCTCGACGACGGCTTCCAGCACCGCCGCGTCTGGCGCGATCTTGACATCGTGCTGGTCGACGCGACGCGCGCCCCCTTCGCCGATGCGCTGCTGCCCGCAGGGTGGCTGCGCGAGCCGGTCGCGTCCCTGAAGCGGGCGGGCGCGGTCGTGATCACGCACGCCGAGTGCGTGGACGAATCTCGCGTGCGTGAACTGAGCACGTCGATCGCCGAGGTGAGCCCGCACGCATTGGTTGCCGTGTGCGAGCACGCGTGGACCGGCCTGAGCGCGGTGGAAGCGGGAGCGGAGCGTGATGAGCCCGTGGCGTGGCTGCGCGGCAAGGCCGTGCTGGCCGCGTGCGCGATCGGGAACCCCGATGCGTTCGTTTCCCAAGTCGCCGGCGCGGCGGGGCGGCAGCCGGCGGGCGTGATCACGTTCCGCGACCACGATCCCTTCCGGGAGCCCACGGTCAGGCGGATCATCGAAAAAGCCCGGGAAATTCCTGCCGCGGCGATCGTGGTGACGGAAAAAGACTGGTCGAAACTGCGGCACGTGCCCGCGGACCGGTGGCCGTGCGCGGTGGTCCGTCCGCGGCTTGAAATGCAGTTTCGGAGCGGGGGCCCAGGCGTGGACGCGCTGATACTTGAGCGGGTGCGCGCCCGGCCGCACGAGCCGGGTGAGGTATTTGACGGCGACCACGAGCCCGCCCCCACGCCCTGATGCGATCGTTCGCTCCCTATCATTCGCGGCTGAATTTCACGATCGATACAGGCATACGCGCATGGACCAACTCCTCCAACACCTCTCCGCCTGGAAGCCGTTCCACGCCCTCGTGGTCGGTGATTTCATGCTCGACCAACTCCTGCACGGCAACGCCGAGCGGCTGAGCGCCGATGCACCCGTCCCGATCCTGCACGTGACCGAGTCGGAAGACCGCCCCGGGGGCGCCGCCAACGTGTGCCTCGACCTCGCGGCCCTCAAGGGCACGGTCGAGGCGCTGGGCGTCACCGGCGATGATGCGCACGGCGCGGCTCTGCGCAAGGCCCTTGAGAAGCACGGCATCGGCACGCGCGGGCTCGTCGCCGACGCATCGCGTCCGACCACCGTGAAACAAAACCTGATCGGCCGCGCCCAGGCCCGCCACCCCCAGAAGATGTTTCGCGTCGACTTTGAATCGAGGGAGCCTCTGGCGCCCCAGGTCGTTGCTCGCCTGCTCGAGGCTTTCGACAAGGCGCTCGCGCGGGCGGACGTCGTGTGCATCGAGGACTACGACAAGGGCGTGTGCACGGAAGAGCTGTGCCAGGGCGTGATCGCCCGGGCCCGCCGCGCCGGCAAGCCCGTGTTCGTCGATCCCGCCCGCTTGACCGATTACGCCAAGTACCGCGGCGCGACGGCCATCACGCCCAACCGCACCGAGGCCGAGGTCGCCACGGGTCTGGCCACGCACGGCGAGGCATCGGTCGAGCACAACGCGGCCTTGGCCGCGGCCCTGCTCAACGATGTCCAGCTTGACGCCGTGGTCCTCACGCTCGACCGGCACGGCGCGTTGCTCCTCGAACGCGGCGGGTCGACGGTCGCGGTGCCCACGGTCGCGCGCCAGGTGTACGACGTCACGGGCGCGGGCGACATGTTCCTGGCGGGTCTTGCCGCGGCACGCGCCAACGGGATCGGGTGGCACGACGCCGTTCGTCTCGCCAACGCCGCGGCAGGGCTGGAGGTCGAAATCTTCGGCGTCGAGCCGATCCCTCTGGAGCGGATCCACCACGCCGTGCTCTCGCTGGCGTCGCGGGACCAAGGTAAGCACCGCACGCTCGAGCAGCTCCTGGTCGAGGTCGGCGCCGTCCGCGCCAAGGGCGGCCGGGTCGTGTTCACCAACGGCTGCTTTGACGTGCTGCACGCCGGGCACGTGACCCTGCTCGAGAAGGCGCGGCGCGAGGGCGACTTCCTCGTTGTCGCGATGAACACCGACGAATCGACGCGCCGACTGAAGGGCCCCGGGCGCCCCGTGAACTCGCAGGACGACCGCGTCCGCGTGCTCGGCGCGCTCGACGCGGTCGGCGCCGTCGTGCTCTTCGATCAGCCCACGCCCATCGAGCTCATCCGCGCCGTCCGCCCGGACGTGCTCGTGAAGGGCGCGGACTACACCAAGGACAAGGTCGTGGGCGCGGACGAGGTCGAGTCGCACGGCGGGCGCGTGGTCCTGGTCGACCTTGTGGAAGGGCGAAGCACCACCGGCACCATCGAGAAGATGCGAGCCGCGCCGGCCCGCGCCGAGCACTGACGCCACGCCATCTTTTACCGCTCCGGCCTCTGGATCAGCACCACCAGCCTGCCGCCGGCGTCAGTGGGTGTCGGCTGTGCCGCCGTCTCGACGGAGGACTTTTCTTCGGCGGGCTTCTCTGACGCGTCGGCGGCCGATTCACCCTCGCCGACGGACGCCGCCCCGACGGCGGCGCGGACGAGTTCGACGAGCTGCGGGCCCGTGAAAGCGCGGGCCCGGCCATGGGCACGTGCATCGGCATCGGGGGTTGGGGTGGGTGTCGCCAGCAGCAGCCAGCCGCCGGGCGCCACCAGGCGCCACAGTTCTCGGAGCGACTTTTCCGGATCGTCGCCGCTGTGGATCGCATCGGCGCACACCACGCCGTCGAAGGCACCGTCGGTCTCGCCGACCAGCGCGTCAAGCCAGCCGCACTCGAACGCCACGTTCGGAGCGCGGTAGCGGACCTGGGCGTAGCGGACGCTCTCGCGGTCGCGGTCGAGCGCGACGACGGCGCCCGACGGCCCGACGCGCTCGACCATCCACGCCGCGCCGTAGCCCGTGCCCGCGCCAGCGTCGAGCACGCGCATGCCCGGGCGCGTGAGCCGTTCGACCAGCGTGTACACGGGCCGGAGGCGCGACCCCACCAGGTCGGCGTACTCGCGCCCCGGCGTGGCCCTGATCCGCATGGACGTTCCGCCCGGGAACACCGCGTCGTAGTCCTTCCGCCCAGAGCCGCGGCGCGAAAGGGCGCGCCGCAAGGGCTCCGCGCTCCGTTCGGTGTAGCGCACGCCGTCGACGACGATCCGACGGTGCAGCCCCAGGAGCGAACGCAAGGCATCGCCGGCGCGGCGGAAGACACCGGCCCTCGCCCCCGCGATGTCGTCCCCCCCCGCGTTCTCTGGGTCGTCCGTGTTCATCCGTCGAAGAGAACCCCCTGCCGGCGCATCGGGGCGCCCGTGCGTGCGGGCCCCGCCGCGGCCAGCGCGATCGGCGTCGTCGGCTCAAATTGCGAGGTGATGGTGACGGCGTACGGACGCCCCGCGTGCTCCCGCAGCGCCAGTTCGGGGCGGTTGCACTGGCGCGAAAGGTGCAGCAGCACGACGCCGCGGCGCGGCCCGATCGCCGCGGCCGCTTCGGCGCACTGCGCGTTGCTCAGGTGGCCGCTCCCGCCCGTGATCCGCCGTTTGAGGAACTCGGGGCGATCTGATTCGGCCTGCATCGCGGGGCAGTAGTTGGACTCGATCGCCAGGACATCGACGCCCGCGAGGTGATCGATCAGCGCGGGGGTCACGCGGCCCACGTCGGTCGCGAATCCCAGCGTGCCGCCGCAGCTCCCCAGCTCGAACCGGAAGACGCTCACTCCCAGGTCGTCGTGGGCGTGGATGGCGGCGTGCACCACCGCCCCGCCGTCCAGTTCGGTCGGTCCGTCGAGCAGGCGCGTGCGGTGAAAGCACGCCCCGTCGCGCCCGCCGCGCCCGGTGTGACGCTTGTGCAGCAGCACCGGCGCCCGTTCGGGGATCTTTCCGATCCACGCGGGGTTCCAGTGGTCGGCGTCCAGGTGCGTGAGCAGCACGCCGCACACGTCATCGAGTGACAGGCCGACGGACGCGAGGTCGCGCCCGGTGCGCCTTGGCGAGAGCCCCAGGTCGATCAGGTAGACGAACCGCCGCTCCGGCGTGTCGAGCACGAGTGCTGAACAATTGCCCCCGGATCCGCTGGCCAGGACGCACAGCCATGCGCCGGGGCGCCGAGCGGGTTCGGAGTGTGCTTCGTGCGGTTCCATGCAGGCGGTCATCGTACCGCGCTGGGCTCGGCTCAGGGACGGTCGATCGAAAGCCCGGGCCGCAGGTCGGCGCGGCAGGGGCCGCTCACATCATCTCCGGCTCGTCGCTCCCCTCGGGGATCTCAACGCCGCGGCGCTGGAAGTGCAGCCACGTCGTGAGCAGACGCGGCGGGCGGCCCGGACCGGGGCAGATGGCCCGCTTCGCGTCCTTGATGAACTGGGCCATCTCCATGACCGGCGGGCAGGCACGCCCGAGTTCTTCCAGGCGCTGGACCTGC
Organism: Phycisphaerales bacterium; assembly: GCA_044223975.1. Classification (GTDB taxonomy): domain Bacteria; phylum Planctomycetota; class Phycisphaerae; order Phycisphaerales; family UBA1924; genus CAZCPB01. The sequence continues at coordinate 130,972 of JBGALI010000003.1, read as the reverse complement.
TCCTGGCGCTGCATGTGCCCGCGCAGCACTTCGCGGAACGCGCGGTCGATCATCGTGATGTACTCGCGCGGCATGCCCGACCGGCGCAGGCCGACGCGGTTGATCCCGCCCAGGCGCTGGCGCTCGACCACGGTGCAGAACGGCGGCACGTCCATCGAGACCGACGCGCCGGCGGACATGAACGCAAAGCGCCCCACGCGCGTGAACTGGTGCACCCCGACGCCCGCGCCGATCGTCGCGTTGTCCATCACCGTCGAGTGGCCCGCCAGCGCCGCCCCGTTGACCAGGATCACGTTGTTCCCGGCCCTGGAATCGTGCCCCATGTGCGAGCCGACCATCATGTACGCGTTGTCGCCGATCGAGGTCGGCGCTTCCGTCTTGCTCGCGGCGTGCATCGTCACGTGCTCGCGGATCACGCAGTTGGCGCCCACGCGCACGCCCGAGGTCGGCATGCCGGGCGTGAACTTGAAGTCCTGCGGCGGGAAGCCGATGCACGCGAAGGGATACACGGTCGTGCCTGGGCCGATCTCGACCGGCCCGCTCAGGTGCACGTTGGCGAGCAGGCGCACGCCCGGCCCCAGGGTGACGGCGCCGGCGATGACGCAGTGGGGGCCGATCTCGCAGCCGTCGCCGAGCCGGGCCTGCGTGGAAACGATGGCGGAGGGGTGAATCAGCACAGCCATGGGAGAGAATCCTAGGTCCGAGGTGATGCGGAAACCGTGACACGCAGCTGCCGCGGGAATCCCTCGGGGGTCACGCCTTGACCCCGGCCTGCTTCAACCGTCGGTCGATCTCGCGCCCGATGAAATAGTCGCCAAGGCCCGGCGCCGCGGTCACCAGGGCGAACATCAGGCGGACGACCGGGCTGGTCCATACCTCGCCCCGCGGCCGGCGGAGGCACCGGACGACGGCGGCCGCGACCCGCTCGGGCGGCTGTAGAAACATGCGATTGGGCTTGCCGGCCACCGCGGTCTTGCCGCCGCTGCGCCGCTCCACGACCTCCCACAGCTCGGTGCTGGTCCCGACGGGGTGCACCGTGGAGACATGGATGCCGCGCGGGCGCAGCTCGTGGCGCATGCCGCGCCCGAAATGGTCCTGCGCCGCCTTGGTGGCTGAGTACGCGGCGCTGTAGGGCACGCCGACCTTGGAAAGGCAGCTCGAACAGATCAACACGTGCCCCGAGCGTGCCGCGAGCATGTGCACGAGCGCCGGCCGGATCACGTTGAGCGTGCCCCAGAAGTTGGTCTCGAAGATCTCGCGGAGTTCTGCGTCGGTGGTCTCGTGGATCGCCCGCTCGAACCCGTATCCGGCGTTGGCGAACACCGAGTAGATGGAGCCGAAGGCCTGCACCGTCCGGTCGACAAACGCGCGGCAGTCTTCCGGGCTGGTCACGTCCATCCCGACCGCGATCGCCCGTCCGCCGAAGGACTCGATCTCGCGGACCACGTCGCGCAGCTTCTCCTCGCGCCGCGCCCCGACGGCGACCGGCATGCCGGCGCGGGCACAGGCGATGGCGGTCGCCCGCCCGATGCCGCTGCTGGCGCCGGTGATGGCGATGGGCTTGTCGGCCAGTGAAATGGGCATGGATGAGCGTAGTTGCTCGCGGGGCGGGGCGGCTTTGAACGCATTCACCCGGTGCCGTTCCAGAAATTCCGGCGCCCGCGCAGCAGCAGGATCGAGTGCACGACGAGTTCGACTCCGACGAACACGGGACCGCCCCAGAGCACGGCGGACGAGAGGTGCCGCGCGGAGGGTGGTTGGCCGGTCCCCACGAGCGTGAACGTGGTCAAACCGCCGGCGAATAGGACCGGGCCGCACACGAGCCACAGCAGCACCCGGGCTGCGCCACGGAGCCCCGCCGACCGTGGCAGACGCGGCCGGATGCGGTTGATGAACACCAGCTCCGGCCAGTGTCCGCCGAGGGTGATCCACAGGAAGCCGAGGAAGTACGCCGCCCAGGCCCGCGGCACGCCGGGCAGCGCGCCGGCGCGGAACGTCCACGCCGCGGCCGCGGCGGCGAGCGCGGCGGCCATGATGAGCGTGCGTGTCAGCGTGGCGCGCAGGGGCTCGGTGTACGGGGTGTCGTTTACCATCTCGCGTCGCATGTCGAAGTGGGTCCGCTTCGGACCAAAGGTGCGGAGGGGATCAGTCGCGCCCGCGGTGCATGAGCCACCGCAGCTCGTGCGCGCCGATGAGCAGCGAAGCGACGGGGTAGCTTACCAGTCCCGCGGCGCAACACAGGGCCAGGCGCAGGGCGTGCTCACGCCAGGTCAGGCCGGGAGGGGCGAACGCCAGCACGGCCCAGACGCTGGCGGCCATGAGCGCGGTTGCCACCGCAACCCGCGCGATGCCGGTGACCGCCTCGCGGTCGAGCAGCGTCACTCCCAGGCGCGCGCGGCACAGGCGGGCGAGCACCGCGCACTGCACAGTGGCCGCGATGCTGGTCGACCACGCCAGGCCCGACTCGCGCAGGTCCCACAGCCAGATGAGCGACCAGTTGAGGGCGAAGTTGAGGAGGACCATCCACAGCGCGACCTGCATCGGCGTCTTGGTGTCGCCCCGCGCGTAGAACGCGCGGCTGAAAAGCTGGTTGAGCGAGTAGGCCCAGATCGCCGGCGCGTAGCCCAGCAGCACCGCCGCACCGCGCTCGACGCCGCCCTCGGTGAAGCCCTTGGAATCAAACCGGTAGAAAACACTCATGACATCGTCGCGGACCATGAGCACGCCGAGGCTGGCGGGCAGTCCGATGAAGAGCGAGAGGCGCAGGCCGCGCCGGAGCGTGCGGGCAAAGTGCTCGGGCTCGTCGGCCTCGCGCGCCAGCATCGGAAAGATGGCGGTGGCGACCGCGATGCCGAAGACGCCCAGCGGAAACTGGTAAAGCCTCGCGCCCGCCCCGAGGATCGCGGCAGAAGCCTTGTCCAGCGGGTACGCGTGGCCCAGGAACGTGGGGCCCACCCAACTGGGCCACATGGCCACCAACTGGTCGACGAGCGCGTTGATCTGGAGCGTGCCCAGGCCGATGAGAACCGGCACCATCTTGCGGAGCATCCGCACGGCGCGGTCGCGGGCATCGCCCACCGCCCGCGTCCAGCGCACGTGCCCGCGGAGCAGGAACGCGAACCACGCCGCCTGCGTCAGGCCCGAGAGCGAGGTCACCGCGCCCAGCACGTACGCCGTCCCCGGCCCGCCCGTGGTGCCGTGCCACACGTGCCACAGGCCGACCGCGATGATCAGGCCGTTCAGAACCAGCGGCCCCGACGCGGGCGCGGCAAACCGCCCGTGCACCTGGAGCATGCCGCCCAGCACCGCCGCCATGCAGATGAAGGGCATGAAGGGCAGCATGACCATGATCAGCCGCAGCGAAAGTTCACGATCCGGGTTGGCGGGCGAGAGCCAGAGGACCAGCAGCAGCACGATCTCGATCACCGCCGTCAGCACGCCCGCGACGATCCCCAGCATCCCGACCGTGAGAGAGGCGAAGCGCTGGGCGTGGGCCGGGTCGGCCTTGTCCGCCGCGGTGTATTCGGGGAGAAACGCCGCGGAGAGGGCCCCTTCCCCGAAGAGCCGCCGGAACATGTTCGGGATCGCAAAGCCGACGGTGAACGCCGAGCCCAGGGCCGTGTCGCCAAAGACGCGGGCCATCAGCACCTCGCGGACCAGGCCGCCAAGGCGGGAGAGAAGCGTCATCCCCGACACGGTGCGCACCGCGCGAGACAGGGCGCCGTGGGAGCGGGCGGGTTCGGTCGGGGTCGGGATGTCCGCGGCTTCGCTCAATCCTTCGCCTTGTGGTCACCGCAGCGCAAACCCGATCGCCCAGTTCACCAGCAGCACCGGCAGGAGGATCGACACGGCGAGCCCCATGTATCCAAAGAACGACGGCATGCGGACGTGCGCCGTCTCGGCGATCGCCTTGACCATGAAATTCGGGCCGTTGCCGATGTAGGTCATGGCCCCGAAGAACACGGCCCCTGTTGAGATCGCGTGCAACGTCTGGTCGCCGCCGGGGTGCTCGAGCCACGCCCGCACGCCCGACGCGGTCATCTCGTGCGGTCCCAGGGCGATCTGGAGGAAGTTCACGTACGTCGGAGCGTTGTCGAGAAGCGCCGAAAGCGCGCCGGTGGCGAAATAGAACGCCGAAGGCCGGGTGATCCCCAGCTGCGCCCCGTGCGTTCCCAGGTACCCCAGGGCCGGCGCCATTGTGACGAAAATGCCGGCGAATAGCAGGCCGACTTCCTTCACCGGGAAGAACGAGAAGGTGTTGTCCGCAAGGATCTCGCGCGGGGCCAGCACGTACGCGGCCACCGCAACGCACAGTTGGAACGTCGCGCCGATGGCGATCCCGTTGATGTTGGCATAATGCGTGAGCATGGGGTCGACGAAGACCCCCGCGATCATGAGCACAAGGCAGACCAGCCCTGCGCCCCCGCGGACACGGAGGGAGGGGGGCGGGGGCGCGTCCGAGGGCGTCTCGGCGCACATCGGGGTCGACGGGATTCTCGAGTCCACCGCGAAGAACACGCCCAGCAGCAGGCCGACCACGATCGCCCAATCGACCCACAAGTGTTCGAGCGTCCACAGGAACGGCACGCCCTTGAGGTACCCCAGGTACAGCGGCGGGTCGCCGATGGGCGTGAGGCAGCCGCCGCAGTTGGACACGATAAAAATGAAGAACACGACGTGGATGGGGCGCAGCCGCCCGGCGTTGATCCGCATGAAGGGCCGGATCAGGAGCATCGAGGCGCCGGTCGTGCCCACGATGTTCGCGATGATCGCCCCCACGAGCAGCAGCAGCAGGTTGGCGACAGGCCTGCCGCGCACGTTGGCCTCGATGTGGATCCCGCCCGAGACGACAAACAGCCCACCGACCAGCACGATGAACGAGTAGTACTCAAGCGCCGCGTGCACCATGGCGTGCGAGCCGTAGGCGTGGGTTTCACCGGGCGCGGGAGCCGTGAACCCGGCGAGGTAGTACCCGGCGACGAGCGAGCCCAGGAAGAACGAGAAGTCCGGGAAATGATGGTGCCAGAAGTGCGAGTTGATGAACGGCATGAGCGCGATGCTGGCGAGCAGCGCCGCGAAGGGGATGCACAGCCAGAGGGGAACGACCGGGTCCGGGGCATATTCGGCCGGGGCCAGGCGCGAGAGCAGCACGCCCAGAACAAGCCCGGCCGACGCCGACGCCAGCCAGCACAGCGGACCCTCGAACCTTCGGCGGGCGCCCGGGGGCGCGCTCACGCCGGGACCCTCGCCCGATCGACGCTTCCCGGCACCACGACCGCGGGCGGGGCCGGCGGTTCGACCTCGGCCGCGCGCCTCGCGAGCATCGAATCCCAGTCGTGCAGCATCACCTCGCCCAGGCGCGCGTAATCCTCGGCGCCGCTGGCCCCGGGCGCGTAGTCGAAGATCGTCTTGCCGTAGCTCGGGCACTCGGCCAGCTTGATGTTGCGCCGCACCGGCGGCCGGTAGACGCGGGCGTGCTTCCACGCCACGTCCGCCGCGTCGTTGCGCGCGTGCTCGAAGAAGGCGTCCAGGTCGGCCACCACCTCGCGCGTGTGCGTCGCGGTCGCGTCGTGCATGCACAGCACCACGCCCGACACGCGCAACCTCGGGTTGTTCGCCCGCGTGACCAGCGCCACGGTCTCGAGCAGCTTCCCCACGCCCTGGAGCGCCAGGAAGTGCGCCTGCATGGGGATCAGCACCTCGCGTGCCGCGGTGAGCGCGTTGAGCGTCAGGAGTCCCAGCGACGGAGGGCAGTCGATGAGCACAAACTCAAAGCGCCCACCCAGGCCCGTCAGAATCTGCTCCATCCTGCGGTCTCGGTTCACGCCGGTCGACAGCTCCGACTCCGCGGCCGCGAGGTCGGTGTGGCTGGGGATCAGGAACAGGTTCGGCGCCACCTCCCGGATCACCGAGCTGGCATCCGCGCCCGGGTCCAGCAGCAGGTCGTACACCGAGTGCTCGACCGTGTGGGGGTCCACGCCCAGGTGCAGCGTGGCGTGCGACTGGGGGTCAAGGTCAATGATGAGCGTGGGTCGTCCGGCCCGCGCAAAGGATGCGCCCAGGTTCACGGTGGTCGTGGTCTTTCCCACGCCGCCCTTCTGGTTCATGAGGGCGATCAGGCGCACCGGTCGCGATCCGTGCGAGGCGGGGGCGGTCATGGCGGGAGTATACCAACGGGCCGCGCGGCGCAGGGCTCCATTTCGGCACGGCCGCAGGGCAGTCTGACGGGAATTGACAGGCCGCGCCGCCGCCCGAGCGCGGGTTTGAGCTCCAGGGGCGACGGTGTCGGGATCTGGCTACGATCCGCCCGCTGGTCCCTTCGGTCGACGGCCGGGCCCGGTGCACGGGTGGCCCGTGAACCTGGTCAGAGCTTGACCGCAGCAGCCATAAGCGGCCGTCATCCGGTGCCGCCGGTGTCCTGGCCGTCGACCGAGGGGATCGGTTACTTGATGAACCGGATGCAGGCCGGGTAGCGGAAGTACCGCCCGTTCCCCGCGGCGACGGCGCCCATGATCAGCCCGACGAGCGCCAGCACGAAGACGGCGATCCACACCACGATGCCGACCACGATCATGGTCAGAATCGCCGCGGCGATCCCGTAGATCACCAGGCTGAGCTGGAAGTTCACGACTTCCCTGCCGTGATCGTTCACGAACGGCGATTCGTCCTTCTTGATCAGCCACATGATGAGCGCCGGCACCACGGGCACGAAAAACGTCATCGCCAGCGTCGTCAGGTGCATCCCGACCGAATAGCTCTTCTCCCACTGCTGGGCGAGCGGGTCGGAGACGTTCTGGCTCGGCGGCTGTTCGTTCATGGCGACGCTTCCCACCACGGCGCACCTCCCCGGGCTCCGGGCGCGGGCCCGTGCACGCCGTTCTTCGGGAACGGCCGGGGCCGATTTCGTCCCCAGATTACCGGGCCGCCGCCGCCGCCGCCCGCCCTCAACTCTCGACCGTCAGGGCATCCTGCTCCCACGCCAGGAACCCGCCGGCAAGGTTCGTCACGTCGTACCCCGCCCGTCGCAGGTACGCGCACGCCCGGGCCGACCGCGCGCCGCTGCGGCAGTGGACGATGATCCGTCGGTCGCGGGGGATCTCGGCGATTCGCTCGGGCAGGCGCGTGTGGGCGATGTTCAGGGCCCCCGCGACGTGCCCCTCGGCGTGCTCATCGCGCCGGCGCACATCCAGCACGAACGCCCCCTCGCCCTCGATCCGCGCGTGGGCTTCTCCCACGGCGATCTCGGGCGCGGGGATCAGCGTGCCGCCCGCCTTCTCAAACCCTTCCAGCGTTGACGGGTCGATCACGCCGCGCACATCATCAATCCCGATCCGCACCAGCAGGCGAACTACTTCGTCGATGCGCGCGGGCTCGACGACGAGATACACCGGCTCATCGTCCGCGATGTACGAACCGACCACCCCGGAGAACATCGAGTCCAGCGGTGCAAAGAGCGCCCCCGGCACGTGCCCGGCCTTGAACGCGGCCCACGGCCGCGTGTCCACCAGCGCCACGCGCCGGGTGTCCAGACCTTTCAATTCCGACGCGGGCAGCACCTTCGGCCGCGGCAGCGTGCCCAGCACCCTCGGCCCCTCGCGGTTCACCCGCTTCATGCGGGCAAAGTACATTGGCGGCTCGGGCTGGCCAGCGAGGATGTAGTTCACAAACCCGCTCTCGCTCGCCGCGGCACGGATCGCCGGGTTGTTCCGCTTCTCGTACCCGACCGTGCTCTGCGGTACAGCCCCGAGCGCCTTGCCGCACGCGCTGCCGGCCCCATGCGCCGGCCACACCTGGAGGTAGTCGGGCAACGCCCCAAAGCTCTGCACGCTCTTGAAGAGGGCGCGGGCGCCCGGGTCTGAGGATCCGACCTTCCCCGCGGCGGTCTCCAGCAGGTCGGGCCTGCCCAAGTCGCCGACGAACACAAAGTCGCCGGTCGCGATCCCCATGGGCTCGGTCGCGCCGCCGCCCTTGTCCGTGACCATGAAACAGATGTGTTCGGGCGTGTGGCCGGGAGTATGGATGGTCTTGAACTCGATCCCACCGACGGTGAACGTGTCGCCGTTGCGAAGCACGCGGTGGTCGTACGGCTTATTCCCAGGGCCCTTCTTGACCCACTCGGACTGCCATTCCGAACCACCCTCGCCCGAGACATAGACCTTCACGCCCTTCTCGGCCAGTTCGCGGCAGCCGGACACGAAGTCCGCGTGGATGTGGGTCTCGGCGCACGCGACCACGCGCAGTCCCGCACGCTTGGCGGCGTCGATGTAGCGATCGACATCGCGCTCAGGGTCGATGATGATCGCCTCGCCGGTCTTCTGGCAGCCGATCAGGTACGCGGCCTGGGCGAGCGAGTCGTCGTAGATCATTCGGAGAAGCATGGGGTCTCCCTTCAGTTGATCTTCCTGGGCGCGTCGCTGAATCCTGCGCTCGGAGATCTCTTCACATCTCCCTTGTCGCCATTGTCACCATCATCTCGATCCCCGTGGCGATCGCGTCGTCGTTGAAGTCAAAGTCGGGCTGGTGCAGCGTTGGGTACGCCGCGGCTCCCTCGGGCTTCAGGCCAAGGAAGAAGAAGCATGCCGGGACGACGTTGGCGTAGTACGCAAAGTCCTCGCCTCCCATCGTCGGGTGCTCGATCGCCTGGAAGCGGCCCTCTCCCAGAGTGGCCCGTGCCGCGTCGGCAAAGTCAGCCGCCAGGGCCGCGTCGTTCAGCGTCACCGGGTAGCTCTCGTGCCAGTCGATGGAGGCGCGGCAGTTGAACGCGCGGCAGGTGTTCTCGATGATCCCGAAGAACCGCTCGCGGGCGAATTTCCGCGTCTCGGGCTTGAGCGTGCGCACCGTGCCGATCAGCCGCACCGACGACGGGATTATGTTGTTGGCCGTGCCGCCCTCGATCTGCCCGACGGTGCACACCACGCTGTCGAGCGGACCGACGTTTCGTGAAGCGATGGTCTGCAGGGCCGTGATCGCGTGGGCCGCGGCAACGACGGGGTCGTTCCCCAAGTGGGGGTACGCCGCGTGCCCGCCGGTGCCGATGACATCCACGATGAAGTCGTCGACCGCCGCGAGCATCGGGCCGGGGCGCGAAGCGACCTTTGAGAGCGGCAGCATGGGCCAGCCGTGCAGCCCGTAGATGCGCCCGACCGCCGGTCCGAGCCCGCCCTTGCCCTCACCCGCCAGCGCCCCGTCCTGGCACATCTTCTCGCCGCCGGCCCCGCCCTCCTCGGCGGGCTGGAAGACCAAAGTGACGGGGTTGGGCCGGTGCACCTTGCTCAGCATCCGTGCAGCGCCCAGCAGGATCGTCGTGTGCCCGTCGTGCCCGCAGGCGTGCATGACGCCCTTGGTCGTCGATGCGTACGGCTTGCCGGTGACTTCCGTGATCGGCAGCGCGTCCATGTCCGCCCGCAGCGCCACCGCGGGCTTGTGCGCATCGGCCGGGTCGCTGGGCGGGAAGTGGGCGATCACGCCGGTGCCCCGTGCCAGCCCGGCCCTGTAGCGCACCTTGAGAGCACTCAGCTCGCGCTGAACCAGCCCGCTCGTCCGCTCCTCCTTGAACCCCAGCTCAGGGTGCTTGTGGAGGTCGTGGCGGATGTCGATCAGGCTCGGTAGTTCCCGCTGGATGAGCGAGCGGAGCGATGCCGTCGTTGCGGTCGTGCCCATGCGGCGATTCTAGGAGTTGGCCCGACGCGTCACCGCTCCGGGGTCCGGGATGGTCTGGTGACTTTGAACCGAGCCTCCCTCGCCCAGCACGAACGACCGCTCCCGCCACAGCTTCTCGACCATCGGCCCCACGCTCTCGCCCGACGGCAGTTCCTCACCGCACGCGACCAGCAGGTCGACCAGCCCGTGGAAGTCCGACACGCCGATGAACTCCCGCGCCACCCGCGCGGGCTCGGTGTTCGTCCCCGCCTGCACCGCGGCCAGGTCGCCCATGTTGTGGTAGTTGCCCAGCGCCAGGCACACGCACGTCGCCTCGTACCCGGCGTGGCAGAACACCGACGCCTCGCACGCGCCCCCGGCCATGAGCTTGCGCTGCCACTTCCACGCCGGCGCGGCGCTCAACTTCTGCGACGCCGTCACCGTCGACGGCCCGCCCGCCACCTGCTCGGCCCGCTTGGCCACCGCCGCGGTCAGCGACGGTGTGAACACGCTCAGCCGGTCCCCCACGCGCACGATCGGGCCGCCGCCGATGGGCGACTCGGGGAACGCGCGGCTGTTTTCCAGGGCCAGCACCCGCGAGCCGCGCGGCATCGTCGGCTCGCTCGCGCGGCACGCCGCGATTGCGCCGATGAACCCGATCTCTTCGGCGCGGGTGAAGAGCAGGCGGACATCCTGCTTCGGCGGCTCAGAGATCAGCACGTCCATCGCCGCCAGCGCCGCTGCCGCGGCCGCAAGATCGTCGCACGCGTGCGTGTGAACCAGCCCGTCGATTACCTCTGCCGCCGGGAGCTCCCACGTCGCGACATCGCCGGTCGCGATCGAATCGCTCGGACCGTCGAGCTCGGCGAGGTAGTGGGGGAAGGGCCCGCCGCGTCCGTCCGCGGGCGGCGTGAGCTGCTCCCGCAGCACGGCGCCGTGCCGCTCGCCCCGACCATCGTGCACCGTCGCGCGGGCCTCACGGAAGTACTCGGCCATGACCCCGCCACGGAACGACAGCTCGAGCGTTCCGCCGGCCACCACGCGTTCGACGACGAACGCCGGATGATCGAGGTGCGCGGTAAAGAACACGGGCGGAGCGGCCGTGGGCGCGCCGCGACGGAGCACCACCAGGTTTCCGGCCGGGTCCGCGCGCAGTTCGAGTTCCGGACGCTGGGCAACCCAGTTCCGGATCCACGCGATCACGCGAGCCTCGCGGCCCGCGGCGGTCGGAACCTGCGTCAGTTCAAGCAGCCATTGAAGGTGGCGGTCCCGACTCCGGGGATCGATGGGGTTCACGCCCGAAGCGTAGTAGCCGACGATCGCGGTCGTGAGACCGCGCGGGGCCGACCAGCCCGCCTCGCTACCGCGGGGCGCCGGTCGCTGCCGCGCCCGCGCGCTCCCCGCACCAGCGCACCCAAAGGCCCCGCAGCGCCGCTTCGAACCGGCGTGCAAACGCCGGTCCGTCGCACAGGGCCGAGCCCGCCATCCGCGCCCGGAGCGACGAGCGCAGCGCTTCCCGACGCGCCCGGTCCGCGGCCAGCCCGCTCGCGATCGAGCGGTACTCCTCCGGCGTCGCGGCGATGAACTCGTTGAGGCCGACCGCCGACAGCAGGCTTGCGCCGACCCGCGCCGCGTGAACCGTGCCGCGGAGCGTGACGACCGGCACGCCCATCCACAGCGCATCGCAGGAGGTCGTCGTCCCGTTGTACGGGAACGGATCGAGCGCCACGTCGATCCGGGAGTAGAGGTCAAGGTGGTTCGCAAGGTCGGGGATGTACCCCACGATCTCGAGGCGCTCGGACGCCAGCCCGGCCGCCGTGAACTTCGACGCGAGCATGGCCCGCACACCGGGGTCGTTGAGAGACGTCCCCGAGTCCTTGATGAACAGCCGCGCACCCGGCACCGACGACACGAGCGACGACCACAGACCGATTACCGCGTCGTTGAGCTTCAGCACGTTGTTGAACGACCCGAAGACCACCGCGTCGCCCGGGGCGCGGACCGGCGCGGGCGCCCGCTCCGGCGGGCGGAAGCACAGGAAGCACGGGTCCAGCCGGACCAGCGACTCCACCGCGAACGCCTCCGCGCCCGGGGGGTCCGTGATCGAGTCCACCAGGCGGGCGTCGATCGCGCGCACGCCCGTCGTGTTGGGATATCCAAGGTACGTCGCCTGCACCGGCGCACACCTGAGGTTCATCACCCGCGCCCCTGAGAGCGTCGACGACAGGCCGCCCAGGTCGACCAGCACGTCGATCCGCTCGGTCAGGATCTTGTGCGCGATCGTCGCGTCGGCACGCCCGGCCAGATCGTGCCACGCCGCGGCACGCGAGCGCAGGCGTTCTGATACCGCGTCGGACGTCGCGGAAGTAGAGAAGCACATGTACGCCGTCCGCGCTGTGTCGGCGTGCTCCAGCAGGGGTTCGATGAAGAACGCGACCGAGTGCGTGCGCAGGTCGGCCGACAGCAACCCCACCCGCAGCGGGCGGCCCGGGTCGGGGGTTACCCGCCACGCCGGGCGCGGGCTGCACTCGCGCGCAAGCACCTCGCCGACCCGACGGTGGGCTTCGAAGATGTCCTGGGCCGGCACGCCCGGGGCGTAGTTCATCGTGCTGGCGAGCTGGCAGGCGATCGCCGCGTTGTCCGGGAATGCCGCGCAGGCTCTCTTGAAGACCGCGATCGACTCGTCGAACCGCAGCACCCCGCGCAGGCTCGCTCCGTGGAAGACCAGCGTCTGTGCATTGGCGACAGCGTTGCGAGCGAGGCGGTCAAAGTGGGGGATCGCCTCGGCGTGGGCGCCGCTCAGCGACAGCGCCGATGCCAGGTGCACGCGCACGTCCGTGTTGTCGGGGGCAACGGTGACGGCACGGCGTGCCGCATCGAGCGCCAGGTCTCGGCGCCCCTCCGCGACGTGCAGCCGCTCCAAAAGGAGCAGCGCGTCCAGGTTCTGAGGCTCGTGCTCGAGCACGGCGCGGACCGCGACGAGCCCCTCGGCATGCCGTCCGGCGGCCAGCGAGGCCTCGGCGCGCGCGAGTTGGGAGTGGGTGTCGATCACGTTCGGTCTCCTCTTCCCGCACCGCCGCGGCACCACCGCGCCCACAGGCCACGCAGGACTCCCTCGAAACGCGCCGCAAACGTCGGGGCGTCGCACAGCGGCGACGCGAGCATGCGGGGCCGGAGCGTCGTGCGCAGCACGCCCAGCCGCGCCCCGTCGGTGCCCAGTGCGATCGCGCTCCGCACGTACTCGTCGACGCTCGCCGTGATCAGCTCCGGCACACCCATGGCCGTGAACAGGCTCGCCCCGACACGGGTCGAGTGCCGCTCCCCACAGAGCGTCACCGTCGGCACGCCCTGGTGCGCCGCCTCGCAGGTCGTGGTGGTGCCGTTGTACGGGAACGGGTCGAGCGCCACATCCAACCTCTCGTACAGCCGCAGGTGATCGGCGGTCTCCTTGGCGCGCTCGAGCAGCTCGATCCGGTCCTCCGCGAGCCCCGCGGCTTGAAAGAGCGCCAGAAGCTCCTTCCGCAGCGAGGGCTCGCGCAGGCGGAGGTCCTTGAGCAGGAGCTTCGAGCCCGGCACGCCGAGGACGACCTTCGTCCACGCCGCGATCACACCCTCGTTGAGCTTCTGGATGCTGTTGAACGATCCGAACGTGACGAACCCGTTGCGGACGGACGGTGGCTCGGGGTTCACCGGCGGCGCCTCGGCCTGCGGCGTGTAGCACAAGAAGCACGGGTCCAAGCGCACCAGTTCTTCAACCGCAAAGGCGCCGGCGCCCGGCGGGTCGGTGATCGAATCGACGATGCGGTACTGCACCGAGCGCACGCCCGTGGTGTCCGGGTAGCCGCAGTACGTGACGGTGACTGGCGCCGGCGCATGACTCATGACCTCCACGCCCTTGAGCGTCGTGGTCAGGCCGTTGAGGTCCAGGAGCACATCGATCTCGTCGGCCAGCATCCGCTCGGCGATCTTGGCGGGCACGTCGGAGAAGACTTCGCGCCATCCCGCGAAGCGAGAGCGCAGGCGCGCGGTCATGGAATCGCTGCCGGGATCGCGCGTCTGGTACGCGGTGAAGCGCACCCGTGCAGGATCGGCGTGCTCAAGAATCGACCCGAAGTAGAACATCACCGAGTGCCCGTAAAGATCCGCTGACATCACGCCGACGCGAAGCGTCCGTTCCGGGTCCGGGTCGTTGCGGTGCTTCCGTGAAACCGGGGTGATTCGTCGATCGAGCGACTCCCCGAACGCGACGTGGGCCGCGAAGATCTCCTGGCGCGTGGCGTGGGGCGCGTACTGCATGGTGAACGGCAGCAGCGAGGGAAGCAGCTGGTTGCCGGGGTATTTCCGGATCGCCTCCTCGTACAGCTTCACCGACTCGTCGTACCGCCACAGGTCGCGCAGCGTTCCGGCGTGGGTGATCGCCAGTTCCGCGTCCCCCGCGCCCATGTCCAGCAGCGATTTGATCTGAAGCAGTGCCGCGCGGCGGTCGCCCGCGGCGGTCAGCACGCTCACCAGCGTCTGCCGGGCCGCGATGTTGGTCGGCGACGACTTCACCGCCCGCTGCGCGTACACCACCGCTCGCGGCACATAGTTCATGTACAGCTGGATGCCGGCCATCAGATTGTTGGCGTCGCAGTGGTCGGGCTGGGCTTTGAGGAGCTTGATCACGATCTGTTCCGCCTCGGTCAGTTTTCTCTGCCGGAACAGATCCCACGCGCCCTTGAGCCGCTGCGTGATGTACGCGCTCATGGGCGGTCCGCCGCCGTCGAGGTTGCGAGCGTGCGGGCAGGGTCCGGGATGAAGAAAATCGTGATCATGCGGCGGTGCCGAGAGCCATGGTACGTTTCCGACAAGGGTGTGTCTGTTCAGCCGCCTTGAGATGAGCACCAGCGGCGCCATATGACGCGGACTGCGTCCTCGAAGCGCCGGGCAAACCCCGGCCCGTCGCACAGGGGCGAGGTCAGGAGTTTGCGGCGCAACCCGGCGCGGTACGCGGCCAGTCGAGCGGGGTCTTTCCCCAGCCCCGCGGCCAGGGCGATGTAGGAAGGAACATCATCGGCGATCAGCCCGGGTTCCCCGATGGCGGCGAGCAGGCTGGCCCCGACCCGTGCCGCGTGGCGGTCGCCGCGCAGGATGACGGTGGGCACGCCCTGGTGGGTGGCCTCGCAGATGGTAGTAGTGCCGTTGTAGGGGAACGGGTCCAGGGCCACGTCCACCCGCTCATACAGCCGGAGGTGGCCCTCCAGGCTTTCTTCCTTGGGCAGGAGCTCCAGCCGCGCCGCCGCCAGCCCCGCGCGCCCGAATCGCTCGTGCAGCTCACGCCGAAGCGAAACCTCGCGCAGTCGAAAGTGCTTGAGCAGCAGGCGCGATCCCGGCACCGCAAGAACAACCTTCGCCCACGCATCGATCACGCCGTCATTGAGCTTCTGGATGTTGTTGAACGACCCGAACGTGACGAACCCGTTGCGGAGGCACGGCGGCTCGGGGCTCTCCGCCGGCGCTTCACCGGCCGGGCAGTAGCAGAGGAAGCACGGGTCCATCCGCACCAGTTCCTCGACCGCGAACGCTTCCGCCCCCGGAGGATCGGTGATCGAATCCACAATGCGGTACTGCACCGAGCGCATGCCCGTCGTGTGCGGGTAGCCGATGTACGTCGCTGTCACGGGGGCGGGCGCGCAGTTCATCACCGCCAGCGCCCGTGTCGTCGACGTCAGCCCGTTGAGCTCAAAGAGCACGTCGATCCCGTCGCCGACGATCGCCGCCGCGGCCTGCGACGGCGGCGCATCAACGACCGACCGGAACCCCGCGGCACGTCGGCGCAGCCTCGCCGTGGTCGCGTCGGCAATCGGCGCCTTGGTCTGGTAGAGATACGCGCGCAGCCTGGCCGGGTCGGCGTGCTCGAGGATCGGCTCGAGGAAGTACGCGACCGAGTGCCCGTGCAGGTCCGCGGACATGAACCCGACGCGCAGCGGCCGGTCCGGGACCGGCTCGTTCTCGAAGCGGCGCGACGCCGGCGGGTGCTGGCGGTCGATCAGCTTTCCGAATTCGACGTGCGCGGCGAACACGTCCGCGGGCGCAACGCCCGGCGTGTAGTTCAGCGAGAACGGCAGCATCGTCACCAGCACCGGGCTGGTCGGATATTCCCGCAGCGCGTCCCGGTACACCTTGACCGCCTCGTCGTACCGCAGGAGATCCCGGAGCGTCCCGGCGTGCGTTGCCGCCAGCTCGGCGTTCCCGGCGTTCATCTCCAGCAGCAACTTGATCTGCGCGAGCGCCGCCTGCCGCTCGCCCGCGGCCGTCAGCACGCCCACCAGCGTCTGGCGCGCCGGCACGCTCCTGGGGTCCGACCGCACCGCCCGCTGCGCGTGCGCCATCGCCTGCGCCGTCTGGCCGCGGTGCAGGTGCAACCCGGCCATCATCCCGTGGGCCTCGGCGTGCTCCGGCTGGGCCTTGAGCACCAGCTTCAGGATCTCTTCGGCCTCGGCCGTCCGCCCTTGGCGCATGTGCGACAAGGCGATCTTCACCCTCTGCGTGATGTACGCGCTCATGCCCGCGCGGTCTCCGGTAGGGCCCGGCCCCTTACGGCCGGCGCCCGGGCATTTTGCCGAACAGGCGGCGTGGCGGCATCTTCGTGGGCACGATCCCACCCGGGAACTTCGCCAGGTCCACCTTGTTCGGTTCGCTCACCGGCATCGGCGGGGCGACCGCCATCTGCGTGCGGCTGACCTTGGGCGCGTCGGGCACGCCCTCGATCACCACCTCCGGACGCCCGCCCTTGCTCACGTCGCGGAACCCCTCGGGGCGGTCCGTCGGCTTGAAGTCCGGGTAGTCCATCTTGGGGATCTCGGCGTTGATCAGGAGCTCGATCTGCGTGAGCAGTTCGCCCTGCGCCGGCGTGACCAGCGACCACGCGACGCCGCCGCGACCGGCTCGTGCCGTGCGGCCGATGCGGTGCACGTAGACGTCCGGGTCCTCGGGCAGGTCGTAGTTGATGACGTGGCTGATGCCCTCGACGTCGATGCCGCGGCTGGCCAGGTCGCTGGCGATCAGGCACGCCAGGTTCCCGCCCCGCAGCATTTGCATCGTTGAGTTGCGCTTGCCCTGGCTCATGTCCCCGTGCATCGCGTGGGCCTCGACGCCGTGGCGCGTCAGGTACATCGACAGCTCGTCGACCGAGCGCTTCAGGCGGCAGAACACCAGCGTGAGCGCCGGCTCCTCGTGCTTGAGCAGGTGCAAGAGCAGCCGCTTCTTGTCCCAGGGCTGCACCGCCAGGTAGTGCTGCTCGACCAGGCTCACCGTGAGCGAGCCCGCGCTCGTGACGATCTTCTCCGGGTCCCGCATGTACCGGCGGGCCAGGCGCTCGATGTCGCCCGAGATCGTCGCCGAGACCATCACGGTCTGGCGCCGGTCCGAGGGCGGGCACATCTCCAGGATGCGCCGGATGTCCTCGCGGAACCCGATATCGAGCATCCGGTCCACCTCGTCGAGGATCGCGAACTTGATGTTGTTGAAGTGCAGCAGGCCCCGCTCGACCATGTCCATCACGCGCCCGGGCGTGCCGACGATGATCTGCGAGCCCTTCTTCAGCTTCTCCGCCTGGTTGCGGATCGCCTGCCCGCCGTAGATGGTCGTCGCGCGGATCGGCGTGAACCGTCCCAGCGTGTTGATCTCTTCGGTGATCTGGATCGCAAGCTCACGCGTCGGCGCCAGCACCAGCGCCTGGAACTGCGTGTTGGGATCGCACACCTGCAGCAGCGGCAGGCCGAACGAGGCCGTCTTGCCCGTGCCCGTCTTGGCCTGCCCCAGCACGTCCTTGCCCGCGATCATCGGGGGCATCAGCTTGGCCTGGATGAACGTCGGGTGCTTGAAGCCCGCCCCGTCGGTTCCCTGCAGCACGGCGTCGTTGAGCCCAAGGTCGCGGAACGTCAGCGACGTATCGAAGACCTCGATGTTGTGCTCGGTCAGCGGCACGCTCGCCTTGCGACGCGGCGCGTGATGTGGCTCCCGCGACTGGCCTTCCTGATGATGGCCGTGCCCGCCCTCGTCCCCGTGGGCCGGAGCATGCGCCCCGTCGTGCCCTTGCGGATGCGCGCCGCCCTGCTCGCCGCTCTCGGGCGCGCCCGGTGTCGCGAGTTCAGCGCCCGGGGCGCCACCTTCGCCGGGTCCGCGGCGCGAACGCCCTCTGCCGCCTCGCCTCCTGCGGCGCTTGCGGGGTTCTCCGTTGGGTTGTTCTGCGGGGGGGTTGTGCGGCATCTCGGTAATTGAGCTCATGTCCTCGAGCATTTCCTCGGCCCGCCCGTGGCCGCGACGATCGGAAGTGATGGGCGCTCGCGCGGATCCCACCGCGCGTTCCTGAACGGTTTATTCTAGCCCTTCGGATCGTTCTCCGTTCGGGTAAGTTCGATCAGCACCGCGTGCTTCACCAGCGCCCCCGCGGCCGTGGACGCCGCCGCCAGCACCCCCGGCCACCCGTCGCGCCACGACTGCTTGAGCACGAGTTGCTTCAGGAACGCCCCCGGGGGGGACGTCAGCAGTCGTGCCACGCTGCCGCGCTGCCCCTCTTTCCGCATGCTCGCGGCCATGGTCCGGGCGTGCACCGCCTGCTTCCCGAAGAACTCGGCAAACGTCCCGATCGAGTCGTGCCGCAGCGCGCCGCCGAGCCGCGACACCCGCCCTCCCGAGGTCAATTCGAGCTTGTCGTGCGGGTCCATCCCGCCCCACCGCGCCGCCCCGCGCCGAACCAGCCGCAGTCTCCACTCCGGCTGCCACGCAAAGTTCAGCGGTTTGCCCCTGTAGTACACCTTGCGATTGACCTCGTACCCATCGATCCCCGCCGCGGAAGACGCCGCCGCCCGCTCCACCGCCGCGCGCAGGTCGGGCTCGAGCGACTCATCGCTGTCCAGGCTCAGGACCCAGTCCTGCGTGCACGCCTCGAGCGCCGCCTGCTTGGTCGCCACGTGCCCCTTCCACGCGACACGCTCCACGCGCGCCCCGTGCTTCTCGAGCAGGGCGATCGTGTCATCGGTCGACCCCGAGTCCAGCGCCACGATCTCCGAGGCCAGGCCCGCCACGCTCTCCAGCGTGCGCGCGATGGTGGCGCCGCTGTTCTTGCACACGATGGCGACCGAGAGAGGGAGGGGCATGCTCGCTCACGATGGTCCGTCGCCGCGGGCGGCGTGTCAATCCGGCGCGCCGCGGCCCTCCCTCCCGCCCTGCCGTCGGCGCTCCCGCCGGGTACGCTCCGGCGTGGGCGCGTTCACGCACATCCAGCCCGGGACCAGGGTCCTGCGCGTCGCCGAGGGATCGGGCAGCCCGAGCGAGTGGTCCGCCTCGCTCCGCGCTTTCCAGCCCGACGCGGCCACGCTGCTCAAGTCCGACGGCGGCGCGTTCGTCTGGCGTACCTCCATGCTGGGCCACGACTGCGTGGTCAAGCTCTGGGAGCAGCGCGGCGTGTGGGCCCATCTGAAGCTCCTCTTCGGCGGCTCCCGCGCCCGCCGCCACTGGCGCGGCGCTAGCCGGCTGGTCTCCATCGAAGTTCCGAGCGCCCGCCCCCTCGCCCTGGCCCAGGAATTCGGCAACGGGCCGCCCCGCGAGTGGCTCGTGATCGAGTTCGTCCAAGGCCGCACCCTCATCGACACCCTCGACCGCCCCGAACTCTCCGTCCGCGCCCAGCACACCCTCGCCGCGGCAGTGGGGCTGCAGGTCGGCGCCATCGTCCGTGCCGGCCTCTACAACCGCGACCACAAGCCCTCGAACCTGATCGTCTCGTTCGACGGATCCCGCCCCACGATCACCGTCCTCGACACCGTCGCCATCCGCCGCTGCCCGCCCGCCAGCCTGCGCCGTGCCGCGCAGATGCTCGCATCCCTTCACCTCGAACCCTCGGGCCTGGGGTGCCCGGCCCGGGCGGGGTTGCGTGCACGCTGCGTGCGCGAGGTTGCCGCGACGATTCTGAGCCGCAACGGTGCTCGGCCCGCGCGGCCCGCGATCCGCGCGGCAACCCGCCTGCTCTGGGAAGAGGCGGCGCACATGGTCGCCGCGCACGGCGATCCCCGTCCGAAGGTGGACCCTCGAGCCCCGCGGGCGTGAGCACCGCGCGGGTCAGCGCCCGTCGGTCGCCCTGAGCGTGTGCTCCGCCAGGTCCTCGTCGCTCCGAGCCGCCCACTTGGGGAAGTACTCGGCCCGCTTCTGCTCGACGTCGCTCTGGTTCTCCGCCCACCACGCGCGCGACGCGTCGGTGTTGACGATCCAGTGCGTCGCCGAGAGCCAGTCCTTGAACTCGCCGGTGTCGAGTTTGTCCGCCGTCACCGCCTTGAGCGAAAACCTTGCCTTCCAGAATCCCATGCGCGGCGTCACCAGCACGTAGTACGTCTTGCCCGCGTCCAACGTGGCTCGCAGGAAATCCGCCGCCTCCGACACCACCATGAACTGGCGTTGGCCCGGCGGCGACTGGTACGCGCATTTCGTGTTGGTCGAGACGATGCCCAGGAATTCCGTCCTCGGCGTGCTCGTGTCATAGACCGACGCCTGGATCGCCCCGCCGAAACCCGACGGCCGCATGAACACGACCAGCGCCCTGCCCGGCTCGGGGGCGAATGTCGCGCCCTCCGCGGCCCTGGCCATCTTGTCGCTCTCGCACCCGAGCTGCAACGCGGCCGCGACCACGCACAGCACGGCGATGATGAACCCACGCATGATGTGAACCCCCTTTCGAGGGCGCAATGTACCGCGCCCCAGGCGCGCGCGCCTGGAAGCAAAGCGGCCCCGGAAGATCCGGGGCCGCAGGGAGTTAATACGTGGTGCCTTTCGGGGTCAGGTCGAACCCGCCCCCGCCGTCGCCGGCTTGTCGCCCTCGCTCTTGGGCTGCGACGCGGGCGCCACGAAGTCAAAGAAAAGGTGATCCTCGTCCTTGCCGTCGGCGTCCGTCCGGCGCGACACGCTGATCGTGCCGCCCGCCTGCATGTCCTTGGACAGCAGCATCTCGCTGAGCGGGTCCTCGACGTACGTGCCGATCGACCGGCGGAGCGGACGGGCGCCGTACTCGGGGTTGTACCCCTTGTCGATGAGGAAGTCCTTGGCACGCTGGTCCAGCGACAGGGTGTAGCCCTGCGTGGCGATGCGCTTGGCGACCTTGCCCACCTCGAACTCGACGATCTTGGTGAGGTCTTCCTTGTTGAGCGGACGGAAGACGATGATGTCGTCGAGGCGGTTGATGAACTCGGGGCGGAAGAACCGCTCGATCTCCTTCATCAGGATCGTCTTGACGTTCTCATGGTCCGACTCGCTGGTGCGCTTGGCGAAGCCGAAGCCCGCACCGCCCTTGATCAGGTCGGCGCCGATGTTGCTGGTCATGATGAGCACGGTGTTGCGGAAGTCGACGTTGCGCCCGAACGAGTCGGTCAGGCGCCCTTCCTCCATGATCTGCAGGAGCATGTTGAACACGTCGGGGTGCGCCTTCTCCACCTCGTCGAGCAGGATCACGCTGTACGGCCGGCGCCGGATGCGCTCGGTGAGCTGCCCGCCCTCCTCGTAGCCGACGTACCCCGGGGGCGCGCCGACCAGGCGGCTGACGTTGTGCTTCTCCATGTACTCGCTCATGTCCAGGTGCACGAGGGCCTCCTCGTCCCCGAACATGAACTCCGCCAGCGCCTTGCTGAGCAGCGTCTTGCCCACGCCCGAGGGGCCCACGAAGATGAACGAGCCCATCGGACGCTTGGGGTCCTTGAGCCCCGCGCGGGCGCGGCGGATCGCCTTGGAGATGGCCTTGATCGCCTCCTCCTGGCTGATGACCTTCTTGTGCAGCTCGTTCTCGAGGTCCATGAGGCGCTGCGCCTCCTCCTTCTCGAGCCGCTTGAGCGGCACGCCGGTCATCTTGCTGATCACCTCGGCGACGACCTCCTCGTCCACCGTGCCGTCGAACTCCTGCGTCCGCGAACGCCACGCCTTCTGGATCTCTTCCTTCTTCTTGCGGGCCTGCTCGGCCTTGTCGCGCAGCTCCGCCGCCTTCTCGTAGTCGGCGCTCTTGACCGCCTCGTCCTTCTGGACGCTCAGCCGCTCGATGTCGGCCTCGAGCTCCGCCAGGTTCGGCGGCTTGGTCATCGAGCGGATGCGCACCCGCGCGCCCGCCTCGTCGATCACGTCGATCGACTTGTCCGGCTGCACGCGCCCGGTGATGTACCGGCCCGAGAGGTCCACCGCCGCCTTGATCGCCTCGTCGGTGATCCGCACGCGGTGGTGCTGCTCGTAGCGGTCCTTGAGGCCCTTGAGGATCTCCACGGTCTGCTCGCCGCTGGGCGGCTCGACCGTGATCGCCTGGAAGCGCCGCGCCAGGGCCGCGTCCTTCTCGATGTACTTGCGGTACTCGTCGAACGTCGTTGCCCCGATGCACTGGATCTCGCCGCGGGCGAGCGCCGGCTTGAGCACGTTGGACGCATCGATCGCGCCCTCGGCACCGCCCGCGCCCACCAGCGTGTGCAGCTCGTCGATGAACAGGATCACGTTCTTGGCCCGGCGGACCTCGTTCATCACGGCCTTGATCCGCTCCTCGAACTGCCCCCGGTACTTGGTGCCCGCGACCATCATCGCAAGGTCCAGCACCACCAGCCGCTTCTCGTGCAGGATCTCGGGAACGTCCCCCGAGATGATGCGCTGCGCCAGGCCTTCGACGATCGCCGTCTTGCCCACGCCCGCCTCGCCCAGCAGCACCGGGTTGTTCTTGGTGCGGCGGCACAGGACCTGCGTCACGCGCTCGATCTCGTTGGCCCGGCCGATCACCGGGTCCAGGGTCCCTTCCTTCGCAAGCTCCGTCAGGTCGCGCCCGAAGCTGTCGAGCGCCGGGGTCTTGCTCTTGCCCTTGGCCGGGGCCGCGCTGGACGAACCGGCGCCGGCGCTCGCGCCGCCGCCGCCGCCCGCGGCTTCGCCGCCGGCGTCCTCGCGCGACTCGCTCCCCGCGCCCAGCAGGTTCAGCACTTCCTCGCGGACCTCCTCGAGCTTGAGCCCGAGGTTCATCAGCACCTGCGCCGCCACGCCGTCGTGCTCGCGCAAGAGCCCCAGCAGCAGGTGCTCGGTGCCGACGTAATTGTGATTGAGGTTCCGCGCCTCTTCGATGGCGTACTCGATCACCTTCTTGGCCCGGGGCGTCTGGGGCAGCTTGCCCATCGTGACCATCTCGGGTCCGGCCTTCACGAGCTTCTCGACCTCCAGGCGCACCTTCCGCAGGTCCACGTCGAGGTTCTTGAGCACGTTGGCTCCGACGCCCGACCCTTCCTTGACCAGGCCAAGGAGGATGTGCTCGGTCCCGATGTACTCGTGGTTGAACCGCTGAGCTTCCTGGTTGGCCAGGGCCATCACCTTGCGGGCACGGTCTGTGAAGCGTTCAAACATCTGGTAGCTCGCTTTCCGTTTCGGCCGTCGTTCCCCGGCATCGCCGCGGACGCTGGCTGTCTCGACCCATAACTGTATTCGTTTCCGGCCGCCATCAAGGTTCAGGGCTCGGGTTTAACCCTCCCCGAACGGGTCCATTCTTCACCGAGTGTAAACCCTTGTTCTCAAAGCTCTTGTCTCCGCACCGATCCGTCCCGCGACGGACCGAATTCCGCGCCGAACCTGGGCCCGAACACACCCATCCGATCGGGCGTTAAGGGGTATCGGCAGCGAGCGGCGTGCCGGTTGGTCAAAGTGGCAAGGCACCGTTGCATGGGCCTGGGCGGGGCTTCCGAGCCGCGCCGCAGACCGCCGGGGCGGTCTCTGAGATCCCCCGGGCGACGACTCCTGCCGATCTGGCATTCCAACAACCCGCGTTTTCCACGAAGCGTCAGCGGCCCGTGCCCGGCACCAGCGTCAGCGCCGGGTCGGCGACGATTACGATCGGGATCTGGGCCTCGTCCACCGCCCCGCTCACCCGGTCGCGCACCGACACCTTCAGGTTGTACTTCCCGACGCTCAGGTTTGCCGGCAGCTCCACCTGCTGGACGAGATAGAAGTCGCGCCGGCGGTTGCGGCTGACCTCGACCACCGTCTGCTCCGGGTGCTTCCACTGCGCCGAGCCGTCGGCATCGTGCCACAGGCTCAGCTCCTGCGTCAGCTCTACCGTCAGCAGCTCCTCGCCCTCGGCCGCCGCGCCGATCTCCGCCCGCCCCGGGTCGCTCTCGCGCGCCGCACGGTGCGCGAACCGGTCGAGCTCGGTGTAGACAATGAACCGCGCCGGTCGACCCGCCACGAACCCCGACCGCGCCATCGCCTCGTACCGCCCGAACCCCGTCACCCGCGAGCACAGCACCGCGCGCCGCACGTGCAGCCCCTGCGTGTCTTCCAGCGCCGCCGCCGCCGTGGCAAAGGCGTCCGCCGCCGTCCGCGGATCACCCGCCGCGGCACTCCCCGACGCCAGCGCCCGCACCACCCCGCGGAACGCGTCGATCACGCGTCGCTGCCCCGGGGAGAGGTCCGACGAAAGCCCGTGCCCACCCGTGTCGGTCGCCACCGCGTCCAGCGCCGCGCCCGCCGCGGCATCCGCGAACGTCGGACTCGACCCGGCCCGGTCCGCCAGCGCCGTCCGCAGTTCGCCCGCCAGGCGCTGCACCTTCTGCGACGGGTCCTCGGGCGCCGGCCTGGCCGGCGCGGCCTTCACGGGCGCCGGCTCGACCGCCACGACCTCGGTGGGAACGGGGACGGGCGCCGCCGCCGCGGCAGCCTTCTTGGCCGCCGCGCGCTCGAACACCTCCGACATGATGATGTCATCGGGGCGGTCTTCGGCCTTGAGCGCCTCGGTCCGGACCGACGCCTGTCCCGACTTCCCCGACGCCAGCGCCTCCAGCCCCGTGTTCGGCGCTTCCCCGCTCGACCCGCCCCCGCCCGAGCACCCCGGCAAGAGCAGCACCGGCCCGATCACGGCGCACGCCCCCGCCAGCGCAAGCCACTCGCCCGCGCGGAACTTCCCGGGACGCGAAGGACGCTTCAACGAATTGCCGGTATGAACAGATCGCACGGCTGGGCCTCCTGCACGCGTGCGGCGGACGGATCGCGCAAACAGCCACCCGCGCCGGCGTGCCGGCGCAGGATCCGCTCGTCGTATCGGCGGCTCAGGCCCGTGGGCTTGCGTTTCCGACCCCGCCCCCGCCCGCCCCCCCACCCCACCCGTCCCACCACGACGCTTCAGCATGGCGTACCGCACGCCGGTCACCTCAAGCGCCCGGCCCGGATCAGACTGCCCCGTCTTCTGGCGGGCATCGGACTCGACGCACTGGGCATACAGCTTCGCGGCATCGGCCGGAGCGATCGTCCGGGCCGCCGCGGGCACCGCCTCGGCCATGGCCCCCCAAAGCTTCAGCGGCCCCCGGAGCGAGAACGGGTTGGCCCCCGCCCGAACCCCTGCCGCGGCACCGTGCAGCTTGCGGGCCAGCTCCATGTACGCGAACGACACCAGCACCGTGGGCTGGCGGCTGACCTCGACCACATCCCGCAGGTGGCTCAGGATCTCTCCCGCGTTCCCGCCCAGCAGCGTCGACTGGATGCCCCAGACCTCGTCCTCGCGCGAACGCCCGACGAACTCGGCCACCAGCGCCGGCGTGATCGCCGCGCCCTTCCCCGCCGCCGTCGCGAGCTTTTCCAGTTCCGTGTCGATCCGCCCCAGATCGCTCCCCAGCCGCTCGACCAGCAACTCCGCGGCTTCCCGCGCGATCGTCGCGTCGTGCCGCTTGGCGCACCGGTCCACCGCCCACGACACCGCCGCGCCCGGCGGCAGCGGCTGACAGTCGATCACGGCGCCGACCTTCTCGATCATCGCGTCGAGCTTGCCCTTGTTCCACTTGTCCCCGCGCAGGAGCAGCGTCGCCGAATCGGTCGGGCTTTCGGCGTACCGCTCAACCAGCGGCCGGCTCGTGTCCTTCACGAACTGGTCGGCGTTGTCCACGATCACGAGCTTGTGCGTCGCCATCAGCCCGAAGCTGCGGCACTCGTCCAGCACATCCGCCGGCCGCGCCGTCTGCCCGTCGAAGTAGAACGTCTGGATCTCACCGTTCGCCGCGACAAGCGCATCGCGAAGTTGCTGCGTGCGAAGCTGCCGCAGAAAGACCTCCGGCCCGTGGAGCACGGCGATGCGTGTGCCTGCCGAGAGGGGGGAAGATGTGGAGGCGGGTTTCTTCGCCATGTCGGGAGAGGGTATCAGGCTGGTCTTCGCCCGGAGGGCGCATGGACGTTGCCAGGGGTGGAGCGCAGCGGAACCCCTGGAAAACGCTCTGAAGCTTCCTCCGCCCGGAGGGGCGGACGAAACTCGAAACTCCGTTCACCAACGCCGCGTGTCTATCAAAGATTCGCCCGCCCTCCGGGCGAAAAGGTGGACCGCCGGACGAACGGTCGATGCGCTGCCGGAACATCAACCCGACTCAAAGAGGCCGTGCCTGTTCACAGCGGCTTGCCGAGGGCCTTGCGTTTTTCGAGTGCGAAGGGAGCGTGGTGGTCGAGGTGCTTGATGTAGCTCTGCACGACATCGGTCAGGGTCATCTTGCCTCGCTGGTTGTGAACACCGGTGCGCTCGAACGCGGCGTCGGGAAGAAGGCGGAGGATGTCGGTCGTCTGGCGACGGTTGAGCTCGAAGAGGTCGCAGGCCAGAGAGACGTCCATCTCTT
This sequence comes from Phycisphaerales bacterium, assembly GCA_044223975.1. Lineage (GTDB taxonomy): Bacteria > Planctomycetota > Phycisphaerae > Phycisphaerales > UBA1924 > CAZCPB01. Next base: position 104,714 of record JBGALI010000003.1, on the reverse strand, counting down.
CATAGAACAGAGAGGCCGCGAAGCGAGTTTCGTCGTAGGCGAGCAGCAGCGGCACATCTTCAGCGATGATCCGCTTCATGCGGTGGCTGGCGATGAGGTCGCTGTCGAGAACATGGAGGACCAGTTGCTGCACGCTCCACTTTCCGGGGATGGGCGCGGCGTTGAGGTCCGCCGGGTTGAGGCCGGCGATCCACGTGCGCGGCGTGCGCGCCCCCGCGGCGTAACGCTCGACCATCGTGCGGTCCATCAGTCGCCCCTCCGCGTTGGTGTTTCCGAGCGAGCAATCTATACGCCCGCAGCGCGCTGCCAACGAAAACCGCCGCGGGACCTCCCGCGGCGGTTCTTCCATCAGTTGCAGTGCGAACTCCTCAGCGCCGGCGCCGCATCGCAAGCGCCCCGCCCACGAACCCAATCCCGACGCTCGCCGGCGCCGGGATCGTCCACACCTTGGCCTCGAGGTTGTACACCACCGGGTCCTCCTGACGCCACGCCAGAGAAGCGGAATCCTGAAGCAGGGCGTAATTCGGACTCGACCCGACCGTAGCCGCCGCGTGCGTCCATCGCGGCCCGAAGCTATAGCCGACGTCTGGAATGTCGTCGATGGAGATGCCGTAGCCGAACGTCTCCGGGACGTCGACGTTCGGCGCGTAGTTGAAATCGAGCTTGTCGGTCCCGAAGCCCGAAGTCGGGAAGCTCCCGGTCAGTTGCCCGCTCCAGATCACCTGATCGGGCAGGCCTCCGGACAGCGTGTAGAGCGTCAGCGTCGTCTTGAACGTCAGCCCGCCGCTGCCCGCCGGGTTGTTGCGAAAGAAGCGAGTCTGGAATTGCGTGACCGTGCGCCCCGCACCGGCCAGCGTGACAATGTCGCCTACCTGTCCATCGCCCTCAAATCCTCCCGCCACCTCCACGCGGCTGCTGGACTCGTAGTGCGCACCAATGTCGGCGATCAACTCCCACCCGTTCACGCTCGCAAGGGTGCTGTCAAACGCGACCACATCGGCCCGCGCCGTTCCCACGCCCAGGCACGTCATCGCCAGTCCCGGCACAACCGCCGCACGCACGCATCGCATGCTCCGCATGTTGATTCCCCTGTGCTTCTCTGTCTGCACGTTTCGGCGAGGCGTGCGTTGCCGCCAGCACGCGCTTCTTCGGGCCGCCGTCCTGCCCAAGGCCCTCCCCCCAACCCTTATCACGATACCGGGAGCGAGGCGCGGCGGTTGCAGATTTCGGTATGTCCGAATAACAACGCCGCGGCACGGGGCCACGGCGCTGTCTGTGGGGTGGATTTGAAGGAACTTCAGCGGCGACGACGTGCCAGCACCAGACCCGCGACCCCCGCGAGTGCGGCCGCGCCCGGCGCGGGAACCGGCACGTTGATCAGCGAATCCTGCCCGCCGACCTCGGTCCCCTTGACCTGCACGCCGATGCGCAGCTGGCCCGTGGCCAGTGCCGCGTACACATCATCGATGGTCTGCTGGCCGACCAGCGCGAACGAGAGCGTCACCGACTCGCCGGGGTTCACGCCCGCCTTGTACAGCGGACCCGTGCCCGCGGTGCCGAAGCTCATGTCCGAAACGAACGCCGGGTTGAGCAGCCCCGCCCCCGGCAGCGATGCCGGTGACACGGTCTCCGCGAACGCCGTCCCGGGCGCGTTGAAGACCGAAGCGCTGCCCAGCAGCCGGTTGTCGTCGAAGTAGATGTCGGTGGCCGAGAGCGCCCACGGCCCCAGGTTGCTGAGCACGAACGTGGCGTTATTGCCGACGCCGTCCAGGCTCATGACAAGCTGCGACTCTCCGAGCCCCGTGTTGTACGCGCTGGTGTTGGTCAGGCCCTGGAAATGGAACGAGACCCCCGCCAGCGCCGGCGTCGCCGCCGCGCCCACGCCGAGGATCACACCCATCCACGCGCCCGCGGGCGCACCGATCACCCAGAGGCCGCCGGCCCCCTCAGAACGTACGGAGGTCATGTTTCTCTCTCTTTCCTCAAGCCGATGCGGAGCACGCCCGGTCCCCGAGCGCGCCGCATCACGTGGAAAATGCACCACGTTCTGCGGACGTGCCAAGAAAAACGCGTCCTAACCGGCGGATTCCAGAGGAATTACGGACGGCCGCGAGTTACCGGACACCCGGGCGGCAAGGGCCCCTCGCTAGAGAGCCCCAGACGGGCCGACGGCATGCCCTGGCGCCAACCTGGAGCATCCCACGTTGAGGCTTCAACCGATGACGGCGGTCCCTTGCGCGGCTGCACGCGCCTTCAGCCCGGAGGGCTGGAATTCCATAGCCGGGGGTAGACCGAGTCCGCGAGCGACACCCCCGGATCGGGCCGCGCGATTTCCCGCACCCCGGAGCAGTGCGATAGGCGCTCATTCCAGCGCCGCATTACGCAAGTTCATACGCGGGCTGGTGCGCGGGTGAGGGCGCCCGATCACTGTGGACCGAAGCCACTCCTTCCGCGCACCTGATCCTGATCGCGCGAAACGCTACTGGCCACGCCGACGCCGCAGCATCGCCGCGCCGCCAAGCCCGATCAAAACCGCCGCGCCCGGGCCGGGAACGGTCCAAATCCTGGTTTGAAGGTTAAAGACATTTGGCTCTTCCTGATACCACTGCAGCGTGAAAGAGTCCTGGAGCAGCACGAAGTTCGGGCTCGTACCGACCGCCGGGACCGCACCGGAAATCTCGGGCCCGAATCCCTGATTGTCGTGGTCGAACGAATCGATCGCCACGGAAATCGCGAACGTATCGGGGACGTCGATGCCAGGGTTGAACATGAGCGGCAGCCGGTTGCTTGAACTCCCGGTTCGGGGGAACACACCGGTCGTTTGGCCGGACCAGAAGATGGCGTCAGGAACGTCATTCACGACCGTGTACAACGTCAGGGTGGCAGTAACCGACATTTCGTAGTTGCCAGCGATGCGACGGAGCCTGGTCTCTAGCGCGGTCACATGCCTTCCGGGCCCGGCAAGTGAAACGATGTCCGCCACCTGCGCGTCGTGCTCGCCTTGCGGGTAGACCTCGATCCGACTGTTGGGCTCCAAGATTCCGCCATTGATGATTTCGAAGCCGATCAAACCTGTGTTGGCGTAGGTGTCGTATGCCAGGATGTCCGCCTGTGCGTTCGCACCCACGACGCACGCCACCCCGAAGCCAGCCATCCGAGCAACCGGGAACTGCATCGCGCCCTCCTTTGTCTGCGTCCGCGCACGGCGTCCGCAACAAATCTAACCGGGGGAGGGGGGGAGTTGCGGATTCTCTCAGATTTTTCGAAAGGCACGAGAAATCCAGGCTTTATCGGCACCCACCCCCCGAGACCGACGCCGCAGCATCGCCGCGCCGCCAAGGCCAACCAAGCCTGCCGCGCCGGGCCCCGGCACGGTCCACACCTTCGCCTCATAGCTGAAAATATTCGCATCGTTGTGGTACCAGCTCAGGGTTGTCGAATCCTGAAGCAGCGTGAAATCAGGGCTCGATCCGACCGTCGGTGCCACGAACGAAATTCTTGGACCGAAGGAGTACCACACGTTGGGACAATCGTCGATGGCGACGGCGAACGCGAAGGTGTCGGGAACCAGCACGTTTGGACTGTAAAACAAATCCGCATTTTCGTTTTGGCTTCCGGTTCGGGGAAACAATCCACTCATCTGGCCGCTCCAGATCACTTGATCGGGAACATCGTTCTGCACCGTGTACAGGGTGAGTGTCGCTGTGAACGGCATCGCCGCGTTCGCAACCGCCTCACGGTGGAACCGCGTCTGGAACTGGGTGACCTGTCGCCCGGTCCCTGCGAGGGTCACGATGTCGCCCGCCTGCGCGTCATTTTCATCCCCGCCCGCCACTTCGATCCGGCTATTGGGCTCGTAGTGGGAGAGCTTGTTATTGAGGACAGTCCATCCGTTCGACTGCGGGAGCGTGCTGTCATAGGCAACAACGTCCGCCTGCGCGCTCGCCCCCACCGCGCACACCACCCCGAAGCCAACCATCCGAGCAACCGGGAACTGCATCGCGCCCTCCTTTGTCTGCGTCCGCGCACGGCGTCCGCAACAAATGTACCGGGGGGGGGGGAGTTGCGGATTTTCTCAGATTTTTCAAAAGGCACGAGAAATCCAGGCTTTATCGGCACCCACCCCCCCGAGGCCGACGCCGCAGCATTGCCGCGCCACCAAGGCCAACCAAGCCTGCCGCGCCGGGCCCCGGCACCGTCCAGATCTTCGCCTCGAGGTTGTGCACGCTGGCATCCTCGTGGCGCCACGCCAGGGACGCCGAGTCCTGCAGCAGCACGAAGTCGGGGCTGGTTCCCACCGTAGGGGCGCTTATCGAATACCGGATGCCGACCGCGCTGTTGGCTTCGTTCGTGAAATTGTCGATCGCGATGGCGAACGCGAACGTGTCGGGCACCACAACGTTCGGTGTGTAGTTGAGCGAGATGCTCTCCTTGGTCGCCCCGCTGGCGGTGAACGCCCCGCTCAACTGGCCGCTCCAGATCACCTGATCGGGCGTCTCGCCGACCAGCGAGTAGAGCGTCAGCGTCGCGGTCAACGATTTCACGGTCGAGAACGCCAGGATCCGGGCGAACCTGGTCTCAAACTGCGTGACCATCCGCCCTGAGCCCGCCAGCGTCACGATGTCGCATGTCTGCGCATCGCTCTCAACGCCGCCGGGCGTTTCCACGCGGCTGTTGGGCTCGTAGCGCGTGCCGTAGTCGTTGATCACCTCGATGCCAAAGAGGCTGGGCCTCGTGCTGTCGTACGCGACAACCTCCGCTTGCGCGGCTGCGCCGACAAGGCCGGCCGCAACGGTCCCGCTCGCACGAACAAACAGAGTCCCCATAGCAAGCCCTCCCTGCCGATCCCGTCGGCGTGCCACCCGTAACTACCGGACGGGACGCCTCGGGTTGCGTGTGGTTACGAGTTTTGGTGCCGCGCCGGATTACCGGCCCCCGAGCGTGTCACATGCGTGCGCGCCTGCCAAGCCCGATGAATGTACGGGCAAGGTGGGGGGTGGTTGCGTGATTGGCTAGTGACCGGAGCCCGACCCGATCTTCCCCCTTAACCTCCAAGCGACGAACCCCCGATCTGCGAGCGCCCGCACACCTCACGCCCGCTGTCCGCCTGTGTACCATTGCGGCGCATGCCCACCGTCACCATCAACGGCGTCAAGTGCGACTTCACGCCCGGCCAGACCATCGTCCAGATCGCCTCCGCCCACGGGATCGAGATCCCGCAGTACTGCTACCACGATGGCCTGTCCATCGTGGCCTCCTGCCGCATCTGCCTCGGCGAGGCCTGGGCCCCCAACAAGGCCGGCCAGCTCGAGCCCTTCATGGGCGGCAAGCTCTTCCCGACCTGCCAGCAGACCGCCATGGACGGCATGGTCGTCTCGACCGACAGCCCCAAGGCCATCGCCAACCAGAAGTCGGTGATGGAGTACCTCCTCATCAACCACCCCCTGGACTGCCCGGTCTGTGACCAGGCCGGCGAGTGCCTCCTCCAGGATTTCAGCTACGAGTACGGGCGCGGCGTGTCGCGCTTTGAAGAGCAGAAGGTCAAGCAGCCCAAGAAGGACCTCGGCCCGCACGTTTACCTCTACGCCGACCGCTGCATCATGTGCACGCGCTGCGTCCGCTTCACCAAGGAAGTCGCGGGCACCAGCGAGCTCATGGTCCAGGGCCGCGGCAACAAGGAAGAGATCGACGTGTTCCCCGGCGTGCCCATCGCCAACGAACTCTCCGCCAACGTCATCGACCTCTGCCCCGTGGGCGCCCTGCTCGACAAGGACTTCCTCTTCGCCCAGCGCGTCTGGTTCCTCAAGAACACGCCCTCGATCGACGGCATCACCGCCAGCGGCGACAACATTTTCGTCGAGCACAACGAGGGCAAGGTCTACCGCCTCAAGCCGCGGACGAACCTCTCGGTCAATAAGTGGTGGATCACCGACGAGGTCCGTTACGGCTGGAAGCACATCCACTCCGAAGACCGCCTCCGCTCGCCCCTGCGCCGCCAGTTCGGCACCCTCGTCGAGACCGACTACACCCGCGCCTATGACGATGCGATCGAGGGCATCAGGAAGGCCGTGAGCGCCGGTAAGCGCCTCGCGCTGGTCGTCAGCCCCATGCTCAGCTGCGAAGAGGCCTACCTCCTCGCCACGCTCGCCCGCCGCCTTGATCCCAAGGCGGTCTTCGGCATCGGCCCCGTGCCCGTCAAGGGCCAGGACAAGGTCTTCCCCGCGGGCGCCAAGGAGACTGACCCCAAGGCATTCAAGATGTACGCCGAGAAGGCCCCCAACGCCCGCGGCGTCCGCCGCGTGCTCGAGGCCCTCTCCGGCCCCGGCACCGTCCCCGCGTTTGATTCGGTCCTCGCCCGCCTCGGCAAGGGCTCGGGCACCAGCGACATCGGCGCCGTCATCCTCACCGGCAACTACCCCGGCGAGTGGGGGAGCAAGGACCTCGACGCCGCCCTGGGCGGCAAGTTCACCGTGCTCCTCGATACGCTCTCAAGCTCGCTCCTTGATCGCGCCGCTGTCGTCCTCCCCGGCGCCACCTGGGCCGAAAAGGCCGGCACGTTCGAGAACGCCCGCAACATCCTGCAGGCCTTCGAGCAGGCGATCCCCGTCATCCAGCTCGCCAAGTCCGAGGGCCAGCTCGCTCTTGACATGCACGCCGCCCTCGACGGCGCCCCCGCGCCCGACGAGTCCGTCGAGACCATGGTCGTCATCACGACTCCCGGCCAGGTCGCCTCCGGCACCCAGCAGGCCATGCCCCGCGCGGCAGCGTTCAACGCCGCCAACGTCCGCCGCGACATGGCCGCCAAGCTGCCCGCGCTGCAGTGCATGGTGACCGAGGTGAAGCTGCCCAGCGTGCCGGTGGAGCAGAAGGCGGATGTGGAGATGGTCGAGCTCTAAGCAGAAGACCGTCCGATGCAAACCTGGGAATGGGTCGTCATCATCGTGATCCTCGTCGGCGCGGTCGTCTTCACGCTCGCGTGGTGGAGGATCGCCGACAAGTGGGCCGACAAGGAGCACAAGCGCTTCGGGTCTAGCAAGGCGACCAACTCCGCCGACCGCGTCGTGATCCGCATGCCCAAGCCGGGTGAGCCCGACGGCACGCCCCCCGACTCCCCGCGCGAAGCCTGACACCCCGCCCCCCCGAAGCCCAACAATCAGGCAGGGAGGACACCATGGCCAGCGGCACCGTAGTGGTGGTGATCGGAGCCACGGTTGCGATCGTCGCGGCACTTCTCGCCAAGGGTTTTTTTAATAGGGGCCGGGACGCGGCCGCCGGTCGACCGACCAACCGACCCGGCGCCGATGGCGATTCGGGCTACGCCCCGGACACGGGCAGCGCCACGCTCCTACCCGGCGCGGGCGCTACGCCCGCTTCCCACACCCACCCTCGCGGCCATCACCACCATCACCACGATGACCACCCGCACCACCCCGACCATCACTACCACGACACCGGCGATGCCGACCATTCTTCCGATGTGGGCGGTGACTTCGGCGGCGGCGATAGCGGTGGTGATGGCGGTGGGGGAGACAGTGGCGGCGGAGATGGCGGCGGCGGGGGCGATTGAAATCTCACGCCGCGGCACGCATCGTGCCGACTCCTGACAGGTTCGGCGCTGCGCGCCCGTGGCGCGGCAGCCGCGCCGTGGGAGTTTCCATGAACACGCCCCTTACGCCGTCCCCCGCAAGCCCCCGCAACCTCGTCGTCACGTACCACTACGTCCGCCCCGAAAACTCCGACGGCGTCACCGGCGTCTCGCCTCAGGAGTTCCGCGAGCACCTGCGCCTGATCAAGTCGCGCTACCGCCCCGTGACCGCCTACGAGTTCGTCGCGTTCCACCGCGAAGAGTCCGGCATGGCCCTGGTCACGTTCGACGATGCCCTCGCCGACCAGCACGATTACGCGTTCCCGATCCTCGAAGACGAGGGCGTTCCCGCCGTCTTCTACGCCCCCATGCTCCCCTACTCCAACCACGCCGACCGCTGGTGCACCCAGCACCTCCTTCACGCCTTGGGCCACGAACTCGGCTGGGCGCCGCTCGAAAAGCGCATAAACCCCGTCATCGAGCCGCTGTTGCGCGATGCGGGCAAGCGCGTCGACGAGTCCGAGATGAACCGCCTGTACCACTACGAGGCCCCGCACAAGCGCCGACTCAAGTACATCCTCGCGTTCGCCCTCGACGCCGAGCAGGCCGGCGCCGCGCTCCGGAACGTCAACAAATGCGTCGGCCTCTCCCCCGACGACTGGTACATGAGCGCGACCGAGCTGCTCGAGCTGCAGGACGCCGGCCACTCTCTGGGCGGCCACGGCTTCAGCCACGTTCCTTTCACCACGCTCACCACCAAGCAGCAGGCCGCCGAGATGCACCGCTCGCAGACGCTGATGAGCCAGCTCTTTGGCGCGATGTCGCGGACGCTCGCGTACCCGTTCGGCCGCGCCAGCCGCGAGACCGAGGCGATCGCCAAGGCCGCCGGCTACACCCACATGTTCACGACGGAGAACCGCGTGGACGCCAAGTTCCTGGAAAAAGCGATCGCCGCCCCCGCGGCCGCGGCGGCGTGACCCCGGAGCGGGGAGCCACTAGTACGCGGGAAGCTCAGGCATGTCGGACACGAAGTGGAAGTTTGAGGTCGTACTCGCCTCGTACGTGCTCCCTGATGCTCGTGCGGATTTCGCCGCTGAAGTCTCGGGAAGTCTTGTCGGCGAGGGAGTTGATCGTCTCCGATCAAATTGGACTGTTGCGACGGTGTGGGCCATCGAGGGGAAACTTGTGGTCGACTTTGTATCTGGCTTGCCGGCGACTGTGCCGCCGTTTCCATTGGATGAACTCCTGAAGGCAATCGAATCGGCTCGCCAGGCTTACGCAGGAAAGTGGATGTCATGAGCGTCGCCACCCACGCCCCGGCCACCACCATCGAACCCTGCCGCGACGTCGCGCAGCTCCGCGCGTACATCGACGAGCACTGGCGCAAAGGCCACATCCTCGCTCGCGATGAGCGCATGTTCGACTTCCAGTACCGCACGCCATGGGTCGACCGCTCCGTCTGGCCAGGCGGCACCAGCGTGCTGTGCATCTATGACGGTGCGAGATTGCTCGGCTTCCTTGGCTCGATCGTCGCGCCCTACCCGCGGCCCCAGTCCTACTGGCTCGCCCTCTGGCACGTCCTCCCCGAGCTCAAGGGGGGCGGCACCGGCGGCAAGCTCCTTCAGAAAATGCAGGAGATCGCCTATTCGCAGGACGGCTGGATCGGGACCTTCGGCGCCGGTCCTGAAGCACTCCCGGTCTACCTCAAACGCGGCTACGCCTGCCGCGCGGTGCGTCGATGGCTGTACTCGAGCGAGGCGGCAGGTTCGGCATCGTCCGTGCCGGCGATTCCCGCGCGCCATTCCGCCGAATCGCTCCCGAGCGATGAGTGGACCCGCTACCGCTACGACAGGCACCCGATCTTCAAGTACGAACGGCGCACCGGCGGCATTTTCCGCACCGAAGACAACTCGTGGGGCGTGGTCACCCACGCGGTGCGCCTGCACGAAGACTGGCCGCGCGATGTGCGCGAGGTCTTTGCGCGCGACAGCGTCCGCGCCAAGGCCCGCGGCCTGAACCACCTCATGGACACCTGGGCTTTCGACTGCCCCGGGCCCGGCTGGACCCTCGCGCCCGACGATGTTCCCAGCGTCTTTCACCCGCCCCAGGCCCGCGGCAGCGTCATCTACGCTGTGGGGCGACCGTTCCTCCCGACCATGGTCGGCAAGGGCGATTGCGACCAGGATCGGCCGAACTGACGGCCGGTATTTGGCTGATGACGGCGGGCGTCACTTCGGGGCGGGCGCGTCCTTGGCATCAGATTGCTTTCGAATCTCGCTGATTACATCGTCCACGGCCCGGAAGAGCGGAGACAGGCGATGCGTGCCGGAATCCAGTTCCTGAATGGGCGCTTCCACAGCGCGCACGCCGGTGGTGGTCACGAAGTTGAAGCGAGCCATCCCGCTGCCCGGTAATGGGCTCGAATCGGTTGGCGAGGACTCGTCGAGAAGGGTGTCCGCCATCTCCAAAGCCTGTTTCGCTTTGCTTCGCGCCGGTTCTCGAAAACCGGCGCCGATCACTCCACCGCCGCTGCTGAGATAGAGGCTGGCCGAGCCGTCGAACAGGGCCACGGTCGCCGTGCCGCTCCCGAGATCGAGATCCACAACCAGTCCAATGAGAGAGAGCCCGTCCCGCGGCTTGAGATTCTCGGCGGCACGCAGCGCCAGATTCCGAAGCCCCTCGTAGGTCTTTGCGCCTTCGGAGGGACGCCGTCGAGGCGAGGGCTGTGTCGCGACGCCGGGCGATGAGTCGCGGCGCGCGACCGACGGTTGAGCCTTCTCCCCGCACCCGGTCGACGTCGCGACGATCGCAAGGGTTGACGCGCAGCACATGACGAGGGCTCGCCCTGCATTCATCTGGCTGTACTCCTCGCGGCTACTTCTTCGTCTTTTCCAGCGAAACCGCCAGAGCCTCGGCATAGGTGATCACGATCGTGTCGCCGATCTTGAGCCTCTCGACGTTTTCCTTCTTCTGCGCCTTCACGATTGCCAGGTCGCCCATCGGCCCCTGCAGCGTCACGCGCATGTTCGGCAGGTCGATCGCCTGCACCGTCGTCACCACCCGCACCGCGCCGCCCACGGCCCCCGCGGGGTCCGAGGACTTGGGCGCCCGCCCCGCGGCCGCGACGGCCATGATCGGGTGCGCCCGCTCCTCGGCCGTCGGCTCGCGCAACTCGCCGACGAGCGAGGCGCGGTACTGGACGATCACCTCGTCGCCGGGCTTGACCTCGCTCAGGCGCTGCACGCTCTTGTCCGCCACGATCGTCACTTCGTTGCCAGACTTGTCGGCCAGCGTGACCTCGCGCGTGGTGTAGTTCACCGCTTTGACCGTCGCGGTGACCGTGGCCTCGACCGACCGCTCGACGCGCAAGGGCTCATTCGTGACCGCCGCCGGCGTGGCGGGCTTCTCAGCGTCCTTCTTCTTCTCGTTCGACGAGCACCCCGCCAGCGCGGCAGCGAAGATTGCGGAAGCAAGGATGGCGTGACCAGCAAACTTCATGAGTGGATCCTCTCGTTGGAGGCAAGTCCCGATGGCATTGCCCGAAGTACGACCGCGTGGCGGCGAGCGACAGAACGCGCCATCCCACGGGTGGCCGAAGCGTAACACTCGAGCCGGCGGCCGGCCTCAAGCCCGAACAGAGCCCCCAGGCGCCCGCTGGCTGCGCGTCGGTCGTACTCTTCCGCCGTGCCCCGCTACAAGCTCACCATCGCCTACGACGGCACCGACTTCTGCGGGTGGCAGAAGCAGGAGCCCCCCGCGGATCACTCCGAACTCACCGGCTCCGGCCGCCACGTCGATCCCACCCTTGAAACCACCGAGCCCGGGCGCGTCGCGCTCCGCACCGTCCAGGCGATCGTCGAGCGCGCCGTGCGCGAGGTTGTGCGCGAGCCCGTTCAGGTCAAGGGCTCCAGCCGCACCGACTCCGGTGTGCACGCCCGCGGCCAGGTCGCCGCGTTCACCGCCAGCGATGACGAAGTCTCGCTCGCCAAGGGCAGCGGCTGGCCTCTCTCGCGCGGCACCGATTCACTGCTCCGCGCCATCAACGGCCGCCTTCCCGAGGACGCCCTCGTTACCGCCGCCGAGCCCGTCCCCGATTCCTTCGATCCCATCGCCGACTGCGTGAGCAAAGGCTACTCGTACACCATCCACGCCTCGCGCACCCGGCCGCTCTGGGACCGCCGCTACGTCCACCAGGTCTGGGAGCCGCTCGCGCTCGCCCCCATGCAGGAAGCCGCGGCAGCCATCGTTGGCGAACACGACTTCGCCGCCTTCGCCGCCGCGGGGCATAACCGCCAGACCACCGTGCGCACCGTGCACGCGTGCCAGGTATTGTCCCCCGCGCCCGAGCGCGTCCGCATCGACATCAGCGGCAGCGGTTTCCTCTGGAACATGGTCCGCATCGTCGCCGGCACCCTGGCCGAAGTGGGCCGCGGCCACCGCACCCTCGCCGACGTGCGCGAAGCCCTCACAACCGGCGACCGCCGCAAAGCCGGTCCGACTTTCCCCGCGAGCGGGCTGTGTCTGGAGTGGATCAGGTATCGTGCCGTTTCTGCGTCGTACCCCTCGGTGCCTTGATGCCTGGATGCCTCGATGCCCTCCCCTCTCCGCATCCTCCACATCTCGACCCGTCTGATCCTCGGCGGTTCCCAGGAGAACACCGTCCTCTCCTGCGAGGGCCAGGCGCACCTGGGCCACGACGTCCACCTTGCCTTCGGCCCCATCTACGGCCCCGAGGGCTCGCTCCTCGACCGCGTCCAACGCTTCAACCAGCGGTGCACGAGCGGCGAAGAAGCCACCAGCACCGGCGCGCCCTGCCTCCCCATCACCACCCACACCGTCCCGCACCTGGTCCGCCAGATCAGCCCCCTCTCCGACTGGCTCTGCTACCGCGAGCTCCGCGCGCTCATCCGCGAACTCGAGCCCGACATCGTCCACACCCACTCCAGCAAGGCCGGCATCCTCGGCCGTGCCGCGGCGTGGGCCGACCGCGGGCCCGCCGTCATTCACACCATCCACGGCCCGCCCTTTCACGACTACCAGTCTCGCTTCATTCACCGCCTGTACGTCGCCTCCGAACGCTTCGCCGCCCGCCGTTGCCACGCGATCGTTTCGGTCGCCGACGCCATGACGCGCGAGTACCTCCGCGAGGGCATCGGGCGCGCCGAGCAGTACACGACCGTCTACTCGGGCATGGAGACCGACCTCTTCCTCAACGCCGCGCCCGGCGAATCTCGTTCCGACGTGCGCGCTCAATTCGGCCTCGCCGAATCGGATTTCGTCATCGGCACCGTCGCCCGCCTCGCCGAGCTCAAGGGTCACGACGATCTGCTCGATGCTCTCGGGCCTCGGCTGAAGTCCGACCCGCGCTGGAAGCTCTTGTGGGTCGGCGACGGCTGGTGGCGTGAGGAGCTCATCGCGCGAGCGCGCTCGCTCGGTCTTGAAGTCGCCGAGTTGGATAAGCAGGCCACGAGGCACGAAGGCACGAAGGCACGAAGGGAGGAGTCGCAGAATCTCGCTCGTGCCAGCATCATCCTCACCGGCCTCGTCCCGCCCCAGCGCGTCCCCGCCATGATCCGCGCCATGGATGTTCTCGCCCACCCCAGCTACCGAGAGGGCCTCCCCCGCACCGTCCCACAGGCCCTCTTGTGCGGTATCTGCCCCGTCGCGTACGACGTCGACGGCACCGGGGAGGTCTGCCGCGATGGTGAGACCGGCCTGCTCCTCCGGCCGGGCGACACCTCCTCGCTCCGCGCGGCAATCGATCGGCTCTACGATCACCCCGATGAACGACGCGCCATGGCCGAACGGGGACGGGACGAGTGCCGCGAGCGTTTCAGCGCCCGCGCAATGGTCGATGCTCTCGCGCGCGTCTACGCGAGCGCTGCCAGCGATCGCGCTCACGCTAGCCCTGGCGTCGCAGGCCGCGGCCCAGCGCCTCAACCTTGACAAGCCAGAAGCCGCTGCGCCCGGCGCAAGCACCAGCGTGCAGGCCCTCGCCGACACCCTCGACAAGGAGGCCGGGTCGCTCATGCAGACCCGCGGCGGCGGAGAGGTCCCCGCCTCGTCTCGGGCGCGTGCGTCCCTCCGCAAGCTCGCGGCGGACTGGCTCCGCACCCCGGATGCCGACGCGCCCGGCACCGCCCGCAAGACCCTCCTCGGCCGCACCATCGCCCTGCGCCGTTCCGAATTCGACACCGCCGTCGGCCCCGACGAGCCCGCGCCCGCCCGCGCGTTCGTTGTCGAAGCTCTCGCCCACGACCTCGAGCACCACGCCGACCTGCCCGACATCAGCGCGATCGAGCGCTTCCTCCGTGATGCGCTCTGGCCCCTTGCCGGCGATGCCGCGCCGTCCGCCGGCGCGGGCTGGGTCGTCGTGGCCGCGCCCGCCACCACCCAGCGGCCGCTGCGTGAGTTCGCAGCCCTCACCGACATGGGCTCCGAGGACCTGATCCTCGTGGAGGTGCTCGAGAAGCGTCTTGACGCGGCCGCGATTGTGCCCGCCTACGCCGCTTCCGCCACGGACCTGCGCCGCGCGACCGCCGTGACCCTCAACGCCCTCGCTCACGGCAACGCCAAGCTCCTCGCCCCCGCGGTCCGCGAACTGGTGCGCAAGGAACTCGTGGCGCTCCTCACAACGCTCGGCGACGGCCCCGCGGACACCGCCGCCCGGCTTGCCGCGGCCGATCGCCTCCGCCGCCTTGCCCTGCTGTGCGATGCGCTCGTCAAAGCCGCCGGCCTCGACACCACCAACACCACCGTGCGCATCCTCCGCTCGGCCGTCGAGGAGTTCGCGACCGCCGGCAAGTGGCGCGACGACCCGGGCACCGGCCCGCGCCTGCGCTTGGTGGCAAAGATCATCGACCGTGCCGCGCCCGACGCCGTCCTCACCGACGAGAAGACCCTCGCCCGACAGTTCCGCACCGCCATGCGCGTGATCGAGCCCTTGGCGCGCCAGTCCGGACTCCAGACGCTCGAGATCGCCCCGCGGATCCTCGCCGGTTCCGACGCCATCTCCGATCCCGCGGTGCTCGGCGCCCTGACCGCCCACGCCCGGCGTCTCAACGACGTCCGCCTCCTCCGCGCCGCCGCCGACGCGATCGCCACTCCCGGCAAGGGTGAGCCCGAGATCCCCGCCCCGCGCCGGTTCCTCGCCGAGCGGTTCGTCACGCTCGGTCAGGACCTCGGCCGCCCCGACAAGCGCGACCTGGCCATCAGCGAACTCCGCGACCTCTCCTCGCAGGTCCGCGCATGGAAGACCATCGCCGGCGAGTCCGAACTCCGCGCCGCCGCCGACGACAAAGGCTGGCACGACGCCACCGACTCGCGCCTCCGCGAGCTCGCCGCCGCGATCGACTCCACCCGCGCCTCTTGGGTCGGCTCGTGGACCAGTCCCAAGGCCATGCCCGCGTCGGCCGTCGTCCGCCGCCTCGCCATGATCCGCGACAACCTGCCCCTCATCGCCGACGCGGCCGCGGCGCTCGACGTCGGCGCCGGCGACTCGCGCCTGAATTCCTGGCCCGGGTGGGAGCTCTCCCCCGACGCCGCGGCGTGGCTGGTGCAGGGGCTCGCCGACCCGTCCCGCGCCCTGGCCGGCGCGATCATCTCCGGCTCCGACGACGCGGCCACCGCGCCCCGCAAGAAGCTCGCCGGCGAATTCGCGCTCGCGCTGACCATCGGCCGCCTCGAGCGCCGCGCCCGCGCGCTCGGCATCGCGACGCTCCCGGATGCGCCGCACGACGCCCTAGCGCAGGTGATCTTCGGCCCCGCCCCCTACGACGCGTGGCTCTTTGATGCCCGCGAGGAACTCGCCACGATGTGCCGCGCCATCGAGGAAGCCGCCGCCGCGTCCGAGGACCCCAAGCGCCAGGGCGACGTCGCCCGCTTCAAGAGCATCGCCGAGCGCGCCGCACGCGCCGTGTCCCTCCGCCTCGACGCCGAGGACTCCGGCGATCACTGATCCATGATCGAGCGGGCGTGATCACCCCGGCTGCGCAAGCTGGGTCAGGTCCTGCTCCGCCCACACGTTGGTCGCCGGGTTCCAGAAGTACCGAAGCACATCACCGCCCGCCGCGCCGCCCACGAGATTGATGAACCCCGCCGGGCTCGTGTAGCCGCGCACCGACCCGACCATCGGCGTCGCGCCCGCGATGAAGGTGCTGAGCTTCGTCACCGCCCACGTCCCGCCCAGCCCCGGCGCCCACCAGTACACCGTCACGGTGCCGTCGGCCTCGATCCCCGCGATGTTGGTCCCGTCCCAGGGCGTGACGTAGCTCGTCACGCTCGGCGCCTGCAGCTTGGGCCCGTTGAAGAGCTGCGTCAGGTCGCTCCTGACCCAGTCGCCCCCGAACGACGGCAGCCACCACGTAGTCACCAGGTCGCCGGTCGTGTCCGTGCCCACGATGTTCACCGCGTCGTAGCTCGTCACGTACGTCGTCAGCCCGCCCACGAGCGTGGGGGCCCCCGAGATCTGCGACAGGTTGCTCGTCGTCCATCCCGTCAGGCCCGGCGCCGTCCAGATCGTCTGCACCTGGCCCTGCGCATCCAGCGCCGCGATGTTCAGCCCGTTCCAGCTCGTGACGTAGCTCACCAGCGCGCCCACCGGCGTCGGCGCCGTGAGCCCGATGTTCCGGATCTGCGCCGAAAGGTCGGCGTAGCTCCACGCAAACGTCCCGTCCGGGTTGGTGGCCCCCGTCTGGAAATACCGCACCACATCGGTGTTGTCCGCGATGGCGCCGATGTTCACCATGCCCGCCTTGTCGACGAACACCGTGAACCCCGAGCCTGTCAGCGCCGAGAGTGCCGCGTTCTCCGCCGTCAGGTCGCGCACCGTCCAGCCCGAAGCGCCATGCGTGTAGAGCAGCAGCGAATTCCCCGACCGCGCCACGGCGTAGTTCCGCCCGTCCTTGGGGTCGACCCACCCCGGCACATCGCCCGAGATCGGGGGCCCCGATGTGGCGCCCGAAAGGTCCGTGACCAGCCACGCCCCCGCACCGTCCTGCTCGAACGCGATCGGGCGGCCCGAGACGCTCATGGTCGTCACCAGCGTCGTTCCCGCGTACCCGGCCGCCACCGATTCCACCGAATCGGGCGCCGTCTGGAACCGCTCCTTGCTCGCGCCGGACCCGGCCGTCACCTCCAGCGAGTACGCCCCCGTCGACCCCGGCACCCCGCCCGTGCCCGTGAAGGGGTTGTACAGCCGCGCACCCGCCGTGGCCCCGCTTACCGTCAGGTAGTACGTCGCTCCCGCGCCAAGAGTCGCGTACAGCGCCGACGAACTCGTAAGCGCGCTGGCGTTGTCGTTGAAGTAGAGCTCGTGCCCGCCGGAATCAAAGAGCCGTATGAACGTGTCGGCGCTGAACGTGTCGATCGTGCTGGTGGCAAACTTGTACACACCGGCCGCCGCGGGCGCAAAGCGGTACACGTCCACATCGCCCGCGCCCGACTGGAAATCCCCGTCGTCGCCGATCGACCCCTGCACGACGTCGTTGAGCGCCAGCGTCTGCATCCCGCCCGCGCCCACCGTGTCATCGCGGTACGTCCCCTCCGCCGACAGCGGCAGGAGCGCGGTGCTGAAGTAATAATCGCCCGTGTCCCCGGGCGTCCCGCTCCCAAGCTGGAACGGATCAAACCCCGTGTTCCCGTACCCCGCGACCGCCGCGTAGTACGTCGTGCCGCCCGACACGCGGTAGAGCATGTGCGGGTCGAGACTGTCCCCCGAATCGTCGACCGCCGCCAGAAGCGAGCCGTTGGCGTCGAAGAGATAGAGCACGGTGTCGACCGGCGTCGCGTTGCCGCCGATGCCGTACGAGTCAATGGTGATCTCCAGGATCCCCGCCTGGTCGGGCACAAGCTTGATGAAGTCAACATCGCGGTCGCCGACCTGCTGCGTCCCGCCCCCCACGATGCCGTCGGCCCCGATGATGCCCGGCTGGAACGACGTCGGGATCGAAGCCCGCGCGTCGTTGATCGCTTGCGGGATCGCCCCGTTGAGGTCGTTGCTCACAAACGTGATCGAGAGTTTGTACCGCCCTCCGGGGCTGCTCACGGGGCGCGTCGCAAGGTCGCTGGGGTTGTACGACGCGTTGCTGGGGTGCGACACCCCGATGATGTACACGTCCCCGCGCGCCACCGTCCCGCCGATGAAGCTGTCGGACGTGTGCCCCTCGAACGCGCTCGTCCCCACCCGCCTCACCAGCATCCCGTCGGCGTACTCGTCGTCGACGCCGTTGAAGTCGAACGACAGCCCGTTGTCGTTGGTGATCTGCTCCGCCCCCTGCTCGTCGAACACCCGCACGAACGTGTCCGCGAAGTCATCGGCGTACGCCGTGTCGATGTCGATGAGGAGCGTCCCGTCGTCGGGCACGGTCACGCGGTACAGGTCCACGTCCGCGCGGCTGGTCGGTACGCCGTTATCCTCGCCCACGCGGGCCTCGATCGTGAACGGCTTGGTCAGCGTCCCCAGGTCCCCGTCCTCGGCACCCCCGATCGTTCCCGACGTGTCGCCGTTGGTGAACCCGATCGCCAGCGTGTAGTTCCCCGTCGCCCCCGAGATCCCGCTCCCGGCCGTCGCCGGGTCGTACGCCGTGTTGGGCGCCCCGCTCACCCCCGCGTAGTACGTCCCCGCCGCGAGCTGGAACACGAGCCTTGCAAAACCCCCGCCCCCCGAGTTGTCGTCGAACGCCAGCGCCGTCCCGTTCGAGTCAAACAGGCGCACGAACGAGTCGAAGTCCACCGGGTTGACGCCGTTGGTCGCCGTCCCGACCGTCACCGTCCCCGCGGTCGAGAGCTCGAAGCGATACAGGTCAACGTCCGTCGCGCCGATGCTCGACCCCGCGCCGTCGGCGCCGACCGACGCCGTCGTCGAAAAATCGTTCCGCCCCGTCAGCGGGCCGGGCACGCGGAACGCGCCCGTGAGCGATCCGTTGGCATCGGTCGTGGTCGCGCCCCCGCCGCCCCCCGTCCCCGTGAACGCCGTCTTGATCGCCTGCAGCGCCCGGTACACGTTCAGGCGCGGGTAGCTCACCATCGTGTTGGCGACGTTGTCGTTCTCGTCGTCGCCGTCGAACACGGTGTCGGCGTTGGAGATGATGAACGACCGCACCTCGCTCGTCGTGAGCAGCCGCCCGCCGAACCGCGTCGCCGCTTCCTGGAGCAGCGCCACCGTCCCCGCCACCATCGGCGACGCCATCGACGTCCCTGCCTCCTGGTTGTACGAGTTGTTCGGGTACGTGCTCAGGATGATCGCGCCCGGCGCGAACACCACGTTGGGCGCCACGATCCGCTGGCTGAAGCTGGCGATCCGGTCCGCGCCCGTCGTGAAGTCCGTCGCCCCCGACGACCACGAGACGTTCGTATTCACCCCGTCCTGCCACACCGCGCCGACGTCCAGCGTGCTCACGATCCCCGGCGTGGCCGAGTTCTGCGTCTCGTGGTCCTTGTACGAGTTCCCCGCCGCCGCGACCACGGTCACGCCCGCCGCCTCCAGCCGGCCGATCACCCCCGCGTAGATGTCGCTCTGCGCCTGCGACGCCGAGGTGTAGAACCCCGACCCCAGCGACATGTTCACCGCCACGATGTTGTACTGCCCGCGGTGATCGAGCACCCACTGCAGCGCCCGCGTCACCGTCTGGTTGCTCGCCCCGCCGCTGTCGGGGAAGACCCGCAGCCCGATCAGCCCCACCCCGGGCGCCACCCCGATATCCGGGTTGGTCGCCCCGACGATCCCCGACACGTGGGTGCCGTGGCCCGCCACGTCCACCGACGTCGCCGTGTTGTCGATGAAATTGAACCCCGCCAGGTAGTGGGGGGACAGCAGCGGGTGCGTCGCATCAAGCCCCGTGTCGATCACGGCCACCGACACGCCCGAGCCGTCGATCCCCGAGAACGCCGCATCGTTCCGCGCCGCCGTGAGTCCGATCAGGTCGAACGCCGGCGTCGTGAGTAAACGACGCTCCTCGAGCATTTCCATGCCGGGGCCGCGCCAGCGTTGATTTTTTACTGCCGCGCCAACCGTCCGTGATGAACCCAAGGCCATGAGCGATCCCTCCGCCCCCAGCCCCCAATCCTCAGCCAGTCCCCAGCTCCCGCCGTCCGTGGCCGTCCAACCGCGGCCGCGGCGCGATGCTAGGGCCAAGCCACGATCAACGACAAGCCTGCCCTGGCACATCCCGTATCGGCAGGATCGCACGATCGGGTGCCGAACGAACCCGGAGCAAAGACCCCAAACGGGGTTGATCGGTGCCGCGGCGCGAACGTCGGACGAAGCGTATAGTATTTTTGTGATCGCGGTCCGATTTTTCGTACCAGCACGGGCCGTTGGACGCTTACTTATGTGACCGCCGGGAGGACCCACCCGGCGTTACACCTCGGCGGTCGACTCCATGCGGAGGGAGCCGGCCGCCTTCTTTTCCGGTGTGTTTACGGACCGCCCTCGCCAGCTCGGCGCGGAATGGTGCGCGAGAGCCCCGCTCGGGGCCCCCCCTCAGGGCTTGCTCCCCCACAGCCCGATCGCCGTCGCCGACATCGCGATGATCGCCTTG
Source organism: Phycisphaerales bacterium (assembly GCA_044223975.1). Taxonomy (GTDB): domain Bacteria; phylum Planctomycetota; class Phycisphaerae; order Phycisphaerales; family UBA1924; genus CAZCPB01. The sequence continues at coordinate 84,590 of JBGALI010000003.1, read as the reverse complement.
ATCAGCGACTCGCCCGCGATCATCCCCGACGCCAGCGGCACCGCGTACTTGTCCGCGTGCCTCTGGTTGAACATCTCCCACACCCAGATCACCACGGCGCCGATGAAGAACCCCAGGGCGTTGCTGAAGTACACCACCCACGATAGGCCCAGCCCCATCGCCGACGGCAGGAACTTGCGGTACTTGGCGGGTGTCGCACGCTCCAAGAGCGGCAGACCGACCCCGACCACCAGCCCCATCAGGATCGCCCAGCGCGCCGACATCGGCAGGAACTCGATCCCCTTGGTCAGCACCCGCGCCACCGCCTCCCACGTCCGCGTGGCCGGCGCGGCAAACTTTTCCAGGTGCGCCTTGTCGGGCACCATCAGGAACCAGATCGGCACGATCACCAGCGTTCCGAAGAACACGCCGAAGAACTGCGCCAGGAACTGCTTCCGCGCGTTGGCCCCTAGCAGGTACCCGCTCTTGAGGTCCGTCAGAAGGTCGGCCGATGAGCTCGCGCTGTTGGCCGCCACGCCCGCCGAGGCCAGGTTCGGCACGATCTGCCCCGGGTGGAACACCGCGAACATCAACTGCATCACCTTGCCCATCGCCCCGATCGGCGTCGTGTCCGTCTCGCCCGTGGCGCGGCAAGCCACCAGCGACAGCACGAACGACATCGCGATCGCGATCAGACCCGCCCACCACGAGATGTTGAACGCGACGATCTGCACCAGCAGCAGCGCGACCGCCACCGGCGCCATGCCGATCACCATCCACTTGAACGGCACCTCGATGCTCTTCATCGCGTCCGACTCGGCCTGGCTTCCCCCCACATCGGCCCTGGCACCACCCAGCGAGGTGAACGCCCGCGCCACCGTCCTCCACTGCATCGCGACCGAGGTCAGGCTCGCGAAGACCATGATCGCCGTTCCACCCCATAGCGACCACGTGGTCACGCGCAGCGTGCCCCCGTCCCCCGTGAGGGCCACGTTCTTCACCACGTTCTCGAGCGCCAGCGCCTTGTCGTATGTCACCACTCCGTCGGGCCCCGTGACCCAGCCGGAGCCCGCCATGGCCACGTCCTGCGCCACCAGCCACGGCACCACGATCCAGTTCAGCACCGCGGCGCCGAAGAACATCGACAGGCACACGCGCATGCGCGTGATCACGCCGGCCGCGATCAGCAGCACGCTGGGCTCGAACCCGAAAACCGGCAGCTCCTTGCCGTACACCTTCCCGAACCCGTGCTCGGGCACCAGCTCCGGGAGGCGCCACGGCAGGAGCCTGTCCAGGAACGGCAGCACGTCCTTGGGCGTGTTCATGATCCCGACGATGGCCCCGAGCGCAATCCCGCCCACCAGCGTGTAAGCCTTCTCAATGGCCTCGCGACCCTTCCCGTAGAGGCTCCGCAGCGTCTCCGCCGCCGCCACCCCCGACGGGAACCGCAACTGCTCGTGGTTGATCATCTGCCGCTTGAGCGGGATCGCCAGCAGCGTCCCCATCAGCCCCGTGCACAGAGTGAACAGCGCCACCGCCCAGATCGGCGAGATGTCCCACGACTTCACGTCCGCCGCGGTCTTTCCCTCGGGCACCACCGCCAGCAGCAGGAGCGCGCCGAACATCGTCGCGATCGTCGAGCCCGTCGAGAACCCCGCCGCCGACGCGGTCGACTGCATGCAGTTGTTCTCGAGCAGCGACATCTGGGTCAGCCTGCCGCCCGTCAACGCGCGCAGCGCGTTCCAGATCACAAACGACATCACGCACGAGGTGATCGCGACCCCGAAGCTCCAGCCGATCGCCAGCGTCGTGTACAGGTTCGACGCCGCCATGAGCATCCCCAGGATGCCGCCCATGACCACCGCGCGCACCGTCAGCTGCGGCATCTTGTCGCCCTGGTACACGTGCCGGAACCAGTGCCGGTCCTTCTCCTCCGGCGTCGCGTCCTCGGGCAGCAGCGGGATCTCCGCCGGGACCGCCCCCGTGTCCATCGGCGCCGGGTCGGATTGGAACGTCGTCATCGTGATTCCTCGGCCGCCCGACGATGCCGGCGCGCCAAGCCGCCGCCGGAGTCGGGCTGGACCCAAGATACTTGAAATCGCACGCCCGGGCCAAGCGTCCGCCCGATGCCCGGGGAAAACCTCCGCCGCGACGCGAGCCGATGCCGCTCAAAAAAAGAATCCGGGAGTCATCCCTCTCCGGACAACCCCCGGCGCGCACGGCGGCCATGGGCCGACGGCGATGCCGGGGTATCGGCAAGTCCTGCTCTCACGCGTCAGAAGTTGTTCAGCGACGGCCAGAATCGCGCCCGGAACGCTTCCCGTTACTTGGGCGGTGACTTTGCCGGATCGGTTGTCTTGGGGTCAGACGGCTTGGGCGCATCGGGCTTTGGAGCGTCCGGCTTGGGGGCTTCGGGGGGCGTCACCTTCGGATCGGGCGCCGCTCCGTCGTCTGACTTCTTCCCATCCGCGGGCGCTTCGGGTTTCACCGGAGCCCGCTCGTCGAACGTCCCCGGCGCCGCCGGGATCACCATCGGAACCCCGCTCCTGCCCGTTCCCACCGGCTCGGGAGGGTTGCTCACCATCGGTCCCAGGAACGCGCCCGCAAGGCCGCCGATCACCAGCCCGAGCGCCAGCCCGGGCAGGAAAGCCTTCACGAATCCTCCTCCGCCCGCCGATTGCTCCGCCATGGCCCGCTCTCCCGGTTCTGGGGGTGCGCCGCGCCGCCGCACGGCAGATCACCGCCGCGCATGAGCGTACCGCGCCCTACGCCCCCGTGCGAACCGCGATGTGAAGAGTTCCACGCCGCCCCGTCGTTCACCGACCTCGACGGGTCCTGTACACCCACCGCCCGTACGCCAACACGCCCCGCACAAGCTCCGAGCGCGACGGATACCCCCTCCCGAACGCCGTGTACAGCCGCCACGTCCAGTACGCCCCGCCAAACCGGAAGCGCGAGATCACCGCCAGCCGCACTAGTTCGTAGATGCCGCCCAGCTCATCGATCAACCGCTGCATGCTCCGCCCTCGTCTCGCCGCCGCCCGTCACGCGCCCGCCATCGACTTCTTCGACCACGCCACCGTTTCCGCCAGGCCCTCCTCGATCGGCGTCACCGGCTCGTAGCCGAGCAGCTGCCGCGCCCGCGTGATGTCCGCCAGCGAATCGCGGGGGTCGCCCGCCCGCGCCGGCTGGAACGACGGCGCCACACCCGGCGCGCCGCACGCCTTGGCGATCATCTCCGCAAGCTCCACGATGCTCACCCGCCGCCCTGTCCCGATGTTGATCACGTCGCCCTGGAACTTCGTTTCCGAGGCCCCGCCGAGCAGCGTCGCCAAGACCGCGTTCCCCACGTACGTGAAGTCCCGCGTCTGCCGGCCGTCGCCGAACACGATCGGCGCGTTGCCATCGAGAATCCGGCGCGTGATCGCCGCCACCGCGGCCGCGTACGCCGAGTCCGCCGGCTGCCGCGGCCCGAAGATGTTGAAATACCGCAGGCACACCGTCGAGAGCCCGTAGCACAGCGCGTACACGCCCATCAGGTGCTCACCCGCCAGCTTGCTCGCCGCGTACGGCGACAGCGGCTGCGGCAGCTGCGTCTCGACCTTCGCCCCCGCGCCCTTCTGGTCCCCGTACGCCGACGAACTCGCGGCGAACACCACCCGCCGCGTACCGGCACGCCGCGCCGCCTCCAGCACCCTCACCGTGCCGGTCGTGTTCACGCTCCAGGTGTGCTGCGGCTCGGCGATCGAGCGCGGCACGGACCCGAGCGCCGCGTGGTGAAACACCACCTGCGCCGGCGCGTGCCGCGAACCGTCCGCCCCCTTGCCGCAGATCGCGTCGTCCAGGGCGCTGTCGTCCAGGATCGACGCGTGCACGAACCGCACCCGCTGCGGCTCGAGCTCGATGAGCCCCGCCAGGTGGTCCAGGTTCGAGTTGGAGAGGTCGTCCACGACGCTGATCACCGCGCCCACGGACAGCAGCGCATCGACCAGGTGCCCGCCGATGAACCCGGCCCCGCCGGTGACGCACACGGACACCCCGTTGTAGAGGGCGCGGAGTCGTTCGACGGTGGGCGCGGGGAGCTTCATGCGGCGGCTGATGCTACCCCAAGAAACTCAAACCGAAAAGCTCAAAGGCCCAAATCGGAGAAACGGGAACCCCCGCCCCTCCGACCCGGGCCTCGAGCAATCCTGCGTCAGAGTCGGGGCTCTCCCCGCTCAGCAACCCCAGTAGAACGCCTCCGTAAAGGCGTCGAAGTCCTCGCCGCTCACGAACCCGTCCCCATTGATGTCCGCCGACGGATCGCCGTTGACGAACGCCTCGGTGAACGCGTCGAAGTCGTCGCCGCTGATGAACGTGTCCGCGTTGAAGTCCGAACTGATCACAAAGACCGCGGTGCTCGCGCACGCCGAGTTGCCGCAGCTGGTCTCGTACCGCACGTAGTACGTCGTGCTGGACGTCGGCGCCGGGATCGTCAGCGGGTTGGTCGTGCCGACCTGCGCCCCGCCGCACGAATCCTTGAACCACCGGACCGTGGTCCCCGTCCCGCCCGTCGCGGTCAGGGTGATCGTCCCGCCGTCGCTGCACAGGATCGTGGTCCGGTCAGACGCCGCGTCCGACGGCGCCGTCGGCAGCGGGTCCACCGTCACCTGCACGCTAGCGCAGTTGGTGCTGAACACGCTGTCGCTGTTCCGCCGCGCCCGGGCGTAGTACGTCGTCGTCGCCGAGGGCGAGACGTTCAGCGGGCTGCCGGTTCCTGCCAGGGTGGTGCCGCACCCGCCGGTGTACCAGTACACCGTCTCGCCCGACCCCACCGTCGCCGTCAGCGCCGTCGATTCGCTCGGGCAGATGCTCGAGGGGGTTGCCGCCACGTTCGAGGGCGTCGCGGGCGCGCCCGGCGTGATCGTGAAGTTCACGTTCGAGATGTCGAAGAAGATGTTCCCCACCGCCGCAACCTTGATGCGAGCCGTGCTCGTCGACACGTTCGGCAGGGTCACCGCCTCGGAGCCGTCGTTGGGCGTGCTCGCGACCAGCGTGGTCGGCCACGTGTTGCCGCCGTCGGTCGAGAGCAGGATCTTCACGTTGGCGCAGCTCACCGGAGCCGCGGTTGTGTTCGTCACGTTCCACGTCACCGTCTGCGTACCCGACCACGACACCGCCGTGTTGGGCGCGGTCACCGCGAACGGGCCCGCCGCCGTCGTCGTCGTGATCTTCATGTCGTCAAAGTTCACCCCTCCGGCGCCCGCCCGGTTGTCGCGCACCGTGCAGCGGAAGTTGATCGTGCGGCTCGTCACCGGCAGGCGCTCGCCCACCGCGAACGTGTTGGCCTTCAGGTTGGAGAGCCGCGGCACGATGCGCGACCCGCTCGTCACCGCCGGCCACCCGCGGATGAACGGGCTGGTCCCGTTGTCCACGAAGATCCCGCCGCTGGAGCCCTGCGCGGCGCCCAGGTCCCGCTCGTCCCACAAGAACGTGATCGCGTCCCCATCGGCATCGCTCCCCGTCGCCACCAGCTCGAACGGCGTGTTATCCGGGATCGTGTAGTCCGCGCCCGCGTTCACCGTCGGCGGCGTGTTGCCCGTCGACGTGTTGCTCGAGCACGTCCCCCCCGAGGCTACGAACGCCATGATCTCGTCGTAGCTCTTGTGCTGGAAGTACGCGTCGCTGTGCGCCTGGAGGTCGTCGGGGCTGCAGATGCCCGCGTACGCCATGATCGAGTTGCCCGAGCCCGGCTCGTACGCCGTCGCGGCGTTGCGGTTGCCGCCGCCGCACGACCCGCCCGTCCCGTTGAAGTTGTGGTTGCCGCCGAACTGGTGCCCCATCTCGTGGGCCACGTAGTCGATCCAGAACGCATCGCCCGTCGGGCTCGGTGATCCGGTCACACCCCAGGCCTTGCTGCTGCCGCAGACCACGCCCAGCCCCGCGACGCCGCCGCCGCCCGTCGAGAACACGTGCCCGATGTCGTAGTTCGAGCTGCCGATCTGCGCGTTGCACGCGGTGATGTTCTGGTTCAGCATCGTCGAGCCGTTGTTGTTCGTGTACGGATCGGTCGCCGAGTTCGTGTACACCACGTTGGTGTTGTTCGCCACCAGCACCAGCCGGATCGCGCACTCGATCTCGTACACCCCGGTCACCCGGTTGATCGCCGTCACGATCGCCGCCTGGCCGGCCGAGACGGTGCCGCCGAAGAACGCCGTGTACTCACCCGTCGCGGCATTCGCCAGCCGGTACTGCCGCCGCGTCCCGCCCGAGGCGAACGCCACGTTCGCCGCGTTGCGCACCGCCTCGGGCAGTACGAAGTGCCCCTCGGTGAAGCAGTGGAACCCGTGCACATCGCGCAGCCCGTCCTTGTGGTAGCTCGAGTACACGATCAGGTTGTCGCGCGTGTATGGATCAATCCAGTAGCTGCCCTCGGGCGTCAGCACCTGCGCGTGGAACCCCTGCTCGGTCCAGTCCGCCCGCAGCGTCGCCGCCGGGTCGTCGATCCCCTGGCCCAGGTACGTCTTCATCTCGGGGAACTGGTCCGCCAGTCCCTTCTCCATGATCGGCGACTCGACCACGCGGAACCGTGCGAACCGCCCCTCGGGCGTGGGAAGCCGCAGGATCACCGGGGCTTGATCCGCCTCGGGGGTATCTTCGAGCGGCGCGTGCGCCAGGATGTTCTTGAGCGCCCCCACGTTCAGCACGACGGGCTGGGCAATGTCGGGCCGCACCCAGGCGCCGCCCGCCAGATGTTCCACCGGGATCTGATTCACGGTGGTCCAGACGCCGTCGATCGATACTTCATCCGCCGAAGCGCCCGGAGCCGCGAAAGCGAGCGAGAAGAAGACCGCCGCTGCCGTGAATGCGTGTGCCGTCATCGTATGTTCCTGAACAGGGTGCGCGCAAGGAAACGACCGGTGCCCCCACCGATGTACTGATCAGGAGCACCGTAGTGCATCGCCAGATACGGAACAAGCCGAATCAAACGCGCCGCGCTCGGGAGCAGCGATTCTCGGTCGGACGGACCGACTTGGGAACGATTCTTAAACTCAGCACCCCGCCGTGAACACGGCGATGAACGTGTCGAAGTCATCGCCGTTGACGAACCCGTTGTGGTCGATGTCCGCCGCTTCATCGCCCAGCACGAACATATCCACGAACGAGTCGAAGTCGACGCCGGTCACGAACCCGTCATGGTCGTAGTCGGCCACGCAGGGCACGATCAGGTCGGCTCCCAGCGTCGTGGCCGTGCCGCACGTCCCCGTCACGGTGACCGAGTATTCCCCGGCGTCCGCAAGGTAAACCACGGGGATCGTGAAGTCCGGCGCCGTCGCTCCCGGGATGTCCACCAGGTCCTTCTTCCACTGGTACGTCAGCGTCCCGCTCCCGTACGCGACCGCCGAGAACGTCACCGGGTTCCCGGGGGAGATTGTCTGGCTCTGCGGCGGGTCGGGCACCACCGGCGGCAGGCACAGGTCGATGTCACCGCTGATCACCAGCGCGTACCCCTGCGTGCCCACGTTCACCGCCGCGGCACGCACCGTGATCTGGTACACGCCCGGCGCCGGCGAGGTGCGGAGGAACTGCTCGACCGTGTTGCGCGCGTCGGTCGTCACGCCCGGCGTGGACTGGCCCGACGCGAACAGATTGCCGCGGTACGTCGCGCCCCCCGGCTCGACGACCTCGAGGTTCAGGTCGTTGGCGACCGGGTCGGAGGCGTTCACCGACGCGGGTGGGTGCGTGAACGCCAGCGTGATGGTGAGCGGGGTCGAGTTGCTCAGGATCGTGACGGTGTACGTGCTCGTTTCCGTGGTGCCCAGCCCCGCCGCGTTGTGGACGTCCTGCACCAGCAGCTTGCGCTGATCACCCGGGAAGTACAGCGTGTTATCCAGGAGGATCCGCCCCCAGCCCTCCAGGTTGCTGGGGTACCCGAAGATACCCGCCATGTCGACCGCGGAGTTCACCATGACGGCGCGGAGCAGGGCGCCCGACGGCGTGAACGTGTTGGCGGGCGTGGCCACCCCCGTCGGGTAGTAGCCGTCGGTGAAGTACTGGCGCGCCAGCACCGCCGAGCCCGCCACCGCCGGGCACGCCATCGAGGTGCCGCTCTGCGCGAAGTAGCTGCACTCGCTCGTGGAGTTGGCCGACAGGATGTTGCACCCCGGCGCGTAGACGTCCGGCTTCCGCCGGCCGTCGCTCGTCGGCCCAGTGCCGCCGAAGCAGAAGCTCCCCTGGAACGGCGAGTCCTGGCCGGCGCCCACCGCCAGGGCGTTCAGCGCGTTCTCGGGGCTCTTGATGGCGCTCCCGTTGTTGATCGCAAAGACCACCAGGTCGTCCTCGTGGTCCCACGTGAACTGGTCGACCTGCGCGCACCACGTTGTGTACGCGTTGGTCGAGTTGTCCCCGAAGCTGTTGTTGTGCACCCGTGCGCCGTCGTCGTGCGCCCCCTGCAGGTGGTCGTACAGCCCCGAGGGCGACGAGAACAGGTTCCCCGTGCTCGACAGGCTCAGGCGCGCCGCGAACGCGATCCCGTCGCTGGCGTCGTACGCGCCCAGCGTGTCGTGGTCGCCCGCGATGATCCCCGCCACGTGCGTCCCGTGCGAGTCGTACCCCTGCGGGTCGTGCTGCGCCACGATCTTGCGGTGCGACGGCCCCACCGGGAAGAACGCGTCGGCGAACGCGCAGTGCGTGATGTTCACCGTGCTGTCGATCACTCCCGCGATCTGGCCCTCGCCGTGCAGCCCGCGGTTCCACAGCGGCGTGAAGTTCGGCACGTTGCTCTGCACCACCCAGCGGTACGAGTCAAACCGCGTCTCGCCCTCGGGCGCATCCTCCACGTACTGCACGCTCGGCAGCGCCGCCAGCCGCGCCGCGTCCGCCGGGCGCACCACCGCGTCGATCAGCAGCCGCGGTCCCGACGCGTGCGCGTCGAACGCCCGCCCGCCCGCCGCGCCCACCGCGCCCAGCACCGGCGCGGCATCCTCTCCTTCGAACAGCGTGACCACCACCTGCGCCAGCCCCGCGTCCTTCAGCGCGCGCCGCTCGGCCGTCGCGTAATCCCTCGCGCCGATCGTCGCATCGAGCTTCCATTCCGGCCGCAGCGTGCCCACCCACGCCACGTACCCAAGCCCGCCCAGTCGCGCCAGCGCCGCCGCGTCCGCTCGTGCAATGTACGCGTGGTCGGGGAGGTAGTCCTCGAGTGTGACGCCCGCGCCCTCCAGCGCCGCCCGCCGCGCCCGCGTCACGGGGCCGACAAGCTGCACGACCACGCGCCCGGAAGCGCCCGCCCCATTCGGCGCCCTCTCACGCCGCAGATCGGGCAGGCGACCCGTGTCGACGCGCCCCGCCCTCAGGCGCAGCACGCGCGCCCCGGCGTCCGCCCGCGCCGCGGGCCCGGCCTGCGCAAACAGCGGCGCACCGAGCGGCCACGCAACGGCGACACCCAGCATCGCCGCGCGCGCCCCGGCGCGCACGGCCCGACCACGCGCTTTCGAGCGTCCGCTGCTCAACACCTGCCCCCTCACCCTGTCATGGCCCCGGGCGCACACAACCCCCAACATCCCACGCCGATCGGCGTTTGTGGGCTCCTGCTCAGATTACGACCGGAACTCCCCTTCCGGTTCGATTCAAATCTACACGGGCATTGGCGCGCCGACAACGGAAACCAAGCTGAATTCGCACCTTCCGTCCTCCGAACGACGCACGCAACCCGGACGTACCCCGTGAAGGTTCCCGTGTCGCGTAGCATCTGGCCGCTGTTTTCCAGCCGAGCGTCGGAGCGATCACCATGCAACGAGTCTTCGCGGCCGCCGCCGCCATTCTGTTCACCGCCCTGGCTTCATGGTCCGGAAACCGGGCCCTGGCCCAGCCCAACCCATCGCCGCCCGCGCCGGGCCCAGCGCCCGATTCGCCCTTGGCGTCCGCCCCCGGCCTCGTCGAGGGCAAGCTGCCCAACGGCCTGGCCTACCTCATCCTCCGTCACGCCAATCCGCCGGGCGGCGGGCAGGCGTGGCTGCACGTCAACGCCGGTTCGATCAACGAAAGCGAGGGCCAGGGCGGGCTGGCGCACTTCGTCGAACACCTCGCGTTCGAAGGCTCTGAGAACTTCCCACCCGGCACCGTGGCGCCGATGCTCGAGTCCATGGGCATGGTTTTCGAGCGCCACGCGTTCTCCTCGACCGGGTTCGATCAGGCGTCTTTCCAGCTCACGCTCCCGGACGCCAAGCCCGAAACCTTCGACACGGGGCTGCTCTTCCTGGCCGACATCGCCGGGCGCCTCACATTCCCGGAGCCGGGCATCGAGCAGGAGCGCTCCATCGTGCTCGAGGAGCGGCGCCGCGGCCTGTCGTCGGACCGCCGCCTCTTGGACATTGTCACGCCGCGCCTCGCGCCCGGATCGCTCTTGGCGACCCGACCCATCGCCGGCACGGATCAGACGCTCAAGGGCGTCACGCGCCGCGATCTCCTGGACTTCTACTCGCGCTGGTTTGTCCCCGGGCTCATGACCGTCATCGTCGTCGCCGACGCCGATCCCGCGATGGTGGCCGAGCGCATCGCGGCCGCGTTCGGAGGGCTACCCGCCCACGCCGTGCCCGCGGCACCCGACCCGCGGGTCGTGCCCACGTCGGGCGTGACGGCGGTCGTGGCGACCGACCGCGAGGTGGAAGGGGCACGGGTCGCCCTCGCGCGGGTCGCCCCGGCAGCACCTCCGATCTCCACCGTCGGCGCGTGGCGACGGCAGCTTGTCGAACGCCTCGCGGTGCAGGCGTTCAACCGACGCATGGCCGACCGCGTCTCGCTCGGCCGCGTCTCCTTTTCCGAGTGTGCCGCGCAGGTCGGCCAGATCGGGCGCGCCATGCGCCGCGCCGAGGTCGAGGCCGCGGGGCCGGCCGCGAAATGGGCCGACACGCTCGCGGACCTCACCGCCCAGGTTCGCCTCGCTTGCGAGTCGGGATTCGACGCCGCCGAGCTCGCCCGCGTGCGCGAGCAGGCCCTCACCACCGCTCGGCGTTCGGCCGCGACCGAGCAGGTCCGCCCCGCCGCCCAGGTGGTGCGACTGATCGACGGCGCCGTCGGCGCCGGCGAGCCGTACATGTCGTCCGCGCAGGAGCTGGAACTGGGCACGCGCCTCCTCCCGACGATCACCGACCAGGAGATCTCGCGCGCCTTTGCGGACCTCTTCGACCCCGCCAACTCCACGATCGTCCTGACCCTGCCGTCGAGCGCCCCGCCCGTTACCGAGGAGCAGCTCCTCACGGCCGGCGCGGGCGCCGCCGCCGCTCCCGCCACCGAGGAACCCTCGCCCCGTTCCCGCGCCGTGCTCGACCAGCTCCCGCGCGAGGGCGAGATCGCCGAGAGCGACCGGAACACCGGGTCGTCGGTGCTCTCCCTGTGGCTTTCCAACAACGTCCGCGTCCACTACCGGCTCATGGAGCACCGTCACGAGACGGTCTCGATCACCGTCCTCATTCCCGGCGGCGAGCTGCGCGAAACGGCCTCCAACCGCGGCATCACCCGCGCGGCCGCCGAGGCCTTCCGCGTTCCGGCGACGGCCACACGCACCGCCGCGGAGATCCAGTCGATCCTGAGTTCTCGCGGCGCCTCGTGCACCCCCGGTGTTTCGGCCGACGCCTTCGGCTTCACCATCACGGGAACGCCCGACGGCATCGAGGCCGGGTTTCAGCTCGCGTACGCGATGCTCACGGACCCGAGGCTCACCGACGACGCGGTCGATCAGTGGAAGGCGCGCCAGCTCCAGGCCCTGGCGAAGATGCAGTCCGATCCGTCCGGGGTCTTCGCGGCACTCATGCCCGACGCGATCTACCCGCCCGGCGAGGTCCGCCCGCGCGTGCTGACGACCGAGCAGGTCGGCGCTGTCACGCCCGACGCGGCCCGCGCCTGGCTCAACGACGCGGTCCGCACCACGCCCCTTGAGGTCTCGATCGTGGGGAGGCTCGACGAGGCGCGGGCGACCGCGCTCGCGCTGCGGTACTTCGGCTCGCTCCCCTCGCGCCCCCGCATCAGCTCGACGCTGTTCGCCGATCTCCGCGCGCTCCCCCGCCCCAAGGGTGAGCGGAACTTCAGGCGCGAATGCCCGCCGGGAACGGACCAGGCCCGCGTCATGGCCGGCTTCTTCGGCCCCGACGCGTCGAACGTCCGCGACACGCGCCTGGTCTCTCTCGCCGCCCGGGTCCTCACGTCGCGCATGAGCAAGGTGCTCCGCGACGAGAACAAGCTGGCCGCGTCCATCGTGACCAACGTCGCTCCCGGCGAGGCGTACCCCGGGTACGGGCTGGTGTACGCCGCGGCGCCCACGGCGGCCAGGAACTCGGGCGAGCTGAGCGCATCGATCGCGTCCATGTTCGACGAATTCGCCAAGACCGGCCCTACGCCCGACGAGATGAAGGCGGTCCGCAGGGACGTGAACCTGCAGACGATGACCGAGCTTCTCGAGCCCGACTACTGGACCGACCAGCTCCGCGATCTTGACTACCGCGGCACGCGACTCGACGACCTCGTGAACGCGCCCGAGGCGTACCAGGCGTACACCGCCGAGGAGATCCGCGAGGCGTTCGCCCGCTACCGCATGGCCGGCCCCTCGGTCCGCGTCGAGGTCGTGCCCGCGCCGGCACCGCCGGCTTCGAAATAGTCTCCTTCTACGCCAGACGGGCGAGGCGTCGAGAAGACGTGGGGAAGTCCACCCCCATCGCCAGCCCGTACGCCGCGGCGCACACCCCGGCGCTCACCATCACGTTCATGCCCAGCTCGAACGCGCCGGCCGCGGCGGGCCCCTTGCGCACGCACATCACCGCCGCGCCGGCGGTCACGCTCGCGAGCGCCGCCCACTGGTACGAGCGCAGGCCGCCGATCACCGGCGTCTGTGGCTCGCCGCGGAAGTGCTCCTCGACGAAGCGGGCGAGGCCCGAGAGCAGCAGGTACAGGCCGACGATCGTCGGGATCGCGGCGCCCGCGAAGTGCAGCCGGATCAGCAGCAGCCCCACGGGGACATTGGCGAGAATCGAGATGACCTGCGTCGCGTGGATCGGCACGCCCCGCAGCTCGGCCAACGCGCACACGCGCGAGCGGGCGGTGGTGTAGCGCAGGCCGTGCCCGTCCGCGCACGGACCGCCGTGGCAGCACCCCTGAACCAGGCAGCGCAGGCGTCCGATGGCCTGGATCCATGGTGTCGCGACGGCCAGTGCGCCCAGTGCGCACCACACGTCCCATCCCGCCGCGGCGCACGCGAGCGCACCGAGCAACGCTCCGAGCACGCAGCCGTAGTAGCCGAAGGGGCGTGCGAGCTTCCCCGAACCCTCGAACGCCTGCCCCCACACGCCCGCGCCGACCAGCGCGGCGGCGGCCATCACGCGGAGCGTCGGGCGCGCGTCTTCTCCCGCGAGGGCTTCGGCCAGCAGCATGCCGACGCCCGCGCTCAGCGCGGCGTACCAGGCGTGCATGAGCACGCGCACGGGGCCGATTTGCCACTCGCGCCAGCCGTCGGCGACGGCCTGTGCGCCCGCGAGGACGAGGCGCCGCGCGCGATCGGCGTTCAGTGCCGCGCCCGCGAGCAGGGCGCCCGCGAGCACATCGACGATGCCGTGCTCGCCCGTGGTCACGCAACTGATCGCCACGCCCAGGGCGAGTAGCGCGCCGACCGCGCCCGCGCCGCGCTTCGCGATCGCCCACGCCCCCATCACGGCCCAGAAGACGTGGAACGACGGGAACGCCACGCGCCCTCCGACGCCGTCAGCGCTCTCGAGCGCGTGCAGCGGCGCAAAGAGCGAGCCGGGTGGGAAGGGGCGCAGCGGGAACTCGTTGGGCAGCACGATGCACGTCAGGAACCCGACCGCGGTCCCCGCCAGCCCCGCAACTTGGAATCGGCGCAGGTCGCGGCGCGTGCGCAGCAGCAGTAGGGCGGGGATGACGCCCAGCGCGTACGTTGCCGCGTACAGGACCTCGGTCCACGCCACGATCGGCACGCGCGAGTCGATCGCGAGCGCGGTCGACAGCGCCCCGTCCCGCGGCAGATGCCCGACCGCCTCGTAGAGCACCAGCCACGGCAGGAACACGAGTACCACCAGCGACACGCGGTCCCACAAGTCAGGCGGCTCGTCGGTGTCAGGGGCGAGCCTCAATCGCGGCGGCGCGCCACGCTTTCCCAACCGCCTCTCAAGATCGTCCCGCTCGTACCCCAGCACCAGTGCCGCGCAGGCGAGGGCCGTGCACGGCGTGACGAGCCACAGCCCCGCGCGCGAGCCGGTCCACACCGCCGCGCCCGCCACGGAGGCGCAGAACCCCACGTAGATGGGATGATCGAGCCACGCGTAGATCCCTCGCTCGGCCCGGCGCGGCGGGGGAAACGCGTTCATCGGCAGCCCGCCGCCGTGCACGCGCAGGCCGAGCATGCCCGCGAGCATCAGCGCGGCGCCGACCCCGACCAGCGCGGCGCCGCCGATCGTCGACTGCACGGCGGGGAGGGCCACGCTCGGCTCCGCGGCCCGCGCCCACCGCCAGAGCAGCGCCGGCAGCACGATGCAGAAGAGCGCGGCGTAGGCGACCTTGCCGGCGCTCATGGCTCCGGCTCCGGGAAGCGCACCACCTCGTGAATGGCCCAGCCGTCCCACGCGCGCGTGCCCGACGCGAACGCGGCGCGGCTGATCCACTTGGTCTCGTGCGTGGTGAGAAACTTCGCCGGCGCCCACGACGAGATCCCCGGTACGCCCGCGAGCGCGGTCGTGCCGATCGGCCCGTCGCGCAGCGTGCGGTCGCGCGTGAGCCGGAGCGAGAACGTGTCGCCTTCGATCGCGTCGTCGCGGACGCGTCCCGCGACGGGTGATCCGTCCACGAGCACATCGGTTCGCTCGTGCGCCCCCCTCCAGTCGATCCACACCACCGACCCGCCCGCGCCGACCGCGCGTCCCCAGCGGAGCTCGCGGATCGGCAGCTTCCAGGGAGCGATGGTCATGTCCATGACCTCGGCGTACCCCATGGCGTGAACGCGCTCGCCGGCGGTCAGAAGTTCAACGCGCGCGCGGGGCGCGGCGCAGCGCCAGCGGATCGAGCCGTTGGCGTTGTTCAGCAGCTCGAGCTCGGCGGGCGGATCTACCCGCGACCAGTTGCCGCGGATGGCCAGCGCGTCGAGCGACCACGCGATAGTGCTATCGCTTTCACGCGGTTCTTCGCCACCGCTGATACTCGTGCGGGTTCGCGGCGGTTGTCCCGGCGTCGATTCCAGCACGCTCGAGATCGCCAGGCTCACCGGGCCGAGGCGCAGACTCGCCCAGTAGACGATCCAGACGCGGCCGTCCTCGGCGATCGCGTCCAGGTACCACTTGCGTAGGGAGAGGTTTGCCATGGGCCGCGAGTCCCCCGCGCGATCCGCAACTCTATCTTGGGAACACAGTACCGCGGCTTGCGTCCACGGGTTCACGGGTCGTGCCTCCGGAGGAATCACCTGCCGCGAGCCTTGGGCGTGGCATCTCTTATACTCTGCCCATGCCACTCACCCGCGAGCAGATCACGCAGCGTGCCGCCAAGGAACTCCGCGACGGCTTCATGGTCAACCTGGGCATCGGGATGCCGACGCTGGTGGCCAACTACGTCCCCGCGGGGATGGACGTCTGGCTGCAATCCGAGAACGGCCTGCTCGGCATGGGCCCCTTCCCGCGCGAGAGCGAGATCGATGCGGACCTGATCAACGCGGGCAAGCAGACGA
Source organism: Phycisphaerales bacterium (assembly GCA_044223975.1). Classification (GTDB taxonomy): domain Bacteria; phylum Planctomycetota; class Phycisphaerae; order Phycisphaerales; family UBA1924; genus CAZCPB01. Next base: position 68,914 of record JBGALI010000003.1, on the reverse strand, counting down.
TCACGGCGCGGAAGGGCGCGAGCTTCTTCAGTTCGTCGGACTCCTTCGCCATGATCCGTGGCGGCCACATCGACCTGTGCATCCTGGGCGCCATGCAGGTCTCGCAGGAGGGCGACTTGGCGAACTGGATGGTGCCGGGGAAGATGGTCAAGGGCATGGGCGGCGCGATGGACCTGGTCGCGGGCGTGAAGCGCGTCGTCGTCACGATGGAGCACACGGCAAAGGGCGGCGTGGCCAAGATCGTGAAGCAGTGCTCGCTGCCGCTCACGGGCAAGCGCTGCGTTGACATGGTCATCACCGAGCTGTGCGTGCTCGAGATGGATCCGGCGAAGCGTCGGTTCGTGCTGACCGAAGTGGCGCCGGGGGTGAGCGTGGAGGATGTAAAGAAGGTGACGGAGGCGGAGATCGTGGTGTCGGCGACACCGCAGATCATTGCAACGCAATGATCTCAGCAGGAGGGCGGCGCCTCAGTCAATCGGGACACACGGTGGCAGCGTCTCGAAGCTAAGTCTTTAGTCTTCAAATTCTTGCTTTCTAAGGGTATGATGTCATAGCTGGATCTTTCGTTGGACATCGGCTGGCGTTCAATCAACGCGTCCATGCGGAGGTTGCACGATGTGTGCGTCGTCGACTGAATTCGCTTCCGTTGCTTTGTCCTGCGTGCTGGGCACCGTCGTTACGGCACAATGCCCGGGCTGGCTCCCCGGCGATCCGCTTCCTGGGCTTAACGGGGATGTTCTCGCCGCGATCGAGTGGGATGCGGATGGGGCGGGGCCTTTGCCGCCCGTCCTTGTTGTCGGCGGAGAGTTTGGGTCCGCAGGTGGCCGGCCTGCGCGCAGCCTCGCGACGTGGGACGGGCAGGTGTGGCAGGAAATCGGCGGTGGCACCGACGGGACAGTGAATGATCTGCGCATCTATCACGGCATGCTTGTTGTCGCCGGCCATTTCTCCAAGGCAGGAGGCACCCCCGCGCACGGGATGGCAATCTGGGACGGCAAGACGTGGACCCCGTTCCCCGTCAACTCCAATGAGTCGCTGACCGAAGTGCACACGCTCACTGAGCATTACGGATCGATCATCGCGGCCGGTAATTTTAACGCCTGTGGCTTTGATTATTGCGAAGACGGGATCATGGTGTGGAACCCGTCGGATTCCAAGAAGACTCACATCGCCCTGCCGCTCAAGTTCTACACGGTCGACCACATGTGGTCCTCGGGCGGTCAGCTGTTTGTCCTCGGCCGTACGGACCTCGGCCGGAACACCGTGATCACGTGGAGCGGCGCGGCGTGGTCGGCGCCCGACACGACCCTGACTTTCAGCAATGTAACGTGCGTGGTAGTGCACCAGGGCATCGTCTATGCAGGCGGAAGCTTTTTCTCCGAGGCCGGCGACTTCCTCGGATCGCTCGCCTCCTGGAGCGGATCCGCGTGGACATTTATGGGCGCGGTTCAGGGCATGTTACGGCCCGAAGTAGCGTCGCTCGTCAGCCATTCGTCTGGCCTCTTTGCGTCTGGCGCCTTCTACGAGGGGTACTACCGCCACCAGGTCGCCCGATGGAGCGGAACAGATTGGGACATTCTCGACGACACCGACCTTCCCGTCGTAGACCTTCTCGCCGCCGTTCAGGGCCGCCTCTTTGCCTGCTCCCGCAACGTGTACGAATTCGACGGCGATCGATGGCATCTGGTTGGGGCCGGGTTCGATGGCCCGGCATCGGCGCTTTCGGTCTATCGCGGCGAGGTCGTTTTCACCGGCAACACTTCAAACGTCGGCCCCATAAACGCCCGCGGCATCGTCAGGTGGGACGGTGCAGGGTGGAGCTCGCTCGAGTGCGGGTTGGGTATCGGCGGTCAGGGCGTTTCCCTCCGTCCCTGGCACGAGTCACTCATCGTGCTCGGGGAGTTCAGCGAATTCGGCGGTGGACCCGGCGAAGGGCTCGCGAAGTGGTCATCGTCGGGGTGGCAGCAGTTTGCGTCGTACCCCACGTGGTACGGGTCCATGGAGTCGGCCGTGGACTGGAACGGCCAGCTGGTGATCGGAGGGAGTTTTCAAGAGAGTGATTCGGTTGCCAACGGTGTCGCTCGATGGAACGACCCTCAGTGGGAGCCCCTTGGAGTTGGCTTGGGTGGCACCGTCCGATCGCTCTGCACGTACCGGAATATGCTGATCGCCGGCGGCTATTTTCGATCCAGCGGCGACGGATCTCCTCTCAACTGCATCGCGCAATGGGACGGCACGGAATGGAAGGATATCGGCGGCGGCATGCCGGACTCGTACGCGAGCGTCACATCGCTCCTTCCTTATCGCGATGACCTCATTGCCGCAGGACGCTTTACGCACGCCGGCACCGCCGCGTGTGAATGGTTGGCGCGCTGGGACGGCACCGCGTGGGGGCCAATTGCAAGCGGGGTCGGCCATGGACCGTACGACGGGGTGATCGGCGCGCTCGCGGTGTATCACGACAAGCTCATCGTCGCGGGCGAGTTCACGGGCATCAACGGGGTGGCCGCCAACAACATCGCCAGCTGGGATGGCACGACGTGGCGACCGCTCGGCTCGGGATTGGACGCACGCGTGTTTGGTCTCGGCGTGTACCACGACGAACTCGTCGTGTGCGGTGGCTTCAAAAATGCCGGCGGGAGGCCGTCCACCTACTGGGCCCGCTGGTCCGACACCGGCGCCCCGTGGATCGCACGCCAGCCCGAGGCCGTCATCGCGGCGCAGAGCTTTGGGGCATCGTTCCGAGTGGCCCCCGCCAGTGGGTTTCCTGAACTCAAATTCCGCTGGCGCCGGAACGGTCAAGCCATCGCCGACGGTCCCGGCGGCGCTTCGGTAGGAGGAGGCTGGGTCAGCGGCGCGACCTCAGCCACGCTCGACATCGCGGACACTCGGTTCTCCGATGCCGGAGACTATGACTGTGTGATCATTGGCTCGTGCGGATCGGCGGCCAGCCAGGCCGCGCACCTGTCGGTGGTCTGTCTGGCGGACGCCGACGCGAACGGATTCGTCAACGGCGTTGACTTTGACACGTTCATTCTGGCCTTCGAACTCGGCGACCCTGCCGCCGATGCCGACCGCAACGGCTGGGTCAACGGCGAGGACTTCGACGCCTTCGTCGCGGCGTTCGAGGCGGGGTGCTGACGCGTTGGCGTGGCCGCCGCGTCAGCCGCCCTTCCACCGCTCGACCAGCGCCCGCACACGCTCCTTGAGCGTGAATTCGCTAAGGTCCTTGAGCTCGCCCTTGTCGAGGAGCACGCCGCCGCAGACGGTGCAGCCCAGCTCCTCGATGTGCGACTGCTTCATGTCCTGGAGGCGGATGAGCGGCGAGCGGTCGCGGGGGCAGACGATGGTGCCCAGGGCACGCACGCCGGGGGCGCGGCCGATGGCGCCGATGTCGATCCGCTTCACGAAGGCCTTGGCGTCCTTGGCCTCGAGGATCTTCTCGAGCTCGAGCGCATCGAACCACATGGCGCCGCACGAGGCGCAGCGGTCGATCTCGATCGAGCCGACCATCACCTTTTCCATGTAGGTCGAGTCTTTGGGGCAGCGGAGGCGCGGGTCGCCCTCGTCGCTCTTCATACGGCCGTGGACGCGGGTGTCGTCCTTGTCGTGCACCGTCGGCTTGTACTGCGCCGGAGGCGGCATGGCGCCGGGCTTTCCTGTCGGCTTCGCCGCCGGCGTGGGCTCGGGCTTGGCGGGGTGTGCGCCGTGGGCAGGCTTCTTGCCGTGGGGGGGCGTGGTCATGGGCGGAGTATAGAAAAGGACGGGAGACAGCGAGCAGCGAATACGGGACCACGGCAAGGCCCAGGAGCGTCAGCACCCGGCTTCGAATGCCCAGGTGAAGCCGTCAAAGTCATCGCCGTTGACGAAGGAGTTATTGTCGAAGTCTGCCGCGGGATCGCCGAGCTCGAAGGCCAGCACGAAGGCGTCGAAGTCGTCGCCGTTCACGAACCCGTCGTGATTGAAGTCGGCGGGGCAGCAGGCGGCGTGGTCCAAGGCACAGAGCGAGACCTCGATGTACTCCAGCGCATCGACGTTGGCGTTGTTGTTGAGGCTGGGGGGAACCTGCGAGGCGACGACGAGTGCGCCGCCATCGGCGGTGGCGTAGGGCGCGACGGCCAGGAAGATGGAAGTGGGAAGATTGCCCAGTTCTTCGCCGAGGTTGAGCGTGCCCTCGAGGACTCCGCCGTTGGCGGCGGTGGCGTTCTGGTGCGTGCCCGCGGCGTCGAACCAGCCGGAGTAGGAGTTGTCGTTCTCGTCGGCGAGGAAGGCGGACCAGCCGGCGACCTGGCCCGACTTGGCCCAGGGCGCGGCGCGGAGTGCGCCGGGGGACTGCGCGACGAAGATGAAGTGGTCGTTGCCCTCGCCGGCGTCGTTGCAGGCCACGTAGAGCACGTCGCCCTTGAGCCCGGCCCACAGGTTCATGCCGTTGTTGCTGGAGATCAGCGTTGACTCGGGGTCGCGGACGCCGTCCATGGTCCACTGGTTGCTGACGCCGCCGGTGACGGGGAAGTGCCAGTCCTGTCCGCCGTTGTTGTCCCAGGTTGCCGCGCCGTTGTTGAAGACGATGTCGAGCTGCGTGGCGGCGCTGGAGACGGGGACGGTGATGGACCAGGTGCCGCCGGAGAGCGTCATGGCGGGGTCGGGGCTGATGGTGGGGTTCCAGGCGTTGAAGCCGTAGTGGAGTTTTACGGCGGGGGCGCCGGCGAGCGGGCGCCCGGTGGGGTCGTAGGTGATGGTGACGGTCTGGCCGGCAACGGGGGGCGTGGGAGTGACGGTGACGACCGTGCCGCTGCCGCCGCCGGAAGCGCCCGAGCCGTCGCCGACGTAGACGTGCTGGATGGGGGACCTGGTGGTGAAGCCCTTGGAGTCGGTGGCTTCGACGTAGTAGTCGACGAGCTTGCTTCGGATGCCGGTGAGCTGGGCGTAGTACTCGTCGGCGATGTACTGGGGCATCTCGAAGAAATCGATGGACGGGTCGTTGAGGACGTTGGCGGCGGGGAACGTGCGCCGGGTCATGGTGACCGACTGCCACGCGCCGACTTCAGAGCCGCCGGCGTAGGTCTCGTTCTGGTCGGAAGCGGGGGAGTTCACGCCGTCGCTGTCGAGGCGGTACTTCAGCGTGACCGCGCCCGATGGGATGCCGGAGGCGTCGTAGGCGAAGGTCCAGACGAAGAAATCGCCGTTGTTCACGGACTGCTGGTAGTGGTACGCGGGGCCGAAGTTGGTCGAGCCGGGGTTCCACGGCCAGCGCTGGGGGATCCACACGGTGGGCGGGGTGGTGTCGAGCGCGGCAGAGCCGATGACCGCGTCGGCGTGCTGCACGGCTTCGTTGCAGGCGATGGTGGGCTTCACCTCCATGTCGAGCGCGGTTCCGTAGTACATGTAGCCGCTGTTGAGCGAGGCGAGGAAGAAGTGCCAGGCCCGCTCGGCCTCGGTGGTTGACGCACCAGGGTAAAGGACGCGAGAGAGAACGATGGGGGACCCTTGGGCCGTCGAGATCTGCTCGGCGGTATCGACGCGGTTCTGCGCGGCGGTGATGACGGCCCAGTTGCGGATGTCCTCGGCCCAGCCGCCCGCGATGTCGATCTGGCCCTGCGCGTTCACCGGCGGCCAGTTCCAGTTGAGGAACTGCGGGGCGCCGAAGTCGCCGTCGGCGTTGACCCAGGCGCCGTCCTCGACGTGGACGATGTCGCTCGTGGGGACGGGGTGATTCGCGAGGTACTGCTCGACGGTTGATGCGATGTAGCCCGCGCCTTGGGCCTGCGACACCATGTTGGGCGTCGCTTCCATGTAGTACGAGTAACCCCCGCCCCAGTTGTTGTCGCCGTCGTGCGCGAGAACGACGAGCATTGGGCGGGCGGGGTTGTTGAGCGTCTGGAGCGTGTTGAAGGCGGAGAGGCCGATCGCGGAGTAACCGTCCTGCCAGCCGAGGCTCTGCGAGCAGGGGACGACGATGATCGTCGAGGCGGCGCCGGTGGCCGGATCGACGTAGCGGGCGGTGTGCGGTGTGAACGCGAGCGGGTAGGCCTCGGCGGGGCCGCAGCCGCGAGAGATGGACTGGCGGAAGTAGTTCACCTGCGGCGCGTTGAGCTGGTCGGCCTTGTTGGGCGGGTCGCAGTTGACGCCGCCGGAGCCGTAGACCACGGGAAAATCAGCGCAGGCGCGGCTGATTTTCTCGCCGCTGACGAAGCACCACGCGACGCCTTCGCTCGCGAGCGCGGGGATGAGACGCTCGCTGAAGGCCATCTCCGGGGGGAACATGCCGCGGGAGAGGCCAGGGGATGCGCCCCACGCGTCGGGATAGACGGCCTTGTAGAGCTGGATGCTCTTGTGCACCGTGCTGGCATCGCAGAGCGGGAGGAGCGGATGGTGAAAGGGGAAGAGGACAACATCGAGGCGCGGCTTGGAGTTGGGCGTGGTGTTCCAGGCGCGGGCGGTGCGGTAGTCGTTGAACCAGGTGGGCGAGTAGCCGAGCTGGTTTGCGGCGCCCAGGCTCATGAGGTTTTCGATGAGACCGCCGGAGAAGGAAACCTGGGCGCCGGCCTCGGGGGCCCAGCGGATGGCGTTGATGGAGTCCTTGACGCGGGACTGGTAGGCGGCGACGCGGTCGGCATTGGAGAAGATGTCGCGGAGGTTGTTGGCGGGGTGCGCGGCGCCGGCGTCGGTGCGGAGGACGCTCTGCCAGGCGCGCTCGGTGCGGTCGGCGCCACCGACCTGCTGGTCGGGCCAGTAGATCGGCTGCTCCATGTGCCAGAGGTAGGTGAAGTGGAGCTTTTCGCTCTGGGCCAGCGCGGGCGCGGCGATCGTGGTGCCGAGCGCGAGTCCGAGGATCGACCGGAAGGCGCGGCATCGGGCGATTCGTGCGTTCATGTGCGGCGGGCTCGCGAACGAGAGATGGATGCGGGATGGTGGTTCCGACGCTACGCGTATCTTCCGACCGATGCAAAAACGAAAACACCAGCCGCCGTCTCTCTCTCCTGAAGGAGTGGGGCTGGTGCTTTCGTTACCCACATCAAGCCGCGGACGGCGAGCGGGACGGGCGGAAACTCCGTGTTGGGAAGTTAGCAAAGCCCACCGCGCTGACGCAAGAGAATCTGCGCAATGATCGCGCGAAACCCGGGGATGTATGGGTGTTGTTCAGATTCTGCGCGGATTGGCACAGTTTATCGGGCAGGAGGCTGCCGCGTTGTCATTGGGGTGGTTGTGTCCGTTCCAACACGATGAAGCTGTACTTGCCCTTGTTGGCGGTTCCGGCGAAGACCCGCGGCCAGATTTGGGCGAGGGCCTCGACGCCCGGACGGAGCAGCTCGTTGCCGTTGGCGTCGTCGCGCACGGCGAGGAAGGAGTGCTCGATTGGGGGCGGGGCGAACTCGTCGAGGTCGACCCATTTGACACGGACGGACTTGCCGAGCGCGGCGGCGCGAGTGCGGGCGTAGAGGAGGATTTCGGGGCGGGCCTCGATCAGCCAGTCGGCGTAGAGGACGGCGCCGTCGGGGAGCGTGGCGGCGAGTGCTTCGCCGGTGACCTTGCCGCTGACCTCGGCGCGCCGAGGTTCCATGAAGCCGAAGACGTACACGCCGACGAAGAGCAGCGCGAGGCCCGGGAGGGCCCACAGGCTCCAGCCCGAAGTCCACGTCGCGAGGCGCTTGCGCCAACCGTCGAAGAGTCCGAGGCGTCCGGCCCAGGTCCAGCCGCCCAGGGGCGCGAGCGGCGTCAGCGCGGGGAGCGCGTAGCGCGGGTTGCTCACGCCCGAGGCCATCAGCAGCGCGATCGAGAAGAGAAAGGTGAGAGCGAGGGCCTGGGCGATCGTTCCGGCATCGTCGGGCACGTCGAGTTCGCGGCCGCGCGGAAGGTCGCGCGTGCGGGCCTCTGGCCACAGGGCCAGCGCGACAGCGCCGGTGATGGGAAGGCCTTGGAGGAGTGCGGCGGGGAAGAGGCGCAGGATGAGGGGGATGCGGGAGAGCGAGGGGACGAATTCGCTGGGGTCCTGCAGCACGGGCACGAGTCCGGAGGCGTCGAGGCGTGCCTTGATTGTGAGGTACGAGGCGGCGAGCGCGGCAGTGCCAAGCCCGACGCCGGCCCAGATCGCGGGGCGTGCCAGGACGCGCCACGAGCGCAACGCCACCGGGAACGCGGCAAGGGCGCCGAGCAGCACGGGGGCGCCCGCCGGTCCCTTGACGAGTCCTGCCGCGGTGATGGTCAAGGCGAGCGCCACGCTGCGCGGGAGCCCCGACCCGCGCGGACGGATGCCAAGGTCGAGCGTGAGAAAGACGGCGCACTGGCAAGCGAGCGTGTGGAGTGATTCGATCTCGGCGCTGCGCGCGAAGGTGAGCCAGACGGGCATCAGGGCCTGTGCGAAGCCTGCCGCGAGGCCTGCTCTTGGGCCGAACCAGCGGCGTGCGAACACGAGGGCGAGCAGGGCGGAGGCGGTTGCCGCGGCGGCGGAGACCGCGCGGGCGGCGAACTCGGTGCGGCCGAAGATAGTGGAGAAGGCGGCGATGGCCCAGGGCATGCCGGGCGGTTTGCGCAGGTAGACGCGTTCAAAGAGGTGGGGGAGCCACCAGTCGCCGGAATCGAGCATCTCCCAGGCGGGGATGACGCGGTGGCCCTCGGTTGACCCGAAGCCGGCGTGGCCGAGCCAGATCCAGAAGGCCGCGGTACAGGCGAGGAGGACGAGCAGCGCCGACGGCCAGGGGCGGTAGACGGCGGGGGTGCTTGGGTCGGGGTGGGTCATCGCGTGCGGCGTTCGTCGGGGTCTTTGTCCGGGTGTGCTTTGTAGCACGGGAGGGCGGGGGGTGCGTCGGTCGGCGTGCGTGCGGGAGAATGGAGGAAGCTTGGCTTGACAATTGTTGTTTCAACAACTATTGTCGTCACAGTATCTGAGGTGATCCATGCTCCGCACGCTGGCCGACGAGATCGGCAAGAAGAAACCGTTCGAAAGCCCCGAGCAGGAGGCGCACCTGAACGTGCAGCGCACGGCCTCGGTGCTGGGGGCGCCGTTCGGGGCGCTGTTCAAGCCGCACGGGCTGACGGAGGCGACGTACAACATCCTCCGGATCCTGCGCGGCGCGGCGGTCACGGGGCCCGGGCGCCGCGCGTGCCACGAGATCGCCGAGCAGCTCATCGCGCAGGGGCCCGACGTCACGCGCCTCGTGGACAAGCTGGAGAAGCAGGGCCTGGCCGAACGGTGTCGCTGCGACAAGGACCGCCGGGTCGTGTACGTGCAGATCACGCGGAAGGGGCTGGACATCCTGGCGCGGCTGGATGCGCCGACGATGCGGCTGCACAGGGAGCAACTGGGGCACATGACGCGCGCAGAGCTGGCGGAACTGAACAGGCTGCTCGTGGCGGCGAGAGGGGGCGGGTGAGAGGCGGACCGCCAGCGTCGAATTGCAAACGGCGGACAGGACTCAGGACGCAAGAGAGCGCGTCCAGGACAGGCATGGCGCAAGGGAAGCCCCGTCGGATCGGGGTCTTGATAGGGAAGGAATGAATCATGGCGAAGGTCGCGATTGTGTATCACAGCGGGTACGGGCACACCAAGGTCATCGCCGATGCGGTGGCGGCCGGGGCTCGGGCGGTGAGCGGGGCTTCGGTTGAGGTAGTGGCGGTGAGCGAGCTGCCGGCGCCCGAAAAGGACAAGCCGTTGGGGGGCAAGTGGGCGGTGCTCAACGCGGCGGACGCGATCGTTTTCGGGGCTCCAACGTACATGGGCTCGCCGAGCGCCGATTTCAAGAAATTCATGGAGCACTCGTCGGGCATCTGGTACTCGCAGGGGTGGAAGGACAAGCTGGCCGGCGGCTTCACGAACTCGGGAGGGTTGTCGGGCGACAAGCTCAACTCGATGATCGACCTCGTGGTGTTCGCGGGACAGCACGGCATGGTGTGGATCAGCCAGGGGATCATGCCCAGCGGGGTGACCGGGCAGCCGGGTGATCTGAACCGCCTGGGCTCGTGGCTGGGCGCGATGTCGCAGGCGGGCAACGAGGCCCCGGAGGTCACGCCGCCCAAGAGCGACCGCGACACGGCGGCGCTGTACGGGGCGCGGGTCGCCGAAGCGGCGGTGCGATGGACGCGGCCGAGGTAACAATCCTCTCTCTCCGGGCCCGCTCTGCCGCGAGGCGTGCGGGCCCGTTCTAGGGCGGTGCGACGTGTGTCGTCCGCCGATGGTCCGGGGTTTTTCTTCTGGAGGATTCGCCATGAGGTTCGTGAAGCTTGCCGGTCTTTCTGTGCTCGGTGTGGCCCTTGCCGCGGGCGGCGTGGGCGTGATGGGCGGCGCGGGCGTGCGCGAGATCGCGGCAGCGCCGGCGGCGGAGGGCGCGTACAAGGTGGACGCGGTTCACTCGAGCGTGATCTTCCGCATCAAGCACATGAACATGGCGTACTTCTACGGCGCCTTCAAAAAGGTCGATGGCACGTTCCTGATCGACACCGCGAACCCCGCGGGCAGCTCGATCGCGGTATCGGTCGACAGCTCGTCGATCGACACCCGCAACGAGGGGCGTGACCGTGACCTCAAGGGCCCCGACCAGTTCTCGGTGAAGGAGTTCCCGGCGATCACGTTCACGAGCAAGAAGTTTGAGAAGGTCGCCGACGAGAACGGCGAACCGACGTTCAACGTGACCGGCGATCTCACCCTCAAGGGCAAGACCAACGAGATCACCGCCAAGGTCCGTCTGACGGGCCAGGGCAAGAGCATGCGCGGCGGCGAGGCGGCGGGGATCGAGGCGATCTTCGTCATCAAGCGGGCTGATTTCGGCATGACGAGCAAGGGCTTGGGCGACGACGTGACCCTGACGGTCTCGCTCGAGGGCGGGCGCTAAGGCTCAGGCTCGGCGACGCGGCCAGGTTTTGACGCATGGTTGATACCTCCACGCCACGCGGGGGAAGGACGCGCCATGGAACCGGAAATCCTGCGACATCTGATCCTGGGCGCGGTCCCCCCGGGCGTGGCGGGGTTGGTACTGGCGCTGCTGCTGGCGCGGACGCCGACCGAAACGAGCGCGGGAGGGCTCGGCGCGGGCGCACGGCACTGGCGGGACGTGGTGTGGGCGCCCGCGCTGTTTCTGATCTATGTCGCCACGCACGTACTGATCTTCGGACGTCCCGAGTTCCCGCCGGCGCGTTCCATCGAAGCGTTTCCGATCGTGGCATTCGTCGGGGCGCTGCTGGGCGTGCTGCTGGGCGTGCTCCGACTGCGTCCGGTGCTGACATCGATCCTGGCAAGCGTCGCGGTGGCGGCGTGCGCGTGGCTGAGCACGCGGACGCTGAGCACCTGGTGGGAGGGACCTGAGCGGCTCACGCACCTTGGTCTGCTGGGCGCGACGGTGGTGCTGGGGGCCCTGAACGTGCTGGGCGCTGAGGCATTGATCCGACGGGCCGGGCCGCGCCTGGGCGTGGCGGCGGTCGCGATTGCGCTCGGGGGCATCGCCCAGGTCCTGGTGCTTGGTTTCTACAGCATGGCCCTGGGGCAGGCGGCGGGTGTGGGTGCCGCCGCGGTGTCGGGGGCGCTTGTTGCCCTGCTGCTCAAGCGCGGCAAGGCCATCGCGGCGGGTGCGATGGCGGTGCCGGTGCTGGTGGCGGTGGTGTCGATCTTCCAGGGCGTGGTGTTCGGCGACTCGGCGCGACCGCTGATGTTCGCGTCGCTCGGCGCGTGCGCGTTGCCGGCGGGTGGGCTGGCGTGTGTGCTTGTGCCGCGGGGTGCGAGGCCGGGCCGGCGCGTGCTCCTGGTTCTTGCGGCGGTGGTGCTGCCGCTGGCCGGCGCGGTGACCGTGGCGGCTCTGGATTGGATGGAGCACGAGGGAGAGGGTGGGTCCGAAGAGTCCGTATCGCTGGGGATCGTACAGGAGATTCCGTCATGCTGACCGTTCGCAAAAGTTCCGAGCGCGGGCACCTCAACTTCGGGTGGCTGGACACGTACCACACGTTCAGCTTCGGCGACTACCAGGACCCCAGGCACATGGGGTTCCGTTCGCTGCGCGTGATCAACGACGACCGCGTCGCGCCCGCGATGGGCTTCGACACGCACCCGCACAAGGACATGGAGATCATCACGTACGTGCTGGAAGGGGCGCTGGCGCACCGCGACTCTCTGGGGAGCGAGGGTGTGATCAAGCCCGGCGAGGTGCAGGTCATGACGGCGGGGAAGGGGATCCGGCACAGCGAGTTCAACCGGTCCAAGACGCAACAGGTGCACCTGCTGCAGATCTGGATCCGTCCTGCCGCGGCGGGCCTGCCGCCGGCGTACGCGCAGAAGGAGTTCACGCGCGATAAGCGGCTCAATCGGTTGCAGGCGGTGGCGTCGCCCGACCAGCGGGACGGGTCGCTCAAGATCAACCAGGACGCCGTGGTGTACGCGACGATTCTGGAGAAGGGCAAGAGCGTGGAGCACACGCTGGCGGCGGGGCGGCACGCGTGGGTGCAGGTGGGGAAGGGGGAGGTCGAAGTGAACGGAGTCAAGTTGGGAACGGGGGACGGGGTGAGCGTAAGCGACGAGCGCGTGATCACGATTCAGGGAACGACGTCGGGTGAATTCCTTCTTTTCGATTTGAACTGAGCCGAACGACAGGGCAGGTGCTCGCGGATCTCGCCTGCTCGCGCCCCGCAACACGGGCGGATCGGGAGGATCCAAGCCTGTTTCGTCGCAAGTTGGCGATGCGCCCGGAGGGCGCCCCTGGTATGCTGCTTCCATCGGAGGCAGCCATGTCTTCACTTCGAATCCTCGTTGTCCTGACCGTTCTGGCGCTGGTTGGCTCCGCGACGGCGCGCCAATGTGGCGAGCGCTGGCTGCCCGGCGCGGCTATGCCCGGAACCAACGGGATCCCGTTCGCGATGACGGAGTGGGATCCGGACGGGCCTGGTCCTGCACCCTCCGTTCTTGTTGTCGGCGGAAAGTTCACGGCCGCGGGCTCGGCGGCGTGCGGGGGAGTGGCGACTTGGGACGGGACTTCATGGAGCGCGCTCGGCGACGGCTTGAGCGGCTCGGTGTACACGGTGGCGGTCTACCGGGGCGTGCTGTACGTCGGAGGAGATTTGACGCTCTACGGCTCGCGGCTTGCGATCGCGCGGTGGGACGGCCAGAACTGGCAGGGCGTTGGGGGTGGGATGGCCGGGGGATCGCCGCGCGCGCAGGTCTATGCCATGTGCGAATTCACGGGCCATTTGTACGCGGCGGGAACCTTCACGAGCGCTGACGGACTGCCTGCACAGAATATCGCACGTTGGGACGGACAATCGTGGCGGGCGGTCGGCGGCGGGCTTACCAACACCAGCGGCTCGCCGACCGTGTACGCGCTCGTGCGCCATAACGGGATGCTTGCCGCCTGCGGCGTGTTTGACCTGGCTGGCGGGCAGCCGTCCGCGTACGTGGGAGCCTGGGACGGATCGGCATGGATTCCGATCGGCGCCGGTCTTGGCCCGCGACAGATCGGAATTCCCTGGTACTGCCTCGCGAGTTACAAAGGCACGCTCGTTGCGGGCGGCTGGAGTATCGGCCCCAGTCCGGGCACGCACCTGGCCGTGTGGAGCAACGGGGCGTGGAAGTTCATTCCCGCATCTCCCTTGAGGGCTTTCGCGCTGTGCGAGCATCGCGGACTTCTCTATGTCGGCGGCAACACGCACTGGCAAACATGGGATGGAACGGTGCTTACCGGCCTTCCGAACAGACCGGTGGGCGATATTCAGGCGATCGCCGAGTTCCGCGGCGACCTGATCGTTGCGGGCGATTTTAGAATGGTCGGGACGACGGGCGCGATGAACATCGCGCGCTGGGACGGCGCCGCGTGGCACGCGGTCGGGGACGGGGCGTGGGGAGTGATCTACACGTTTGGGACGTTTAAGGGGCAGACGATCGCGTGTGGCTATGCGGTCACGCCGGCAGGTGGTGAGCAGTACCTGACGCTTGGCTGGACAGGGAATGACTGGTCGCCGATCGCGCCCGCATTGAATCTCGATCCTTACGCCGCGGTCGAGTACAAGGGCGAGCTGGTCGTTGCCGGATACGCACGGGGCAACGGCTCAGGGAATGGAATATTGGGCCTCGCCGCGTGGAACGGATCCACCTGGCACACGCTGGGAAGCAGCCCGATCTGGTACGCCCTGACGGCGGCGGTCGTCAATGACCGTCTGCTCGCGGTCGCGAGATTCAAGTCAGATTCGGGCCCCTTTGAGATCGGCGCGTGGGACGGTTCCTCGTGGACGATTCTCCCGTCCGTCTGGGACAAGGAGGCGTGGGCTTTGGCCGAGTACAAAGGCGAGCTCTATGCCGCGGGACAGTTTTCGGTCATCAACAACGTACCCGCGAAGGGGATCGCGCGCTGGGATGGCGCGCAATGGCACGCGGTGCAGGACGGCTTGCGCACGACGACGGGCATCGGGTCCGCCGGTTCGCTGCAGGTCTATCACGACCGCCTTGTGGCGGCCGGACACTTTGCCTACGCGGGAGATGTGGCCGCCCGGAATATCGCCGCGTGGGACGGGCAAAGCTGGGAATCGCTCGGCGGCGGCTTAGCCGCCGGCGCGTATGGGCTCGCGCTGTACAAGGACAGGCTCGCCGCGGTGGGCTACAAGTCTTCAACGGGAAGCGGCGGGCAGAACGTTGCGCTCTGGGACGGGGCAGATTGGTCCAGTCTCGGGTACGCCGTGCCGAACTACGCCAGGTGTGTTGGCCAGCTCGGTCCCGAGCTGATCGTCGGAGGTGACTTCACTGTGGTTGACGGGCGGGTTTCGTGCATGTACGCGAGGTACACAGAATCGGGCGCCCCGTGGATCGCGGTACAACCATCCGACCGCCGGGCGCGGATCGGCGGGCGGGTCATGCTCGAAGTTGCCGCGGCGTCCGGCTATGAGGGAACGACATTTCGCTGGCGTCGGAACGGCATCGAACTGAACGACGGTCCCTCGCCAACCGGGTCCATCGTTTCCGGGGCCTCGACGGCGAGTCTGGTGGTGACCGGTCTTGAACCCGAAGACGCAGGAGAGTTCACGTGCGAGGTGTTCAATGCGTGCGGTGGCGAAGTCAGTCACGTGGCGATCCTGGGTGTGTTCTGCGGCGCCGACCTGGACTTCAACGGCTTTGTGAACGGCGACGACTATGACGCCTTTATTCCCGCTTTCGTCGCGGGTGCGACGGTGGCGGACATGAACACTGACGGGTTCGTGAACGGCGCCGACTTCGACCAGTTCATCGCCGATTTCGAAAGCGGGTGCTGACGCGTCAGACCGCGTGCTACCGTGGGTCTCCCTCGCGAGCATCCCGTGTCCAACCGTCCGCCGCCATCGTCGCGTCCGGCCAACCGCCTCGCGGCACAGTCGAGCCCGTACCTCCTCCAGCACGCCCACAACCCGGTGGACTGGTACCCGTGGGGCGAAGAGGCGTTCGCTGAGGCGCGGCGGCGGGATGTGCCCATCCTGCTGAGCGTTGGCTACTCGACGTGCTACTGGTGCCACGTCATGGAGCGCGAGTGCTTCGAGAACGAGGAGATCGGGCGGCTGATGTCCGAGCGGTTCGTGTGCATCAAGCTCGACCGCGAGGAGCGGCCGGATGTTGATGAGATCTACATGACGGCGCTGCAGATGCTCACGGGCCACGGCGGGTGGCCGATGAACGTGTTCCTGGAGCCCGCGGGTCTGCGGCCGTACTGGGGCGGGACGTACTTCCCGCCCGCCGCGCGCATGAACATGCCCGCGTGGCCGGCGGTGCTCGAGCGTATGAGCGAGGTATGGAAGACGCAGCGCGAGGCCGCGCTCGATCAGTGCGCGGCACTGGCGGAGGCGGTGACGGAACAGTTGGGGAGCGGCGTGGAGCCGGCCGCGGTGGGGGAGGCGCAGGTCACCGATGCGCTGTCGCGGCTGCTGCGGATGTTCGATCGGGCCAACGGCGGGTTCGGCTCGGCGCCGAAGTTCCCACAGCCGGCGTTCCTGGAGTTCCTGCTCGATGTGCGGTCGATCGCGGGTGACGACTCGACGCTGGATGCGCTCGATGAAGCGGTGCGGCGCACGCTGAACAAGATGATGTGCGGGGGGATCTTCGATCAGGCGGGGGGCGGGTTCCACCGCTACAGCGTGGATGCCACGTGGACCGTGCCGCACTTTGAGAAGATGCTGTACGACAACGCGCAGCTGGCGCACCTGTACGCGCGGGCGGCGGGGGTGTACGACGACTTGCAGTTCGCGCGGACCGCGCGGCGGACGTGCGAGTACATGCTGCGCGAGATGCGGGACGCGACGGGGCTGTTCTTCAGCGCGCAGGACGCGGAAGTGGACGGGCGCGAGGGGCTGAACTATTTGTGGACGCCGGAGCACGTGCGCGCGGCGCTGAGCGCGGAGGACGCGGCGCTTGCGATCTCGGTGTACGGGCTGGATGGGGCGCCCAATTTTCAGGACCCGCACCATCCCGAGGCACGGTCGGCCTTTGTCTTACGGGTATCCGACCGCCTGGACCGGGTCGCGGCATCGCTCAACATGCCGGCCGCGGCGCTGGAGCAGCAGCTGGACCGGATCAACGCGGCGCTGCTCGCGGAGCGAGCCAAGCGCAAGCAGCCGCGGTTGGACGACAAGCTCCTGGCGTCGTGGAACGGGATGGCGATCGGGGCGCTGGCGCGCGTCGGGCGCGAGCTTGAAGACGCGGCGCTGATCGATGCGTCGCGCGCGGCGGCGCGAGCGGCGGTGAAGGTGTTCGTGGGCAAGGACGGGGTGTTGCTGCGGTCGTTCCGGGGCGGGGTTCCGGGGCCGCGGGCGGTGCTGGAAGATTACTCGTTCCTGGTGCGCGGCTTGCTTGATTTGTGCGGGGCGATCCGTGCGACGGGGGGCGAGGGCGATTCGGAGTTCCTGGGGCACGCGGAGCGGCTGGCGGAGCGAGCGGCGCGGGAATTCTCGAACGAGTCGGGGCGGTGGTTCGATTCGCGCGCGGGGGCGGGGGACCTTTTCGTGCGTGCGTCGTCAACGACGGACGGGGCCCTGCCGAGCGCGGTCTCGATCATGCTGCACAACCTGCTCGACCTGGTCGCGTTCACGGGGAAGGCAGAGCACCGCGAGCGGGCGGGGGCGCTCCTGGCGTCGATCAGCGGGTCGATCGCCGCATCGACAGTGGGGTGCATCAGCGGGACACGGGGTCTGCTGCGGGTGCTGACGGATGCGGACCTGCGCGTGGGGGCGCCGACGGGCGCGCCGGCGATCTTGGATGGGGATGTGAGCGGAGCCGAGCCGTTTCTTCCCGTCGAGGTGTATTCGGATGTCGAGCGGCTGACGGTCGGCGCGGAGAAGCCCGCGATTCTGCGGCTGGTGCTCAAGGTGGCGCCGGGGTATCACATCATCGCGGCCGAGCCTGAGGTCGAAGGCGACGAGACGCCAAGAGGACTGGTGCCGCTGCGCGTGGGCGTGCGCGGGGGCGGCGGAGTCGGGGTGTACGCCGAGTACCCGCGCGGCACCGTGCACGGGCCGGAAGGTTCGCGCGTGATGGTGCACGAGGGAACGGTCGAGTTCCGCGCGGTGGTGGAACGCGAGGGGGAGTGGTCCGGACGGCCCATGCTGACGCTGACGTACCAGGCGTGCACCCAGACCGAGTGCCTGGCGGCGCGGACGGTGGAGCTGGATGTCGCGGTGGACGCAGGGTGATCAGCCGATCAGCACGATGTCCTTCTGCACGCAGCTGGTGACGACCGGCCCGGTCTTGGGGTCGACGTACACGTTGATCTCGCTGCGCACGCCGAAGTTGCCGTCGAGGTAGATGCCGGGTTCGATGGTGAAGCCGGTGCCGGGCATCATGCGGCGCGTGTCGTGCGTCTCCATGTTGTCGAGATTCATGCCGATGCCGTGGGCGCCGGCGGTGCCGGGGCTGAGCGAGTGCCCCGTCCGGTGCTTGATGGCGTGCGAGAAACCGCCGTCGATGATCACCTTTCGGGAGGCCTCGTCGAGCTGCCAGCCCTCGATCGGCGTGCCGGCCTTCCAGGCGCTCTGCGCAGCGGTGACGGCGGCATCGCGCGAGGCGCGCACGATGTCGTACACCCGGCGCTTCTCCGCCGGCACGTCCTTGCCGCAGTAGCCGGTCCAGGTGATGTCGGCGTAGACGGAGTTGTCGCCGGGCCGCTTGGCCCACAGGTCGATCAGCACCCAGTCGCCCTTGTTGATGGGCTTGAACGTCTTGTCGTCGGGCGCGTAATGACAGTCCGCGGCGTTGCCGTTCACGCCGACGATGGGGTCGCTGTCGGTCACCAGGCCCGCGCTCTTGAAACGATCGAGGATGAAGAGCTGGGAGTCGCGCTCGGTGACGGGCGAGCCCGCCTTGAGCTTCTGCCCAATGAAGGCAAAGCCCTCCTCCATGATCTTGGCGCACTTGGTCGAGGCGTCCTTGTGCGACGCTAGCCCTTGCTCTCCCCACGCCGCGGCGTGGAGCTGCACCAAGTCGGCGCTGCTCACAACCTCGACTCCGAGCGAGCGGATGAACTCGATGGTGCCGGCATCGACGATACCGGCCATGGGGATGGCGCCGCCGGGGGAATACTCCATGGCGACGCGCCGGAAGTTGCCGAGCATCGCGGCAACCTTCTCGTGCATGTCACGCCAGCCGGAGTAGGTGGTGTAGGGCCAACCGAGCTTTTTGAATGCCGCGTCGTCGATCGTCTGGCAGAGGCACCTGGGCTCGCCGGTCGCGGGCAGGAGCCAGTAGAGGCGGCGGGTGACGTGGAACTTGCCGCCGCCCATGAGGCGAGTAAGGACCGGATTGTTAAGTCGGAAATCAAAGACGAGCCAAGCATCGATCCGCTGGTCACGCATGAATTCCTGGACGCGGGCGTAGGGGTTGGTGGGCATGGGGGACTGTATTCGGGGAGAGGTGTCGAGGTGTGAGGTGTCGAGGTGACGAGGGGGGGAAGAACAGGAGAGGAGGTGAGGAGATGAGGAGATGAGGAGATGAGCAGACTTGGTCACGCTCGGCGGCGGGTGGTGGCGAGGAGTTGCTTTTCGAATTCACGGGCGGCGGGGGCGAGTTCGCGGTCGCGGCGGCGGACGATCGCGAGCTGGCGGCTGAGCTTGCCGTCCTGGCAACGAAGGCCCTCGTCCTCGTCGAGGGCGAAGCGGCTGACGAGCGCGACGCCGATGCCGGCGTGGACCATGTGCTTGATGCTCTCGATCGAGCGAAGTTCCATGATGACGTCGAGGCGGACCCCTGCCGCGGCAGAGGCGCGGTCGATCACATCGCGCACCGCAGAGCCGGCTTCGAAGGCGACGACGGGCTCGCTTTCGAGGTCCTTCCAGCGGAAAGTGGTGGGCTTGACGAGCCCCGAGCGTGAGCGAGAGGTGTCTTCGGGCTCGCCAGGGGTTTGGGATGAACCCACTCGCTTACGCTCGGGGCTCGCCGAGCGTGAGCTTGCCAGCCGGTGCCCCGGGGGCACGATCAGGCGCATCTCGTCTTCGACAAGCGGGATGCGAAGCAGGTCGTCGGCGCCGGGGAGCACGATGGGAAGCGTGACGATGCCAAGGTCGAGGGCGCCCGAAAGAACGGCCTCGCCCACGGCCGTGCTGCCGGCCTCGCGGACGTAGAACTTGAGGCCGGGGTGGGCGCGGCGGACGGCGCCGACGACGGGGGGGAGCAGGTACGTGATGGCGGTCGCGCCGCCGCCGATGCGGATGGTGCCGCGTTCAAGGCCCAGGAGTTCGCGGACGGCGCGGGTGGCGCTATCGGCGCTGCGGACGGCCTCATCGCAGTGGGTGAGGAAAACGCGCCCGGCCTCGGTGAGTTCAACGCCGCGGCCGGTGCGGTGGAGCAGCGGGGCGCCGACCTCGGCCTCCAGCTTCTTCATCATCGCCGAGAGCGCAGGCTGGGTGACACCCAGCGTCTGCGCGGCACGGGTCAGGTGGCCGGTGGCGGCGATGGCGCGGAAGTAGCGGAGGGGGGTGAGTTCCACGGGGGCATTGTGGCAGGGACTCGGGAAGCGTGCAGCAAGGGAGGTCGAGCGACGGTGATGAAGGTGATGGAGGTGATCACCGGCCCGTTTATGACGGGCTTTGGTCCTACCATCCCGCCCCCCTTGCGGAGCACCCCATGGAAGCCGGCATCGTCGGCTTGCCGAACGTCGGCAAGTCCACTCTTTTCAACGCTCTCACCAACGCCGGCGCCCTTGCCGCGAACTACCCGTTCGCGACGATCGAGCCCAACGTCGGCGTGGTGCCGATCCCCGACCCGCGCCTTGAGATCATCCGCAAGCACATCGAGTCGCAGAAGATCATCCCCGCGGCATTGCGCCTCGTGGATATCGCGGGCATCGTGAAGGGCGCCAGCGAGGGCGAGGGGCTGGGGAACAAGTTCCTGAGCCACATCCGCGAGGTGGATGCCATCCTTCAGGTCGTGCGTTGCTTCGCCAAGGCTCCCGGCGGCGAGGAGATCATCCACGTGGCGGGGTCGGTCGATCCGATCCGCGACATCGAGATCATCGCGACCGAGCTGGTGCTCGCGGACCTGCAGATCATCGACAGCGCGCTCTCCAAGGCCGAGCGGGCGGCCAAGAGCCGCGAGCCCGAGGCGATCGCCCGGTACGAGGTGCTCAAGAAGATCCAGCCGGTGCTGCAGGCGGGGAAGACGGCGCGGTCGCTCAAGATCGACGACCCGGAGCAGGCCAAGCAGCTCAAGAGCATGGGCTTGATCACCGCCAAGAAGACGCTGTACGTGATGAACGTGGACGAGGACGACCTGCACGGACAGTCGCCGGCATGCCAGAAGGTGCGGGCCCATGCCGCGTCCGAGGGCGCCGAGTGCGTCGCCGTCTGCGCCAAGATCGAGAGCGAACTCGGCGAACTCCCCGAGTCCGAGCGCGGCGAGATGCTCGCCAGCCTGGGCATCGACGAGCCGGCCCTGGCCACGCTCGCCCGCGCCACGTACAAACTGCTGGGGCTTCAGAGCTTCTACACCGCCGGCCCGAAGGAGATCCGGGCGTGGACGGTGCCGGTGGGGGCGACCGCTCCCCAGGCCGCGGGGGTGATCCACACCGACTTTGAGCGCGGCTTCATCCGGGCCGAGATCTACTCGGTCAGCGACCTCGAGCAGTTCAAGAACGAGAAGGCCATCAAGGAAGCCGGGAAGATGCGGATCGAGGGCAAGGACTACGTCATGCACGACGCGGACGTCTGCCACTTCCTGTTCAACGTCTGACCTGCACTGAGCCGCCGGGGTGTCCCTTTCCAGACTCCCCTGGCCCCACCGCCGGTTCGCGTGGAGAATCGGGGGCGACCGGGGTCCGATCCCCGGTGGCACGCCTCACGCGCGGCCCTCAACCCCGATACTCTCCTAGCCCATGCGCTACGCGATGATCATGGCCGGCGGAGCCGGGACACGGTTGTGGCCGATGAGCCGCAAGGACCGTCCCAAGCAGCTCCTCAAGTTCATTCACGCCACGGGCGCGAAGGAAGGCGCCAAGGCTTCGGAGGCGCGGAGCCTGCTCGAGCTCGCGGCCGAGCGGCTCGAGGGATTGATCGAGCCCAAGCGGCGGTTCATCTGCACGGCCGAGGCGTACCGCGACGCGATCCGCCGCGACCTCGACGCCTTCTCGGACAAGAACGGCAACGAGCGCATCCTGGGCGAGCCGGTGGGGCGCGACACCGTGAACGCCGTCGGCTTCGGCGCGGCGGTGCTGCACAAGCTGGACAAGGACGCCGTGTTCGCCGTGCTCACGGCGGATCACATCATCGAGCCGCGCGAGGTGTTCCGCGAGCGGATGGACCTTGGGTTCCGTCTGGTCGAGGAAGATCCCAAGCGCCTGGTGACGTTCTCGATCAAGCCGACGTACCCGGCCACGGGCTTTGGCTACGTCGAGCGCGGCTCGCCGATCCGGGGGGCCAAGAGCGCCGAGACCAAGGGCAAGGACGGCAAGACGCAGCACCTGGCGTTCCACGTCGAGCGGTTCGTCGAGAAGCCCGACCTGCCGCGGGCGCAGGCCTACGTGCAGAGCGGGCACTTCGGGTGGAACAGCGGGATGTTCGTGTGGAAGGCGGCGACGTTCCTCGAGGCGCTCGAGAAATACCAGCCCAAGAACCACGAAGGGCTGATGAAGCTGGCCGACGCGTGGGGGACCAAGAAGCAGAAGGCGGTGCTCGACGAGGTCTACCCGCAGCTTCCCAAGACCAGCGTCGACTACGGCGTGATGGAGCCGGCATCCAAGGACAAGAAGGCCGCGTTCACGATCTGCACCGTGCAGATGGATCTGGAGTGGCTCGACGTCGGGAGCTGGCCGGCGTACGCGCAGACGCTCGCCGCGGACAGCGCCGGCAACCACGCGGCAGGGCCGGGCGAGACCCTGCTGGTCAAGTGCAAGGACTCGCTAGTGGTGAACCCGGAGAAGGGGCACACGGTGGCGCTGCTGGGGTGCGAGGACATGATCGTGGTGCACACCAAGGACGCGACGCTGGTGATGCCGCGGGCGCGGGCGGAGGAGCTGAAGGAGCTGCACGCGGCTGTGGACGAGCGGCTGAAGTGAGCCGACGGGCCGTGGCGCGATGTTCGGGGCCGCGTGCGCGGCCGAATGTGAGACGCGATATTTGAGATACCTATCCATCGATCTCGGCGACAAGCGGACCGGCCTGGCGGTCGGTGACTCGGAGACCGGCCTGGTCTCGCCGCTCACGGTGCTCGAGGTCTCGATGGTGGTGGCGCAGGGCGACCTCCTGATCGAGGCGATCGCGCGGGCCTCGGAGGAGCAGCTGGGGCCGTCGCGCCGGCCGGGGTCGCCGGGGGCGCGCCTGGATTCGCCGGGGGAGCTGGTGATCGGGCTGCCGCTGAACATGGACGGGACCGAGGGGCCGCGGTCCAAGGTGGTTCGCGCTTTCGCGCGACGTGTGGCGCAGCGCACGGGGCGGTCGTTCCACTACCAGGACGAGCGGCTGACGAGCGCGCAGGCCGACTGGCAGATGGCCAAGAGTGGCATGACGCACCAGCAGAAGAAGGAGCGGCGCGATGCGCTCGCGGCCGCGGCGATCCTGCAGGATTTTCTGGCCTCGACGACGCGCGGGGCGGCGACGGAGCCTGAGGTGAAGATGACGGCGCGCGAGGCGGTTCGGCAGGAGGCCAAGCGGCCGGAAAAGCCTTGACCCGCTGGTCGTCACAGGCCGGCGAGTTCGCGGAACCGCTCTTCGCTCAATCCAGCTTGGTTGAGAATGCTGCGCAGCGTGCCCCGCGGCACTTCACGGCGCTCCGGCACCGTGATGGTTCGTGACGGATCCTCCCGGACCATCACGTGATGGCTGCTCTTGGTCCTGCGCTCGACATAGCCAGCGCGAACAAGGGCGTTCACCACAACGCGCGAGGATACAAGCGGCAGGCCCGCGCCCGGCTACGCCTTGATCGCCACGACTTCGACGGGAGTGTCGCGACGCGGCACATCGCGTCCCATCTCGCGCTGCGCCTCAAGCCACAAGGACGCGGCGGCCTGAATATTCCGGATCGCATCGTCGCGGTTGTCGCCGCAACTCACGCACCCGGGCATGGCGGGCACTTCGGCGCACCACGCGCCGTCCTCGTCCTGGTACACGACCGCCTGCCAGTTCTGGGGGTTGTTGGCGACCATGCTCAACTATAGGTATCGGTCGGATGTCGCTTCGGTTTTCGAACGGTCGTATGGCTTAATCGCACTGCTCAGATCCCGTACACCGCCTCGGCCTTGGCCGTGAGGTGCCGCAGCAGCGGGTCGGCCCAGAGGGGCTTGCCCGTGATGTTCTCGCACAACTCGGCGGCGCGGTAGCGGCGGCCGTGGCGGTGGATGTTCTTGTTCAGCCACGCCTTGAGCTCTCCGAACTGGCCCTTGGCGATCTGCTTCTCGAGCGTCGGAATCTTCTTGTTGATCGTTTCCCAGAACTGCGCGGCGTAGAGGTTGCCGAGGGTGTAGGTCGGGAAGTACCCGATCAGCCCCGCGGACCAGTGCACGTCTTGCATGCAGCCGCGGGCATCGTCGGGGACCTTGATGCCAAGGTAGTCCTTGTAGCGGGCGTTCCATTCCTTGGGGAGGTCGCGCGGGCTGAGGTTGCCGGAGATGAGGGCGCGTTCGAGTTCGAAGCGGACCATGATGTGCAGGTTGTACGTGGCCTCGTCGCTCTCGACGCGGATGAGGCTGGGCGTCACGGTGTTGACGGCCGCGTAGAGCTGATCGACGGTGGGGCGACCGAGCTTGGGGCCGAAAGTCTTGCGGGCCAGGGGCAGGGCCCAGGTCCAGAAGGGCCGCGAGCGGCCGACGAAGTTCTCCCACATGCGCGACTGGCTCTCGTGGATGCCGAGGCTGATCGCCTGCGAAAGGGGCTGACCGTAGAGGCCGCGGCCGGCGGCGCCCTTGCGCGCGGCGGGAGCTTCCTTGGGCAGGCCCTGCTCGTAGATGCCGTGCCCGGCCTCGTGCATGGTCGAGTAGAGCGCATCGCTGAAGTGCTGCTCGCGGTAGCGCGTGGTGAGGCGCACATCGCCGGGGCCGATGTCAGTGCAGAAGGGGTGGGCGGTGGTGTCGAGGCGGCCGGTCCTGAGGTCAAAGCCGAGTGTCTCGACGACCTTGAGGCCGAAGCGGTGCTGGGCTGCCGCGTCGAGCGCGGGGGAGAGGCACTTGGTGTTGACCTTCTTCTTGCTCGCGGTGACGCGGGCGATGAGGTCGCTGAGGCGCGAGCGGAGCGGCATGAAGGTGGCTTCGACCTCGCGCGACGTCATGCCCGGCTCGTACTCGTCGAGGAGCGCATCGTACAGCTCGCCGCCGGCGGGCACGCCGTAGCACTCGGCCTTGCGGCGGCTGAGGGTGACGACCTTTTCGAGCCACGGTGCGAAGCTCTTGAAGTTGTTCTTGGCGCGGGCCGACTTCCACGCGTCCTGGGCCTGGCTGGTGACTCGGGCGATCTCCGAGACCAGGTCGGCGGGGAGCTTGGTGGCCAGGTCAAAATCGCGACGGATCTCGCGGAGATTGGCGGCAATCGCGGGGTCGGCGGTGAGGGAACCGTCGGATTCGCACTGCGCGATCAGCTCGCCCAGGCGCGGGCTGGTGCGGCGCTGGTGGAGGAGTTCGGCGACGTCGGCGAGCTGCTCGGACCGTGTGTTGGCCGCGCCGGGCGGCATGTAGGTTTCCTGGTCCCAGGAGAGCAGGTACGCGACGGCCTGCATGGTGCCGGCGCGGTAGAGGAGCGAGCACAGTTCGGAGTACGCGGCAGATTCGGGCATGCGATCCCTCTCACTCACGCCCCGGTCCGGGGCGGAGCGAATGGTACCCGATGCATCGCGAGCGCACGACCGCGGCGCGCTCGGACGGAGAGCGGTCGTGATGGCGATGCCGGTGAAGACCCGGGCGCTAATCGACAGGCTGGCCGGAGCTGACCTCGCCGCCGCCGAAATCGACACCCTTGAGTCCGCCGCGAGTCCAGAGAAACCGGCCGATGATGTTGTCGCTTCCCTTGGTGGATCGCGGCGGCGGTTCCCAGACTTCCGCCGGGGGGCTCCGGTCCGGGCGGTAGTCGAATACAAGGGGCTTGGAGTCGGCGGGCTTGGTGGGATTCCACCCCGGGTTGGAGTCTCTCACGCCGACCACGCGCACCGAAGCGTCGAAGAAAGTGACCGGCATACGGACGTCGTCGTACCCCCAGTAGCTGGGCTCCTTGGCGTGGTGCCGGCTGATGGAGTCGTACGTGAGGACCTTGAGGGAAGGGAAGTACACGTCACTGATCCTCCGGCCACCCATCTTGATCAAGCTCGGGTAGTAGTAATACAACAGCTGCGTTCCTTGGTAGATGCCTCCGGTGGATCGCTCGGAGGCGCAGATGACGTTGTTGTACGAGGCGCTGTACGGCCAGACGTTGCCGAAGGTCGAGCCCGCGCCGTAGGGGCCGCCGACGTACGGGACGATCATCTTCATCTGGAACAGCGCGGGGTCGCGCGACCACGCGATTCGGTAGCGGTCTTCCGGGCACTGCACCTGCGGCTCGGGGAGGCGCGCGTTGAGGAAGTCGAGCAGGACCAGGTGGGCGTTGGCGATGTGCGGCAGCCAATTGGTCAGCCGCGGGAACGTGGGACGATCGGCGCGGCGCCGGAGAATATCGACGGCCTGGTCCGCGGCCGCGATCAGGTCGTCGGTGTGGTTGTTCAGGTCCGCCCATTGCGACTGCTTCGTGCCGGTCCTCCACGAGTACGTGTAGATGCGGTCCTGAAAGACGCTGGCGTAGGTCTCAAGGGACTTTCCCATCACGGACATGTTGTTCATGCACGTCAACATGCGGGCCGCCTTGCGGGCCTTCACGATGGCGGGCAGGAGCACCGAGATGAGGACCGCGATGACGGAGACGACCACCAGGAGCTCGATGAGCGTGAACGCGCGGTCACCGCGGCGAGATGAACCCATGAGCATGGAGTCGGCTCCGATACGCCGCGAACGCGGCTCGAAGAATTGCCAGAGCCCCCGGACCCTTCGAGCATACCGGCCCAACCGGGGGCGGTGCAACGGGTGGGGGCCCGAAGGGGCCGCGCAACATCGGGCATTGGCGTGCGAAAGCCGTACACTGGCCTCCGATGACCGCCGTCGACCAACGCACCCGGGAGCTCCTGCACCTGACCCTGACCCCCGGGTGCGGGCCGGTGGTGATCCGGCGCCTGCTGGAGACCTTCGGATCAGCCGGTGGGGTTTTGGGGGCTTCGGCTTCCCAGATGGAACGGGTGAAGGGGTTGGGAAGGACCAAGTCGGTCGAAATCCGTCGGGGGCTGGACGAGGCGGCCAAGCTGGTGGAAAAGGAGCTGGCGCGGGCGGAGGAACTGGGTGCGCGGGTGATGGGGATGCACGATCGTGAGTATCCGGCGCTCCTGGCGCAGATCCCCGATGCACCGCCGGTCCTGTACTGCCGCGGGGCGATGGATCCGCACGGCGCCGACAGGTACCCGGTGGCGATCGTGGGGGCACGGGAGTGCTCGGCGTACGGGATCGACCAGTCGCGTCGGTTCGCGGGGGTGTTGGCCGGTGCGGGGCTGACGATCGTGTCCGGCGGCGCCCGAGGCATCGACAGCGCGGCGCACCGAGGGGCGATCCACGCCGGCGGCCGCACGGTGTGCGTGCTGGGGTGCGGACTGGCCCACGCCTACCCGCCGGAGAACAAGGACCTCTTCGACGAGGTCGCGGCAAGGTTCGGTGCGGTGGTGTCAGAACTTCCCATGGACGCGCCCCCGAAAGCGGAGAACTTCCCGGCGCGGAACCGGATCATCGCCGGATTGTCACTGGGAACCATCGTGATCGAAGCCGGCGAACGGTCCGGGGCTTTGATCACGGCCCGACTTGCGGCCGAGGACTATGGCCGCGAGGTCATGGCGCTGCCGGGCCGCGTCGACGCTCCGGCCAGCCGTGGCACTCTGAAGCTGTTGAAAGCCGGCGGGGCGGCGCTCGTCACTGAGCCGGGGGATGTTCTGGCGATCCTCGAATCGCCGGCGCGGCATGCGCACGGCGGCACGCACGAAGCACGCTTCTTGCCCTCCGTCCCTGACACGCCGGATGAACAGGTCGAAGGCACCGACCTGTTCGCGCCGTCCGATGGTGGTGCACGCGCTGGAGCTTCAACCAGCTCCAAGACGCTTTCAGAAGTTCAGACCCGGATCATCGTCGCGATGGATGAAGGCCGGACGCTCGATGAGCTTGCGGCCTCCACGGGCCTGACGCCGGCGACGCTTCGGGCCGAGCTCACGGTGCTGGAGATTCAGCAACGGGTTCGACGCCAAGGAAGTCGCTTTGAACGTCGCGAGTGATGCCGCTGCGGCTCTCGAAAATTGCTCATATCTCCAATTCAAACAATCACTTAGGCGCCTTTGACTCGGGGCCTCCAGGGTGCATTTTCAGGCGTCCGATGGGTTGTTCTGCTGCCCTTGCGGCGAAAGGCAGTACAGAACGGGGCCTAAACAAAATCTGTCAATAGGCCTTGCCGTGTGGTGGCTGATTGGCTATCTTATACCGAACTTGTGGAACGAAATCTGATCGGAGTCGACCCGGACAACCGACGAAACTCTTGGAAGAAGCGGCGACGAGATGGATCCACGGGAGCGGCGACGGCGCGATGGTCGAGGCACTGAAGAGCTTGCTCTTGGTGATGTTCGGGCCTGGCGCGCGGGTTGTGATCGCAGGCCGTGTGGTGCCGGATTGGGCTGCCGCGAATTCGGAGATGTCGAGCATGGATGCGACTCTGGAACGTCTGCACATTCCGCTGGTCCGGATGGGGCCGGGGGGAGAGTTCTGTTCGGACGTGGTGGGGCTCTCGAACGGCGCGGTGATCGCGTCGGACAGCCATTCGAACCCGTCGGTCGACGCGGGACCGGTTGTTCGGTTCGCGGGCTTGGCCGGGGGTGCGCTGGACGAGGAGCGGGCCTCGCAAGGGCTGACCCTCGGGTTGTGCGCGGCGGCAGGGCGGCTGCTGGAGTCGCAGGCCGCGGCGTGCGATCGCGTGCGTGCGGGCCTGGGCCGTGTGCTGGACGCGGTGGTCTGGACGGAGTCGGATCGGGTCGAATCTCAGGCGGCCTCGACGCCTGGGCCGCAGTGGAATGACGATCGGACCCGGGGAATGGCCCCGGGCCGTGCCAAGAACCTCGTGGTGGACCTTGTCAGGGAGAATGCACATGAATCTCACCCCCAAGCAGCTTCGGATTCTCCAGCTCATCCGGGACTGGCGCGTCCGTCGGGGCTATTCGCCGACGATGCAGGAACTCGCGGACGAGATCGGCGTGAGCAAGGTCACCGTGTTCGAGCACGTGGAAGCGCTTATCCGCAAGGGCGCGCTCGTCCGCGAGCCCAACAAGGCTCGCTCTTTGTCGATCGCTGAGGGGATCGCGGTCCCTGACGAGGCGCGGCCCCTGCGGTTCCCGCTGGTGGGGAAGATCGCCGCGGGGAACCCGATCGAGAAGGTCGCGGACATGGACGAGGTCGACCTGGTCGACTTCCTGGGCTCGTCGACCGGGCGCGACGAGTCGACGTTCGCGCTGAAGGTCGAGGGCGAGAGCATGCGGGATGAGGGCATCCTCGACGGCGATTTCGTCCTGATCGAGCGCACGCAGGTGGCCCAGAACGGCGACAAGGTCGTGGCCCTGCTGCCTGACGGCTCGACCACGCTCAAGACCTTTTACAAGGAAGACGACCACATCCGGCTGCAGCCGGCGAACCCCACGTTCGACCCGATCCGGGTGAAGTTCTGCCAGGTGCAGGGGATCGTGAAGGGCGTGGTTCGGCGGTACGGGCGGTGAGCGAATGACGCGGTCGCAGCGGTGGGGTGGGCTCTTCTGCCCGCACTATCATCGCGGCGATGCCGCGCCCCCTTGACAAGCGCCCTCCGCTGCGCCTGATGACCACGACGCTGTGGGAGTACCCCAGCCAGCATTACACGTCCGAGTCGGGCGTGGCGATGCAGGGCGACAAGGCGTATGTCGGGGCCACGCCGTCGTGGGTGATCTGGCAGCTGCTCACGCGGTACACGCGCGAGGGGGACCTGGTCGTCGACCCCATGTGCGGCAGCGGAACGACGCTCGATGTCGCGCGAGATCTGAAACGGCGGGCGCTGGGGTACGACCTGGCGCCGTCGCGCGCGGACATCATCAGGTCCGACGCCAGGACGCTGCCGCTGGAGGACGCGAAGGCCGACTTTGTGTTCGTCGACCCGCCGTACTCAACGCACGTGGACTACTCGGACGACCCGGCGTGCATCGGGAAGCTCGACGCGGGCGGCGAGGACGAGGGCGCGGCATATTTCTCGGCGATGGAGCGGGTGATCGGCCAGATGCACCGCGTGCTGCGCGACCGGCGCTACGCGGCTCTGTACGTCAGCGATTCGTTCAAGAAGCGGACCGGGCAGCGTGCCTCCCAGAGCTTCATGCCCATCGGCTTCGAGCTCTTTTCGATGATGCGCCGGTTGTTCGTGCCCATCGACATCGTGTGCGTGACGCGCCACAACTCCAAGCTGCAGCGCGGCAACTGGCACAAGGCCGCGGAGGAGGGGAACTTCTTCCTGCGCGGGTTCAATTACCTGTTCATCGTCAAAAAGCAGGAATCAGGAGCCCAGAACGATCGTAAACCACGATAAACAAAGCGTTTGCGCTCGTGAGAACGGCCCGATTCGACCCACTCAAAATGACTCAAAAAACGTCGAGAAAGCGCGGTATTGCCACCCGGACTACCGGCGACTACCGGATCGGTGATTCGGACTACCGGGCGACTACCGTAGCAGGCGCTACGGATTGCAGGCGCGTCGATCGCGGCTTGGGGGGATCGGAATCATGCTGCCTTCCGTCCCTAACCCCCCTAACTGGCGAGGGGCTTTGAGCCTCGGGAGTTAGGCGGGTTAGGCGGTCGGCGCCTCGGACGCGGGACCGGGGAGGGAATAGAACCACCTTCCGTCCGCGCCGATCCCTCCCTGCCGGTCGAGCCGCACGCCGAGCGTGGACTTGGCGCCCTTGAAGCGTGCCTCGGAGATGGCGCACTCGCGGCGCTGGCGGTCAACTTCGGGCGCGCGGACCGGCCCGTAGGCGAGCAACTCGCGGAGCCACCCCACGGGGTCGAGGTTGTCCTCCGCTCCGGCCTTGCTCTCGGCGAGCCGCGCGAGGAGAGTGTCGGCATCGACGTTGATCGGCGCGGCGTCCCAGACCAATCGCGGCGGGGTGCCGTCGATGCGGTACGCAAGCCCCGGCGGGCGGCGGGCGAGGTTGCACTTGATCGGGACCACGAGCCGGCGCTCGGCATCGTCGGGGTCCTCGGTCACGAGCAGAGCCGAACGCGCGGCGGCGACGAACGCGATGCTCCCGATCAACCTGTAGAGGGCGCTTGAGAGTTGGGACTTGGAGAGGTGCATCAAGCCCAGCACGGCGGCGCTGTACCTGTCGGCGAGGGCGGCCAAGGGTCCCAGCACGCTCCGCACCTCGGCGTCCTTGTGGGAATCGACGCGGCCCACGTACGCCCCGATCGGGTCGATGATGATGAGGCGCACCTCGGGCCACGTCCGCAACGCGCTCTCTAGTAGGTCGAGGTCCTCGGAGAGTGAAAAGGCGGCCTCGGACTTCGCGCCCGGCCTGCGCACGCCCGTGACGGCGTGGACGCGGGCAAGATCCGCGCCGGCGTTTTCCGACCTGGGGAGGATCGTGTCGGCGATCCCGTCCTCGCACGAGAAGATCAACACGTCGCCCTTGATCGTCGGCGACCCGTCCGGCCACGGCCTGCCGGTTGAGACCCGCGCGGCGGCGTCGAGGGAGAGGGTGGACTTGCCCAGACCCGGATTCCCGGCGAGGATCGACAACTTCCCCAGCGGGAGCCGGTCCTGCCAGAGCCAGCGCAATTCCTCGCGCTTCACGTCGGCAAGTCGCACAGTGACGAGCCCGTGCGCCGGCGCGGTGGGCGTTGAGGGATCGTGAGCCGGCGCGACGCTGCCGGGCTCGTGCGGCGGCGGCGGGCCATCGGCAACGATCGCGCGGTGGAGTTGGCGGGCGTCGGCGTTGTAGGCGGGGGAGGTGCTCATGCGGATTTCCTCCCCGGGATTCCGAGGCGGGCGACGATCGCGGCCACGGGTGCGCACGCTTCGGCGGGTGGCGTCCCGGCCCGGATTCGGGCGGCGGCGTAGTCGAGAACGTCCGGCAGCCTGTCCGCCGCGCTCCGCGCGGCCTGGGCGTCGATGCACGCGCACGCCCACGCCGGATCGTGCGGGTGAAGCCAGTCGAGCGCGTCGGCCCACGAGTACACCTCCGTCGTCTCGGCCTCGGCGCTCGCGTATTCCGGGAGCGTGAGTTGCTGGCCCGAGAGGTACTTCGCGGCGCACCATCGCGCCCACGGGTGCCCGAAGATTCCCGCATCAAGCCCCAGTGCGGCGAGTCGCTCGCGGGCCTCGGGGAACAGGATGAGCCCGGCGAGGGCGTACACCTCGCCCGGTTCGGCGGGCGGGCGACGGTTCAGAACGTGCATGGCGCACCTCCCGCCGAGGTGAACGCGCAGGTCTGGGTTTCGATCCGGTTGAGGGCGCGGAGAGCGTGGAGCCGAGCGCGGGCGTCTCGGAAGTGGATCTCCGCGTCGGCGTGGAGTCCGAGGCGCCGAGCGGTTCGGGCGAGGGCCAGCGTGACGCGGATCGCGCGGCGTCGGAACGCGGCTCGCGTTTGGCGAGAGGTGGGCGTGGTATACGATGGCATTGCAAACACTCCTGCCCGGCGCTCTTTTGGCGAGGCGCGCCGGGCTTGTTGAAATGAACTCAATAACCAGCGGCATCGAGAGCCACGTCGGTCTCGATCTGCCGCGAGTGTGGTGCGAGGGGCCGGGCCGAACCGTTCAGCGCGGCGAGGAAGGCATCGAGGTCGGACTGCCGGACGAACCAGCGGCCACCGACGCGCGTGCACACGAGCCGCACGCCGCGCACGCCACTGTCACGCCAGCGGGCGAGAGTGGAAGGCGCGAGCGATCTACCGTCGAGAGATGACGGGAGAAGAGATCGCAACGTCGAGAACGGGAAAAGGGTGTCCCGCGCGATTTGGGGCGCGGGTTCGCCTGTCCGGGCGGGGCGAGCGTCCGTCATGTCGTCACCGCTTTCCGATCGCGCGCCCGGCTTGCGTGCGGCGGGCTTGGCTCGATATCCGCCAGAAGTCCGAGAGATTCGAGCCCCGCGCGCAGCTTGATCAATGCCAGCTCGCCGGGCACTAGTCTCTGGAACACGAGCGTGGAGACGTAAGCGGGTGTGAGTCCGCACGCTTCGGCAAAGCGCTTTCGGCTGATTCCGTGCTCGGCCAAAAGACCGCGCAGCCTGCTCATCGAAACCGGAAGGGCTTCAACTTCTCGACGAATTGATGCTTTCTGGCTGGACATGCCTGTGCTCCTGCACTGGCGTCCGGCCTGTGTTCAAAAATCTAGCACCCCTTCTGCGATCGTTCAAGCGTGCGAATGTGACAATCTGCCTACTTGCGGGGGGTGAGGGGAGTTGGTCAACTCAGGGCATGAGGGGTCTATTGCTCGCGTGCCTGGTGCTGCTCTGTGGGTGCGAAGCGCGGACGATCTACACCGATTACTACGTCGGTGACTTCTACAAGCGTGCCGAAAGCGCGGTGATCGTGCGGGAGGTTCCGGGTCCGCCCGCGGTTCTGATCGGCCAATCGGTGTTCACCGACATTGTGCCAACCAAGTACGACGCGAAAATTTCCGCCCAGCAGATCGGGGCGAACGTCCTGTACATCGTCCCGCCGCAGGTTGGCGCCACGGGCGGAGTCGGCGGAATGACCACGGCCGGCGCGTTCGGCGGTCGCGGGATGCAACTCTACGACCAAGATGTGCGATTCTACCGTGACCACTCAAAGCCGGGGCTTGAGAACAGCCCGGACGTGGTGATTGGGAGCCGGGAATGAGGGCGAGTGTCCAGCCAGAAGTGTCCATCTGGGACGTGTTGGCGGAGAAGGAGATTGCGCAGAGAGATGCCGAAAATGCCAAGGTGCAAATGTGGTCGGCCATCATCGAGCGGGAAGAAGCCAAAGAGTCAGCCCGAACGGCGGAGGCGGTTGCGGTCGCGGCATCACTCGCGCTCGTCGCGGCACTGACGTTCATCATCGCCAGCCGAAGGGCTGCGATCCGAGCTTGGTGCGCTGCGATCCAGTGGGGCCGCGTCGTCTTCTGTATGGCGATCGGCGCAGTCGCGTATTCGACCACGAGTATCACCCGGACTGAGAGTGATTCGCACAGGTGGATCGTCGGCGGTGGATCGTGTGTGGTGGCGTGGTTTTTGTTCCCTCTCCTTGCTCGAAGGGAAAAACCATGAATACCCCGGAACGCTTAAGCCTCGGCGCAGCGCCGCCCGAGGGCAGGGTCCGACCCCGTCATGCCCGCGGCTGTCGTTCGCACTCCGGCCACGGGTGCCGATCGAGGACAACGCGCTCCACGGGGCATCCGGCCTTGACACCCCCCATCGCCCGCCCGTTCGCCATGAGCGGGAATCCACACCTCCCACACGTCGGGCCGAGAATTCGTCCGCTTCGGTCGATGATCGCGTTCTGCGGCACGGTTCCTTCGGCTGCGCCGCATTCCGCGCACCTCGTCATTGCCGGGTCGATCCCCGCTTCCATCGCGCGTGCCTCTAGGCGACTCAACCGGGCTCGAATGTTCATGGGTTGATCCTCCTGCTTGGCGCACACTCGCGGCACGGGTTACTCACGCATGACCTTCCCGGTTCAGGGCCGCTTCGAGCGAATCGAGACGCGCTAACAGGTCCGATTCGACGGGCCTGCCGAGCGTGCGGTCCAAGACCTCGCGGATCGCCGGCACACTCCCCTCGCGGGCGAGCGCCACGAGCTTCCCCACGATCGCCTGCACATCGGCCTCGCTCACGGCGCCCAGCATCGCGGCCCGCAGTTTCGCCACCGTCGCCCCGTGCGGGTTTCCCGGTCCACCGCGGTTCCCGGGAGCGAACCGGCCCGCCGGGCCTCGCTCGGCCCCGTTTGCACCGTTTGGTGACGGTCGGTCGCTCATGGCTTGAAACTCCTCGCGGTGCTGAATTCCGATTCATCCAACGGCGGCGGCGACCTTCGTTGCGGCGTCGAGTGAGCGCTCGGCGTAAATCTGGCTCGTGGTGACAAGCCGGTGCCCGAGGAGGGCGCTCGTGGCGTCGAGTCCGAACTCTTTCCGCCACTGGGTCGCGGCGGTGTGCCGGAGTTGATTGGGCTTCCACGTCGGAACCTCGGCCTTGACGCACGCATTCTTCACGGCTTGCCGGTAGGTCTGGGAGTCGTACCCGTCGCGGAAGCTCGTCTCGTGCCCGCGCAAAGCCTCGGCGTCACGCGGGCAGAACAGCGGCTTGTTCAACTCCCGGCGCAGGTACGGGGCGAGAATGGCCTGGGCTCGCGGCCCGAGAGCGACCACCCGATCCTGCCCCCGGTGCGTGTTCTTGTGCGTGGCGGGCCTGTAGAGCCACACCTTGCCCGTGGTTTCAATCTGGGCGGGCGTCATGGCGCACACCTCGCCGGGACGCATCCCCGTGAGCCTCTGAACCCGCGCCATATCAGCGACCACGGGCGAGAGGTGGGGGAGGGTTTTCTCGACGATCGCATCGGCGACGGGCGTCACGGGCTCGGGCTCGGCGGCCTCGGACTGCCCGAACCGGAGCCCCTCGACGGTGCGGAGCCGGGCCCAGACTTCGGCGGGGAGCAACTCGTGTTCGGCGGCCCAGCGGAACAGGGCGCGGATGCGTTTGACGTACGAGTTGATCGTGGCCCGTCCCAGCCCGTTCTTGACCAACTCCTCCCGGACCGATTTGAGCGCCAGCGGACCGAAGGAAACGGCGGGGGTGTGCCCGTAGAGCCGGCGCACGGGGCGAAGCGCCGAGCGGAACGTGTTCTGAACGCGCGGTTCATACCGGCGCTTGAGGTGTTCGTGGTGCCGGAGGATCAGCGCCGCGACCGTGAGCGACTCGGCGGCGGCGAGGGCGGGGAGTTGCCGATCGTTGGCGAGCCACTCCCCGACGATCCGGTTGTACTCGGCCCGGCTCTCGCGGGTGCCATGCACGCCGAGGTAGTGGTCGCGCCCGTTGAGGGTGACCACGGCCTGCCCGCTCCCCTTGTGGACGCGGTACTTCGGCACGCGCTGGGACACCTTGACGCCCGTGTTGTCGCTCATGGCTCGCGCTTTCCCGGCCCCGAGGTTCGGGCCGAATCCGGTAGACTACCGTTCCCGCAGTGCGTCACGCTCGACGCCAATCGCAAAGAAACGGCTTGTTTTCTAGGCTAGTCCGTAGATTTGGCGCGTCAAGTAGTGGTTTCTCGTCAAGAAGGAAGGCGGGGCGCGTCGCGGGTGAGCCGCGCGGGCGTCAAGACGCGGGGGCGGCGTAGCCGAACTTCTCGATCGTTTCCTTGAAGCGGGCGTCGCACAACGCGTCGAGTCCCTTGGCGATGCGGTCGAGTGAGCGGCCGCTCTGGCCCTTGTTCATGAAGAGGAGCCCCTCGCGGAGCCGCTGCTTAGAGCCGTAGAAGACGGTGCCGGTGGTGCCGGCGGATTTTTCGCGGACCTCGAGGGCGCGAAGGCGGTCGAAGCTCGAGAGTTCGACGGCGCGCTTGCCGCGTGCTTCGTCGTAGGTTTCGCCCGTGCTCTCGATCATGCGGCGGAGTTCACGGGCGGTATCGGCCTTCATGTCCTCGTAGCGGACGAGGATCCCGGGCATTCGGGTCTGGTCCAGCCACGACTTCCAGTGTTCCTCGACGGTGCCGAACTGGCTCTAGAAGGTAGAGCGGGTCGCCGCCGAGCTTGAGGAAGAGGCGGGCGTACTGCTCGTCGGGCACGTTCTTGTTCAGCTTGCCGACCGACTGGACCCGCATGTAGTGCATGCAGCTCAGGAGCACGTCGCGGGGATGGCGGATGATGTAGATGTACCGCTCGCCGCGCGTGCGCGGCGTGAGCTGGGCGTGGGTCTTGATGATGATGTCCTGCCGCCCTGCCGCGGCGGCCTGGGCCTGGCCCTCGACGTGGAAGTCGGGGATGACCTGGGAAATCTGGACGCTGGAGGTCGCTTCGCCGTGGTGGTACTGGTAGATCAGGAATCGCGCCCAGGTGTTTCCGCACTTGGGATAGGACGCGAGCCAAGTCACGCGCACGGGGGGACCTCCGGGCTCGGGGCGACCAGCCCCGGGCGGGGGTTTGGGTCGCCAGTGTAGACGTCGCCGGCCATGATTCTGCCGGGGCCGAAGCGTTGCGACGGCGCGGGTTCACGGACCGGCAGTACTTGCGCTGCAAACGCCTTGACGACCCCGGGAGACTGCCTTATCTTGCGCGTCCAAGTCCCAGAACTCGGAACTCGGAGCCGATAGTGGGCGGACGGCTGGTGCTGGGTTGGTGGTACCAACTCCCAACCGACGTGGCGAGCGCCGCTCTCCGCGCAAAACCCGAACGCAGGGGTGTGAACGTTGACCAACCGCCTCTTACAGGCGGCCGCGGGAATTGTCTTCTCGTCGGTCGCCGCGGCAGCCAGTCCTCTCACTCTATCCTACCGGATTGTTCCATTGGATGACGGTCGCTTCCGCTACCGCTTCACGCTCGAACTGGACAACCACGATTCAACGTGGGAGGCCGGCCAGGGCTTCGGCTGGGTTGTTTTCGGGGACGGTGTGGGAGGGTCGACTCCGCTGCCGGACTTTGTGGGCGATGCCGGGTCTTTCCCCGCGGGTCCGTGGGATCGATTCGACTTTACCGGCGGGTACAACAACGGCCCGTCGCTTGGGGCGCTGCGCACGCTGTGGTACCCGCGGTTCGTTGGTGATTCTATCTCGTGGTCGGGGGCCAGCTATTCCGACCTCAAATCGGTGCGCCTGCAGTGGAGCTGCCTGACGACGGAAGGCCGGCCGGGGCCGATCGACGGTGAGGACGCCCTTTATGTCTCACGGTGCGGGCCGGCGGACATCAACGCGGACGGCTTCCTGGACGGGTCGGACTTCGACACGTTTATCTCGATGTACAACCTGGGGGATTCTGGCGCGGACATGGACCGCAGCGGGTTTGTCGGTCCCGACGACTGGGAGCTGTTCCTGGCGGCGTTCGCGGACGGGTGCTGAGCACCGGGCGATCGTTCACGCGGCCGCGGAGGATGCGCGAGCGCAGCCGGCCAGGAGCGCGTCGTAGCGACGCCGCTTCTCCGGATCGCGGAGCACGGAGTACGCCTTGCTGACGTGGGAAAAGCGAGCGGGCGCATCGGCGGACGCGTTCACGTCCGGGTGCAACTCGCGGGCGAGCCGGCGGTAGGCACGGTTGATCTCGTCGGCGGTCGCCGTGCGCGGGACGCCGAGTAGGGCGTACAGATCCTCGACTTCCACGACGCTGGCACTGACTTTGGGGGGCTGCTCGGGAGTGGGTTCGGCATGCTCAACGGGGCGCTTGGCTCGCGGAGCGACGTAGCCGAACTTGGCGAGCTCGACGAGCGCCTCGGCCACGGCGGGCGCGACACCGACGAACTGCAGGCCCATCTCCCAACGTTTCCACGAGACGCGGCGGACCCACACGACGCGGGCGCCGACCTGCACCTTCTGGCTCGCGGTCTTGAGCGCGATCTGGAGGGCGGCTCCGCGCTCGACGGACGGCTTGCCTTCTCGCTGCACGCGCATGCCGCCGGCGGACATGTCGAGCACATCGCCGAGGTGGCAGGACAGCCCGACCGCGTTGACGCGATCGTGGCCGCGCGGGTGATTAGCAGCGCCGGCGCTCTTGGGGCGCAGGAACCACGGCAGATCCATGGGGTGTACGTCGGCCGTCCAGCATGAAGTGTTTACAGTCCTTCTCGGACGCGCGGGAGTTGGCGGCTGCCGGTAGCGACTGGGGAATTGTCCCGGTGCGAGTGCGCGGCTATCGGGCCTGGCGACGAGGGCGATGACGGAGCAGGGCGAGTAGTCCCGCGGCGATCGGGACGCCGGGGGCGGGGATCGTCGCGATCCAGCCCGAGGTCTGCCCGTTGGGGTCGAGCCCGTTGCCGACGAACGTGAGGCCGTCGGCGGAGACGCCGGTGGCGGCGGTGAGGCGCCAACCGGTGAGGTCCATGCCGAGGCCGGTGAGCAGGGACTGGATGGGAACCGGGCCGGAGGCGGTCCAACGCACGGCCGCGGCGCCCTGGGCGTCGGTGCCCGAGCCGACGATGACCGCGCCGTCGATACTCAGGGCGAGGGCTTCGGAATCGAACGCACCGCCGGCGAGATCGTCGAGACCGATCATGCCTTCGATGGCGCTCCAGCGGAAGGCTTGAGGACCGAGGGTGGATTCGCTCCAGCCGACGATGGTTGCCGCGTCGCCGGAGACGGCGCTCGCGCTGCTGTTGCCGCCGCCGACGAGCGTGCCCAGGAGCTGCGTGCCATGCTGGCCCGTCCAGCGGAATGCCTCGGTGCGGTCGCCGGCGTCGTTGCGGGTGAAGCCGGCGATGACGGTTCCGTCTGCGGATGTGCCGCGAGCGGCGCTGCGGCCGTAGGAGACGGGAGCGCCGAAGGGGGCGCCGAAGGCGGTTGCGGCGGAGGCGAAGCCGGTGCGGCCAACAACGACTGACCCGCCGGCGGAGACGCCCATCGCGCCCCACCCTTCGTAGCTGCCGCCGGTGGCGCCAAGGTTGGTGGCGCCCGTGCCGGCGGTCCAGCGGTACGCGACGGTGTCGGGCATGAAGGGGTCGCCGTTGTACGCGTTGCCGACGATGACGGAGCCGTCGGCGGAGACGGCGCTGGCGGTGCTGTACGAGCCGTCGCCGAAGGTGTTGAGATCGTGGGGGACGGTGCCGACCCAGCGGGTGGCGCGCCCGCCGATGCGGCCGACGGTGGTGGAGCCGTCGGCGGAGAGGGCGTTGGCGCGGCTGCCGGCGCCGAAGCCCGAGAACGACACGGAGGCGAGGGCGGGCGTGCCGACGCCGATCACACTGCCCGCGATCACGGTCATGGCGCACACGCTCTTCATGAGTCTCTCTCCGACGGGCCCGAGAACCGATCGTGGTACGGACGGGCCGTGATGAAAACCTAACCCGGGATGGAGGCGGTCGCCACGCCTATACGTAGCTCGCGGCACTTTGTGGCGCGGTGGCACCCACGGCGCGGAGAATTACGGCTGTTCAGGTCCGTTCCGGGGCCAGCAGGAAGCCCTGTTCGAGCATCGTTCGCACGATGTGCAGGGCGCCGGGGGTGACGTCGGCGGCGTCGCGCATGAGGGCGCGGCACATTTTGGCGAGCGGCTCGCGGAGTGGCCGCGTGCCGTCGCACTCGGCGAGGAGCTTGAGGATGTGGCCGTCGGCGCCGCCGGTGTAGCAGAGGCCGGAGGCGAGACTCAGCGTGGTGTCGATGGGGGTCCACTCGCGCGGGCCGGGGGCGAGCTCGGTGACGGCGCGGGCGTCGGGGGCGAGGCGCAGGTGCGCATCGAGCAGGTCGTCGTCGGCGCGGAGCGCGGCGAGGAAGTCGGAGTTGTCGAAGGCACGCTCGACGTGATGGCCGAAGGCGCCGACGATTTTCGCGGGCTCGTCCTGGACGCGGAACCAGTTGGCGGCAGTCTCGCGGCGGCGCATGAAGATCATGCCGAGGCTGACGGCCTCGATGCCGAGGCGCTCGTACTCGGCGAGCCACTGGTCGTAGACGCCGCCGGGCCCGTCGGACTCGGGGCCGATGGTGTGCCGGATCCAGAAGGAGGCGTACGCCGCGGCGTCGAGCGTCTCGGAGCGCATGATCCACACGTCGCAGCCCGAGCCGGTGAACCACGAGCGGAGGCGGTCGCGCCAGTCGCGCCCCTTGAGGTGAGCCCAGTTGCCGATGAGCTGGCAGTAACCGCCGGGGTTGAGATGACGCGGCGCCGCGCGGCAGATGGTCTCGACGATCTCGTCGCCGGACATCCCGCTGTCGCGGTAGATGAACTGCCTGCCGGGCGTGATGACGAAGGGCGGGTTGGTGACGATGAGGTCGAAGCGGGCGTTCGCGGCGGGCTCGAAGAGGTTGCCCTCGCGGAACTCGGCGTTGGGCGCACCGTTCAGGCGGGCGTTGAATCGGGCAAAGCCGATGGCGCGGGCGTTGCGGTCGACGCCCAGGACGCGGGTGGCGTGGCGGGCGGCGTGGAGAGCGTGGTAGCCGGAGCCGGTGCCGAGGTCGAGTGCCGCGGCGATGGGGCGGCGCACGGTGGCGGCCGCGAGCGAGAGTGTGCTGCGCGCGACGCCCATGACAAAGTCTTCGGGAAGATCGAGCGACCCATCGCGCCGAAGCGGAAGGTCGCCAGCCAGCCGGAGCGGACCGGGGAGCGGGATGAGCTGGATGAGCGGGCGGGCGGTGTTGCCGTCGAGAGCGATCAGGCCGGCGTCGTGCCATGTTCGGGTGGACATGGGCGCGATGGCGGCGGCGAGATCACGCTCGGGGACCGTGGCGCCCATAAGGAGCACGCGGACGAGCGTGCCGAGCGGGGAGCCCTCGGTGCGGGCGAACTGGGTGGCGACGCCCTTGGCGGCCGAGAGCGTTTCAGCCGTGACGCCCAGCAGCGCGGCAATATCGACATCGCGGTAGCCGATGCGCTCAAAGACATCGCGGCAGCGATCAAAGTCGGCGTCGTCGTTGAACCAGAGTGGTGTGCTGCGGGGGAGCATGGGACAAGGGAAGTGACGGAGTGACGGAGTGACGGAGTGACGGAGTGACAAAGAGACGGAGGATGGGAGATTGGACTGGGACGTGTGTGTGGAGATGGTGGAGGCGGTGCCGCGGAAGGGATGGGTGAGCGCCGCTAGGCGCGGGAGTGGGTGGGTGATGAGGGCGTGGTGAGCGAATTCGTGAACCCACCCGCTTGGCCCCCCTCCTTCTGGGAGGGGGGAGGGTTTGGAGCGAGGACGGCAACGCCGGGGCGTGTGGGAGTTTGTGCGGCGGCGCGTGTGGTTGCGATCCAGCCTCCACCGAGAACGGTGTCGGGGTCGTCTGCGTCGTAGAGCACGATCGCCTGGCCGGCGGCGACGGCGGGCTGGGGTTGGTCGAACGCGACCTCGAAGCGACCGGTGCGGCCGGAGGGAGTGGGAGCGTCGGTGTGGGCGAGAAGCGTCACCCGGGCAGGAACGCAGCGGCCGTTGGAGCGGTAGCGGGCGAGGGCGGCGAAGGACTCGCCGGGGGCGGGGAGGTCGGTGAGCCAGTTGGCCTCGCGCGCGGTGCACGCGGTGATGTCGAGCGCCTCGCGCGGGCCGACGGTGATGGTGTTGTCGGCGGCACTCTTGGAGATGACGTAGAGGGGCAGGCCGACGCTGAGAGAGAGGCCGCGGCGCTGGCCGATGGTGAAGTGGTGCTGACCCTCGTGGGTGCCCAGATCGCGGCCGCCCTGATCGAGAATCCGGCCCTGGCGCGCGGCATCGGGGCGACGGCGTTCCACAAGGCCGGCGTAGTCGTTGTCGGGGACGAAGCAGATCTCCTGCGAATCGGGCTTGTCGAAGACGGGGAGGCTGCGCTCCCGGGCCATCTCGCGCACCCGGGGCTTCTCGAACTCCCCGATGGGGAGCAGGGTGCGGGCGAGTTGGGCGCGGGGCATGCCGAAGAGGACGTAGCTCTGGTCCTTCTGGGGATCGATGGCGCGGCGGAGAAAGTGGAAAGTGGAAACTGGAAAGTGGGTATCAGCATCGGAGGACGCGGCAGGCTGCTCCGCGCTTGCACTTTCCACTTTCCATTTTCCACTTTGGATCGTGCCGATCCGCGCGTAGTGGCCGGAAGCGACAAAGTCGGCGCCGATCTGCGTGGCGTACTCGTGGAGCTTGCCGAACTTGAGCCAGTCGTTGCAGCGCACGCACGGGTTCGGTGTGCGGCCCGCGGTGTATTCGTCGGCAAAGTAGTCGATGATGCGGCCGAAGTCCTTCTTGAAGTTGCAGACGTAGAAGGGGATGCCGAGCTTTGCCGCGACGAGCCGGGCGTCGGCGGCGTCGTTGATGGAACAGCAGCCTTGGTGGCCGATCTTGATTGGCTTCTTGTCGCCGGGCGAAGGGCAGGCATCGCCGGGAAGCAGTTCATCGAGCGTCTCGCCGGGGGAACCCAGGCGCATAAAACAGCCCACGACGTCATAGCCGCGCTCGAGCAGGAGCGCGGCGGCGACGGACGAATCGACGCCGCCGGACATGGCGACGAGAACTTTGGGCTTTGTCGCGGTCACACAGGATGATAGGGAACGGCAAGGGAGGAGCATCGCTAGATCAGTGCGAGACGAACATCTTCAGTTGATCCTCGGTGCACCCCGCTGCAATAGCCTCACGCCTTGCCGCTTGCCACAATCGGAGCACTTCACCGCTCGTGCACACGTACCACACGACGCTTCCGAGATACCAGATTGGAATGAGCCAGTAAAGGCTGGATGCGAGTATGGGAAAGATGTAGCGCAGATTGAATGAAAACAGTTCGAACGACTCGGCCACGAAGATCGGGAGGGTCAGGAACGCGAACCACCACACGGTGACTCGGCGCCATCGAAGAGTCCAGCGACCGAGGGACCGCCGGCCGAGGTACCCTGCGGTGGACGACAAGATCTCGGCCTGTGCGATGATGAAGATGACGAGTGCCGGGGCGACTACACGCGCGGCGAGTCCCGCCGTACGGGACGAAGCATACATAGTGAGGCCCGTGCTTCCGAGAAACGCGACGAAGGCAACTATCAAAATAGTCTTGCGCCGCTTGGATACCGGTGCGTGAGACAACAGACCTATTGCTCCCGGCAGATGGGCGAGAAGCGCAGTCCAGAAAAAAGGCCATGCGAGGCCCTCGAACGAGGGGTTGGTGCTGCTGGCGAGGATCGCGGTCGCGATGCCCGTGATTGCAAAGAGAAGAGACGTCAGGTAGCCAAGAAACGTCCATTTCAACGCCCACGCCACGCCAAGCGCCTTCGGCGCTCCGAGTTCACGCAAAAGGGGCTGCTTGAGAGTGTCTGAAAGGGGCGTGCCGCACTCCGGGCACGGCCCCGCAGGATCGAGTCCGACGATGTCGAACCCGCAGGAATGGCACTCGCGTGAGACTCTGGTCGCCGCGCCAGTGATGGGGACGGTGCTCACGCGCGAAGTGTAAACAAAGTTCAGGAAGACCTCCCCGGCTTCGCGGACTCGGCCGCCCCCTCCGCAAGGGCGGAGGGGGATCAGGGCGCGGTGGATCATCGCGGGTCCGGCTCGGGCTCTTCGGGCTCCAGCGCGTAAATGGGGCGGTCATCGTGACCGGGCTTGGCGCGCGTGCCGTGGCCCTGCACGGGGTTGACGGGCGGGGGCGCGGGCGTGGCCCCGGCCTTGGCGGAGCGTGCGGCGAGTTCTTCAGCGAACTCGTGCTGGCGAATCGCGATGCGGCGGTCGGATTCGGCGCGGGTTTCGGCGTTGTGGATAGCCCAGAGGCTCATGCCCGCCAGGCGCGCGAGTGCGAAGAGAAGCAGGAGCATGCCGACCGCGAAGGAAAGCCAACCGAAGCCCGCGATGGTGAAGGCGGTGAATGCGGCGGGGCCGAAAAGGGCGGTCTTCCTGGCCATCACGACGGGCAGCGTGAGCGCCGCCGCGATGGTGCCGAAGGTGACGAGGTACGCGGAGTATCGGAAGCGGTCGCCGAGCGCGGAGTGGCCGGCCCAGTCGGCGAGGTTGGCGACGACGATGCAGAGCGGGACGAGCCCGACGAGGCCGGCGAAGTGGCCGAGGTACGTGATCGACTCGAAGGCCCGCACGGTGGCGGTGGGGGTGTAGGGGAGCACGGCCATGGCTGCCGCGGCCATGGCGGCGCGGGATGAAAGGATGGTGCCGCAGGCGCCCAGGCCTGCGACGGACCAGCCGATCTGCGTGAGCCGTGCGGCCCAGCGGCAGCGGAGCCATTCGTTCTCGAGTTCGGTTCGCGGCACTGCGGAGGTTTCGCGCGGGCGGGTGACGATCCAGACGCCGAGCCACCAGAAAACGCCGGTGATGCCTGCCGCGGCACCGAGAGCGGGCTCGCGCACGGCGCGCACGACCATGAGCAAGCAGCCGGTGAGCAGTGCGCCGGCGAACATGAGCCAGCAGCCGATCGCGAGGGTCTTGAGGTAGTGGGGGAAGGCGTCGGTGAGGTTGTCTTCAAGGCGGTGGCGGCGGGCGCGGTAAGCGATGGGCGTGCCGCACTCGGGGCAGCGGCCGCCCGAGCGGAGGCCCTTGAGGCTGTACTTGCAGTGGCCGCAGGTGAAGTCGTCGGGGAGGAAGTCGCCGAGGGTG
The DNA here is from genome assembly GCA_044223975.1 of Phycisphaerales bacterium. Classification (GTDB taxonomy): domain Bacteria; phylum Planctomycetota; class Phycisphaerae; order Phycisphaerales; family UBA1924; genus CAZCPB01. The sequence continues at coordinate 24,295 of JBGALI010000003.1, read as the reverse complement.
GGCTTTTTGGATTTGGGGCGAGGAGCCGCGGCTTCGGGCGCACGGGTCGGGCGAGTTGAGGGCGGGGGTTGGGGGATCGGCGTGCCGCATTCGGGGCACGAGCCGCCGACGCGCAGGCCCTTCAGGGCGTAACCGCACTTGGCGCAGGCGACTCCGTCGGCGATGAGATCGCCCGGGACCTGAGGGGTTCTGCGCGGCGGCGTTGGGCGCGCGGGGGCGGGCATCGGTGCATTATGACCGATGCGCGGCAGAAAGGTTGCGGGGTGGGGTCACGCGACGGGCGCGGCGCGGGCGGCTTCGACGGCGTTCCGGAAGACCATGAGCCCGGGCGTCTCTTCCTTGCGGAGCGCGGGGGCGAGGCGGGTCCAGTAGGGGTGGCGCGTCCATTCGAGGTAGCGCTCGGGGTGGGGCATGAGGCCGAAGATGCGGCCGGAGGGGTCGCAGACGCCGGCGATGGCGTCCTGCGAGCCGTTGTAGTTGTCGGTGTAGCGGAGCGCGATCTGTCGGCCGGCGGCAAGGTCGCGGAGCACCTCGGCCGAGCGGGCGACGAGGCGGCCTTCGCCGTGGGCCACGGGGAGCTGCATCGCGTCGCGCCGGTCGGCGGGGCGATCGGCGAGATAGTCCGCGAGTCCCTGGGTCCAGATGCAGACCGAGTCGCGGACGGGCTCGACGCCGACCCAGCGGTCGACGAAGCGGGCGCCGATGTTGTCGCTCAGGGACAGGGACTGCTCGGGGGCGCGGTCATCGGGCCAGGGCTGCCCGGCGCGCGGACCGGGGAGGAGGCCGACCTGAACGAGAACCTGGAAGCCGTTGCAGGCGCCGATCATGAGCGTGCCGCGCTGGGCGGCGGCGCGGAGCGCGGGGTAGAGGCGCTCGCGGAGCTTCATGGCGAGGATGCGCCCGGAGGCGATGTCGTCGCCGTAGCTGAAGCCGCCGGGGAAGCCGATGAGGTCGAAGGCATCGAGGCGCTGGGGCTCGGCGATGAGACGGTCGACGTGGACGAGTTCGGGCGCGGCGCCCGCAAGGGCGAAAGCGCGGACCATCTCGGCGTCGCAGTTGGTCCCGGCGGTGCGCAGAATGAGAGCCCGTGCCATGCTCAAAGCGTAGTGCGCGGAGGCGAGGGCGGGTGGTGGCGGGAGGACGCGGCGAGATCACGGGGAATCGAGAGCGGCGGATCGGCCCGATGAGGACTTCGGGGCTGCGAAACGGACGATCCTGTCGGCTAGACTGCTTCCCACGCACGAAGGAGCCCGACTATGCCATCAGTATTTCCATTCAACGCCGTGCGCTTCAGGAACGGGCACGGGGACGTGAGCCAGCACATCGCGCCGCCGTACGACGTGCTCGACGCCAAGGCCAAGGCCAAGCTGCTCGCGGGGGATCACGCCAACGTGGTCGCGATCGACCTGCCGCACGTGCCGCCAAAGGAGCTCGGACCGGCGGAGACGTACGTGGCTGCCGCGGCGAAGTACCAGGAGTGGCTGAGCAAGGGTGTGCTGACGCGGCGGAACACGCCGGCGATGTTCGCGTACCGGCAGAATTTCGTGTTCGGGGGCAAGAGGCACCAGCGGCTGGGCATGGCGTGCACGGTCGATGTGCAGCCGTTCGGCGCGCGGACCGGGGGCGGGATCCTGCCGCACGAGGAGACGTTCTCGGGTCCGAAGGAGGACCGCCTGGCGCTGATGAAGGCGGCCAGGGCCCAGTTCTCTCCGATCTTCGGGCTGCACGCCGACGAGAAGGGCGAGGCGGTGGCGCTGCTCCAGAAGGTGGTGTCGGGACGCCCGGCGGACATGACCGGGAAGATGCTCGACGACGTGCTGCACGAGGTGTGGACGGTGGACGATCCGGGCGCGGTCACGGCGTACCAGAAAGCGCTGGCGGGCCAGGACGTGTTCATCGCCGACGGGCATCACCGGTACAACACGGCGCTCAACTATGTGAAGCACCTGGAATCGCAGGGAAAGGTCGCGGCGGATCACCCGGCGCGGCGGTGCATGATGGTGCTGGTGGGCATGTCGGACCCGGGGCTGGTGATCGGGCCGACGCACCGCGTGCTGGGCGGGATGAAGGGGTACACGTTCGACGCGTTCTCGAAGGCCGCGGCGGACGTGCTGGAGATCACGCCGGCGCCGAAGAACATCGCGGGCCTCGAGGGCGCGATGAAGACGGCGGCGTCGCTGAAGCCCGGGGCAAATGTGCTGGGGCTGTACGACTTTGCGACCGGGGCGTGCGCGGTGGCGACGGTGAAGGGTGGCGACCCGCTGGCATCGCGCTTCGCGGACAAGCCCAAGGAGTGGCGGGCGCTCGACGTCGCCATCATCCAGCACCTGATCGTGGAGCAGATCTGCCAGCCGAAGCTCAACGGCGGCGAGAGCGTGAAGTGGGCGTTCCCGCACTCGGTGGACGAAGTGGTGGAGATCGGCAAGGGGCTTGAGACGGGCGCGGGTGGTGGGAAGGGGTTCGCGCAGGTGGCGGTGATCGTGCGTCCGACGCCGCTGGAGGCGGTGCGGGCGGTCAGCCGCGCGGGCGAGCTCATGCCGCAGAAGTCGACGTTCTTCTATCCGAAGCTGGCGACGGGTCTGTTCATGAACCCGCTGGAGTGAGGCGCGTGCCGGCGCGTCGTGTTCCGGCGGCCGTGACGGAGCGAACCGATGAAGCTTGCGAGCGTGTGGCGTGCGTGCGCGGCTGGCATTCTGGCGCTCGGGGCGACGCTGATCGGCGCGTGCGCGGGCGGCGATTCCGACAGCCAGCTCGAGCGGTTGAAGGAAGAGGCACAGAAGGAGCGCGGCCCGATCCCCGCGTACGCCGGATTCTTCGGCAACCTTGATTTCGAGGCCGGGGAAGAGAACGAGGGCGACGAGTACGAGATCACCGTGGCGTGGAAGGGCGGCGGGGCGGGGTACGAGTACGCGCTGGAGACGCAGGCCCCGCGTTCGGGGGCCTTCGCGGCGCGGCTGCGGCGGGTGCGCGACGACGTGCCCCCGCCGAACAACTTCGGCGCGATCACCCAGTGTGCCGACGCGGCGCCTTTTCACGGCGCGAAGCTCCGGTTCTCGGCGTGGGTGCGGACCGAGGGCGTGACGGACGGGTTCTGCGGGCTGTACGTGCGTGTGGACGGGGACGCCCTGCGGCCGCTGTCGTTCGACAACATGGAGTCGCGCCCCATCCGCGGGACCACCGGGTGGACGCGCTACGAGGTCGTGTTCGACGTGCCGCCCGCGGCGCGCGGGATGTGCTTCGGGCTGGTCTTCACCGGCGCCGGCACGGTGTGGATGGACGACGCGAAGTTCGAGCGCGTGAGCGCCGGGGCCACGTGACGGGCGGGGGCGCTCTCATGCGGCGCGGGCGCCCGCCATGTCGACCACGCGGGGGCCTGCGGATCGTTCGAGCACGCAGAACACGTCCATGAGCAGGCGGCGGTCGGGGTCGGCGCCGACGAGCCAGCCGCTGTAGCGCATGTCGTCCATGAGATCATCGCGGAGATAGCGGAGCCGCTCGCGGGGCGTGTGGGCGCAGAGCAGGCAGATGCCGGCGGCGACGCGCCCGACGGAGAGGGCGCCGCCGCACCCCATGGTCAATTCGCTCTGAATGAACTCGAAAGGGTCGGGGACGGCCACCGCCGCGCTCTCGCGGAGAGCGTAGTCGGCGCGAGCGAGGGCCTCAAACGCGGCCCCGTCCCGGAGGGCGCCGAAGCGCGCCGCGGCGAGGCGCAGAAGAACCTCGGGCTCTCCGGCGACGATCTCTGCGGCGTGCTCCATGAGGCGGAGGCGGCGGGCGTCGTCCATCTCGCGCGTGGCCAGGTGGGCGGTTGTGACTCGCGCGGCGACGCGTTCGAGGTGCGTGGCGCGGGCGGGGTCGACGTCCTTGGCCACAGCCTCGGCGAGCGCGTCGAGGGCGCCGTCGCCCAGGCGGGCGGGCTCGTCGGCGGGGGAGACGCCGTCGCGTGCGGCGATGTCCTGGTCGGGGCGGCGGCCTCGCAGCCGGTCGCCCAGGTCGAGGCGCTCGGGCCGGCGCGAGAGTGCCGCGGCGGCCTCGACCAAGGCGCGTGCGACGCGCGGGCCGGCCTGGAGCGGACCAGCATCGCCGGCGAGGGTGACACGCTCAGGGTCGAGGGCGTGGGGGAAGACGGAGGCGTAGGAGAGGGGGCGCTGGGCGGCCCAGTCGTACCACGACGCTTCGGCGCCTGGGGAGACGCTGGTGAGGATCTCGGCCTCGTCGGCGCTGCTCCAGACCACGGCGTCGAGCAGGTGGCGGCGGCAGGCGGTGGCGGCGTCGGTCGAGCCCGAGAGGGTGAACCACTCCACGGGGCAGGTGCCCGAGATCTCGGGGAGGGTGCGGACGAGTTCGGCGCCGGCGCGCAGGCCGATGCGGAGCGGGCGCGTGGGCCACGCGACCGTGTCGTGGGCGGCGGAGAGGTGATCCTGGAAGTTGGTGCGCAGGGCGCGGTCGACCACGCGGACGGTGGTGCCCGCGAGGCGCCCCGAGACGTCGAGCATGGTGCCGACCACGGAGCCCTCGGGCCACTTGGCGCGGGTGGTGGGCGCCGGCGGCGCTTCGTCGACCGGCTGGGCGCGGGCGCGCTCGTCGACCACCAGCTTGGAGCCGGCGGTAGCGAGGATCACGAGCCAGGCGCCCGCGGGAATACCCATGGCCGGGTTGGCCAGCCACTGGGCCCCGAGCACGTACGACATCCCGACCAGGGCGCTGGCGCCGGGCAGGACGAGGAACGGCGTGAGGGCACGCATCAGGGGCTGGACCGAGAACTCCCGGCCCGACGAGAGGAGATTCGTCTGGCTCATGAGGACCCATGGATCGACCGCCGCCGGGTCCGGCTGCGGCTCGAAGGTCGGAAGGATGCGCGGGCGGCACGGTCACGCGGCGCGTGCACGATGCGACGACTCGCACGGCGGAAGCGTGGACCGAAAACGAGGATTCGCCTTGACAGCGCGGGCGCGATCAGCGGTTGGAAAACCAGCTGGCGATCGCGTGGACGGTGAGCTGGCGTCCGACGGCGCCGATCGAGTCGGTCAGGGGGATGTGCTTGGGGCACACCTGCACGCAGTTCTGGGCGTTGCCGCAGTCGTTCACGCCGCCGGGGCCCATGAGCGTGTCGAGCCGGTCGGCCTTGAGACCCTTGCCGGTGGGGTGCATGTTGAAGAGATCGACCTGGCCGATGACCTGGGCGCCGACGAACGCGGTGTCCCATTTCTCCTGATCGGGCTCGATGGTGAACTGCGGGCAGGCCTCGAGGCAGCAGCCGCAGGTCATGCACTCAGAGAGCACGTAGCGGACGGCCTGCTGCTCGGCCGTCTCGCGCGGGCCGGCGCCCAGCGAGTAGGTGCCGTCGATGGGGACCCATGCCTTGGCGCGCTTGAGGTTGTGGAACATCCGCGAGCGGTCGACCCAGAGGTCGCGCACGACCGGGAACTTGCTCATGGGCTCGAGCGTGATCTCGTCGCCCTCGTTGGGGGCGTACGCGTCGACGAGGCAGGAGCAACTCTGGCGGACGCGCCCGTTGATGACCATCGTGCAGGCGCCGCAGACCTCTTCGAGGCATCCGGAATCCCAGACCACGGGCGTGGTGGGGGCGCCGTCGGCGGTCACGGGGTTGGCGGCGATCTGCTGGAGGCAGGAGATGATGTTGCTGCCATGCTCGACCTTGACGGAGAACGTCTCCCACCGCGAGGGCTTACCGGGGCCATCGCAGCGCTTGATGCGGAGGCGGATGGAGCGGCCCGGCGCGGCGGGGGTCCTGGGACTGGCGAGGCGGGGGGCGGGGGTGGTCATGCGTTCCTTCAGCGATTTCGGCGCGGCGGTGCGGCGCGATCAGGTCGTGGCGACGGTGGGCCGCGGGGTGTCCTTTTTGGCCGTGCCGGTGTCTTCTTTCTTTCCGTAGGTTCGGGCCCGGGCCTGAACCAGGCTGGCGTCGATGGGCACGAACTCCATCGACGTCGTCCCCTTGGCCGCGTCGAACTTCGCCACGGAGGTCTTCATGAACCGAGCGTCGTCGCGCTCGGGGAAGTCGGTGCGGTAGTGGGCGCCGCGGCTTTCTTTCCTGAGGATCCCGCCCAGCGCGATCGCTTCGGCGAGGATGAGCATGTCGCCGACGGCGCGGGTGTAGCTGAGCGTCTGGTTGGTCCACACGGCGCTGTCGCCGAGGCGCACCGACGCGAAACGCTCGCGGAGTTCGCCGATCTTTGCCATGCACTGCTCGAGGCGTGGGGCGCTCTTCACGACCGTGCACGCGGCGGTCATCTCGTTGCCGAGTTCCTTGTGGATGAGGTAGGGGTTGGTCTTTGCATCAGTCGAGCCGCGCCCGACCGTATCGAGAAGTGTCTTCTGACGCGAAGCCTCGTGCTCGACCACGCGGTCGTATGCCGCGGGGGAGATCGAATCGGCCGGGCGCTTGGAGGGCTCACCGTCGCGGAGGTAGTTGGCGACCGAGACGCCGCAGAACAGGCCGTCGAAGATGCAGGAGAGCAGGGCGTTGGCGCCGAGGCGGTTGGCGCCGTGGTAGGCGTAGTTCACCTCGCCGAAGGCGTAGAGGCCGGCGATGTTGGTGAGGGCGTTGTTGATGGCGCCGGGCTGCATGCCCTGGCCGACGTCGGCGCCGATGGGGGGGCGGGCGCCGGACTTGTGACCGGGGAGCGGCGTCGCCGGGTTGTAGCTGCCGGGCGTGAATTGTGTCCACAGGCCGCCCATCGAGTAGTGCACGGCGGGGAAGATCTTCATGGGCTCGTGACGCGGGTCGACGCCGACGAATTTTTCGTAGATCTCGAGGATGCCGCCGAGCTTCTTGGTGAGGTACTCGGGGTCCTTGTGGGTGAGGTCGAGATAGACGGAATTCTCTCCGCCCACGCCCATGCCCTGGTTGACGCAGATGTCGAAGATCTCGCGGGTCGCGATGTCGCGGGGCACGATGTTGCCGTACTTGGGGTACTTCTCTTCGAGGAAGTAGAACCGCTCGCTCTCGGGGATGTCCTTGGGGCGGCGGGGGTCGCCGGCCTTGCGTGGCACCCAGACGCGTCCGCCCTCGCCGCGGGCGCTCTCGCTCATCAGGCGGAGCTTGTCGGCGCCGGGGATGGCGGTGGGGTGGACCTGGATCATCTCGGCGTTGGCGTACCAGGCGCCGGCGCGGTAGCAGCGTGCCGCGGCGGCGCCGTTGCACATGATCGAGTTGGTGCTCTTGCCGTAGACGAGCCCGCAGCCGCCGGTGGCCATGATGACGGCCGCGGCGCGGAAGGCGCGGATCTGCATGGTGCGGAGGTCCTGGGCGACGATGCCGACGCAGCGTCCCTCCTCGATGACGGGGGCGAGGAACTCCCAGAACTCCAACTTGGTGACCTTGCCCTCGGCCTCGTAGCGGCGGGTCTGCTCGTCGAGGGCGTAGAGGAGCTGCTGGCCGGTGGTGGCGCCGGCGAAGTGGGTGCGCTTGAAGAGCGAGCCGCCAAAGAGGCGCAGGTCGCGGAAGCCCTCGGCGGTGCGGTTGAAGGGCACGCCCATGCGATCGAGGAGGTCGATGATGCGCGGGGCCCAGTTGGCCATCTCGAGGACGGGGTGCTGGTCGGCGAGGAAGTCACCGCCGTAGATCGTTTCGTCGAAGTGCTCGTACTCGCTGTAGCCCTGCTGGCGGGCGACGTCGTTGCAGGCGTTGATGCCGCCCTGGGCGCAGACGCTGTGCGAGCGCTTGACGGGGACGAGGGAGAAGAGATCGACGTTGACGCCGCTCTCGGCGAGGCGCACGCACGCGGCGAGGCCCGCCAGGCCGCCGCCCACCACGATCACGCGCTGCTCGGTCATCGGTTCTGAGTCCCTTCGAACGAGGGGAGGCTTGCCCCTTACTTCGATGCGTCCTTCTTCTTTGGATCCCCGGCACGCTCCATCGAGACCAGTTCGATGCTCTCGCGGGCGCTGTGCCCGGCGGCCATCTTCTGTTCCACGGCCCGGGCCGCGTCGGGCTCCATCGCCAGGAAGACGCCCAGCGACGACCACGCCATGAGCATGAGGCCGGCGCCGACGGCGCCGCAGACGTAGCCCCAGCGGCGCTGGGACTCGCGGCTCACGGTGAGGCCCCAGGTGATCGCGGCGGTCCAGAGGCCGTTGGCGAAGTGGAACACCAGGAGAGAGACGCCGGCGAAGTAGAAGAACGCCACGGCGATCGCGGCAAGGGAGATGCCCTGGGGTCCGCCGCGGAGCACCGCGGCCGTGGTCGAGGCGGCGAATTCGCCGGACCACTGCGTGCCGCCGGGGACGAGGAAGGTCCAACCCCATCGGAGCGTGGCGACGTGGTAGAAGATGAACGCGACGCCGACGTAGCCGCTCAGGCGCTGCAGGCGGTAGCGCCAGTTGGCGGCGTAGCCGTAGCGGGCGGTGTTGGAACTGCCCGTGGCGGCGTAAACGAAGCCCAGGATCGAGTGGAACGCGATGGAGACCCAGAGCGTGAGCTCGATGATGAGCAGGAACGGGATGGAGTGGATGAAGTTCACTTCGTGCTGGAAGGTCGCGACGCCGCCGTGACCGAGCTCGTTCTTGCGGGCGTCGGCCAGGCCCCACGCGATGGAGGAGTTGGTCAGCATGTGGCTGATCAGGAACACGCCGATGGGCGCGATTCCGGTCAGCGAGTGCAGACGGCGGAGCAGGAAGTGGTGACGCTCAAGCAGCGATCGCTTGTCGGGCACTTCAGGTACTCCCATGCGACCCCGAGGGGCCGCGAGGAACACGGGCGGTCACATCCCGGCGCCGGGGCCGGGGAACTTCAGCTTGGGCGAACCGCCCGGGATCCCGGGGGCGACAGGGCCGGGAGCACCCGGTCCGCCGGGGCCGACGCTGGTGGCGCGGCCCTCTTTGACGGCCTTGGCGATCTCCACGTACTCGAGGCGCAGCTCATTGAGCGCGCGGGAGAGCAGGCGGCTTTCCTCGTCGGTGAGGTTGCCCTTGGTCTTCTGCTCGACGACTTCCAGAAGATCGATGTGGAAACGGGCCATGTCGAGCGCCACGACGGCCTGCCCGGTGCGGGGGTCGGGGTAGGCGCCCATGTAGGCCAGGGCCTGCGAAATGAGCAGGCTGAGCAGGTCGCGGATGCCGACGGGCTCGCCCGGGCCCGGCGGGGCGCCCGCCTCGGGGGCCGCCGGGGCGGCCCCCGAGGCGGTCGCGGCGGGGGGTGCGGGCTTGGCGGTGGTCTGGGCGAGGCGCTCTTTCTCCGCCCGTGCCTGCGACTTCCAATCGGAATCGATGATAATCTTTGGTTCTTCGGGAGCGCTCATGACGTTCCTTGACGGTGGGATCGCGTCATTCTAGCCCGGGCCTTGCCGCTCTCGACCGGCGCGGCGCACGATCGGGACAGGGGAAACCATGAGTACTCGACACGCGACGGGGCTTCGGAGCGGCGGGGGCCGGGCGCTCGGCGCGGCGGGGCTTGCGGCGATTCTATTGACGGGAGGGTGCCTCTCGACCAAGTCGGAGCGTTCGGTCTCGCTGCGCGCCGAGCAGTTCGCCGATCCCAACGCGCCGGTGGAGGAGGCCGCGCCGGTGCCGGCGCCCGCGCCGCGCCCGGCGCCCAAGGCAGATCGGCGCAGCGTGCTGGAGGCGTCGGAGGGCGTGATGGACGTGGTCGCCAAGCCCGGCAAGCCGGTGATGGTCGATACGGACACGGTCGCGCCCAAGGGCGCCAGCGTGCTGGTCGACGGCACCGCGGGGTACATCAACAACAAGGCGATCTACATCAACGACTTCCTGGCGCCGATGGCCGATCGCCTGAAGGCCGAGGCCCGCACCACGCCGAGGGCCAAATGGATCGCCGAGACGCGCGTGGCCATCTTCCAGCGGCTGAACCTTCTCGTGCGTGACGAACTGCTCCGCGCGGAGGCGATGGCCTCGATCGCCAACACCGACGAGAAGCGCAAGGGCCTGCTGGCGTACTTCGACCAGAAGCGCGGCGACATCCTGCGGCACTTCGGCGGGACCGAGTCGAGCGCCAACGAGCAGCTGGCGCAGCGCGAGGACCAGAACCTGCCCGACTTCGGCGCCGACATTCAGGGCAAGAGCGTCGACGAGGTGCTCGACGCGATCAAGAAGCGCGAGATGATCAACTACCAGCTGCAGACGCGCGTGGGCACTCGCGCGTACGTGCCGTTCCGCGATGTGCGCAACGCGTACGAGAACCAGTACGCCCGGTTCAACCCGCCGCCGACGGTGGTGTACCGGATCATCCGCGTGCCGGCGGCGAAGAAGGACGTGGTGGAGGAAGCGACGCGCCAGATCGCCGCGGGCGCCGATTTCGCTGAGCTGGCCTCGCAGAAGTGGAACGATTACCTGCCCGACAAGGGGGGCCAGGTGACGCGCACGCTCGAGGGCTCGTTCGAGACCACGACGTTGCTTCCGGTGCCGGCGCTCGACGAGGCGCTGCACAAGCTCAAGCCCGGCGGCGTCGCGGGCCCGGTCACGTACACGGGGAACGTGTACTGGGTCAAGCTCGAGGAAGTCCGCACAAGCTCCCTGGGGCTTTACCAGGCCCAGCTTGCCCTGGAGCGCGAGCTGCGCGGGCAGAAGTTCGACGAGGAGCTGGCCCGTCACATCGACTACCTGAAGAAGCGGGCGACGTTCACGGGAATCGAGGAGATGACCGAGCGGCTGACGGCGGTCGCCATCGAGCGGTACTACCCCGAGCCCGCCGTGGCCGACGCGGCCCGCAAGTGATGCTGCTCCGCGCCCTGCGCGACCGGCTCCTCTCGCTGCTGGTGCGGCGGGCCCGGAGCGAGTCGGACGCGTGGGGGCTGCGGGGCGAGGACGCCGCGGCGCGCCTGCTCAAGTCTCGCGGGTACCGCGTGCTGGGGCGTTCGCTGCGTCTGCACGCCGGCGAGATCGACATCCTCGCCGAGGACCCCGACGGGAAGACGATCGTCGTGGTGGAGGTCAAGACGCGGGTCCGCCGCGCCGGTCAGCCCGAGCGCAGCGCCCGCACGCCCCCCGAGGCATCGATCACGGCGCACAAGCGGCGGAAGCTCGTGACCCTGGCGCGGGCGCTGGCGCGGAGCAACGGGTGGCAGTCGCGGCCCCTGCGGATCGACGTGGTGGCGGTGGAATGGGACGAGGGCGCCCCCGAGCCGGTGGTGCGGCACTCGGTCGGCGCGGTCCGGGTGTGAGCGGGAGGGAAGGGCGGCGGGTCAGCCCTTCCAGGCGCGCTTGGCGCCGAGCGTGCCGCGGAAGCGGGCCTCGAGGTTGGTCTCGGCGACGCGCGCGGCGTCGATCTCCAGCGGCAGGATGAGGCTGAACATCGAGCCGCGCCCGATCTCGCTGACGACCTGGATCTCTCCTTGCAGAATCGAGGCCAGCTCCTTGGCGATGGCCAGGCCCAGGCCGGTGCCGGAGTGCTCGCGGGTGTGGCCGCCCTCGAGCTGATGGAACTTGTCGAAGATCTTCTCGTGCTGGTCGGCGGGGATGCCCGGGCCGGTGTCGATGACACTGACGCGGACGCGCTCGGCGTCGTGGCCGGCGCCCGCGCCGACGAGGCGCTCGACGCGGAGGGTGACCTGGGCGGGGCGACCGGATTTTTCCTGCGGCTCGGTGAACTTCACCGCGTTGGAGAGGAAGTTGAAGATGACCTGCTGGAACTTTTTCACATCGGTTGAGATCGTGGGCAGGTCGTCGGCGAACTCGAGCTTGACGGTGATCCCCTTACGCTCGGCGAGGGGGTGGATGAGCCCGGCGAGGCTCTCGCAGGCCTCGCGGAGGTTTACGCGGTCGACGTGGAGCTCGACGCGTCCGGCCTCGATCCGGGCCATGTCGAGCAGGGCGTTGATCATCTCGAGCAGGTTGCGTGCCGCGGCGACGATGTTCTCGGCGTAGCGGAGGCGCTTGGCGAGCTGGGTGGGGATCTCCTCGCCGGCCTCGGTGCGGGCGGTGTGCTCGGCGCGGGCGATCTCGGCCATGAGCTCGGCGAAGCCGATGATCGAGTTGAGGGGCGTGCGGAGTTCGTGGCTGATCGAGGCGAGGAACTCGCCCTTGAGCTTGGCGGCGTCATAAAGCGCGACGTTGCTCTCGATCAGTTCGTTGACCTTGAGGTCGAGGGCGGCGTTGATCGAGCGGAGCTGGTCGGAGCCGGCCTGCAGGTCGCCGAGCATGAAGTTGAAGGTCTCGGCCAGTTCCTGGAACTCATCGCCGGTCTCGATCTCCGAGCGGATGGCAAGGTTGCCGGCGCGGACGCGCTCGGCGGTTTCCTTGAGCGTGCGGACGGGACCGAGGATCAGCTTGTGGGTGATGAGGTAGAAGGCCAGCACGGCGATGCCGAGGATGACCGAGCCTGCGCTGAGCAGGTAGACGATGTTGACCAGCAGCAGGCGCGAGGCCTGCACCGGCTTGCGGTCCAGGAGGATGATCCCGTCGAGCGCGGACGTCGGGCCTGACCCGGAGCGCACGGCCCGGGCGTAGCGGTACTCGCGGCTGGTGCCGTTCCAGTGGGCATCCTGCAGGTCGGCGGGGGCCTCCGGACGGTCGAACTCGCGCAGGGCCCGCGCCAGGAAAGGGTCGGCGGCCGAGAGCTCGCGGGCCCGATCGGTGGGGAGGCGGCGGGCCAGGACGCCGGCACGCTCAAGCGGCTGGCCGGGGGCGCTGGCCTGGTCGCGGGCGTCGCGGTCGACGCGGTCCCAGGACGAGACCATCTGGCGGGAGAGCTCGAGCTGGCCCTCATCGACGAGGCCGTTCATGCGCAGCCACGGCACCGACGCCGCGGCAAGCACGACGAGGACGATCACGCCGCCGAAGAGGAGGAGGCACTTGTTGGCGAGGGAGACGCCGGGGCGCACGGGGGGAGTGTACGGGGTGCGGTGATGTCGGATGTCGGATGTCGGATGTGGGATGTGGAAGAACCTGTGCCGTTTATGCTCGAATTTCCGACATCCGACATCCGACATCCGACATCCGACATCGCCCCCGACCCATCTACCATCCCCCGTGCCCCGCACCATCTACCTCGAAACCTTCGGCTGCCAGATGAACGAGCTCGACAGCGAGCTGGTCGCGGGGCAGCTTCGCGCGCTGGGGTACCGGTTCACGCCCGACCCCGAGCTGGCGGATGTGCTGCTGTACAACACCTGCTCGGTGCGCGAGCACGCCGAGCAGAAGGTGTGGTCGCGCCTGGGGGAGCTGGTGCCGCGCAAGGACCGGCAGCCGGAGCTGGTGGTGGGGGTGCTGGGGTGCCTGGCCGAGCGCGACGGCACGGACCTGGTCCGGCGGATGCCGGTAGTCGATGTGCTGTGCGGGCCGGGTGAGCTTGACAAGCTGCCGGCGCTGCTGGACAACGCGGTGCGAACGCGGGCGTCGTTGGTGTCGGACGGCGTCGTGAGCCAGACGGGCGAGGGGTACGGGCTCAAGGCCTCGGAGCGGTCCAGCCGCGAGGTCGCGCTTCAGGGCAACACCTCGCGCCGCAGCGCCACGCTCTCGGCGGCCCAGGACTCGCTGGAGATGCTCGACCTGTCGCGGGCGGTGTCGCCGCTGGACGAGTCGGTCAAGAAGGGCTCGGCGTACGTGCGGATCACGCGCGGCTGCAACAAGTTCTGCACCTACTGCGTGGTTCCGTTCACGCGCGGGGCCGAGGTGCACCGGCCGCCGGACCACATCGTCGAGGAATGCAGGAAGCTCGCGGACGCGGGCGTGGTCGAGATCACGCTGCTGGGGCAGACGGTCAATCACTACCGCTTCGAGCACGGAGCGGCGGTGACGGTGAACGGGCTCACGCAGCCGCAGAAGGGCCGCTCGTACGCGGGCGGGCACCGGCGCGACCCGTTCGCGGGGCAGAACGTGACGACGTTCGCCGACCTGCTGCGGCGCATCCACGACGAGGTGCCGGCGATCAAGCGGCTGCGCTTCGTCACCAGCTACCCGCGCGACTTCGGCGACGATGTGCTGGAAGTGATCTGCGACCACCCGCGCCTGTGCCGCTACCTGCACGTGCCGGCCCAGAGCGGCAGCAACCGGATGCTCAAGGCGATGAACCGCGGCTACGAGGTCGAGGAGTACATCGAGTTCGTGGACCGCGCCCGCGCGATCCTCGACCAGCCCGAGAAGGGCCGGCCCCTGAGCGTGTCGGGCGACATCATCGTGGGCTTCCCGGGGGAGACCGACGAGGACTTTGCCGCGACGGTGGCGCTGGTGAGGCGGGCCCGGTACAAGAACTGCTTCATCTTCAAGTACTCGGCGCGGCCGGGAACGACGGCGTTCGACAAGCTGGCGGACGATGTGCCCGAGGCGGTGAAGCGGCGGCGGAACAACGAGCTCTTGGCGGTGCAGGCGGAGATCAGCGACGGGCTCAGCCGCGAGCAGATCGGACGGACGTTCGACGTACTCATCGAGGGACTGTCGCGCAAGGAGCAGAAGCGACGTCGGACTCCCGCGGGCGCGTGCAGCGAGAACGGGACGGTGACGTTGACGATCGGCGGGCGGGCCAGCACGGCGTGCGCCATCGACGACGAGACTGAGGCTGGACCCCCCGGGGGAGATGAGCCCGGATCGGTCCAGCTTTCGGGGCGGACGGACACGGACATGATCGTGTTCATGGATGTGCCGCACGGGGGAGCGGAGGATTGGATCGGGAAGATCATTCCCGTGCGGATCACGGGCGCGAATAACCTCGCCCTGTACGGGTCCGTGCCGTGAAACTGCGAGGCCGAGCCGGCTCGAGCGAAAGCCCGGGTGTTCAACGTCGAACAAGGTCCGGGGCGTGAAGGCGCGGGGTTCGCAGGCACGAGGGGAGCGCCCCGCCTAATATTCTCCCCCCTCTGGGACCGGAGCTTCGCCTGATGTCGATCCTGCTCGCGTGGAACACCTACCTGGTCGGCGGCCTGACCGTTCTGTTCCTGGTCGTCTGCGTGATGATGGTCCTGACCGTCCTGATCCAGCGCCCGCAGGGCGGCGGGTTGTCGGGCGCGTTCGGGTCCGGCGCGGGCTCGGGACAGACCGCGTTCGGCGCCAAGACGGGCGATGCGCTGACCATTTTCACCATCATCGTGTTCATCCTGTTCCTGGGGTTCGGCATCACGCTGAACTTCGGGTACCGGCCCGAGTCCGCGGGCAAGGGTGATGTCCGGGTGCTCAAGACCCAGGTCACGCCGCCGACGGGCAAGGGTGATCCGAACGCGCCGGCCCAGCAGCCGGACGATTCCGGGGCAACCCCCGCGCCGGCCCCGGCGGGGCAGACTCCCACTCAGCCGGCACCGAACGGTGCCGCGCCGCTGGTCGTTCCGCCCGCGCCCGCGACCGACCCCAAGGGCACGCCCGCGACCGCACCGGGCACTACGCCAGCCGTCCCGCCCGCCGCGCCCAAGTAAACCGGAGGCCTCGCGCGTGATCCGCAGCATGACCGGCTACGGCGAGGCGTCGGCCCAGATCGACGGCGTCCACTACTTTGTCGAGACGCGATCGCTCAACAACAAGTACTTCAAGGGCGTGATCCGCCTGCCCGAGTTCTACCAGGGGCTCGAGGCCGAGGTCGAATCGCGTCTCCGCCAGCGCCTGACCCGCGGCACGATCACGCTCACGGCAAGCTGCACCGACGCGTCCGCGTCGGCGGCGTACGACATCAACGCCGCGGCGCTGGATCGGTACATCAAGCAGCTCCGCGCGATACCCGCGATCGCCGGCGGCGAGCTCAAGCTCGACGTCGCGGCGCTCCTGACGCTGCCGGGCGTGCTGCAACCGCCGGCCGACGAAGAGGACCGCCTCAGCCGCGCACGCTCATCGTTCATGCCGCTGGTGGACAAGGCTCTGGACAACCTGGTCGCGATGCGGGCCAAGGAGGGCGCGCTGCTGGTCGAGGACCTGCGTCTGCAGCAGCAGCTGATCGCGTCACGCCTGGCGCTCATCGCCGAGCGTGCCCCGGGCGTTGTGGCGGAGTACGAGAAGCGCCTGAAGACACGGATCGAGCAGATGCTGTCCGCCGCGTCGGCGACCATCTCGACGCCGGAGCTGATCAAGGAAATCGCGGTCTACGCCGAGCGCACCGACATCGCCGAGGAGATCAGCCGCCTGGGCGGGCACCTGGAGCAGTTCGCTGACTTGATCTCGGGTCGGGACGACAAGCCCGTGGGGCGGACGCTCGATTTCCTGGCCCAGGAGATGCTCCGCGAATCGAACACGATTGCCAGCAAGTCTCCCGACGCCTCGGTGTCCCGCTGGATCGTCGAGGTGAAGGGCGCCATCGACCGCATCAAGGAACAGGCCGCCAACGTGGAGTGACGCTGGGGGCGTCCGTGAGGGTGGGGGCCATCCGGACGGCCGTTCCGGAGCGGTGCGCCCCGGTCCGGCCTGCGACGTACTATTCGGGACCCGATCGGGCGGAGCCCCGGAGGAGTCCATGGGTGGCGTGCGTTTAATCTCGGGATGGACGGCGGCGGTGCTGGGCGCCTGCGGGGCGTTGCCGGTCCTCGCGGCCGAGCCTCCGTCGATCTCCCCGGAGTTGATCAAGGCGCTCGACTCAAGCTCGCTCAAAGAGCGTGAGGAAGCGACGCAATTGATCGGCGAGGGCGAGCCGATGGCGCGGCTGGGCGGGGTCGAGCAGGCGCTGCGCGACCCGTCCCTTTCCGCCGAGCAGCGTGAACGCCTTCGCGCGGCGGGCCTGCGCCTTTTCGCGGGCACGCCCCGCGGCGCGATGGGCGTCCGGATCCAATCCACGGTCGGGGACGGGATCGTGACGATCAGCCCGTCGACGCCGGGTTTCGATGCGATGCGCGTGCTCCGCGACGGAGACGTCGTGAAGTCCGCCGACGGGCACCCGATCACCACCGAACTCGACCTGCGCAGCGCCATCGTGTCGCACGACCCGGGAGAGGAAGTGACCCTCGGCATCGTCCGCAGCGGCGAGCCCATGACCGTCAAGATCAAGCTCGGGAGGTTCAGTGATCTCGGGCAGGGCAGCATGATGGACGACCGGATCATCATCGGCGCCTGGGACCGCCGCTCCGAGCGCGTGTCGCCGGCGCCGGAACCTCCGCTGGCGGGCGACCTCAGCGCCGAGCGCTGGTCTGCCGCGGTGGAGCGTGCGCGGGCGACGCGTTCGCAGCGTGCCGAGCCCATGACCGATCCGTCGAGCCAGGAGCCCGTTCGCTCCCCGCTGTTCCGGCCGCCCGCGGCCACGCTCTCGGCGGGCGGGCAGGCGCGGGACCCCGGCACCAAGGTCGACAGCGTCGCGCTGGGCCAGCGCCAGGGGCAGTTTCTGATCGACGCGGCTTCGCGGAACGTGCGATTGCGCGACGAGGCCGGCCAGATCATGGTGGAGCGCGCGCAGATCTCGGCGGCGATGGAGAATCTCGAGACTCAGCTCTCCAGGGCGGGGATCACCGCTGAACAGCGCCAGCAGTGCCAGGCCGAGTTCGACCGCCTGAGGGCGCGCCAGCAGGTGCTGGACCAGCGGTTCGCCGAGATCAGCCGGCAGCTGGGCCGCTGAGGCCGGGCGTGCGTGGCCCCCGCCGCGCGTACGATCGGGCAGAATGCTCTTCAAGCACCCCGGCAGCCGCGCACGCTACCGCGAGTATCTCGAGCGCCGGAAGGACCCCAACTGGTCGAAGATGGACAAGGAGAGCGTGCGCGCCGCCGAGTCCGCGCGGCGCGCCGACGCGGGGCGCCCGGCGCGCAAGGGCGTTGCCGCGCCGCCCGCCCGGTCGCGGTCGTTCGGCGCGCTGTTCGTCGAGTTCTGGCGCCAGATCGAGGGGGGCCACCGCCTCCTGTACATGGCGCTGGCGACGCTAACGCTCTCGACGGCGGTGGCGCTGGTGGTGCCCACGTCGACCAAGATCGCGATCGACTACGTGCTGACTGATCACCCGGGCCCGACGGGCCTGCCCGCGTGGGTGATCGAGCGGTTCGGGCACGACGCGGTCGTGACGCCGGCCGACCGCAAGCAGCTGCTGTGGGCTCTGGGCGCCGCGATGATCACGGTGAGCGCCCTGTCGGTGGGGATCGGCACGTGGGGGCGGTGGCAGACGACGCGCCTCACCAAGCGGACGCAGGCGGCGATGCGGCGGCGGGCCTTCGAGCACGCGGTCCAGCTGCCGCTGCACACGCTGCACCAGTTCCGCTCCGGCGGCGTGGTGGGCATCCTGCGCGAGGACGCGGGGCAGGCGGCCGAGCTGGTGTTCTCGATGATCTACAACCCGTGGCGCGCGGTGGTGCAGCTGGCGGGCACGCTGGTGATCCTCACGTTCGTTGACTGGCGCATGCTGCTTGGGGCGATGATCCTGATCCCGGCGACGTGGCTCACGCACCGCACGTGGATCAACCGCATCCGGCCGATCTTCCGCGACATCAAGGTCACGCGAACGGGGATCGACGCGCACACCACCGAGGCGTTCGGCGGGATGCGCGTGGTGCGTGGCTTTGCCCGCCAGCTCGGCGAGACGGCTCGCTTCACGCACGCCGGGCACTACATGACCCGCCAGGAGATCCTGGTGTGGTGGGCGTCGCGGGTGCTGGAGATCATCTGGGCGATCCTGATCCCCGTCGCGTCGGTGGGGGTGCTGCTGTACGGCGGGTCGCGCGTCATCGACGGGAAGCTCTCGATCGGCGACGTCATGATGTTCTCGACGTACCTGCTGATGCTGCTGTCGCCGCTGGAGACGCTGACCAACACAGCGGCCAACATCCAGTCGAACCTCGCGGGGTTCGACCGCGTGCTGGACGTGCTGGGCGAGCCGCGCGAGTTCGAGGGCGCCCGCGGCGAGTTCGTCGTGGGGCGGCACGAGGCCAAGGGCGCGATCACGCTGCGCGACGTGACGTTCGCCTACCCGCCCGCTCCGCGTCCCAAGCACCGGGCCGAGCCCGCGGCCGAGAGCCCCGCGTCCGAGGCGCCGCACGCGCCCACGCCGGTGCTGGTCGACATCTCGCTTGATGTGCGCCCGGGGGAGACCATCGCGCTCGTGGGGCCCAGCGGATCGGGGAAGACCACACTGTGCAACCTGGTCGCCCGCTTCCACGACCCCACGCGCGGCACGGTTTCGCTTGACGGGCGCGACCTGCGCTCGATCGAGCTCTCGAGCTTCCGGCGGCTGCTGGGGATCGTCGAGCAGGACGTGTTCCTCTTCGACGGGTCGGTCGCTGAGAACATCGCGTACGCACGGCGCGACGCCACGATGGAGCAGATCACCGAGGCGGCCCGCGCGGCCAACGCGCACGAGTTCATTCAGAAGCTGGAGTTTGGCTACGACACGCTGATCGGCGAGCGCGGCGTGCGCCTCTCGGGGGGACAGAAGCAGCGCCTGGCGATTGCTCGGGCCGTGCTCGCCGACCCGCTCATCCTGATCCTCGACGAGGCCACAAGCAATCTCGATAGCGAATCAGAAGCGCTTATACAGAAAAGTCTTGCGCGACTCATGCGGGGCCGCACGAGCTTCGTGATCGCGCACCGGCTGTCCACCATCCGGCACGCCGACCGGATCGTCGTACTCGAGGGCGGCAGGATCGCCGAAGTCGGTTCGCACAAAGAACTTATGGAACACAGCGGGAGGTATTCCGAACTGCTCAGGACGCAGGTCGAAGGGCTGGTCACGGCTTCGGAGGTCGGAGCGAGCACGGCGGCGGCGACCATTCCCGCAGCCGGCGGGGGCTAATTCACAGGACGGCTTCTTGGCATTCTCGGCGGCTCGCGTCGTGAGAAGCGACTTGATACACTTACCCTTCCGGCGGAGCCCCGCCGTCCTTTGCATCGACCCCGATGCTTGATCGGGTCACCGTCTCTCCCTCTCCGCGCCGGGCTTGCTTTAGTGTGAGCCCGGCGCATTTTATTTGGTGCCGCGCTCGTCTCGTGATCGCGCGGCCGAGTCTCTTCAAGCTTCTGAGAGTGGAGCATCCATTGAAGCATTCCCCCGCTGGTATCAAGGCCGCGCTGTGCGTTCTGAGCCTCGCCCTCGGCGCGTGCGCGACGTCCACAACTTCCGAGGCCGAGTGCAAGCCGGCGCAGCAGGGCACCGTGCACGCGGTCGCGGTCAACGCGAACTGCCCGGTAATGCCCGAGGATGACGCGAGCACGAGCACCACGCTCGCCGACTACAAGGGCCAGAAGGTGGCCTTCTGCTGCCCCGGCTGTGTGCCCAAGTGGAACGCCATGACCGATGCGCAGAAGGATGCGGCACTGGCGAAGGTCGTTGTCGCCAAGTGATGTGATCGGTCCGCCCGGCGTTCAAGCGCCTTCGATGCTGGAGTCGGCGTGAGGGCCGGCCGGCGGATCGCCCGGCGGGTTGGTAGCGATCGGGTCGTCGGTGTCAGGCGCGGCCTGGTGCGCCAGCGACTCGATGGTGGAGCCCATCCGTTCGACGCGCGCGGCGATGTGCTCGAGGCGGGCGGCCAGGTCGAGCAGCGCGGAGTTCAACTCCTCGTGGCGCTGCTCGGCGAAGGAGACGAGCTCTTCGAGCCGGTCGAGCCTGCGGTCGACGCGCTGGGCGGCGGGCTCGGGCGGGTTCGGATCCATGGCGGTCTCCCGCGGGAGCCTAGGCGTTCGGCTACGCTGTCGCCTCCACGAGGAGCGACCATGAGCCGGACGCTGAAACAAAGGTGGGCTTTGATGTGTGCTGCCGCGATGGCCCTGGGCTATGGGGCAGCGGTTGTTCGCGCGGACGACGGCGCCTCACCGTTGGGGGAATCGGCGTCGTTCCGGTTCGAGTACCCACAGCCCGGGGCAGCAGAAGAAGCCCCGGGCGCGTCTGCCGCGCCGCAAACGGAGGCGAGGCCCGCGTTCGGCGACGCGGACTCGAAGTGGTGGACGATCGGCGCGAATCTCTCGTATGGGTTCAACGGGTCGACCGACTCGGGCCTCTACGGGTCGTACTCGTACTTCATCGCCAAGGACGTCGAGTTTGCCGGCGAGCTGGCGCTGTGGTACTTCAATCAGCCCGGCGACAACGCCGAGGGGCTCTCGGCCTCCATGGTCTTCCGGTGGCACTTCATCGATACCGGTCCGTGGACGGTGTACGTCGACGCGGGGATCGGCGTGCTGGGCGCGACCAACTCGGTCCCCGAGGGAGGGACGAGCTTTGATTTCATGCCGCGCGCGGGCGTCGGGTTCACCCGGCTGCTGAGCGACGACGGCGTGCGGCTGCAGGTGGGGTTGCGCTGGTTCCACGTTTCCAACGCGCGCATCTTCGGAGACGAGAACAACCCCGCCATCGATCAGGCGCTGGTGTACGCGGGGATCATCTTCCCGTTCTGAGGCCGGCCGGTTCAGCCCGCGGCGCGGACCAGGGACGGCGGCCCGACGTCGGTGATGGTGACGCGGTTGCGCCCACCCTTCTTGGACGTGTAGAGGCCCTTGTCGGCCGACTCCAGCCACGCCTCGGGCGTGATCACCGCCTGGCCCGTCGTGCCCGAGAGCCCGAACGAGGCGGTGATGCGGCGCTCGGGGTGGCGGGACCACGCCGTGTCCTCGAGGGCCTTGCGGATGCGCTCGCACACGATCGCGCCGTCCTGCGGGGCGGTGTCGGGCATGACCAGCGCGAACTCCTCGCCGCCGTAGCGGCAGGCCACGTCGCTGGCGCGGCTCTCGCGCTGGAGGATCTTGGCCAGCCCCTGGATCACCGCGTCGCCGGCGGGGTGCCCGAAGGTGTCGTTGACGCTCTTGAAGTGATCGATGTCGATGATCGCCACGGAGAGGGGGCGCGAGTGGCGGGCGACGCGCGAGACTTCCTCGGCCCAGCGCCGGTCGAAGAACGCCCGGTTCCACAGGCCGGTCAGGCCGTCGATCTGCGCCTTCTGCGCGAGCATCTGCACGAGCTGCTGGATGCGCAGCGCCGACCGGACGCGCACGCGGAGTTCCGTGAGGTCGAAGGGCTTGGTGATGTAGTCGACCGCGCCCAGGTCAAAGGCGGTGACCTTGTCCTGCGAGCTCTGGAGCCCCGAGAGGATGATCACCGGGATCCCGATCGCGGTCTTGTCTTCTTTGAGCTGGCGGAGCACCTCAAACCCGTCCATGCCCGGCATGTCGAGATCGAGGAGGATGATGGACGGCGTCTTGTCGCGGGCCGCGACGAGCCCGTCGGTACCTGACGCGGCGCTGAGGATGTCCAGCTCCTCGTTGCGGAGGCGAGCCTTCAGGAGCCTGTGCACGTCCGGTGAATCATCGATCACGAGGACCGAAGGACGAGCGCTCTCCGCGAGCGGCTCGTCGGGCGTGTGCGGCGGTGTCGTCGAGAGTTCGCTCATCGTGATCCCAGGGGCGGTGCGTCTGCGGAGAGATCGGTTGGCGGTCGGTCAGGGGCGCGCGGCGCTGGCCCGCTTGCACAGCTCGGTCAGGCGTCGGATGTCGTCCGCGATACGGGCCGCGTCGCTTGAAATCTGGTCGGCGCTGCGCCCGCGGAGGTCGGCCTCGACCCTGCTGGCGGCCAGCCCGATCGAGGGGAAGCCGTAGCCCGCCGACGCACCCTTGAGCTGGTGTGCCGCGCGCTGCACCTCCGCGAAGTTCTGGGCGCGCCACTCGCTCAAGAGGGCCTCCGCACGCGTCGGGAGTTCGCCCACGAACTGGGAGACCAGCTCGACCATGTCCGGGTCCGTGGCGAACTCGCTGATAATCGGCGCATGGTCCGGGCGGGCAGACGGATCCTTCATGGCGATGGACCTCCCGGTCCCATTCATCGGCGTCAAACTCGCGCGAGTTGATGAGCGATGAGGAGAATTCCCCACGCCTCGGTGTCGTGATCGGGCGCGGCAGATCGAGCGGCGCCGGGCGCTTCGGTGCGGCCCCAAACGTGATCCGTGCCGTCCGAGAACGCGGTCGACCCTACGCTCTGGCCATGACGGGCCCGCTCTTCGATCCCTCGAAAATGAGTGCTCGCCGCACCCGCGAGAAGGCGGCCGCTTCGACGCCGGAGCGCGGCAGGCCGATCACGGTTTCCGCCCTCGCCAGCCTCGTGGACGGAGCCCTGCGGGCCGGCGTGCCGGGAAAGGTCCGCGTCATCGGCGAGGTCAGCGGCCTGCGCGAGCGGACGCACTGGTACTTTGACCTCAAGGACGCGGCCGCGTCGATCGGGTGCGTCATGTTCGCCTCAGCCGCGGCGCGCGTGCGCTTCAAGCCCGAGGAAGGGCGCGAGGTGGTGGTGGGCGGGCGCGTCGAGTTCTACGCCAAGCAGGGGCGAGTCTCGCTCATCGTCGATTCGATCGAGCCGGTCGGCGCCGGGGCGCTCGACCTGGCGTTGCGGAAGATGATCGAAGAACTCCGTGGGCTCGGGTACCTCGACCCGGGGCGCAAGCGGCCGTTGCCCGTGTTCCCGCGGCGGATCGGGGTCGTCACCAGCCGCAGTGCCGCGGCATTGCAGGACGTCCTGGTGACGATGAAGAAGCGCTGCCCCTCGGTGGGTGTGCTGCTGGCCGATGTGCGTGTGCAGGGCGACGGCGCCGCGGAGGAGGTGGCCCGCGCCGTCAATGCGCTCAGCCTTCACCACGCGGCCTTGGGGATCGACGCGATCTTGGTGACGCGCGGCGGAGGGAGCAAGGAAGACCTCTGGGCGTTCAACGAGCGTGTGGTGGCGGACGCGATCTACAGGAGTCGCGTGCCCGTCGTGGCCGCGATCGGGCACGAGACGGACGTCACGGTCGCCGAACTGGTTGCCGACGAGCGGTGCGCCACGCCGACCCAGGCCGCGGTGCGGCTCACGCCCGACGTCGCGGCCCTGGGGCGCCAGGTGCATTCGACGGGGCGGCGTCTGGCTTCGGCGATGGGCGCGGTCGCGGCGGACGGGCGTTACGCGACTGTTAACGCCGCTCGCTCGCTCGCCGGTGCGGTTGCCGAGCACCGTCACGTCGCGGCCCTGGCCGTGGAGCGTGCCGCGGCAGGTCTGGAACGCCAGCGTCCCCGCGCGGTGCTGGCACGGATGCGGGAGCGGCTCAACGGCGCGGCCGCGCGACTCCGCGCGGGAGCGAAAGGGACGCTGCTCGCGGCGGACCTCCGGGAGCCCTCGACCCGACTGCTCCGCGCGGCCGGGCTCATCGCCCCGGCACTCGCCTCACGCCTCGATGCCGACGAGCGCCAATTGCACGCGGTGAGCCCGCTGCGCGTGCTGGAGCGGGGCTACTCGGTGACGACCGGCCGGGATGGGCGCCTCGTGCGAACGACCGCCGACGCCCGACCCGGGGACCGACTGACCACCCGAGTTTCCGATGGCACGGTGGCGTCTCGCGTCGAGGATGCGGGGGCACCCGCCTCGGTGCGGGCGAGCGGCGGGCCCGGCGCCGCGCGCCGACCGGCGCGCCGACCGGCCCCGGGGCCGGGGCTTTTCGGGTCCGACCCCTCCTGAGCGATCACCCGTGGCGCCCGCCTCAGACGGGC
>JBGALI010000023.1:0-69845 GCA_044223975.1 Phycisphaerales bacterium | reverse complement strand
CACAGCTCCCTTCGAGTAATCGCTTGCACAAGCCCAGGCGCGGCAGCACGTGGTACTGCAACTATTACGACGCGGTCCAGCAGCGGTGGCGCACCTGCAAGGGCCACCCTGACCGCGACGCCAGCCTGCTCCTGGCCCAGCGGCTGGAGCGGGAGTCCGCACGCCGCGCCGAGGGGCTGACGAGCGCGGTGGATGAGCGTGCCGCGCGGCCCATCGCCGAACACATCGAAGCGTTCGTCGCCAATGTCAGGGCGGGGCAGCGCCACGAGCGGTACGTGCAGCAGGTCGAAGCCAGGCTCAAGCTCGTCGTGGCCCGCACCAGGGCGGCCCGGATCGTGGACCTTGACCCCGCCGCCATCCTCCGCACGCTCTCGGAGCATCGCCGCACCAGCAAGAACAACCCCAGGGGCAAGCCGCTGTCGGTCATCGCCAAGAACGAGTACTTGGGCACATTGAAGAGCTTCACCAAGTGGGCGGTCGAGTCCCGGTACGTGGCGCACGACCCGCTGGCGGCGTTGAAGAAGCTGGATAGGCGGGCGGCGCTGCCCGTCCACCCGCGCCGCTCGCTCACGCCCGACGAGGTCGCCCGTTTGCTCGACGCGGCCGAGCGACGCCCGCTCGTCGAACTCCGCACCGTGCGAACGGGTGCCAACGTGGGCCAGCCGATAGCCAACGTACGGCGAAGCGTCCGGGCTCTGGCGCTACGGCTTGGGCGGGAGCGGAAGATCGCGTACCTGATCGCCGTGTGGACCGGCCTCCGGCGCGGCGAGATCGGGGCGCTGACGTGGGGCGACCTTGACCTCGACGGCGCCGTGGCGGTCATCAGGCTGCGGGCCGAGACGACCAAGAGCAGACGCGCCGACCGCGTGGTCATGCACCCGCAGCTGGCCGAGGCGCTCCGCGAGTACAGGTCGAGCGGCGCGAAGCAGACGGACCGCATCGTCCCGACCGTGCCGAGCATGAAGGCGCTGACGGCGGACCTGAAGCTCGCCGGCATCGACCTCGGCACGCGGGCCACCGGCTTCGTGGACTTCCACTCCCTGCGCATGACCTGCTCGACGCTGATGGCTGTCGTGGGCATGACCTCGCGCACGCGCCAGGCGCAGATGCGGCACAGCGACCCCAAGCTCACCGAGAACGTGTACATGGACGCCACGCTCCTGCCGGTGGCGGCGGAGCTGCAGAAGGTGCCGGCGATTCCCTCCCCCACCGCCCCCGCTCCCGCGTCGATCCCGATCGCGGCGGCGAGCGTGAAGCGCCACCGCGCGACGGCGTGATGGGGGAACTCTTCCTGGGCGATCGCGGACACGCAACGCGATACGCTGGTGATGCGGTGGTTGGTGTGCTGCCCCCCAGCGCCAGCTGCCGCGAAGGGCTTCGGCTTCACGCCGGGGCCTTTTTTCATGGATGCTCGCGTGTCGCCAAATGCTCGTCTTCGAGCAGCGCGCACAATAAGCGCAGGAAACTAGTGGCCGAAGGAGGCATCCGGCGTCATCTTCTGGCGTGTCGCGGCACGGAAGCGATGTTCGGCGCTGGCGCGGTTCTTCGACCCCTATATCTCGCGCCAGTCCCAAGTGCGTCGCAACCTGGCACCCAATGACAAGGCCCGGCGTCACGGGACACCGGGCCTTCATCAGGGCGGGCGAGGGGACTCGAACCCTCGACCTTCACGTTGGCAATGGGGTGGGCGAGGCTCGGGAACGAACGCCCCCACCGTCACGTACGACTTCCGCAGGGGTCGCGCGCACAAGAAGCGCACAATGGTGGTGGCACATCCTGACGCAGAGGGTTGCGGGGTGGCAATGCGCCCCCCGTCCAATCGCTACCGCCTACCCATCAATTCCACTCGCTCGTCGGAAGGAGCGCCGACGGTGTGCCAAGCTCGCGCCCATCACGCAGTCGCGTGTACAGCGATCCATGACCTGTCCGCGACTCCACCCGGCTGCGGCTTATGCTAATGGCTGGGTGGGGACTGGAGAAGAGGGCACCCTCGCCCGAATGAGACCCACTCGCCGACCGATCTTTGCCCGCAGACGTCTGTGGGTTGCAGCCGCGCTGGTTGTCGCTGTGTTGTTGGCAGGCGTCTTCACAGCGCGACTCTCCATTGCGACATGGGCCGCGCGCCGCTCGCTCGCGGCTGCGGGCCTCGAACCGGCAACGTTCCAGATCCAGTCGCTCGGAGTAAGCCACGTCCATGTTGCTGACCTCTCTGTGGGCACGGCGCCTTGGCTGACGGTCCAAGAGGTGGATGTGACCTACAGCCTCGTGGGCTTGATTGCGGGTCGGGTGGGCACCATCGGAATACGGGGGGCGCGGTGGACGGTCCGCGTGCGGGACGAAGAAATTGATTGGGGACCAGTTCCTAAGAATGCCGCGGACCCAGTCTCGTTTGATCTGCCGTGCGATTCGATGGACCTGCGAGAATCGGTCCTTCGCGTTGTCGCAGATGATGCGACTTACGAATTTCCCTGCTCGGGCCGACTCTCTGCCGCCGCATCCGGCGGGATTGATTGCCGGATCGACGCCCAAGCCCTGGGCTTTCCGGTCTCGCTCACAGCGCACGCCCGGACCACCTCTCAGTTGCTGACCGTGGACGTGGCGGGCAGCGCGGGTCGACCGCCAGCGGATTCGACCGACGTTATCGACGCAGGGATCGCCCGATCGTCAACACCGCAGGCTCGCTTCAGCGCCACGATGGTTCAGCACCAACCCGGCGGCTCCATGGGAATTGACGCGACGGTCACGCTGGATTCGGTGAACGAGCGCGCAGGTAACCTGGCCATCTCACTGACACGGGCGACGGTGAAGGGGCAGGTTGAGGTTGACTCGGGCGGCCGGGTGCGCAGCTTGACGTCCTCCATCGCCGCACAAGACCTGCGCGCCGGCAATCTCGCCCTGCGTTCGGTCGAATTGAAAGCGGTGAAGCTCGACGGTCCCCAATTGAATCTCGAGGCGGCGGCGAGCGGAGAAGGCTGGCAGTTCTCCGGGGCAAAGGGCACGGTGGGGATCGAAGCCGATGCGGGCGAGGGGACGGGCAAGAAGCGGTCGGTCACCGTTGTCCTGGACATGCAATCTTCTGGGCAAGTGCCGGTCACCCTGGGCTCGGCGGGAGCCACTGGATTCCTCGGCAGCATCAAGGGCCGCGCCAGGGGACTCGTGGACGGTTGGGGAGTACGAGTGCTGGACGCCAGTCTGAGCATGATCGACGGCTCTCTGCGTACCGACAGCCTTGCACTCTCGGACATCTGCGCCACGGCCGTCATGCCGTCCCCGGGGACCGTCGATCTGACATCGCTCTCCGCAACGGTCGGCGACGGGGGAACCGTCAGTGCCGCACCGTTCACCGTTGATCTCCGCGCTCCGCGCATTCACACCCGGTTGTCGATGTCGAACCTGAGCCTGGCCGAATGGTTGCCGGTCATCACGAGCCATCACGCGACCGGGGAGGGTCGGATCAGTGGGGACACCGACGTGTCGATCGACCTTACCAGCGAGACCCCAAGGTTGGATCAGTTGAGCGGGTCACTCCGGGCCGACCCGCCCCATGGATTCGTTCAGGCCACCGACGCTGATGCGCTGGGAGCGTTGCTCGACGCTCAGGCCCCGCGTCTCTCCACGGACACAACAACGCGGCCGGTGCGTGACAAGATCATCGTGGCGCTGCGGGATTTCGCCTTCCATGCGCTCACGATCGATCTGGCGCGAGAAGAAGCCCACACCGTTGTCAGAGCGTATCTATCAGGGTTCGGTCGCCACGGCGAGGACCCGCAGGGCCTGAACATAACTCTCGATCTGCACGTTCAGGACGCCCTCGTCGAGTTTGTGTCCCGGTTGGTGACAGAATCCAAGGTCAGAGCCGCTACCCAAAGGGCCCTGGACAAATTTTTTGAGGCTCCGGCCTCAGGGGATGCACCACGATGACCCTCAAACGGACGTGCCGCTCCCTTGGGTGCGTGCTGCTGACCCTGACGGCGTTGGTCGGCTGTGCGACCCTCAAGGTCGAGCCAATCAAAGTGGAGCCCATCGACATCACGCTCCACGTCTACCTGGAAGCGGATAAGAAGCTCGATTCGTTCTTCGACGACGCGGGCAAGCCTGCGCCTCCCCCAACGACTCGTCCGACGGCCGCCCCAGCGACGCCGCCCGCCGCCCCGTCAGCGACGAACCCCGACCACACCGGAGGAACTCCCTCATGAACCGACTCTTCGCGATCCTGTCAGCGCTTCTGGTGCTGTGCACCGTCGCAACGACCGTGCAGGCACAGACCACCAAGGACGAACTCAAGGTGCGATTCAGAGCCCGTGAACCCGAGGAGCGCGATTTGAAGCGGCAGGGCAAGATCGGAGAGACTATCGATGGATACCTGGAAATCGTCGACGGGAAGGCGGCCCCGGATGAAACCATCAGCTCGCTCGTAAACGACGAGAACGCGGATCGCCGTCGGCTTTACCAGATCCTGGCGGACGAGATCAACAAGGAACACCCCGAGGCCAAGGACCAGGCCACCGCAGAGACTATCGCCTTGCGCAACGCCCGGCGCAACATCGAGCACGCCGGGCCGACCGACCTGCTCCGCGTGGCGAAGGACCAGTGGATTCGGGCGAGGGACTTCCCACGATTCGAGAAGCTGAACACGCTCAAGACACAGGGCAAGGTGGGAGAGACGACCGCCGGCTTCGTGGAGATTGTCAAGATCGCAGACCGCGGCGATGCGTCGATCGCCCGCCTCGTGGACGAGGAGAATGCGGCACGCACGGCAGACTACAAGGCCCTGGCGGAACGAGATCATCTGGATGTCTCGGTCGTCGCCAAGCAAGCGTCCACACGCAACATCGCCAATGCGCGCATCGGCGACATGGTGAAGAGCGAAAGCGGCTCCTGGCAAAGAAAGTAGCGGCCGTTCCGACCCGGGCACGGATCGGCATGTGGCCGGAAGTCAAGGTGAAGAAGCCGCCGCGGCAGACCAAGGAATTCATGCCCAGTGTCTGGGAGCTGGCGACCGTCAGCAGCGCCACCGACGCCGGGCATCCCACTTCCAAGCCCGTGCGGTTGCTCACGAGACCGGACCGACTGGAGCAGGCGACGCGCCGTACCGCGCCCACCAGGCGCTGCGCCGACTGCGGCGGGCCGGTGTTCTGGAAGATCTGGCAACCCGGGCCGGGCGACTGCGCCATCACGGTCATCCCGCACGGGGAGGCTCCCGCCGTTCCCGACGTGTGCCCGGCCTGCGCGCGCCCGCTGGTGATCCGCGTCGAGTTCGACCGGGCCGGCGCCGCCCGCGTCGAGGTGCTGGCGCTGCTGTGCGGGCTGGCGGCGATCGTGATGGGAGCCGCGCTATGGGCTTAAGCCACCGGCTGAGACGGCTGGAGGCGTCGGCGGGCGCGTTATCGCCGCGGCCATGTTCCGAATGCGGCGCCACGCCCGGCGAGGCTCACCGCGTCGTGCTGGCGCCGATCGACCTGGACGAACACCACCCGCTGCCCGGCCCCGAGCGGTGTTGCGGCTGCGGGCGGCGGCTCATCGTGCGGCTGCTGCCGATCACGGTGGACGAGCCGGCGACGCCGCAGGTGTGAGTATCGCCACCTTCCACGGAGCGCGGCTCAGGCATGTAGGTGTAAGAGGCTGCGCATTCAAGTCAACGCTAGCGGCGCCTTCGAGAGGTAATGACCGCCGCCAAGACCGGCAACGCTAACACTCCCGGAGTGGGCACCGTGGTGGCGTACAAGCCCTGGAAGCCGTTGTTGAAGCTGGCGTAGAACCACATCGTTCCACTGTTGTTGATAGGGACCCCGGTGAAGCTCAGCCCGAAGTCTCCGGTGAGCGTGGTGATAGGAGCGAAGTTGCCGGGTGAGTACTCGAAAAGATCGCCCCTGCGCACAACGAGATGCATGGAACCATCGACGTTGCCGACGTAGAGCGCCAAGTCATTGGCAGTGGAAACCCCAGAGCCAGTAAGGGTGATAGCTAGTGCGAACTGGCCGACTTCGTTGATCGGGGAGAGTTGCGTCGAGCCGATGAGCACGCCGACCGGCAACCCCGGTGCCTGCTGTCCCAGCTCGTGAAGCACGCGCAGACCAGAGGAATCGCCTATCAGAAGGTCACTGTGTGTGCCCCCCACGGAATCCAGAGTGGAAACCCCTGACACCCACTGTCCGTTTTCGTTTATTGAGTAACCAGTACTCTGCGTCGACCTCACCGTTCGAACCCCTGCCGGTCCTACAAAGGTCTCTCCCTCGCGAATGATCGACTGCCACGTCCCGCCCTGCCAAGACCACAAGCCCTCGTTATTGCTTGAGGTGATGGTCGGGCCGGACATCTGACTGGAGAGGATTGCGTGCTCTCCCTCGCGTGAAAACCGCGGCAATCCCGTCGTCCAGACGGTGCCATCGTTGAAGCCTGGGACAAGCGTGCGCCGTTGCGCCCACACGGTCTCGAGGCCCGAATCGGTTGTCCTCCAGACGCGTCGAGAGTTGCTCGAGTCGGTAATGCCAGCGCCGGCCACGTTTCCGTCGAACAGAAGTTGAGTGCCCCTTGAAACCGCCTGGCCGGAAACGTTGTTGTAGTAGACGCCCGCGGCTTCACCGACAGCCTGGTCGCCCTCGCGCATCAAGAGCCGCGCGTCGGTATCGGTGTACTGGTAGACCGCACGGTCATTGGCCGTCGTGACTCCGGAGCCCTGCAGGCTTGCTGAAACCATCACGCCGCCGCCTACCGTTGGCCTGGGCGGGGAGAAGACTTGAAAAGTCACGCCGGGCAGGCCGGGAGCGGGGTCGAAGGGGGCAGCCCATTTCTGCCCTGGACCAGGGCGACCGATAATGACTGCGTTTGAGTTGTTTGGGCCAACTCCGATTACAGGGACTGCATATGCGACCAAATCAGTCCCGGCAACCCATGGCTCAAACAAGAAGCTGGCCGCTCCACCGTAGGTCAGCGCTCCGCCGCTCCCGGGGACCCCATCGCCCGAGACCGCGAACGGCACGATTGTTCCGTCCGAACGCACGGACCATACACCCCTCTTGGTCTGGGCCGTGCCGACTAAGGCGAGCGTGCCATCGTCGGTGAGCTGGGCGTACCGCCCGGTCGAAGAGCCGCCAAAGGACGTAAGAGTCAATGACGGTCCGCTGAGGGTGGGGACCGTCTGCCCGTTCGCAATAATCAGCCTGAACGGAGGTGCAGCGCTGGCAGACCCGGCCGCGCCAATAGCGCTGAGGACGATCAACAGTCGCATGGAACTCCCTTCGTTGATAACGCGTGGGGGGCTCAATTGTACTCGGACGGAGTGCTCGCTGGAAGCGGAATCAGTTCGGGAACCACTCATGGAACGGCCGCGCTCCGTGGGGTAAAGCGGGGCTCAACGCTGTTGGGCCGACCTGTCCTACTGCACTCCGCAGGTGCCATATGGACTCGCCCCGCACACTGCGCTAGGTGCCTGCTCCGCGAGGTGGTACAGTGGCGGCCGGACACCACGGGGAGCCGGCCGATGAGTTTTCAGAGCGACGTGACGACCGTGCTGCTTGTCGCCGGGGCGCTGACAGCGCCGAGCGCCGCACAGTGCCCGGGACATTGGCTCGAGGGCCAAGGAGTGCCGGGCGTGGACGGAGAAGCGGTGTGGTCGACGACGGTTTGGGACCCAGATGGCGCTGGCCCCAAAGGTCCGGCGCTCGTCGTGGGAGGAAAGTTCGGTGTGGCCGGAACGACGAAGGCCAACAACGTTGCGATGTGGGACGGAACCTCGTGGTCTGCGCTGGGCAACGGGCTAAACGATTATGTGTACGCGCTGGCGGTCTGCAACGGCGAGTTGTACGCCGGCGGGACTTTCACGCGGCAGGGCACGGGCACGACCACGGTCGGGCACATCGCGCGATGGACCGGCTCGGATTGGCAACAGGTTGGGCTTGGATTGAGCGGCACCGTCTATTCCCTTAGTGAGTACGCAGGCGACCTGATCGCGGGCGGGGATTTCACGACCCTTGGCAGCGGTGGCATGTCGGTCGCGGCGGTCGCTCGCTGGGACGGCTCCGCGTGGCACACGCTGGGCAGCGGCCTGACGGGCAGCAGCGGGTTTGCAAGAGCGGCGGCGATGACGGTGGTGGGTGCCACGCTGTACGTCGCGGGCGGGTTCACCAGCGCCGGCGGCAACCCGGCCTCGAGCGTGGCCGCTTGGGACGGGAGTTCGTGGCAAGCAGTCGGGTCGCCTCCGATGAAGCCGTTCGGCGCGTCGATCCAGTCGATCGTGTACGTTTTTGAAAGGTCTCTCTCTCGCCCCGCGAGGACAACGCCGCCGCTGCCTTCGTAGCCCGAGGGCACGACGGTCGCCCGCACGAGCCCGATGTCGGTGTCCGACCAGATTGCTGTGCCGTTGGTAGCTACCGCCTTCTTACACTCAACGAGGTAGTAGCCGTCGTGGGCGTAGACCTTGGCGCCGATCGTGCCTTCGACTTGGAGCGTGTTGAGCCGGGTGTAGGGCGCGGAACTCGTGGCGCCGATGATCGTGCCCGTGAGGTTGCCGCCGATGTGGGCCTTGAGCGCCAGCGTTCCGCCTCCGCGATGGTCCTCGATTCCCGCCCAGTCATGGCAGGCAGGAGGATCGCTGGTAGGATAAAACTCGATGTCCTGCAGATCTTTGCTCTGTGCAATATAAAGTTTGACGTTGTGTTCTGATGCACCACTCCCATTCTCTACCTTGATACGTCCGATGCTCTCCGAACTGGGGGAGATGTCGTTCGACCTTACCACGATCGACGCGGCGCTTTCGTGGACCGTGATGGTGAAATCGTCGCCAGAGTTGTGGATGTCCGTCACTCCGACCTGTGCGCCACTGACGTTGTACTGCTTGACTTCGATGTCGGCGCGGGCCATCCCCGCGGCGCACAGGATAACCCCGACGCCACTCAACAGTGGGCGTTTCATTCCTTGTCTCCTATCAAAAGACTTTACCTTCTCCGGCGATACAGGAACCCAGCGCTTCCAACAAAGGCGACCGTCACCACGGACGGCGCCGGAATCTGGCCAGCAATTCGGAAGCCGTAGAAGCCGTCTTCGGCGGGGTAGTCAAAGTCGACGCCGAAAGCGTTGTCTCGTTGGTCGTAACCTCTTTCGCCCGCATACGAGCCCATCACCCTGCGGCTCTTGTAGAATCCCGTACTGCTATCAAGCCCGATGGGGGTTTCGAGCCATTCCTTGGAACCGCCTGACAGATCCCACAGTCCATATGCCGAGGTCGAGGTCGTGTACGCACCCAAATTCTGGGAGAGCTCGGAGAAGTCTCCGGGGTCCCACCCGCCGCTGGTCTGCCCCGCTCCTGGCGGCGGCGGCCCCGGGATCGCAGCCGTGTCCGACCTGTACGGCTGCGCCCACCACCGCGGCTGCCCCAGCCCGTTGCCGTTGGGGTCATAGTGGGCGGCCTTCAGATACTCATCGAGCGTGGGAATCCAGAACTTCGCGCCCGCCGAGTGGTACAGCTGATCGGTGTACGGCTGACCGGGAACGCCGCTGAACGTGGAGGCGTCGTACGCGCCGCTCTGGCAACTGGCCCAGCTCTCCTGCTTGCCGTTCGTAAGCCAATTGCAGTAGTAGGCACCTGCGCGCCAGTTCAACCCCAGCACTCCCTGCATCGGCTTGCTCACCGCGAACTGGCTGCCCGCCTGGCTTGCACCCCAGAAGCTGGGCTTGAGCGCGTAGGCATTCAGGTTCACGCCTTGGCGCACGGCCATGTTCAGAAAGTCCGCCCACTGCTGGCTCGTGATCTCCAGCTTGGAGATGCGGTACGCATACGACACCGACCCGCGCCCCGCGTTGCCCCCCGGCCCCGGGTACGCGGCGTTGTTGCGGTCGCTGATGTTCGCCCACTGAAAGTCGTAATCGGGCGGAGGGATGTCGGCGCGGGCCGGAGCCGCAAGCGCGAGCAGTCCAGCCGCGGAAAGCAACGCCGTAGCGGCGCATCGTTGCGAGTGCGTCATCGGCTGTTCACTCCGTCCCTCTGGGCGCAGTTTCCCCCCGATAAACCTGCCACACACTCGGACGAAATGCAAACAAACCCGCCGCACTTGGACGCCACATTGAGGTGGCTGAGTGAGCGACATTCGAGACCCCCATGGTCCGGAAACGCTGCCTACGGCCGCGAAAGCATACCGAGTTCGCCCCGCGCGAGTTGCTCAAATGCGCTCGATCCAATGCAAATTAATGGTCGCACACGGATCTGTGGTTTTCGCGTCGGCCGGGCCACAATTCCGTGCGTTGACGGGCTCATCTCGCACACTTCTGTGTGCCCCCAAACCACGGTGTTGGCCCCGAAGGCGGAATTGGCCGGTCGCTCCACTGGTGACAAGCAATGAGACGCAACCGCCGCCACCATCGCAGGGGGGCGGCGCCGATTGACCGCATGACCGTGCCGCGCGCGGCGGACCTCGCAGCTTGGTGCCGCGCTATTGACGGCGGAGCGAGGCTCAGAGGTGTGGCGGGGCTCTCCCCTACTATTCCTCAGCAACGTGCCCTTTCGTGCCTTTGCGCTGTCCGCGGCGCTTGGCGCAGAGGAATCGAATCTCGTCATCACTGAACGGCCGCACGTGCGGACCGCTCCGGGAGTGCATCCGATGTTTCCCTAGGCGAAGCCCGACCTGGTGCGTGTAGATGGCCCAGCATTCTGCATCGATGAAGATGCCCCAGGAAGCATTTGGCAGGTCCCAACGAACCTCGATATGTTCTTTCCCGACCGGGTCACGCCCAACGCCGAAGGACCAAGAACCGTGTTCGATACTGGTCGCATAGGCGTAGTTGAACTTACACCGCTCGGTGGGACCGAACACCGCAACATGCCAACTACCGTCGCGCGATCTGGCCTCGTGGACCAGCGCGCCGCCGCGGCTGTCGGTTCGTACGGGGCTTGCACTCGAATCGGCCATCCGCCAATGGTACAAGCCGCGGCGGCGGGTAGCGTGGTCAAGGCCCCTGCTTGAGCGCGTGGGCTGCTGCACCGCTTTACACTTCTCGCGTGCCCACCGCCCCTACCACCCGCAAGCATCCGTGGCTTGGGAGAGCCGTCCGAAGGACGGTGAAGTGGGGCTGCGCTGGGCTCACCGTGCTTCTGCTGGTGGTGTGGATCGGGAGCGGGTGGATAAGCGTCTATGAGCTCTCACAGTTCGGCCAAGGGCCTTCCGTAATGGGTGGCCGCCTCTACACGGCGCGCATGTTCGACAGGCACCGGATGTCAGAGTGGGAATGGCATTGGGAAAGCAGAGGAAAAGACGCCCCGCAGTGGTCAGTCGAATGGGAACTGCCCACACAGTATGGAGACTACGTGCTTCCGCTGTGGCCCCTCCCCCTCCTCTCGCTCCTCGCCACGGCCGCGGCATGGAGAGCGGACGTGAAGTACATGCGCCGCGCCCGCGAGGGCGCGTGCCCCGCGTGCGGCTACGACCGGGCTGGGCTTGCGGCGGGATCATTGTGCCCGGAGTGTGGCAAGCAGCCCGAGGCGCGGTAGACTGCGCGGGTGGGAAGCACGCGCGACACGCTGAAGCGAAGAGTCCGCAAGACCGTGAAATGGGGCGGGGCGGGGCTCTCGGTGGTCCTTTTGGTGGTGTGGATTGCAAGCGCGCGATGGAAGGTCGAGTGGACGAGCGAAGGCACGATTCGCGTGGCCATCGCCTATGGCTCGTGCATCGTGGCAGACTATGACCGCCAAAGGGAAGTGTTTGCGCAAATGAAAGCGATGGGGTTGGCTCATACGTGGGAGGTGGTCGCTGTGGATGGACCGTTTCATTGGTGGTTCCATGCCCTGACCGCCCCAGGTGTGCGCGTTGTCCACCTTCCGCTCTGGCTCCCCTGTCTCCTCTCTCTCCTCGCCACCGCCGCGGCATGGCGGGCGGACGCGAAATACCTCCGCCGCGTCCGCGAGGGCGGGTGCCCCGCGTGCGGCTACGACCGGGCCGGGCTTGCGGCGGGATCATTGTGCCCGGAGTGTGGGAAGCAGCCCGAGGAGCGGTAGACTGCGCGGGTGGGAAGCATGCGCGACACGCTGAAGCGAGGAGTCCGTAAGACGGTGAAATGGGGCGGCGCGGGGCTCACCGTGCTTCTGGTCGGGGCGTGGATCGGGAGCGGGTGGTGGTCCGTCACCGTGTACGTTCCCGGCCGTTGCTTTGCCGGCTCGAAGCCGGGCCAATTCCTCATCCTCAACCCGGGCGTCATGAAGGGCACGAGCTCCCATCTCTGGTTCCAGTCTTGTAATTCCCCGTGGCAATGGGGGTTCGCGTACACCTGGAACCGCAGCCCAGAGATCATCATCCCTATCTGGTTCCCCGCCCTCCTCTCTCTCCTCGCCACCGCCGCGGCATGGAGAGCGGACGCGAAATACCTCCGCCGCGCCCGCGAGGGCGCGTGCCCCGCGTGCGGCTACGACCGGGCCGGGCTTGCGGCGGGCGCGGCCTGCCCGGAGTGTGGGAAGCAGCCCGAGGCGCGGTAGACTGCGCGGGTGGGAAGCACGCGCGACAAGCTGAAGCGAGTACTCCGCAAGATGGTGAAATGGGGTATGGCGGGGCTCACGGTGCTTCTGGTGGTGGTGTGGATCGGCAGCGGGCGGTGGCGACTCGCGTGGGACATCCACGACCAAGGTGGCATCTCAATCGACGAGGGAGTGTTGGTGGTTGCTGAACCCATGCCCCGCGGGAGTGTGTTTGAGTTCTCGGTGCTCGGACCCTTTATCTGGGCGGTCGCACCTTCCCCAGACCAGTTTCGCTTGCGATGGTGGTTTGAAGCGGGGCGTTGGTCCCAAGGAACGTACGTCACCGCCCCCCTCTGGCCCCTCCCCCTCCTCTCCCTCCTCGCCACCGCCGCGGCATGGAGAGCGGACGCGAAATACCTCCGCCGCGTCCGCGAGGGCGCGTGCCCCGCGTGCGGCTACGACCGCGCCGGGCTTGCGGCGGGATCATTGTGCCCGGAGTGTGGGAAGCAGCCCGAGGCGCGGTAGACTGCGCGGGTGGGAAGCATGCGCGACACGCTGAAGCGAGGGGTCCGCAAGACGGTGAAGTGGGGCGGGGCGGTGCTCACGGTGCTTCTGGTGGTGGTGTGGATTGGGAGCGCGTGGCTTTTCGTGACCCGATGGGCGCTTCCCGACAATTACGAATTCCTGGAGCGAGGTGTCCTGTCGGTTCACATACAGGATTCGGCCCAGGCGTATATGACAAACACGAGTCTATTGCCAGACCCGGGTTGGTCTTGGGTTGCCGCGCAGCATCCGGGCCTCGATTGGTGGATTGCTAAGCAGAATAGTTCGTTTGCAGCTTCGTTCCGTGTCCCCCTCTGGCTCCCCGCCCTCCTCTCTCTCCTCGCCACCGCCGCGGCATGGCGGGCGGACGCGAAATACCTCCGCCGCGTCCGCGAGGGACATTGCCCCGCGTGCGGCTACGACCGGGCCGGGCTTGCGGCGGGATCATTGTGCCCGGAGTGCGGGGTTGCCCCGAGCAAATGAACAGGGGCCACGGCTCTACAGTTGCCCATGCCCGCGAGCCGGAAACATCCGCGTCTCAAGAGAGCCGTCCGCAAGACGGTGAAATGGGGCGGCGCTGGTCTCACCGTGCTTCTGCTGGTGGTGTGGATTGGGAGCGGGTGGCGGGGCGCGACTTGGACCAATATGTCGTATGGCGGGGTGCTCTTAGTGGGCGGCCGGATTGTAGTGTGCGAGCCATTGTTCGATGCGGATCCGAACAGTTACAACCGAGTCTCGATCGAGACGGAGCGCTATCCGTGGGGGTGGTGGTTCGATTGGGGCGTCGTGAATGGCAATAGGTATTGGCAAGTCCCCCTCTGGCTCCCCGCGCTCCTCTCTCTCCTCGCCACCGCCGCGGCATGGAGGGCGGACGCGAAATACCTCCGCCGCGTCCGCGAGGGCGCGTGCCCCGCGTGCGGCTACGACCGGGCCGGGCTTGCGGCGGGATCATTGTGCCCGGAGTGTGGGAAGCAGCCCGAGGCGCGGTAGACTGCGCGGGTGGGAAGCACGCGCGACACGATGAAGCGAAGAGTCCGCAAATCGGTGAAATGGGGCGGCGCGGGGCTCACCGTGCTTCTGGTGGTGGTGTGGATTGGGAGCGGGTGGTTGGAGATTGGTTGGTCGAACCAATACTCGCTTGAGATGTATGTGTCATCAGGCATCGTGGGAGGCATCTACGACCCCAGCGCACCACCAAGCTTTTCATCTGGTGTTTTCAGCGGCGGGGCGCACGAGCCCAGCCTTAACTGGCGGTTCGGCAGTGGAGTCTTCAACAAGGGGCGTTTCATGGCCATCCCCCTCTGGCCGGCCGTCCTCCTCTCTCTCCTCGCCACCGCCGCGGCATGGAGGGCGGACGCGAAATACCTCCGCCGCGCCCGCGTGGGGTCTTGCGCCGCGTGCGGCTACGACCGGGCCGGGCTTGCGGCGGGCGCGGTGTGCCCGGAGTGCGGTGGAGCGTGCGGCATTGCGTGAGTCAAGCCTTGCCGAGAAGGTCCATGAGTTCCTCTAAGGCGAGACCGCGAGCATTGGGCTCGTCGTCCGGCATCAGTCCACGCGCGCAAAACTCCTGCGCCAGCGAATCAAACAACGCCTCTCGCTGTTCAGAGTTCAGCGATAACTCCCCGCTCGACGAGAGTGCTGCCAGCATCGACGGTTGATGCGTGGTCAAGACCTCTCGGAGTACGTCACGTAGGTGTTTCGGTATCTGCACCATCCATTGGCCTCTTGCTGCGTTGGCATTAGAATAGCCGAAGCGCGGAACACAAACGCAGTCCGTGTACACGCGCACGATCCGCTCCCCTTCCGCCGGAGAGGTGCCGGAGAGGGCGGCTAGCCCTCTCTGGCATCAGCGAACGCATCCCCGTGGCGCTCGCCCGCGCGTGCGGCTACGACCGGGCCGGGCTTGCGGCGGGCGCGGTGTGCCCGGAGTGTGGGGCGGCGGGCGGGGCGGCACCGCATTCGGGGCAGGCGGCGGTGGCCGAGAGCCCCGCGCGGTCATAGCCGCAGCGTGAACATGCCCCCGGGCCGATCGCTCGCGCGAGCCATGCCCGCGTCGTGGGGATGAGCATTGGGATCAGGAAGACCCACAAGGGTAAGGAACACCAAACTTCCTCATCGGGGCAAACGAACTGGGGCAGGAGGCCGCGCCTCCAAAGGTCCCATGCGTGCCCACCCGAAAACTGTTGTGTTTCCGAGAGCGAAAAAAGGTGTGGCCCTGGAGTGAAATCCCCTGGCACTGCATCCCGCACCCAACTCCAGCAGACCGCACCATTGCCCACACTGCTCCGGGTATTGTTGCCTTGCCACAGCAGCGCACACATCGAACTCTCCACCCACACCCCCGCCATAAAAACCGTTGCGGCGGTCCACACGATTCTCCGGCGCCGCCGCCGGGCGGGGGTTAGCAAGGGCCGCAGTGTCATCCCCCCAGCGTACCGCGCCGTCGGCTTCCCCAACCGCCGCAGTCCTCAGCCCCGCTCCGTGGCAGAAGGCGGGGCTCGGGGATGCAGCCTGAGGAATTGCCGGGGAGGCGGTGGCCTTCATTTCCAATACGGCGTACTCATCTCCGGCCCGCGTCCGGCGGGTCCGACGCGCTCGGCCTCGTGCTTCACGGCCTCTGTCCAAGGGATTTCGATCACTCCACTCCAGCGCTGCCTGGCCTCCCAAAGACCCCGGATGTGGTCCGACTGGCCTGTCAACCGAAGAACCCACCGATCCGCGCCCGAGGTGTCGCCGTCGAGCTTCAGGTTGGTGGAGCCGTAGAACCTGTGACGACCCTTGCTGATTGAGCCGAGTAGCCCGAGAGAGTCCGCGTCCGTCGCCACGAGCCAGGACTCCGAGAGGACCGCGCCGTCCCGAAGCACTTCGACTCTGAGGTCTAGCCCTGTCGTTTCGAGGATTGGGAACTGCGCGCAGTCCGGATCGATCACCAAGAACGGAATGGGGCGCGGCTCGTCGCCCCACTCGCGCAGCCCGGCGCCGACGGCGTCACGCACGGCTCTCTCCATCTCTTCGTTCGTTACGGCGTCGGCAATCTGATCAAACGTCTCGACGAGTTCGACGGGTACTGTGACGGTTCCCTTCCAGAGAACGCCGGGCGGTGGCCCGCGTTCTTCAATCCCAAACGGGTCTGAGCGACCCCTCTCCACTTCGACATCAAAGATGATTTTCGATGTCCCCGGAGGCACCTTGCCGAGCTTTCGACCCTGGCGCGCGTCCCGTGCGTCGATCATCGCATACGTCCCGCTGATGGGGACGGACAGCTCGCCGACACTGGTGGAGGTCATGCCCTGCACCTGGGGACTGAGCCTGATCTGTGCGACCCTGAGCCAACGCGGAACCGTCAAGGAGATGCGGTAGTCCTCGTCCTTGGGCCATCGGGCGTGGAAACGGATTACCCCGGCCAAGATCAGCGCCTCGCGCCACTGCTGGTCCGTCAGGATGACACCGGCGTCCAGTCGTCCGCCCATCTCGGCAGACACCAGATCCTTCGTCAATCCGCCATTGACCCGATCTCGAGACATCTCCTCGCCAGCCGGCGGCAACCGCCTGATCAACTCGTCCAAGGTCAGAGCCGACAGGTCTTCGGCCCCGCCTCCGGTCGGCAGCGCCGGGGTCGCAAGTTGCGGTCGGGCGTGGGCTACACCAACGGCCGCCGCGAGCGCGAGGCATCTGACCAGAGTCACGACGGCCTGAAGGTCCATGCGCATCTCCCAATTTCCCGCACGGTAGAATCAGACGCGCCAACGTCGCTAGCGGTTCCTCACTCCTGGGAGACGCCATTTGCCGGGAAACGAGGCCGTACGATGATCCTCGCCGCCGCTTGAGCTCGTAGATGACGCGGACGGCGGGGTACTGAGGTGGGCGCGTACTCATCGTTCGGCTATGACCGGGTGTGCCCTGAGTGCGGGGCGGCGGCGGGGGCGCGGTAGACTGCGCGGGTGGGCACGAGGCGAGCAACGTTGAGGCGAGCGGTCCGCAAGACGGTGAAGTGCTGCGGGGCTGTTCTCACCGTGCTTCTGGTGATGGTGTGGATCGCCAGCGCTCGGTGGGCGCTGATCTGGACTGCCCCCGATGACGAAGGCGTGTGGGCGCAAGCGGGCCAGTTGGCTTTTCGTGAGTCTTCCCTCGGCCGGTCCCTGCTGAAGCATGGCGTTGTGACAGCACATCGCAACGATGTTCCATTGAGGTGGTGGCTCAAAGGATTTGGGGGGAACGGTTACAGAGTCCTCTTGCTTCCCTTCTGGCTCCCGACTCTCCTCTCTCTCCTCGCCACCGCCGCGGCATGGCGGGCGGATGCGAAATACCTCCGCCGCGTCCGCGAGGGCGCGTGCCTGAAGTGCGGCTACGACCGGGCCGGGCTTGCCGCGGGCGCGGTGTGCCCGGAGTGCGGAGCGGCGGGTGGTGCGGTCAGTGCTCTGACTGACCACGCGAGTGCCGGGCTTGCGGCGGGCGCGCCGTGCCCCGAGTGTGGGCCGGAGGCGGGGGCGTGAGAGGCCGTGCCACTGACTTGGACCACTTCGGGCCAAGTCAGTGCCGGGCGCACGGGGATGTCCGAAGACACTGACTATGCGGAGGAACCGCCAAGTCAGTGGCTCGAGAGTCAACGCCACCAGCATGGCGTTACCATGCACTCGTGACGACTACGGGGACCCGGGTGGTCAAGCCAACCCTTGTGCAATCGTTCTTCGCCGGTGACTGGCCGATGCGGCTTTGGTTTCTCATCGTGCCGCTTGGCGTCGCGTGGGTGGTCCTTCGATCCGCCGAGATCGCGCCCGGAACCATCGTGAATTGGCCTGCCGCCCTGTGGGCAGTTGTCGTGGCGATTGTGAGTTGGATGGCCGGAGTGCTGGGCGCGGCGCTGGTTGGCTGGCTCGTGCTCGGCCCGATTTATTACGGTCGCACGATCGCCAACGGGGGGCCGTTCCAGATCGGTGAC
Source organism: Phycisphaerales bacterium (assembly GCA_044223975.1). GTDB lineage: Bacteria > Planctomycetota > Phycisphaerae > Phycisphaerales > UBA1924 > CAZCPB01. The sequence continues at coordinate 51,927 of JBGALI010000023.1, read as the reverse complement.
ACCGTGCAGGTGATCAGCGGTCCATTCAAGGACCGCGTTGCCCGCGTGTACGATTCGTGGCGAGAGAACGCGGTTTGCGTGGAGCTGGGCGAAGAGGCAAAGGCCGCGTACAGGGATGTCTTCGGTGGTCACCAACTCCTGCTTGTCTCACGCACACTCCCGACACCACCTCAACAGTGAACAGGCGGGTGGCGTGGTCAGCCCCTCCCCCGCAGCCCTGAGCCCCGCTCCGCGGTTGAAGGCGAGGCTCGGGCATGCCTCGGCGGCCGCCGCGCCTCGTGATCCATCGGGTGGCGATACTCGCAGCGGCCCCGGCGGGTCAACAATCGCGCCGGAGGTGTGATCATGCAGCAGGCCGCCCACCAAGAACTGCCGACGGTCGCGTCGGTCCAGGTCGGGCGGATCGCGCCCCTTGGCCCGCAGCGCGTCCCGAGCGGCTTCGTGAAGTGCGCCGTGCCTGGCCCAATCCATGTTGCTCCGCTCGGGCTTCATGGCGACGAGCAGGCCGATCTGACCGTCCACGGGGGCCCCGATAAGGCCGTGTACTTCTACCCCGCCGAGCACTATCCCCGGTGGATCAGCGATGCGCCGCGCCACGAGCGGCTGCTCATCGCCGGCGCGTTCGGCGAAAACCTCACGACCACGGGGCTCGACGAGGACAGCGTCTGCATCGGCGACACATTCCGCATCGGTACGGCCGAGGTTCAGGTCACCCAGCCGCGCCAGCCGTGCTTCAAACTCGGCCTTCGGTTCAGCGACAACGGCCTTGGTCGCGTCATGATGCAATCGGGGCGCACCGGCTGGTATGCCCGCGTCCTCGCGCCGGGAACACTTCAGGCGGGCGACTCGATTCTCACTCTGCGGCGGCCGAATCTCCGCTGGACGATCTCGCGGTTCAACAGGTTCATCCTCTACCGCCGCAACGCGACGACAGACCTGGCGGAACTGACGGCGCTGGAAGGGTTGGCGGACGGCTGGCGGCAGGCCATTGTCGAGGCTGCGGGCGATCATGATGAGCGTTGAACGCCCGCCATCGCGGGCAGGGGTTCGTCACACGCTTGAGCCTCGCTCCGTGGATTGAGGCGCGGCTCGGGAATGTCTACCGAAGATCGGCGCTAGCCACGTTTGATTGACGATGTGTCTTGAATCGGGATTTCTTGGCCCGAGCCGGGCGTTGGTGGACCACTGATCGCGCCATGCGTCAGGAACATGGGCACAAAGACGGTGAACGCCGCAACCACCCACAAGCTCAGCACGGAGGGGTCGTCGGCGGATCGGTAGGCATCGGCGGTTTTTTGCAGGACTTCGGGCTTCCAAAAGGCGAAGAATCCTGAGATGAGGCCGACGACGCTCAGAATGCCGGCGAACCACGTCAATGGGCGGCGCGCGCTACGCAGAACGATTCCCGCGAGAGTGAGGAACGCAGCAGCTCCCAAAGCGGTCAAGAGTGGCGGAAGGGACGCTTGTGGGACTGCAAAGAAGTTGATGTACCACTCAGAATAGATCTTGATGTACGTCCATATTGCCACGCTCAACAAGCTGGTGCCAAAAGCGACAACGAGAGCGGCCACCGCAGCCTCGTCGAGAGAGTCTCGCTCCACCAAAGCGATCAGAAGTACTATGAGCCACATTGATGCCAACCACGCGCCAGTCATCGTGAGAAATGCGGCCCACCATGCGGCCAGACTCGATTGGCTCCAGAACCGCCGCGGAGTACCCAACTCCTGGGCAAGGACCTGCTCGAACGCGGCACGTCGCTGCGCCGTAAAGGGCGGACCATCATCCTTCGGGAGAGGGTCTGGGGTCCAGTTGGGATCGTGAAGTTTGGCCCAACTGGCCTGCACCACTTCCCGCGCGTTCGCCCCCGGACCTTGGTCGGCCAGGCTGGCTCGGATGTTCGTCGGATACGGCAATCGCTTCTGAAACCCAGTCACCGCGTCATTAAGACCGACGGCGGCTGCAAGTATGAACACCGTGGCTCCGAATAGAACAAATCCGGCCCGCCGAACTCCCCGGCGCGACCACAAGCGGCGAGCCGCGGCGCTCGGGAAGGCCGCGACTAGGGCTCCGAACGCCAGCGGGAGCAGCAGGAGGTGGAACACAAACTTGCAAGGATCGTTCCGAATCTGGTTCCATCCTTGCGCCACTCCAATTTCGAAGAGGATGATGCAGGCGTAGATCACCCCCGTCATCGCACTTGCCCCAATGGACAGGATCACGGCTTTGCGTCGTTCCATCCGCACTCTCCCTCGCTGTTCGGACTATATCACGTACTGCGTGATACGGTGGAACATGTTCTCACGGGCAGCCCTCGCTCGCAGTGGATGCTGGGAGGCACCCGCTACGCCGCTCGACTTGGGCAAATGCCCACTGCTAGCCATCGGTCAGTCGCGGCCTGTCGGTTTGCCGCAAGCGTACGAGCCAGGCCTTCGCGCAACTCACGGCCGAGCCGCGCCTTTCGTCGGGGAGCGAGGCTTACGAATGGACGCCGCGTCAAGGTGAGACCGCGGTACTCGGCCTGACGGGCTTCCCGCACTCCTTGCATACCGGCGAGGTGCCGACGGGGTAGGCGCAGGCGGGGCAGAGGCCGCTTCGTATCCGACGCACGGTCCGAACCCGGGACACGGTGAACGTCAGTAACCACGCAGTCGATCCCCAGAGCAGCGAGTCCGCCAATAGGCCCGTAATAACAGGGCGTACTGGCAACGAGCCGTCCGAGGGCGCGTACCAATCCCGTTCGCGCTTGACCAGGCGGATTCCGCCTTCGAGCGAGAACCCTCCGGCGACCTTTACACCGCGTCGATAGGGACACCAACGCTCCAAGCACCGCAGCGGCAAGCCGGACACCTGCCACTCGACATTGCTCCCGCAGAGGCGCAACCGGGACCTGTCGCTACCGAACGGCACGGCGATGTCCTCAAATGAACCCATGGTCGGCACATCGCACGGGTACGAGTGAGGAATGTGGCACGTCAGCGAGTCCCGCCCGAGCCCGTGCGAATCTGTGAACAACGCGCACTCGCGTTCCACCATCCACTCTCCGCCGAACTTCAGGGGAGCGAACATCTCGCAGGCCCACGCGATGGCGACCGAAGCGGCGGCCCCGAGTCCCAGGAACATGAGCAGCCGCGCCGCGACTTGTTTCATGCCCCAGCCTCCGCCCGCACCTTCACCGTGCCGCCACACTCCGGGCACACGCCCGAGGTGTTGCCCGCGAGGCTGTAGCCGCAAGCGAGGCACTGGCCGCGGCGCCGGCGGAGGGCAGCGCCAACTCGACCCGGGGCGAGAAGCGCCAGCCACCACGCAACCGCGAAAGCGGCCGAATCGATCGCCACACCGCGCGCGAGAAACCCCGTTGGTACGTACCAGTGCTGCCTCTTCGCGTAAACGTGGAATGGATCAAACTCATCTGAGTTTTGATCGGGCCGGGATGACGGGTCGAGTGCCTCCCACGGCCACAGGCACCAGACGTGCCGATTCCCCAGCACCATGATCATGTCGGCGTACTGGCGCTCGTCGCTGGCCGCCCACATGCAGCGCGCAGGCCACCCAAACTGGTATTCCTTGCGATCGTTCGCTTTGCCATTCGGGGGATGACAGGTCCATGGCGCACGCGGCACACGCGGGAAGGACACGTCACCACCCGCGGTGTACGCCAAGCCCATTCTAATCCGGTCGCCGTCGAGCATCGCTTCGGATACTGCGGTGTACAGACGGTCACACCCGATCGACACGTGATCGAATTCGTACACGGTTGCTTCTTGGCTTGCTACATCAAAAGACGCGACCCGCGAGGGAAGATTCCACCGTGCCGCGCGGCAGCCCCTGACGGCCACGATCCACGCCACCGCCACGCTCGTGACGACCCCGAGCAGCAGGCACGCAGCGATCTTGAGCGAGGCACGCCACATCGGTCATCCGTGGGTTCCGCGGGCTGGAGCCATATGCCGCTGATGCTCCACTTGAAGAGTGGAAGAAACGGGACTTCTGGCTTGGACTCGTGGCCCACGGAAGGAAGCACGCCAAGCTCCGCGATGAAGCCTTCGGACACTTCTCGCGGCTCGGTGGATATCCCCTTTGCCACAACACGACAGAGACAGACATAGACCGGGTGCGGCAACAAGTAGTGGACGGCGTTATCAACAAGACCATCGAACACGACCCCGAGCACCGCCGCCGCGCTGCTCCTCTGGATTCGGCATTTGTCCGCGAGGTGTTCCGAATGGTGTGCAGGTTCACGGGGCAAGCGGTGACGCCCAAGCGAATCGCCGAGGAACTTCATCAATTACTGAAGACTCCAGTCACTAACACGAAGGTGACCGAGACGATCGAGTTTCTGGCCGACTCGCTCCTCGTCCATTGCATCCCACCACTGGAACTGCTGGCGAAGAAACAGACCCATCCCCACAAACTCTGTGTGTGTGACCATTTCGTGCGGAACGGTGTGCTTCAAGAGACGTTGCCCCTTGATCCCGAGGCACTGAAGGGCTGCAATGAAGCAGTGTCTACACAGGTGGGCCATCTTATCGAAGGTGTGCTAGGGTGTTTCTTGAAGGGCATTCCGGGCGTTGAAGTCTCATGGTTTCCGGCACGGGCGAAGGAGCCAGAGGTTGACTTGGTGCTTACCATCGGCATGAGTCGCATCCCTGTCGAGATCAAGTACCGGCGAGGAGCCCCTGACAGCTCGACGCTTGCAGGCATCGACTCATTCTGTGCGAAGCCTGCCTATAGCGCTCCATTTGGAATCATCGTGACACAAGCATCGGAAGGTCCCGTCGGTAGGAATGCCATTGCAGTTCCAGCGTCCACTTTCCTATTGCTTCGATGAGTGCCTGCACCTTTCCGCCTTCGGAACCTACTCTGCAGTCCCTCGCACGCAGGAGATCCCTCTTGCCCACCCGCTCAACCACCGCCCTCACCGCCCTCACCAATGCCCAGCTTCAGGCCGAACTCGCCCGCCGCCAGTCCCAGGTCGCGGGCCTGGAGCGCCGTCACCGCGCCCTGTCGCGCCGGCTCGCGGCCGTGGAAGCCAAGATCCGGGCCGCGGGCGGAATGGTCGGGAATGGCCGGACTGGTGGCCTTGGTGGCGGGAAGCGGGCGAGGAACAAGGTCAGCCTCGCCGACGCGCTCCGGGCCGTGCTGAAGGGCAAGACCCTCGGTGTGGCCGAGGCCGCCGACGCCGTGCTGAAGTCCGGCTACAAGACCACGTCCAAGGGGTTCAGGACGATGGTCGCCATCCAGCTCGGCAAGGCCAAGGGCATCAAGCGGGTGAGCAGGGGGCAGTACACGGCGAAGTGAACGGCGTGGCGGTCCGGTTCACGCCGCGGCAGGGGCCTCCGCCTGCTCGCGCCGAATGCGCTTCAGGTCCTTGCGGAACCAGTCCAGCAGGTTCCAGTACAGCACCAGCGCAATCAGCGGCCCAAGCCCGATCAGGATGATCCCGACCGTCATGAGCACAGGCCCGAGCCACATCAGGGTCTTCGCGCGTTTACCAGCTTTTTCGTTGGGGATGCGCTTGGCGAGCCATTGAAGGTAAAGCATCGAGGCGAAGTACTGAACGGCCCCCGCTCCGACGGACACGATTCCCGCGGCAAGATGCAACACGCTCACCGGAGCAGCCCCGGGGGTGGCCGACGCGGAGGGCGCCAGCGCGTCAGCCAGCACCGACAGCAGCGCCGCGATTCCGCCCGCGATCACGGCGAGGCGAATCACCTTGCGAGGCGTAGTCCCCTGATCTTGCCCGGTGTAGCCGGGGTCTAGCTCGCTGAACAGCCACCAGCCGTAGAGCGACATTGCCGAAACTAGCAGGCCCACGAGGCCCGCGATGAGCTGCAGCTGGGCCACGGCGTTTTTCATCGCAAGCGCACCACCGAACATGGTGAATCCGATCAGGATCTGGACGATGATCGCCGTTTGAACCAGAAAAACGCCGCGGTGCAGACTGGCCAGGTATTCGGGGGAGGAGTACTTGAGGATCTTGGTCCGAAGCGAATCCGCCACGGGCGTCGAGCATTCGGGGCACACGCCCGCGCGAGGGAGTCCCCGCAGGTTGTACCCGCAGCGGACGCACGCTCGGTCCGCCGCCAGATTCCCGTCCGCGCCGATGGGTACGGGCGCCTCGTCCGGGGACGCGATGACTGGTGGAACGGTGGGCGGAGCTTGTGACATGCGCTCCAGCCTATCGACGGGAGCCGCGAGCTACACGAGCATGCCGCAGCACGAGTTGCGCCTACAGCGTCTCCCCCATCAGCGTCGTCAGAATCAGCTCCAGCTCGTCCGTCGCCTGCTCGAGGGTCAGCTCGCCCGCGGCCATCTGGTCGTAGAGCCGGGCGAGGCTCCTGAGCAGCTTGCGGAACGGCGCGGTGTCGCCGATCGAGGTGATGAACTTGATCGTTCTGGCCTCGGGGTCGGGGGGTGGGTTCGCCATATCGGCGCGAACGTACCGGCGGGTTGGGGAGATGGGAAGGCGGCGCTGGCTTTGACCGGCTCGGAGCGAATCCCTACCGACAGATCACAAACGCAACGTTGCCTGCCCCGGATATTCTGTCTTCACTCGGAGTGTGGGCTGATCACTGGCTCGCGCCGCGGGGGTCGGGGACCAGCCCCAGCCTACCACGCCTGCGCAGAGCCGCTGTTGGGATGAAGCATGGATGCGGCCTCGCTCTCTCGACGCTTCAGCCGCCTTACTGCACGATTTGCGATGGCGGCAGAGCGACGCACCTCAGACGCCATCGCTCGCGCGGCGTACCCCATTCTGCGGGAAGCAGGCGGTGCGGTATGGGAGGCCCTCGATGCGGGCCTAATCCCGTCGCGGCCGGGATTCGCCCAATGGGCGCGAGATGCACTGGAGGCACGCCCCGAACGCAGGGCCGCTCGTCACCTGAGGTCGCACGATGACGACCGCCTAGCCAGGTTTCTAGAGCCCGAGTGCAGGGTTCTTTGCCTGTACGCCGACTGGATGCTCGCCAATGAACCGAACCGTCCCACGGACGCCCTGTCCAGCTTCGACAATCGCGGGATGTCGGAGGGCCAGCGTCGGGTTTTGGAAGTCGCGCGTACCCAGGCGTGCGCCACGGCGTGCAGCAAACTGGTCATACTCCTCACCGGGCTGGGTCGGAACCCTGAGGTCATCGCACTCCGGTGGTTGGCCGTTCGTCGGCACTGGGCTCTGAACGAATTGCCCCCGCGCATCGACGCCAACGTTCTGCGGTGCCTTGACGATGCCGAGCATCTGGAGGCACGTTACGTCGGCATCGTAAATGCGGACCCGACCGGAGCGTTCAAGCCGACCGAGCAGCGCGGAGAGTGGATCTCGCCCACCCGTCAGCCGCGAGTGTTCGGGGATTGGGACATGATCTGGGAGTGCCGTAATGGCAAGCATCTAACTCGGCCCCCCGAGGTGCGTGTCACTGATAAGGGCAAGGCCGCTCTCGCCCGTCTGTCGCTGAAAACAGACACGCTCTCATCCCCGGGGCCTCGCCCCAACAAAAAGCGCAAGCCGTCTGCTCGATCTGCGCGAACCCCGGGCCAGGACGAGGTCCGCCTCGACGAGCGGAAGCTGCAGCGTGCCCAGGCCGACGTTCATGGAATGCGCACCTCGAAGGGGGGCATTTATCCGGGGCAGCTGCTGGTGACCAAGCCGGGTTCCTCTAAGGCACATCCGGTGGAGGATGGAGAATTCGATTCGCGGGCGCAGCGTCCGGCGGGGATCGCTCTGTGGGCGCCAACCGATAAAGCCTCCGCAAGCTGCTGCGTCGTCGAGGGTCAGCAGGGGGACGTATATGTTCCCGTGATCGCCGCTGATTCGAGTCGTCCCAGGGTGACCAACCCTCGTGTGGAGCTGTGGATTTTGCGTGCCGACGCCGCCCGGTTGCTGGGCTCGGGGCGGGCGCGGCGGGGTCTCCCGAAATTAAGCCCGGAGCAGTGGGCCGCGGTACAAGCCTCATTGCACGAGGACCTGCGCCGCCAGGCTCTGAACCTCATTCCCCTCCTATCTCCTGAGGCCCGCCAGGCAAGGGTCGCTTTGGGACGGGTGGCGGACGCGGGGACCCCCGACCCGGACCAGCTTGCGAGTGCGATAGCCGAGTTGTACGCCAACGCGCCCGGGCAGAGGATCTCCGATATCGAACAATCGGCCGCAAGCTCCGACAAGATGCAAGCCGTGGAGCATTCGCCTGATTTCAGCACCGTTCAGGTGGATGGCGTGCGATTCGAGCTCGACGCTCAGGCCCGCAAGGTGGTATCGGTTCTCTTCGACGAAGCCCGGCGGAGCGACGAAGGAATTGCGGTTTACCAGCTGGGAACCAAGATCGGTTCCAGCGCCACCCGCTTCCGAGTGGAAACCTGCTTCCGCGGCAAGGGAGGCGTCGGCATGAACCCGGCATACGCGGTCCTTGTCGAGAAGTACGAGCGTGGTCTAGTTCGACTAAATGAAGAAGTGGCGCGCAAGTGGCGCGCGGAATGACCACTCGCGCGCCAAACAGCGCGCACATCGCCGGTCAAACTCCCCTTGCCTCGTGACGGCACTGAACGCCGTCACGTTACACAAGGAGACTCGACATGGCCCGACGCGCCCAGAACGCCCTGAATCCCACGCCCACTCCCCCACCGTCGCCCTCCACTCGCCGCCGCCTTGGCGATGTCGAAGTCGTCGCTGACGTGATGCAGGTCAGCGCCCGCACCGTCTGGCGGCGTGTCGCCGACGGCACGCTGCCTAAGCCCATCAGCCTGGGCCGCTCGAAGCGGTGGGACCTCGACGGGATCGATTCGTGGATCGCCGCGCAAGCCAGGTAGCATGGCCCCGCCGCGTCCAATTACAAAGTCGCTCGGCTCGCGCGTCTGGCAGGCCGCGGTCGGAGAGAGCGTTCTCGCCAAGCGCGAGAAGGCGCTGTGCAACGCGCTTCTGGTCTTCGCCGACTGGGATACGGGCGAGTGCGAAGTGAGCATGGAGCGGCTTGCGCGCACAAGCTCCTGGAGTCCGCGCGCGATGCAGAAGGCCGCGACGGCGATGGCGAAGTGTGGCGCCCTCCACTTCCCGAGGGGCAGGAACGGGGGCCTGCGACCCAATGGAGAGGGAATTGCGTGTTTCATGCGGCTCGACCTGTCGGTGCTGCGATCCCTAAGGGGCGCACCGCAGGGTCCGCCAAAGGGCGCACCCGAGGGTCCACAAGGGCGCACGGGAAGGTCCGAAGGGGCGCACGCGGGGGTCCAGAAGGGCGCACGCCGTGCGCCCAAACAACCATCTATTCAACCAGAGGAAGAAACAACCACCACCACAACCATCGACGCCGCAGGGGGTGGCGGGGGCGGGTGCGCTGGCGCGGCAGGCGGGGAGCCCGGCGGAGGGGAACCGGAAACGACCGCCGCTGAGAAGGCGACCGAAACCGACGAGTCTCGCGCGTACTCGATCCTGACCGAGTTCGGTGTGAGCGTCGGGAAAGCCCGGAAGCTAGCCGGTGCGTTCTCCCCAGCGGTGGTGCAGGCCGGGATCAACTGGGTACGCACGCACGCCTCTAATATGCACTCGCAGCCCGCGGCGCTGGTGATCGCTCTTGAGGATGGCTCCGCCGAGCTTCACGAGAAGCGCCTCGCGGCCCAGTGCGCGGCCGATGAACGCCGCGGTGCCGAGGCCGAATTGGTCGAACGACGGGCTCGACAGATCGAGGCCATCCAGATCGCAATTGCCGATGCCAAGCGGAACGCCAGGCCGAGCCAGCAGGCCAGAGTCGAGCAAGCCATCAGGAACATCCGCACGGCGTGGCCCGACATCCACGAGATCGTCGAAGAGGACATCCTGTCTGACGACATGGTCGGGCCGGACATGAACCCGGTGGCGGTGTTCAAGGTGCTGGCGGGCGACGCCAAGGCGGTTCTCATCGAGCGCGGCCAGTACACGGCGCCCCCGGACGCCCAACCCGTCGATTGCGCACAACCCGAGCGTGATCGCCTTGCCTCCGGCGACATCCCCGCGTCCGGTGTCGTGCCGCCCGACGCGGCGGCAGAAGGAGGTCGGTAAGCATGGCATCGGTGTTCAAGCGAGGCGCGGACAAGCACCGCCGCGGCAGCACGTGGTACTGCAACTATTACGACGCGGTCCAGCAGCGGTGGCGCACCTGCAAGGGCCACCCTGACCGCGACGCCAGCCTGCTCCTGGCCCAGCGGCTGGAGCGGGAGTCCGCACGACGCGCCGAGGGGCTGACCAGCGCGGTGGACGAGCGTGCCGCGCGGCCGATCGCCGAACACATCGAAGCGTTCGTCGCCAAGGTCAGGGCGGGGCAGCGCCACGAGCGGTACGTGCAGCAGGTCGAAGCCAGGCTCAAGCTCGTCGTAGCCCGCACCGGGGCGGCGCGGATCGTGGACCTCGACCCCGCCGCCATCCTCCGCACGCTCTCGGAGCATCGCCGCGCCAGCAAGAACAACCCCAGGGGCAAGCCGCTGTCGGTGATCGCCAAGAACGAGTACCTCGGAACGCTCAAGAGCTTCACCAAGTGGGCGGTCGAGTCCCGGTACGTGCCGCACGACCCGCTGGCGGCTCTGAAGAAGCTGGATCGGCGAGCGGCGCTGCCCGTCCACCCGCGCCGCTCGCTCACGCCCGACGAGGTCGCCCGTTTGCTCGACGCGGCCGAGCGACGCCCGCTCGTCGAACTCCGCACCGTGCGAACGGGTGCCAACGTGGGCCAGCCGGTAGCCAACGTTCGGCGTGCGGCGCGGCGGCGGGCAGAGCAACTGGGCCTGGAGCGGCGGATCGCCTACCTGATCGCCGTGTGGACGGGCCTGCGGCGCGGCGAGATCGGGGCGCTGACGTGGGGCGACCTTGACCTCGACGGCGCCGTGGCGGTCATCAGGCTGCGGGCCGAGACGACCAAGAGCAGACGCGCCGACCGCGTGGTCATGCACCCGCAGCTGGCCGAGGCGCTGCGCGAGTACAGGTCGAGCGGCGCGAAGCAGGCCGACCACATCGTCCCGACCGTGCCGAGCATGAAGGCGCTCACGGCGGACCTGAAGCTCGCGGGCATCGACCCCGGCACGCGGGCCACCGGCTTTGTGGACTTCCACGCGCTGCGCATGACCTGCTCGACGCTGATGGCCGTCGCGGGCATGACCTCGCGCACGCGCCAGGCGCAGATGCGTCACAGCGACCCCAAGCTCACCGAGAACGTGTACATGGACGCGACACTGCTGCCGGTCGCGGCGGAGCTGCAGAAAGTGCCGGCGATTCCCTCCCCCACCGCCGCCGCTCCCGCGTCGATTCCGATCGCGGCGGCGAGCGTGAAGCGCCACCGCGCGACGGCGTGATGAGGGAACTTTTCCTGAGCGTTCGCGGCCACGCAACGCGATACGCTGGTGATGCGGTGGTTGGTGTGCTGCCCCCCCAGCGCCAGTTGCCGCGAAGGGCTTCGGCTTCACGCCGGGGCCTTTTTTCATGGATACTCGCGTGTCGCCAAATGCTCGTCTTCGAGCAGCGCGCACAATAAGCGCAGGAAACTAGTGGCCGAAGGAGGCATCCGGCGTCATCTTCTGGCGTGTCGTGGCACGGGAGCGATGTTCGAGCCCGGCGCGACTCTTCGACCCCCACACCTCGCGCAAGTCCCAAGTACGTCGCAACCTGTCGCTCAATGACAAGGCCCGGCGTCGCGGGACACCGGGCCTTCATCAAAGCGGGCGAAGGGACTCGAACCCTCGACTTTCACGTTGGCAACGTGACGCTCTACCACTGAGCTACGCCCGCGATCCGCGCCCGAAGCTGGTCTTCGGCGGAAGAAGAAGTTAGACCTCCTGTCGCCGGGTGTCAACGCGCCCGGGCCCGGCGTCAGGGGGCTCCCTTGGCGCGCTCCACCGCCTTCACCACAGTATCGGGCGTGTAGGTGTCGTAATTCAGCGGCTCCGAAAGCCCCGGGCCCCAGATGCTCAGCAGCGGGATCCCCACCCAGTTCAGGCTCTTGAGCATGTCCTGGCCGGCACGGTTATCCCCGCTCAGGTCCACCCGCATCGGGACGACCCCCGGCCCGTTCAGAACGCTCGCCACAGCCGGTCGGTGGAGCACCCCCGTTTCGAGCGCCTTGCAGTTCAGGCACCACTCTGCGGTGAAGTCCATCACGACGACCTTGTGCGCACCACGCGCCTCCGCGAATCGCTCGGGGGTGTACGCGACCCAATCGATCGGGCCTCGGTCGGTGACACGGATGGCCACCACGGCCATCGCGCCGGAGACCGCAAGAGCGGCGGCTGAAAAGAACGCCCGCTTGCCGCTCGACCGTGTGATCGTCATCGTCCGCGCCACCATCCACGCCATCGCCGCGACGACCAGCGCCACCATGATCCACCAGTGCCACCGCATCGGAGGATCGATCGGCTGTCGTACGAGCGGGTCGACGCCGGTTCCAGCAAAAAACACCGCGACGGCCAGGAGCAGAAGGCCCATCACCTGCTTCACAAGATCGCTCGCCGGTCCGGTCCGGGGCACCTTCTCGATCAGCGCGGGGAACGCCGCAAGAACAAGGTACGGGGTTGCCATGCCCACGCCGATGGCGGTGAACACGGTCAGCGTCAACCCCGCCGGCTGCGTGACCGCCCACGCCGCGGCCGCGCCCATGAACGGAGCGATGCACGGCGTCGACAGCACCGCCGTCATGATGCCGAACACGAATGATCCGCCGATCGAGCCCTTGTCGGCCTCGACCGCGTACACCGCCTGCGGCAACCTCACGGTGAACAGGCCCAGCATCCCCAGGCCCATCACGAAGATAAAGATCCCGACGCCCAGCGGGAACCACCAGAACTGGAAGAGCTGGTTGATCGCCTTGAAGCTCGTAAGCGTGACCATCGCGATGCCGATGCCGAGCCAGAACGCGATGGTTCCGAGCGAAGACGACACCCCGAGCACGAGCAACCGCCCTCGGTTGCCCGCCACGGCGCTCAGTCCCATGATCTTGATCGGGATCACCGGCAGCACGCAGGGCGTGAGGTTGAGCACAAACCCGCCGAGAGCCGCGAGCAGCACGATCACCAGCGCCTGCACCGGGTTGCCCGCTCCCACGGTGAACGACCAACCGAACAGGTTGAACGTGGCGTTCTGCGAGAGGGTGGGGGCAGGAGTCCCGACGCGGGCGAAGATGGACCGATCGAGCGTCGCGAAGAGCGCCGGCTGGTTCTCCGGTCCACGCGCCGAGCCGGGAGCCACCACGTTGATCTGAACCTCGAGTTCGTCCGTCTGCTGCGGCAGACAGGTCCTGTCGTCGCACGCCTGGTAGGACGCGGAGATCCGTACGGTGCGAGGACCGGGCGGCGCATTGGCGTCGATGAGCAGCGGCACGAACGCGATCGCTTCGCCCTCGTAGACGAGGTAGGGCTCGGGCGTGCCCGTGGCGCCCAGGTCAAGCCGGATCTCGGACGGGGCCGGCCACTGCGGAGCACCCGCCGTCATTCCCGGGGAAGGGGTCACCACGATTCTGGTGGCGATCGCGGGGAAATCCCCCCACGACTTGGGGATCACCGGATTGTTCGTGTGAACATGCCAGCCGTCCTCGTGCCGGAAAACGACCGCGACCGCGACTTGATCGCCCGGCAGCACGTCCGTCCGCGAGGCCACCGCGGAGACTTCAACCTTCCGCGGCTGAGCCAAGGCGGGGGTGCACAGCATCGCGGCGACCAGCACACCGACGACCCAGCGGGCGATGCTCATGGGCAACCTGGTTGGCGGGTGAAGTTCCACGGGCGGTTGAGATTCGGATGCCGAACGAGGGTAGGCGCCGCACGCGCAAAGTTCGGCACGGGTGTCCTTCAAGACCCGCCCCGGGCAGGTCCGATAGGAGGAAAGGGCGCCTCGCGCCCAGGGTCGTTCGTTGCCGGAGTCCGCCGCCCGATGGCCAACGTTCTCGATCAAAGCGAAGTCGACGCCCTGCTGGCCGCGGTGGAGACCGGCGCGGTCCAGGAAGAGAAGGGCGAGACGCAGATCTTCTCCCGCCGCCCCGCCGACGGGCCCGGGATGGAGGTCAAGCCGTACGACTTCAAGCGACCCGAGCGTGTCAGCAAAGACCAGATGCGGGCGCTGCAGACCCTGCACGAATCCTTCGCGCGGAATTTCGGCGCTTCGCTCTCCGGGTTTCTCCGCACGATCGTCGAGGTCAAGGTCGCCAATTGCGAGCAGATGACCTACTCGGAGTTCATCTCCGGTCTGCCCAACCCCACCTCGTTCAATCTCCTCCGCGCCGACGGCCTCGAGGGCCAGATGTGCATGGAGATCAGCCCGCTCATCATCTACCCGATCATCGACCGCCTCCTGGGCGGCAACTCGCAGGACCTGTTCGTCCCGCAGCGCCCGATGACGCTCATCGAGACTCGCCTCATCAGCAACGTGACCGCGCGCGGCCTGACGGCGCTGGCGGAGGCGTGGTCCGGGGTCCGGGCGTTGAAATTCTCGATCGCCGCCACCGAGAGCAACCCGCAGCTCGTGCAGATCGTGCCCCCCAACGAGGTCGTTGTGGTGGTCGGCTTCGAACTCAAGATGTCCAGCCGCGCGGGCACGATGAACCTGTGCATCCCCTACAACGTGATCGAGCCGGTGGTGCCGGACCTGTCCAGCCAGAGCTGGTTCGCGGCATCCAAGAGCTCGCGGTCTCACGAACTCGAGAAGCAGATCGGACGTTCGCTCTCCAAGGCCGGGCTGGAAGTCGCCGGGCTCTTGGCCGAGACGACCATTACGCTCAACGACCTTCTGACGATGACCAAGGGCGACCTGATCGTCACGGAGAAGCCCGCGACCCAGCCCGTGGTGGTGTGTGTCGAGGGCCAGAAAAAGTATCTGGCCCAGCTGGGCCAGTGCCGCGGCTCCCGGGCGCTCAAGATTCAGAGGGCCATCGAGCCCGGCGATCGGGTTTGACCGTGAGGGATGCCCGGCGAGTAATGCCGACCGGCGTTTGACCCGGCCACACCCCGACCAATATAGTTATCGTGTTCGAAGATGTTCCAGGGTGCCCCTCGGGGGCGAGGTGATGTTGACCATGCTTGCGACCCTGAACCATGCTCGGTAAGCGGCCCATCCAGCGCGAACAGCGCAGGGCTGCGGTCCGGCTTTGGGTTTCCCGGGCCGCGTGCGGAGAGATCCTCATGCGGTAAGGCGGGAAAACAAGGAACGCCGCCGGGGATCCCCACGGGGGTCTTGGGGCGTGGAGCGGTTCAGGGCCGCGGGCGACGGGAAGTCGTTCGTGGCCTTTGTCGTTTTGGCGTTTCACTCGGAGTCCCGCCTCAGCTTCGGCCGGAAAACTCGAAAACCAGAAATCACGGAGACAGACCGATGAGCACAGTGAACACCCAGGAGATGATGCGGATCCTCGACGCGATCGCGCGCGACCGCAATATCGACAAGCAGATCCTGATCAAGGACCTCGAGCAGGCGATGGTCTCCGCGGCCCGCAAGCACTTTGCGACCCTCGACTCCGAGGAGTTCCAGTGCGTGGTCGATCCGCTCAACGGCACGATCGCGATCACCCGCCACGGCGAGCCGCTCGAGATGCCCCCGGGCGCGTTCGGTCGCATCGCGGCCCAGACGTTCAAGCAGGTCATGATCCAGAAGTTCCGCGACGACGAGCGGAGCAGCATCTTCGAGGAATTCTCCAAGCGCATGGGCGAGATCGTGACCGGCACGGCCCAGCACTATGAGGCACGGACGCTCGTCGTGACGATCGACCGGGCCGAGGCAATCATGCCCGCCAGCGAGCAGATCCCCGGCGAGCAGTTCCAGCCCGGTGACCGCGTGCGGTGCCTGATCCTCGACGTGAAGGACATGGGCTCGAACGTCAAGATCGTCCTGAGCCGCTCGCACCCGGACTTCATCAAGCGGCTGTTTGAGGTCGAAGTCCCCGAGGTCGCCGAGCACATCATCGAGCTCAAGGCCATGGCCCGCGAGGCCGGCTACCGCACCAAGGTCGCCGTCACCAGCGTGGACTCGAAGGTCGACGCGGTCGGGGCCTGCGTCGGCGTGCGCGGCAGCCGCATCAAGAACATCGTCGACGAGCTCAACGGCGAGAAGATCGACATCGTCCGCTGGAACGAGTCCAGCCAGGTGCTCATCGCCAACTCCCTCAAGCCCGCCGAGGTGCAGGAGATCTCCCTGTGCTTCGAGCTCGGGCGAGCGACCGTTGTGGTCCGCGAGGACCAGCTCAGCCTGGCGATCGGCAAGCGCGGCCAGAACGTGCGGCTCGCGGCGCGTCTCACCGGCTGGGACATCGACATCCTCACGCCGGCCGAGTTCACCAAGGGCCTGGAGACCATGTCGGCCACGCTCCTGGAGATCGAGGGTTTCAGCGAGCCCATGATCGACAAGCTCGGCGCCCTGGGCATGGTCAGCGTGTTCGACATCGAAGAGGTCGGGGCCGAAGTCCTGATGAACGAATTGGAGATCGGCGAGGAACTGGCCAAGGTCGCGGTCGACCGTTGCGCGGCCAAGGCCAAGGTGGTCGCCGAACAGCAGCAGAAGGACAAGGAAGAGAAGGCCCGTCTCATGAAGGAGCAGGCCGAGGCCGCGGCCAAGCTGCTGGCGTCCGGAACTCCGGGCGAGGCGGGCGAGGCCGCGGCGAGCGCCATCCTCGGGGCCGGCCCGGCTCCCGTGCCGCAGCCGAGCGCTACCGACGAGGCTCGGGCGGCGGACATCCTGGGGCAGGGCGCCTGATGGCGGCGGCGCGTGGAAGTTTCGAGACGGATCGTGGTTCGGACTGAAGTTTGATCCTGGAGAACACCTTGGCGGCCAAGCGGATTTCACAGTTGGCGAAAGAACTGGGCATCGAGTCCAAGGCGATCCTCGCCAAGTGCAGGGCCGAGGGCATCCCTGACACGGTCGTCAAGGGGCACGCGTCCACCGTTTCGGCGGGACTCGAGGCCTCGATCCGCGAGTGGTTCAGCGGGCAAGGCGGCGTCGCCACCGCGACCGAGACATCGGAGAAGATCGATGTCTCCACGGTGCGTGCCAGGTCGCGCAAGCGAACGGGCAAGGGCGACGATCACGCCACGCACGAAGATGACGGCGAATTGCCGGCCGCCGAATCGGACATCGGCGGCACGGTCGTCGCGCCGGAGCGTTCGGTCGAGCCCAAGGCCGAGCCCCGACCCATCCCCGCCAAGGTCGAGTCCAACGACGAACCCGCCGCCGCCCCGCCGAAGCCCAAGACGTCGACTCCATCGCACGCCCCCACCCTCCGCCCCACGGCGGTCGCGCCCGCACCCCCACCGCCGCCGGCCGCACCCGCCAAAGAGCGGGAACCGGCTCCGGTCACGCTGCGCCCGGCCGCGGTGACGCCCCCGGCGCCGGTTTCCAAGCCGGCACCGATGAACGTCCCGACAAGACCGACTGTGGTTTCTCCCGCGGGACCGAAGCTCGAGACCCGCGCGCCCGTAAAGCTCTCGGGCCCCAAGGTCGTGCGCGTCGAAGCCCCGGAGGTCATCGAGCCTCCGCGTCCGCGTCGTGCCCCCGGTCCGGGCTCATCGTCCGGTGGCTCGTCCGGCCCCGCGCGTCCCGGACGGCCCATGGGCGAGTCCGACGACGATCGGGGTCGCAGCCCGCGGCGCAAGCAGGGCGCCGGGGCCGGAGCGGGAGCCGGGGCCCCGGGCGCTCGCTCGAGCGGCACGGGCGTGCCCGCCCGTCGCCGCGCCAGCAGCGGCACCGAGTGGGTCGGCGGCCAGATCTTCAGCGAGCAGGACCTCGTCGAGCGCGAGGCACGCCTGTTGCGCGCCGGCGGTTTCCTCAAGAAGCGCCGCACCGACCTCAAGCGGGCCGATGACAAGCTCGCCCGGGCCGACGAATCGGGCCCCGACGACGGCAAGGTGTACATCGCCGCGCCCTTCACGATCAAGGACCTGTCGGCGGCGACGGGTGTCAAGGGCGCCGACATCGTCAAGAAGCTCTTCCTCCAGGGCGTGATGGCGACGATCAACTCCGGCATCGATCCGCTGAAGGCCGCGGAGATCATGATCGATTTCGACATCGACCTGCAGGTCACCGAGGCCAAGACGGCCGAGGAAGCCGTGAGCGCCGACTACGAAGAGCGGGAGATGGTGGACCAGCGCCCGTGCGGGCCGGTCGTCACCATCCTCGGCCACGTCGACCACGGCAAGACCAGCCTGCTCGACAAGATCCGCAACGCCAACGTCGCGGCCGGCGAGGCCGGCGGCATCACGCAGCGCACCAGCGCGTTCCGCGTCGAGGTCGAGGTGGCGGGCGAAAAGAAGAACATCGTGTTCCTCGACACGCCCGGCCACGAGGCCTTCACGAGCATGCGCTCGCGCGGCGCGAAGATGACCGACGTGGTCGTGCTGGTGGTGTCGGCGCCCGAAGGCGTCATGCCGCAGACGATCGAGTCGATCAACCACGCCAAGGCCGCGGGGGTGCCGATCGTGGTGGCCCTCAACAAGATCGATCGGCCCGACGCCACCGAGCCCCAGATCCAGAAGACGCTGCGCCAGCTCGCCGACGCGGGGCTCAACCCCGTCGAGTGGGGCGGCGACACCGAAGTGGTCCGCACCAGCGCGACGACCGGTACCGGCATCCCCGAGCTGCTGGAAACGCTCGATTACCAGGCCCAGCTTCTCAACCTCAAGGCCGACTTCGGCGGGCAGGCCCGCGGCTCGGTCATCGAGTCCAAGAGCGAAGAGGGTCGCGGCGCCGTCGCCAACCTTCTGGTCCAGGACGGTCGGCTCGCGGTGGGCGACTTCGTCGTGGCCGGCCGTGCGTTCGGTCGCGTCCGCGACATCACCGACGACCGCGGCCGCAAGCTCAAAGAGGTCTTCCCGCCGATGCCGGTGCAGATCTCGGGCATCGACGAGATGCCCGACGCGGGCGATCGATTCTTCGTGGTCGATTCGCTCAAGGAGGCGCAGGAGGCCGCCGAGCAGCGCCGCCACCGCGAGCGCGAGGCCCAGCTCGCCCAGCCCAAGGTCACGCTCGACAGCCTTTTCACTCAGATGGCCGACAAGTCGGTCAAGGAAATCCTCATCGTCCTCAAGGCCGCCGAGCAGGGCACGGTCGACGTGCTCAGGAGCGAGTGCGAGAAGGTCGGGACCGCCGAGGTCAAGGTCAAGGTCCTCCACGGCGCGGTGGGAGGCATCAACGAGAGCGACGTGCTGCTGGCGGACGCTTCCAAGGCGATCATCATCGGCTTCAACGTCATCCCCTCGGGCAAGGCCCGCACGATGGCCGAGCAGAAGCACGTTGAGATCCGCAGCTACCAGGTCATCTACGACATCACCGGCGACCTCAAGAAGGCCGCCGAGGGCATGCTCGCCCCGGAGATCCGTCAGGAGATCCTGGGCCACGCCGATGTCCGCAAGGTCTTCACGGTCACCAAGGTGGGCAAGGTCGCCGGCTGCTACGTCACCGACGGCTCGGTGCAGCGCGACGCGCTCATCCGCGTCACGCGCGCCGGCATCGTCATCGAGAACGACCGCAAGCTCGAGCAGCTCAAGCGGGTCAAGGACGACGCCAAGGAAGTTCGCGCCGGCATGGAGTGCGGAATGAAGATCGTCGGCTACGACGACATCAAGGAAGGCGACGTGCTGGAGTGCTACAAGCAGGTGGAGGTCAAGAGGACGCTGTGAGACCCCGCATCACGCAAGGCCCGGCGCCCGGGCGGGGCCCTTCGCTCCGTCGGACACCGGGAAGGTATCACGGCGTGCCGGCGCGGAACGCGTACTGTCGTTGTGGCTCTTCGGGTTCGAGTCTTCCCATGGTCGTCGGCCTCCTCCAGTTCGAGCTCCTCATTCACGACGCCTCGTCGCTCAAGGACAAGCGCCGCGTGGTGCAGTCCGTCAAGGACCGCCTGCATCGCGAGCACCTCTGCGCCGTCGCGGAAATCGGCCGGCTCGAATCGCACACGGTTGCGCAGCTCGGGCTGGCGGTCGTCGGCAACGATGGCCGCCGGATCGGGGAGGTGCTCGACCGCGTCACCACCGAGCTGCGCGAGCTCCGCGGGGCGGAACTGGGGGACGTCGCCCGCGAGGTCCTGCACGGGCGCGGCGGCGAAGACGACGCCGACGGGGACGGGGACGAGGACCCGCGGTTCCGCCATGACCCGGCGATCGACGAGCCTCTGATCCGCCGCGGCAAGGACGCCGCCGGGGAGGATCAATCATGAGCCGGCGCCACGAGCAGCTTGCCGCGGACCTGCACCGCGCGATCCAGGACGTGATCCAGCGCGGGCTCAGCGACCCGCGGGTTCGGGGCCTCATCACCGTCACCAAGGTGCGACTGAGCCAGGACGGTCGCGAGGCCACCGTGCTCGTCTCGGTGCTGCCCGCGGAGCGCCAGGAGCTCACTCTTCACGGGCTCGTCTCCGCCGCGCCGCACATGCGTCACGCCTTGGGCGAGGCCATCCGCGCCCGGGCGATCCCGACGCTCCACTTCAAGGCCGACACGTCGACCAAGAAGCAAGCGGGAGTCCTCCGTGCTCTGGACCGTGTGCGCGAGGAGCGCGAAACCAAGGAGGGGGACGAGACCCCTTCGCCCGCGCCGCAGGACGCCAGCGACGCAACCACGGGAGAGCCCTCCGCGTGACCTCGACCGACCCCACCCGCCGCCTGACCTCTCTGCTCAAGCGCCTCCGCTCGGAGCACCCCGACCTGGCGTCCGAGCCGGCCTCGTCGCTGGCGCCGGTCCCGGAGTGGGCCGACGCGGTTCTCGACGAGTTCCTGCTCTCGTTCCTGATGTGGGAATCGACCACGGCCAAAGCCCGCGCGGCCCTGCGCCGGATCCGTGAGTGCGTGGTGGACTACAACGAGCTGCGGGTCTGCCTGCCGCACGAGCTCTCGGAGCTGATGGGCGAGCGGTACCCCCGGGCGCAGGAGCGGACCGAGCGCCTGCACGCCGCGCTGACCGACCTGTACAAGCGCGAGCACGCCATGTCGTTCGCCCGATTGGCCGACGCGCCGAAGCGCGACGCGCTCTCGTACCTGACTTCGCTTGAGGGCGTGCCGCCGTACGTGGCGTCGCGCGTGCTGGTGGTCTCGCTGGGCGGACACGCCGTTCCCGTGGACGAGCGCCTGGTCGCCCTGCTCGTCGCCGAGGGCGTGGTCGAGTCCGGGGCCACCGCCGAGAGCGCGGCCTCGTGGCTCGATAGGCACGTGCGGGCGCCCGAGGCCCTCCCTACGCACCTGCTCCTCCAGCTCTGGTCCGACGAGGGAACCGCCCGGAAGGAACGCAAGCCCGAGCACCCCGCTGGGGACAAGCCGTCACGGCCACGCTCAAAGAAGCAGCGCGCCCAATCATGATCTTTGAACCCGGCTCTGGCACCACTCCCTCCATCGGCCAACACTTGAACGCATGACCCGCCTCCCTCGCTCACGTTCCGCCGGCCCTTCCGCGATCGCGCTCTTTGCGCTCTTCGGAGGGTGCGCGGCGAGCGTCGCACCGCCCGAGTCCGCATCGCCCCAGGCCCGCGCTCAGGAAGGCACGACCGGCTCGTCGACGAGATTCGCCCCTGTGGAGCGGCTCGCACGCTCCGAAGCCGCCCGGCCGGTGCACGAAGCCAAGGCGCTGCCCACCCCGCCCGGGCTCGATGCGCGCCTGGTCGAGCCGCTCGACCGCTCCGACCCCGACTCGCCCGCGCTGGCTTCTCTCTCCGCGACACTGGATCGCCTGGGGCGCGGCGACCTGGTGGAACCCGAGGCAAGCCCACCGCCGTCGCCCGATGTCGGCACCAGGGCGGCAGCCCTTCGCCTGTACGCTTCCGGCCGCACCAAGCTGCTCGCCGGCAATGTCGGCGCCGCGATCCTCGACCTTGAGTCCGCCTCGCGGCTCGATCCAACCTCGGGCGCGGTGTGGCGCGAGCTCGGCGATGCCCAGCTGCAGCAGGGCAAACGCCTTGCGGCCGCGTCGTCCTACCGCCAGGCGATCAGGCGCGGATTGCGCGAAGCGCGAACACTCTGGCAGCTTGGCCGCCAGGCGCAACGGGGCGGAAGAGCGACCGAGGCCGTGCGGTTCCTCGCCGCGGCGCGCGCCGCCGACCCCGAGCTTGGGGACCCGACCCTGCCGTTCTTGATCAACGCGGATCTGGCCGACGCGCTGACCACGCTGCAGTGCCACGCCGCCGCGGCCGAGGCGCTCGACGCGGCCCTCGACTTCCCAGAACAATTCTCTTCGCAAACCCGCCTCCGCCTTGAGTTCGGCGAACTCCTGCGCCGGCGCGGGGACATGCTGCGAGACCTGGGGGACCTGTACTGCCGTCTGGGCGAGTACGACAAAGCGGCAGAGGCATACGCCCTGTCGTCCCTTTCGCCCTCGCTCGACCAGGGCGCCGCGATGCCTCGCCTGGTGCACGTGAGCCTGCGCCGCGGCCGCCCGTCGGAAGCGGCGTTGACGCTGCTCGAGTACGTGGACCGGTCGCACGGATTCCCCGACCAACGGACGATCACGCTGATCCGGTTCCTCGCGGAGCGGACCGACGCGGGGCCCGCCCTGGCCGACGGCCTCGGCCAGATTCGATCCGGCATCGGCCCGGGCATCACTCCTTCCGTCGCCGGCGCGCTCACGCGGGCTCAGGCCGCGGCGCTGGGGCGCTCGCGTGGGTCGGGCGTGCTGCTGGCGCACCTGGCCGAGCATCCCGACGACGGCGCGGCGCTGGCCGACCTGGTCGATTCTCCGAGCCTGGATGCCGCGGGCCTCGCCGACGAGCTGACGCGGCTGGTGCAGCGTGCGCCGGGAGCCGTGGATCAGTGCGCCAACGCAGCACTGGCGCGCGGGGGCGACGCAGACCCGCTCCTGGCCCGGTTGGCCGAACGCGACGACGACGCGGCGGTCGCGCTCCGTGCAATCCTGCTGGCCAAGCTCGGGATGACGCGCGAGGGCGCGTCTCTGGTCATCGGACGCGCATGGAAGCCTCCGTTCGAATCCGCGGGCCCCGAGTGTGAGGCGGTGCTGGCGGGCGCCTGCGGGAGGTACGACGCCGCCGACGCCGGGTACCAGCGCCTCCGCACGCTCCCGCACGCCGACACCCGTGCGCTGTACCGGGCCGCGCTGTCGCTCCAGCGGGGAGGCGAGGCACTGGAGATTCTTCGATCCGCCCTGGCCGACGCGGGGGTGCCCGACGCGCGCCGTGTGGATCTGCTTGTCGCGGCCGCGGGGCTGTGCGCGGCGACGGGCCAGGCTCATGAGGCCGAGACCTATCTGCGCCGCGCGCTGGCCGCCGATCCCCACGACGAACGCCCGTACGCCGGTCTGTTCCGCCTCTACTCGCCCGCGGGCCCCTTGGCCGATCAGAACAAGCTGGCCGACGTCATCCGCGGTATCCGCGATGCGGCGCCGGCGGCGCGTGTCCTTCGCCTTGCTGCGGCGCAGGAACTGGCCGATCGCCGTCTCGACACGCAGGCCGAGCAGTTGCTCCTCGGCCTTCTTGAAGACAACATCGCCGATGCCGACGCGGGCTCGCTGCTCACATCGATCTGGGATCGCCGCTCGTCCGCGCCCTCACCGACCACGGCAGCACGGGCGCCGGACCCCGCGGCGCTTGCGACCGCCGAGTCCTGGCTCCGCGCCCAGATCGCGACCTATCCCGAAGTCCGCTGGCTGTGGACATCGCTGGCTCGCGTGCTCTGGGCGGAGGGAAACGCGGCCGGGGCAGAGTCGCTGCTGGCCGATCGACTCAAAGCCCGGCCGGTCGACGAGCTGGCGGTGATGCGGGAGACCATCCTCCGGGAGGGGCTCTCCCGTCGCGACGAGGCAGACGCCGCGGCGCTGGCGCGCGTACGTCCCGAGCCTCGCACCGTCGGCGCGTCGCTGCAGTTGGTCGATCTGCTCGTGCGGACCGACAAGCGCGACGAGGCGTTGACCGTGCTCCGCGATTCGGTGCCCCGCACGATCACGCTGACCGATGACCAGCAGGAGGCCCTGGCGGCCATGCTCACGCGGGTCGCCTCGAAGTACGCGGAGCGACCCCTGCTGACCGACGCTTCCTCGGCGGCCTTGCTCGAAGAGGTCGCGTCCCGCGACGTACGGCTTTCGCCGCAGCTCCACGCCTTCCGTATCGCGGTGCTCGCCTCGCGCGTGGACGACGACCCCGCGGCGGTGCGTCGCGCCGTGGACCTCGGCGCCGTCCAGCACCCGGGCCTGGCGGCGGAGATGTACAAGGCCGCGGCCCTGGTGTACCTGCAGACCGAAAAGCCCAGGCGTGCGATCCCGTTCCTCCGCCTGTACGCGGAGCACAATCAGGATCGGAACCTGGAGCTGATGTTCCAGCTCGTCCGGATCGTGATCCTCGAGGGCGAGAACGACGATCTCGACTGGCTGCTCGCTCACGTGAGCGGGCGTGCCGAGATCGAGGCGATCCTTCGCCGCATGTACCGCGACACGTCGCTCCGCATTCCCGCCGACGACGCGAAGCTCCGCGCCGAGTTCGCGTACCGGCTTGGGGGTCAGCTGGCCTTCCGCAACCGCTCAGACCTTGCCGCCACCGCGTACAAGGCCGCGCTCACGTTCGACCCGGACAACGCGTGGACGATGAACGACTGGGGCTACCAGTTGCTGGAAAACAACGGCGATTTCGAGCGGGCCGTGTCCCTCATCGAGGGCGCGTACGCCAGGCTCCCCTCCGAGGCCAACATCATCGATTCCCTCGGCTGGGTGCGGTACAACCAGGGGATCTACCTCGACGACGCCGGCCCTCCGGCGCGAGAGGGCGCCGTCACGCTGTTCAAGAAGGCCGCGGCGACAGAGCTTGGCGCCAAGAACGCGACCGTGCTCGACCACCTCGGCGACGCGTCGTGGGCCGCGGGGCTCAAAGACGGCGCCGTCGCCGCATGGAAACAGGCCGAGGAGATCGCCGCCGCCGACGTCATGGAGCTTCGCCGCGCCCAGGGAATCTCGCCCGACGCCATGTCCCGCGCGACCGGCGAACTGGAGGCGATCCGTTCCAAGCTCCGCGCCGCGCAGGCGGGAGAGACGCCTGTGATCGCCAAGCGCCGGGGCACCTGAGCGCACGGCGTGCTGGAGACCACCGTTGGCCGGCCACAACAAATGGAGCAAGATCAAGCACCGCAAGGCGGTCGTGGACAAGCGCCGCGAGAAGGTGTGGACCAAGGTCGGCAAGGCGATGATCGTCGCCGCCAAGCACGGCGGCCCCGACCCGGCGTTCAACCTGCCGCTGCGGTACGCGATCGACGAGGCCCGCTACGCCAACATGTCGCGCGAGGCGATCGAGCGTGCCATCAAGAAGGGCGCCGGCGGCGGCGGCGGTGAGGACTACGAGCCGGTGCGCTACGAGGGGTACGGGCCCGGCGGCGTCGCGGTGCTCGTCGACGCGCTGACCGACAACCGCGCCCGCACGGTGGGCGATGTGCGCCTGGCCTTCACGAAACACTCGGGGAACGTCGGCCTCACGGGCTGCGTCGCGTACCTCTTCGACTCGCGCGGGCAGATCGTCGTCACCGCCGCGGACATCAAGGAAGACCGGCTGCTCGAGGCCGCCCTCGACGCCGGGGCGCTCGACGTCGAATCCCCCGACGACCCGGACGAGGACGGCGCCGTGTACACCGTGCTCACCGACCCGTTCCAGTTCCAGCGGATCAAGGAGTCGATCGAGAAGGCCGGCTTCACCATCGTCGAAGCGCAGATCGCGATGATCCCGCAGACCAAGGTCGAAGTACGCGGCCCCGCGGCACGGACGAACATCCAGCTTGTCGATGCGCTCGAGGAACTGGACGACGTGCAGAAGGTCTACACGAACTTTGACATCCCCGACGACGAACTGGCCAAACTCGACGTGTGATCCGCTCGCGCGACGTGATCACCCCGCGCGGGTTCCGTCGATCCGAGTGACGAGCCGCGCCAAGCGCCGCGCCGAGCCGGGGACATCCGGCAATCCGCGCAGATCGGCCACCAGGCAGGCTCGATAGCCGCGGGCGTGGAGCGCCGCCTCGTACGCCGCCCGGTCGAGCCTCCCCAGGCCCGATCCCGGCTCGACCCGACCCGCCGGCGAAAGATCGGTAAGGCGTGCCGTGGCGGGCGGTTCTTTCAGCCGCGCGGCCTCGATCACCGGGTCCGCTCCCGCGAAGATGATCGCCGCCGGATCGATGCCGATGCGGACGGGCCCCACACTCTCGCGCGCCGGCCACGCATGGTCCGCCAGCGTGACGCCCTGCACCTGGCACGCCGAGCTCAGGTGCGTAACCACATCCCCCGGGCACGATCCCGGCAGCGTGACGCACACGAGTCGCCCGCCGAGTCCTTCAGCGGCGGGAGCCGCAACGAGCGCCGACAGATCCGACGCCAGCCCGGCCGCGGCTTCCACCGCGGCAACCGCGCGGTCCGACTGCGTAACGTCCGTGAAGTGCGGGGGCGGGATCCAGAGGTCGAGCCCCGAGAAAGCCAGCCCGAGCCGGCGGAAAAGTGCGGCCAAGTCCCGCCGCGCCGAGCGGTCAAGCTCGCGGGCCCGCACGCCCGGTGCCGCGGCATCGAGTTGCACGGCACGGAACCCCAGCGCCGCGCACGCGATCACCTGTTCGCGCACGCCGCCGGACGCCAGAGCGCCGGCGCCTGAAATCCCCGCGAGAGAGATGCTGATGGGAAGTTGCAGATCCACGGAGTGTTGTAGCCGCGGTGCGCGGCTCGCGTCGATCGGACGGGGTTGGGCGTCGGACGGGGGCCGCGGCGTCCGGTGGTACCATGCACGCATGAGTGCTTCGACACCCGCTTCGTACGCCGAGTCTTCTCCGCGTTCCACCGCCGTGTGCGAGACCATCCACCTGGTGGCTCTGGCGGTATGGCTTGGAGCGCTCATGACAGGCGCCGTCTCGGCCGCCATCATGTTCCCCACCATGCGCGAGCTCGACCCGCGGCTCCCGGACTTTGCGGGCTTCGGGGGAGAGCACTGGAAGCTCGCCGCGGGACGGGCGCAGTCGAACATCTTCATCTGGGCCGATTTCATCCAACTGGGCGCGGCGGCACTGGCGTTCCTGACCCTCGGACTGCGCCTGATCGGCGCCGGCGTAGCGCGAGCACCGCGCCGGGCGGCCACGGCGATCCGAACGCTCGGCGTCGGCGCTGGTGTGGTGCTCGTGGCCTGCAATCTGATGATTCTGTCGCCGCGGATGAACCCGCACCTCAGGGCCTACTGGCAACTGGCGCGCGAGGGACAGACCGTGGAAGCGAACGCCGAGGCCACGGAGTTCAGCTCTTACCACCCGGCGGCAACCACCGTCCACGGGGGGACGGCCGTCGCCGTGCTCGTCGCGCTCGTCTCCGGGGCGTGGTCGCTGTCGCGGAGGTACGGCGAGTGAGTCGCGCGGCGCCCGAGAACCCGCCCCTGCCGTTCGAACTCCCCCGCGTCTCGGCGGCCGAGCGCCGTCGCGCTCAGTCGCTCCTTGACGCGCTGAAGGCCGAGTATCCCGGCGCCAAGTGCGAGCTTGACTACCGCAGCCCGCACGAGCTGCTGGTCGCGACGATTCTCTCGGCGCAGGCCACCGACGTGAGCGTCAACAAGGCCACCCCCTCGCTCTTTGCACGATTCCCCACGCCCGGCGCGTACGCCGCGGCCACGCCGGCCGACATCGAGCCATACATCAGGACCATCGGCCTCTTTCGAAACAAAGCCAAGGCGGTGCACGCCGCGATGACGGAGGTGGCCGGCCGCTTCGGCGGAGAGGTGCCGCGGACGATGGACGAGCTTCTGACGCTGCGCGGCGTCGCGCGAAAGACGGCGAACGTGGTGCTCGGCAACGCGTTCGGGATCAACGTGGGATTCGTGGTCGACACGCACATCCAGCGCCTGGCGGTCCGTTTCGGGCTTGCGGACAAGGGGGCGAACGTCGCGGCGATCGAGAAGCGGCTCATGGCCCTTTTCCCGCGCGAGAGCTGGTGCGACATGTCGCACTGCCTGATCTGGCACGGTCGGCGCGTGTGCAAGGCGCGCCTGCCCGCGTGCGCGACGCACCCGATCTGTACCACATTCGGCGCCTGTTGCGATCTGCGCCAGAGCAAGCCGGGGAAAAATGCGCCGGGACGCGTGAAGCGGACCGGCGCTGCGAAGAGATCTTGAACCGGGCGTCACCCTCGACCGTCTACTTGATGGACTGGGCGGGCAGCGCGGTCTCCCCAGACTTGGGATCGGAGAGCCTCAGGGTCGGCGTGCCGCCGGTATCCGCCTGCAATTCCGCGGCAACGCGCATGTCAGCGCCGTACGCCCGGAAGGCGGCATGTCCGTCGACCTCCACGCCCGCGAACACGCCGGTCTTGAGGTCTGTTCCACGCGCATTGAAGTAGGCGCCCGACGCGGAGACACCCGCGAAGGTGACGCCGGTGGGTCCGCCGCACGCCAGGCCCGCGTTCCCGTCCGCGAGCGTGAGCGTCGCGTGGCGTGCACCGTCGCGGAGAGCCAGCACGGGCTTGCCGGCGTCGAGCTTCAAGGTCGCGTGCTCGGCGCCGTCGACGGAGACCAGGGTCAACGACGTCACCCGCAGGTCACCGGATTCCCCGGCCGTCCGTGCCGCGCCGATCGCCCACGGGAGCGCCCCCGCCAGCGCGCAGACCAAGGCCGCGCTCCTCCAACGGACCAGCGACGTCTCGAGCCGGGCCAGGCGAAGGGACACCGAATCCGGGGAATTGCTGCCGTGCGACATGCGGGCTCCTTTCGGCGTTGAGCGCCGCCTCGGTCTACCGCCCGCGCCCGCCCGGGTTGCGAGCGCATGAAAAATCCGCGGTGCTTTGCCGCGGATCGTGAGAACATGCCCGGCGGGAGTCGAACCTGCAACCTTCGCCTTCGGAGGGCGACGCTCTATCCAGTTGAGCTACGGGCACTCGCTTCGTTCGGGCAATGCTACGATCGCCCGCGCGCACCGGCAACACGCGCGCCGAATCCTCCCGCACCACCCCCGTCCTGATGAACACCTCCCCCACCGCCCCGACGCCGGCCCCGCCGACGCCGCTCTCCGCGGTGCTCCTGTTCACGTTCCTCAACAGCGTGGGCACGGCGGTAGTGACCAACGGGATCTTCTTCCTGACCCGGTTCTCGAAATTCGAGAATTACGCCCTCGCGATGCTGCTGGGCGTCACCTACATCATCGCCTCTCTGGGGGCCCATCCGTTCCTCAATTGGCTCGGCAAGCGGCACGATCATTTCTCCTCGCGCAGCGTGCTGGCGTGGATGATGATGGCCCTCGCGCTGCTGTGCACCCTGCCGTTCGCCGCGGCCCGGCTGGCCCCGGAACACCGCGGCGCATCGATCTGGATCCTGGTCGGTCTCTACAGCCCGTTGACGGGCGTGCTGTGGCCGCTGGTTGAGAGCTACCTCTCCGGCGGGCGGGGAGGAGGCACGCTGCGTTCAGCGACGGGGGTGTGGAACGTGGTCTGGTCCGCCGCGGGGGTGCTCTCGTACTGGAGCGTCAGCCGGGTGGTCGAATCGAGCCCCTCGGAGACCCTGGTGGTGCTCGGCGGTGTCCACGCCGCAGCGGCGCTGGTGCTGCTGCGATTCGAAAAGGAGCCCGGCGAGCACGCTCCAGAGGCCCACGAGCCGCACCCGCCGGTCTACCGCACACTGCTCCACACGTTTCGCGTGCTGCTGCCGGCGACCTACATCGTGCTCGCCACGCTCTCGCCCTACCTCCCCAGCGCCATGGAGGAACTGGGCGTTCCCGTGGTATGGCGCATGCCTATCGCGTCGTGCTGGATGCTCTCCAGGGTCATCGGATTTGCGGTGTTTCATCGCTGGGCCGGATGGCACGGGCGATGGTGGCCGGCGATTCTCGGCGGCGCCCTCGTGCTGGTTGGGTTCGGCACGTGTGTCATGTCACCGTGGATCGCCCATCGCGTTCCGGGGGTCGCAGGGCTTTGCTCGATGATCGGGGGATTGGCGTTGTTCGGCCTCGGGCTGTCGGTCACCTACTCCGCGGCGATCTACTACGCGCTTGAGGTCGGTCAGTCCGAGGTGCAGGCCGGTGGCAAGCACGAGGCCCTGATCGGTGTCGGCTACACCTTCGGACCGTTCGTCGGCCGGGCGGCCAGCCAGGCCGAACGCAGCGGCTGGATCAAGCCGGAGTCCTTCAACCCCCTCGTCCTCGGGGCTGTTGGGCTTGTGGGGGTGGTCGCCGCGGCGGTCGTCGTCATGCGGATGGTCCGGCACTCCCGCCCCCCCGCCCCGATCGTCACCAGGCGGTAAACACCCGAGTTTGTCCTTCAAAGCCGTTCCCCCGACGGAACCCACGCCCGATATCATCCCTATGAAGAGGATCGGGCCGCGCGGGGCTCAACGTCCTGTCGCGGCACGTCGATTCGACTGTGTGTAACCGCGCTCCCGCGCGGCAGAATCCAGGGTGTTGGGCAAGGAAGGGTGCACCCCGCATGCTTAAGACGATCCGCGACGGACTGGCCGTGTCACTCCTGGTGCTCGCGGCGACGGCATCGCCGTGCGCCACGCTCGCGCAGACGGTCGCCGCAAACGACCGCGTCGAGGGCCGCCTTCGCACCGCCGACTGGGCCGACCGCCTTTGGCGCACGGCGCAGGGCGGTGAGAACCGCGAGTTCTACGCGCTATTGAACTCGGCCCCTGCCGCGGAGAGGGACGCCAGGCTCGACACGGTGCGGGACGAGGCCGGGTCCCTGCGTGCCAACCTCGACAAGCGCGAGGCCGATCGGAGCAAGCGAGCCGCCGAGGTCGCCGCCGAACTCGACAAGGCCCTGGCCGACACGACGACAGACATGGGAATCAGCAAAGCGCTGCTCTCGGCGGTCGAGCTCTACATGATCTCGACCGACAAGCAGGCCGTGCTCGCCGAGGCGCGGATCACCGACCTGGTGAAGCGGGCGGACGCCGCCGCGCGTGCCGCCGAGGCGCGGGGCGACTGGCTGTCGTGCAGCGAACTGTTCTACCGCCTCGACGCCCTGCTCGACGAACAGGGAACGTACAAGGACGACGTCGAGCGGCAGAATCATCGACTGGCGATGCTGCGCCTGTACGTCCCCCAGCGCCTTTGGGAGCTGCGGAACCAGCGCCAGCTGGCCGCGAAGCTCGATGCGCTCCCGCCGTACAACCCGGTCGGGGACGATTTCCGGGACAAGCTCAAGGACGTCGACCGCCTGATGGTGGTCCGCGCCATCAACAACGCCGGGCGCAACCACGTGGAGCAGGGCGGGCTCCGTCCGCTCCTGCTGGGCGGTTTGGCGGCGATCAAGACGATGGCAGGGACGCCCGACCTCCGCGGGGCGTTCTCCGGACTCGACAACGAAGCCGCGCGCCGGGCCTTTGAAGAAGCAATTACGGCGGAAGAGCAGCGATTGAGTCGTGCGCAGGCGCTCGATGCTTCGGACACGGGCGACCTGATCGACCGGCTGCTCGAGGCCAACCAGAAGTCGGTCGGAATCACCGAAACGGCGATCCTGCACGAGTTCGGCAACGGCGCCACCGAGCAGCTCGACCTCTTTTCGGCGATCGTGTGGCCCGACGAGATCGCCCGGTTCAACCGCTCGACGCAGGGCAAGCTGATCGGCATCGGCGTCGAAATCCAGTTCGACGAGCTCTCGAACATCCGCGTCGTGACTCCCCTCGAGGGAGGACCGGCGCAGAAGGTCGGCGTTCGCCCCGGCGACGTCATCAAGCGGGTCGGGGGCAAGAACGCCTACGGCCTCACGCTCGACCAGGCGGTGGACGTGATCACCGGGCCGGCGGGCACCAAGGTCAAGATCGTGTTCGACCGCAAGGACCCGGCCAAGCCCGAGGACCCGGCCAAGGAGGTCGAGTTTGACATCACCCGCGCCGAGATCCCCCTGTTCAGCGTGAAGGGCTGGAAGCGCACCGGTCCCAAGGAGGACGCCTGGGATTACATGATCGATCCGACCAACGGCATCGCCTACGTGCGCATGACCGGCTTCACGGAGACCACGACGCACGAGTTTGATCAGGCGATCAACACGATGCGAAAGAACGGGGCCAAGGCCCTGATCCTGGACCTGCGGTTCAACCCCGGCGGCCTGCTGGACCAGGCGATCAACGTGGTCAACCGCTTTATCGACCACGGCCCCATCGTGATGACCCGCAACGCCCAGGGCCAGATCGAGCGTCAGGAAACCGCCCGGCGCGACCAGGCCAAGCTCGCCGGTATGCCGGTCGTCGTGCTCATCAACGAAGGCTCCGCCTCGGCGAGCGAGATCGTCTCGGGCGCCCTGCAGTGCTTCGGACGCGCCGCCACCGCCGACGCGGTCGTGATCGGAGCCCGCAGCTACGGCAAGGGGAGCGTGCAGGATGTGATCGGGCTGCCCGGCGGAAAGGCCGCCCTCAAGCTCACGACGCAGTACTACCTGCTGCCCGACAAGCGGCTCATCCATCGCGTGCCCGGCGCCAAGACCTGGGGCGTGCAGCCCGACATGACGGTCGACATGCTCCCGGCCCAGATCGCCGACGCCCTGACCGTCCGGCGCAACGCCGATCTTTGGGCCTTTGACCCCAAGAACGTCCGCGTCGCCCCCGCGAACGATCCCAAGGCCAAGGCCGAACCCCAGAGCAACAACCCCGAGGACCTGCTCACCAAGGGCCTCGACGTGCAGCTCCAGACGGCCGTGCTGGTCGCCCAGAGCCGCACGCTCAACGACGGACACCCCAAGCTCGGAAAACGCGACGACGATGGCCGCGGCACGCGCAAGGATTGATGCCCGGTCGCCGAGGATACTGATTACCGGGCACATCGCATGCCTTCGCGATCGGGGCCCGTTCGGTGGCCGCTTGCGCCTACCATCCGGGTCGGCTCGATGAATTCCAAGCCCAAGGCGTCACCTGCCAAGCAGGCCCGTGGGCTGGAATGTCGATGCACCGCAATGGATCCGGTTCAACCCACGAGCCCTCCGTGAAGGACTCCAAGATGCCCCCAAGTGCCGCGACTGCCCCCTCCCAGACGGGAGGGGTGAAGCCCGAATCTCGCACCGGCCGCACCGGCCGCGCCTCCGCAGGCCTGCCCGACGCCACGCTGGTGCGCTGGCTCCGCGAGATGTACCTGATCCGCGAGTTCGAGAACCGCTGCGCCCAGGCCTACCAGCAGGCCAAGATCGGCGGGTTCTGCCACCTGTACATCGGGCAGGAAGCCGTCGCCGTCGGCACCATCAACTCCTGCGAGCCCGACGACCCCATCGTCCACGCCTACCGCGACCACGGGCACGCCCTGGCCCGCGGCATGGATCCCCGCGCCTGCATGGCGGAGATGTTCGGCAAGTCGACCGGCTGCGCCAAGGGCAAGGGCGGCTCGATGCACATGTTCGACAAGCCCCACTGGTTCTTCGGCGGTCACGGGATCGTCGGAGCCCAGACCCCGCTGGGCACGGGCCTGGCCTTTGCCGCGCGCTACGAGTGGGAAGTCTTGGGCAAGTCGCTGCCCAACCCGGGCGTGACGCTGGGCCAGGCGGCGAAGAAGAAGGTGTCGCTCGCGTTCCTCGGCGACGGCGCGCTGAACCAGGGCGCGCTGCACGAGGCGATGAACCTAGCCGGCCTGTACTCCCTCCCGGTCATCTACGTCGTTGAGAACAACGGCTACTCGATGGGCACCTCGATCGAGCGCGGCACGACCATGGCCCACGACCTCCGCAAGAAGGCCGACGCTTACGGCATCCGCGGCGAGATGATCGACGGGTTCGACGTGGTCGACCTGTACGACCACTTCAAGCCGCTCGTCGACTGGTGCCGTGAGGAGCAGAAGCCCGCGTTCGTCGACCTCAAAACCTACCGGTACCAGGGCCACTCGATGTCGGACCCGCAGAAGTACCGCACCAAGGAGGAGGTCGAGCAGTTCAAGGCCAAGGACTCGATCGACCGTCTCGCACACCAGCTCATGAACGAGCGCAAGAAGGCCGACGGCTCGTTCGTCCTGAGCGAAGCTGACTTCACGCAGATGCAGGCAGAGGTCAAGGAGATCGTGCGCGACGCGGTCGAGTTCGCCGAGAACTCGCCCGTTCCCGACGTCGCGGCAGAACTCTATAGCGATGTGATGGTCAACCCGCAGCCGGGGATGAGCCCGACCCGCGAGTACACGCAGGGTGCGAAAAACCCGCTGCTGTGACTTCACGGCAGGCTCCACCGCCCCGACGTTTTCTCCTATTTCGTTCTCACGCGTCCAGTCCGCTCGATCCCATTTCTCACGGCACCCAGACATGTCAACCGCCACGCTCGAGTTCGCCAAGCCCGACCTCACCCGCCCCCTCCCCCCGCGCGAGGGCAACCGCATCATTCAGTACCGCGAGGCGCTGCGCGAAGCGATGAGCGAAGAGATGCGCAAGGACAAGCGGGTCTTCCTGCTCGGCGAGGAGGTCGCTCAGTACAACGGCGCGTACAAGATCTCCCAAGGCATGCTCGACGAGTTCGGCCCCAAGCGCATCATCGACTCGCCCATCAGCGAGAATGGCTTTGCGGGCGTCGCCGTCGGCGCGGCCATGTACGGCCTGCGCCCGATCATCGAGTTCATGTCCTGGTCGTTCAGCCTCGTCGCGGCTGACCAGATCCTGAACAACGTCCCCAAGATGCTCTACATGTCCGGCGGCCAATGGGGCTGCCCGGTCGTGTTCCGCGGCAACGACGGCGCCGGCGGCCAGCTTGGGTCCACCCACTCCTGGTGCGTCGAGGGCTTGTACAGCAATGTCCCCGGCGTCAAGATCGCCATCCCTTCCTGCCCCTACGACGCCAAGGGCCTGCTCAAGACCGCGATCGTGGACGACGACCCCGTCTTCTTCCTCGAGAGCGAGCGCATGCTCGGCGACAAGGCCCACGTCCCCGAGGAGGAGTACTACATCCCCTTCGGCCAGGCCGCGCGGCTGCGCGAGGGCGACGCCTGCACGCTCGTGAGCTTCGGACGCCCCGTGAATTTCTGTATCGAAGCGGCCGACGAACTCGCCAAGGACGGCATCGAGGTCGATGTGCTCGACATGCGGACCATCCGCCCGCTCGACATTGAATCGATCGTCGCGAGCATCCGGAAGACCAACCGTGTGGTGGTCGTCGACCAATCCTGGCCCTTCGCCAGCGTGGCGAGCGAAGTCTGCACGCAGGTCTGCGAGCGGGCGTTCGACTGGCTGGATCACCCACCCGTCCGCGTGAACACCGACGATGTGCCCACGCCGTACGCCAAGAACCTCGAGTACGCGTACCTGCCGAACAAGGAAAAGATCGTCGCTGCGGTGCGCAAGACCCTGGCCTGACACGACCGAACGAGGATCCAGACATGGCAGTTGAAATCACGATGCCCCGTCTCTCCGATACGATGCAGCAGGGCACGATCGTGAAGTGGCAGGTGAAGGAAGGTCAGAAGGTCAAGACCGGCGACGTCATCGCCGACATCGAGACCGACAAGGCCACCATGGAACTCCAGAGCTACGACGACGGCACCGTCGCCAGGCTCGCGGTCGCCGAGGGCCAGACCGTCCCGGTCGGCACGGTGATCGTCGTGCTGGCCGGCGCGGGCGAGGATGCCTCGTCGATCAAGACCTCGTCGGGCGCCGCGGCTCCGGCCGTCAAAGCCGCGAGCGGCGGCTCCACCACCGCGACCACGACGGTCTCGTCCAGATCGGGAACGGCCTTGGCCGAGCCCCCCGCGGCAACCGGCCACGGCGCCAACGGCTCCCGCGTATTCGCCTCTCCGCTCGCGAAGAAGATCGCCGGCGAGTCCGGCGTTGATCTCTCGGGCATCCAGGGCACTGGCCCCAGCGGCAGGATCGTCCGCAAGGATGTCGAGGCCGCAATCTCGACGCCCGGCGCTCGCACGGCTTCGCCGAAGGTGGACGTTGTGCAGGCGGCCCGGCCCTTCACGCCCGCCGTGCCCCCCGCGGGCGCTTCCTTGACCGGGCGTGTCGTCGCGCTCAGCAACATGCGCCGCACCATCGCGTCGCGACTGGTACAGTCCAAGACAACCATCCCCCACTACCAGGTCACCGTCGAGGTCGACATGGACGCGCTCATGACCCTGCGCGCCCAGCTCAACGAGCAGCTCGCCTCCCAGGGCGTCAAGCTCAGCGTCAACGACTTCCTCGTCCGCGCCTGCGCCCTGGGCATGCACCAGCACCCGTTCGTCAACTCGCGCTGGGTGCCCACGCCCGGCAACGAGTCGATCGAGATCCTTCCCAATGTCAACATCGGCATCGCCATCGCGCTCGACGAGTCGCGCGGCGGCGGGCTGATCGTCGCGACCATCCGCGCCGCCGACCAGATCGGCCTGCGGCAGATCTCGGCCCAGAGCAAAGCCCTCTCCGAGAAGGCCCGCACCAAGGGCTTGACGCTCGACGAGATGGCCGATTCGACGTTCACCATCAGCAACCTGGGTATGTTCGGCGTGGACCACTTCACGGCGATCATTAACCCTCCCAACGCGGCGATCCTTGCCGTGGGAGCTGCGATCCAGAAGCCGGTCGTCAAGAACGGTCAAGTCGTGCCGGGCTACGTGATGACCATGACCATGTCGAGCGATCACCGCATCGTCGATGGAGCCATGGCCGCGGCGTACCTCAACACGGTGAAGGGCCTCCTCGAGAAGCCCGCAACGCTGCTGGTGTGATGCCCGGCACGGCCGCCATTACTTCGCGCGAAGTCCAACCGCGCCGCGGATGAGCATCAACACGCCGATCGCCGCCAGCATGATCGCCAGCCGCTCGGCGCCGTACCCGAAATACGCCAGCACCGAGATTCCCAGCAGCCCCGCGCCCGATGCCAGGGACTCGTACCTCTCCGGCACAAGCCCTGAGACCACGATCGCCGCGAAAAGGGACGCTCCCACCGGCCACTTGAGCCCGAAATACCACCAGGCCGCACCGACGATTGCCAGTTCGCACGCGATGACCCCCAGCCGTCGACCCAACGCCTGAGATGCTGATCGGCGGCCCTGTGAGTCCACGAAGCACCCCCTGCGTCGACCCCGTCCAGCCCCGCCCGCGCGTGCGGGCAGGCAAACGCGGAACCCCGGCTCAACGCCCCCGACGTCCCGGGCTTGCACAGGTCCCCGAACGGGTGGACCCGCCCGCACGGCAGGGTACGATGTTCCCCGTTCGGGCGCGTAGCTCAGTTGGCTAGAGCGCGGCTGTCACATAGCCGAGGTCACAGGTTCGAGTCCTGTTGCGCCCATTCGCTCGTTCTGCACAGTGACACTCTGGATCACGGGTGCGGGGAGCGGTCCATACATCTTGCGGAGTTTGTGGCGATCGGATTGCCCCCTTGCTCGTGGCGCACGGCCGCGACGGTGGCGGCTTGAAGTCGTGGACCTGCGGAATTGGCGGTAGGCTGGGGCCTGGTGCGTGGCGGCTCGTGGGGTTGGGCGGCGCGGCAAGGGGATTCGAGCCATGAGACGTGCGAGGACTCGGGCGGAGTTGCGGGTCTCTGAGCGAGGCGCGCGGGTGCTGGTGGTCGATGTTGGCGGGACGCACGTCAAGATCCTGGGGAGTGGGCAGGCCGAGTCGCGAGCGATGGCGTCGGGGCCAACGCTGACTCCTCGACGCATGGTCGCGGGGGTGAGGAAGCTTGCCGCGGAGTGGAAGTTCGACGCGGTTTCAATCGGGT
Organism: Phycisphaerales bacterium; assembly: GCA_044223975.1. Lineage (GTDB taxonomy): Bacteria > Planctomycetota > Phycisphaerae > Phycisphaerales > UBA1924 > CAZCPB01. Next base: position 14,446 of record JBGALI010000023.1, on the reverse strand, counting down.
ATCCCGGGCCAGTGCTGCGAGGGCGGCCGGTGGCGGAGCCTCACAACCTCGCGAAGGGCTGGGTCGGGTTCGACTTTGCCAAGGCGTTCGGGCGGCCCGTGAAGATCATCAACGACGCGGCGATGCAGGCGCTGGGAAGCTACCGCGGCGGACGGATGCTGTTCCTGGGGCTCGGGACGGGGCTGGGAACTGCCATGATCGCTGACGGCACGCTCGAGCCGATGGAGGTCGGGCACCTGCCCTACAAGAAGGGGACGTTCGAGGACTACGTCGGCGTCCGCGGGCTCGAGCGGCGCGGTATAAAGAAGTGGCGTCGGGACGTCGCGGACGTTGTGGAGCGCCTGATCGCCGCGCTCGGGCCGGATGAGGTGGTGCTGGGCGGAGGGAACGCGAAGCGATTGAAGACACTGCCGCCCCGCTGCCGTGCGGGGGATAATGCCAACGCGTTCCTTGGAGGGTTTTCGCTCTGGGACGAGAACGATGAAGCACCGACCGGGGCGCAGACGGCCCCACGGGCTCGGACTACGAAGAAGAAAGAGATACGCCGATGACCGCCAGTACGACGATCACCGAAACCCCTGCGTGGAAAGCGCTGGTCGAGCACCACAGGTCCGTCGAGGGACTCCACCTGCGACGGCTCTTTGCGGACGACCCCAATCGCGGCGAGCGGATGACCGCGGAGGGCGCGGGGCTGTTCCTGGATTACTCCAAGAACCGGGCAACCGACGAGACGATGAAGCTCCTGGTCCGCCTGGCGGAAGAGACGGGCGTGCGGGGGCGGATCGAGGCGATGTTCCGCGGCGAGCGGATCAACACCACCGAGAACCGGGCGGTGCTGCACGTGGCGCTGCGGGCGCCCAAGGGAACGTCGATCGTCGTGGACGGCCATGACGTCGTGGCGCCGGTGCACGAGGTGCTGGGCCGGATGTCGGCGTTCTGCGAGCGGGTGCGGCGGGGCGAGTGGAAGGGGCACACGGGCAGGCGGATCCGCAACGTCGTGAACATCGGGATCGGGGGCTCGGACCTGGGACCGGTGATGGCGTACGAGGCGCTGCGGCACTACAGCGACCGTTCGATGACGTTCCGCTTCGTCTCCAACGTCGACGGGACGGACTTTGCCGAGGCGGTGCGTGACCTGGACCCGTCCGAGACGATGTTCATCGTGTCGTCCAAGACGTTCACGACGCTGGAGACGATGACCAACGCGCAGAGCGCCCGGGACTGGGCGCTCAAGGGGCTGGGGGGCGACGGCGCGGCGGTGGCGAAGCACTTCGTGGCGGTCTCGACCAACGCCGCCAAGGTCGCGGAGTTCGGCATCGACACCGCCAACATGTTCGGCTTCTGGGACTGGGTGGGCGGGCGGTACTCGATGGATTCGGCGATCGGCCTCTCGACGATGCTGGCGGTCGGGCCGGAGAGCTTCCGGGCCATGCTCGCGGGGTTCCGCGCGATGGACGAGCACTACCGCACCGCGCCCTTCGAGCGGAACCTGCCGGCGATCATGGGGCTTCTGGGGCTGTGGTACACCGATTTCTTCGGCGCCGAGACGGTGGCGGTGCTGCCGTACGAGCAGTACCTCAAGCGATTCCCCGCGTACCTGCAGCAGCTAACGATGGAGAGCAACGGCAAGCACGTGCGGCTGGACGGCGGGCGCGTGGGCGTGCCCACGGGCCCGATCTACTGGGGCGAGCCGGGGACCAACGGGCAGCACTCGTTCTACCAGCTGATCCACCAGGGCACGCGCCTGGTGCCGTGCGACTTCATCGCGTTTGCGCGGACGCTGAACCCGCTGGGGCGGCACCACGACGTGCTGATGGCCAACGTCTTCGCGCAGGCCGAGGCGCTGGCGTTCGGCAAGACGGCCGACGAGGTCCGGGCCGAGGGCACTGCGGCGGCGCTGGTGCCCCACCGCGTCTTCGAGGGGAACCGGCCGTCGAACACGATCCTGGCCGAGCGGCTCACGCCGCACGCGCTGGGCGCGCTGGTGGCGCTGTACGAGCACGCCGTCTTCACCCAGGGCGCGGTCTGGGGGATCAACTGCTTCGACCAGTGGGGTGTGGAGCTGGGCAAGGCCCTGGCGCAGCGCATCATCCCCGAGCTCGAGAGCGCGGCGGCGCCGGCGCTCGGCCACGACTCCTCGACCAACGCCCTGATCCGCCGCTACCGCGCGCTCCGCGCCGCGACCTGAGCCCGACCCGACGAACACCTGGAAAGGAATCGGCCATGCAGCTTGGAATGATCGGCCTGGGACGGATGGGCGCCAACATGGTGCGGCGGCTGGTGAAGGGCGGGCACTCGTGCGTGGTGTTCGACCGGTCGCGCGAGGCGGTGGCGAGCCTCGCCAGGGAGAAGGCCACCGGCTCCGAGTCGCTGGCCGACATGGTCAAGAAGCTCGACAAGCCCCGCGCGGTGTGGCTGATGGTCCCCGCGGCGGTGGTCGACGCGACGATCGCCGACCTGGCCCCGCTGCTGGAGCGCGGCGACACCATCATCGACGGCGGCAACTCCTACTACGTGGACGACATCCGGCGGGCCCGGGAGCTCGCGGCCAGGGGGCTGCACTACGTGGACGTCGGGACCAGCGGCGGCGTCTGGGGCCTCGAACGCGGCTACTGCATGATGATCGGCGGCGAGAGCGAGGTCGTGAAGCGCCTCGACCCGATCTTCGACACCCTCGGGCCGGGGATCGGCGACATCCCGCGCACGCCCGGCCGCGAGAAGATCGGCGGGACGGCCGAGCACGGCTACCTGCACTGCGGGCCCAGCGGAGCCGGGCACTTCGTCAAGATGGTGCACAACGGCATCGAGTACGGGCTCATGGCGGCCTACGCCGAGGGGCTGGGCATCCTCCGCGCGGCCAACGTGGGCAAGGGCGAGCACGCGGTCGACGCCGAGACCACGCCCCTGCGCGACCCCGCGCACTACCAGTTCGACATGAACCTCCGCGACATCACCGAGGTGTGGCGCCGCGGCAGCGTGATCGCCTCGTGGCTGCTGGACCTCACCGCGTCGGCGCTGGTGAAGGACCCCGAGCTCAAGGAATTCTCCGGGCGCGTCTCCGACTCGGGCGAGGGGCGTTGGACGATCAAGGCGGCGATCGACGAGGCCGTGCCGGCGCCGGTGCTGTCGGCGGCGCTATACCAGCGGTTCAGCTCGCGCGGCGAGTCGGACTACTCGGACAAGGTGCTGTCGGCGATGCGCTTTGCGTTCGGCGGGCACGTCGAGAAGCACAAGGGCTGAGGCGCGCGGAGGCTCCGATGCAGGTCGAGGTGCTCGACGATGACCGGGCGGTGGCACGCCAAGCCGCGGCGGTGATCGCGGCGGAGATCCGCGCGGGCGTGGCGGCGCGCGGGCGCTTCGTGCTGGCGGTCAGCGGGGGCCGGACGCCGTGGATTATGCTCGGGCACCTGGCCGCGGAGACTCTGCCGTGGGAGCGGGTGCACGTCGTGCAGGTGGACGAGCGGGTGGCGCCCGCGGGGGACAAGGACCGGAACCTCACGCACCTGGTGGCGAGCCTGGCGGGGCGGGGGCCGACGGCGCAGGTCCACGCGATGCCGGTCGAGTCTCCGGACCTTGCGGGCGCCGCGGCGGAATACGGGGCGACGCTGCGCGGGCTGGCCGGGTCTCCGCCGGTGCTGGACCTGGTGCACCTTGGCCTGGGCGCCGACGGGCACACGGCGTCGCTGGTGCCGGGGGATGCGGCGCTCGACGTGACCGACGCGGACGTCGCGGTGACGGGCATCTACCAAGGTCGGAAGCGGATGACGCTCACGTACCCCGTGCTCGACCAGGCCCGGCGCGTGCTGTGGGTGGTCACGGGCGGCGAGAAGGTCGAGGCGCTGCGGCGCCTGCGCGCGGGGGACCGCTCGATCCCGGCGGGGCGGGTGGCGCGGGAGCGGGCCACCGTCATCGCCGACCGCGCGGCGGCGGGAACCGAGTGATAAACGGGCGGGCCGCGCGGCCGCGGTGAGGTTCGCTCACGCCGCGCCGACCGCGTCGGCCGGGGCGTCTGCCGCGGGGGCTAATTCGAGTGTGCCGCGGAGCCCGGCCGTGGTGAGATGTTCGCGGTCGGGGCGCGGGGCGGGCTTGAGTTCGACTCCCTGATGCCCGGGCGGCGGCGCGGTGTCCGTCGACTCGGTGGGCGGGTCGTTGGCGCCGTCGCGGTGCTGCAGGTTCGAGGAGATGTGCACCGCGGCGGAGAGGGCGAAGATCGCCGACGCGACGCCGGCCAGCGCCACCCACGGCACGACGCCGTGCATGACCAGCACCACATATCCGATGAAGACCATCCCCTGCATGGCGAGAATCACCATGAGCGTGAAGATCGCGGCTTGCGCGAGACTATCGGCGACGGCGAGTGCGCGGCTCATGTTCGTCTCCTGATCCAGGGGGGCAATGACTCGTTCGGACCACGTCACGACCGGACCACGCCGGGTGATCCCGGCGCGGGCTCGACGGCGCCTCGGTCCTGGTGGTGGTCTGTCCTTGGCCGGAGCGGTCGGTCCGCCGCCCGCGTCGTTGAGACTGCCGCGGGGCAAGGGCCCGGCGGCGGACGGCGGTGCGAGCGGCGTAACCACGGCCCATCGGCGTGGCCCCGAGTGCTGATCACGACGGGGGTGCGGGATCGTCATGTTGACGGCGCACGCCGCGGGTTGCTCCGCGCCTGAGGTTCATCGCGTCTGGGGTGCGGGAGCGCGGCGTCGTGGAGCGGGGGAGGCGGCGATTCCCGGGCCGGGGCTTCGTCCGGCGCGGGTCGTTCTACGCCCAGGCGTCGGTGGCGCGTCCCGAGGCGTCGACCCAGCGCGGCACCCACGCCAGCACCACGGCGCGCACCGTGATGTTGGTCTTCTTGGGGCGGAGGGAGATCTTCTCGAAGGTCTCGGTGAGCGGGTCGGCGGCCGCGGCGGCGGCGTCGAGTTCGGACTTGACCTCGGCCTCGAGCTCGGCGATCTGCTGCTGGACGGCCTCGACGGACTCCTCCGCGCGTCCGACGTCGCCTGACTCCTTCATGCTGCGGCCGACGCCGCGCATGGCGGTCGAGGCCTTGCCGATGTTGGCGGAGCTGACGGCCTTGCGTCCCAGGAACGCGCCCAGGATCGCCGAGCCGAAGGAGATGGCGGTCTGGATCTTGGCCGAGCGGGCCTGCGCGGCCTGCTCCTCGACGCGCTGCTGGGCGCGGCGGAGGCGGTCGGCGAGCTGGGCCTGCCTGGGCGCGTACTTCTGGCGCAGCTTGGCGCTGGCGGCGTCGCGGATCTCGCGGGCCTTCTGCTGCAGGCGGAGGCGGAAGTCGCGCTCCGATTCGTCGGGGCGCGAGACCTCGTCGAGCGCATCGCTGCGGAGGAGTTCGAGCTTGTGGGTGCGGTAGAGCGTGTCGGCGAAGGACTTCTTCCAGGCCTCGTAGCTCTTGAGCTTGCCGGCGTCGGGGGGGAGAGACTCGAACGTGCCCGCGGCCTCGGGGTCCTTCTCGACGTCGGTGTCGGTGAGCTCGGTCGTTTGGGCGTGGTCCCAGTCGAGCGTGAGCGGGCCGTCGCCGAAGGGAGTGAGGAGGGAGGCGGGGACGGTGGTGTCGACGCCGGACTTGGGGTCGCTGTAGTAGACCCGCCCGCAGGCGAGGATTCGCGGGGAATAGGCGAGCGCAGCGCCGGCGACGGTGGTGCGGATGGGAACGAAATACTGCGGGACATCGGGGGGGAGGAGCGGGCGCGAGGCGGAGAAGGCGGGAGAAGGAGAGGGAGTAGGGCGGGTAGTGGCAGGTGGGACACCTGCCCCACTAGGACGGGTAGAAGGAGTGGCCGAAGGAGTAGAAGAAGAAGAAGACCTGGAAGAAGTGTCGGCGCTTGCCGCCGCGGGCGCGGCGCCGGTGCGCTTGGCGTCCATCAGGCTCTTGATCTGCGCTCGCGTCAGCGGGCCGCGGAGGTAGGAGAGGGCCCAGCGGGTCTCGATGATCTCTGGGGCGTCCTCGTGGACGTTGTTCATGAGGAAGACGCGCGAGCCCAGCTGCGAGAGAAGCGTCTCGATCGAGGAGCGGTCGAACTTCGCGCTTGCCGCGGCCGCGGCGCCCTCGAGGCCGTCGAGAACTCGCGCCTTGTCGCGCTCGGTCTGGAGGCGGCCGATGAACCAGGTGCCGGCGTTGGAGAGGCCCTTGTAGTCAAGGTCGACGGGGTTCTGCGTCGCCAGCACGATGCCCATGCCGAAAGCGCGGGCCTGCTTCATGAGCGTGAGCAGCGGGAGCTTGCTGGGCGGGTTGGCGGTGGGCGGGAAGTAGCCGGCGATCTCGTCCATGTAAAGGATGGCGCGGAGGCTGGTCGTGCCCGACTGCGTGCGCACCCAGCCGAGCGTCTGGTTGAGCAGGAGCGAGACGAAGAACATCCGCTCGGCGTCGGAGAGGTGCGCGATGGAGAAGATCGAGACCCGCGGCTTGCCCTCTTTGGTGTGCAGCAGGGCGTCGATGTTGAGCGGTTCGCCCTCCATCCACGTCGAGAAGCCGGGCGCCGCGAGCAGGTTGTTCAGGGCCATCGCCAGTTCGAAGCGGTCCTTGGCGGGGTAGAACGAGTCCAGGTCCATCACGCCGACCTTGGTCACCGGCGGGTTCTGCACCTGCGCGATCAGCGCGCCCAGCTCGAGGCTCTGCCCCGCGCCCCAGGCGCGGGCGAGCAGCGTCGAGAGCAGGATGTGCTCGCGGCTCCTGATAGGATCGGCGTCGATGCCCAGCAGGCCCAGCAGGCTGGTGGCGGTGGTGCTGACGCAAGCGCGGAAGAGCTCGGTGTCCTCGCGCACGGCGGGGTCGGGGGCGTCGAGGGATTTCAGGATCGACACGGGCAGGCCCGCGGTCGAGCCGGGGGTGTAGATGGAGAAGTCGGCGGAGTCGCGGAGCTTTCGGACGCGGGCGCCGTCCTGGTTCCACTCGGCCAGACCCTTGCTCCAGCGCGCCGCCTGCTGCTCGGCGAGCTGGGCGGGGGTGACGCCGGACTTGGCCGCGTCGTCGGCGTTGACCCAGGGGGCGAAGTCTTCGGGCTTGAGATCGGGGAACGTGAGCAGGAGGTTGGAGAGGTCGCCCTTGGGGTCGATGATGATCGAGGGGATGTTGTCGATCGCCGCTTCTTCGAGCAGGGTCAGGCACAGGCCGGTCTTGCCGCTGCCGGTCATGCCGACGCAGACGGCGTGCGTGCACAGGTCCTTGGAGTCGTAGAGCACCAGCGCGTCGGTGCGGGCCCGCTTCTCGATGTCGTAGACCTTGCCGAGGTAGAACGACCCGAGTTTCTCAAAGTCCTGCATGGGCGCTGGCTCCGGGCGGTGCGGGCGACGGAGAGTGTACGGCAGGAAATACGGAGCTTGTGTGCAAGGCTTGGACGTGCCACGACTCTGGCGTGCCTCGCCAGAGTCGTGCCGAACACGCGCCACCGCGCAGGCACAACCTGCATACCCGCACGCTACTGGTAGAACTTGCCGCCGAGCTTGATCCACCCGTCCTGGTGCGTGCCGCGGCTGCTCTTGTGGGTCCAGTGCACGGTGCCGCCCTGCTCGGACCACTCGTACTCGCCGCGGAGCGAGACCGTGTCCTTCTCCTTCACGGGCACGCGCGGGGCCACGTCAATGTTGTGGGCGACCAGGAGCGTCTGGCCGCCGGGGAGCTTGACCAAGAACTTCTGATGGCGGTCCCCCTCGGCGTCGTCGGGCAGAACCCTGGTCACGGCGCCGGTGACCTCGACGACCAGGTCGGAACGCTGGTTGCGGAAGGCGTCGAGGACGGCCTGCTCGCCCGTGGGGGCTCCCTCGCTCGGCGCGGGCGGGTGCACGGTGGTGGTCGGCGCGGGGCGTGAACCGGACGGAGCCGGCCCGCCGCGGCCCTGGTACCACCAGCCCACGGCGGCGACGATCACCACGAGCACGAGGCGCAGCCACGGCGGGAGCATGCGGAGAGCGCCGGGCGGGATGGAGCGGGTCGGGTCGCGGCTCATGGGCTCAGTTGTAGCAGGCGGGCAGAGCGGAAGCCGACGTCGCCCGGAGCGGTCTTGGCCCGTGTATTCTCCACTCCGCCACCATGCTCGAGCCCGCATCACAAGACCTTTCACCCCTGGCGTGGACCGTGCGGCCCGCGGGGGATCTCTCGGCGGTGCCGGGTTCGGTGCCGCGGCAGGGGATCGAGGCGCAGGTGCCGGGGTGCGTGCACGCCGACCTTCTCCGCGCCCACCTCATCGCGCACCCTGACCGCGGCATGGCGGAGCTGGACCAACTCTGGGTCGGGCGAACCGGGTGGGAGTACCGCTGCACGTTCGATGCCGACAATGCGATGTTCGGTCACGACCGCGTCGACGTTGTCTTTGAGTGCCTCGACACCATCGCGACGGTGATGCTCAACGGTGTCGAGATCGGGCGATCGGCCAGCGCGTTTGTCCCCCACCGCTTTGACACCAGGAAACTGTTGCATCGCGGGCGCAACGAACTGGTCGTCACGTTCACCGCGCCGATCGCGCACATCCACGCGGAGGATGCACGCCTGGGTCCGTTGCCGCGGAACGGGGACTGGGACCCGTTCAACTGCATCCGCAAGCCCGCGTGCGACTTCGGGTGGGATTGGGGACCCAAGACGGCGATGAGCGGGATCTCGGGGCCGGTGCGGCTTGAGGCGTGGAGCTGCGTGCGGCTCGAGAGCGTGCGGACGGTGGTACAGCGCGTGAGCGAGCGCGAGTGGACGGTCGCGGTGCTCGCCTCGGTCGAGCGGTCCGGCTCGTCGCAGGATCGCCCCGTGCTGCTTCGTGCCGAGCTGGATGCGGGGCGACCCGACGATTTCCCGGTCAAGCATGTCGAGGTGATCTCGTTGGAACCGGGCGCGACTCACGCATCAATAACTATCGCGGTGCAGGACCCGGTGCTGTGGTGGCCGCGCGGCCACGTGAAACCTACACCCTTCGGGATTCGGATGGATGAGGAGGCCAGACGTCAGTTCGGAGCGGACGCGCCGGACATCACGCACCTGCGGTGCCTGCACGACCTGCGCGTCTCCCTTGAGACAGCCGACGGCGAGACGGAACTGGGCGCGTGGCCCGCGCGCATCGGCTTCCGCACCGTCGAGCTGGACACTTCGCCGGACGAGCACGGTGAGAAGTTCGCGATTCGCGTGAACGGGCGCGAGATCTTCTGCACCGGGGCCAACTGGGTTCCGCCGCCGCGCATCCCGCAGGTCCACTGGATGCCCGCGGATTACATCGCGAAGTCCTTCGCGGCTCACGACTACGCGCTTGTCCGCCGGGCCGCGGATGCGGGCATGAACATGCTCCGCGTGTGGGGCGGCGGGCGCTACGAGTCCGAGGCGTTCTACGAGGCGTGCGATGAACAGGGCATCCTGGTTTGGCAGGACTTTATGTTCGCCTGCGCCCTGTACGCCGAAGAAGAGCCGCTGCGCTCGCTCATCGAACAGGAGGCCCGCCACCAGGTCACGCGCCTGTCATCGCACCCCAGCGTCGTGCTCTGGTGCGGCGGCAACGAAACCGTGTGGGGCTACCAGCGCTGGGGGTGGAAGGAACGCGTGCCGGAGGGACGCACGTGGGGCGCGGGGTACTGGACGAAGATGCTCCCCGACCTGATGCGCGAGCTCGATCCGACGCGCCCGTACTGGGCCAACTCGCCGTGGTCAGGATCGCTTGAGCGCGATGTGCTCGACCCTGATCGCGGCGACCGGCACACGTGGGATGCGGAGTTCGAGGGGTACCGGGCAAGCGTGCCGCGGTTCCTGAGCGAGTTCGGGCGGCAGGGGCCGGCGAATTACTCCACGCTCGCGCGGGCCATCGGCCCCGAGCATCTCCGCGTCGGTTCGCACAAGTTCGAGCACCGCCAGCGTGCCACGGGCGGGACGGCCAAGGTGATCGACGAGGCGATCGAGAGGTACTTCGGCAAGGCCGAGCGCTCGTTCGATGAGTGGCATTACTTGGCGCAGTTGCTCCAGGCTCGCGCCGTGAAGATCGGCGTGTCATGGGCGCGGTGCACCATGCCGCGGTGCTCGGGCGTGCTGGTGTGGCAGCTGAACGATGTGTGGGCGTGCCCGAGCTGGTCGCTGATCGACGCGGAGGACCGGCTCAAGCCCGCGTACTTTGCGTTCAAGAAAGCCGCGGCAGCCCGCGCGTGCTTCTTTCACGACGATCCGAAGAATCCTGCCGCGGGCCCGCGACTTTTCGCTGTAAATGACACCGATGAGCCGTGGGAGACAACGGTCCTCCTGCGCCGCGTCTGGCTCGGGAGCGATGTGGGGAGCGCCGAGCCGGGCCGGGCCGAGGTGCGCGTGACACTCCCGCCGCGGAGCGCCGGGGTGGTGGGCGTTGCAGCGTCGCTGGTCGGGGCGCCGGCGGATGCGCGCCAGGAGATGCTCGTGCTCGATGTGCCCGCGCTCGGTCCGGGCGCGCGCGACACGTGGCTGTTCGCGCCGGAGCGGGAGCTGGTCGAGCCCGCGCCGAGGTGGAAGGTGGTGCCCGGGCCCGTGGGCGACGACTCGACGACCGTTCACCTGGAAGCCCTGACGGTGATGCGCGAGGCGATCGTGCAGGCCGACCGGATCGATGCGGGCGCCCGCGCCCAGGACCAGGTCTTCACGCTCCTGCCCGGCGAGCGTGCGACCGTGACGGTGAACATGCTGGCCCACTCGCCGTTCAGCGTGTTCGAGAGCGCGCCGGTGGTGTGGTGCGCCGGATCCCGCACCCGAGGTTGACACGAATCGTGTTCACCCCGTCTTGAGCCCCTGGCTCGCCACGCCTTCGACGATCCAGCGCTTCGCCACCACGAACAGCACCAGCACCGGCACCACCACCACCACGCTCGCGGCCATCAGCTGGCTCCAGGCCGTGGCCCCGTGCTGCGTCTGGAACATCTGCAGGCCCAGCGCCGCGGTGTACATCTCCTCGTGGTTGATGAACACCAGCGGAGCCACGAAGTCGCCCCACACCCACACCCCATGCAGGATCGCCACCACCACCAGCGCCGGCCTCGACAGCGGCAGGATCACCCGGCGGAAAACCCCGAACGTCGAGCACCCGTCGATCATCGCCGCCTCGTCCAGCTCGCGCGGGATGCCGCGGTAGAACTGGCGCAGCAGGAACACGCTGAACGCGCTGCCGCACCATGCCGGGACCCACAGGGGCGCGAACGTTCCGATCCACCCCAGGCTCTTGAAGAGCAGGTACTGCGGCGCCATCACCACCGTGAACGGCAGCATCATCGAGGCCATGAGCAGGAAGAACACCGCCTCGCGCCCGCGCCACTCCAGCCGCGCAAACCCGAACGCGCTCACGGCGCTCGCCAGCACCATCCCCGGCACGCCCAGCACCGCCAGGAGGATCGAGTTCCGCAGGTAGCGGGCAAAGTCGCGCCCGTCGCCGCCCAGCGCGCCCGCGTAGTTCTCGCGGGCCTGCGCCGCCGCGCGGGACCAGTACGCCGCGCTCGTCCGCGCCAGGCCCTCGGGATGCCCGGCGTCGCGCAGGCGCGGCAGCAGCCCCGCGTCCCCCGAGGCGATCTCCGCCTCCGGCTTCAGCGAGGCGCTGAGCATCCAGACCAGCGGAGTAGCGAAGAGCAGTCCAGCCAGGACGAGCGCGAGGTACAGCATGAAAGTGGAAAATGGGAATTGGAAAGTGGAAATCAGACCGCGCGGGCCCGATGGCTCGCTCCTATTTCCACTTTCCAATTTCCATTTTCCACTGTTCTCCACTCAAGACTCCCGGTAATGCACGAACCGCCTCGAAAGAACCACCGCCCCCGCCGCCAGCCCCAGCGTCGCCGCCACCTGCACCCACGCCAGGGCGCTGGCGTACCCCATCCGCCCGTACTCGAACGCGTTCCGGAACACGTACATCGAGTAGACCAGCGTCGAGTTCTCCGGCCCGCCGTTGGTCATGACCAGCGGCACGGCGAAGACCTGCAGCGACCAGATCAGCGACATCACCACGTTGAACAGGATCGCCGGCGAGATCATCGGCAGCGTCACGTGCCGGAAGCGCGTCCACCGGCCCATCCCGTCCAGGTGCGCCGCCTCGTACAGCGCCCGCGGCACGTCGCGCAGCGCCGCCGAGTAGATCACCACCGCCCCGCCCACGAACCACAGCGACATGATCACGAGCGCGCCCATCGCCAGGCCCGGGCGCCCCAGCCAGTCGACCCCGCTCCCTCCCGCCCCCACGCCCACCGCCCGCAGCGCGCCGTTGATCACGCCGTGCTCGGTGTTGAAGAGGTGCTGCCACGCGATCGCCGCGGAGATCACCGGCACCAGCGTCGGCACGAACACGATCGCGCGGACCAGCTCGCGCCCGCGGAGCTTCTGTTCCAGCAGCACCGCCAGCCCCACCGACAGGGCCGTGCTCAGCACCACCGACGCCAGCGCGTACACGCCGGTGTTGCGTGCCGCGGTCCAGAAGAGCCGGTCGGAGAGCATCTCGCGGTAGTTTGCCGCGCCGGTCCACACGGGCCTGTCCAGCAGCGAGTACTCCGTGAAGCCGTAGTACAGGCTCATCGCCGCGGGCACAAGCAGGAAGAGCACCAGGCCGACCAAGAACGGCGAGACCCAGAGCAGGCCGCGCAGATCGGCGGCAAGCCGCTTGCGCGTGGTGAGATTGCGCGGCGTCATTCAAGCCACCAAAAGTTCGCCTCCCCCCTCCCAGAGGGAGGGGGGCCGGGGGGGTGGGCGACGATCGCACGACGAACGTCAAAGCAGCGCGACGCGCCTTCGGCACGAATTCTTCTTTGATGGTTGAAACCAGACAACTCGGCCGATCGCAACGCAACGGCCGCGAAACTTTGCGGACGACGGAACTCGGGCGCGCGCTGACACTCGACAACCCACCCCCCCGACCCCCCTCCCTCTGGGAGGGGGGAGTGTCCGCGGCGCGTGATGCGGTGTTCGCTGAAGTTGCTCACACCCGCCCCCCACCCCTGCGCACCTTCATCGCCCCGTCGTGATCGATGAGCTCCTGCGCCCGCATCGCCACGCGCGACAGCTCCGCCTTCACGTCCGCCCCCGACCAGACCGCCTCGAACGCCGGGATCGTGAGGTCCGTGTACTGCTTGCACACCCGCGTCCGCGGCAGGACCGACACGCGCGGGCTGGCCGCGATCGCCGCGTGCACCGCCACGCCCGGGTTGCGGTGCGCCCCCGCGAACCCCGGCGAGACCACGCTCATCGGCGAGGGCTTGGCGTGCGCCAACGCCAGTTCCTCCTGGACCTCCGGCCGCTGCGTGAACAGGAGAAAATCAAACGCCTCCTCCGGGTGCGGGCAGCCGCGCGGGATCATCAGCACGTCGGCCTCGAGCAGCCCCGTCGGGCGCTCCGGCTCGTACACGCTCGCCTCGACGGGCACGGGCGCGACGGTGTACTCGAGCGTGGGGTTGGCCGCCTTCGCGAACGCCGCCAGCCACGGCCCCTGCACGATCATCGCCTGGCGTCCTGAGATGAACGGGTCGGACGCCGAGTGAATCGACCGCGCGAACGCGCCCGCGAACGCGCGCGTGCGCTCGGCCCCGAACTCCCGGGCCGTGCCCCGCACCCACGCGTACGCCCGCGCGCAAGCGTCGCCGTCGATCGTCGCCCGCCTCGTCTTCTCGTCGTACAGCGACCCGGCGCTCACGCACGGCCAGAAGTACGGCCACCACCCCGGCACGTTCTGGAGAAACCCGGCCCGCTCGATCCGTCCATCCGCGCCCACGCTCGTCAGCCGGCGGTTGTGCTCGTCGAGCTCCTCGAGCGTCCGCGCCGGTTGCGCGATCCCCGCCCCGCGCAGCGCGGCGGTGCTCGCGTACAGCGCCAGCGTGTAGATCGTGTTCACCCCCGCCCAGGTGTGCCCGTCGTGCTCGAGCAGCGAGCGCACCGCGGGGAGGTACGGCGTGCGGGCCAGCTCCAGCCAGCGCGGAAATTCGTCGAGCGCTATCACCGCCCGCGCCTCGGCGTAGATCGGCACGCTGTAGGTGTACAGCCCCACCACGTCCGGCGGGTCGCCCCCGCCGATCGCCACCATCGCCTTGCTGGTGATGTCGCTCACCGTGAGCATCCGCACCCACGCGCGGTCCTGGCTCTGGTTGTACTTCTCGACCACCCGCGCCATCGCGGCGCCCTCGGCGCCCGTCCACTTCTCCCAGTACCGCAGCTCCACCCGACCCCGCGGCACACCCTCCCCGCGCCGCCGCGGCCACAGCACCGCGCCCAGCGCCGCCGCCCCGCCCACGGCCCCGAGCGCCCCCAGCGCCGCGCGCCGGGTGATCGTCGTGGTTCTGGGACGGAGTCTGGTCATGGGTTCAGCGGCCGTGCATCACGCCATCGAAACGCACCGCCAGCATACAGTCTGCCACGATGAGCGAGCACGAGACTCCCGCGCGTCCGCCCCACTCCCCCGTCCCCGCGCGGCTCGCGCTCGCCGCGTGCCTCGCGCTCGCCGCCTCTGCCGTCGCGCAGAGCCCGCACGACCCCGCGCCCCCC
>JBGALI010000022.1:0-71047 GCA_044223975.1 Phycisphaerales bacterium | reverse complement strand
AAGCAGCCGGATCGAGTACACCGCCCCCGAGGCGCCGGATACCCCAAGCACGTACCGCCGCGCTTCCAAATCTCGATGAACGGGTTCGAGTGACATGTACCGGTTTCGCTCCCATCAATGGTATGGAAGCGTCCGCCGCCACCCCTCCACCGCCCACATACCGCCGGGAGGGCCTGATTTCGCCGAAAATCCGTGCCAATTGACACGCGCAAAATTCGCTCACGCCCAAACGACGTCCAGGCCGATACCCTCCGGAAGCGCGGCGTCCGGTTCACGATGCCGCGGCCACGGAGGGTTTGTCATGCATCGGATCATCACCGCGACCCTGTCGATCGGCCTTCTCACGGCCGCCGCGGGCTCGCTCGTCGGCTGTGTCGGCTACGCCAGCTACCCCCCCATCGACAGCGCCAGCCCCGTCGTCAACAACCCCAACGCCCCACCCGCCGACGAGCTCATGATGCTCGGAACCAAGTGGGTGGCCGACCGCTACCCGCCGCCGCACGCCGGGCCCGTGGTCGCCGGCGAGCCGCAGTTTGCCATCAACCTCCCCGAGGGTGTCCGCCGCGACGTCTACGAGCGCGTCTCGCAGCGCACCGGCGGACGGGCCGTGCCCCTCACGGAAGAGAACGCCAAGACCCTCCCCATCTACAGCATCTCGCGCATCTGGATCCGGATGCACGACGCCAAGATCGACATCATGCGGCCGCGGCTCGAGTTGCCCAAGCAGTCCGACGGTCAGCCCGTGTACGAGTGCATCACGCTTCTGGTCGAGGGCGGCATGCAGCCCTGGCGCGTGACCCGCTTCCAGACCTGGGAAGTTGGTGTCGTTTCTCCGCCGCCGTTGTGGTACTGCCCCGAGGATTACGGCCCGATCTACGCCATGAGCGGCCATTATCGGGCGCCCGTCCCCGCCAAGGCAACCACGACCGCCACAGCGCCCGAGGAATCCGGCGTCGACGCCCACGGCGCCCCCGTGCCGCGCCCCGTCGAAGAAGCCCCCCCGATCAAGAACGACTCCGACAACTAGCCCCCGAGGCAGAACAACCCGGCACCCGGGCCCGCTCCCCGTGCTGTTCCGCGTAAGGCCCGAGGCCTTCACCAGCCCCCGTTCCAGGGTGCCGTGCTGCTGCCCACGACCTATATCCACACACCCAGCTCGTGCACCCCCGGCGCCCCGTGATATGATCTCCTTTGATGCCCGCGACTGAACCGACGGCAGGGACCACGCCGACTACCTCTGGTCTGACGTTGGCGGACCGCATCGCCCGTCTCAGGCCGAAGGTTTCTCCCATGGCCGTCCCATCGCCGGGCTCCTCACGATCGTGGAAAGGCCGCGACCTGCTCGGGCTCCAGGGCCTGGCGCCCGACGACCTGCGCACCATCCTCCATCGCGCCCGCGAGTACGACCGCGCCGAGCCCACCGACCCCTCCACCCGCGTGCTCACAGGCCGCACCGTCGCGACCATGTTCTTCGAGGACTCGACCCGCACGCGCACCAGCTTTGCCCTGGCCGCCAAGCGCCTGGGTGCCGACGTCGCCGACCTCACCGCCATCGTCTCCAGCGTCAACAAGGGTGAGACGCTGATGGACACGGCTCTGGCCATCCAGGCCATGGGCGTGGACGCGATGGTCATCCGCGCCCGCCAGAACGGTGCCGCGGCGATGATCGCCGGCGCCGTCTCGTGCCCCGTCGTCAACGCCGGCGACGGCCGGCACGAGCACCCCACGCAGGGCCTGCTCGACATCTACCAGTTTGCCGCGGCACACCACCGCCTCGACACCTTCGACCTCTCCGGCCTCACCATGATCATCGTCGGCGACCTGGGCTCGTCGCGCGTGGCGCGCTCGGGCGTCGTCGGCATGACCGCGCTGGGCGCCAAGGTCTATTGCGTCGGCCCCGTCACCATGGTGCCGCGTTCGCTCGAGACGCTCGGCTGCCACGTCCGCCACGACCTTGACGAAGTCCTCGAAGAGGCCGACGCGGTCATGGTCCTCCGCATCCAGTTCGAGCGACAGGAGCCCGCCAAGGCCCCCGACGGCGCGGCAAAGCTCGACCTCAAGTCGCGTACGCCCGGCATCTCCAGCGTCCGCGAGTACCGCGAGTTCTACAGCGTTACGCCCGAGCGCGCCAATCGCATGAAGCCCGGCGCCGTGGTCATGCACCCCGGTCCCATCAATCGCGGCATCGAGCTCGATTCCGAGGTCGCCGACGGGCCGCGCTCGGCGATCATGCGCCAAGTCTCGACCGGCGTTGCCGTTCGCATGAGCGTGCTGTCGCTGTGCATGGGCGCGGCCGCGCCCGCTTGACCAAGCGGCGCGGCTGGCGCACCACGGCCGTTATCATGCGCCATGGCCATTGCGGCGTTCCTGCTTCTGGCGTGCGCCGGGCTGGGCGTGTATTCGATCGCGGCGTTCGTGCAGGGAATGCGATCTCTCGCGCGGTCGCGCCGGCCGCAGGACCGCACACGCTGTCCCTTCTGCGACTACGAGATCGGAGTCGCCAACCGCCCCGCTGCCCGGAGTGTGGCCAGCAGTCAACGCCGGAGCTCTGGGATCAGTGGCGCGCCGAGAATCGGCTCGCGCTCGAGGCCGCCGGCGCCAAGCTGAGCATTGCTGTCACGGTCGGCGTGGGCGCCACGCTGCTCGTCCTTCTCGCGGCGATCTGCTCCGGGTTCGCGTGGTAGGGAGGCGACATCGGAACCGAATCGTTTGCGGCCTCGCTCTGTACGCCGAACCGCATTGCCTACCGCATCACCGCGTCCATCTGCTTCTTCTCCGCCGCGGTGGCGCCCTCGACCGGCACCTCGTCGAGCAGCCCGTCGATGATGCGATCGGTGTTGATCTGGTCGGCCTCGGCGTTGAAGTTGGTCAGGATGCGGTGGCGCAGCACCGGCTTGGCGACGGCGCGCACGTGCTCGGGCGTCGCGTGCGTCGAGCCGTGCAGCATCGCCCAAGCCTTGGCCCCCAGCACCAGGTACTCGCTGGCCCGCGGCCCGGCGCCCCAGCCGACGTAGTCCTTCACCAGCTTGGGCCGTTCGGCCCCGCCGTCCATGGGCTCGCTGATGCGCGTGGCCCGCACCAGCCGCAGCGCGTAGCGGATCACGTGGTCGGCGACCGGCGTCTGGCGCACCAGCATCTGGATCCTCGCGATGCCCGCGTTGTCGAGCACCGGCGCGATCTTCACGTCCGCCCGTGCCGCGTTGCGCCGCACGATCTCCAGCTCCTCATCCCCCGAGGGGTAGCGGATCTGGATCTGGAACATGAAGCGGTCCAGCTGCGCCTCGGGGAGTGGGTACGTGCCTTCCTGCTCGATCGGGTTCTGGGTGGCCAGTACGAAAAACGGCTTGGGCAGGTCGTGCTGCACACCGCCGATCGTGACGTGCCGCTCCTGCATGGCTTCGAGCAGCGCCGCCTGCGTCTTGGGCGGTGTGCGGTTGATCTCGTCGGCGAGGATCACGTTGGCGAAGACCGGGCCGCGCACGAACCGCAGCGACCGCTGGCCCGTCGCCTTGTCCTCCTGGATGACCTCCGTGCCCGTGATGTCGCTGGGCATGAGGTCGGGCGTGAACTGGATCCGCGAGAACGCCAAGCTCAGCGTCCGCGCGATCGTCGAGATCAAGAGCGTCTTGGCCAGCCCCGGCACGCCCACCACCACCGCGTGTCCCTGGCTGAAGATGCACATCAGAAGCTGATCGACGACCTCGTCCTGACCCACGATCACCTTGTGGATCTCGGTCTTCAGCGAGGCGTACGCACGCTGGACCTCGGCAACAACATCGTCCGCGGCAGGCTGGGTGGTCACGCGGCAGCTCCTGGTCGCGCGAGGGCAACCCGCGCGAGCGCACTATACGGGGGACGGGATGGAGGGGGGGAATGGGCCAAGGGCAGTGGGCAGTGGGCAATGGGCAGTAGAGAGGATCAGGACGTGAACGGTTTCTCGTCTTCCCGACTGCCCACTCCCCATTCCCCACTGCCCCTTGCCCCCTACGCCGCCAGCGCCAGCTCCATCTCCTTGGCAAACTTCACCGCGATGAACTGGTGCTTGGCAAAGCTCCCCGGCACCCGGATGATGCTCCCGGTGATCGCCCGCGTCTTCTGGAGCACCGGCGCCTTGGTCCACGCCACGAGCACGTCGATCTCGTCCCCCGGGTTCAGCACCCGCGGGTTGTCCACCCGGATCATCGCCCCGCCCTCCGACAGGTCGCACGTGCTGGCCGCCAGATACGTCCGCGACGGTCGGTGGTACACCTTGCAGGCACGCTCGATCGGGATTCGAGGGTGACGGCGACGTTCAAGCGTGAGGCTCATGTCTGGGCTCCATGTCATCGACGCATCCGCGCGGAGAGGGAGGCGCGGATCGCCGATAACAGGATCGACGCATTCCGGGACCCCGATCAGTCCCGCCCGCCGGAATAACGACCCGTGGACGTGACCGTCATCATCCCGACCTTCGCCCGGCCGCAGAAGCTCGCGGCGTGTGTTGCCGCGCTTTCGAAGCAGTCCCTCGAGCCCGGCCGCTACGAAGTGCTCGTCGGCATCGACGGGCCCGACGAGGGGACCGCCGACGCCGCCCGCCGTGCCTGGACCCTCGATCAATCGCTCCTCACCATCACCCCGCTCACCAAGCGCGGCCAGGCCGCCGTCCGCAACACACTCCTCCCCCATGCCCGCGGCAGGACGCTGGTCTTCCTCAACGACGACATGGTCCCCACGCGAGAGCTGCTTGCCGCGCACCATGCTGAACAGGAACGCCAGCGCCGCGCCGGCACCTCCGCCCTGGTGATCGGCAGCGCACCGTGGGTCGTCCATCAGCCCGACCGCCTCTTCGACCGCCTCGTCCGCGAGACTTCGATGGTCTTTTTTTACAACCGCATGGACGCGGCCGTCGTCACACCGGGCCACGATGCCGATCACAACTGGTCCTTCCGTCACGCCTGGCTGCTCAACCTCTCCGCCGATGCGAGCCAGGTTCGCGATGCCGGCGGCTTCTCTGTCTTTCCCAGCACCTACGGCTACGAAGACGATGAGCTCGCCTTCCGCATGAGCGCGAAGTTCAACACCCGCGTCCTCTACCGCCCCGCCGCCACCGCTCACCATGACCACCGTCTCGAGCCCGCGTCGTACCTCGAGCGCGAGTACAAACTCGGCTACGCGGCCTGGGGTTTCGCCAACACCACCCCCGACTGCGCCCGCGCCATGTTCAAGCGCGACATCCGTGATCCGAGCGAGATCGGCTACTCGCGCGAGGTCGTCACGCGCGAGCGCCCCGCCGCCGACCGCGCCCTTGAGTCCTTCAACACGCTCGCCGAAATCCCTGCCGCCGCGATCACCGGCGATCACGCGCCGCGCCTCATCGAGCTCGTTTACCAGCAGCACTTGCCGCTGAAGCGATACACCTGGCGCCGCGGCTTGCTCGACGCGGCGGAAGAAAGAGCGATGAGCGACGTGAACCGTCTTGGATGAGTGGTAACGGGCTACCGGGGATCCGGGCTTGATTCACGATCACGCGGAGAGGCCACCAATGGGCGGTCGCGTTCGAGATGAACCGATGCAAGCCCCGGAAGTGATCCCATTTGCATTCGCGTTCGTGCCAGCGCGCGACTCGTGCTTCGAATTGCAGTACACACATAGGGCGCAGCGCCGATCCAAGATGTTTGTGCTCTTCTGGCTCTATGCTCTCGTTGCGGTCGGAGTAGCCAGCGGCGTGTACCTTGCCACGAACCGGCGCGTACAAGTGTCCCCGCTCGTGTACGTGGAGCTCGGCATTGCAGGCGCAACTCTGACCGCGGTCGCAGGAGTGATCCGATCGCATGTGAAAGAATTGAAAATCGCGCCTCTCGTACGCGTGGATGCCAGAAACGGAACAATTGAAGTGCGGAAGGTGGGTCGGGATGGGACGGTTGAGTCGGCACGCTGCGAAAGCAGTCACACTGGAGTCCGCGTGGTGCCGTGCAGGCTTGCGCGTATGAGTCGGTGGCGCGGATGGGCCGTGATACTGAGAATCGGTACGGACAATCTGCTCTGCGCCTGCGTGAACGACAGAGAATCGGCGGATCTCTACACGAAATCAATGCCGAGTGTGCTTCAGTCGCGCATCACTTACGAGCCGCACTCACAAGTCTCGATAAACGGTCTACGCAACTTCGGATGACACCGCCGCGATCATCCGGGGCTTACGCCGGATGATCGCGGCGGCGCGAGCCGCTCTACCTTTCGGCTTCAGGCGCGCCGTCGCCGCGCCGCGACCATCCCCGCCAGTCCGAGCACCCCGCACGCGCCCGGTGCCGGGATCATCTCGGCGTGGATGTGCGCGCTGCTGGGCAGGTTGATGGCCCCGGTGAGGTCGGTGTGAAGCACCAGGGTGGCGAAGATCTCGTACATCGGCGTCGTCGTTCCCAGCGTGGAAATGTTCGCCGAGACGGGGCCGAGGTTGAACGTCGAGGTGGTCGCGAGCAAGGTCGGCAGCGAGACGTTCGACACGTTGAAGTCCTGGATGCTGTCGAGCTGCACAAAGGAGAACGGGCCCGAGGTGAAGCTGCCCGACAGCGACTGGGACCCTGTGAAGATGCCCGGGCTGGTGGTCGCGTAGTGGTGATGCACCGTGACCGTCACGTCGCCGGCAAAGCTCGAGTTGGGGATGAGGCAGGTGTACGTGAGGTTGGTGATGGTCAGGTCGAAAACCGTCCCCGTGACGTTGCTGGCGACGATCACGTCGCCGGTGATGCTCCCCGCGGCCGTGCTCTGCGAGAACGGCTGGGTGAACGAGCTGTTGATCGGCGAGATCGCGATCCCGGTGAACGAGCCCGGTCCGAGGTCGCCCGTAAGGTTGATCAACTGGGCCTGGGCGGAACCCGCCGCGGCAAAGAGAACCAACCCGGCCAGCAGAGAAAAACGAGTGCGAGTGTTCATGCCAGTCTCTCCGAAAAGTTGCGATGTTCTGGAAAAGGAACGGGCCCCACGGGGCAGACGATGTCCGCTTGCTCAGGCCCGGCGGCGGCGCGACGCGACCAGGCCCCCCAGCCCGAGCAGGCCGCACGCGCCGGGGCTCGGCGCCAGCTCGACGTGGATGTGGGCGCTGCTGGGCAGGAAGATCGAGCCCGTGCCGTCGGTCTCGAGGCGCAGCGTCGCGAGGATCTGGTACGTCGGCGCGCTCGACAGCACCGAGCCCGAGACCGGGCCCAGGCTGAACGTCGACGTCGTCGCGATCAGGCTGGGCAGGTTGGTGTTCGACCCCAGGTAGTCCTGGATGCTGTCGAGCTGCACGATGCTCAGCGGCCCCGACGTCCAGCTCCCCGCCAGCGACTGCGACCCGGTGTAGGTGCCGCCACCGCCCGTGACGAACGTGTGCAGCACCTGCACGATCACGTCGCCCTTGCCCGCCGCGTTCGCCGTGGTGCAGTTGTACGTCAGGTTCGTGATCGTCAGGTCGAAGATCGAGCCCGTGGGGTCGTTGGCGACGATCACGTCGCCCGTGATGTTCCCGTTGGCCGCCGACTGCGAGAACGGCTGCGTGAACGTGCTGTTCACCGGGGAGAACGGGGTGCCCAGCGTGGTGCCGGTTCCCAGGTCGCCGTAGAGATCGATGATCTGAGCATGCCCCGGCGCCGCCGCGGCAAGCGACGCCAGCGCGGCAAGCACCACCGAAAAAACTCGCTCGGGAAGCTTCATGTCTCTGCCTCACTCAGCGTGGAGCGACGTGCGGAACGCGGCCGCCACGACGGCCGCGACGTCTGAAATCTCATACTCCGACACCACCCATCCAGCATCGCCGGGCCGGATACAGGAGCCCGACCGGCGACGCGTGCTCGATTCGTTCTCTGGCCCCCGCCCTTAGCCCCGCCGCCGACGTGCCGCGACCAGCCCCGCCAGCCCGAGCAGGCCGCACGTGCCGGGGCTCGGCGCCAGGTCGACGTGAATGTGGGCGCTGCTGGGCAGGTTGATCGCGCCCGTGCCGTCGGTCTCGAGGCGCAGCGTGGCCAGGATCTGGTACGACCCGCTCGCGGAGAACACCAGCGAGGACACGGGGCCCAGGCTGAACGGCGAGGTAGTCGCCAGCAGCGTCGGCAGGTTGATGTTCGACCCTCCGAAGTCCTGGATGCTGTCGAGCTGCACGAGGCTGTTCGGCCCGGACGTCCAGTTCCCCGCCAGCGACTGCGAGCCGGTGAACGGGCCGGGGCCCCCCATGATGTACGAGTGGAGCACCTGCACGATCACGTCGCCGTTGCCCGCCGCGTTCGCGGTCGTGCAGTTGTACGTGAGGTTGGTGATCGTCAGGTCGAAGATCGTGCCCGTCGGATCGTTGGCCACGATCACGTCGCCCGTGATGGTCCCGTTCGCCGCCGACTGCGAGAACGGCTGCGTGAACGTGCTGCTCGGCGGCGAAACGCCGATGCCCGTCCACGCGTTGGTGCCAAGGTCCCCGTACAGGTTGATGACCTGGGCCTGGCCGCGCTGCACGCCGGCCAGCGCTGCGCACACCACCACCAGCGACCACAACGGCCGAACGCTCGTATTCATGACTCTCCTCCACAATCCAAAGACCATCGACGCGCGGAAACGCGGCACCCTCCCGAGGCCGGGTGCACCCGGACTTTCCCAAGCACCATCGAATCTTGCTCTCGCGCGCAGATTACCACCGAATCGCCCGCGGAGGCACGCTTTTTCACCGCTTTGTCCACCGATTCTTGCCCGAACACCGGCCAGCGATCCGGCCGGACACCCAATCCGACATCCAGATCAGCGCGGCCGAGGGCCCACCCCCTCGAACGTGATCTTCACCGGGCGGATCGTCCCGTCCGTTTCAAACTCCATCCGGTCGATGCACACCACGCGGTGGTTCCCGTCTTTCTCCCCCAGCGGCCGCCGGTGGTACACGATGAACCACTCGTCCGTCCCGGGGACGTTGATCACGCTGTGGTGCCCCGCCCCCGTTGCCACCGCCGGGTCCTGCTGCAGGATCTTCCCGATCCGCGTGAACGGTCCCAGGGGCGAGTCCGCCACGGCGTACGCCACCGAGTAGTCCGGCCCGGTCCACCCGCCCTCGGACCACATGAAGTACACCTTCCCGCCCCGCCGGAACATCAAGGGCCCCTCGACGTACCCCGCGGGCGTGATCTCCTTGAACATTGTCCCGTCGGGGAACGGCTCGATCGACCGGAAGTCCGCGCTCAGGCGCGCGAGCGAACAGTGCTTCCACCCGCCGTACACGATGTAGTACTGCCCGTCGGTGTCGTGAAACACGAACTGGTCGATGGGCTGCGACCCGTTGTGGAAGGCGTCGATCAGGGGCTTGCCCAGGTAGTCCGTGAACGGCCCCTCCGGCTTGTCCGCCACCGCGATGCCGATCCCGCCCTTCTCGCGGTCGCTCTGGATGTCGTTGGCCCCGAAGAACAGGAAGTACTTTCCCGACTTCTCAACGATCGCCGGCGCCCACATCGCCCGCCGCGCCCACGCGATTGACTTGGCCTCGAGCACCTTCTCGTGCTTCGTCCACGCCACCAGATCGGGCGACGAGAACGCATCAAAGAAAAGCTGCTGGTCGTAGGGTGCCGAGTACGTCGGGTAGACCCAGTACTCGTTCCCGAACACCGCGGCTTCAGGGTCGGCGTACCAGCCGGGGAAGATGGGGTTGCCGGAGTGCGCGGGGTAATCAAGGGAGTGCGGGCCCGGTTCGTTGCAGCCCGGGACGCTCGCCATCAGCCCCATCGTCACCGCGAAGCCGGCGATTGCCAGGCATGTGAAGGAGCGACGCGACGCGGGTCGTGGGGAAGGAGGGTGCATTCCCAAACGTACCGCGCGTCATCGGCCGACGCGCCGAATAATGAGGCCGCCGCCGAGCGACACCGCGCCGCGGCGGGGTGACCCGGGAGCGCCGCGTGAACCGAGCCCTTCCACTGCTCATCGTCCTCGCCCTGTCTTGCGTCGCCACGCCCCTCCGCGCCGAACCCCCGCGCGTCCTCCGCGCCACCCCCGATCACGGCGACATCGGCGTCGACCCGGCGCTGGCCGAGATCCGCGTCATGTTCGACCAGGACATGCTCGCCGACCGCTCGGTCTGCGGCGGAGGCGCCACGTTCCCCAGGCTCACCGCCCAGCCGGTCTGGAAATCCCCGCGAGAACTCGTCATCCCCGTCATGCTCGAACCCAGCCACCGCTACGACATCTCC
Organism: Phycisphaerales bacterium; assembly: GCA_044223975.1. GTDB lineage: Bacteria > Planctomycetota > Phycisphaerae > Phycisphaerales > UBA1924 > CAZCPB01. The sequence goes on along the minus strand of JBGALI010000022.1, from coordinate 60,881 downwards.
ATCAACTGCTCGTCGTTTGGGAACTTTCGCTCCCTCGCCGGCGAGGCCTGCGAGATCACGCCCATCAGCTTTGTCACCGGCGCCGCCGGCGCACCACCACCCGCCGCGCACACGAGCACTCCCGAAGCCAACACCGCCGCGCTCGCCGCGCTCTTCGACGCCATCGACCACCGGTATTCCTACCGCGACCGCGTTGCAAAATCCTGGCCCGAGGCCTTTGATCCCTGGCGCGACTCGATCATTGGCGCGACCACCCCGGCCGCCTTCGCCCGCGCCGCCGCCTGCGCCCTCCGCGAAGCCAAAGACCCACACCTCGCCCTCGCGGTGAACCACGCCGTCTTCCCGACATTCATCCCGCAAGCGCGCCCCAACACCGACACCGCCCTTGTCGCCAAGCTCGTCCCGCAGTTCAAGAAGGCCAACCCCGTCGTGTCGCTCGGACTCTTCGACGACGGTATCGCTTACATCCAGATCAACGGCTGGCCCGCTGATGCCGCGATCCTCGAACCCGCCCACACGTTCCTCAGCGAGCACGCCCAGGCTCCCGCCATCATCCTCGACGTCCGCACGAACGGCGGCGGCGACGAGCTTTCCGCCCGCCGCTTTGCCGCCCACTTCGTCTCGGAAAGGACGGTCTACTCCCGCTCCCGCGTCCGCGACCCTTCGCGTGACGGCGGTTGGACCCCGCTCGTGGAGCGTGCCGTCTCCCCCGACGACGCGGTGCCCGCGGGTTCGGGCGCGGCCCCGCGCCCCTGCCGCGCCCCCGTTGCGGTCCTCATCGGCCAAGCCTGCATGAGCAGCAACGAATCGTTCATTCTCATGATGAAGCACGGCGCCCAGGCCACGCTCGTCGGCGCCCCGACGTTCGGCACCTCCGGCAACCCGCGCCCCGTCGACCTCGGCAACGGCGTGACGGCGAGGATTCCGACGTGGGAGGATCAGCTCCCCGACGGCACGCTTCTCGAGGGCCGCGGCGTAGCGCCGGATGTTTCGGTGGAGTTCAGAGGCGGTGGAGCCGACGCGGTGCTCGAAGCGGCGCGGCAGTTCCTGGCGTCGGAGCCGCACGCGGCCGGCGATGTCAAGCAGGCAAAGTGATCGTGCCGGGCGAGCAAAGTAATATTGCAAAGTCTTGTACGCAATGTGCGCGATGAAGTGATTTCCAAAGGCGCGCGCCGCGACACCGCCGCGATTCACGCGTGACGATGTTTGTGCGCGCACGGAACCCAGCGCGGGAACGTGCCGAACAAAGGGACGAGTTGAACGACGTGGGGCGGGCGCGGAAGGCGGTCCGCGGCACGAGCCGAGCGAGACTGCGCAGCGCGGCGCGCCGGCGGGCGCCGGCGACCGCGGACATCCCCGACGACGACGGACGGGCGGTACGCGGGCGTGTGCCCACGCGCACGGACTGTCGCCGCGCCCACACGCAAGGAGTGCACATGACCAGCAAGCGAACAACGTATCTTGCAGCCCTGCTCGCCGCGACCGGCTTTCGAGCCCTGCTCGCCTGCTCCGCGGCCGGCGCCCAGACGTACACGGTGGTCGAACTTCAGATGCCTCCCGGGGCCGTGTCGACCGCCGCCCGCGCGATCAACGCCGCCGGCGATATCGCCGGAGAGATGACGAACGGCTCCGGACAATTCCGCCCCGTCAAATGGGTCAACGGCATCGCGACCGTGCTTCCGGTCCCGCCCGGCTATCCCGGCGCCAACGCCACCGGCATCTCCGACACCGGCCGCGTCTGCGGCAGCGCCTGGACGAGTGGTTCGTTCGGGTTCAGCGCCGCGGTGGCCTGGGACCCCGCGGGTGCGCCGACGCTCATCCCCACGCTCGGCGGACAGTACTCGGCCGCCAACGGGATCAGTCCGTCGGGCACGGTCGTCGGATGGACCTCGACCTACGACGACTACAAGGGATCGCGGGCGTACCGATTCGTCGACACGACCAAGAGCTCAGGGTTGATGCCCGGCGGTGGCGGGTCATGGACCGTCGGCAATGCCATCAACGCGTCGGGGCAGATCGTCGGCATCGCGATGACCGCGTTGGACCGTGGTCACGCCTTCCTCGATGACCCCAGCGAAGGCATGATCACCCTGGGCACGCTCGGCGGCCTGAGCAGCGAGGCCCGCGCGGTGAGCGCCAACGGATTCGTCGCCGGTCTTTCCCAGACCGGGGCCCTGAATCCCGACCTGAGCGAAGGCCTCGTCACTCACGCGTTCGTGTGGCACAAGGGCAGGCTCACCGACCTGGGCGTGCTGCCCGGACTCGTGGAGAGCCAGGCCCGCGGTGTCAACGCCGCGGGAGTGGTGGTCGGAAGGTGCACCGGCGCCGCGTTCGAATCCACGCCCAGGGCGTTTGTCTGGAGCGCCGGAACCCTGACCGACCTGAACTCACGGATCCCCGCCGGATCGGGCTGGACACTCCAGAACGCCAACGCCATCAGCGATTCCGGCAGGATCGTGGGGTCCGGACTCTTCGGCGGAAAGACGCGCGCGTTCCTCCTGATCCCCAACCCCTGACGCTCAACGAAAAAAGGAGAAAATCCCATGAGAGCCCATCACTCGATTCTCGCGGCAGCCCTGGCTTCACTCGCGGCTTCCGAAGCCGGCGCCCAGCAGTACTCGATCCGGGAGGTCCTGCCGGTGAGCGGCGACGGCCCCACCTACGCCTGGGACGTGAACAACAACGGCGTCACCATGGCCGTCTGCGAACTGGCCGACGGTTCGGGCACGCAGACTGTGTTCTACGACTCCGCGGGCGTCGTCGCCGTCATGTCTTCCATCGATGGCACGGGCCTTCCGTACGTCTGGGCGGGCGCACTCAACGACACCGAAACGTTTGTGGGAACGGAGGTCGCTCCGAACTTTCCCTTCGGAACCATCAGGCGCGCTTTTGTTTCGGGGCTCCCCTACCTCCCGGACCGGTTCCCTCTCTTCGTGCACGTCGGGCCCGGGGGCGGGACGGACATCAGCAACTCGACGCCCCCCTACTCGGTCGGCCAGACCGGCACCGGCGAGACCCTCGGCGGGTACATGATCATGCATGCGTTCGCCGTGAAGACCGACGGCCTCAACAACCCGATCACCGACCTGGGGACGCTCGGCGGCCCGTTCAGCCGCGCCGAGGCGATCAACACCGCGCGCCACGTGGTCGGCGTCTCGCTCTCGTCCGCCGGGCCGCTCCGCGCGTTCCTCTGGAGGCCCGGTCAGCCGATGATCGACCTGGGAACTCTCGGCGGGCCCGTCAGTTGGGCCAGGGACATCAACGCCGACGACATCGTCGTCGGCTGGTCGCGATTGGCCGACGGTGCCGCGCGGGCCTTCCGTTGGCAGGCCGGGACCATGACCCCGCTCGGCACTCTGGGCGGGGAGTACGCCGAGGCCAACGGGATCAACGCCGTGGGCCAGATCGTCGGCATGTCACTCGATGCACAGGGACGCCCGCGAGCGGCCAGGTTCGACGCCGACGGCGCCATCGACCTGAACTCCCTCATCCCCTCGGGAACCGGCTGGACCCTGCAGTACGCGCAGGCGATCAACGACTCGGGCGCCATCGTCGGCTGGGGGCGCCACGACGGCCGCACGCGCGGGTTCATACTGACCTCGTGCCCCGCCGACTTCAACAACGACGGCTTCGTCAACGGCGTCGATTTCGACGCCTACGCGCAGGTTTTCCTGGACGGCGACCCCGCCTCAGACTTCAACCGAGACGGCTTCGTCAACGGCGATGATTTCGAGGGGTACTACACCGCCTTCGCGGCCGGATGCTGAGCCCGCCGCTCCCTTCAAGCAAAGGCTCATCCCCAGACCGACCGCGCCCGGCGCGGTCGCTCCTTGCGTTTGAGGGCACGCACGATTCACCCGTGCCCGCACCTCATTCCCCTGTCCCCCCGTATCGTTCCCCGTGCTCGTCCTCTCCGTCATCCAGGGTCCGGACAAGGGCAAGAAGTTCATCCTGCCCGAGAACGAGCCCCAGCTCATCGGGCGCTCCACCGAGGCCGTCCCTCTCAACGACACCACCATCTCGCGCCGCCACTCCGAGCTCACGCCCGACCGCGGCGAGTGGTTCATCCGCGACCTGGACAGCCAGAACGGCACGTACGTCAACGGGGTCCGCATCACCGAGCGCACCCGCCTGCGCCCCGGCGACCAGGTCCGCACCGGCGCCACGCTCCTGATCTTCGGCATCACCGAGGAAGAGGAGCCCGACGTGGTCAAGCTCTTAAAGCCCGGGCAGATCGACGCCGCCATCGAGCGGACCATGATCAGCAACGAGGACTCGGTCATTCTCTCCGAGCCCGAGCCGCGCCAGGCCGCCGTCGAGCACCTCCGCGTCATCTACCAGCTCACGACCATCACCAGCCAGCAGGTGATCGACCGCCAGGAACTTCTCAAGGCCGTCATGGAGCTTGTCTTCGAGGAGTTTAAGCCCGAGCGCGGCTTCATCATGCTGTTCGGCCCCGCGCCCGCGAACTCAACGAGCGCCGCCGCGGCAGGGACGCCCGAGGCCCCGCTCCGCCCCGCGGTGGTCAAGTACAAGACCCCGCCCCGCGACAAGGACGCGGCCAGGATCCACGTCAGCCGCACCATCCTCCAGCACTGCCTCCGCCAGGGCGAGGGCGTGCTCTCGACCAACGCCATGACCGATGCACGCTTCGCCTCCGGCGACAGCATCTATCAGATGGCCGTGCGCTCGGCGATCTGCTCCCCCATCCGCTACCGCGACCGCACCTTCGGCGCCATCTACATCGACAGCACGATGGCCAACTACACCTTCACGCCCGAGCAGCTTGCGCTCATGAACGCCATCGGCCAGCACACCGGCCTGGCCCTCGCTAACACCGAGCTCTACGCCCAGAAGCTCCAGTCCGAGCGCCTCGCCGCCGTCGGCGAGACCGTCGCCAGCCTGTCGCATTCCATCAAGAACATCCTCCAGGGCCTGCGCGGCGGGGCGGACGTCGTCGAGATGGGCCTCCGCAAGGACGACCTCAAGATCGCCAAGGGCGGCTGGGCGATCCTCAAGCGCAACCTCGACCGCATCATGGGCCTCACGCTCAACATGCTCGCCTACTCGCGCCAGCGCCGCGTCGAGCTCGACCTCATGAAGCTCGGGCCCCTCATCGACGACTGCGCCCAGCTCCTCGAGGGCCAGTGCGCCGCCAAGCAGGTCGCGATGATCGTCGACGTTGACCCCGAGATGCCGCCCATCCCCATCGACGCGGCCCTCATGCACCAGGCCATGATGAACCTCATGGGCAACGCGATCGAGGCCGTCGAGCCCGCCACCGGCGCCGTCACCGTCCGCGCCGCGTACCACCCCGCGCCGCCCGGCGCGCCCGCCAATCACCACGGCACGCCCGATCCGCGTTCCCGCGCCTACGCGGAAATCACGGTCATCGACAACGGGCCGGGCATCCCCGACGACCGCCTGCCCTGGATCTTCGAGCCCTTCAACTCGACCAAGGGCGTCCGCGGCACCGGCCTTGGGCTCCCCGTGAGCAAGCGGATCGTCGAAGAGCACGGCGGGCGCATCGAAGTCGACGGCAAGAACGGCCAGACCGCGGGCCGCGGCGCCACCTTCCGCATCGTGCTCCCCGTCGAGGCGGTCACGATCGACCCGTCCGCGACGGCCCACAGCCGCGGCGGGTAAAAGCGCCTGTTTTTGAGGCTTCGTTGGCCGCCGCTCCGATTCGGAGGTAGGTTTCTAGATTCGGTCGGCTCGGTGTCGAAAGGGAGTTTCATGCGCCGAACGCGTTCGATCAGCCCGTGCGCCGCGGCCGTCTTCGCGGGAATTGCCGCGTGCTCACCGGCCCTGGCCGGCTTCACCAACAACATCCTCATCACCGGCTACTGGCCGCCGACCAACAACATGGTGCGCAAGTTCTCGACCAACCCGGCCCAGAACCCCGGCGGCTGGCAGGGCGGCAACTGGGAGGGCCGCGGCTACAACCTGTACTCGTTCTTTCCCGAGTTCCCCAACGGCCTCGGGCAGGGCGTGGGGGACTTTGAAGTCGACTACCAGGACACCTCGGCCGACTGGGCGCGGATCACCGAGATGGTCAAGCCCGTCGCGATTCTGACCTTCAGCCGCGGCTCGATGGGCAAGAACTGGGAGATCGAGTACTCGCAGCGGAACCTCCAGACGTGGGTGGACGACTACACCGCACCCTTCCAGCCGACGCCCAGCCCACCCGACGCGAGCGTCCCCGCGGGGTTCGTGCGCCATTCAAGCCTGCCGATGACGAACATCATGAACGCGGTGAACGCGGCGGGCCTGGGGTTCAATGCCTTCATCGACCAGACCGGGTACGGCGGCGGGTTCCTGTCGGAGTACATGGCCTACCACGGGGTGTGGTACAAGGACACGCACGACGCGATCAACGCCGAGTTCCGCACCGTGGCCGCGGGCCACATCCACGTGGGGATCCAGACTCCGCTGGCCGGCGCCACGGCCGCGACCGACATCACGCTGCGCGAACTGATCAAGCACGTGGACACGCTGGTGCCGGCGCCGGGAACCGCGGCGCCGCTTGCCGCGCTCGCGCTGGTTGGCGTGCGCCGCCGGCGATGACGAGGTTGCGCGGGCCTTAGCTCACTCGCCCTGCGCGGCTCGCTTCACGATCGCTTCCATCACCGGCAACCCCTCGTACGTCCAGCGCGGCACGCGCCGGTCGTTGACGAAGATGTACGGAATGCCCGTTACCCCCACCGCCTCGGCGGCGCGGCAGTCGGCGAGAATCCTGCCGGCGATCCCCGGCCCCACCGAAGCGTTGGCCAGCGACTGCGGCGTGACGCCTAGTGGCTCGAGCGCGGCGCGGAGACCGTGGTCCGTGAACGTGCGCTGGTGCCCGAAGATCCACTCGTGCGCGGTCCAGAACGCCGCTTCGCCCCCCGCGGCGCCGGCGCTCTCGGCCGCGATCGACATGCGGCAGGCCATCGGGTGCAGGTTCGATGTGGCGATGGGGTTGCACGCCGGGTCGAGCGGGAAGTGGCGGAACTCGTAGCTGGTGTCGGGACGCTCGGCGGCGAGTTTCCGCAGCAGCGCATCGACCTCGGCGCAGTTGGGCTCCTGGTAATCGCCGAAGAGCACCACGCGGACGTGGGCGTTCGCCGTGCCCCGGACCCACGGGTGCGGCACCGGCGGGATGACCGAGCGCGGCTGCTCCAGCCAGTCGGCCACGAGCTTGGTCAGCGCCTCGGGCGGCCGGTCGGTGGCGGGCGAAGACGAAGACGCGGCGGCCTCGGCGGCGCGGCTCAGCGCGTCGGGCGCGGTCCAGCCCTTGAGCTCGACGCCGTTGATGAAGATCATGGGCGTCGTGCTCAGGCCCACTCCGAAGGCTTCGTCGATGTCGGCGCGGACCACGTTCAGCGTTCGGTCCGAGCTCATCTCCGCGACGAAGCGATCGGCGTCGAAGCCGAGCCCCGGCAGTGCGGCGCGCAGCTCCGCATCGGTGAACGCGCCGCCCCTGTCGAAGAGCCAGCGGTGCACGCGCCAGAAGCCGTCGGGGCCGCCGAGCGCGCCCGCGGCTTCCGCGGCACGGGCCGCCCAGCAGGCGTTGGGGTGCAGGTTGCGCTCGGCGCGAGGGTTGCATTCCGTGCAGAACGGGAAGTGCTTCACCGAGAGCGACACGTCGGGCCGCGCCCTGATCAGCGCCTCAACCTGGCTCTCGATCAACCGGCAGTCAGGACACTGGTAGTCGGTGAAGATGACCACGCGGACACGCGCGTGGTCGGGCCCAAGTGGGAAGCGCCCCCCGAACGACCTTGCGGCGTCGGAGCCGGGCGCGCCTCGAAGCGCCTCGGTGGACACGGCGAGGTTCTTCTCGGCGGTGGCTGCCGCGGCGCGGCGGGAGCGCACGTCGAGCACCGCGAGCGCGACACCCACGAGTGCCGCGCCGACGGCAAAGGAAGCCAGCGTGCGCCTCAAGCGAACGCGCGGCGCGCCGCCCGGACCGGCGGCGCGTTCGGCGGCGATCCACCCGATGAAGTTGGCGCCGTGCACCGCGAGGCAGTACGCGCACAGCAGGCGTTCGCCGATCGATACGACCACGAAGAACACCGACGCGGCAACGCCCAGGCGCACGAGCGCGAGGAGTGCACCGCTCATCGCGCCCCGCCCCGCGATCCACGCAACAACAACGCCGCAGAAGAACGCCGTTCCGAGGTACGACACCGGCCAGCCGAGCCCGGGCAGCGAGCCCCAGCGGCTGGCGGCGGCTCGGGCGCAGGGGCTTCCGGGACCGCACCCGGGCAGGCCGATCCCTGCCGCGTGCTGAAGGGCCATCTGCGCAGAAAGCAGCGCGGCTAGCCCGAGCATCGCGATGCCAAACCACCACCAACCACGGCTTCCGGAGCCAGCGCTCCAAGTGCCGGCCGGTGGAGGAGGGGGTGGGTTGGTGCGATGGTTCACGGGTGAATACTGGCCCGACCGGAACCCCTTGGCAAATAGGGCCGAACGGTTCTCAAACGGCTTCAAGATTGTGTATCAATCCGCAAGAACCCGTGATAAGTTGGCGGGAGCATGCCGGGACGACCGACGTAACCGGCGGGGTCCGTCTTTGGTCCAAAAAGGGCACGACATGAGCCAGCGTTCCGCGCGTGACAGGAATCCGTTCGCCCCGGCGCGAGGAGCGGTTTGGGCACCGCTCGCGGGCCTGATCGCGGGCATCGGGGCACTCGCGGCATCGTCGTGGCCTGCCGCGAGCTCGCCGGGTGTGGAGGCGCCGGCTTCGCCTGCCGTCGCGGCCCCCGCGCCCGAACCCACCGCCGCGGATGCGGGACACCCCAGCGCCGAGCGCCTGATCGAGATCCCCGTCACCATCCCTCAGATTGACACGATGTACGTCGGCCCTCACGGGCGCATGGCGTCGGGGTTTGATTCGCGCAGCTCGTGCAACGTGGTCTCGTCGCTGACCGACGCGAGCTTCACGGGTGGGAGCTACTTCGCCCAGGCCGGCTTTGCCCAGACGGAGATCTTCGCGGCGACGTACACGCTCGCGGCGGCCGATTTCCCCATCAAGATCAACCTCTGCGAGCAGATCTTTGCGACATCGAACGCGGTTATCTCGACCACGACGCAGTGGTCGATCCTGTTCTGGTCGGGCAACCCGAGCACGGGAACGCTGGTCGATTCGTTCTCGTCCGACGACGTGATCCTGCCGCACATCCACCTCGGGCCCGGCACGGGCGGCGTGAACGTGAACTTCTCGGTGGACCCGGGCGACCCCGAGCAGATCATCATCACCGACAACGGCTCGCACCAGTTCACGGTGGGCTGGAGGATCGATCACCACAACCAGCAGACGCAGAACCCCTGCTCCAACGCTCCGCCGACGTGCTGCAACGCGTTCCCTTGCACCGACGTGTCGGGTCTGGCGTTCGGCAACGCCAACTGGCTGTACGGCGTGAACTGCGGTCCCTTCGGCTGCCCGCCCAACGGCGGCTGGAAGGCATTCAGCGGCCTGGCGACCGGCTGCCGCCCGACGGGCGACGTCGTGACCCGGACGACGTGGTCGTCAGTGGCGTGCCAGCCCGGCGTCGGCCCGTGCTGTCTGTCCAACGGTGTCTGCCAGGTCATGACCACGGCCGACTGCTCGGCCCAGGGCGGCATCTACCAGGGTGACGGCCCGTCGTGCGCGGGCGTGAGCTGCCCGGTTCCCAAGGGCGCTTGCTGCTTCAACGGCGGCTTCTGCATCAACAACCTCAGCCAGACCGACTGCGCCGGCGCGGGCGGCTCGTGGCTCGGCGTGGGCACCGCCTGCAACGGCAGCCAGTGCCCCACGGGCGCGTGCTGCCTGCCCAACGGCGGGTGCGTGGACAACGTGACGCAGGCCAACTGCACCGCGCAGGGCGGCACGTTCAAGGGCGCGGGTTCGACGTGCGCCACCTCCAACTGCCCCCAACCCACGGGCGCGTGCTGCACGCTCACCGGCTTCTGCCTGGTGCTCAAGGCGGCCGAGTGCGCCGGCATCCAGGGGGCGACGTGGAAGGGCGCGTTCACGACGTGCGTCGACGGCGACGGCGATGGGCACGCGGACATCTGCCCGTGTGTCGCCGATTACGACGTGAACACCTTCGTCAACGGCGACGACTTTGACTTCTTCGTCTACGACTTCGAGCAGGGATCCCCCGCCGCGGACATCGACCACAACGCGTTCGTGAACGGCGACGACTTCGACACGTTCATGGACCACTTCGTCGCCGGCTGCTGAGCCGCGGCTGTATTTGATGTTCTTCACCGACCGGCGGGGAACTCTCGCCGGTCGGTTCGTTTTTGAAGGGCGCGGCTCCGCGCACACCGCCCGGTACCATGCGCCCCGTGGAAGCGCTCACCCCCTACCTCGTCGTCTGCTCGGTCGCGCTGGTCGTGGCGGTAATGACGCTGTTCAGCGGCTTTGGTCTGGGCACGCTGCTGCTCCCCGCGTTTGCCGTGTTCTTCCCCGTCGAAGTGGCCGTCGCCGCGGTCGCCGCGGTGCACCTTGCCAACAACCTGTTCAAGCTGGCGCTGATCGGGCGCTGGGCGCGGTGGGACATCGTCGCGACCTTCGGGACCGTGTCGGCGCTAGGCGCGTTCGCGGGGGCGTGGGCCCTCTCGAAGCTGGCGACGGGGCACGTGCTGACCGAGTACGCACTGGCCGGGCACCTTTGCCGCGTGACCGTGACGGGGCTGGTCATCGGCGCCGTGATCATCGTGTTCGGCGCGCTGGAATTCTCCGAGCGCCTCGAGCGGGCCACCATCCCGCCCAAGCTGATGCTCGTCGGCGGCTTCCTGTCGGGCTTCTTCGGCGGCCTGAGCGGGCACCAGGGGGCGCTGCGGTCGGCGTTTCTCCTGCGGGCGGGGATGACCAAGGAGCAGCTGGTCGGCACGCGCGCGGTGTGCGCCGTCGTCGTCGACCTCTCAAGGCTGCTCGTGTACGGGCTGACGTTCATGGGCGCCGACTGGGCTGTATTGCGAGACCGCGGCGGCGTCGGGCTGGTCGTTGCCGCGAGCCTGGCGGCCTTCGCGGGGTCGTACGCCGGAGCGCGGCTCGTAAAATCAGTCACGATGATGGTGGTGCGCCGCGTGGTCGCGGTGGCGCTGCTGCTGATGGGAGTCGCGCTGGGCGCCGGGGTGCTCTGAGGCGAGGCGCAAACGAGCGGACGGCTCTACGATGGGCTCATGACGCCCGTCCAATCGGTGAAGCTCGTCGTCGGCCTTGAAGTTCACGTCGAGCTGGCCACTCGCTCCAAGATGTTCAGCCGCGCCCCCAGCCCGGCGCACCCGGAATTCCACAACGCCGCGCCCAACACGCTGATCGACCCGGTGGTGCTCGCGCTCCCGGGCGCGCTGCCGGTGATGAACCGCGCGGCTGTCGAGATGGCCATGATGGTCGGGCTGGCGCTCAACTGCCAGGTCGCCGAGCGCACCAAGTGGGACCGCAAGAGCTACTTCTACCCCGATCTTCCCAAGAGCTACCAGATCAGCCAGTACGACCTGCCCCTGTGCTTCGACGGCTCGGTCGAGCTCGCGGGCGCCGACGAGAAGGGCTTTCCCGATCCCTCGCGCCCGAGCAAGCGGATCGGCATCATCCGGGCCCACCTCGAAGAAGACGCGGGCAAGCTGATGCACGAGGCCCCGGGCGGCCACGCGATCGACGGCTCCATCGTGGACCTCAACCGCGCGGGGACGGCGCTGCTGGAGATCGTGACGCAACCGGACTTCTCCGCGGCAGACGAGGCGGTGCTCTTCGCCAAGACCCTGCGGAACATCTGCCGCTTCCTGGGCGTCACCGAGGGCGTGATGCAGAAGGGGCACATGCGCTTCGAGCCCAACATCAACTGCCACCTCACGCTCACTGACGGCCACCTGGTCAAGACCCCGATCGTCGAGATCAAGAACCTCAATAGCTTCAGGGCGCTCAAGGGCGCGATCGAGTTCGAGCTGGCCGACCAGCCGCGCCGGTGGGAGCAGGACCATCGCGTGATGGGCAAGGGCACGAAGATCACGCGCGGCTGGGACGACGCCAGGGGCGTGACGGTCGTGCAGCGCGAAAAGGAAGACGCCCACGATTACCGCTACTTCCCCGACCCCGACCTCGTGCCGGTGGTGGTGAGCAACGAGTGGCGCGAGAGCGTGCGGGCCCGCGTGCCCGAGCTGCCCGATGCGCGGGCGCGGCGCTACGTGAAGGAGCACGACCTGTCGGCCAAGGAAGCCGCGGCACTGGTCGAGGAGCGCGACACGTGCCTGTTCTACGAGGCGTGCGTCGACGCGATGGTCGCGGGCCACTCGATCGAGCGCTCGCGCGCGGGGCGCGTCGCGGCCAACGTGCTGCTGCAGTCGGGCGCCAAGCGCGCCAACGAGCGCGGCGTGATGATCCACGAGCTTGGCATAGGCGCGGCGCACGTCGCGGCGATCGCGGGCATGCGCGAGGGCGGGCTGGTGAGCGCCCAGAACGCCGACGAGCTGTTCGGCCTCTTCTGCGATGCCGCGCTGCACGGACGCACGCCGTCGGAAGTCGCGGCCGAGCGCGGCATGATGATGGTGCGCGACGACGCGGCCATGGACGCGTGGTGCGACGGCGCGATCGCCGCCCAGGACAAAGCCGCGGCAGACGTGCGGGCCGGGAAAATGGCCGCGATCGGACGCCTGGTGGGCGAAGCGATGAAACTCAGCGGCGGCAAGGCGGACGCGAAGGCGGTGCGGGAGCGGTTGCTTGAAAAGTTGAAGTAGAAGTAGCGGAAAGCCCTCAGCGCCCTTGGCCTAGTTCTCCGTCCGGAATGAAATGGAATCCGCCGCGTCCGAGGTCACGGTGTAGACGTGGCGATCGGCCGACCCCGCGGGTGCCTGGGCCTTTGTTGTTCCGTTCTGCGCCTTGATGTCTTCCATGATGCCCTTCCATCGGGCGGCATCGATCTCGTACTTGTTTCCGTGATCATCGCTCGCCCCGGTGCTGCTCATGGTGATCGTGATGCTCGGAGTGGCGCCGTGGTAGAGATCATCGAGGCGGGCCGCGAGCGACTTCAACGCGACGATCTGAGAACCATCGCGAGAAGCTGCGACAGCGCTCCAGTCAACCGGTGACGCTCCGGAGGACTTGGACCCCTCCGGCGCGGGCGTCGATTGCTTTTCCGGTGCCGGCTTGCTCGCAGGCTTGTCGCACCCAGACAGCGACGCGCACCCGATGCCGAGACCAATCGTCGCCGCCACACCGCAAACCGTGGAGAAGTGCATCTTCGACATTGTCAGACCCTTCGGTGAGGAGACAGAGCGGCCGACAAGACTTGTGATGTGGGTGCAAGTGTAGTGCAGTCCCGGCTGGAGACTCGGCAATGCACGCCCCGCCCCGCACGTGTGGCCCGCGCCGCGTGTCGTGGCCGCGATCGCTCCTGAGCCCGCTTCAGCGGGCTTGCCCGCCTATAGGCCACCGCTTCAGCGGTGGTACGCGGGCGACCAACCCCGTCTTTTCCGTTCTCCGACTTTTCAGCCCGTTTCAACGGGCTTCCGCGCCTCTTGGCTTCAGCCGTGCGGAGATCGGTGGTGATGGTCGTTGGCGCCGGGGATACGCGGATGCCTGAAGGCGGCAGAGCGAAAAGCCCGTTGAAACGGGCTGACGGAATCTCAAGGCAGGGGAACCAAACTCACGTGCCGCTCAACCACGCATGAATGCGTGGCCTACGAGCGAGCAAGCCCGCTGAAGCGGGCTGAAGACGGGGACATCAATCCGACGCCGGAGGATTCCGCACGCCCGCCGCCGCCCCACACTCCGGGCACACCACACCCGCCGCAAGCCCGGCCCGGTCGTAGCCGCACTTGAGGCACGCGCCATCGCGAGCGCGGCGGAGGTATTTCGCGTCCGCCCTCCATGCCGCGGCGGTGGCGAGGAGAGAGAGGAGGGGAAGGGGCCAGAGCGGTACAAACCAGTAGCTCAATCGAGGAGTAGTGGCGTGCTCGAAGCTCCATTGCATGGATGGCTCCGAGGGCACTTTGTAGATGATCACACCGGCTCCGTTGCTCCTTAATGGATCAGGGCGGTCTACGCACAGGAGCCTGCCGCGCTCTAAGAAAAGGCGAAGGGGCCCCCGGACGTTAGACGGATTGAGATTGTTGTAGCTGGTTCCCTTCCACCCGCTCCCAATCCACACCACCACCAGAAGCACGGTGAGCCCCGCCATACTCCATTTCACCGTTTTGCGGACTCTTCGCTTCAGCGTGTCGCGCGTGGTTCCCACCCGCGCAGTCTACCGCGCCTCGGGCTGCTTCCCACACTCCGGGCACAATGATCCCGCCGCAAGCCCGGCCCGGTCGTAGCCGCACGCGGGGCACGCACCCTCGCGGCCGCGGCGTGTGTACTTCAAGTCGAACCGCCATGGCGCGGCGGTGGCGAGGAGAGAGAGCAGGGCGGGGAACCAGAGGGGCACGAAGAAGCTCCACCCGTAGTTCGTTACGTTCCACTCAAACCCCAATTGAAATCCCACGCGGTTTCGCGCAATCGCGAAGTGACTAAAGCCGGCCGTGGGGCTTGCCCAGGGCGCCGGTTCAAGAGTAATTCGTCCTCCCAGCACAGAGAGAAGTTTGGCGTTCGGAGTCACGACCTCGGCGAACCACCACCCGCTCCCAATCCACACCACCACCAGAAGCACGGTGAGCCCAGCCATACTCCATTTCACCGTCTTGCGGACTCTTCGCTTCAGCGTGTCGCGCGTGCTTCCCACCCGCGCAGTCTATCGCACGTCCCTCCCGCCCGGCTGTAGAGGCCGGAGGCCTCAAATGACATAGCCGGGGGCAACGCCCCCGGTACGCCCCGCCGCGGACATCGACCGCGGAGCGGTCGGATTGACGGGGCGAACATCACCGGGCGCGGTTTACACGTCGCGGTCCCCGCCCGCGCGTGCCGCGCGCCGCGCGTGCCCCGGGCTTTCCGGGCCGCGCGAGGACCTCCGGCGATCCGACCGCTTCGCGGTCGGGGACGAAGGGGCGCCCAGACCGGGGGCGTTGCCCCCGGCTATGCCATCACAGGGCTCCGCCCTGAAAGACCACTGCTCCCGCGGCACGGTGTCCGTGTTCACATGATCGCCGCCGCCCCGCACTCCGGGCACTCGGATCCCCGCCGCCGGGCGTGCCACATCCCGGTCCTTTGACAATCCGTACCATGTCCCCGCACATGCCCCGCGCCCAGCCCACTTTCTTCTGGCGGTACGTGATGGTCGAGCTGTGGCGGCTGATCGCGCTCAGCACGTTCGTGCTGGTGGCCGTGATCGCCTTTGCCGCGGCTATCAAGCCGCTGGCCGACGGCAAGCTCACTCCGCTTGAGGCCCTGAAGTTCATGGGCCTGGCCGTGGTGCCCATGATGCAGTACGCCCTGCCCTTTGCGTCGGGCTTTGCCGCGACGCTGGCGTACCACCGCCTGAGCCACGAGAACGAGCTGCTGGCCGCGTACGCGGGTGGGATCAGCCACCGCTCGATCCTGGCTCCCGCGGCGATCAGCGGGGTGCTGCTCTCCCTGGTGCTGCTCGTGCTGCTGGAGTTTGCCATCCCACGATTCCTGCAGGGGATGGAGCGGCTGATCACGCTCGACGCGGCCAAGATGCTCGTCAACAGCGTCGAGCACGGGCAGGCGGTCGACGTGAAGGGGCGGCTGATCTACGCCGACCGGGCCACGCGCCTCACGCCCGCGCCCGGGTCGGGGGCCCGCGATGAGCTGGCGCTCTGGGGCGTCGCGGCCGTGCAGCTCGACAAGCAGGGCCACGTGGTGTCGTACGTCACCGCGGCTTCTGGTCACGCGTGGTTCTTCCCCGGCGAGCGCGGCGCCGACGGCGGCGAAGGCGGGCGGGCCGGGCAGGTGGTGATCCGCCTGCGCGATGCCCTGGCGATGGATGCGGGCAAGACGCTGGCGTTCTTCCAGGAACTGCCGATCAGCATCACGACGCCCCCGGGGCTCTCCGACAACCCCAAGTACCTCACCTACGGCGAGCTCGAGGACCTCAAGGCCCGGCCCGAGAGCATGGACTGGATCGAGCAGCGGCGGTACGACCTTGCCGTGCACCTGGGCGAGCGCGTCACGACGGCCGAGATCGACCGCACGCTGCGCCAGACGGGCCTGCTCACGCTCGTTGACGACGACGGGCGGCGCTGGGTGCTGCACGGCGGGGGGATCGTGTTCTCCAACCAGAAGGACCTGCGCTGGAACGTCATCCCCCTGGCCCCGGGCGTGCCCATCGAGATCGACATGACGCGCCCCGAGGGGGATGCATCGCGCCCCGCGAGCGCGACGCACATCACGGCAAAGTCCGTGGGCCTGTTCACCAACATCGGCGGGCGCGACCGGACCGAGCGCCGGCTCACGCTGCGCCTGGAGGCCGAGAGCGTGACGTCGACGGGCGCGCTCCCGGGTGCCCAGCCCGGCGCCGCGGGCGAGCGATCGCGATTGGTGCTGCAGAGCCTGACGCCCTCGCCCGACCCGATCGAAGCGCTCGCCGATGCCGACCGCAGCCCGCCCGACGCGCTGCTGGCGATCGCGCGCCAGGCCGCGTCCGGGGCCAACCCCGACACGTTCGTCGCGGCACCAGCCGCGGAGCTTGAGCGCGAGATCCGGCTGCTGAAGAACGAGATCGTCAGCAAGCAGCACGAGCGGCTTGCCGCGGCGGCGGCGTGCGCGGTGATGGTGGTGTCGGGCGCCGTGACGGCGGTGTCGCTCAGCCAGAGCCTGCCGCTGACGGTGTACCTGTGGAGTTTCTTCCCCGCGCTCTTCACGACGATCCTGATCTCCAGCGGGCAGCAGCTCGCGCACGACAAGGGCACGCCGGGATTGATCGTGCTGTGGGGCGGGGTGGCGGTGCTGGGGGCGTACGCGCTCCTGGGCTACTGGCGCCTGGCGAGGCACTGACTTGATGGACGCCGACCAGCCCGTGTACGCGCGCTTCGCCAAAGGATGGGGGGCGGCGCTCGCGCTGGCGCTGGGGTTGTTTGCGCTGCGGATGGCGTACCTGGCGTGGTGGTGCCCGTACACGCTCATCGAGGACGAGGCCCAGTACTGGGAGTGGAGCCGCCGGATCGACTGGTCCTATTACAGCAAGGGCCCGGGTATCGCATGGGCGATCGGCGCGGCAACCCGGGTGCTGGGCCATTCCGAGTGGGCCGTGCGCCTGCCGTCGGCACTCTCGCTGCTGGTCGCGTCGCTGGCGGGCGCGGGGCTGGCCAAGGACGTGTTCCGCGACGGGCGGGCAGCGTTCTTTGCGGTCGCGCTGCTCAACCTCGTGCCGCTGATCCAGTCGTCGGCGCTCCTGATGACGATCGACATGCCGTACGCGGCGTGCTGGTTGCTCGCGGCATGGGCATTCTGGCGGGCGGTGATGCGCGGGTCGGGCCCCGCGCTGGCGGCCACGGGGCTGGCGCTGGGCGCCGGGTTCCTGTTCAAGTACACGGCCCTGATGCTGGTGCCGGGGCTGGTGATCTTCGCGCTGGTGATGCGCCGCCGCGGTGCCCGCCTCCCCGGGTTCGGGTGGATCGTGCTGGCACTGCTGCTGTTCGGGCTGGGGCTCGCGCCCGTGCTGGCATGGAACGCCGGACACGGCTGGCCCACCGTGAAGCACCTGCTCGGCCACCTGCGGATGCAGGGCGGCGACCGGGCCGTGGCTCCCACGGCGCCGGACGCCTCGTACTCGCCCCTGTGGACGCTGGAGTTCGTGGGCGCCCAGATCGGGCTGGCCGGGCCGGCGATCTTTCTTGCGATCATCGAGTTCATCCGCGCCCGCCGGCGGCGCGAGAGCGAGCCCGAACGCTGGCGCGGCGTGCTGTACCTCATGCTGTGCGCGGCGCCGGTGTGGCTGATGTACCTCGCGCTGACGGCCGCGGCACCCGCGCAGCAGAACTGGGCCATGGCGGCGTACACGACGCTCGCGGTCCTCGCGGCTGGCGGGGTGGTGCGTGGGATGGACGAATTCTGCGGGAAGGTCGCGGCGTGGCGCGCGCTCCCCGAGCCGCGCCCGCGTGCGGGGTTCCTGGTGCGGCGCCCCGAGACGGCGGTGCAGGTGCTTTGGCATGTCACGGTGGCGTACGGGTTGGTCTCGGGTCTGGGCTTCGCGCGGGCTGACCTCCTGGCCCGGATCCCGGGCCTGAACGCGGTCGTGCCGCTGCATCGATTGATGTTCGCGAGGGAGCGTGCGACCGAAGTGCGGGGCCTTATGGACCGGCTGTCGAACGAGGGCGCCGGCGACCCGTTCGTGCTGGCGCACCACTACGGCGTCGCGGCACAGATGGCCTACTACCTGCCCGGCCGGCCCGTGACGTACTGCTCGAGCGCCTATGACGGAGGTCGCCGCACCCAGTACGATTTCTTCGACGACACCGACCTTGAGCGCGTGACGCCCGCCCTCAAGGGCCGCCCGGCGGTGATGCTCGGCGGCGGCGAGCGCGAGTGGGGCGAGGTGTTCGAGCGCGTGGTGCCGATCGGCAAGCTCGAGCACGACAAGAAGGACGACCGGCCCGCGTTCCTGGGGTACAACTTCAAAGGCTTCCCGTGGGGAAAGACGGCACCGTGAACACCGGCGGCTCACAACGCGCGTCCGTGCCGACCGGGCTGGTGCCCGCGGCCCTGTTCCTGGCGGCCTTTGCGGCGCTCTGGGTGTTTGATGCGCGCCTTGTCGACCCGCTCCGCGTGCGCGATGTTGAGGCGCTCAAGATCCGCGACTGGTGGCAGTTCCTCCGCGCGGTCGGGTACCTTCCGACGTGGCTCGTGGTGGGCGGGGCCCTCGCGCTGGCGAGCCTGCCGATCTCGCGAGCTTCATTTGCACCGGCTGCCGCGCGGCGCGCCCGGGTTGCGGGGCTCGCGATTGTTGCTTCGGCCCTGGCGTCGGGGCTGGCGGCTGAGCTGGTGAAACGCCTCGTCGGTCGCGTTCGCCCCTCTGGCGACAACGCCAACCACTTCAAGCCGTTCCTGTCGGGGTTCACGGACGATTCGAATTTGAGCATGCCCAGCAGCCACGCGGCGGTGGCGTTCGGCGCGGCATGGATGATCTGGCGCCTGGCGCCGGCGCCCGGGGCGCTCGTGCTGGCGCTGGCCGCGGGCTGCGGCCTGACGCGCCTGCTGGTCGGCGCCCATTATTCGACAGACGTGCTCGTCGGCGCGGCGATCGGGTACGCTGCCGCGGCGTTGATTTCGAAGGTGCTGCGTGTGAAGGCATGAACCTCCTCGACCGCTACATCGCCCGCCAGTACCTGATCAACGTGGTCGCGCTGATCGTGATCCTGTTCTCGTTCGTGGTGACGATCGACGCGGCCCTGCAATTTGACCGGCTCATGCGGGTCGCCGACGCGTTCCTCAAGGCCAGCTCGAGCGACCCCGATCCTTCGGCGGTGCGGCGGTTCCTGGTGACGGTCTTCCTGGTGGCCGACCTGTGGTGGCCGCGCCTGCTCCAGCTGTTCAACTACACGCTCGGCCTGGTGATGGTGGGCGGGATGGGGTTCACGTTCTCGCAGCTCGTGCGTGGGCGCGAGCTGGTGGCGGTGCTGGCCAGCGGCCTGCCGCTGCGGCGGGTGGCGCGCCCCGTGCTCATGGTGTCGCTGGGGCTGACGGTGCTGCAGGTGCTCAACCAGGAGCTGGTGATCCCGCGGATCGCGCCCTTGCTCACGCGCGATCACGGCGAGGCGGGGAAGCGGTCGCTGACGGCGACGCGGATCAACCTCTGCACCGACTCGAGCAACCGTCTGTGGTACGCCGCCAGCTTCGACCCCCCCACCGCAACCCTGCGTGACCTGACGATCTGGGAGCGCGACGGCGCGGGCCTGGCGACACGCGTCATCAACGCCCAGTCGGCGGCGTGGAACGCCGGGGGCTGGGACCTGACGGGCGGGAGGGCCGAGGTGCGCCGCACGCCCGAGCAGATCGAGGGGGGCAAGCTCCCAACGCCCGAGCCGGTCGCCCGCGTCGAGACCGACCTCGACCCGACCTCGCTGACCATGAAGCGGTACGAGAGCTTCCGCCAGAGCCTGAGCTGGGGGCAGATCTCGCGCCTGCTCGACCGCGGCGACCTCAAGCCCGAGCGCCGCGAGCCGCTGGAGCGCATCGCGTGGGGACGGGTTTCAATCATGGTCTCCAACCTCCTCGGGCTGGTGATCGCGATGCCGTTCTTCCTGCGCCGCGAGCCGTGCAACATGGTCGTGCAGTCGCTCAAGGGCTCTCCCGTGGCGATCATGGCGCTGATGGGAGGCGTGCTGGGCGCCTCGGCGGCGATCCCCGGTGTGCCGCCGGCGCTGGGCGTGTTCATCCCCGTGCTGGTGCTGGCCCCGATCGCGGTGGCGTCGGCGACCAGCGTGAAGACCTGACGGCGCGGGGCCCGCGCGAGCCGATAGAACGGTGGTATGAGCCCCAGGGTGCTCCGATTCGCGGCGTGGGCGATCGCCGTCGCCAGCGTCGGCGCCGGGGTGGTGCTCGCGCGCCTCGATCTGCCGCACGCGCGGGCCTTGGGCGCGGCGTGGACGCTCGTTCACCTCTCGGCGATCGTGTGGCTCCTGTCGCGTGCCTCAGACGGCGCGATCGTTCTCCCCCGGCTCTTGAGCGAGTTCGTGGTGCTGGGCGCGGCGCCGGCGCTCCTGTACGGCGCGGCTGGCGCGTGGGGAGCGGCCGCGATGCTGGCCGTGGCCATGGCCGCGATGAACCACCTGCACCGGCGGCGGCCGCACCTCCGCGCGGAGGTCGCGATGGGGAACCCGTGGCGCCTGGTGCCGTCGCTGTGGCACCCGGCGCTCTGGCTGGTGGCGTTGAGCGGGCCGGGAAGCCGCGGGGCGTGGCTCGGTGTGGTGCTGGTGCCGCTGGCGCAAACCGCCAGCGTGCTGACGCGTTCGCCGAACATGGCGGTGCGTTCGACAGGATGGATCGCGTGGGCGGCGTGCGCCGTCGGCACGGTCGCGGCCCTGTCCTGAACCGGGGCTCAGAATGAAGCACGGCCGCGGCCGGGGAGCCGCGACCGTGAGGGGAGGTCCCGGCTCGCGCCGGGATCTTTGGGGTCCGGACCTTCGGGGTCTCCCGCGTTCTTGGGAAGCGGCCCCGGCGGTTTACTTCTTTTCGCTCAGGCGGTGCTCGATTTCATCGAGGCGGTGGTTGAGCTTTTCGAGCTGGTCGCTGAGCCGCTCGAGGCGCCGCGTCACGTCGCGGTCGCCGGGCATCGCGAACACCTGGCCGGGCTGGTCTCCCAGGACGATCGTGTCCTTGCCCATCGCGTCCGAGAGGGCGCGGTAGCGCTCGGCCGAGCGGGCGCGGCTCTGGGACAGCGATTCGATCGCCTGCTTGAGCGCCTTCTCGGCCTGCTGCCGGGCCTCGTCGCCCTTGATCTTGTCGGACTGCTGGACGGACTTGAGAGCCTCCTCCAGGAGTCTGCGGGCCTCGTCGTTGTTGCCACCGCTCCCCATGGCTCGGAGCCAGTCGTTGTGTGTAGCGGCGCCGGTCGCGTCGGGCGAGGGGGTGATCATGAACTGCCCCACGCCGGCCGGCGCGAGCTTGGCGCGGTCGTAGGCGGCGAGTTCGATCTTGATCTTCTTCTCCGCGCCCTTGCGGACAATCGTCAGCTCGAGCGTGTCGCCGGCCTTCTTGGAGCGCAGGGTCTCACGGAACTTGTCCTGCGAGGCGGGCTTCTGGCCGTCGATCGCGATCACGACGTCGAGGGGCTCCAGCCCGGCCTTGGCCGCGGGCAGGTCGTCCACGACGCGGTCGATCACGAAGACCTCGTCCTCCTTGAGCCCAAGGTGCTCGGCCAAGGCGCCGTCGGGGTCGGACATGGTGACACCGACCATCACCGGCGGGGGATTCGGCGGCTCGGCGGCCGTCGCGCTCCACGCGGCGCCTCCCTGCACCGGGTCGGGCGTGGTCTGGACGGAGAAGTTCCGCAGCGGCACGACGTTGGTCGTGGACCGGGTGCGCGCCGAGCGCACACCGACGTCGAACGTCTTCTCGGCCTTGCCGTCCTTGTCCTTGATGATGATCACGTCGCCCTTGCGGTCGATGCGGTCGGCGGGCACGGGCTGGCCGTCGATCTCGGCCGAGACCTCGTTGTTGTGCACCTTCACCGAGTACGACTTGCCGTTCTCGCTGCTGCTGATGACGATCGTCGTGTCGCCCGAGGCGCGCGGCGTCGCGGGCTGGGCGACGGCGGCGAGCGGGCGATCGAACGAGCCGCCCGCGGCGCTCTGCGCCAGGGCCGGCGCGGCGGCGAGAAGGCCCGCTGCCGCGGCGAGCATCGCCGCGCGGCGGAGTGAGAATCGTGCGGAACGAATCGATGTGTTCATGGAGTGCTCCTGCGGGATCCCGTGCTGGTCGGTGACTGATTCGGCGAAGCGTGGAGTTTCTTGCGTTCCCGGGCGGGGCGCCGGGGGACGAAAGCGGTTCAGTACGAGCCGGACTCGGGCCGGGCCCGGAGGTGGGCCGGCACCGGGGCCGTGCCGCGCCCGAGTTCGTCGTTGGACATGCGGTACAGGTCGTCGACACGGGCGCGCTCGACGATCTGGCGGATGTAGTAGACGTCGTACCGGGGCGAGCCGTCGTCGGCGGGAACGGTGCGGAGAACGACCTTGGCGGGCATCTCGCCCAGCACCGTGCCCTGCTGGCCGCCGAGCTCGAGGTACGCGCCCAGCGCGTCGGCGGGGCTGTCGAATTTCTGCGAAGAACCCAGCCCGCGCGTGAGATCGGCCGTGTTCGTGACCGGAACGCCAGTCCGCAACCCGCCGAGCCACGCCACCGTGATCGCCGCGGCCGCGGCCCAGCCGCCCCAGCGGGCCACGCCCGACAGGCGACCGATCACGTGCGTTTCGGGAATCTCGATGTCGGTCGCGTCGGCGATGCGCCCGGCCTCGTTCACGAGCGACACCAAGGCCGCGTGCTGACGCTGAGACTGCGCCAGCTCGCGCCACAGCAACGGGTCCTTCTGGGCCAGCGACTCCATCGCGGCCCAGTCGTGGTCGAGGGCAGAGCCGTCCACCACGCGGCTGATCAGGATGTCGCGGTCCGGGCTGGTCATCGTCGTAGCTCCACTTCACCGTGATGCACGCGGGGGCCCGCCCCGTCGCGCTTTGCGCGTCCGAAAAATCAACGCTCGCTCGTGTCCTGGGCGCGGACCGCCGGGGGCGCGGCGCCCTCCCGCTGGGTCGCCAGATCCCGCAGCATGCGGCGGCCGCGAGCGATGCGGGTTTCGACGGTCGACTCGGGTAAACCCACCAATTCTCCGATCTGCCGGTAGCTCATCTCCCGCACGCACCGCAGGAGCAGCGGTTCGCGGTACCCCTCCGGGAGTTCCATGGCCAGCTCCATCAGACGCTTGGCCTCTTCGCTGGCTTCGCCGCGTGCCGCGACGGGCGTGGCGTTGCCGCCCAGGACCCGCGCCAGCACGCCGCCGTTCTCGTCATCATCACTGGGGAGGCCGAGGCGCCGAAACTTCCCGGACTTGTCGCGAGCCGCGGCACGGGCCGCGTTGATCGCCACGGTCCGCAGCCATGGCTTGAACGCCGCCGGGTCGCGCAGCTCCCCCACTTTCCGGACGATCGAAACACCGACCTCCTGCAGCAGGTCCTCGACGTCAGCCCATCGGGGCTTGTGCGCCAGGATGATCGCGGCAACCCAGCGGCGATTGCGGCGCCAAAGCTCGCGCAGGGCCTCGTGCTCGCCGCGGATCGCGCCCTCGATCACGGACTGATCACCGGCCCCGGAATGTTCGGAGTGCGCGGTGTTTCCGCCTCCCAGAATTGCAAGATCGGACTGGTCGCTCACGTGCTGCCGTCCTGTCGTCTATTAGAGATGCGCCGCGGGGGCCGGCCCGTCAGTCCGTGTCGCCTCTCACCGGTGCTACGCCGTCCCGGCCGCTCGGGGTTCGGTCGGTACACACGGCCCGTCGGCGGCTTATCCTCATCGGCCGCTCGCCGGACATCGGGCGAGCGTGACCCTTCGGCGAGAGGCCCATGGCAGAGACCCGAGACTTCAATCCCCGCGCCGCCGGTGAAGCCCACACCATGTCGTTCGGGGATCACCTGGAGGAGCTGCGCAAGCGGCTCGTGCACGCCCTGCTGGGGATTATCCCCATCTTCGTGGTGGCGCTGGTGTTCGGAAAGTCCATACTGGGCATTCTCATCCGACCCGTGCTGTCCCAGATGCGGTCCAGCGGTCTGCCGGCCTCGATGCAGTCGACCAGCGTGCTGGAGACGTTCAGCTCGTACCTGCACGTGTCGATCATCGTCACGGTGCTGGTGGGCAGCCCGTGGATCCTGTGGCAGCTCTGGCGGTTCGTCGCGCCGGGCCTGTACCAGCACGAGAAACGCTTCGTGTACTTCCTGCTGCCGCTGAGCGCCGTGCTCACCGTCATCGGCGTGCTGTTCCTCTACTTCTTCATCCTGCCGGCGATGCTCACGTTCTTCATCCACTGGAGCAGCGACGTGGGCGCGACGGTGCCCGAGACCGTCGGCGTGCCCGAGGCGTTCAGTTTCGCGCACTTCCCGGTGCTCGCGGGGGACCCCGAGAAGCCCGTGGTCGGTGGCGCGTGGGTCAACACGGTGCTGCAGCAGCTGCGGTTCTGCGTCGCGACGCCCGACGGCGCGGCGCCCACAATCCTGGGCTGCGAGCTGACCAAGGGCGTGGGGATCGCCCAGCACTACCGCGTGGTCGAGTACATCAACCTCTTCCTCACGCTCGCCCTGGCGTTTGCGCTGGCCTTCCAGATGCCGGTGATCGTGCTGCTGCTGGGGTGGGTCGGCATCGTGGACCGGGCGTTCCTGGCCAAGTACCGCCGCCATGCCGTGCTGGCGTGCGCCGTCGCCGGCGCGCTGCTCACCCCGGGCGACCCGCTCTCGATGGTGCTCATGACGATCCCGCTGTACATGCTCTACGAGCTGGGCGGCTACCTCCTCAAGATCTTCCCCGCCTCGCGCGTTGCCGGAAAGATCCCCTACGACGGCGGCGATCCCGCCGAAGGCTGATCCTCGACTCCGTCACTCCGTCACTCCGTCACTGAGTCACTTCCGCCCCCATGTCCCGCCACTACCAGACCCTGGTCACCGTTCAGCAGCATCTCGAGCGCGGCAAGCCCGACCAGGCCCGCGCGGCACTCCAGCGCGCCCTCCAGAAAGACACGGCCGACCCCGATCTCAACAACGCCATGGCCATCGCGCTTATCCACCTCGGGCAGCGTGAGCAGGCGACGTTCTACGCGCAGCGCGCGGCCAAGGCTCGTCCCGACGATCCGGGGATTCTCGCGACGCTGGGCGGGCTGCTCAGCATGGCCGACAAGCCCGACGAGGCGATCCCGGTGCTCGAGCGGGCGTGCGCGCTCGACCCGGGCGCGCACGGGCCGCGCGTGTCGCTCGTCAACGCGTACACGCTCAAGCGCCGGCACCTGGACGCCGCGCGCCACTGCCGCGCCGCGCTTGCGCTGCGCCCTGGGAACATCGAGCTGACCACCCTGCTCGTCAAGGCGCTGCTGCACGCGGGGCGCGCCGACGAGGCCGCGGCAGCCGCGCGCGAGGCCCGCGCGCACGCGCCCGGGCACCTGGACTTTGCGCGGGCCCTGGCGTTCGCGCTCAACTACGTCGATCAGCGCGAGGCCGGCGAGGCTTTTGCCGCGCACGTCGAGCTCGGCAAACTCCTGGACCCCTCGCCCCGCCCGCGCCCCGCCAAGCGGGCGATCGAGGGCACGCCGCTGCGGGTCGGCCTGGTCTCGGCCGATCTGCGCGATCACCCCGTCGCGTACTTCCTCGAGCCGCTGCTCGAGCACCGCGATCGAACCTCGCTCCAGATCGTCTGCTTCTCCAACAACGACGACGAAGACGCGTACAGCGCACGCCTGAAGGCGCTCGGCGACGGCTGGCACGCCGTGAAGGCGTTGGACGACGCGGCCCTGGCGGCCCTGGTCGCGCGCGAGAAGATCGACGTGCTCGTGGACCTTGCCGGCCTGACCGGTGGCAACCGCCTGGGCGTCTTCCCACTCCGCGCGGCGCCCGTGCAGGCGACGTACCTGGGCTACCCCAACACCACCGGCCTCTCGTGCGTTGACGTTCGTCTCGCCGACTCGATCACCGACCCGCCGGGCTCGGAGCGCCTGTGTGTCGAGCGCCTGGTGCGCCTCGACCCCTGCTTCCTGTGCTTCGAGCCGTCGCGCGAGGCGCCCGAGCCGGCCCCCCCGCCGTCCGCCGCGGCGGGGCACGTCACGTTCGCGTCGTTCAACACGCTCCTGAAGCTCAACGACGCGACGGGCGCGGCGTGGGCGCGGGTCCTGTCGCGCGTGCCCGGCTCACGCCTGGTCCTCAAGTGCACGCAGGTGGCCGATCCGCTCGTGCGCGAGGCGACGCTGGAACGCTTCGCATCGCGCGGCATCGATCCCTCGCGCATCGAGTTTCTGCAGATCACCGGCACCGCGCGCGAGCACCTGGCGTTGTACGCGCGGGCGGACATCGCGCTCGACCCGTTCCCCTACAACGGCACGACCACCACGTGCGAGGCGCTGTGGATGGGCGTTCCGGTGGTGACGCTGCGCGGCGAGGTTCACGCGTCGCGCGTGGGCGCTTCGCTGCTCACGGCCGTCGGCGCTCCAGAACTGATCGCCAACCGCGTGGACGATTACGTGGAGCGTGCCGCGGCGCTCGCGTCCGACGGCGCCCGCCTGGCGCGGTACCGGGCCTCGCTGCGTCGGGCGATGGAATCGTCGGCGCTGCGCGACGGCGCGGGCTTTGCGTGCCGGTTCGAGGGCGCCCTGCGCGAGGCCTACGCGTCCGCGTGACCGGGCGCGCGGTCACGGGGCGCCCGGAGCGGGGGCCGAAGCGTCGATCGCGGCGTTGATGTACGCCGAGACAGCCGCCATGTCGGCGTCGCTGAGCTTGGACTTGTCGCGCATGCGGTGCAGGATGTCCTTCCACTCCCGCTCGGTGAAGTCCGTCGGGGCGACGGGAGAGTGGCAGCGGGCGCACTCGCCCACGTAGTGGCGCCGTCCCAGTTCGAGGGTGGCGCGGTCAAACCCCCGGCGTGCCGCGCAATCGCACAGCCGGTCATCCACCTTCGGTGCCGCCGCGCCGGTCGTTGCGCACGAAGACGCTACGCCCGCCCACGCGGCGATCACGCACAGGATGGTGCCGGGCCGGCGGCTCAGAAGTCGATCTCGAAGATCGCGCGGAACTGGAAGTTCGGCTCCTCGTCCGAGGAGGTCAGGCGCGGCAGGATGGTCGCCGTGATCGCCCAGTTCGTCTCGTGGTACGACGCGTTGGGGCCGAGCCACAGGACCTGCGTCGCGCCGGTGTGCCACTCGGGGAGCGGGATCTCGTAGAGCAACTCGGCGCCGACGAAGAACTTGGTCGTCGCTTCGTAGCTCGCGCCCAGCGTGTTCACGAACTCGCCGTCGTCCTCGCTGTACTTGTTGCCGTCCTCGTCGGTGGCCCACTCGGCCTCGAGCCGCATGTTGTACGCGAACTCCCACTTGTCGATGGTCTTCTGCAGGATCAGCTCGCCCTCGAGGCTGAAGATGCTCTCGCCCAGTCCGATCTCGCCCTTGGCGGCGATGCCGATCGGGTCGCTGACCGGGTCGAGGAAGATGTGCTTGATGTCGGCGGCGAACTGGTCGACGCGGGGTCCCTGGTTCTCGCCCGAGGGGCCCGTCGTGAAGTGCCACGCAGGGATTTCAAAGCCAAGCTGCGTGTTCTCGGCCACGCCGTACTCGAGCTCTTCTTTGAAGAAGAACCCGTCAACGGAGCCGTCGCCGCTGCCGTTGGTGTGCTCCCACGTGAACCACTGCTCAAACTCGAAGTTGTTCAGCGGCGCGACGCGTGCCTCGTCGACGTAGCCGAAGCGGCGGTCGTCGGCGCGGACGGCGCCGGCGCTCCCCACGAGCACCGCGGCCAGCGCGCCGGCCTGAACGATCTTGCCTCGGTTCGATCCGCTGAGCATTGCTCGTACTCCTTCGAGGTGCCGCCCGCGAGAAGCCAGAAAATACGGGACCCCGTTCATCGACGCAAGCCGGTTTCGGAGCGCGAATTAATGGCGAGTCTCGATCGTGAGCCCGGCGATGCCGGTTCCCGAGGAGGGCCCCGCCGCCACCGGCGGCAACCACGTAAGGGACGTGATTGGGTCGAAGCTGACGATCCCCACGAAGGCCGGGGCGGGTCGGTGCGGGTCCATCGGAGGAACCGTGATCGTCTCTTCTTTCGCGCCGCTCGCGTACACCACCTTCACGGCTCCGCCGTCCGCTTGGCCATGACTCTCGCGGCCGTAGACCCACAGGCCGACCGAGTACACGCTCGGCGGCAGAGTGACGCGAACACTTCCGTCACCGGCGGCCGCCACGACCACCGGCCCGTCGGGGTTGCGCGGCACGTTGAGCGAGCCGTGCGCGCTTTCGACCACGCCCAGTGCCGCCCCCGATGGCGAATCGATCACGATCCCGTCGCCGCTGAGGGAGGTGTACGTTTGGGAGTTGAGCGTGACGGGTCGCGAAGGGAACTGTCCGTCGGCGAGGCGTTCGAAGTCGACCTTCTTCAGCCCCGCGACGCGGTATTCAAAGGCAGGTTCGTTCCGGTAGAGCGCGTGCCCGCCGCACCCTCCCAAGCCCGCGAGCAGGACCGTCAGCAGCGACGCAATCGCGATTCGGGCCATGGAAATGCTCCGGGAGCGCACCGGCTCGAGCCGAGTGTACCGCGGCATGCCATGGCGGTTGTTCAGTTCACTTCGCCGGCGTCGAAGTCGCGGCCGGCCACGGTCTTGCGCGTCCAGCGGAACTTGCCGCGGAGCACGTCGGACCCGCCCCCGCTCAGCGCCGGCGGGTCGTTGGCCCCCGGCTGGTAGGTGACGTTGGACCAGAACGTGCTGGCGGGGGTCTGCGGCTTCCACCCGCTGTTGGCGTTCTTGCCCGCTCGCACGTTCACGCTGCCGTCGAACATCGCGACGGGCACGTGGGCCTCGTCGTACATGAAGAACCCGACGCGCGGCCCGTAGTGGCGCTGAAAGAGGTCCCAGACCTGGGCCTTGTACGCCGGGTACGTGACCGCCGAGAGCTGCCGCTGCCCGAACACCGTGGCGGTGGGGATCGTGAAGATGTTCCACGCCTGGCCGTCCTGCGTGACGGCGTTGGACCCCGAGTCGGTCAGGGCCCAGAGCCCGTAGCAGATCTCGTAGGAGCTGCGGAACGGCGACTGCGCGTTGGGCGCGCCGTTCTGTTGCCACTTGCTGGGGTCGCTCGACCACTTGATCAGGTTCTTGTCCTCGGGCGAGACCGTGAACGCCTGAGGCAGGGGCGCGTTGATGTAGTCGGCGAGCATCACGTGCAGGAACGAGGGGTGCGGGGCGAAGCTCGCGAGCTTGGCGAAGTTCGGCACGTTCGAGCGGCGGCGCACGATGTCGACGAACTGGTTCGCCGCGGCTTCAAGGTCCGTGGCCGCGGTCTTGAGGTCGGCGTACGAACTCGGGCTTGAGCCCTTCTTCCACGAGAACCCCGGCGCCAGGTCGGCGTTGTCGGACCCGTACGTCGCGATCGTGTCGGAGATCTGCTTGATGTTGGCGATGGTCTGGCTGAGGCTGGCCAGCGCCCGCGGGCGGGCCCCCACCACCGCCACGAGGCACAGCATCACCCCGACGACCGCGATCAGCGCGGCAAGGTCGGAAACCGCAAACGCCCGGCGAGAGATGGTCCGCACGGATGACTCTCCCCGAAGGTGCCCACGAGCGAACACCAACGATATACGGAAGGAGAGCCCCCGGGAACACAATCCGGCGCGTGGAAAACCCCCATTTCTTCAGTGCACCTCGGGGCCCTCGAAGTCCCGCCCCCCCAGAGCGCCGCGCGTGAACCGCAGCCGCCCCAAGAGGAGATCGCCGTTGGGGTTGGTCAGCGGGGGAGGGAGCCTGCTCGATGCGTCGGCGTTGTAGGTGATGTACGACGGGAACTGGACCGCGGGGGCGGCCGGCCTCCAGCCCGGGTTGCAGTTGCCGCCGCGGCGCACTTGGACCGACCCGTCAAAAGCAGCGACCGGGAAGCGGGCCTCCTCGTACATGAAGAAGCCTTGGCGCGGACCGTAGTACCACTGGTAGCGGTCGAACGCCAGCGCCTTCTGCCCGGGGAAAGCGACTTCGCTCAGGAGATGCGTGGTCACCAGGGCGGTCGACGGAACCACGAAGAGGTTGTACGCCTGGCCGTCCTGCGTGACCGCGTTCGGACCCGAATCCGGCCCGCCCCACGCCGCGGCGGTGACCTCGTAGCTCGTGGCCAGCGCCGATCGGTACAGTACCGTGTCCCCGGCCCAGTTCGTCGGGTCCGACGCCAGCGCCGTGCGAAGGTCATCGCCCGGAGAGATGAACACCTTCGAGGGCAGCGGCAGGTTCAGGTAGTCGGCCACCAGGAAGTTCCACGCCTGCACGTGCGGTATCCAGCTCGAGATCCGCGGCAGGGTGCTGCTGCCGGTGCGCCGCCGCGCGATGTCCGCCGCCTGGCAGACCGCCGCGTCGACATTGCTGACGGCGGTCTTGAGGTCGGGGAACTGGCTCGGTGTCGTCCCCGCCCGCCACGAAAAGCCCAGCACGCGGTCCTGGTTGTCGGGGCCGTACATCGCAAACGCGCCGGAGATCGTCCTGAGGTTGGCGACCGACTCGCCGAGCTGGGCGATCGAGCGGGAGCGCGACGAGGCGACGACCAGCAGGGCCGCGAGGACGACCGCGGCCGCGAGTCCTATCAGCAATTCCCCCCAGACCAGGGCCTTTCGATCGTGGGACCGCGGAGGGTTGCTGAGCATGCCGTACTCCTTTGTGAGTTACCTCGGGCGGGCGGGTGTGAAACCCCTCACTCAGACCAAGCCGCCCGACGACGAATTCCGCGCTCGACCGGGAAATACCGCAACCGGTCGGCGAGGTTGCGGTATCTGTAGCAAGTGTTCCCAGAAATCTGCTGTCGCGTTTTGGAGCACGATTCTTTGGGGTCGCCCGCGCCGTGCGCGTAAACTGACCCGTGCAGAAGTGGAGACGATCATGAAAAGTCTCACGCGATCGCTCGTCGCCCTGGCCGGTGCCGCCGCCTGCGTGTCGTCCGCCGCGGCAGGCCCCGTGACCTATTCCGTCATCGCCACCTCGGGCCAGGCCGCCCCGGGGCTGAGCGGGATCACGTTCGACGCCGTGGCCGACCCGCGCATCGATGACCTCGGCCACGTGGTCTTCTGGGCCCGCCTTGCCGGCACGGGCGTGACCACCTCCAACGACGGCTCTCTGTGGACCGACCGCACGGGCGCGCTGGCGCTCCTGCTCCGTGAGAGCGACCCGGTCCCCGGGACCGCCGACCTCTACGTCGGCTTGGGCACACCCGCGTGGAACAACACCGGGCAGCTTGCGCTCACGGCCTCGCTCGGCTCCGGGGCGTTCAGCTATCCCACCAACCTCGGCCAGCTCATCGAGACCGGCGGCCCGCTCTCGTTGATCGCGCGCGAAACGGCGCAGGCTCCGGTGCTCGGGCTTCTCTCGCTCAACGACTCGGGAGCCACTGTCTTCCGTGCCGGCGACGGCTCATCGCTCTACTCGACGCGATCCGGGCCCGTTTCCACGGTTGTGAAGGCCGGCGACCCCGCGCCCGGCGCGAGCAACGCCGCGGCAACGTTCCTGGTCCTCGGCCAGCCCGCGCAGAACGTCCTGGGCGCCACCGCCTTCTGGGCGACCGTGACGTACCCCGGACAGACCGTGCCGGAATCGGGCATCTGGTCCGACGCCGGCGGCCTTCACTTGGTCGCGCGCACCGGTCAGCAGGCCCCTGGTCTGAACGCCAACGTCGTCTTCGCCGACCTCGACACCACGCCGCGCCTCGACATGAACGGAAACGTCGCGTTCTGGGCCCGCGTCTCCGGGCCGGCCGTGGGCGCGACCAACGACGGGAGCGTGTGGCGCACCGCGTCCGGTGTGCCGCAGATCGTCGCCCGCGAAGGGGCCTCGGCGCCCGGCGTCTCCGGCGCCACCATCGCCGAGCTGGCGCGCCACGTGCAGCAGGCCGACTCGATCCTGATGCTCTTCTGGGGCTCCATGGTCGGCACGGGCGTCGATTCTTCGAGCAACTCGGCGATCTGGTCCACCGACGCCAAGGCGGGGCTGGCGCTCGTGGCGCGCGAGGGCGCGCAGGTCCCCGGCCTTGCCGCGGGCGTGAACTTCGGTGTGCTCGGACGCCCCGGTCTCACGCCCACCGGGCGTGTGGCGTTCACCACCTCGCTGCGTTCCGCGAGCGGCCTGCCGCAGACCAGCACGTTCGCGCTCATCGCCTCCGACGGGCGCGGCACGCAGTACCCGATCGTGCGCACAGGCGACCCCTTCACCGTCGGCCCCGGCGACACGCGCACCATCGCCCAGATCGTCTTCGACCAGGGCGACCCGCAGAGCGGCTACATCCAGTTCAGCACGTCGGGCACGCTGGTCTTCAAGCTCGGCTTCACCAACAACACCAGCGCGCTGGTCTCGGCCCGCATCGCGCTGTGCCTGGCGGACTTCAACGGCGACGGCTTCGCCAACGGCGTCGACTTCGACGAGTTTTCGCTGGCTTTCAGCACCGCCGATTCCAGCGCCGACATCAACGGTGATACCTTTGTGAACGGCCTGGATTTCGAGCTGTTCACGGCCGCGTTCGAGCAGGGGTGCTGAGCCCACGCGTTCGTCCCGACTCCGTCCGCCAATGAAAAGGCCCGGGCGGTGGCCCGGGCCCTGCGATCAATCCAATTCTGTGCGCCCGGCGCTCAGGCGGCGCGCCGGTATGAGCGGCGGGCCGTGCTCGTGCGCCGCGTCGCGCGCGTGCCGACCAGACGCAGCTTGCGGGCGCGGACCGTGCGGCGCTTGCGCGACGCGGTCTTGCGGCCCTTCTTCATCATCTTGCGGCCGCTCTTGCGGGCCGTGCTGGTCCAGCGACTCTTCTTGCTCCAGCTCCGCCTGGCGGTGGTCGCCTTGCGGCGGCCGGAAGTGCGGGCCTTGCGGCGCGAGCTGGACTTGCGGGAAGTGCGGGTGGCCATTCTGCGTGCTCCAGTGACGCCGAGGTCACCCGCAAACTCGGGGCGCTCGGCCGTGTGCGTGGGGCCCGGCAGACGTTCCGGACCTCGTGCCGCGCCCCAGGGGGAATCGCGGCATCTCGACGCCATCGGCGCTTTCCCGCGCCCTGATGAGCCGAGCCCTCAAGAATCCCGATAGAACATGGCCCGGCGCGGGCCGCCTGCCCCCGCTCGCCTCACCTGCCCGTTCACTCCCCAACTCTTCACGGATCCCCCTTGACCCCACAGCATCCTCAATCGCCCGCCGCCGCACCATGGACCCCGGACTCCTGGCGGGCCAAGCCGCACGCGCAGGAGATCCACTACCCCGACGCCAAGGCCCTGGCCGAGTCCATCGCGCAGCTCCGCGCCCTGCCCCCCTTGGTCACCAGCTGGGAGATCGAGCGACTCAAGGCGCTCATCGCCGACGCGCAGGCGGGCAAGCGGTTCCTGCTCCAGGGCGGCGACTGCGCCGAGACCATCGACGACTGCCGCCCCGAGATCATCACCAACAAGCTCAAGATCCTCCTCCAGATGTCCATGGTCCTGGTGTACGCCGGCAAGAAGCCGGTGGTCCGCGTGGGCCGCTTCGCCGGCCAGTACGCCAAGCCGCGCTCGAGCGCCACCGAGACCCGCACCGTCGACGGGCGCGAAGTCTCGCTCCCCAGCTACTACGGCGACCTGGTCAACCGCGCGGGCTTTGATCTCAAGAGCCGCACGCCCGATCCCGCGCTGCTCGTCCGCGGCTACACGCACGCGGCCCTCACGCTCAACTTCATCCGCGCGCTGGTCGAAGGCGGTTTCGCCGACCTGCACCACCCCGAGTACTGGAACGTCTCGTTCTTCTCCCACGCCTCGCTCTCGCCGCAGCGCCGCGCCGAGTACGAGCGCCTCACGCAGACCCTCGGCGACGGCCTGCGCCTGATGGAGGCGCTGGGCGAGAAGAGTGTCGACGACCTCACCCGCGCCGAGTTCTTCACCAGCCACGAGGGCCTGAACCTCGAGTACGAATCGGCCCAGACAAGGCGCGTGCCGCGGCGCGAGGGGTGGTACAACCTCTCCACCCACATGCCCTGGATCGGCGAGCGCACGCGCCAGCTCACCGGCGCCCACGTCGAGTACTTCCGCGGCATCGCCAACCCCGTGGGCATCAAGGTCGGCCCCAAGGCCCGGCCCGACGAGCTGCTCGCCATGCTCGACGCGCTCAACCCCGCCAACGAGCCCGGCAAGATCGTCATCATCACCCGCATGGGCGCGGGCAAGGTCGCCGCCGCCCTCCCCCCGCTGCTCACCGCCGTGCGCGACGCGGGCCGGCGCGTGCTGTGGGTCTGCGACCCGATGCACGGCAACGGCATCACCACCGCCGGCGGCGTGAAAACGCGCTCGTTCGACGCGATCGTCGCCGAGCTCGAAGAAACCTACGCCGCGCACTACGCGTGCGCCACCGTCTTCGGCGGCGTGCACTTCGAACTCACGGGCGAAGACGTCACCGAGTGCGTCGGAGGTGCCGCGGGCGTCACCGAGCAGACCCTGCACCTCAACTACGCCTCGCCGTGCGATCCGCGCTTGAACTATCAGCAGTCGCTGGAGCTGGCGTTCATCCTGGCGCGGTGCATGGGGAAGAACGGAAAAGGCGGGAGCTAAGGGGCCTGAGCTCGACGCCGAGCAGCTCATGGCAACGGCTTTTGCGAGCGGCGGCCTTGCGGCACACGCCTCAGGGCATAGAGCCCTCCGCTTCGGACGGGACAATTGTGACGTCAAGAACTTCACCGTCACGGCGAATGCGCAGCGCGATGTCGCCGAAGCTGTGCGCAATGTGATGGAGAAACTCGGGGACAGGAACGGACTTCATCGAAACACCGTTGATCGAGAGAACAGCATCCCCGGCGCGCAGGTTGCTTTGAGCCGCGGGTGACCCGCGCTCTACGCGCGTGACGCGCAGCTCGCGATCCGCCTCCGGAGTGGCGCCTTCTGCGGCGCACGATTCCACAAGCAGCCCACACCAACGACGCAAGAAGGGCCGATCGAAGTCTTCGTTGGGCTCCAGCACGACTCGCATAAGAGACAAGTCGAAGGTCACCTCAAAGCGCCTCAGAATATCCGTGCCGAGCAGCGCTCCCCAGCGGTCGAACGGCGGAGCTTGTTCGAACGCCACGGCTCGCACAGACTTGAGCACTCGCGAACCAACGGTAAACGAGTCCACGCGGAATGTAGCGCCCGATGCCGGACCGTAAAGCGTCATGCCCGCCATTCCCCGCTGGAGCTTTCCGACGTTGGGATCGACCCGCAACGCGTCACTCAACGGCAGCGCAAAAGTGCCAGTAAAACCCGTGTCCACCACGAGTGGAATGCCCAGCGACTCACCGGTCGCAGAGTTCAGAAGAGCCAAGATCGCCGGTCCGCCAGCCGAGAACCCGAACGGAACCACTTCGCCCGTGATGTCATTCCCCACGGCGGAAGAGGGGCACACGCGAACCTCCCGAGTCTTGAAATTAACCCGTACCGCGTTCTCCAAGAAGAACTCGATCCCCAGGAGTCCCAAAATCTCGCAGCCGGCAGCCGCTTGCAGGCGATCCGAGAGCGGCGCAATTTTTAGGGAACGAGGCTGGAAGCGGCAGGTGCCGATACGGATGGGTCGAGGGGGAGTGGACGAAAGCGGGAAGAGAGACGTGGGATCGACGACGGGATCCGGCGCTGCCGGGAGAATCTCAATTCCGAGGTCTCGCGCCATACTCGAGTCGATGACGCAATGTGGAGAGCCCGAGTCGAGGAGCATCCAGGTCGCGGTCCCGCCTTCGACCACGGCTCGAACAAAGACTCGATCTCCCACGAACCGCGATTCAACAAGCTGCCAGGGAGTAGTAGATTGCGGCGGTGCTGGACGCGTGGCCGTCAACGGTTCAAACGGTCGCTGCCAATCCTCGCCCGGTTCCAGGACAATCCGTTGCCGATCCGCGTCGACGGTCACGATGAACCGCTCCAGGAACGACCGGCCCACAAAGCCATTGTTGAATCGGCCTGCGGCCTCTCGAGAGGCGGACTTTGCGATAGGCACTTCATCAAGTTGCAAGCCCCCAATCCGCACATTCCGCAGCGCGCGATCCCAGGCGGGCGCAGCTCTCACCGCGAGTCGAGCGCCCACGGCCTGATCGAACCATTGAGTATGGATGCGGCATGGGGCCGCAATTCCCAGCGCCATTTCCGCGAAGATGCCGACCCGCTGCCCACCAATCTCGGCGGTCAGGGGCACGATCAGGCCCGTCTCACCGGAAAGGCAGGGAACGATTGCTCCGGACGCGAGATAGCCGAGGCTCGGTCGGATTTTGATCGAATTTCCGCGAAGATCAATGCGCACAGCGCAGCCTGCGAATAGTTCCGCTCGCAAGGTGCCGCGCGGGACAATCCTTGCGGTGGGCGACCATCGGCGGGATACGGAGCTTGTGAGAAACGAGCGCGATGCGAGGTGGCGACCAGCCAGAGTGATCTCGGCGTCGACGCGAGCGTCGCCGCGCCCCGCGAGATTCTCCTTTGCGGGCTCGCGTGAAGCGGGGAGGCGCAAGTGATCGGCGTAGTCCTCGTCAATCGTGGACGAGGCAAGCGTCGGTTCGAAGAAAAACCACTCTGGGGCGGCATCGTTTATGGTGACCCGAACGACAGGGACCCCGTTGACCTGATCACAATCCAGACTTTGCCATCCATCGTCCGGCGGCGGGGCTTGCCCCATCGCGATGATGGTCGAAGCCAGCGCGTGCTTTGCGGCCGCAATGACTGTGATGAACAATGTCTTCACGGTCTCACAATACCATACGTGTGGCGCACAGATTCGACCCTTGGCGTCGTGCCCGCCGGGTCAAGTCCCCCTCCCCGCTCGCCGATGACCTCTTCATATCCGGACGCGCCCGCGTCGGCGCCGGCGCGGTGGCCGCGCCGCATAGTCCGGCCCGCTCGCTGATTAAGGAAAGAGAAGAATGCCCACGTCCAGCCGCGTTCCCGACGCCCCCGTCTTCCCCAACGACCGGCGCAAGGCGCCGCGCACGCCGGCCTGCGGCGGAGCGATGGTGACACTCGCCGAAGGGGCCGAGCCGTCGCGCCTGGGTCGCGTCGAGCTCGTGGACACCAGCCGCGCCGGCATCGGCGCCCGGGCCCAGTACGCCGTCGCGCCCGGCGCTCAGTTCTCGCTCTTCCCCGACGATCCTTACGCCAGCGTGACGCACGGCAAGGTCGTGCGCTGCGAACCCGATACACGCGGCGGGTACCGGCTTGGTTTGCAGCGGTTGCGCCGCCAGGCGGCGTGAGAACGCGCGTGCCACTCGATCGAACGGTGCCGCTGATTGATATGCTCGTACCCAAATGGCGCACGAGCTGCACCTTTTCCACGTAGAAGAGGGTGAGTCGCTTGAAGGAGCGGCTGAGCGAGTGCTGCGTCCGCTCGGACCGCACGAAGCCCCCACACCGCTCAGCCCCTTTGAGGAGCGACGGCGGGCATACTTGGTGACGTACATCCGCACCGCTGCGCCGACATTGGCGGAGACGGATGTCGAGGCCGCAATCAGAGCTACGGGTTTGACCGATGAGCGCGCCCTGTGGCAGTTCCGTCGTGTCGAGTTTCTCGACAAGCGAGCCGACGGAACGGGCGTGCTCATCACAGTTCACGCCCGACACATCACAATCCACATCCCCGACCGGCCGCAGTGCGATGGCGATGCGCCAGCGACGATCAAACTTGTCCGTCGGGTCTGTGCCACGCTGACCGGGCGCGGCCAGATGAGGATTGTTGACCTCAAGGCCGGGCGTGAAGCCACGATCGCCAATGAGCCGGACAGGCTGATCGCCGAACCGGGCGATTGTGGCGGCACTGTCGAGACCGAGTGTGCTGGACCGGTAGACGTCGAGGTGGCCGATTCCAAAGAGGCGCAGGGGGTCTCTCGCCGTGGTTATGGCGGCGAACTTGGAAGGCCGGTAGAACCGCCGTCATCCACGATCGCTGCGCAAGCCCCCTCGCACGAGAGAAGTACCGCTTTTATCCCGAGGGGCAAGTCTCAGCGACAACGCCTCCACGAGAAGCACCCCGCAAGCAGAACACGCTTTCTCATCGCACCCGAGTTTCTGATGCTGGGCGGGATCGTGGGGCTCGGGCTTGTGTTCGTGGGACAAATCTTTGAACGGCCAAGGACTTGGGGTCGCGCTGGTGTTGTCTTGCTCGGTGTGGACTTGGCGTTGTTCACACTGCTCGTGTTCACATCTCCTTCACGGAACAGGCGGTGGCGAGCGTGGCGCCGCGCCGGGTGCTGTCTTGAGTGCGGATACTCTCGAAAGGGACTGCCCGAATCGGCAGACTGCCCCGAATGTGGCGCGCCTTCGGCGTACGTGTGAGCACAGTTGGCGCGACGCCTACTCACGATGTTGTCCGTCGCCCCTCATCCTCTCCCACACCCCCCGAAACTTCCCCGCCATTACCGCCAGCGACGACGGGATCACGCGCACGTTCCCCACGATGGTCATGAAGTTGATATCCCCGCCCCACCGCGGCACCAGGTGCACGTGCAGGTGCTGAGGGATCCCCGCGCCCGCCGCGCGCCCCTGGTTGATCCCGATGTTGATCCCCTGCGGGTCGAGCGTGCGCTGCAACAGCTCGGCGGCCAGTTCGGTGAGCGACCACAGCGTCGCGCGCTGCGCCGGCTCGTAGTCGAGCAGCGTCGGGCGCGGATCGCCCAGCGCCACCAGCAGGTGGCCGTTGGAATACGGGAATCCGTTGAGCAGGATCATGCCGTCGCCCGTGCGCACGATCACGTGATTGGCGTGGTCGGCGCCGGGGTTCAGCCAGTAATCCAGAAGAAACGAGCCGGTGGACGGTGCGGCCGAGGAGCCGAGCCCGCCGGCTTCCTTGCCCTTGAGCCCTTCCAGGTACTCCATCCTCCACGGCGCGTGCAGCACGGGCTGCTGATGACGAGAAGGTGCGCCGGGCGGCGCACTGCTCGGCGGATCGCTTGGGTTCGGGGGCCGGGCGTCGGACATGCGGTCAGTGTACGGCATGCAGAGACGCGAACGTGCCGGGAATGCGTCGCGGCGGGCGCGCCGAACCGCCTCGTCGGCAGTGCGTACCAGATTGCCGCACGGAAATGCTCCTCGCGGGCGAGAAACCTGCCCCGCAATCCGGGCGATAATATTGCGTTCTGTGATCGGGCCCGGCTCGGGCCGGCCCGAACGGCCGGGGTTTCCCGGCGGCACACGCCAAGCACTCGCCGCGCCCTGCCGCGGCTCTGAAGGAGACGGAATGAACGCTCGCACGCTCGTCCTCGCCGCCGCCGGCGCGTTGCTCGTTCCCGGCGCCGCGGCGCTGGCGCAGATCGCCCCGCCCCCCGCCGAAGCGCCGCCGCCCACGGAGCTGTACAAGCGTCCGCCCGTCTTTGTTCCCAAGGACACGCCCCCCGCCGAAAGCACAGGCGCCAAGCAGGACCTGCCCAACCTCCCGTACGAGTCGCTCGTGAAGAAAGACTCCAGCGGCAAGATCATCCGCCTCACGCAGCCGGCCACGTGGGCCGCGTGCCGTCACAACCCGACGATCACCAAGGAAGACTGGGTGAAGGTCGAGCCGGTGATGACGGAGCGCAAGACCGAGTGCGAGACGATCGTCGTCAAGAACCTCGACCTCGTCGAGAAGGTGGAGGCCGGCGAGCTGGACAAGATGGAGGGCGAGCCCCGCGCGGTGATCAAGAACATCCGCGAGGTCTTCCAGCCCCTCAAGCCCTCGGGGGGGAACTTCTGCGCCAAGCTGGGCAAGGACGGGACGCTCACCGACGTGCAGTCGCGCTTCAGCCAGAAGATCGAGAGCGAGTACAACTCCGCCATCCGCGCCGAGCTCCGCGCGGGCATGAAGCCCAAGGACGATCCGAACAAGATCGGATCGATCGACATCGTGCGGTTCATGTTCCTCGAGACGATCGACGAGACGCTGTGGACCTACCGCATGCTCGTCGACGAGGCCTCGCACTCGCTGGAGCGCACGCTCCCGGCGATGAACTGGTCCGCCGAAACCCTCGCCAAGGTCGAGCCCGAGCGCAAGGCGCTGGCCGCCAACCCCGACGCAGCTGTGCGATCAGCGCAGATGCGGGCGCTCCTCGACAAGCTCACGCTCCAGGAACGTCGCGCCCTGCTCGCCAAGACGATCGAGACGCGCGCCAAGCCGTGAGCGGACCGCGCACCGGGGTTTGGCCGAACGAAAGGACCATCGCGTGAGCGTTCGCGCAGTCTTGATCATCGTGTCGATACTGGGTGCGACTCACGCCACCGCAACGCCCCAGAGCGCGCCCGATCAGCCGTCGGAAGACCAGCCTGGGAAACGTCCGACTTATATTTGCCTTCCCGTTAAAGGCCCCTTCATTTTAAGGGAAGGAACCGCGAACCAACCAACGTCTGCCGGGCGCCCGTACGAGTCGCTCGTGAAGCGGGATGCGGAGCGCAAGGTCATCCCGCTCCAGGAGCCCGTGACCTGGGCCGCGATCCGCCGGAACCCCACCATCACCAAGGACGACTGGGTCCGACTTGAGCCCGTGATGCAGGCCCGCAAGGCCGAGTGCGAGGCGATCGTGCTCAGAAACCTCGACATCGTCGAGAGCATCGAGGACGGAGCGCTCGAGAAGATCCAGGGTGACACCCGCCAGGTCCTCAAGTCGGCGCGCGACTTCGTCCGGCCCCTCAAGCCCTCGGGCGGCGATTTCTGCGTCAAGCTCGGCACCGACCGTGTTCTCACGCAGGCCCAGACCCAGGTCTCGCAGAAGCTCGCAAGTGATTACAACAAGGCGCTGGCCGAGCAGTACCAGGCCAGCGCCAAGCGCGGCGAGACGCCCGGCGAGAAGGGCACCGCCGCCGTGATCCGGCGCATGCAGCTGCTCCCCATCGACGAGACGCTGTGGACGTACCGGATGCTCGTCGACGAGGCCTCGCGATCGCTCGACCGCACGCTGCCCACGCTGAAATGGAGCGACGAGACGCTGGCCAAGATCCAGCCCCAGCGAGCGGCGCTGGCCGCGCCCGCCGACGACGCGGCGCGGGCCGCGGCGATGCGCACGCTGATGGCCGCGCTCACGCCCGACCAGCGCCGCGCCCTCCTCACCGCCACGATCGACACGCGCGAAAAGAAGTGAAGCGGCGCGCACCGCGGTCGTCGCGCGTCACGCGCCTTGGGGGTCGTCGCGCACGACCTCGTAGCGCCCCCCGCCCAGGCCAAGCTCCCGCAAGAGTCCTGTCCGCGCGTACCGCACGCCGCCCGCGTCGAGCGTCGCGTCCAGCAGCACGAGTTCGCCCGCCGTGGCACGCAAGTGCACGAGCCCGCCGTCGTGGATCACTGTGACCGCCGCTGCCGCGGACGGAGAGACCACCTCGCGCGCGCCGTCACTCCAACGGAGCACGGCGCGAACGGCGCCGAGATCTCCCGCAGCGCTGGTCGCCGAGATCTCAAGCTCTGGCTCCTCTCCAGCGCGCAGCGCTGTGCCTCCATGGCCGTCGAGCGCCGCTCGCGAAACCCGCCAGCGCACGCGCACCGAGCGTGCATCGGCGACGAACACCTCGCGGCCCTCGCGCGACCCCGCGACCGTCCTGGGCGCCAGCGCGCTCACGGACGCCCTCCTTCGCCTTCGGTCCGCGCGGCACGCCCGCGCTTGCGGCGCGGCGAGCCGAGCGTCAGCAGCGAGGCCGCCAGCTGCAGGCCCGGGCCCGCGGGGCTCACGAAGCGCTGCGCCAGGCCCTCGAGCGTCTGGAAGAAATCGAGCATCGCGTCCAGGCGCTTGTTGTGCTCGACGGCCTCGGGGGAGCGCGGACGCCGCGAGCCGGCGCGCTCGATGCCCGTCAGGTCGCGGATCTCGTGCAGGTCCGCCAGCAGGGGGTCGACCTCGCGCTTGGTTCGCTCGCGCACGATGGCGCGGAACATCGCCCACACGTCGGCCTCGGCCTCGAAGTACTCCTTGCGGT
Organism: Phycisphaerales bacterium; assembly: GCA_044223975.1. Classification (GTDB taxonomy): domain Bacteria; phylum Planctomycetota; class Phycisphaerae; order Phycisphaerales; family UBA1924; genus CAZCPB01. The sequence goes on along the minus strand of JBGALI010000022.1, from coordinate 18,950 downwards.
CGCCGCGCTTGTGCGTGCGCACCACCACGCCCCAGTCCATCAGCGCCCGCAGCGACATCGACGCGTTGCCGCGAGAGATCTGCAGGCGGTCCATCACCTCGTCGGTGCACATCGGGACGCCGGCGATAAAGAGCAGAGCCTGCACCTCGGCCATCGTGCGGCTGATGCCCCACGCCCCGCTCATGCGCCCGAACGCCTCGATGAAGCGGTCCTGCGCGAGCAGGATCGCGTCGCGCTCGGGGTCACGCAGTCGGACGGCGCCCTCGCTCATGCCCCCAGTATGCGCGCGGACCCCCGCCCGTGTCCACTACGCCTTTCAGAATTGATTGAAAATACGGGCGGAAGCCTCACGCCCCCGCCGGGGCCACCCGCACCCGCCGCACCCCGGCCCGGCGCAGCGCGTCCTCGCCCCCGCCCCGCAGCCACCGGTCGAACTCGAAGCCCGCCGCGGCATCGCCCGCACGCACCGTCAGGACCCCGCGCTGCCACGACTCGGGCCACACCCGCACGCCCAGCCCCGCGGGCACAAGGCTCCCCCACTGCTCGCCGATCGTGCCCAGGGCCCGGTGCTGTCGCGCGATCCGGTCGACCTGGAACCCAAGCTCGCGCGCCAGCGTGCCCGGCGTGCCGCGCGGCATGCGGAGGTCGCGGATCTTCCCCATGCGCTCCTCGGCGGACCGACGCAACCGGGATGGACCCGCGGGCTTCACGGCGGCATGATACCGCGCCTGCTATCTTCATCGTCCCGTGACCACGGCCATTTCCATCCGCGCCGTCCGCAAGACTTTTCCGTCATCGTTCGGCGGCCGCGCCCACGCCGTCGACGACATCAGCCTCGAGATCCAGCCCGGGGAGCTGTATTTTCTGCTGGGACCGTCCGGCTGCGGCAAAACCACGCTGCTGCGCATGATCGCCGGCTTCATCGAGCCCACCGGCGGCACGATCCTCTTCAACGGGCGCGACGTCACCGCCGATCCGCCCAACAAGCGCAACTGCGGCATGGTCTTCCAGTCGTACGCGCTGTGGCCGCACATGACCGTCGAGGCCAATGTCATGTTCGGTCTGGATGTCCGGGGCGTGCCCGCGGAGGAGAAGCGCCGGCGCGCCAAGGAGGCGCTCGCCGCCGTGCGCATGGAGGAGTACGCCACCCGGCGTCCCACGCAGCTCTCAGGCGGACAGCAGCAGCGCGTGGCCCTGGCACGCGCGATCGTGATCCGGCCCGATGTGCTGCTGCTTGACGAGCCGCTTTCAAACCTGGATGCGCGGCTGCGGGTCGAGTTGCGAGGCGAGATCAGACGGATCTGCAAGGAGTCGAACATAACTACAGTTTATGTGACGCATGACCAAAAAGAAGCATTGAGCATGTCAGATCGCGTGGCCATCCTGGACCAGGGGAAAGTGGTTCAGGTCGGAACGCCGACCGATCTGTACCGATCCCCCACCACGCGCTTCGTTGCGGAGTTCCTTGGCGAGACGAACCTGATCCCGGGCACCGCGCAGCAATCAGCACAGGGCGTGACTTCCATCAAGACGAAGATCGGTACGCTCCAATCGAATGCAACGGTTGCTCCTGGACCCGTGGTGTGCAGCGTGCGGCCGGAGGCCATCAAGATCGGTGTCGGGCCCATTCGCGGGGTGATTCGAGTCTGCACGTACCTCGGTGAGACCGCCCAGTTGGAAATCGGGGTCGGCGAGACCACCGTCATGGCGTCGGTCATGAATCCTCGCGAGATGCCCAGGGCAGGCAAGGATACTTGGCTCACTATCGACCCAAGTGATGTGGCCGTGCTTCCCGCGGATTGAGCGTTCCACGTGGAACACATCGGACAATGGATTGCTAGCCCACGGCGATTCGCGCCAGAGTCAAGCAGGATGTCGCTCCGCGCTCAATTCAACGACGTGTCAACGATCGCCGTTGGGGCGGCCTTTCAACGAAAAGTCATGATCGCTTCGTCGCGCGCCCTGAAGACACCCACCAGATCGAGCTCCCGCGATTGTCGAGTCGGCACATGTCCCGCGCTGAGGCCGGACGGAGATCGATGCTTTCCAGCAAGCGCCGCGGCACCCATTCGAACGACAGGTGCGATTCGATAGACCGCACAGCTTCGGCGCCGGTCTGGAGTTCCACGTGGAACACCAGATTGACCTCGTGCCTCGTCGACCTCTTGTGTCGAAACAGGTGCTCTTCGCACGCGAGAAGGCGTCCAACAGCCACGCGCTGGCCCGTCTCTTCCATAAATTCACGCCGAAGAGCATCTGCCGCAAGCTCGCCAGGTTCAACATGCCCCCCCGGCAGGTAGTAGTAGTCGCCCTTGATGTTCTTGCAGAGCAGCACGTGCCCGGACCGATTTTTCACGAGCCCGCGTGCAATGAGCTCGATTGTTCCTTCGCGGCTTGACACGGCGGTGTTTCCTGTGCAGATTACGCCCTGTTCCTGAACATCCTGCCGCCACGGAGGGCTCGACATGGTTGGCTCTGGTTCCGCAGCGAACGATCCGTCACGCCCCCGGAAGCTCGGTAGAGGTCTGAGCAGCTTGATCGAAGTACGCGCTCCCGTGCAGGTATCGCCAACACCCACTCCTGCCACGATTCCCGCTCCGCCGCAAGAACAACCGAATCCTGTGCCCGCTCCCGGATTGAATTCGATCAGTGTAGGCGAAATTAAACCTAACAAATACCAGCCGCGACGGGGCTTTGATGAAACGGCACTTGCTCAGCTGGCGGAATCTATCAAGCAGTCGGGCTTGATGCAGCCAGTGATTGTTCGACCCGCCGCTGGTGGTGGGGGGGGATACGAACTCGTCGCCGGCGAGCGTCGATGGCGGGCGGCACGGCTCGCGGGGCTTACTGAAATCCCCGCGCTCGTCCGGGATCTGTCGGACGAGGAAAGCGCGGAGTGGGCGATCGTCGAGAATGTGCAGCGCGAGGATTTGAACCCGATCGAGCGGGCCTGGGCGTTCCGGGCGTTGATGGATCGATTCGCACTATCGCACGGCCAGATCGCCGAACGAGCCGGGCTCGACCGTTCGAGCGTCGCGAACTTCGTACGTCTCACCGAGCTTGAGCCGCAGGTTCAGGAGATGATCAGCGCAGGCCGCCTGAACTACGGGCACGGCCGGGCGCTGCTTGCCGTGGCGCCGGGCGAGAGCCGGCTGGCGCTGGCGACCGAGGCGATGCGCGAAGGATGGAGCGTGCGACGGCTCGAGCGTGCCGCGGCAACGATTGCGAGCGTCAAGAAGCCGGCCGTGAACGTGCCTCCCCCGAGTAAGTCCGCATCGCTCGAAGACCTGGAGAGACGCCTCGGGGAATACCTAGGCACCAAGGTCTCGATACATTCCGACCGCGGCGGCAAGCGGGGCCGATTTGTCGTGGAGTTTTACGGGCTCGACCACTTCGATGGACTGATGAGCCGCATCGGCTTTGTGTCCTCCTGATCGTGCCGGACAACACGCACGACCCCGCGGCGGCGGGTGCTCATCTTGCAATTCGACTATCCCGTGGCTAACGTTTTGCGCGTTAGCACACAATTTTGTGTGCGATCGGGCTGATTTCACACATTTGTGTGTGAACCGACAAAAAATCTAAGACAGTGAGAATGCCCATGGCCAAACGAGGTAGACCGTCCCTTTCCGGAATTTCGAGCACATCTCTTCAGGCCGAGCTTCAGCGTCGCGAAAAGATGCACTCCAGGCTTTACAAGCGTCACGCGTCGTTGCTGCGGCGACTGCAGGCGATCGAGGCCAAAATCGCGGCCGCGGGGGGTTCGGTCGGTGGCGGTGGGGCGGCTGCCGGGGGCGGCGGGCGTCGCCGCGCCAAGAACGCGACGAACCTGGTTGAGGCGCTCGTGAAGGTTCTGAAGAACAAGACGATGGGCGTCACCGAAGTCGCTGGCGCTGTTCAAAAGGCCGGGTACCGCACGACGTCCAAGACGTTCCGCACGATCGTGAATCAGGCCCTGATCAAGCACAAGGACCGGTTCAAGAAGGTCGAGCGCGGGCAGTACACCGCGGCCTGACAATTTCCTCGCGGAGGCTGACGCCGCGGGCGGTGCGTGCAAAGGCTCTCGAGTGACATGACATCACAACACGCCCGCGATGTGACGCGGGCGTGGGTGGTGTTTTTCGTGTGCGTGGCTGCCGAGATCAGTGCGGCATCGGCGAGAACGTGAGGCGGCTGGGGCGATCGAAGAAGAACATACGGCCCAGGTCCTCGTTGGCCATGCGCAGGTTCGTGTCGTTGGTGATCGCGATGGCATTGTCAACGTCGACGGGACGCTGCGCGAGCGTCTGAAGGCCCGGCGTCGGGTTGGACTGGATCTGCTTGGCGGCGGAGTAGCTCGCGTCCTCGCTGGCGCAGGCACCGGTCAGGGCCGCGCCCGCGGACAGAACGAACATCGCGAGGGTCGGACGAAGCACGGCGGCGGTAGCGCGACGCATGGCGAACTCCTTCGGAACGGTTCGCGGCCGTTCTACGGCCGCTCGGGCCAACTGTTGTATCGGGCCCGTGCTCCCGCGTCAATCGGCACGCGGCGGGTTCGGGCCGCAGGATTCGGATCCCGGCCCGCGGAAGGCCATTCGCCGACCTCGCGCCCGAGGTTCCACACGATTCGTGCTTTGCTCGGTACTGAATATTGGATTCTCGGCACCCGATTCTGAACGGCGGCCTGTGTTGACCGATGAAACTCTCCATGGATGCATCGGCGATCTCACGATTTGCCTCTCCCGACACCCTCGACCCGGTCAGCGTCGCCGTGGCCCGCAAGGCCCAGGACGCGGCGCGGCAGGAGGGTGACGCCATGGTGGCCATGATCCGGTCCGCCCAGCAGGTTGCCGCGCGTGGCAGTGGTGGGGCGGTCGGCCCGCCCGCGCGCACTGAGTCGGGCGGCGTCGACACGTACGCGTAGGCGGGCACCGACAGCGCGGCACGGGCTTCCGCCTGCGCGGCAGAGTGCGGGTTTCCGTGATGCGGGTACGCTGGGGCTTCGACCAGCGGGGGCCCGGTGTGGACGCGGAACGTCTGAAACAGCTCTTTGTGGCACGCCATTCGTGCGTGCGCATCGTCACCGGCGAGGAGTCCGAGGCGGTCGGACTGGCGCTCGACGTGGCACGCGCGCTGGGGCTGGACGCGTGGGGATGGTCGGCGACGCAGGGCGTGCGGCGGCTGCTGTTCGAGGACGAGGCCCCGATCCCGGACACGGCCAACGCCGCGGCCGGGCTGTACTGGCTGGCCCGGAATCTCGCGCAGCCGTCGATGGTCGTAACGCTCGACTTGGCGCCCGAGCTTGAGAACACCGTGAACCTGCGGGCGTTCCGCGACCTGCACGAGGGGCTGCGCGCGGGGAGGATCGGCACCGGCGTCGACTCAGGGACGGGGCGTCCGATGCGCTCGGTGATCGCGATGATCGATCACGAGGAGCGGGCGCCGGCGGTGGTGGAGGCTTCGAGCGCGCGCTACCGGATCAGCGCGCCCGACGACGAGGAGATCCGCGACCTGGTCCGTTCGACGCTGCGGAGCATCGACCGCGAGGGCGCTCCGAAGCTTGAGATCCGGGTGACGGGGAGCGAGAGCGCGTTCCTCGAGAGCGTGGTGCAGAACATGCGAGGGCTGACGCGCCGGCAGGTGCGCCAATTGGTGGCGGACATGGCCGCGGGCGATCGGGCCGTCACCGACGAGGATCTGGAGCAGCTCCAGCGCGGCAAGCGGGAGATGTTCCAGAGCGCGGGCGTGCTGGAGTTCGTGGAAGCGCCGACCTCCATGGACGCGATCGGCGGGTTGGGGAGGCTGAAGGCGTGGCTCGCGGAGCGCGAGCGGAGCTTCGGGAAGAAAGCCGCGGCGTTCGGGCTGGTCCCGCCGCGGGGCGTGCTGCTGCTGGGCGTGCAGGGCGCGGGCAAGAGCCTTGCCGCGAAGGCGATCGCGACGGCGTGGAGACGGCCGCTGATGCGGCTGGACCCGGGGGCGCTGTTCGATAAGTACATCGGGGAGACGGAGCGGAAGCTCAGGGAGGCGCTGGCGCAGGCGGAGGCCATGGCGCCGGTGGTGCTGTGGATCGACGAGATCGAGAAGGGCTTTGCGGGCAGCGCGAGCGCGAGCACGGACGGCGGCGTGGGGCGGCGGATGTTCGGGACGCTCTTGACGTGGATGCAGGAGCACGCGGCGCCCGTGTTCCTGGTGGCGACGGCCAACGACATCGAGGCCCTGCCGCCGGAGCTGCTGCGCAAGGGGAGGTTCGACGAGATCTTCTTCGTGGACCTGCCGGGGCGCGAGGCGCGCCGGGCGATCTTTGCGATTCACCTGGCGGCGCGGCGGCAGGATGCTTCGGACTTCGACCTTGGAGCGCTGGCCGACGCGACGGAGGGGTACAGCGGCGCGGAGATCGAGCAGGCGGTGCTGAGCGCCGCGCACGCGGCGTTCGCGAAAGGGACGGGCGTGACGACGGCGTCGGTCGTCGCGGCGGCGCGCGCCTCTCCGCCGCTGTCGGTGACGATGCGCGAGTCGATCGCCTGGCTGCGAGAGTGGTCGAAGGGGCGGTGCGTCGCGGCCGAGTGATGCGACGGCGCCGCGCGGGGATCGTCCGCGGCGCCGGTGATTTGCCGGGTGCGCGCGAGGGCCCGCTTCCGACGGAACGCGCGCGAGCCGGTCTACAGTCGTGGCCCCGCTTTACTTCATGGAGTTGCCGCATGTTCAGCTCGATCAGCGTTACGGCCAAAGCCAAGTCCAATCCCGGCGCGCTCGTGCTTGGGTACTTCAAGGATGCGGGCCTGGACAGGGCCAGCGCGAAGCTCGACATCGGCGGGTGCGCTGCCGCGGCGTTGAAGCGGGCGGAGGCCAACGGCGATGCGGGGTCGATCGTCGAGGCGTTCCCGGATGCGAAGACGCGCAATGCGCCCGCGCGGTTCCTCCTGGTGTGCCTGGGCGAGAAGGACAAGTTTGAGGCGGGCTGTCTGCGTCACGCGGCGGGGAGCCTGGGGCGGCGGCTGGCGGCGATCAAGGTTGACGATGCGCGGGTTGAACTGGGCGGCGCAATCGAGAGCGCGGGCGCCGACGCGGGCGCGTGCGGCAACGCGTTTGGCGAGGGGCTTGGTCTCATCGGGTGGGTGTGCGACCAGTTCAAGGGGACGGGCGGGAAGACCCCCAAGCGCGGGCGCGTGTCGATCGCGGCTGCGGATTCAGAGTTCCGCGCCGGCGTGGAGCGGGGCCTCGCTCTCGCGGAGTCGGCGAACTTCACGCGGACGTTGAGCCAGACGCCGCCAAACGTGGCGACGACGTCGTGGATGGCCGATCAGGCAAAGAAGATGGCACGCAAGGCGGGGCTCTCGTTCCGCGCGTTCGAGGGTCAGGAACTGGTGCGCGAGAAGTTCGAGGGGCTGATCAACGTCGGCAAGGCGAGCGAGAACAAGCCCGTGATGATGCGGCTGGAGTACCGGCCCAAGGGCGGCGGAAAAGGCAAGCCGATCGTGCTCGTGGGCAAGACCATGACGTACGACACGGGCGGCCTGTCGCTGAAGATCAACAACGGCATGGTGGGGATGAAGCGCGACAAGGACGGGGGGTGCGCCGTGCTGGGCGCGATGCACGCGATCGCCACGGTGATCAAGCCGCGACGGCGGGTGGTGGCGCTCCTGGCGTGCGCCGAGAACTCGATCTCTGACGAGGCGTACCGGCCTGACGATGTGATCACGTACCGCAACGGCGTGACGGTCGAGGTGACGAATACCGACGCCGAGGGGCGGCTGGTGCTGGCCGACGCGCTGTGCTGGGCGTGCGAGAAGGAGGACCCGGCGTACATCGTCGACCTGGCGACGCTCACGGGCGGCGTGGTGGTGGCGCTGGGATCCACGTACTGCGGGATGTTCTGCGAGGACGACAAGCTGCGGGCGAAGGTGGAGGAGGCGTCGAAGGTCAGCGGCGAGCGCGTGTGGCGCTTGCCGATGCACGATGAGTACCGCGACCTGATGAAGAGCCCCGTGGCGGACATCCTGAACAGCAACCCCAACCGCAAGGCGCACCCGATCCAGGGCGCGGCGTTCCTGAGCTACTTCGTGAAGCCCAAGGTGCCGTGGTGCCACCTGGACATCGCGGGCGTGCACGTGGCGGACAAGAACGCCGGGTGCTTTGTGGAAGGGCCGACGGGGTGGGGGGCGCGGCTGCTGGCGGAGATGATGGAGCGGGAGTGATAGAGCCGCCAAGATTTTTCACGCTGCTATAGCCGAACACCGCGGAGTCAGCATCCCGCGACGAAGGCGGCCGTGAATGCGTGGAAGTCATCCTCCCCGACAGAGCCGTCGTGGTTGACGTCGGTTTGTTCATCTTCGATCTCGAAGTCCGTCACGAAGCGATCGAAGTCGTCTCCGTTGACGAAGCCGTTGCAGTCGTAGTCGGCAAGGCATACGAGCACGTCGATGGGGTCGCTTTCCGCGGACCCGCATGGATTGCTGACCAGGCAGGTGTAGCTTCCCGTATCGTCGGTCACGGCGTTGGGAATGTTCAGAACTTCTGACGTGGCCCCGATCACCGGTACACCGCCGCGGTTCCATTGAATTGTGTATGGCGTTGAGCCTGCGAGCCCGATCGCGAGGCGCACGCCGCGGCCAGGGCACGTATGAACGGATCGAGATACCTCGCCGATGCGTGGCGGTGTGCATGTATCGCCGGACCAGTGAATGACCCATCCGCTCTGTCTCCCTTCGTGACTTCCGGTGCCGGTGATCACGCTGCCGTCCGCAGAAATGCCGGTCGCGTGTTGGAGACTGTCGTTGCCGAGCGAAATGCCCGCACTTGCGAGAATTTGCCGCACCAGGCGGTAGCCGCCCGAAGCGGACCAGACGATGGCTTCACTCCCATCGATGGTTCCCACTGCCAGGCGGCCGTCGGGTGTCGCCCGGCTAATTTGCGTGTACGACTCGTAGCCGGGCATTGACCCGAGCAGCACGGCGCCGTCCTGTGCCGTCCAGCGGAAAGGGCGAGTTTCTTGGTAGGAGCCCGGTGGGCTGACGATCCCGAAAATCACCGTGCCGTCCGGAGCGATCCACACCGACTCGGAAATGAGGCTGCCGCTGGGCAACCCGGATAGAACCTCCGTTCCATTGGCCACGGTCCAGCGTGCCGCTCGCGGCCCAGCGGGGGTGATCGCTTGTCCCGCGATCGTCAGTCCATTTCCCGTGATTGCCCACGCGGTTGTCATGCGCAAGGCGCTGCTGGGCTCGCTCAGAATTTCAAGTCCGCCCGCGACAGTCCACCGCGCCGCGGCCAACGACGACTGCGACGGGTCGAAGACTGTCAAGGCAACGACGCTTCCGTCGTCGGACAGTCCCATAAACGTCCCGACCATCATGCTGACGTTTAAGCTCGAATCCCATAGCGGGAGCAGACTCTGAGACTCTGCACACCATCGATAGCCGACTCGCCTGTTTGCGAAGTACCCACTGCCAACGACCGTGGATCCGTCGGGCGTGAGCGATGAAACAAAATAGGCTGAAGACCAGCTTTGCGGCGGTGGAACGAGCCATTGCAGGCCACCAGCGTTCGTCCATATTGCGGGCCAGGGAGATTGTCGCGATGTTGCCCACGGGCCGACAATTCGAATGCCATCGGGGGAAATCGCGAAGGCATTAGTCGAGTACGCGCCGGCGGTCGCGTCCTCGAGCCACTGAAGAGTTGCGCTATGATCTTGTGCCCAAACCCCATTCGCGCCGAAGAGCACGGCGGCCGTGCATACCGGCAAGCGAAAGCACCGTAACTGCATTCCTGATTTATCGGCGCGCGGTTCGCGCCATCATCAGTGAACGAAGACGCCGCGTAGCGCGGAGATCGCGGCAGCAGCCAGACCACCCCGTCAATCTCAAGAACTGCTGGACCTCGACAACTCAATAGGCTCAGGGCGAAGTGGCGGCGCGTAATCCAGAACCGCAGGGCCTGTCGATGATTTAGCTTCATGAAGCGAATCGCGAAGTGGGGGATTGTCGCTGTCGTCGCGCTCGCGGCGGGAGCCGTACTCGCGTTCACCGCGCCCGGCCGCTTTGCGGCGCGTTACGCTGCGGTCAGGCTCGGGGTGAAGCGCACGGTGGCGGAGCGTGTCGCTGAGTACGGCCCGGCAGCGCGGGCGCGGCTCGTGCAAGCGTTTGAGCGGGCGGGGATTTCGTACCCGCCGCGGCGGGTGATGCTGTGCGTGTTCAAGGAGGAAAAGCGGATCGAGGTGTACGCGGGAGAAGGGGCGGGCGCGGAAGGGCGCGATGCCGATGGGCTGAGGTTCATCACGAGCTACGCGATCACCGCGGCCAGCGGGACGGCGGGGCCCAAGCTGCGCGAGGGGGACAGGCAGGTTCCGGAGGGGATGTACCGTATCGAGTCGCTCAATCCCAACAGTTTGTTCCACTTGTCGCTGCGGGTGGACTACCCGAGCGCCGAGGACCGCGCGGTTGCAGCGCGAGAGGGGCGGACGGACCTGGGTGGTGACATCATGATTCACGGCGGGGCCGCGTCGATCGGGTGCGTGGCCATCGGGGACGAGGCGATCGAGGAGGTGTTCGTGCTCGCGGCCGATGTGGGCGTGCAGAATGTCGAGGTGCTCATCGCGCCGTGCGATGTGCGGGTGCGCGAGCCGGCGCCTCAATCCGTTTGGGTCATGGAGCGGTACCGGGAGATGAGAGAGAGGCTCGCGGTTCTGGGGCGCTGAGCCGCGCCGAGTGCTCCGGGCGGTTCAGGGGGTGTTCGCGGCCCACCGCCGGCCATACATTTTCCATGCTCCATGCCAACGCACTCTTTGTTCTGGGAGTTGTGCTTCAGGTTCTGACGCTGGTGCGGGTGCTCCTGCGTCCGCACCGCGAGCCGGCCTCGCGCATCGCGTGGGTCGCGGTCGTGACTGCCGTGCCGCTGCTTGGCATCGTGGCGTACATCCTGTTCGGCGAGGTCAACATCGGTCGGCGGCGCGCGGAGAAGATGCGCCGCGTGATGGCGGCGATGCCGGTCGAGGCGGGCGCCGCGGCACATTTTCCCGAGCGGTACGAGCACCTGTTCCGCGTCGGCATGTCGATCAGCGGGCTGCCGCCGGTGGCCGGGAATTCCGGGAGGCTCCTGGCGGATTCGAACGCGGCGATCGACGCGCTGGTGGCCGACATCGACGCGGCCCGCGAGCACGTGCACGTGCTGTTCTACATCTGGCTCGCGGACAACAACGGGCGCAAGGTGGCCGAGGCGCTGATCCGCGCAGCGCGACGGGGCGTGGCCTGCCGCGCCATGGTCGACGGGCTGGGTTCGCGCGCCTTCGTGCGGTCGGGCCTGTGGACGCAGATGCGCGAGGCGGGGGTCCGGACGGCGGTGGCCCTGACGGTGGGGAGCCTGGTGCTGCGGAGCCTGCTGGGGCGCATCGACCTGCGCAACCACCGCAAGATCGTGGTCATCGACAACCGCATCACGTACTGCGGCAGCCAGAACTGCGCCGATCCGGAGTTTCGCGTGAAGGCCCGCTTTGCGCCTTGGGTTGACTGCGTGGCGCGCCTCGAGGGCCCGATCGCGCGCCAGAACCAGCGCCTGTTCGCGGGCGACTGGATGAGCTTCACCGACGAGAATCTCGACGGGCTGCTTGGGGCGGAGGTGCCGGTGGCGGCGGGCGCGGGGTTTGTGGCGCAGGTCATCGGGACGGGGCCGACGGTGCGGCACTCGGCGATGCCGGAGATGTTCGAGTCGTTGATCTACTCGGCGCGGCGGGAGCTGGTCGTCACGACCCCGTACTACGTGCCCGACGAGTCGATGCAGACCGCGCTCTGCTCGGCGGCGTACCGCGGCGTGAAGACCACGCTGGTGGTGCCGGCGCGGAACGACTCGTGGATTGTCGCTGGTGCCAGCCGCAGCTACTACGCCGAGCTGCTCGATGCGGGCGTGACGATCTACGAGTACGTTGGCGGCCTGCTTCACGCCAAGACGCTGACGCTCGACGGCGAGGTGAGCCTGATCGGCTCGGCGAACATGGACCGGCGGAGCTTTGACCTCAATTACGAGAACAACATCCTGCTGTGCGATGAGGCGATGACGCGCGCGATCGGGGAGCGTCAGGCGAGTTACATCGCTTCGTCTCGCGCGGTGACGCGAGAGATGGTGGAGGGGTGGTCGGTGGCGCGGCGGCTCTGGAACAACACCATGGCCATGCTGGGCCCGGTGCTCTGATCGCGCGTCCGGCGTCGGGGCGGGCGCGGCGGGTCGCGCGACGATCTCCTATCCTTCCCCACCCCACGCATGACCACCGCGTCGCCAACCTCCGCGCCCCGCTTCGGCACTGACGACGACGCTCCGGCGCAGGTGAGGTCAGCCGCGCCCGTGCCGCTGGCGCGGGTGCTGAACCCCGCGGCGATGCTGCGCGAACTGTGGCGCGGGCGGGAGCTGATCAGGCAGTTCTCGTGGCGCGAGGTGGTGGGGCGGAACAAGGGGACGCAGCTCGGGATGGTGTGGACGTTCCTGAACCCGCTCCTGATCCTGGTGGTCAACACCTTCGTGTTCGCGGTGGTGCTGCGGCAGAACTGGAACGTGCTGGGGGGCGGGCCGGCGGAGTTCCCGCTCACGATGCTGTGCGGCATGACGGTCTTCGGCGTCTTCGCCGAGACGGTGTGCGCGGCACCGACGATGATCGTTTCGCGCCCCAACTTCGTCACGCGCGTGGTGTTCCCGATCGAGATCTTCCCGGTGTCGGCGCTGGGGTGCGCGCTGTTCTACGCGGCGATCAACCTGGTGCTGATCGTCGCGGGGACGGGGATCCTGCTCAGGACGTTCTCGACGACGATGTATTTGTTCCCGCTGGTGCTGCTGCCCCTGGTGTGCATGAGCCTGGGGCTGGCATGGTTCCTGGCGGCGCTGGGGGTGTTCCTGCGGGACATCAACTCGATCGTGGGGCTGGTGGTGTACCGGGTGCTGGTGTTCATGACGCCGCTCTTTTTCCCGGCGACGGCGGTGCCGGAGCGGTTCAGGCCGGTGCTCGAGTACAACCCGCTGACGATCATCGTGGAGAGCGCGCGGCGTACGCTCATGTGGAGCCAGGCGCCCGACTGGCACGCGCTTGGGTGGGTGACGGCGGGGTCGCTGGTGGCGATGCAGCTGGGGTACGCGTGGTTCGTGCGGAGCAAGCGTGGCTTTGCGGATGTGATCTAGGGAAAGGTTTACCACAAAGACACAGAGGCACAGAGAAGAGAATCAAAGAAGACCGCGATCGGAAGCGGCGCGGCGGCAAGAGAAGTGTCCAGATGAATCGACGTGGCGGGGGAAATGGCGAACATAAGACCGCGATTGTTCGCGGCGCGTGCGCGTCGCGGGCGGGTAGAACGGTTTGCCGCCATCGAGGGCGCTGCTGCTCTGTCCGCGCACTTTCGCTCTTCTCTGTGTCTCGGTGTCTCTGTGGTGAGTCTTCCGGGGTTTTCCGCCAGTGACGGTCCACGCCGCCATGCCGCCACCCGCCGAAACCAACCCGCTCCCTGACGGTCGGGGCTCGTCGGCCGAGGAGGCGCGGGGATCGCGCCGGGCGGTGGTGCGCGTGCAGAACGTGGGCAAGTGCTACCACATCTACAGCAACCCCGCGGACCGGTTGAAGCAGACGCTGCTGGGCTGGCGCAAGCATTACTACAAGGAATTCTGGGCGCTGCGGAACGTGTCGTTCGAGGTGCACAAGGGCGAGTCGGTCGGGATCATCGGGGTCAACGGGTCGGGCAAGTCGACGCTCCTGCAGATGATCGCCGGGACACTGACGCCGACGGAGGGGTCGGTCGAGGTGCGCGGGCGCGTGGGGGCGCTGCTTGAGCTGGGGAGCGGGTTCAACCCCGAGTTCACGGGGCGCGAGAACGTGTACCTGGCGGGGGCGATCCTGGGGCTGTCCCGGCGCGAGATCGACGAGCGGTTCGACGACATCGCGAGTTTCGCGGACATCGGCGAGTTCCTGGACCAGCCGGTGAAGACGTACAGCTCGGGGATGATGGTGCGGCTGGCGTTCAGCGTGCAGGTGCAGGCGCAGCCGGAGCTGCTGATCGTGGACGAGGCGCTGGCGGTGGGGGACAACCTGTTTCAGAAGCGGTGTTACCAGAGGTTGGGAGAGCTGCGCGACAGGGGCGTGACGCTGTTGTTTGTGTCGCACAGCCAGGAGACGGTGCGGACGCTGACCAGCCGCGTGGTGCTGCTGCACCATGGAGCGGTGCGGGCGATCGGGGACCCGGGGGAGGTGCTGCTGGATTATCGGAGGTTGCTGCACGTGGAGGAGCGGCGGTGGCTGGATGCGCGGCTGGCGCATGATGAGGCGAAGAGGAATCGGGGCCCGGAGGGCCCCGCCCCGGGAGGAGCGGCCAAGGCGAGCGGGCCGGGCGGCGCGGAGATCGATCGGCTGAGTTTCGGGGATCTGGACGCGGAGATCGTGTCGGTGAAGGTGCTGGACGGCGCGGGGGAGGAATGCTCGGTGTTTCATGCCGGGGACCCGCTGCGGGTGCGGGTGGGGTTCCGGGTGAACCGGGCGATGAGCCGGCTGAACGTGGCGCTGCGGGTGCGGAGCAAGGAGGGGGTGAAGGTGTACTCGTGGGGGACCTTGAACCAGGACATTTCCATATGGGCCGGGAGGGCGTCGGGGGAACCCACGTGGGAGCGGGAGTTTGCGCCCGGGAGCTACACGGCGGAGTTCGCGTGCGCGTGCGACCTGGGGGGGAATTTCTACGAGGTGCAGGCGGCGATCTCTGAGGAGAACGACCGCTATTACCAGGACCAGCGTATCCTTCACTGGCGCGATGAGGCCGCGTTTTTCCAGGTGCTCGTCGATCAGCGCGAGCACTTTTTCGGCGGCGTGTGCGACCTGAGGATGAAGGCCGTTGTCAGCGACTGACTATCGAACGCTCTACGAGCAGTACTGGTCGCGCCCGGACCGATGGGGAAGCCATTCCTTCGACGACGTGGGCGCGCTCTCGGAGCAGGTGCTGGCGGTCTGCGGTCCGGGGCGGATGCTGGACGTCGGGTGCGGGATGGGGCTCCTGGTGCGGACGCTGCTGTCGCGCGGTGTGGACGCGGTGGGGGCGGACGTTTCGGCGCGGTGCGCCCGGGCGGGGAACGCGGTGGCGCCGGGGCGGTTCGTGGAGGCGTCGGTCTTGGCGCTGCCGTTCGGGGACGGCGCGTTCGAGACGGTGGTGAGCACGGACCTGCTGGAGCACCTGGCCGAGGAGGACGTGGGGCGGGCGCTGCGCGAGCTGGCGCGGGTGGCGCGGCGGAACGTATTCGTGCGGGTGGCGACGGCGCCGGACCGTGACGGCACGTGGCACCTGACGGTGCGGGCGCGCGAGTGGTGGGAGGCGAGGTTCCTGGAGGCGGGGCTGCGGAAGCACCCGGGGCTGGTGCGGGTGCTGCCGTACGACTCGATCGAGCGGGAGGGGACGCAGGCGACGCTGGCGTTCGAGCACCTGCCGGCGGGGGCGCTTGAGGCGCACCCGGCCGAGTCGCTGGCGGCGGGGCGCGACCTGCACATGGACATGCTGCGCGAGGCCGGGCGGCGGTCGGACGCGCACGTGGCGCGGTACGCGTACGCGGCGCAGTTCGTGCGGCCGGGCGACACTGTGCTGGACGCGGCGTGCGGGCTTGGGTACGGGTCGGCGGTGCTGGCGCGGAACTCGGGGGCGGCGCGGGTGGTCGGCGTGGACGCGGACGCGGCGGGCGTGGAGTACGCGGCGGCGTGCTACGGCGCGGAGCCCTCGCCCCCGGGGGTGGTCGAGTTCCGCGCGGGGACGCTGCCGGATCTTTCGTTCCTGGCGGACCGGAGCGTGGACCTGGTGGCGTGCTTTGAGACGCTCGAGCACGTGCCGGACCCGGCGGCGCTGCTGAAGGAGTTCTCGCGGGTGCTGACGCCGGGCGGGCGCGTGGTGGTGAGCGTGCCGAACGAGTGGACCGATGAGACGGGGCGGGACCCCAACCCGCACCACCTGCACGTGTACACGTGGGAACGGCTGGGGCGCGAGCTGGCGGGGGAGTTCCTGGTCGAGCGGTGCGCGGCGCAGACGGCCGGGGGCGGGATGAAGCTGGCGGAGCGCGGGAGGCGGATCGCGGAGTGCGCGTTCGCGAGCGACACGGACGCGTCGCCGGAGTTGAAGGATCCGCCGGAGGCCGAGTGGTGGCTGGCGGTGGCGATGAAGAGCCCGGTCGGGTGCACGAGGGAGGGGTACCGCGAGTCGGCGTACCCGGTGCGCGCCGACGCGGCGTTCAATCTCACGGCGTTTGCGCGCGACTATGACAACCCGTGGCTGGTGCGGTCGCTGGTGTCGATCGGGATGCGCGCGACGCGCGCGGGGCTGGTGCGGCACCTGGTGGATGAGATGTTGAAGGGCGCGCGCGCGGGGTCGGCGGACGAGGGGGCGGCGCTGTGCGTGGGGGCGTACCAGGAGCTGGAGCGGGCGGGGGTGGGGGACCCGGCGCGGTTCGACGAGATCGAGCGGCGGATCGGCGCGTTTGTGCGCGGGGCGGAGGCGACGGCGCACGCGCGGCGGTGGGCGATCTCGAACCAGTACGCCGCGGGGCTGATGGCGCTGGCGCGGGGGCGTCGGGACGAGGGCCGGCGGTCGTTCGAGGCGTGCGCGGGGATGGACTGTGCGGTGTTCAGCCCGCTCCTGGCGAGCAAGACGGTGGACGCGGCGTTCCGCGCGGGGGCGATGGCGGCCGGGGACGGGGACGCGTCGGGGGCGCGGGAGTGGTGGACGCGTGGGGTGCGCGAGGCGCGGCGGGCGCTCTCGAGCGACTGGCTGAACGTGGTGGGGGAGGAGTCGAGCCCGCTGGTGTTCGGGCTGCCGGAGGCGGCGGTGGTGGCGGACCTGGCCAGCCGCTGCGCGTTCGGGCTGGACCTGCTGGGGCGGCGGCCGGCGAGTTCCGCGCAGGTGTGGGGCGCGGCGCACACGCAGACGTTCGCGGACGCGCGGCGGTGGGCGGCGGCGCTGGCCGACAGCAAGGCGTGGCTGGAGGAGGAGCTGGAGCGCCAGCGCGGGCGCGGGCGCGAGCTGGCGGGAACGCTCGAGGAGCTGCGGGCGTGGAACGCGCGCCAGGACGAGGGGCGGGCGTGGCTGGAGAAGCAGCGCGAGGCGCTCGCGGAGGCGGTGGCGCAGCGCGAGCGGGCGTTCGAAGCGATGCGGAAGGAGCTGAGCGCGGCGGGAGAGGCACGCGCGTGGGCGGTGGGGCAGGCCGAGTCGTGGCAGGCGGCGGCGGAAGAGCACGCGAGGTCGGTGGCGGAGCTGCGGGAGTGGAACGCGCGTCTGATCGAGGCGCGGGACTGGCTGCAGTCTCAGGTGGCGGCGCGGGACGGCGAACTGGCGAAGCTGCGCGGGTGGGCCGAGGAACTGACGCGCGGGCGGGACTGGCTGGAGGAGCAGCGCCGGGGGCTGATCGAGTCGCTGGCGGCGCGGGACGCGGCGATCGCGGGCCTGCGGGGGGCGGAGGAGAGGCTGAGGTCCGAGGTCGCGGGGCTGCGCGAGCAGGTGGCGCGGCGGGAGGCGGAGGTCGCGGAGCTGAACGAGCTGGCGGGCGAGCTGCGGGAGCGGGTGGACCAGCTGGACCGACGGGTGAGCGTGCGGGTGCGCGCGATCGCGGCGGCGGCGGAGGGCGCGGGGAACAATGGTCCGGCCGCGCTCGAACAGGGGCACGGTGCCGGGGGCGCCGCGGGAGCGTCGAACGGGGCGGCGGGCGGCGTGCACGCCGGGAACGGGGGCGCGGCGGGCGCGGAGCGCGAGGGACGGAGAGAGGCTGAATGATCGATCCTCGGAGGCCGGACTACACCGACACCCCCGGCGGGGCGCGGCGCCCGCGGTTCGGGTACGCGCCCGGCGTGCCGGGAACGCCCGCGCCCCTGGCGACGATCCTGACGCCGTTCTACAACGCGGGGGAGCGGTTCGTCGAGACGGCGCGGAGCGTGATGGGGCAGTCGCTGCAGGACTTTGAGTGGATCATCGTCAACGATCGTTCGACGGACGCCGCGTCGGTGGCGCTGCTGGACGAGGTGCGGCGTGCGGATCCGCGCGTGCGGGTGATCGACATGCCGGAGAACGCGGGGCCGGGTGCGGCGCGGAACGCGGGGTTCCGGGCGGCGCGGACGGAGTTCGTGTACCAGCTGGACGCCGACGACCTGATCGAGCCGACGGCCGTCGAGAAGTGCCTCTGGTTCCTGCTGCGTCACCCGGAGTTTTCGTTCTGCCATACGTACGAGGTGGGGTTCGGGGCGCAGCAGTACCTGTGGACGCACGGGTTCCACACGCCGCAGCTGTTCCTGAACGAGTGCCCGGTGGGGTCGCACACGGTGATGGTGCGGCGCAGCGCGCACGCGGCGGTGGGGGGGTACGACGAGTCGATCCGGGCGGGGATGGAGGACTGGGAGTTCTTCCTGCGCAGCGCCGACCGGGGGCACTGGGGCGCGACGATGCCCGAGTTCCTGGCGTGGTACCGGCGGCGGGACAGCCACGGCACGCACTGGGCGGACTGGGACGGGGGCGAGCGTCAGCGGGCGTTCCACGAGCGGCTCAAGCGGGCGTACGAGGGGCTGTACAGCGGGAAGAAGGCGTTCCCGCACATCCCGACGCGCTGGCCGACGCCGTTCGAGAGCGTGGAGCGGGCGTTGCCGGCGCAGCACCGGCTGGCCAAAGACAAGGCGCGGCTGCTCCTGATTGCGCCGTGGTTGCGGATGGGCGGGGCGGACAAGTTCAACCTGGACCTGCTGGACCAGCTGGTGCGGCTGGGGTGGGAGGTGACGATCGCGTGCACGGCGCGCGGGACGCACACGTGGTTGCCGGAGTTCAGCGCGCGGACGCCGGACATCTTCGTGCTGCACCATTTCCTGCGGCCGGTGGATCACCCGCTGTTCCTGCGTTCGCTGATCGAGTCGCGCCGGCCGGACGTGGTGATGGTGAGCAACAGCGAGCTGGGGTACCTGGCGCTGCCGTACCTGCGGAACGCGTGCCCGGGGCCGGCGTACG
>JBGALI010000039.1:0-9620 GCA_044223975.1 Phycisphaerales bacterium | reverse complement strand
TCCGCGACGTCGCGTCCGCGGGTTCCCAGCTCACCGAGATCATCGACCGCGTCAACCGCAGCACCGAGAGCTTCAAGCAGGTCAACGAGTCGATGCAGTCCCAGTCCGAGGGCGCCCAGCAGATCAGCGAGGCCATGGGCTCGCTCTCCAGCAACGCCCACCAGACCATGCAGTCGGTTCAAGAGTTCGGTAGGGCCTCCACGGACCTTCAGTCGGCGATCGCCGTGCTTCGCCAGGCGGTGGCACAGTTCAAGCTCAAGGAGTAGGCGTGGGCACGCTCGCGGTCATCTGGCGCTCGGCGGGCCTGCTCATGGCGATCGACGCCCGCGCGGTGGTCGAGGTCCTGCCGCCGGTCTCGTGCCGGCCCATGCCGGGCGTGCCCGATTGGGTGCGCGGGCTGTTCCCGTACCGCGGCAGGCTGATCCCGCTCGTGGACGCGGCGCGCCTGCTGGGCGCGACGCCAGAACCTGACCGCATGGCCAACCGCGTCATCGTGGTCCGGGTCACCGCGGGGACCGCGCCCGTCGAGTGGCCCGTCGGCCTCTGGGTTGAAAGCGTGCTGGAGATCGAGCGGACGGACTTCGAGGCCGCGGGTGGACACCCGGGCTTTGCGACCGACTCGACCCGGTTCCTCGGGCCGGTGGCGCAGACACGCTGGGGCCCGGTCCAGCTCGTGGAGCCCGCGGAGATCTTCACGCCCGAGCAAGCCGCGGTCATGACCGAACGGCTGACCGAGGGCGCGGCATGAACCACCTCTCGGTACGGCGCTGGCTGGAGGCGAACTCGTGCATCGAGCCGTCCCTGCTCGAAGGGGCGGGTCTTGAGTCGCTCGTCGCCGAGCGGCTGAGCGCGTTCGGGGGCGGCGAGCCGGAGTATCTCGCCGAACTCGCGCGATCGCCCGAGGAACTCGATCGGCTCATCGCGGGCATCGCGGTGCCAGAGACCTGGCTGTTCCGCTACCCGCGCTCGTTCGATCTGCTTCTGGAGTTTCTCGAACGTCGCCGCGCCACGGGGGCGTCGACCGTCCGCATGCTCAGCGTCGGCTGCGCCACGGGCCAGGAACCGTACTGCATGGCCATGACCGCGCTGCACGCCGGTTGGCCGATCGATCGCGTGAGCATCACCGGGGTCGACCGCAATAGCGCGTTCCTTGCAACTGCCGCGGCGGGCGTGTACGGGGCCGCCTCGGTGCGCACCGAGATACCCGCGTGGGCGGTGTCGTTTCTTCGTCGATCCGGCGACACCGTCGAGGTTAACCCGGCGGTGCGGGCCATGGTGCGATTCACGCGTGCGGACGTCACCGGCCCGGCCGCCCTGCGCGGCCTCGGCCCCTGCGACGTGATCTTCTGCCGCAACGTGCTGATCTACCTGAACGACGCGGCCCGCCAGCGACTGCTCGAATCGATCGGCGCTGAACTTGCAGCGGGCGGCCTCGTGTTCGTCGGGCACGCCGAACAGGTTGTGCGCGTTGCCGCGCCGCTTCGGGCGGTGGTCGCGCCGCACGCGTTCGCGCTCGAGCGGGCCGATGCTCCGCCGCCCACCGTCGCACGCACGCCGCCGTCCAACGCTCGACCGACTCGGACTCCGGCCGTTCGCGTCCAGGCCGCAGTGCCTCCGTCGCCGGCCGCCGCGCCGTCGGCGCGGCCGAGCCCCCCGAGCCCCGCCGTGCAGTCCCTCGAGGACGCCCGCCTGCTCGCGGACTCTGGGCGTACGGGCGATGCCGAGACGATGATCCGAGCAATCATCGCCCGCGTCGGTCCATCGGCCCCGGCGATGGAACTGCTCGGGATGATCCGGATGTCATTCAACGACTCGGCCGGCGCCAAGCGACTGTTCGAGCAGGCCGTGTACCTGGAACCCGACCGCTCGGCGTCGCTGCTGCAACTGGCGCTTCTGAGCGAACGGTCCGGTGACGCACGCCGCGCCACCGCATACTGGGAGCGGGCTCGGCGCGCCTCGTCGGATGGCCGACAGGAGGGCCGGCCGTGAGCGAACACGCCGTCCCTGGATCGAACCCCGCGTCGGCACCAGCCGCGAACGGCGAGGCGATTCTGCGCCTGCTGAACCGACCCGTTTCCTCCGCAGATCTTGAGGCGAGTTCAAGGCTCGCGGCGCATCCCGGCGATTCGTCGGACGGACGATCCGCTCGGTTCCTCCTGTTCCGGATCGGTGCGGAAGCCGCGGCCCTGCCCGCGCAGGCGCTCCGGCGCGTCACCCCCGTGGCTCGCCCGAGCCCGATCCCGCACCGCACCACGGGCGTCCTGCGCGGGGTGTGCAACATCAGGGGTGAACTCGTCCTGTGCGCCGACCTGCACCGCCTGCTCGGTCTGCCGGCGCGCGATGCGGCTCCGCACCCGGATCTTTCCACCGACCTTCGGCGCATGGTGGTCATGGGACCTGCGGACGACTCGTGGGCGTTCGAGGTCGATGCCCTGTTGGGCGTTGAGAGTGCCGATCCAGGCGTATTCCGCGCGGCGCCAGCGACGGTGGGATACTCCATCGCGGACTTCACCATAGGCGTGACCGACATCGGCGGCCGCTGCGTCACGGTTCTCAACGGCGAGCGGGTCCTCGCCGGCTTCAAAGCGAGTCTGGCATGAGCGGCAGCGCAGGGTTCGAAGGGTTCTCGATGCTCGAGCTTTTCAAGCTCGAGGCGGAGGCTCACTGCGCGGCCTTGAACGAGGGCCTCCTCGCGTTGGAGAAGACTCCGGGCGACCGGGCCGTGGTGGAGCCGCTCATGCGGGCGGCGCACTCGATCAAAGGGGCGGCCCGGATCGTGGGCCTCGATGTGATCGTGTCGCTCGCGCACGCCATGGAAGAGTGTTTCCTGGCCGCCAAGGACGGGCGCGAGGTGCTGACGTCCGCACGGGTCGACCAGTTGCTGCAGGCGGTCGATGTGCTGGGCGAGGTGCGTGCGCTTGCGGAGCCGGACCTCGCGGCGTGGACACAGGCTCACGCTGGTCGCCTCGCGGCACTGGCGGCGCAGCTCAAGTCCCCGCCGCCGGCCGCGAGTTCTCCCGCCGCGCCACCTGCCCCGACAGCACCGGCACCTCATGCCGCGCACCCACCCGACGCCCCCACTTCCCCAGCCGCGCCTGCGGCTCCGGCGACGATCCCCGGCAGCGTGCGGGTGGCCGCGAGCGTTCTGAACCGCATGCTGTTCCTGGCGGGGGAGTCCACGGTCGAGGCCGCACGACTGCAATCTCTCCGCACGTTGCTGGCGGGTCTGAAGGCGCGGGAACGCACGCTCGACACGACCGTTCAGACGTTGCGTGAGCATTTGCGGTCTGAACGTGGCGGTCGTCCGGGCGCGTTCGAAAGGGGACACGATCGAGAGAGCGAGCGGTCCCGTGCATCCTTCGAGGCTCTGGCCGCGGCCGCCGCGGGCGTGCAAGCCGCACTCGGCGATCAATCCGCGCTCTTCGATGAGGCGTTCCGACGACTCGAGGAACTGTCCGGCAATCTCTACACCGAGGTCCTCCGCAGTCGCATGCGCCCGTTTTCGGAGGGTGTCTCGATGTTCCCCCGCATGGTGCGAGACATCGCGAGGCAGCTCGGCAAGAACGTGGAGCTGCGCATCCAGGGCGAAGCCGTCGAGGTCGACCGCGAGACCCTGCAGAAGCTCGAATCTCCGCTCACTCACATGATCCGCAACAGCCTCGACCACGGCGTGGAGACGCCCGCCGAGCGGAGCGCCGCCGGGAAGCCCCCCGCGGCGACGATCACGCTCTCGGCCCGCCACCAGAGCGGCTCGCTGGTCATCGAGGTTCGGGACGATGGGCGCGGCATCGACCCCGAGGCGGTGCGCCGCAAGGTCGTCGAACGCCGCATGGTCGATCCGGAGACCGCCGGCCAGCTCACCCAGGCGGAGCTCCTGGAATTCCTGTTCCTTCCGGGCTTCTCGACCAAGCAGTCCGCGACGGAACTGTCCGGGCGCGGCGTCGGGCTCGACATTGTGCAGTCCGCCGTGCGCGAAGTGTCCGGGGCGGTCTCGCTCGACACCGAGCTGGGGCGTGGCGTGCGGTTCACGATCCGATTGCCCGTGACGCGCTCGGTCATCCGTGCCGCGGTCGTTCGAATCGCCGGCGAGCTGTACGCGGTCCCCCTCGCACGGCTGGACCGCATCGTGCGGGTTCCCGCGGCCGAAGTTCGCCCGGTCCAGGGCCGGATGCAGTTCACGCTGGAGGACCGTTCGATCGGGCTTGTTCACGCGGCCGAAGTGATCGGCGGCCATGTTCTGCCGCACCAAGGAGACACCCTGTCGGCGCTCATAATCGGGGCCGGCGATGACCGTTGCGGCTTGCTCGTCGATCAGGTGTGCGGCGAGGAGGACCTGGTGGTCCGCCCGCTCGATCCGCGCCTCGGCGCCGTGCCCCACATCGCCGCCGCGGCCATCCGTTCGGACGGGGTGCCGGTTTTTGTGGTGGACATCGACGACCTGCTCCGCTCTCTCAAGCGCTCGCTGCAGGGCGGCCGACTTCTTGGTGTGGCAGCGGATCACGCGACGACTGCCGCGAAGGAGAGACAGCGGATCCTCGTCGTGGACGACTCGATCACGGTGCGCGAGGTCCAGCGTCAGCTGCTGATGCGGCGCGGGTACGAGGTGGACGTGGCGGTGGATGGCCGCGAAGGCTTCAGCACGCTCCGCGCCGGGCGCTACGACCTCCTCGTCACGGACGTGGACATGCCGCGCATGACCGGGATCGAGCTCATCCGGGCCGTCCGGCGCGAGGCGAAGTTCGCGGAGCTGCCCATCATCATCGTGTCGTACAAGGACCGCGAGGAGGACCGCCGGCTCGGTCTTGAGGCCGGCGCGAACGCCTACCTGACCAAGAGCAGTTTCCAGGATGACTCGCTGATCCGCATGGTCGAAGACCTGATCGGAGCGCCGGCCTGATGCGAATCGGCATCGTCAACGACCTGCGCCTGGCCGTCGAGTCGCTCAAGCGAGCGGTCGCAACGCTGCCGGGCGCGACGGTGGCCTGGGTCGCCGAGAACGGCGTCGAGGCCGTCTCCAAATGTGCGCAGGATCGTCCGGACGTGGTCCTCATGGACATGATCATGCCGGTGATGGACGGCGTCGAGGCCACGCGCCGCATCATGCAAGCGACCCCCTGCCCGATCATCGTGGTCACGGCAACGGTTGAGGGAAATGCCGGTCGGGTGTTCGAGGCCCTCGGCGCGGGCGCCCTCGACGCCGTTGCCACTCCCGGTCTGGCCGCGGATGGGAGCTCGGTGAACGCCGAACCCCTTGTGAGGAAGATCCAGGCCATCGGTGTGATCAGCGGCATCGGCCGCGCGGGCGTTCAACCAACCGTTCCGCCCCCGGCGCGGGCCGCGGGGACGAGCGCAATCGCCCCGTTCGTCGCGATCGGAGTTTCAACCGGCGGACCCCAGGCGCTCGCGACGATGCTCCTGGCGATGCCCAAGCCGGGCTCCTTCGCGATGGTGATCGTGCAGCACATCGATCCGACCTTTGCTCCCGGACTGGCCGATTGGCTGTCGCACGAGACCCGACATCGGGTCGAGGTCGCCATGCCCGGAGACACGCTCGCGCCGGGGCGCATCCTGCTCGCCAGCACGGTCGACCACCTCGTCATCGACAGCGGCGGCCGGATCAGGTACACCGCCGAGCCGCGCGAGCAGCTTTACCGTCCGTCCGTCGATGTGCTCTTTGATTCGATCTGCCGCGCGAAGGCGTCTCCCGGGGTGGCGGTGCTCCTCACCGGGATGGGGCGCGACGGCGCGGCCGGGCTTGGGCGGCTCCGCGCCGCGGGGTGGCACACCATCGCGCAGGACAAGGCAACGAGCGTGGTCTGGGGCATGCCCGGAGCGGCGGTCGAAATCGGCGCGGCTGCAGAGACGCTGCCCATCGGAAGCATCGGCGGCGCGATCGCCGCACGGATGATGACAACCGGCACCACTCGGGGAACCGCATGATCACCGCCACAGTCCCCTCGGTGCAGGCCCAGCCCCCGGATCGCCCCGTCGTTCTGCTGGTCGACGACCAGATGATCATCGGAGAGGCCGTCCGGCGAATCCTCGCCGCGCAAACGGACATCGCGTTCCATTTTTGTCAGAAGGGCGCGGAAGCGATTGCCACCGCGGCACGCATCCTTCCGACCGTCATCCTCCAAGACCTCATCATGCCCGATGCCGACGGCCTGGACCTTGTTCGCGGCTACCGCCAGCAGGCGGCTACCGCGCTGACGCCGCTCATCGTGCTGAGCTCAAAGGAAGAAGGGACCACCAAGGCCGAGGCGTTCGCGCGCGGCGCCAACGATTACATCGTGAAGCTCCCCGACCCGGTCGAGCTCGTGGCCCGCATCCGCTACCACTCTCGCGGCTACCTGTCTCTGCTGCAGCGCAACCAGGCGTTCGAGGCGTTGCGCCAGAGCCAGGAGGCGCTGGCGGCGGAGCTCGTCAAGGCCGCGTCGTACGTGCGATCGCTCCTGCCCGCCCCCCTGAGCGAGCCGGTGCGGCTCGACTGGGTGTTCGTTCCGTCCGCGTCGCTCGGGGGTGACTGCTTTGACTATTTCTGGATCGACGACGATCACCTGGCGATCTACCTGCTGGACGTGTGCGGGCACGGCGTCGGGCCCGCGCTCCTGGGCGTGTCGGCGATGAACTCGGTCCGCAGCCGCGCGATCGGCGGGGGCGATCTGCGCGATCCGTCCAGCGTGCTGCGGCATCTCAACGCTTCGTTCCCGATGGACCAGCACCACAACATGTTCTTCACGATCTGGTACGGCGTGTACCAGCGCAGCACACGCACGCTCTCGTATTCCGGGGGCGGGCATCCACCCCCGCTGCTCGTGAGCAGCCCCGCTGGAATCGGATCGGACAAGCTCGTCCGGCAGCTTGAGAGCCCCGGCCTGCCCGTGGGGATCGACACCGACGAGCGGTTTGAAACCCTTCGCGTTCCGATCCCCTCCGACGCGTCCCTGCTCGTCTACAGCGACGGCGCGATCGAAGTCTGGTCCGACCCCACCACGCTTTGGGGGGTCGAGGGTCTGGAGAAGTTTGCCCGCGAGCACGCCCTGACCGACCGCGCGTGCCTGGATGACATTCTCGCAGCCGCCAGGTCCATGTCGAACCCCGACGGCCTCGCGGATGACTTCTCGCTGATTCTGGCCCGGTTTCCGTGAGTGCGGATGCTCCGATCGCCGGCCGATTCGGCGAGACCATGGACGAGCCGAGTTGCCCTCCGACGGTAACGAGCGGTCGTGAAGCATGTTTACCTCATTTTCGAGGACTGTTGCCTTGGGGGCGAGCTAAGCGCCGTATCCGCCGGCGGCCGCGGTGTGCTGTTGAGGCAGTCCGTGCGCTGAAATCAGGCATTTGAGCGACGCCGGGGCGCCTCGGAACGATGGTGACAATCAACGTGCGTCACGCCGCTGGAACCGGGAAAGTGCACGGTAAAGCGCGGCACGCGCAACCTGTCCACTCGGACGGCGTACAATCCCATGATCTCTGTTCAAACCCGCCCATTCCGGGCGGGCACTCCGGATCGCCGAGGCTTCCTCTGCCCGAGTTCAAGCTGCGGAACATCACACACGGGCGTTTGGAAGTTCTCATGAAGCTTTACGTAGGCAATCTGTCGTTCAATACCACCGAGTCACAGCTCCGGGACATGTTCGCGGCTCACGGCGAGGTCGCGTCCGCGGCCCTCGTCATGGATCGCGATACCGGCCGCCCCCGCGGCTTCGGGTTCGTTGAGTTCAACAACGCCGAGCACGCCAAGGCCGCGATGTCCGCGCTCAGCGGCAAAAACGTTGACGGCCGCGATCTCACCGTCAACGAAGCCAAGCCCCGCGAGGCCGGTGCGGGCCGCGGGGGCTTCGGCGGCGGCGGCGGTGGCGGTGGCAGTCGCTGGTAATCTGAGATCACACCCTTGATTGAAGAAGCCGGAGCCACATGGCTCCGGCTTTTCGCTATACGGGGGACGAATACTCGCCTGATTGAAGGGATTCGTGGTACGCGTGCGGCGTTCTACGGCGTCCCCTCATGGCAGCACGATCTCCGGTGCTCCAGGCCAAGTCGAGTTCCCGCACTTCTGCCCATCGAGGCCCAGTCCCGCGTTCCTGGTGAGCAGCGCACTCAAATTGCGCGTTGCGCGCGATATCGCCTTCCCCCGCGCCATCATTCGGTGTTTCGGGAGTGCGGGACGTCTCAGACCGGCGTGCAACCCGGACGCAAGCCAACGCCGCCGCTGAAGTTCTCTGGACGGGTGCGGCTACGACCGGGCCGGGCTTGCGGCGGGATCATTGTGCCCGGAGTGTGGAAAGCAGCCCGAGGCGCGGTAGACTGCGCGGGTGGGAAGCACGCGCGACAAGGTGAAGCGGGCGGTCCGCAAGACGGTGAAATGGGGTGGCGCGGGGCTCACCGTGCTTCTGGTGGTGGTGTGGATTGGGAGCGCGTGGTGGTATGTCTCCCTAGAGCAATACGGCAGAGGTGGCGTCGTAGCGGGTGGCGGAAGAGTAGTGGTTAAGACGCCTCTCCCCGCGAAGTACATCGGTGACATAGAAGTCGAGTGCGTCCGAGCAGACCTTGACTTCTTTTGGTGGTTCTACACAGGGGCGGGCCGAAGCTCTGCGTTCATGGTTTCCATTCCGCTGTGGGCTCCCATGCTCATCTTTCTCCTCCCGACCGCCTTCGCATGGCGGGCAGACGCGAAATACATGCGCCGCGCTCGGGTGGGGTTGTGCGCCGGGTGCGGCTACGACCGGGCCGGGCTTGCGGCGGGATCATTGTGCCCGGAGTGTGGGAAGCAGCCCGAGGCGCGGTAGACTGCGCGGGTGGGAAGCAGGGACAAGCTGAAGCGTGCGTTCCGAAAGACGGTGAAGTGGGGCGGGGTGGCGGTCACACCTGCGTTGCTTGTCCTGTGGATATTGAGTGGGTGGTGGGCCGCCGAGTGGCGATTCCCCAACTACGACAGAATCTCGGTGGGATGTGGCACGGCCCAGGTAAACCTGGAGAAACCTAAGGAGCAATACACGATCCTTTCCGGCTTGATGTGGTACGACATCAGGCGATACAGACTTGATTGGTGGTTCCATTGGCACCGCGACACCGTTCTAATCGAGCTCGGTGTGCCGCTCTGGCTCCCCGCCCTCCTCTCTCTCCTCGCCACCGCCGCGGCATGGAGGGCGGATGCGAAATACCTCCGCCGCGTCCGCGAGGGCGCGTGCCCCGCGTGCGGCTACGACCGGGCCGGGCTTGCGGCGGGATCCGTGTGCCCGGAGTGTGGGAAGCAGCCGGAGGCGTGAACCGGGGACTCGCGTTACTCTTGACTCGTGCCCGCACCGTCACTGCCTCATCGTAAGCATCCGCCGCTCAGGGTCGCCGTGCGGAAGACGGTGAAATGGGTCGGGCTGGTCGTCACCGTGCTTCTGTTGGTGGTGTGGGTCGGGAGCGTGAAGTGGATGCCGATCTGGGTTCCCCGGCGGGGCATCGTGTCGATCGAAAAGGGCCAGATCAAGATCCTTGGACCGCTCGTGATCCGTCAGCCGAGGGATTTGTGGACGAATTGGAGTCTCAATCCCACAGATGGTGAGTTCCGGTGGTGGTTTCGCTCTGAGCGAGTAAGCATGGCCGGTGATCAGTGGTTTCTTGGAATC
>JBGALI010000002.1:0-374730 GCA_044223975.1 Phycisphaerales bacterium | reverse complement strand
TCGATGGCGCGGCGGGTGGGGGCGGGGAGGGGCCGGCCCTTGCGGACGTGCAGGTCGGTGATGTGCAGGATCTTCAGGCCGTCGAGGGCCTCTGGAACCGCGGGGTGGGGCAGGTCGTAGCGTTCGATGGGGAAGGGCGGCTCGGGCCGGCGGAAGTGCAGCCGTCCGGGGGGGTTGCCGACGCCGGCGGCATCGGTTAGCGTCTGTGGTTCAAGTGCGCTAGGGTTCGGGCCCGGCGTGCCCGGATTCGGGCTTGGATGCAGGGCCGGGTTCCGGGGTGGGTGCCGGGATTGGTGGGCGGTGTTGGGGTCGCCGGGCGGGATGTCCGGCAGGGAGTTGGTCATGGCCAAGATGTTCTACACGCTGGAAGAGGCCGCCGCCAAGCTCGGCAAGACGGCCGACGAAGTCCGCCAGATGGCATCATCGGGCCAACTGCCCGAGTTCCGCGACCGCGACCGCCTGATGTTCAAGGTCGAGCACGTCGATCTGATCTCGGGCGCGGGCAAGAAGGACGACGACGACATCATCCCGCTGGCCGACAGCGGCGAACTCGAGCCGGTGTCGCTCTCTTCGAGCGGCTCGGCCTCGGCGATCGGCC
Organism: Phycisphaerales bacterium; assembly: GCA_044223975.1. Classification (GTDB taxonomy): domain Bacteria; phylum Planctomycetota; class Phycisphaerae; order Phycisphaerales; family UBA1924; genus CAZCPB01. Next base: position 374,132 of record JBGALI010000002.1, on the reverse strand, counting down.
TTGAGAGCCCCAAGGAGCAGACGGGCATCAGCATCTTCGACGCCGACGCGACCGAAGAGGCGGACCCGTCTGCCGTGACGCGCATCACCAACGCGCCGGCGAAGATGGACGACCCGGGCCGCTCGGGCTCGGGGAGCGGCCTGCTCGACATGACGCGCGATGTGGACGACACGTCGCTGGGCGCCAACCTGCTCGACGACGTGTACGGCGGGCAGGAGACGGTGGCGCAGCAGACGACCGAGGAAGCCGCGATGGGCTCGGGCGCGGCGATGGAGGCCGGGGCGCTGTTCGAGACGCCGGCGGCGTCCGAGGGTGATGCCGCGATGTCCGGCGCTGCCGCGGCACCGGCGTTCGTCGTGCAGGAAATCTACGACGGCGCGGGCTCGGGCCTGGTCGGCGGCATGGCGATCGGCGCGGTGGCGTCGCTGCTGGTTGCCGCGTTCGCGATCATGCTGGGCATCAACAACAGCGGCAGCGATGTGCTCAAGGTGCTGGGCGACAACATCTGGGCGTTCGTCGGCGGCCTGGGCGGGCTCACGCTGGTCGGCGGTCTGCTGGGGTGGTTCCTGGGTAAGCGGAGCTGATCTCCCGGGGCGGGGCCTTTCAGGCTCCTCAGTGAATTGTCCCGGTATTTGATTTAGTATGAACCACGCAAGCCGAACGAGTTTTTGCGAGGCCTGAAAGTCCCGCCCCGCGGGCGCTGTCATTCCGGCAGGCCGAGCCCCGTTTAACGCTTTTCGACGGTTGTGGTGCCCTTCTGAGTGCATTTTTCGGCACGGCAGACGGGCGCGCCGCTTGCAATCCAACCCCCGGCCGCGCTCGTATGGGCGCTGCCGGAGGTATGTATGCGTCCCGACCGATTTACGACCACGGCCCAGCAGGTGCTTTCTGATGCTCAGTCCGATGCCGCGGGGAGATCGAACCCGGAGGTGACGGGGCTGCACATCCTGGCGTCGCTTTTGTCGGACAAGTCGGGGCCGGGGTGGTCGATCGTGCAGCGGGCCGGGGGCGACCCGGGGCGGATCGCGTCGATGGCGCAGAGCGAACTGGGGCGGCTCACGACGACCAGCTCGGGCGCGGGATCGAGCGGGCGCGCGGTGATGGACATCCTGAACAAGGCCGATGCCGAGGCCAAGCGCCTGGGCGATTCGTACGTGTCGAGCGAGCACCTGTTGCTCGCGCTCGTGGATGTCGCGGGGCAAGCCAAGGAAGTGCTGTTGCTCAACGCGCTCGACAAGAAGCGGCTCGAGGCGGCGATCAAGGAAGTGCGCAAGACCTCGGGGGTGCAGAACGTGACGGACCCGAACACAGAGACGAGCTACGAGGCCCTGAAGAAGTACGGCGTCGACCTGACGGCCAAGGCCCAGCAGGGCAAGCTCGACCCCGTGATCGGGCGCGATGAAGAGATCCGGCGGTGCATGCAGGTGCTCAGCCGCCGCACCAAGAACAACCCGGTCTTGATCGGCGAGCCGGGCGTGGGCAAAACGGCGATCGCCGAGGGGCTCGCACTCCGCATCGTCAACGGCGACTGCCCCGAGGGGATGAAGTCGCAGCGGATCATCGCGCTTGACGTGGGACAGCTGCTCGCGGGCGCCAAGTTCAGGGGCGAGTTCGAGGAGCGGCTCAAGGCGGTGCTGCGCGAGGTCTCGGCGAGCAACGGGCAGGTGATCCTGTTCATCGACGAGCTTCACACGATCATCGGCGCGGGCGCGGCGGAGGGCGCGGTGTCGGCGGGCAACCTGCTCAAGCCGGCGCTCTCGCGCGGCGAGCTGCGGTGCATCGGCGCGACGACGCTGGATGAGTACCGCAAGCACGTCGAGAAGGACGCGGCCTTCGAGCGGCGCTTCCAGCCGGTGTTCGTCGATCAGCCGAGCGTGGAAGAGACGGTCGCGATCCTGCGGGGATTGAAGCCGCGGTACGAGGCGCATCATGGTGTGCGGATCAAGGACGAGGCGATCCTTGCCGCGGCACAGCTGAGCCACCGGTACATCGCCGACCGCTTCCTGCCCGACAAGGCGATCGACCTGATCGACGAGGCCGCGAGCAAGCTGCGGATCGAGAACGACTCGATGCCGACCGAGCTTGACGAGTTGCGGCGGCGGATCATGCAGCTTGAGATCGAGCGCGAGGCGGTGAAGCTGGAGGTGGAAGGGGCGAAGGGACGAAGGCACGAAGGCACGAAGGGGGAAGGCGCGACGCGCGAGCTTGATCGCATCCAGCGCGAGCTTGGTGAGTTGCAGGAAAAGAACCGGGCGCTCACGGCGCGATGGGAGAGCGAGAAGAAGGAGCTTGACGCCGTGAAGGCGATCAAGCAGCAGATGGACGCCAAGCAGGTCGAGCTCGAGCAGGCCCAGCGCCGCGGCGACCTGGGTTCGGCCAGCCGCATCAAGTACGGCGAGATGCCCGAGCTGCAGAAGAAACTCGACGAGGCCGAGAAGATCCTGGCGGCGCAGAACGCGCGCGGCGATGCGCTGGTGAAGGAAGAGGTCGACGCCGAGCAGGTCGCCGAGATCGTGGCCCGGTGGACGGGCATCCCCGTGTCGCGCCTGGTCGAGGGCGAGCGCGAGAAGCTCCAGCGGATGGAGGAGAAGCTCGGCGAGCACGTCGTGGGGCAGGAGCACGCGCTCAAGAGCGTTTCGGACGCGGTGCGCCGCTCGCGGGCGGGGCTTGGCGATCCCAACCGGCCGATCGGCAGCTTCCTGTTCCTTGGCCCGACGGGCGTGGGCAAGACCGAGACGTGCAAGGCGCTGGCCGAGTTCCTCTTCGACACCGAGGAGGCGATGGTCCGCATCGACATGAGCGAGTACATGGAGAAGCACGCGGTGAGCCGCCTGATCGGCGCGCCCCCGGGCTACGTAGGGTACGAGGAGGGCGGGGCGCTGACCGAGGCGGTGCGGCGCCGGCCGTACGCGGTGATCCTGCTCGACGAGATCGAGAAGGCGCACCCCGACGTGTTCAACGTGCTGCTGCAGATCTTGGATGACGGGCGCCTGACCGACGGGCAGGGGCGGACGGTCGACTTCAAGAACGCGATCATCGTGATGACAAGCAACGTCGGCAGCCAGATGATCCAGGAGCTGACGGGCAGCGGCGCCGAGGACTGGGAGATCGAAGCCGCGGTGCGCGACCTGCTCAGGCGCGGCCCGGCGGGCGCGGCAATGGACGAGCTGGGCAAGGCCACGGGCATGTCGCCCAAGGTGATCGCGGCGATCACCAAGGCCCAGCAGGCGATGCTGGGCATGGGCACGACGCAGTTCATGCGGCCCGAGCTGCTCAACCGCATCGACGAGGTTGTGGTCTTCCACCAGCTGCGCAAGAACGACCTTGGCGCAATCGTCGAGATCCAGCTCTCGCGCCTGCGCAAGCGGTTGAAGGAGCGCGACATGGCGCTCGAACTCACGGACGCGGCCAAGACGCAGATCGCGACCGAAGGCTGGGACCCCAGCTACGGGGCCCGCCCGCTCAAGCGGGCCATCCAGCAGCGCATCGAAAACCCGCTGGCGAGCAAGATCCTCGCGGGCGAGTTCGGAGCGGGGGACACGGTGCGGGTGGACTACAACGGCGGGGGGTTTGCATTCGAACGGGCGACGTAGGGGCGGGCTGTCGAGCCCCCCTCAAACACTAACTGCCCCCTTGCGCGCGACTTCATCGCGGGGGTTTCTGCCGTGTCTAGTGCCGCGTTTGGGAATACCGCAACTCTCTCGACGCGTGACCTGTATGCTCTGATGCAGGCCATTCGGCCGTTGGACGGGCCTCCTGGTTCGGGAGAACATCGCATGCATCGCCTCTGTGTCGCTCTTTGCAGCGCCTTCATTGCCGCGGCCGCGTGCGCCCAGGCTTCGTTCCGCCCGTTCGGTGCGCCCCAAGGCGCCACCAGCGCCGGCGCGGCGGACGTTTCGCACGACGGCTCGGTGATCGCCGGAACCGTCTCGATCAACGGCACGTTCCGCGCCTTCCGCTGGACCCAGTCGACCGGCTTCGAGCTGATCGAGCCGGCGCCGGGCTTTGCGCGGTCCTACGGCCAGGCGATCTCCGCCGACGGCACGCTCGTGGTCGGCGAGCTCCGCACGGCCGTTGCCACGGACCCGGAGCGTCCAGGGGCCGCGATGCCCGGCGCTCCCATGACCACCATCTTCGAGCCCGCGCCGGGCGTCGGTGCCTGGGCACGGAGCGTCAGCGCCGACGGCTCGGTCATCGTGGGCGATTTCTCGGGCGATGAGTCGCACGCGTGGAGATCGTCGGGGGGCGCGACCGTCGCTCTGCTCGGCCTTACCGGCCAGAGCCTTCCGCACGCCGCCCGCGTGTCCGGCGACGGCCAGCACGTGGTGGGCTTATCGCAGCGCACCGACGTCAAGGGCACCATTCCCGTCCGCTGGCTCACCGGGCCCGAGGCGCAGCCCATCAAGCAGTCCGAGCCCTCGGAGGACAACTCCGCGCAGGCGGTCTCGCACGACGGCTCGGTGATCGTGGGGGCAGGCTACGACTTTGCGGCGTCTCAGAACATCCTGTGGCGCTGGAGCGCCGCGTCGGGCTGGAAGCCCCTGAGCGGTCCGTGGGGACCGGGCCGCGCGGCGAACTTCTCCGATCTCTCGGCCGATGGGCGCGTGGGCGTCGGCACGCTCATCGAACCCGACCCGAATACCGGCAGGAGCGTTCAGGTCGCGTTCGTGTGGACACGCGCTGCGGGTGTGGTTCGGTTGCGTGACCTGCTCGCCGACTCAGGAGCAGACACGCAGGGCTGGACGCTGAAAAGCGCGAGCGCCATCTCGGGCGATGGTCGCACGATCGTTGGCGGCGGCACCGACTCCCTGGGCGTTGCGGGCTCGTACGTCGTCACCATTCCCCCCGTCTGCGAGGCCGATGTCGACGGGAACTGGTTCGTCAACGGCGACGACTTCGATCGCTTCGCAGCCGCGATCGAGATCGGCGACCCGTTCGCCGATGTCAACTTCGACGGGATCGTCAACGGTGACGACCTGGACCTCTTTGCCGCGGCGTTCGTGGCGGGCTGCTGAGCCGACCTCTTTGCGTCCGGCGCCGTCGGGGCCGTCCGCCCATTTCATTGGGGCGCGGCACTGAATCGTTGTACACTCGCTGTATGAGCCGCCGCGCCCTGTCCAGCACGCTTGTGGCCGCGCTCGCCCCGTGCATCGCCCCCGCGCTCGGGGCCCCGTCGCTTACCTTCCAGACCATCCCCATCCCCTCGCCGCTCTCGCACATGGACGCCGCGGGCATTTCCGCCGATGGAAACACCGTGTGCGGGGGCGGGGTGTCGTCTTTGGGAATCGACTACGCCGTCCGCTGGACGCGCTCCGGCGGTTCGCACACGCTGATCACCGAGAACGGTTTCCTCAACTGCATCGGCACGGGCATTTCCGCCGACGGCGCGACGATCGTGGGCTGGGCGTTCCCGAACAACGTCAATGGCACCAGGGCCATCTATTGGAACCCCGCGCCGCACGTCCCGTACCCGGATCACGGGTTCAACGGCATGACGTGCGCTTCGGCGGATGGTTCGGTGCTCGCGGGCTTCTACGGCGGTGACGCCATGCGATGGACTGCCGCGGGCGGCCTTGAGGTTCTGCCCAGCTTCGCCTTCGGCAACGCGCGGGCGACGGGCATGTCGTGGGACGGGAAGACGATCGTCGGGTACGACACGTCAGGGGTGAGCTGGGTCTGGCATCAAAGCACGGGCTCCCAGCGCCTGGCATTCATGGCTGGCGACCAGCGGCCCACGGTCGAGGCCGTGAGTGGTGACGGCAAGGTCGCGGTCGGGGTCGCGGACGATCCCAGCGACAACACGCACCACGCGTTCCGCTGGACCGAGAGCGCGGGCTACACGGACTTGGGCTCGATCGACCCGACGGTGTATTACTCCAGGGCGCTCGCCACCAACGCCGACGGCTCGGTCATCGTCGGCACCAGCCGGCGGTCGGACCAATATGACTATCCGTTCGTGTGGACCGCGGCCACAGGGATGCTCGATCTGCAATCGATCCTCATCTCGGCCGGGCTTCCCGCCGACGCGTGGCAGTGGATGAAACCCACTGGCGTTTCTGCCGACGGTCTGACAATCGTGGGTTCGGGCACGCTCCTGGGTGTCGGTTCGAGGGCGTGGATCGCGACGATCCCGGGACCGCCGGGGGTTGGCGTGCTGGTGGGGATGCTTGCGCTCGCCTCGCGCCGGCGGCGTTGAGAGCGCCGTAACGGATACGACCGAGAACCTCTTACCGGACCGTGCGTGGGGGGGCAAGGTCGGTCCTGCGTTGCGTCGGCGGTCCGTCGCAGGTAGCCTGAGAAGCCGCGTCCGGTGCCGGGAGTCGCCCATGAAGGGGTCGAGGCCCACGACATCTGGGGGAATGTCCCCAGCGCCCGAAGGGGCGCCGGCGTTGAAGCAGCGGATCCTCGAGCTTGAGAGCCGCGCCCGCACGCTGGCGAAGGCGATCGGCGACATCGTCTACGAGCACGACTACGACCTGGACCGCATGACCTGGGGCGGGATGTTCACGGAGATCCTGGGATACGGGCCCGACGAGATGGGCTGCACCGGCGAGAGCTGGCAGAGCCGCGTGCACCCGGCGGACCTGCCGGCGGTGAAGGCCGAGATCGCCGGGGCGATCGCGCACCGGCGTGCCGCGGACCTGGAGTACCGCTTCCGGGCTCGGGATGGGACGTACCGGTGGTTCCGCGACCGCGGGGTGCTGGAGCTGGGCGAGGACGGGCGGTTGGCGCGTGCGGTGGGAGTGATGCGCGACGTGACGGCGCGGCGCCTCACGGAGCGCGAGCTCGACAGCTTCTTCGATCTTTCGATCGACCTCCTGTGCGTGGCGAACGTCGACGGCTATCTCGTGCGCGTGAATCCCGCGTTCTCGCGGGTGCTTGGGTTCTCGGCGCAGGAACTGACCTCGCGTCCGTACATCGAGTTCGTGCACCCCGAGGACCAGGGGCGAACGGTGGTGCAGTCGGGCCGCCTGGCGTCCGCGCTGCCGGTGCTGAAGTTCGACAACCGGTACATCTGCAAGGACGGCACGGTGCGCTGGCTCTCGTGGAACGCGGTGCTCAACCCCGACGACGGGCTGATCTACGCGGTGGCGCGCGACATGACCGAGCAGAAGGAGGTCGAGCGTCACGAGCGGCTGATGACCCGCGAGCTCGACCACCGGGTGAAGAACACGCTGGCGGGGGTGCTGGCGGTGCTGGAGCAGTCGCGCACCGGAACTCACTCGGTCGACGAGTTCGCACTGAAGCTCGCGGGGCGGGTGCGGGCCATGGGCACGGCCCACGAGCTCCTGGCCCGCTCGCACTGGAAGGGCGCGAGCCTGCGCCAAGCCGCGAGCGATGTGCTGGCGCCGTACGGCGCGGGCGCGGGGAGGATCGAGGTCGAGGGTCCCGATGTGATGCTGGCGGCCCGCGCGGCGCCCGTGGTGTGCATGACCCTGCACGAGCTGGTGACCAACGCCGCCAAGCACGGCGCCCTGAGTGTGCCCGCGGGACGGGTTCGCGTCTCGTGGTCGACCGAGCACGAAGGGTCCCGCAAGCGGCTGCGCGTGCTCTGGCAGGAGCGAGGCGGGCCGCCCGTGACCGCGCCCGCGGAGCGCGGCTACGGCACCGACTTCATCGAGCACAGCGTGCCCTACGAGGTCGGCGGGTCGGTTGCCCTCTCATTCGACGCGGCGGGGGTGCGGTGCGAAATCGTCTGTCCGCTGACCGACCCGACACAGCCCCGCGCTGGCGCCCGGGAACTCCATGCGAGCACGCCCGGAGAGCACCCGTGACGCCGTTCGAACCAATCCTCGCCGGCCTGCGGCTGCTGGTGGTCGAGGACAACTATCTGGTCGCCGGCGTGATCGTGCAGCACATGCGCCAGCGCGGGGCGGTGGTGCTGGGACCGGCGCCCAGCGTCGAGAAGGCCCTGGAGATCGTCGAACGCGAGACGTTCGATGCCGCGGTGCTCGACATCGACCTGCAGGGGAGCACGGTGGCTCCGGTTGCGCTGCGGCTCCGCGAACTGGGCCGGCCGTTCGCGTTCCTCACCGGCTACGGCAGCGACGGTGCCCTGCCGCCGGAATTGGCCGACGAGCGCCGGCTCAGCAAGCCCGTGCCCATGGACGACCTGGCGGCGATGGTGCTGGAACTGGTCGGCCGCGCGCCCGGCGCGGCGGGCCGGCGCTAGCCTTGCCCCTATGAGCGTCTTCCTTAACGGCAAGTTCGTCGAACTCGACGCGGCCAAAGTCTCGGCGTTCGACGCGGGGCTGCAGCACGGCGTCGGTCTCTTTGAGACCATGCTGGCGGTCAAGGGCAAGGACGGGCCCGCCGTCATCGGCCTGGGCGAGCACATGACGCGCCTGGCGCACTCAGCGGCAGAGCTTGGCCTGTCGGACTCGCTCCGGGAGGACGCCCTCTCGGAGGCCGTGCTCGAGACGGTGAAGCGATCCGGCCTGATGCGCGAGGATGCGCGGGCCCGCGTGCGACTCACCATTACCGGGGGCGACCTCAACATGCTCTCGCGAACGAGCGGCGCCGCCCGCGACCCCACGATCCTCATCCACGCCCAGCCCGCTACCGCGTACCCCGCCGAGATGATGGAGCGCGGAGTGAGCGTGACGCTCGCGGACATGAAGCTCAACCCGCTCGACCCGTTCGCGGGGCACAAGACGCTGAACTACTGGTCGAGGCTGCGCGAGCTGCAGCGTGCCGCGGCAAAGCAGGCGGGCGAGGCGCTGGTCTTCCAGGTCACCAACCACCTCGCCGGCGGCTGCGTGAGCAACGCCTTTGTGGTGAAGGACGGCGTGCTCATGACGCCGATCGCGCGCGGGGAAGAGAAGGAAGTCGGGAAGGAGAGCGGGACGGGTCCGGGCACTCACAAGGCCGCGCCCGCGGGCACGCGGGCCGCGAAAGCCGGATCCAAGTCCAAGGCCGAGCCTGTCGAGGTGTCGAGCATGGTGATGCCAAGTCCCGTCCTGCCCGGCGTCACGCGCGCGATCCTGGTGCGCCACGCGGCCGACAACGGCGTGCGCATCGAGCGGCGGATGCTCTCGATCCACGACGTGCTCGGGGCCGACGAGGTGTTCCTGACCAACTCGTCGTGGGGCGTGCTGCCGGTGGTGAAGGTGGAGCGCGAGGCGATCGGGGGCGGGGAGGTTGGTGCACTCACGCGCCGGGCGCAGGAGTGGTGGAGCCGGGAACTCGCGTCGTTTGAGTGATCCCGAGAAGCGGGGTCTTACGAATCCGCAGCGTATCTCGCGCCCGCGACTCCCCCCTCCCAGAGGGAGCGGAGAACGCGCACCGATTCAATGGGAATTGGTATTAGACGACGTCGGACGCGGACGATTCGATCACGCGCACGTTTCGACGGCCGTCGTCGCGGATCCGCATCCGCGGTGATTGCAGCAGGCCGCGGGCGCCGGCGTAGAGCAGGCCGCCCACCAGGAACACGCCGCCCAGCACCAGCACCGGGAGCGCGACCAGCACGACCACTACGACAAGAAGAATGAAAAGGACCAGTTGCACCAGCAGGCCGATCGGCCCGGGGATGGTGCGCCTCGTCGCGGTAAACACGTTACCGGCGCGGCTGGCGTGCTCGCGGATGGTGGTCACGCGGAACATCGATGAATTATACGGATGTTTCCTGCCGCGGTTTTCACGACTTGGAAGGCCGGATCAGCCCGCTTTCCCTGCCGGGCGGCTTGCCCGCCGCTCGGCCATGTCGATCGCCAGCGTGATGGCGGATTTCATGCTGCCCGGGTCGGCGGCGTTCTTGCCGGCGATGTCGAACGCCGTGCCGTGGTCGGGGCTGGTGCGGACGGTGGGCAGGCCGACGGTCACGTTCACGGCGCGCTCGCGGGCCAGGAGCTTGACGGGTATGAGGCCCTGGTCGTGGTACATCGCGACGACCAGGTCCAGACCGCCCGAGACCAGCGTGTTGAAGATGGTGTCGCCGGGGAAGGGGCCGCGGGCATCGATGCCCGCCTCAACCGCGGCACGGATCGCCGGCTCGATGAGGCGCGTTTCTTCATCGCCCATGAGCCCGGCCTCGCCCGCGTGCGGGTTCAGGCCCGCGACGCCGATGCGCGGGTGATCGATCCCCAGTTCGCGGCAGGCGTCGTTGCCCAGATCGATCGAGTCGAAGACCTGCCCGATCGTCAGCACGTTCCTCACGTCCATCAGCGGCAAGTGCACCGTCGCGAGGATCACGTTGAACGCCGGCCAGTCGCCGCGGGCGGGGGCGTGGAAGAACATGCCCACGCGCGGCGTGTTGAAGCGAACGCCCAAAAGCTCAGTGTGTCCCGGGTAGTTGTCGTGCCCCGCCAGGGCCCAGGAGTGCTTGCTGATCGGCGCGGTGACGATGGCATCGGCGCGGAGCGGGTCGGCGCGGGGCCGGCGCGCGTCGGCGATGGCGCTCTCGACGAAGCGGAACGAGAACGCCCCGCCGCGGCGGGTCGAGAGCGCGGGCCAGTCGGTGGCGGTGCCGCCGGCGTCGACGACGACCACGTCGTGCACGAGCGTCGTCTCAAGGATCGCGGGTGCCGCGGCACCATCGACGCGCCACCAGAATGGTTCAATTCGCGCCTTGTCAGCCGCGGCACGCAGGCAGGGCTCGACGCCGTAGATCCGCACGTGCGCCCGCCGCCGCAGCGCGGGGTCGGCGAGCGCCTTGACGATCACCTCGGCCCCGATGCCGCCGGGGTCGCCCATGCTGATCGCCAGCACGGGTCGGCGTGGTGCGGAGGTGGCGCGCGGTTCGGGCACGGGGGATGGTAGAGAGGGGGAGCAGGGTGGTGATGCCAGAACACTGGCAACGGGCGGGCGCCCTCCGGGCGAGGACCAGAGGTTGGAAGGAACGCACACTCCGGTCCTTGCGAATTGATCACGCAACCCGCCAAGCAACTCAATCCGTAATCCCCAGCTCGCGCTTGGTGAACAGCGCCCGGAACTCAAGGCCCGCCTTCGCCACGTTCTCGCGCGCGCCTTCCTGGCGGTCGATGGTCGCGATGACCGCGAGCACGTTGGCTCCGACCTCGCGCAGCACGTTGACAGCCTCGATCGCCTGGCCGCCGGTGGTCGCGACGTCTTCGAGCATCACGATCGGGTCGCCGCGGTTCAGCGTCCCTTCGAGCTGCTTGGCGGTGCCGTATTCCTTGCGGCTGTTGCGGACGAAGATGCACGGCAGGCCGGTCTGGAGGCTGGCGGCGGTGACCAGGGGGATGCCGCCAAGCTCGGCGCCCGCGAGACGGGTGATTTTGATGCCGCGCTCCCGCTCTAGCGAGCCGATCTCTTCGGCAAAGAGCACGCCCAGGTGGCGGAGGACCTCGGGGCGGGTCGAGAAGAGGTACTTGTCAAGGTAGTAGGTGCTGGTGCGGCCGGACCGCAGCGTGAAGTTGCCGCGGAGCAGCGCGGTGTCGGCGATCGCCTTGGCGAGGGCGGCGCGGTCTACGGCAGGTGTGGAGGTCGTCGCGGTGGGCATGGCGGCAGGATAGCGGCTGTAAACGGGCCTGAACCACCGAGAGATCGACCCGCGGATTGCGAACAAACGCCGATCTCCGATTCGATGCAATGGGCACCGGAGAGCGGCGTTGTGCGATTTCCTGGGCGTGGCGGCGTTCTGCCCGCCACTTGAGAGATGCGTTCGTGAACATGCACCCTGGATTCGCAACTGCGGTGATCGCGTGTGCCCTTGTCGGCGCACCAGGCGTTGCACCTGCGCGCCAGGCCGAGCCGGCTTCCGAGCCTGCCTCCCGGGCTGACGCGGGTCCCGCCGACCCCGCGGTCCTCGCGGGACCGAAGGTTCACGAGGGTGCCGCGGGCAAGTCGCTGGTCAGCAAGGACTACGAGGGCAAGCTCCGACCGCTGGACACGACGGCCGAGGAGGCGGCGCTGGCACTCCTGGACCTTGATACCACGACGAGGGCCAAGGCCGACGCGATCCTCACGGCCCACGCGGCGCGCCTGGACGCGATCGTCGCTGACAACCTGGGCCTGCTGATCAGGCTGGAGACCAGCAAGGGCGGGCCGCGTGAGGCGTACATCGCGGTGCTGCGCGAGCTCGTCGAGAAGCTCCGGCCTTTGCGCGACAAGGGCGGGCTGCAGGTGGAGATCGGGCGGGTGTTGAGCGCCGAGCAGAAGGCCCGGTTCGACGGGCTGCTGAAGGAATACTGGGACGCGGCGATCACCGAGGCGATGAACGCCGATGAGAGCAAGTCTGAGTCGGGCGATGGTCCCGGCGCCGGGGGTGCGGAGGGGCCCCGGCGCCGGGCAACCGTAAAGGTCACGCTGGTCGCCGCCGGTCAGGAAGTGAAGCGGTCCTTCGACCGCCAGATCGCGGCACGCGAGTCGGCGTTCAAGGACCTCTCGCAGCGCCTCGACCTCTCGCCCGAACAGGACGCCAAGGTCAGGAAGATCTTCGCGGATCAGTACATCGAAACGCTGGGCAAGCCCACGCCTGAGCAGCGCCGTGCCGCGGTGCTCAGGGCGTTCGCGGAGCTGAACCCAGAGCAGCGGCTGCAAATCGCGAAGGAACTGCTCGAAGCCGCGCCCGCCAAGTGACGGCGGACCGGGCGTGGTACCGTTCACGCGAGCGGCCATGCGCGTCACACTCTTTACCGACACCCTCGGCGACGTCAACGGCGTGAGCCGTTTCGTCCAGAACATCGCGGGCGCGGCAGGCCGCACCGGGCGCGACTTGCACGTCGTCACGAGCACGAGATTCCAGACGCCCGCGTGGCCGAACATCTTCAACTTCGTGCCGCGCTGCGCGATGAAGGTCCCCAGGTACGAAAACCTCGAGGTGGTGCTGCCGCGGCTTGGGGCGATGCTTCGCCACGTGAGACGCTACCCGCCAGAAGTGATCCACATCTCAACGCCCGGGCCGGTCGGGATGGTCGGGCTGCTCGCGGCACGGATGCTGAAGGTGCCGGTGCTGGGCGTGTACCACACGGACTTCCCGGCGTACGTGGATCATCTCTTTGACGACCGCGCGCTCACGTGGATCACCGCGGCGGTGGCGCGGGCGTTCTACGCGCCGTTCAGGCGGATCTTCACGCGGAGCGAGGACTACGCGCGGTCGCTCGCGGCGTGTGGAGTGGCGCGCGAGCGGATCGTGGCCCTCACGCCCGGCGTCGACACCGCGATGTTCTATGCGCCCCAGCGCGATCCCGCGGTCTGGGCGACGCTTGGCGCGGACCCGACGATCGTGAAGGTGCTGTACGTCGGGAGACTGAGCGTTGAAAAGAACCCGGCTCTTCTGGCATCGGTCTGGAAGCAGGTGCGGTCGCGATTGGGACCCGGCGATCCGCGCACGGAGCTGGTGATCATCGGCGACGGCCCGCACCGCGCGGCCATGGAGCGGGAGTTTGAGGGAATGGGCGCGAGTTTCCTTGGGTTCCGGCACGGCGCGGAGCTTGCGGCCCTGTACGCCTCCAGCGACCTTTTCGTGTTCCCGTCCGTCACCGACACGCTGGGACAGGTGGTGATGGAGGCGCAGGCCTCGGGGTTGCCGGTGCTCGTGAGCGACCGGGGAGGACCGAAGGAGGTTGTGCGCGACGGACACACCGGGTTCGTGCTCCCGGCAAGCGACCCCGGGCGCTGGGCCGATCGGATCGTCGAGCTGGTGTGCGACCCGGAGCGCCGCCGCGCCATGGGCGCCGACGCGCATCTGGGCATGCAGTCCCTGTCGATCGAGCGATCGTTCGAGCATTTCTGGAATGTGCATGCCCAGGCGTGGCGCGAGCACCGGGCGGGGATCGGTGTCCCGCGGGTGTTGGCGGGCGCGTTCGTCGAAGCGCGGGCCGGGGAAGCTGCGGAAACGGCACGCAAACCGGAGAGCGTCGGGGCCGCCGGCTAGTTTTCGCTTGCCGCGCGGCTCGGGGTGTGCGAACTCACCCGCACCTGCGGCTCCAGCGGCGCCGGTTCGTCGGCGTCGGGCTCGGGCGTGCGCGCGGGCTCGGCGTCGTCGGTCGCCTTTTCCACGCGGACGCGCTTGACGCGCGTGGGCTCGGCGTCGAGCACGGTGACGAGCAGGTCGCCGACGCGGGCCGATTCGCCAGCCGCGGGGATCCGGCCGAGCGTGACGATCACGAAGCCGCCGACGGTGTCGTAATCCTCGCTGGCGGGGATCTCGATCCCTGCCGCGGCAAGCTCGTCGTTGGCGCGCTGGATGTACGCGCGGGCGTCGATCTCGGCGCCGCGCGAATCGGGAAGCACGCGGACCTCGGGGACCTCTTCGGTGGTGAGCTCGTACTCGTCCTGGATTTCGCCGACGATCTCCTCGAGGATGTCCTCGATGGTGACCAGCCCCGCCGTGCCGCCGTACTCGTCGGCGACCATGGCCAGGTGCACCTTCTTCTCGAGCAGCTCGGTGAGCAGCTCGCGGATCGTTTTGCTCTCGGGGACGAACAGCGCGGGGCGCAGGATGCTCTTGAAGTCAAAGCCCTTGCCCTTGCCCGCCTCGCCCGCCAGCCACAGCATGAGGTCCTTGACGTAGAAGACGCCCACGATCTTGTCGCGGCTGCCCTCGAAGACGGGGATGCGGCTGTGCCCGATCCGCTTGACCGACCGCGTCACCTCGCCCAGGTTGTTGGTCAGCTCCAGGGCCTTCATCTCGGTGCGCGGCGTCATGATCTGCTGGACGGTCTTCTCCTTGAAGCGCACGATCGCCTCGATCATGCGCCGCTCCAGCTCGTCGAACTGGCCGCCCTCCTGACCCTCCTCGACCACGCTCAGCAATTCGGCCTCGAGCTCCTGGCTCGCGGCCTCGCGCGGCCTGCCGCTCAGGCGGCGCACGATCTCGTCGGCCACGCTGGCGACCACGTTGAAGGGCGCCGCGGCAAAGTACGCGGCCCGCAGCGTGCGCGACCAGGCGTACACCGTCTCGGGCCCGGCGTGCTTGGCGATCGCGTGCGGGATCGAGGCGCCGAACACCCACAGGATGAGCACCGACGCCAGCAGCCCCGCCACGACGGGAGCCCACTCGGGGGTTTCCGCGGCTGAGATTCCTCGCGCCCAGAACACCATGGCCACCGCGACGGTGAGGCTCGACGCGATCCGCAGCACGGCCACGGCGTTGGCGTGACCCTCCGAGTCTTCGAGGATGTGGGCCACGCGCCGGCGCGCGCCCTCGTCGGCCCGCTCCTCGGCGAGGTCCTCGAGCGCCCGGCGCGAGATCTCGCGCAGCGCGTGGAACAGCGACGAGAATATCGCAGACAGCGCCACCGCCGCCAGCGCGATCCAGAGCCAGCCCGAGGGAGTCATGGCGCACCCCCCCCCGCCCGCTCGGGGACGCCGTATGTGGCGCCCACACCGATCGCGGTCAGCACCCGGTCTTCTTCGGCGTGCATCGCTGCCGCGGCGGCTTCGTCGTGGTCGTCGTGCCCGAGGCAGTGCATCAGGCCGTGCACGATGTACAGGAGCAGCTCGCGCTCAAGCGAGTGCCCGCGTGCCGCGCCCTGGCGGGCTGCCTCATCGGCGCACGCCAGGATGTCGACATCCAGCACCGGTCGACCGTCGGCATCGCGCTCGGAGGACATGTCAAAGGTCAGGACGTCGGTCGTCCCTTCCACATCGCAGAATTCCAGGTGTGCCGCGGCCATCTCCGCGTCCCCGACCACCCGGACCCGCACCTGCCCCCGCAGACCGAGGTGGCGGATCGCCGCGACCGCCCGGGCCCCGACGGTCGTGGACCAGTCGGCGTGCATGGGGGTGCTGTTCACGATCTCAACCTCAATCTGACCCTGGCATGCACCGCCCGATGCCTCGGGGCGGGCGGAAGAGGGTGCGCCGTGATGTGGGGTGAGGTCGTCCATGAGCCTGGAAACGGAAGACGGCACAGCGTCCCCAGTCTACTCATCGGCGATCGCCCAAGATCGATAGTAGGTTAATGATAGTTATAAATTAGGATAAAGATAGGTATTCCGGGCCCATTCCCGGACTGATATCCCGAAACGGACGTTCCGCGGCTCAGCACCCTGCCACGAACGCGGCGGTGAACCCGTCGAAGTCGTCCCCGTTGACGAAGGTGTTGCCGTCGAAATCTGCCGCGGGAGATCCCGCGATGAAGACGTCGACGAACTCGTCGAAGTCGATCCCGTTGACGAACGAATCGCCGTTGTAATCCGACGGGCAGCCCAGGTCGTAGGCCGCCTTGGCGTCGATGACGCCGTAGCCGCGGACGAACTCCGCATCGGGCTGGCCGTTGGCGATGTAGTCGCCGGCGGTCCAGAAGAGGTAGTTCCGCATGCGGTCGACGGTCCAGCCGGGGCGGGCCCCGATGAGGCATGCGACGGCGCTGGCGACCACCGGAGTCGAGAGGGACGTGCCGCTGGCCGAGGCGTAGTTCACCGTGTCGTAGGGCCAGACGCACGAGGTGCCGACGCCGCGCGCGAGCACCTCGGGCTTCTGCCGGCCGTCGGCGGTGGGGCCGTCGGAGCTGAAGTCGGCGATATTCCCCGCGCTGTCGGCGGCGCCGCAGGTGATGACCTTGAGCGCATCCGCAGGGGCGATGAGGTGGCTGGTGGCGGGGTTGGCGTCGTGGTACTCGTTGCCCGCGGCGGTGCAGCAGAAGACGCCGTTGGCGGTGGCGGTGTTGACGGCGATCGTCGTGACGGCGGTCTGGCCGTCGAGGTCGGCCTGGGTGTACCAGTCGATGTACCCCAGGCTCGAGGTGGCCATGTCGCCGCCGTTGCTCTCGATGAACTCCAGACCCGCGGCGTAGTAGTCCTCCTCGACGGGTGTTTCGGAGGGGACGACCTCGGTCTTGCAGAGGATGAACGACGCGTCGTACGCGCCGCCCACCAGCTCGCCCGGCCGGTAGGCGCCGATCACGCTGAGGATCAGCGTGCCGTGCGAGTGCTGATCCGAGGGATCTCCGGCCTCGATGCCGGTGTTGCCGTCGTTGTTGATGAAGTCGTGCTCGGCGACGACGTTGACCGTGTGCCCGGGCTCGTTGAACGCGTTGTGGTCGCGCCGGAACCCTGTGTCGAGGATGCCGACGACCACGCCCTGACCGGTGAATCCCGCGGCGTGCAGGTTGATGAGGTTGATCTGGGCGAGCTGGGCGTCGGCGTAGCCGTAGAAGCCGCGCCCGGCGAAACCGGCGTCGACGCGGACGGGCGCTTCCAGGGTCGCATCGCGCGGTGCGGCACGGCGGACGGTCTCGACCTTGCTCACGCACCCCAGGGCACGCAGCGCCGCGACCTGCTCGGGCGTGGCGTTCACGCTGACGGCGTTCAGCCACCGACTGGCGATGCGCACGCTGGCGCCCGTGCCCGACACCGCGTTCACATACGCCGGTGCGACGGGCAGGTCGCGCGCATCGAACAGGCCCGGGTCGGTGCGGCGGTGCTGGCGCCGCGCGATGGCGCGGGGGTTGTAGGTGTTCGCAAGGTCGTCGATGGCGGCCCGCTCGGACGCCGCGTCCGCGATCCCCTTGTCGGTGAAGTACACCCACACCGGCGCATCGGGCCCGGCGCCCAGCGCCGACCAGGGGCTCAGCAACGTCGCCAAGGCGGCCGACGCGAGTATCAGGCGGCAGGAGCGACCGGAATTCGAACGGTTCATGAGCATCTCCGAAGTCTCTGTCGAGGCTGGCGTTGCGCCGCGGCGTCCGAACCCGGGCGCGGGGCGTTCGAGGTTATCTCAAGCCAAGGCGCGTGCGGTAGTTCAGGTTCGCAGGGCGCAGCTCGGCATGCAAGTCAAATCGGTTGCGCGGGGTCACAGGATTGCGCGATGACCCTGGTCGTTCGTGAAGCGGCCGCGGCAATCGGCGGATCCACCGAACCGGGGCGCCCCAGAGGCCGATACCCAAAGGTCCGACGTTTCCGATGGATTCCACGGGGGATACGCATGTTCTGGGCGAGCGCGCGAAGTCCGAGAATCACCGACCGGATAGTGGCCGCCGCCAGCGTTGCCGCCGCCATCGGCCTTGCCCTTGGCGTCCGCTCCATGGAAGAGTCGCAGACGCGCGCGGCCATGGCGGGGTTCCGTGCCGACCAGCATGGGTCGACGGTAGAGTCGGCGCGCCGGCTGGAATCGCTCTTCCGCGACATGTACCACAACCTGCGCACGATCGCGCGCCTCCCCGGCGTGCGGAACATCGACCGCTACGCGACCAACTTCGACTCCAACGCGCGGGCCACGGCCCAGGAGCTGTACAACAATCTGGCCCAGACCGTCGCCGTGTCGGAGCTCTATATCGTCCCGGTCGACCTCGACCCCGACGCGCTCGACCCGGTGACGGGCAAGAACCAGGAGCCCATCACGACCCTCGACGAGCTGATCGTCGGGCGCACCGGCGCTGACAGCGAACCCGACCCGGCCGACGATGGCGCGGCCCACGTCGCGCCCGCCAAGCCCGAGGTCGAGGAGATCGAGATCCACGAGTACCGGCTGATGCGCCGGCAGCTCGCGCTCCTGAAGGAGCGTGTTCCCAACGAAGCTGCCGTCAAGGGGCTGGAGTACCCCGCGGTGTGCGGCCCCGAGGTCATCACCTGCGACAACACCGGCTTCAACCCCGACCATCCCAACGACAAGGACCGCTCCGGCCTGGTCTACTCCGTGCCGTTCTACGGGCCCGACGGCGTGCTCCGCGGCTGCATCTCCGCCGTGATTCTCTCGCGCCGCGTGCAGGCCGCGGTGGGCGACCCCGACCTGGCGCTGGTGAACCTCAACACGACGTACCTGGCGCCCGGGCGTGAAGCGGGCCGCGGGCCCGCACCCACCGGCATGGCCGAGGCATTCCGCGCCAGCGCCCGCCGCGCCGTCGCGCCCCCCGGGCTGGTGTACGCCGAGACGCTGAACCTTTCGATCCCCGACATCGGGGGCTCGTGGCGGGTGTGGGCCGCCCGCAACGACGCGGCGTTCTGGGATTCGTCGGACACCCGCGAGCTTCGCCGCCGGGCCCTGGTGGGATACGGCGCGTCGTGCGTGCTGCCCAGCGCGTTCTTCCTCGTCTACGGATTGGTTCGGCGCAACCACGACCTGGTCCGCCGCCAGAACGAAGAGCTCGAGCGCCGCGTCTTTGAGCGCACGCACGACCTGAGCCAGGCCAAAGATGTCGCCGAGAATGCCAGCCGCGCCAAGGGCGACTTCCTCGCCAACATGAGCCACGAGATCCGCACGCCCATGGGCGCGATCCTCGGCTACGCCGACCTGATGCTCGACCCGGCCCAGACTCCCTCGGACCGGCTCGACTGCGTGCAGGTCATCCGCCGCAACGGCGAGCACCTGCTCTCGATCATCAACGACATCCTCGACCTCTCGAAGATCGAAGCCGGGCGGATGACTGTGGAGGGCGTCGATTGCGATGCGCTCCGCGTGTGCGAAGAGGTCTACTCCCTCATGCACGTGCGGGCCCGGGCCAAGAACATCGACCTCCGCGTCGACCGCGTCTACCCCCTGCCGTCGTCGATCCGCTCCGACCCGCTGCGGCTGCGCCAGATCCTTCTCAACCTCGTCGGCAACGCGATCAAGTTCACCGACCGCGGGCAGGTCACGCTCCGGGTGTCGTTCGCCGGCGATGAGCCGTCGTCGCTGCGGTTCGACGTGATTGATTCGGGCGTGGGCATCAGCCGCGAGCAGATCGCGAGGTTGTTCCAGGCCTTCACGCAGGCCGACAGCTCCACGACCAGGCGCTACGGAGGCACGGGCCTGGGTCTCACCATCTCGCGCCGCCTGGCCGAGCTGATGGGGGGCACCATCGAGGTGACCAGCACGCCCGGCCAGGGGTCGTGCTTCAGCCTGGTGCTCTCGGCGGACGCCGCACGCCTGTGCACGGCCGAAGAACAGTCCAAGCCCCGGCCCAGCGAAGCCGGGCCGCGCGGCGAGCCCGCGCCCAGCCTCTCCGGGCGCGTCCTCCTGGCCGAGGACGGCATCGACAACCAGCGCCTCATCGGCTTCCACCTCGGGCGCTCGGGCGTCGAGGTTGACACCGTCGAGAACGGACGCGAGGCCGTCGAGCGCCTGCTCTCGGGCGAGGTGCGCTACCACGCCGTGCTCATGGACATGCAGATGCCCGAGCTCGACGGGTACGGCGCCACCTCGCTCCTGCGCCAGAAGGGCTGCACCGTCCCCATCATCGCCCTCACCGCTCACGCCATGGCCGGGGACCGCGAGCGCTGTCTCGCGGCAGGGTGCGATGACTACCTCACCAAGCCCATCGACCGCCGCACCCTCGTCGACACGCTCCGCCTCTGGATCGGGCGCGATTCCACGCGGGCCATCACCGCCCGCCGCGCGGCTTGAAGTACCCGCAGATTTCACCAAAGCCCGTGTAGTTCCGGGCTTCACTTTCTGTTAGTGTTCGCTATCCTGACGACGGTTGACCCCACCGCGCTGTGGACCGGGGCGCGAGGAGCGTGATGAGCCGTCTTCCTGCCGCCAAGCGACGCGAGCAACTGCTGGACTGCGCCGCGCAGCTCTTTGCCCAGTGGGGCTACGCGCGGGCGACGACGGCGCAGCTGGCCAAGGCCGCGGGCGTGACCGAGCCCATCATCTACCGTCACTTTGAGAGCAAGCGCGACCTGTTCATCGCCCTGATCGAGCGTGCCGCACAGCGCACCGTGCAGCAGTGGGAGCAGCAGCTCGAAGGCTCCAAGGATCCGGCCGACCGCCTGCTGCGCCTGCTGGGCGAGAACCCGATGGTGAGCCTGCACGGCAGGTACGCCTACCGCGTGATCCTGCAGGCCATCACCGAGGTCGAGGACCCCGAGATCCACGCCGCGGTGCTCCGCCACATCGGCGAGCTGCACGCGTTCCTGTCGCGCGAGCTCAAGGCGGCGCAGGTCGAGCACAAGATCACCACCCGCTTCAGCCCCGAGCTGATCGGCTGGTTGCTGATTCACATCGGCCTTGGGTACGGCGTGCTCTCGGCGATGAAGGTGCCCGGCCAAGGCGAAGACTCCAGCGGCACGCACGTGCAGGATGTCCTGTCGCGCATCCTGATCGGCCATCGCGGCGACGCCAAGGAAGCCTGATCACCGGCGCACGGGACGCGCGGGCGGTCAACAATCCCTGCCCGCCCGGGCGCGCCATGAGCCACTCCTCGACCCATCCCGCGCCCGCCGAGACTGCGCGCACGGCGATCCTCGAGATGCTGACCGTCGCGGCCCCGGTCGTCACGGCGATGACGTCGTACACGCTCATGAATTTCACCGATCGGTTCCTGGGCTCGCGCCTCGGGCCCGATCCGGTCTACGTCGGGGCCCAGGGCAACGGGGGCCTGGCGTCGTGGGTGCCCATCTCGATCGCCCACGGCGGGCTCACCATCATTAACACCTACGTGGCCCAAAACGTCGGCGCCGGCCGGCCCGAGCGCGGCCCGGCCTATGCGTGGAACGGGATCTGGGTCGCGCTCCTGTACTGGCTCTTCGTGCTGGTGCCGTACGGCTTTGCCCTGCCGTGGATCTTCAAGGTCGCGGGGCTCGAAGCGCGCCAGGCCGAACTGGCCACAGAGTTCGGGCAGATCCTGGTTTTCGGCTCGATCCTCACGCTGTGCACGCGCTCGCTCAGCCAGTTCTTCTTCGGCATGCAAAAAGGGTCGGTCATCATGGTGGCGGGCGTCACCGCCAACATCTTCAACCTCTTTGCGAGCGCGACTCTCGCCTACGGCAACGGTCCCACGCCCGATTTCGGCGGCTCGTGGCTGGGCGTGATCATGCAGCACTTCGCGGCAGCGGCCCACGCGACCGCCGCGGCGCTGCACATCGCGCCCCAGGGCGTCGCCGGCTCGGCGTACGGCACGGTGCTCGCCACGCTCCTTGAGCTTGGCATCCCGCTGCTTGTCTTCCTTGGCCCCAAGTTCAACCGGCTGTACGCGACCCGCGCGGCGTGGCGCTGGTCAGTCGCGCACCTCCGCGACATCGCGCGCCTGGGCTGGCCCGGCGGGCTCATGTTCGGCAACGAGATGATCTGCTGGGGCTACTTCATGGTGCACCTGGTCAGCCGATTCGGCAAGGAGCACGCCACGGCGGGCTGGATCGCGCACTCGTACATGTCGCTGTCGTTCATGCCCGCGGTGGGGATCAGCTTTGCGGCGACGGCGCTGGTCGGCAAGTACCAGGGCGCGCAGCGGAGCGACCTGGCGCAGAAGCGGGCGTGGCTGGCGACAGGCCTGGCCGTGACGTACACGTGCCTGTGCGGCGTGTGCTTCGTGATCTTCCGCGAGCCGATGATCAACCTGTTCGTGCCGGGCGACGCGACCGAGGAGACGCGGGCCCAGGTCGTGCGCCTGGGCTCGCAGTTCCTGATCGCGACCGCCGCGTTCCAGTTCTTCGACGGCATGGCGATGGTGATGTCGGGCGCGCTCCGCGGCGCGGGCGACACGGTCTTTCCCGGCGTGGCGACGGTGGGGCTCTCGTGGGTGGTCATCGTCGGCGGGGGCGAGGCCATGGTGCACTACGCCCCCGGCCTCGAGTCGCTGGGCCCGTGGATTGCCGCGGCAAGCTACATCGTGCTGCTGTGCGTCTTCCTGCTGGGGCGGTTTCTGACCGGCCGGTGGAAGACGATCAAGGTCGTGAAAGACCGGGCCCCGGACCTGGCGCTCGAGCCCATGAGCGCCGCCGCGGGCACGACCGACGGGATCATGTGACCGCCGCGGACGGCCGCATCACTTCAAGAACCGCGCCCGCTCGCCTTCGTTCACGAACGCGCACCGATCCGCCGGGCCGAACCACAGCATCCGCCGCGCCGCGATGCGGGCGTAGATCGCATCGCGCACCCGCCGCGGCAGGAGTTTCCCGAGGATTCCGAGCACCGCCCACGGGCCGCCGATGTGGTGCAGGAGCCTCAGCACCGCATCGCTCCGCACGTGCAGACCGTCCGCATCGCTGAGCACCATCGACTGCATGTCGGTTGGCTTGTCTGGCGTGGAGATTGCTGCGTAGGTCTCGCCTTGGAGCGGGGCAAAGCGCATTACCCGCCGCCGGTCGTGACTCAGGCACCACCGAACCGCGCGGGCGCACAGCCCGCACTCGCCGTCAAAGAAAAGGATCGGCCCGGTGCTCATCGGTGCGGCCGCGCCGCGCGCGAAGCGTAGGGAGGCGGTGGGAACTCCCCGGTTTGCCCGACCCTGAGCGCTCTTCCCCGCCGCGTCAGTGCTCGCGTCAGTTTGCGCCATAGCCTGATGCCACTCTACAGATCCCGAACAAAGCACGATATCGAGCCCGGTTTCACCCGATCCAGCCCGAAATCTGGACGCCTAGTATTCCGACCCGCCGGTGCGCTCTGCGCCCGGGGCACCACAACGAGGACCCTCGATGGCTCACGATCCCTTGGACACCGTGATCGGCGCGCAGGAATCCGTCAAGCGCGACACGCAGACCGCCACCAAGCACCTCAACGCCGCCAAGAAGGCCCTCTCCCTCGGCGAGCGCGAAGAGTGCATCGCCGAGCTCCGCAAGGGACTCGCGGCAGACCCGCAGAGCCCCGAGATCGCCTTCCAGCTCGGCTACCAGCTCGACCTCCTGGGCGAAGAGGACGAAGCCCTTTCCATGTACGAGCGAGCGATCGAGACCCCGCCCGCCCCGCTGAACGCGCTGATCAACCTCGCGGTCCTGTACGAGGATCGCGCCGAGTACGCCGACGCCGAGCGCTGCCTGCGCCAGGTGCTCGACACGCACCCGAATCACATCCGCGCGCGTCTGTACATGAAGGACGTGCAGGCCAGCCGCGAGATGGTTGTCGAGGAAGAGGTCGACCGCGACACCTTCAAGCGCAAGGCCCTGCTCGACACGCCGGTGACGGACTTTGAGCTCTCCGTCCGCGCCCGCACGTGCCTGAAGAAGATGAACATCCGCTCGCTCGGCGACCTGCTCCGGATCACCGAGGCCGAGCTCATGAGCTACAAGAACTTCGGCGACTCGAGCCTGCAGGAAATCAAGAAGATGCTCTCGGCCCGCGGCCTGCGCCTGGGCCAGGGCCTCGAAGACGCCCACCGCGCCGCCCGCCGAGCGCTGATGGAGCAGTACAAGGGCACGGGCCAGGAGACCCTCCTGGCCAAGCCCGTCACCGACCTTGCCCTCTCGGTGCGTGCCCGCAAGGCGCTCCAGCTCCTCAACATCCAGACCCTTGGCGACCTGGCCAGCCACACCGAGGCCGAGCTCATGGGCGTCAAGAACTTCGGCGCCACCTCGCTCAAGGAAGTGAAGGAGCGGCTGGCCGAGGCGAATCTCGGGCTGCGGCTGCTGGAGAGCTGAAGCGGTTTTTACCTTGCGATCGGATTTCAGTAAGGCCCGGGGCGTGTGTCCCGGGCCTTTTGCATTTGGTCCGCGTTCGTCTCCAGCCCGCACGAAATCCGTAACGGCGGGCCGCGGGGTATTCCATCGGCGCACGCGTTTTCCGGGCAGTGCCGAGGTCGTTCGCGCGCGAACATTTCCGTCCTTCCGGCGTTGAACCTTGAGACGCCGGGGCACTCAGCCGCGCCCGGCGTTCCGCGGCAGGCTCCACGACGACCCGCCGCGCACCAAGGCAGCCGTGCGAAGTGGGACCGCCATGTCTCCGCTGATCACAAGACCCGCCCTGACCGCTGTTCTCGTGGCCGTTGCCGGTTCAACCTCTCTCATCCAGAACGACCTGGCTCAGTCGGACCGGCTCCCCGATCCGCCGATGTCCGGGGGCGTTTCGTTCGCATCGTTCACGCAACCGGTGTTCGCGCCCGTGACGTTCACGCCGGCGCCGCCGCTGCCGGTTGCCGCACCGATCCCGACCGTCCAGCCCGCCGCCATCCAGCCGAGCGCGCCTCAACAGGTCGCGCCCCAACAAGCCGCGCCCCAGTTCAGCACCTCGCAGCTCGACACGGCGCTTGGGCCCATCGCGCTCTACCCCGACCCGCTCCTGGCCCAGATCTTTGCCGCGGCAACCTACCCGCTCGACATCGTGCAGGCCGCGCGCTGGGTCAACCAGCACGCCGACCTCGTCGGTCTCGATGACCAGGGCTGGGACCCCAGCGTCAAGGCGATCGCGCGCTTCAAGAGCGTGCTCACCATGATGGATCAGAACCTGGAATGGACCGTGCAGCTCGGCCAGGCCTACACCGCCCAGCCGCAGGATGTGATGGGCGCGGTGCAGCGCCTGCGCAACCAGGCCTATGCCGCGGGCGCGCTGGCGGCGACGCCGCAGCAGCAGGTGATCGTGGAGCGCGAGGTGATCCGCATCGTCCCTGCCCAGCCCGAGGTGATCTACGTGCCCGTGTACAACCCGCAGGTGGTGTACGTGCGGCCGGCCGACGTGATCGTGGTGAACCCGCCGGTGTACTGCCCGCCGCGCTGGTGCGCGCCGGTGTGCGAGACGCCGTACGTCGCGACCGGGTCGTTCATCAGCTTCAGCATCGGTTTCACGTTCGGCCAGTGGTGCGACCTTGATTGCGACTGGCGCGAGCGGCGCGTCTGCTACCGGGACTGGGGCCGCGGCCCCCGCGGCCACGACGGTTACCGCGGCAACGGCGCGGTCGTCCAGAATTCAAACAACGTGACGATCGATCAGTCGACGCACATCACCAACGTCTACAACGGCGGGCGCGATGGACGTGACGGGCGTGACGGTCGCGCGTGGCAGCACGATGATTCGCGCCGGCGCGAGGTGCGGACGGGCTCGTTCGCCGGTTTCGCCCCCGACGTGCCCGCCGCGGCGCCGGAGCGCGAGCTCTCGCCCAGGCCGTTCGCCCCGTCGCCGATCGGGCGCGTGGCCCGCGGCGACACAGACAACCAGCGCGAAGCGTCGCGTCTGCCCGCTCCCAGAACGGACGCGTTCAAGCCGCGGCAGGAACAGAAGGCTGCTGCGCCGACCCCTTCACCCGCCCCCGCGTTCGTCAACACTCCCGCGCCGCTCCCCGCCACGCCGAGCGCGCCGACGCCAGCCCGCCGCGGCACGTTCAACACGCCCGCCCCGGCGCCCGCGGCTGCTCCCGCTCCGGCACCGGCGCCCAAGCCCGTCGCGGCGCTCGCGCCCAAGCCCGCGCCCACGATCTCCCCTGCGCCTCCAGCGCGCACGGCGGAGAGCGCGCCCGCGGCTGTGCGGACCGGCTCCTTCAACGGCGGCACCGCGGTCGTCACGCCGCCGAGCGCGACGCCCGCGCCCAGGCCCGCGCCGAGCGCGCCAAAGGCCGCGCCGTCACCTTCGCCCGCGCCTGCACCGGTGCTGCGTGCCGCGCCCGCTCCAGTACCCGCCCCCGCTCCCGCCGCAGGGCCGACGCGCCCCGCGACGGACACGCCCGCCGCGCCCCCGGCGCGCCAGGGCACGTTCGGTGGCCTGGCGCCGAGCAAGAAGTGATCACTGCCGCGCGGCGGGGTCATCGTCGGTGGCCTTGCGAACGACCGTCTCGTCGCGCGAACCGGTGTCGTGGAACTTCAGGCGCGTGCTCGCGTACTCCTCGGGCGAAACCTTCAGGTCGGGCTCGACCCCCTTCACGTGGCACTGGTGCAGGTGCTTGAGGAACGGCACGCACCACATGCAGCCGGTCCCGGCGCCGAGGCACTCGCTGATAAGCGAGGCCACGGGCGGGTTCTCGCGCGCGAGATAGTTGCGGATCTTCCGCAGGGAAACGTGGAAGCAGAGGCAGACTTCGTCGTCGGGGTTCATGGGGAGGTGTCGCGGTGAAGAGGTGAAGAGGTGAAGAGATGAAGAGATGAAGAGGTGAAAGGGATGCTATCGAGCGGATTTGGAAAGGTGTTCGAGGGTGAGGTCGGCGGCTTCGTTGGCGGTGCCCCAGGCGAGGCTGATGCCGCTGCGGCCGTGGCCGTAGTTGTGAATGATCGCGCCCGACTTGCGGGGTTCGAGCTCGAGGCGGATGTCCTCGCACATGTCGCCCGGCCCGCGCACGGGGCGGAGGCCGACGCGTCGATCGATCGGATCGCGGCCGATCTCGCTCCAGCCGGGCTGGTTGTCGAGGCGGGCGAGCTCGCGGCAGCGCTCGACGATGGCCTTGATGGCGCCGTCGTCGATCGCCTCTTCCCAGACGTTGCGCTCGTAGGTGCTTCCCAGCACCAGGTGGTTGTCGTACCTGAAGATGTAGGTGACGACGTCGTTGGGGGCATCGTCGTGGAGGCTGCGGGTCAGGCCCGCGAGGTGGCGGCAGTGCAGCACGATGCCGCGCATGGCGCGGACGGACTGATCGCCGGTGAGTTCGCGGGCGCCGATGCCCGAGCAGTTCACGACGGCGCGATAGCCGCGGGCGAGCAGTGCATCGAGCGATGTGATGCGCTCGTCGATGAAGACGCCGCCGAGCGACGCGGCCCGCGCTTCGAGCCACGCGAGGAAGCGTGAGGTGTCGATGTGCGGGCGGTCGCTGTCGATGACCGCCGCGAGGTTGGGCGGGATGTGCGGCGCGGGGCGTTCGTGGGTGAGGTCGGCGAAGACCGAGTGCTTCGGCGGGTGGTAGCAGTACTCGCGGAGCGGGCCGGTGCGGACGCCGGCGCGGGCGCCCTCGCGCTTCTCGAGATCGAGGTAGGCCATGTACGCGGCTTCGGCCCAGCGGCGCGAGCGGCGCGGGTCGGAGCCGGGGTAGGGCGTGAACATCGCCGGCGCCGCGGCGGAGGTGATGCGCGGCGAGCGGCGCTCGGCGTAGACCGCGACGCGCGTGCCGCGTTCGAGGAGGCGCACGGCGGTGGTGAGCCCGACGGCGCCGGCGCCGACGACCGCGACAGGGTGTGATGTGGTGAGGCTCACGGGCTCATGGTACGGAGGAGCGGGCTATTTCAGGTGGTCGAGGATGTCGAGCACGCCCTCGATCTCGTCGAGAGGTGAGACGTAGTTGGCGCGGGCGCGGACTTCGGGGGCGGCGTTGGCGGGGCAGGCGAAGTAGCCGGCGTGCTCGAGCATCACCAGGTCGCTGGGCGAGTCGCCGATGCCGGCGAGGCGGGCCTTCTGGAGGCCGGTGCGCTCGATGAGGCGTCGGAGGCCGGTGGCCTTGCTGACGTGGTGCAGATCGCAGTTGATCCACGCGACGGTCATGGAGACGCGGAAGGGCCAGGCGTTGTCGGCGAAGGTGCGTTCGAGCGCCGGCGCGAGGGCGCGAAGGAAGGGCGTGTCGGGGTGCCAGAGCGAGATCGATGCGGTCTTGCCGGGCTGGATGATCACGCCCTTGGGGATGAGCTCGCGCTCGATCCACGCGGTGGCGGCGGAGACTGCGGCGAGGTGCGCGGCGGTAATAGAAGGATCGCGGATGAACGCGTTGTCGCGCGGGTCCCAGAGCCAGACGCCGTTCTCGCACACGATCGGGAGGGCATCGTTGTGGATCATGCGCGCGATGGCCTCGGCGTAGGGCTGGGGGCGGCCGGAGCAGAGCGTGACCAGCGGCACATCGGCGAGCTTGAGGGCGCGGCGGTTGTGCGCGGCAAGCTTTGCGAGACGCTCGGCGTCGACGGGCTCGGCCGATTCGGGGCCGAGGCAGCCGTCGATGTCGCAGAGGACGGCGTCGAAGCGGCGCGGGGCGTGGGGGATTGAGGGATCAGTCGGCATGGGTACGCGAAGAGTAGATGGTGGACGGACGGCGCACAGTGCTGGGTCTGGCGGGGGTGTTTGTGGTCACAACGCCGGTGGCGTGGGGCGCGTGGGGTGGGATGGAGTGGATCGCCGTGCTGCCGTCGTGGGTGGTGGGCATGTCGCTGGTGGCGTGGTTCATTCTCGCGGAGGCCGCTGCGCTGCTGGCGGTGGTGGCGGGGCTTGATGCCGCGGGGCGTGCGATCATGTACAACTCGACGCGTTCAAGGCGGGAGCGGCGCTCGAGAGCGCTCAGGAAGGGCGTGTGCCCGCGGTGCGGGTACGACGTGCGCGGCCTGCCGCGGCGGCGGTGTCCGGAGTGCGGGGAGGCGCTGGTGGACGACCGCTGCACGGCCGCGGCACGGTGCGAATGATCGGGTGTGACGGCGCCGTTGTTTCATGTCGTGCTTCACGAGCCGGAGATCCCCAACAACACGGGGAACATCGGGCGGACGTGCGTTGCCGCGGGGTGTGCGCTGCACCTGATCGAGCCGCTGGGCTTTGAAGTGAGCGAGAAGGCGTGCCGGCGGGCGGGGCTGGATTACTGGCCGCGCTTGGATGTGAGGCAGCACAAGAACTGGGATGAGTACACGGCGCGCGCGGCGCCGGCGCGCCTGTGGCTGCTGACGACCAAGGCGTCGCGCCTGGTGTTCGATGCTGATCTGCGCGCGGGGGACCACCTGGTCTTCGGGAAAGAGACCGCGGGGCTGCCGCAGGAGATGCTGGATCGCTTCGCGGAACGGTGTGTCGCGCTGCCGATGGCGGCGGGGGAGCGGAGTTTGAACGTGGCGACGGCGGTGTGCGCGGTGGTGTACGAGGGGGTGCGGCAGTTGATCGCGCGCGGGGAGGTGAAGGTGGATGAAGAGGGGCGGCTGAAGAGGTGAAGCAGGTTTCGGTGGCGGGGATGCGTGGGCCATTGACGATCGGGCGGAATCTCTCCGCCTTGGGTGCGGCTTCTGTTTGCGCCGGGTAATGATGCGGTTTTCGGCGCCGATCTAGGAATGGTCCCTGATCAACGGGTAGGCCGGGCTTTGGTGCTGGGAGCGCGGAGCCCGATCGCGTAGGCTCATTCATTGTTCCGGCGGCGGAGGTGGCCTGCTGAGGAGCCGCGCATGAGAGCTATGAACTTCATCATCTCGGCGCTGCTTGGCACCATGGTCGGCGCGTCTGCGGTGGCCCAGTGCCCGCCGGCGTGGTCACGGGGGGGTGATGTGCCGGGGCTGGCGAGGTCGGTGGGGTACCCGGGCTTGGGCGGCGCGGCGTACGCCACAATTCGCTTCGATCCGGACGGCGACGGTCCGGCGCCCGAGCGGCTGGTGGTTGCGGGCCAGTTCGTGGCGGCGGGTGATCTGTACACCTCGCACGTGGTCGAATGGGACGGCGGCGCGTGGCACGCGATGGGCGATGTCGGGCTGGCGCAGGTCAGGTCGCTGGCGGTGTACAACGGCGAGCTGATCGCGGGTGGCCAGTACGGCGTGAAGCGCTGGACGGGGTCGGCGTGGCAGACGATGGGGAGTCTGAGCTCGGCGATCGTGTACGCGCTCATTGTGCATGACGGCGAGCTGGTTGCCGCGGGAAACTTCGGCAATTCGAGCAGTTCGCACAGCGCGCGGTGGGACGGGACGGCGTGGCAGGCGATGGGGGCGACGCGCCAGGGGCACGTCTTTGCGATGGCGGAGCTGGACGGCGTGCTCTATCGCGCGGGGAACGACAACCTCGCCAACCCGCAGCACGCGCAGGTGCTGCGGTGGGATGGCGCGGCGTGGCAGACGGTGGGGGACCCGTCGGGGCTGGGGCAGACGATCCGGGCGATGGTGGTGCACGATGGCGTGCTGGTGGTGGGCGGGAGCCGGGATTCTGCGGGGACGGTATCGGGCGGGTTTGTGGCGCGCTACGACGGCGCGGCGTGGCAATCGATGGGCGCGGTCGCGGGCGGGTCGTGGTGGCCGGGCGTGCACTCGCTGCTCAGCGATAACGGCGAGCTGATCGCGGGGGGAGAGTTCGACTCGATCGGGGGCGTGGCGGCGGACTCGATCGCGCGCTGGGACGGCGCCGCGTGGACCGCCCTTGGGCCGGTGAACACGGGGGAGGCGGAGGATGACCGCGTCTTCACGATCGCGAGGTACCTGGGCGATCTGTACGCCGCGGGAGACCTGAAGAAGCTCGGCGGCGTGCCGGCGATGGGGATCGGGGTCTTTGACGGCGCGTGGCACGCGCTGAACACGGGCTTCGACAACACCGTGAACGCGTTGGGCACGTACGGGGACCGCCTGGTGTTCGCGGGAAGCTTCACGAGCGCCGGCGATGCGGAGGCGACGGGGATCGCGCTGTGGGACGGCGTCTCGTGGGAGGCGCTGGGTGCGGGGATTGACGGCACGATCACGGCGGTGCAGGAGTACAACGGCGACCTGGTTGCCGCGGGGTTGTTCACGAGCGCCGGCGGCACGCCGGTGTCGAACATCGCGCGGTGGGACGGCGCCTCGTGGCACGCGCTGGGATTGGGTACCTCCGGGCTGGTGAACGGCCTGGCGGTGTTCAACGGCGAGCTGATCGCGGGTGGCGTGTTCACGAGCGCCGGCGGCTCGCCGATCAAGGGCGTGGCGCGGTGGGATGGCGCGACGTGGCGGGCGCTGGGGCTGGGGATCAACGGGACGGTGACCGCGCTGGCCCTTCACGGGGGCGAGGTGGCGGTGGCGGGGAGTTTCTCGAGCGCCGGGGGCATGTTCGCCACCAATGTCGCCTCGTGGTCGGGGCTGGGGTGGACGCCGATCGGCACCACGGAAGGAACGACGATCCGCGCGCTGGGCGACTACAACGGGCAGCTGTACTCGCTCTCGAGCCTGGGGATCCGGTCCTGGGACGGCGCGGCGTGGGCGACGCTGGGGGGCAACACGAACCCCAACCTGTACGGCTCGAGCGTGTTCGGCGGTGAATTGTTCGTGGGCGGCGCGTTTACCTCGGTGGCCGGGGTGTCCGCCAACTACGTCGTGCGCTGGAACGGGATGGACTGGGAAAGCGCGGGCGCCGGGACCGACGCCGTTGTGTACGCGCTGGCCCCGTTCGGCGGTGAGCTGATCGCGGGGGGGACCTTCCTCAGGGCGTCGGGGCGGGTGTCGGCGTACTGGGCCCGGTGGTCGGACATGATCGCGCCGACGGTGACGTCCTCGCCGTCCGACACCGCCACGTGCATCGGCGGGACGGTTGTGCTCTCGGTGCAGGCGGAAGGGACGCACGTCGAGTACCGCTGGCTGAAGGACGGCAACGAGATCTACGACGACGGGCGCGTGTCGGGCACGGGCACGGCGGAGCTGGTGATCACGAGCGCCACAAGCGGTGACATCGGGACGTACGCGGTCGAGGTGTTCAACACGTGCGACGCGGTGACGAGCGCGGGCGCGTTCGTGAACGTGTGCTTCTCTGACTTTGACTGCAACGGCTTTGTGAACGGCGAGGACTTCGACGCGTTCGTGTGGGAGTTCTACTGGGGGAACGCGGCGGCGGATGTGGACCACAACGGGTTTGTGAACGGGGACGACTTCGATTCGTTCACGGCGGCGTTCGTGGCGGGGTGCTGAAGCGGGGCCCGGCGGGAGATTCTCGGGCTTCTCGCGGGGACCGGGCGGCAACCCGGGGGCGGTCTGCGACGAATCGTGGCATGTCGTGCAAGGGACGGCGTTCGTCGTCCGATCGGTTTGCTATTGACGTTGAACAACGTAATGAGCGAGGAGGTTTGCGGGTGATGCGAACCAAGAGGATGGGTCGGGTGTCGGTGCCGCGGCGGGCGGGGGTTGTGGGGTCGGCGGGGGCGCTGCTTGCGTGTGCCGCGGCGGGGTGCTCGATGGAGGTGGGGGGGACGGTTGTTGAGAAAGCCGCGCTGGTGGACGCGGAGGGTCGGCTGCCGGCGGTGAAGCCGGCGGGGGTGATCCTCGAGCGTGATGAGGACGAGTTCGAAGCCGGGCCGCCGCCGTACGGGTACATCAAGATCATCGGCGAGCCGGTGCCCAACTGGACGCCGCCGCAGAAGGAGTTCGAGACGCGGTACGCGCCGATGGCGTGGACGTCGATCGGGCCGCGGCCGATGTCGAGCGAGTACTGGTCGGGAGAAGGGAACGCGGGCGGGCACATCAACGCGATCGCGCCGCACCCGACAGACCCGAACACGTGCTACATCGCCGCGGATTCGGGGGGCATCTGGAGGACGACCAACGGCGGGACGAATTGGACGCCGCTGACGGACCAGCTCTCGATCCTGAACCACGGCGCGGTGGCGCTGGACCCGCAGGTGCCGACGACGGTGTACGCGGGGACGGGGGCGTACCAGTCGGGGTCGAGCGGGGACGGGATCTTCCGGTCGATGGACGCGGGCGCGACGTGGGAGCGGATCGCGACGGTGACGCAGGTCGGGGACCAGGTGACGGCCATCGTGGTGAACCCGACGAACTCGAGCATCATCCACGCGACCAGCGCGGGCGGGTATTACCGCTCGACCGACGACGGGGCAACGTGGTCGGCGCGCCTGACGGGCGCGGCGTGCACCGCGCTCGTGGTGCACCCCACGACGCCGACGACGGTGTACTTCGGGCGCGTGGGGCAGGGTGTGTACCGGTCGACCGACGGGGGGACGACGAACACGAAGCTGGCGGGCGGGCTGCCGGCCTCGGGCTTCAGCACGGTGCTGGTGGACATCTCGCGGAGCAACCCGCAGGTGCTGTACGCGGCGTTCATCAACGGGGGGAGCTTGCTTGGGCTCTACCGCACGGCCGACGGCGGCACGACGTGGACGAAGAAGACGGCGACGCCGGACTTCCCTTCGCCGCAGGGGTCGTGGAACGCGTACGTGGGGGTGGACCCGACCAACGAGAACACGGTCTACTGCGGCGGGGTGGACTCGCGCTACGCGGTGGCGGGGATCATCAAGACGACCGACGGCGGCGACACGTGGGTGGAGAAGGCGGCGACGGCGCCGACGGTGCACCCCGATCACCACTGCATCGCCTTCGGGCCGACGGGCGTGGTGTGGGAGGGGAACGACGGGGGCATCTACAAGAGCACCAACGGCGGGACGAGCTGGACGAACCTCAACGCCACGCTGGGCGCGGCGCAGATCTACAACATCGTGGTGCACCCGACCTCGCTGAACCGGGCCCTGGGCGGGACGCAGGACAACGGCACGCCGGAGAAGACGAGCGCGAGCTCGACGTGGCCGCAGCTTCAGGTGGGCGACGGCGGGTTCAGCGTGATCGACCCGAGCGTGACGACGCGCCGGTACACGACGTACGTGTACCTGGACGTCACGCGCTGGAACAACTCGTCGGGGACGGGGATCACGGGGCCGTGGGGCTCGGACCCGGCGAATTTCATCGCGCCGCTGGTGGGCGACCCCAACAGCGCGACGACGCTGCTGGGGGGCACGAACCGGATCTGGCGGACGACCAACGCATCGACGGGGACGCCGACGTGGACGGCGATCTCGACGAGCACCGTGGGCGGGGGTGGGACGATCAACGCGATCGCGGTGGCCAAGGGCGCCCCGAACACGATCTACAGCGGATCGACCACGGGCAAGGTCTACGTGACGACCGATGGCGCGACGTGGAACCTGCGCTCGACGGGGCTGCCGGGGGCGCAGATCAGCGACATCGTGATCTCGCCGTACGACCCGGGGACGGCGTACGTGTCGTACTACAAGACGCTGAACCTGCGGGTGTTCAAGACGACCAACTACGGCGTGAGCTGGGCGGACGCGACGGGGACGCTGCCCAGCGGCGTGCGGGCCAACGCGCTTGCGGTGGACTTTGATGCGGTGCCGCCGGCGCTGTACGTGGGGGCGGGGGCGGGGCTGTACATGACGCTCGATTCGGGCGCGACGTGGATCAGGAACGACGCGAGCCTGCCGAACGTGAACGTGGCGGACCTGTGGCTGGACCCGGTGAACCGGGTGCTGACGGCGGGGACGTACGGGCGCGGGGCGTGGAAGGCGACGCTGCCTCCCAAGTGCCGCGCCGACTTCGACGGCAACGGTTTCGTGAACGGGGACGACTTCGACGGGTTCGTGAACGCGTTCTACTTCGGCGACGTGAGCGCGGACTTCAACTTGGACACGTTCGTGAACGGGGACGACTTTGACGCGTTCGTGGTGTCGTTCGAGGCCGGGTGCTGAGGCGGGCGGTCGCGACGCGTGAGCCCGTTCGGGTACGGGGTAGGTTTGTGCTCCGCGCGGGTTCGGCGCGGGCGATTTGGCTGCGTTCGGCCGGAGTCCGCGGCTATTCTGTGGATATTGCCGCGGCACGACGGGGGGAGCGGCAGGCCCGGTCGAAAGGACAACCTATGAGCGTTATCGCGCGGTTGGCGACGGCGGTGCTGTCGCTGGCGGGGTGTGGCGTTGCGCGCGCGCAGTGCGATCAGACGTGGCTGAGCCGGCCCGAGCGGGGTGCGGCGGGCGTTGATATGGCCAGCGGCTTTGCGACGAGCCTGCCCAACATCAACGCGAGCGTGCTGTGGGACCCCGACGGCGAAGGGCCGGCGGGGGCGGTGCTCGTGGTGGCGGGGAATTTCGAGGTCGCCGGGCGGGAGTTTGCGGGCAGCGTCGCGGCGTGGGACGGGTCGGCGTGGCACGCGATGGGCGCGATCCCGACCGACGGCACGCGCCAGGTGCGGGCGCTGGCGGTGTGGAACGGTGATCTCTATGCCGCGGGCAACTTCGTGACGGCGCCGGGGACGACCTACAGCCTGGCGCGCTGGGACGGCGCGGCGTGGCAGAACGTGGGGGGCGCGTCAAACGTCGGCGGCACGGTGTACGCGCTGGCCGAGTACGGCGGCGACCTGTACGTCGGGGGCTCGATCGGGATCGCGGGCGGGCCGACGGTGCACGGGATCGCGCGCTGGGACGGCGCGGCGTGGCACGATGTCGGCGGCGGCATGACGATGACCGGCACGTCGGGCATCGTGCGGGCGCTGCGGGTGTACGGCGGCGCGTTGATCGCCGGGGGTGACTTCTTCAAGGCAGGCGGGGTGACGGCCAACTACATTGCGCGATGGGACGGGTCGGCGTGGGCCGGCGTGGGCTTTGGGTTCAACGCGGGCGTGTACGCGCTGGAGGAATACGGGGGCGAGCTGGTCGCGGGCGGGAAGCTCACGAACTTCGGCAATCGCCTGGCGCGGTGGAACGGCTCGGTGTGGCAGGCGGTGGGCGCGGGAACCAACGACGATGTGACTTCCCTGGCGGTGGTCGGGGGCGCTCTGTACGCGGGCGGAGATTTCACGCAGGCGGCGGGCCTGAACACGCCGGGCGTGGCCCGTTGGAACGGCGCGCTCTGGAGCGCGATGGGGACCGGCGTGGTGAGGCCGAGCACGAGCACGCCCAGGGTGAGCACCGTCATTGGCCTGGGTGGAGAGGTCGTGGCGGGCGGGGTGTTCACCATCGCGGGCGGCAAAGGTGCATCGCGTGTTGCCGCGTGGGACGGCGCGTCGTGGCACACGCTGGGGAGCGGCCTTGAGAGCGAGGTCCGGGCCATCGGCACGTTCAACGGCAACCTGGTGGTGGGCGGCGCGACGCCGCTGGCGGGGAACGCCCCGAGCACATCGGTCGCGATCTGGGACGGCGCGGCATGGCAGGCGTTCGGATCGGGGCTCGGTGGCACGGGCAGCACGGTGCGGTGCTTTGCCGAGTACAACGGCGAGTTCATCGCGGGCGGGGGCTTCTACCCGCCGTGGGCGCCGACGCGCGTGACGGGCTTTGCGCGTTGGGACGGCGCGTCGTGGCAGCCGGTAGGTGTCGAGCCGCAGCAGGACGCGAGCCCGCGCGCGATGACGGTGTACTTGGGGTACCTGATCGCGGCGGGGGCGTTCACGACGTCGACCAGCGAGAGGGGGCCGCTAGCGCTGTGGGACGGGAGCGCGTGGTACATCATCGAAGGGATGGGCACCGGGTCGGGTGGCAACGCGGTGGTGGTGTACGGAGGTGAACTCGTCGCGGCGGGATCGTTTACCGACGCTCCCGACGCCGCGCTCCAGGGCATCGGGCGCTGGGATGGTGAGCAGTGGCTCCCACTCGGCAGCGGCGTGCTGGGGGTGACAAACTTGGTTGTGTTCAATGGGGACCTGATCGCCGGCGGCTCGTTCAGCACGGCCGGTGGGGTTGCCGCGGCGAACGTGGCGCGGTGGGACGGCACGCAGTGGTCGGCGCTGGGGGCCGGCACCGCCGACCCCGTGAAGTGCCTGGCGGTGTTCGAGGGCAATCTGGTGGCGTGCACGGGCGGGGCGACGGCCGATTCGCTGGTGGTGTGGGACGGGAGCGCGTGGCAGCCGCTGGGGCCGAATGCGTCGGTCGACCGCTACGCCTACGCGATGGCGGCGGTGGGCGACGAGCTGATCGTGGGGGGTAGTTTTCGCACGGCGGGCGGGCGCGTGTTCAGGTCCCTGGCGCGGTGGGGGACGCCGATCGCGCCGGCAATCACGACCGAACCGTTCGACTCGTCCACGTGCACGGGCGGGAGCGCATCATTTGCAGTAGAGGCCACGGGATCGCAGCTCAATTACCAGTGGCGCAAGGACGGGAACGACCTGAGCGACGGCGGGCACGTGTCGGGCGCGCACGCGGCGGAGCTTGTGATCACGGGCGCGGCGGCGGAGGACATCGGGTCGTACGACTGCGTGGTGAGCAACGACTGCGACCTTGCGACCAGTGCCGCGGCGGTGCTGAACGTGTGCTTCTCTGACTTTGACTGCAACGGCTTTGTGAACGGCGAGGACTTCGACGCGTTCGTGTGGGAGTTCTACTGGGGGAACGCCGCGGCGGATGTGGACCACAACGGGTTCGTGAACGGGGACGATTTCGATTCGTTCACGGCGGCGTTCGTGGCGGGTTGCTGAGCCGGCACGGTCGAGCCGCGATCACGGGCCGAGGTGGCGGAGCGGGCTGAACCAGTCTGAGTCGAAGGGCGCGGTATCGACGCGCTCGAGCACGAGCACCTTCGGCGGCGGGGGACGGAAGCGGCGTGGGCCGGGCTGGATGCCGTTGGCCGAGCCGCGCGGGCCGGGCGGGCCAAGGCCGGGCGGGAAGAAGGGCGGGGGCTCGGGGCGGTCCTGGATATCGCGTGGGAGATCGCGCGGTCCATCGTGCGGAGGCGGGGCGTTGTGCGGCGCGTCCGGTGATTCGTCCGCGCCCTCGGGGGGCGGGCGATCGGCCTGGGCCTCGTCGGGCGCGTTGCCGGGGAGCGGGGGCCGGCGGCCGGGCTGGCGGGCATCCCAGCGCATCTCGAGGCGTTCGATCAGCTTGGTATCGCGGTCGATCCAGATCTCGACGCGCGAGGCGCCGGGGCCGGAGCCTGGCTTGTGCTCGCCGGTGAGGTGGAGGAAGCGGCGGCCGTTCTTGCCCTCGAGCTCTTCGACGCCGCGGCGCTCGAGGGTGTAGGTCTTGGTGAGTTCTTCGAGCAGGCGATCGACGGAATCGCCGGCGATGGATTCTTCGCCGACGGTGGCCCACTTGGGCCAGGCGTGCTCGGGGTGATCGCGGTCGAGTTCGCCGTCGGGGCGGATGGCCCAGGGGCCGTCTTCATCGCGGCCGACCACGACCTCGCGCCCGTTGGGCGCGGTGAAGCGCAGGAGCAGGAGGCCGCCGTCGCGGGTGTCGACGGTGCCGGTGGCGCCCGCGGAGGGCGCGTTGTCGTCGTAGGTGATGCGGAGATCGAAGCGCCGGTCGCCGGGGGCGCGGAGGGCGCTGATGGACTGCTGCACGACGGCCTGGGCCGAGGACTGAACCTGGCCGGTAAAGAAGAGCGCGACGGAGGCGATGGCGACTGCCGCGGCGATGCCGATCCAGCGGGCGGGTGCGCGGCCGAGGAACGCCAGGGGGCCGGTGCGATGCTCGGCGTGGATGGAGCCCAGCACGCGCGCGACGCGCTGTTCGCGCGAAGCGGGCGTGTCGCGGGTGACGTGCGCGAGCAGGCCGTGGGCGAACAGCTCATCGGCGGTGTGAGGCGCGGTGGCGCCGGGGGCGACCTCGATGGGCGTCGGGGCCGGGCCGGGGTTGGGATTGGAGTTGGTCATGCGGGGTTCTCCGCGGAGCGGACGCACTCGCTGAGGAGCTGGCGGGCGCGCTGGACTCGCTTCTTGATGGCTTCTTCGGTGGCGTCGAGGGCGCTTGCCGCGGCGGCCATGAGCATGTCGCGGAGGTACACCATCTCGATCGCGGCCCGCATCGGCTCGGGGAGGCGGGTGAGGCACTTGAGGACGCGCTCGGCCTTGGCGCGGAAGGTGTCGCCGGGCGTGCGCGAGAGGTCGTCGTAGCGGCGGTCGAGTTCGGCGAGCGTCGCGGGGTCGATGCACGCGGCGAGTCCCTTGCCGCGGCGGTGGTGTTCGAGAACGAGCTTCTGTGCGATGCCGCGGAGCCAGGGGCCGAAGGGGAGTGAGCGGTCGTAGTCGGGGAGCCGGCGCCAGGCGACGAGCATGGTCTCCTGGAAGAGGTCGTCGACCTCGGAGGGGGTCCACATCAGGCTGCGGAGGTACGCGGCGAGCATGTCGGCGTGCTCGCGGACGAGGATCTCAAAGACGTCACGCCCGCTGGGGGCGTTGGATGGGCTCACGCGCGGTCTCCGTGTATGAGGTATTGTCGCCCAACGGGCCGCGGGGGACAGGGATTGCGGAAGTGCGTCGAGTTTCACCGATCGCCGAGAATGCTGTCCCCCGGGCGATGGCCACCGACAAATGACTCGGTCTGGCTGATTGCGCACCCATTCCCGGAGATGCACGGCATGCCGATTCATTCCCGTTCTGCCGCTGGTGTCATGATCGCCGCCCTGGGGGTTTCCTGGCTGGCCCCGAACGCGGGGGCCCAGACGGGGTTCGTGAACTTCGAAACACCGCACGTGAGCCCGCTGACGCTCACGCCGTCGGGTGCGCGGCTGCTGGCGGTGAACACGGCGGACGGGCGGCTCGAGGTGTTCTCGGTGATCGGCGGCGTGCCGGTGTGGGAGTCGTCGATCCCCGTGGGGCTCGAGCCGGTGTCGGTGCGCTGCCGCGATGAGAATGAGGTGTGGGTTGTAAACCACCTTTCGGACACGATCAGCGTGGTGGACCTGGCGTCACGCCGTCTGGTGCGGACGATCGCGACAGGGGATGAGCCCGCCGACGTCGTGTTCGCCGGGTCGCCGGTGCGGGCGTACGTGACGGTGGCACAGCTCAACCAGGTGCGGGTGTACGACCCGGCCAACCCGGGGCTGGCGCCGACGATTGTGACGATCCAGGGTGAGGAGCCGCGGGCGCTGGCGGTGAGCCCCGACGGCTCGCGGGTGTACGCGGCGATCTTTGAATCGGGGAACGCAACGGGGGCGGTGCGTCAGCAGGACGTGTCGGCGGCCAACGGGCCGTACGCGGGTCAGAACCCGCCTCCCAACTCGGGGAACCAGTTCTCGCCGGCGCTTGCCGCGGGATTGCAGGCGCCGCCGCCGGTGGCGCAGATCGTCCGCCGCAACGCCGCGGGGGTGTGGCGTGACGACAACGGCCGGAACTGGTCGTCGTTCGTCACCTGGAACCTGCACGACCACGACGTGGCGATCATCAGCACGTCGAACCTGGGCGTGACGTACGCCAGCGGGATGATGACGACGGTGATGGGGCTGGGCGTCAAGCCCGACGGCACGGTGACGGCGATCGGCACCGAGGCCAAGAACGAGATCCGCTTTGAGCCCAACGTCAAGAGCATCTTCGTGCGGTGCACCATCGGCGGGTTCAACCCGGCGAGCCCGGCGTCAACGACCGTGGCGGACCTGAACCCGCACCTGGACTACTTGTCCCGGAGCATCCCGCAGGCGCAGCGGAACCAGTCGATCGGCGACCCGCGCGGGATCGTGTGGCACCCCACGAGCGGGCACGCGTACGTGAGCGGCATGGGGTCAAACTCGGTGATCGTTACGGACGAAGGGGGCGACCGCTTCGCGCAGATCGATGTCGGGCAGGGGCCGACAGGCCTGGCGCTGAGCGCGGACGGGACGAGGCTGTACGTGCTGAACCGGTTCGAAGGGAGCGTGTCGGCGGTGGACACGGGGGGCGACACGGAGGTGGCCCGGGTGCCGTTCTTTGACCCGACGACGCCGGCGATCAAGGTCGGGCGGCCGCTCATGTACGACACGCACCGGACCAGCGGCCTGGGCCAGGTGTCGTGCGCCTCGTGCCACATCGATTCGCGGACGGACTTCCTGGCGTGGGACCTGGGCGACCCGTCGGGCGCGATGAAGGAGAACAACCAGGACTGCCGCCAGCCGGTGTGCAACCCGTGGCACCCGATGAAGGGGCCGATGGTGACGCAGACGCTGCAGGGAATCGTGGGGAGCGAGCCGTTTCACTGGCGCGGCGATCGCGAGAACGTGGCGGCGTTCGCGCCGGCCTTCACGGGCCTGCAGGGCGCCGACGCCCAGCCCAGCGCGGCGGAGATGCAGCAGTTGACGGACTTTGTCGCGACCATCGTCTACCAGCCCAACCCCAACCGCAATCTCGACGGGACCATGCCGGCGTCGATCGCGACCAGCGGGGGCGGGAACGGGAACCCCAACACGGGTCTCAATCTGTACCGCACGCTCCCGGTACTTCCGGGGGGCGTGACGTGCGTGTCGTGCCACACGCTGCCCGCGGGGACCAGCCAGCAGATCGACAACCCGCCCTTGCCGCTGGCGCCCCAGCCGCTGAAGACCGTGCAGCTTCGCGGCCTGTACGAGAAGGTCGGCTGGCTGCGCAACGGCCAGAACAACTCCAAGGGCTTTGGCTTCAACCACCACAGCGAGTTCGACACGCTCAACGCGCTGCTGAACGCGGGGTTCAATTTCGGGCCGCCG
Source organism: Phycisphaerales bacterium (assembly GCA_044223975.1). GTDB lineage: Bacteria > Planctomycetota > Phycisphaerae > Phycisphaerales > UBA1924 > CAZCPB01. The sequence continues at coordinate 332,844 of JBGALI010000002.1, read as the reverse complement.
CAGCAGGCCGTGCAGGGCCGGAGGGATGTGGAGGCGTTCCTGCTGTGCTTCGACACCGAGACGCACGCGGCGGTGGGCCAGCAGGTGACGTTCGACGGGTCGAACAACTCCGACGCGACGCTGGTCGCGCGGCTTGCGACCCTCACCAACCTCGCCGACCAGGGCCGCGTGGGCTTGATCGCCAAGGGACGGGTGAACGGGCTTGATCGCGGCTACCAGTACATGGGCTCGCAGGTGCTCCAGTCGGACCGCGCGGCGGAGACCACGACGGCGAGCGCGCTGCGGCAGGGCGCGGCGGCGGGCGAGGAGATCACGTTCACGGTGGTGCCCGCCCAGACGCAGCGCCGCGCGGGCATCGACCGCGACGCGGACGGGTTCCTGGATCGCGACGAGTGGGACGCGGGCTCGGACGCGGCGGACGCGGCGTCGACGCCGCTGAACTCCTGCCGCGCTGACTTTGACCGCAACGGCTGGGTGAACGGCGACGACTTCGACGGCTTCACCGCGGCGTTCGAGGCGGGGTCGATCCTGGCAGACATCGACCACAACACGTTCGTGAACGGGGACGACTTCGATGTGTTCGTGGCGGCGTTCGAGGCCGGGTGCTGAACGAGCGGCGCGTGCGGGCCGCTTGCGGCAAGGCTTTGTTCGGTGGTTGAACCACGATTCCCGGTGTTGCGACAGCGCCACGCCGGGAATTTTCGATTCCGCGTGCGCCGATCGGACTTCTTTGCCGTGGTTCCCGCTCTTGTAGAATGTGGACCGTTCATCGCGGCGACACGCGGAGGGGGTGGACTTTGCGCGGAATCAGGCGATCACGAGCGTGGGGGTGGTGCGCTGGCGCCGCGGTGATGATGTTCCTGGTGTGCCTGCCGGCCGCGGCGCACGCGCAGACGATCCTCCGCGTGGATGGCACCAGCGGCACGGGCGGGGGGAACGGCTCGACGTGGGGGGCCCCGGCGTACAAGTACCTGCGGGATGCGCTGGCGCAGGCGAACGTGATCGCGGGCGGGGGCGGGACGGTGCAGGTGTGGGTGCGGGCGGGGACGTACAAACCCGACCGCAGCAACGCCAGCCCCGGGGGCACCGGGAGCACGAGCGCGACGTTCGCGATGGCGAGCGGCGTGGGGATCTACGGCGGGTTTGCGGGCAACGAGACGCTGCTTTCCCAGCGCAACCCGACCGCGAACGTCACGGTCCTGTCGGGCGACCTGCTCGGCAACGACGCCCAGAACTTCCAGTTCACCAGCGACAACTCGCTGCACGTGCTGACCGCCACGAGCGTGAGCGCGACGGCGGTGATCGACGGCGTGACGGTCTCCGGAGGCAACGCGAACTCGACGAGCGGCGGCGGGTTGCTCATCACCAACGGCTCGCCGACGGTTGGGGGCTGCGTTTTCTCGAGCAACCGTGCCGCGCCGGCGGGGAGCGACGGGGGCGGTGCGGTGCGCGTCGCGGGCGGGTCGCCGGTCTTCACGAACTGCGCGTTCGCCGGCAACTGGGCCGCCGACAGCGCCGGGGGCGGCGGAGCCGTGTACGCCAGCGCCTCCACGACGATCACGATGACCGGCTGCACGTTCGTTGAGGACCGCGCGGCTCTCAACTCGAACTCGGGCGCCCTGCGCCTCAACGGCGCGGCGACGATCACGGGTTGCACGTTCACGTCGTGTACGTCGGGCACGGGAGGGGGCGGGTCGATCACGACGGGATCGGGCGTTGTCGTGCTGCGCAACTGCCAGTTCGTTGACAGTTACGCGTACGGCTACGGCGGTGCGGTCAACACGGGCCCCTCCACGTCGATCGTCGGGTGCACGTTCCTGAACAGCATTTCAAGCGACTTTGGCGCCGGCGGCGGGGCCGTGTACGGCCCGGTCCACCTTGTCAACTGCCGTTTCTGGGACTGCTACGCCAACGGGCCCGGGTCCGCCGTGCTCGGCGCGCTCTCGCTTGCGAACTGCGTGTTCGACACCAACCAGGCGCAGGCCCAGCCCGGGTTGGGGGCCGTGACGCTTTCGGACTCCGCCGCGGCGGTGACCAACTGCACGTTCTTCAACAACGTCGGGTCGTCGGCGCTGCGGTATGTCGGTACGGGCACGCTCAGCGTGCGCAACAGCATCTTCTGGGAAAACCGGTTCAACGCGGATCGCTCGCAGGACGTGCAGGTCAGAGCCGCTTCCGGCACGCTGGCCATCGACCGCTGCTGCGTTCAGAACTGGACGGGCTCGCTCGGCGGCACGGGCAACTTCGGCGGGGACGTCCACGACACCCCGCGCTTTGTGAATGCCAACGGCAACTCGAACGGTTCGAATGACCTGAGCCTTTTCGCCGGCTCGCCCTGCATCGACGCGGGCAGCAACGCCTTCCTCCCCGCCGACATCCTCGACGCCGACAACGACAGCAACACCGCCGAGACGCTCGCGATCGACCTGGGCGGTCTGGCGCGGCGCATCGACGACCCGATCACCAGCGACACCGGCGCCGGCTCGGCGCCGCTCGTGGACCTGGGCGCCTACGAGTTCGGCGCGGCGAAGTATCACGTGTGGACCAACACCGCTGGCGGTGCGTGGGGCACGGGGGCGAACTGGTACCTGGGCCTGCCCACCTCGTCCGACCCGGCGGTGTTCGACACCACCGGCGCGTACACCGTCAGTTTCTCCGGTTCCCCTCAGGCGGCCGGCTTGGTTGTCAGCCGCGGCGAGGTCACGCTGGCTCTCGCCACGAGCACGCTGACCGTGAGCGGTCACGGCACGGGAATGGGCGGCGGTGGGGTGCACATCGGGCCGTGGGCCGGGTTGAGCGCGCGCCTGAACATCAACTCGACCACGGGCGCCCTGAGCACGCAATCGATCTCGATCTGGCCGGACGGAGTTCTCGGCGGCGCAGGGAGGGTGACTGCAACGCAGGTCTACAACATCGGGGTAATCGACCCCGGCGGGGCCTCGCCCGGCGCCCTCACGATCGTCGGGCCGCTGGAGCCGACACTCCCCAGTGTTCAGCGGAGCAACGCCGGGCGCATCGCCATCGATGTCGGGGGCGAGAGCGCGGGTCAGTACGACACGCTCGCGGTCCAGGGCGACATGACGCTGGGCGGCGGGCTGATCGTTCGTACTGAAGAAGGCTTCGATCCGTCTCCGACGATGAACCTGCCGATCATCACCGCCACCAACTTCGTCGGCGGTCGGCAGTTCGACGTCGCGTACCTCCCCGGCCTTCCCGGCGGGCGCTTCTACAAGATCGATTACGCCGAGAGCGGGACGGTGTACCTCACCGTGCTCGACTTGGGCGGCGACGTGGGCTTTGGCGCCCAGAACAACTCGGTCAGCAGCCAGATCACCGCCGTGGCGTCGGGGCTGCTCGACGGCGACTCGCTCGTCGACATCGCCGTCGCCACCACCGACGGCTCGGTGATCCTGCTCTTCAACGGCGGCAACGACGGCTTCGGCAACTGGCTCGGGTTCACCAGTTCGATCCAGCTCTCCTCGGGCGGCACCAGCCCCGCGGGCCTGGTGATCACCGACCTTGATCCGCTGAACGCCAACGGCAACGACGTGGCCGTGACGAATCGGGACAGCGACAACGTGGTGATTCTCTCACGCCCCACGGCGGGCGTCTGGACGCAGGCGGCGACGATCGCGCTGGCTTCGGGGGACGCCCCCGTCGGCGTTGCCGCGGCGGACTTTGACGGCAACGGGTCGATCGACCTGTGCACCGCCAACTCGGGGAGCAACACGCTGTCGATGCGGCCCAACACGAGCGGCTCGAACATCACGTTCGGGGCCGGGTCCAACGCCCAGACGGAGGACAACCCGACGACCGTCGACCCATGGGATGTCGACAACCCCAAGAGCTCGGCGAGCGTGGTGGTCGGGAACTCGGGCTCGGGCACCGTGACGTTTCATCCCAACCCGGGGAACGGGAACTTCTCGGCGTTCACCAGCTACACCGTCGGCGACGGTCCCGAGAGCGTGCTCACCGAGGACGTGAACAACGACGGGCTCGAGGACATCGTGACGGTCAACCGGCTGGGGGATTCGGTGTCGGTCATGCTCAATTCGGGGGGGACCGACTTCTATGACGCCGTGCAGGTGCCCGTGGGTCACGAGCCGCGCTCGATCGTGCTGGCGGATGTGGACAACGACGGGGACCTGGACGTGGCGGTGACGGCCGAGAACGGCTCGTCGCAGCGGGTGGTGCAGCTGTTGTTGAACTCGATCCAGGCCGGGGATTACACCGTGGCGTTCGTGGCGCCGCTGGACCTGGCCACCGCCCAGCCGCCCGCGCTCCTGACGCACGGCGACGTGAACCAGGACGGGTTCGACGACATCATCGCGGTGAGCGACTCGGGGGCCGAGATCGTGGACAACATCACGGTGCGGCTGAATCTCTTCCGGACGTGCACCGCCGACTTTGACCGCAACACGTTCGTGAACGGGGACGACTTTGACCTGTTCGTCGCCGCGTTCTACTACGGCGAACCGAGCGCGGACATCGACCACAACACGTTCGTGAACGGGGACGATTTCGACACGTTTGTCGATCACTTCGTCGCCGGGTGCTGAACCCCGGGCGTACCGAACGCGGCACAAACGCGGCGGAACGGGCGCGCGGCCGGTCCGGAAACCCCAAGATCGCAGCGCGAACCTTGCGCCATTTTGGCCCGTATGTATTGCTGGAAACACACGATCGCCCTGACCCGAAAGTCCTCCTCTCTTCTCCGGTGTGCCGCCCCGATCCTGGGGCGGTACACTGTTTTTGTGCGCACTGGATTGAGTCACCACAACCTGTTGTTTGTCCGCGCCCGGCGCGTGGTCCTGATTGCGGCGGCGAGCGTCGCGGCGGGGGCGTGCGAGAAGCCGCTGTTCGCGCCCGATTCGGCGCGGAGCCAGTACGAGCGCTACGACGCCATCCGCGGGCAGAACCCGCCAGCGTACGTCGAGGACGAGTTCGGGCGCCGGCATCCGAACCTTCGGGGCCGGTTGACGACCAAGCAGTGAGACCGCGGCGCGTGCAGGGCGGGCGCGCGAATCTCGACAAATCAGGGGGAAAGCGGTACCGTGCGTGCGGCCTGTGACGGGGCTGCGGGTGCAACGTCAAAAGGAGTTATGATCTCACTTTGAGCGCGCGGGAGCGTTTCTGACGATTGTGATAGCCGGAATGACGGATCGGCGTGCGGGAGCGGCGGCCAGGCACGCGGGGTCCATCTGGAACAGCTCCGATGAACCGGACCAAGCTTGTGTGGGGGGCTCTGCTCGGCGCCATGACCAGCGTCGGTGGCTTGCTGTTCGCGCTCGACGGCAAGGCCGCGGCACGGATGGACGGGCTGTCGCTGCCGGCCCTGGTGGCCCCCGCGGGTCCGTCATCGGTCGAGGGTGTGTTCCGCACGCGGACCGACCTTGACCGCCAGCGCTGGCTCTCGGTCGTGATCCACCACTCCGGGAGCGCCTCGGGCACGCCCGAGACCCTCGAGACCCAGGCCCGCAACGCGGGGCTCAAGGGCCTTGGGTACCACTTTGTGATCGGCAACGGGCGCGGGCTCGACGACGGGGAAATCCACGTCGGGTACCGGTGGCTGGACCAGCTCCCGGGCGCCCACGCGGCCGGCAAGGACGCGGACTGGTACAACCTGCACTCGATCGGCATCTGCATGATCGGCAACGGGGAGCGCCAGCAGTTCACCCCCACCCAGCTTCGGCGGCTGAACCAACTGGTGGGGGCCTTGGCCCGCGAGTTCAAAATCCCCCGCGAGCGGATCGTGCTGCACAGCGACGTCGCGAACGTGGCCGACCCGGGGATGCTCTTCCCCGCGGCTGACTTCCGCGAACAGCTCGGCGCCCGATAAACCATCGGGGTCGGGGCGCGATTCAATCGAAATACCGCACACACCCGGTTCCCTCGACAATACAACGCGAGTCGGGCGTTGATCTTTGAGGCGATCCGGGCGATACTGCCTGTCCCGGTGCGCCCTTCCCGTTCTGGGACGGGCTGGAACGGGCCCTCCCGAGGGCGGGCGGGGACGGATGTTCTGCTCCCGGACGGGTGTCGACCCGTGCATTTGGTGCCCGGGATGTCGGGTTGCGGAGGTTGAGGGAACAGGCAACGATCAGCACGGCGAATCTTTGCCGGAGCAGCGCGAGGGATGACAGGGCAAACAGTCGCCATCAAGGCCGGGGACACGATCGAGGGATACAAGGTCCTCTCCGAACTGGGTCGGGGGGCGGCCTCGGTGATCTACTTGGTGCAGGACCCCAAGACCAAGCAGGTCTGGGCCCTGAAGCACGTCGAGCGCCAGCACGGGGCCAAGGACGCGCGTTTCCTGGATCAGGCCGAGTACGAGTACAAGGTCGCGCAGCAGTTCCGGCATCCCGGCATCCGCCGGATCGACAAGCTCATCAAGAAGACCCAGCGGATCCTGACCTTGAAGGAGTTGTATCTGGTCATGGAACTGGTGGACGGCGGCACGCTCGACCACCTCAAGCCGCCGACCTTCGAGTGGGCGGTCAACGTGTTCCTGCAGATCGCCCAGGCCCTGGGGCACATGCACGAGAAGGGCTACGTCCACGCGGACATGAAGCCCAACAACATCATCGTGACCGACAAGGGCGTGGCGAAGATCATCGACCTGGGGCAGTCATGCGAGATCGGGACGGTCAAGCCGCGGATCCAGGGCACGCCCGACTACATCGCCCCCGAGCAGGTGCACCGCCGGCCGATCACGCCGCAGACCGACGTGTACAACCTGGGCGCGACGATGTACTGGGTGCTGACGCGGAAGTTCATCCCCACGGCGCTCGCCCGGGGCGATTCGCTGGTCGGCTCGCTGGACGACAACCTCATCGAACGGCCGACGCCGGCGATCGAGATCAACCCGCGGATCCCGGCCCGCCTCAACGAGCTGATCATGCAGTGCGTCGAGGTCGACCCCGAGAAGCGGCCCGCCGACATGACGGTGGTCGTCGACCGGCTCAGCCTCATTCTGGGCCTGCTCCGCGCCGAGACGGTCCGCAAGAACGGCGAATCGTCGTTCAGCGCGACCGATTCGGCGGTCGAGTGACGGGCAGCAGGCAACCAGGCACGAAGGCACGGAGGCACCAAGTGCAGAAGTACAGGCACGCGGGCGCGGGGGCACGACGGCTCTGCGTGCGGCGCTGCTCCCGGACCTTGCTTCTGCGCGCCTCCGAGCCGGGGTGCCGGGCTGCCCCCTTCGCATGACCGCACCGCCCCTTGATCTTCAGGATGCAGGCACCGTGCGCGAGGTGTTCCTCGCGGGGGCACGGGCCAACCGCGAGGCGTCGTGCCGGCGCGGCTCGATCGACCGCATCGAACCGCCGGGCACCCTGATCGCCACCGGCGACATCCACGACAACCCAATGCACTTTGCCCGCCTGGTCGAGATCGCGGGGATGGGGGACGGCGGAAGTGACGAAGCGACGGAGCGACGAAGCGACGAAGTGTCGAGTCCGGGTGACTCTGGTTCTTCACCCCGTCACTCCGTTACTCCGTCACTCCGTCACCTGGTGCTTCACGAACTCATCCACTCCGACCGGCTGATCAACGGGATGGACTTCAGCTACCGGGCGCTGGCGCGGGTGGCGGCGCTCAAGGCGAGGTTCCCCGAGCGCGTGCACACGCTGCTGGCGAATCACGAACTGGCCCAGATCACCGGCGCGGGGATTGTGAAGGACGGCGTGCGCGTGGTCGAGGCGTTCAACATGGGGCTGGAGTACGTCTTCGGCGGCGACGCCGACGGCGTTGCCGCGAGCATCGACACGTTCGTGCGGAGCATGCCGCTGGCGCTGCGGTGCGTGCACTCGCGCGGCGGGGGCGACACGCTGTGCGCCCACAGCGTTCCCTCGACGGCGATCATGACGCGGTTCGACCCGGGGATCCTGGAGCGCGATCTTGTGGACGCAGATTACGAGCCGCGGCGCGGCTCGGCGCACCTGATGGTGTGGGGGCGCGGCTACGACGCCGAGCAGCTCGAGGACCTCGCCGAGCGCTGGGGCGTGGGGCTGTTCCTTCTCGGCCACGAGAAGGCCGAGAACGGGGCGCGGTTCGTGCCGCCGTGCGCGATCGTGCTCAACAGCGACCACGAGCGCGGCGCGTACATCCCGATCGACCTTGCCAAGCCGGCGCGGGCGGAGGAGGCGATGGGGCTGGTGCGGATGCTGGCGGAGAGTGACCGGGAGTGAGGGCGAGATTGCCCCGCGGTGAGGGCAGCGCGACGTGCAAGTGCGTTGGGAAATCTCAGTCTGCTCAGTACGGGTTTGGAGAGAAACTCCTGTGTTATGGTTTCCGGCCGGGCGCGTGGCACGCTCTGAAGGCGTAACATTTCCCTATGCCGGACCCGCAATGTGCGCAGTGCGGCTACGACCTCACCGGGCTGCCTCGCTGTGAGGGAGATTGGGCAAAGTGTCCTGAGTGCGGGACAGGGCGGACGCCCGAGCGACCGCTCTCTCGTCGCGCCTGGGCCGTACTGCAACTGGTTCCCATTCTCGCCGCGGTGCTCCCTGTCGTTTTCATCACGGCGCGCATGCCGTGGGAAGCAAACGGATGGAAACGAATGGGGACCGTGTTCTTTGTTGCCCCCGTTCTCTCCGTCGTGGACGGCGTGCTCGGGTGGACTCTGGCAGTCATCGCTGCGTCGTGGATGCGGCGTCGGGGCTACACAATCCGCGAGGACTCCGCGAGGGCGTGGAGATTCTGGTCGTGCCTTGGATCACTCGTGGCGTCGCTTGCAATCGGGGTTGGGCTCAGTTTCCTGCTGTGGGCATTCCACCGGGTCTATCGGCCGTATTCGGATTAATGGCAGGCTGAGCGGGGTGGCACGACGGAGGCCGTTGTAGGTTCCTGGCGGCAACCGCACGCCCCAGATTCCGAACTACCCTTCAGGCGTGTATTGGGCCGTCGCCACCATCATGATCGTGGTTTCGCTGGCGGGCGCGGCGCTCACGCTGCTGACGTTGCCGGGCGCGTGGGTGATCGTTGCCGCGGCGATCGGGTGCAACGTGTGGCAGCCGGGGACGTTCTCGTGGTGGACGGTCGGCGCCGCGGCGGGGCTGGGGCTGATCGGCGAGATCCTCGAGATCGCCGCGTCGGCGGCGGGCGCGAAGAAGGCGGGGGGTACCAAGCGCGGCGCGTGGGGCGGGGTGATCGGCTCGCTCATCGGCGCGATCGCGGGCTCGGCGGTGCTGCTCTTCCCGATCGGGACGATTTTGGGCGCGGTGGTGGGTGCGGGCGTGGGCGCGGCGCTGATGGAGCGGACGCACACGCACCAGACGTGGGAGACGTCGGCGAAGGTGGGAACGGGCGCGGCGGTGGGACGGTTTGCCGCGACGATCATCAGGACCGCGATCACGGGCGCAATCGGCGTGCTGCTGAGCGTGGCGGCGTTCGTGCGCTGAAGAGATGTGCCTTGATCGAGAAACTTCGCGTCGCGCGGTGGCGCGCAAGCCCGGAATGCGCCTGTAGTAGTGACGGGGGGGACTCGGGGCGCGCCGGCGGCGGAAACACGCGGCGCGCCCATTTGGGAATCGGGGTGCGTCTGGTAGACTGCAGGTTCGGGGTCGTTTGGCCCCACGGGAATACCGAGGGCCATATGGTGGGCACACAACAGCGGGTTGGTCGAGGACGTGCCGCGGGAATGGCGATCGGCGCCCTGGTTCTGTGCTCCGGCACGAGCCGGGCGCTGGCCGATGCGGTGTGGATCAAGCCCACGGGCGGCAACTGGTCATCGAGCACCAGCTGGCAGGGCGGGCAGTTCCCCACCTCCAGCCAGGTGGTGTACCTCGACGAGCGCGCCGGCGGCACGGCCCTGACGTTCACGGCGAACATGAACGGCAGTCTGTTCAACTCACAATGTAAAGCGCTCTTTGTTCAGACCAACACGGTCACGATCGACCTCGGCCCGGGCAGCGAGAACCTCACGCTGCAGGGCAATTTTCCAACCAGCGCCAGCCTCGTGGTCGGCCAGAAGAACATCTCCGGAACCGATTACGCCGGCACGCTCAAGATCGTGAACACCACCGCGTTCGATTCCGACCGGCTCACCGGCTCGGACGCGATGATCGGGACCGGGCCCGGCCCTGTCGCGTCGTTCATCGTGCGGGGCGGCGGCCGGGCGGACCTGGGGCCCATGACCATCGGCGGCAGCGGCGCGGGGACTGTTTCGGTCGAGAACGGCGGCGATCTCAACGGCGGCACGGTGACGGTCGGGACCTCGGCCGCGGGAACCGGAGCGCTCACGGTCACCGACTCGGGCAGCACCGGAGACTTCGGTCAGATCAACCTCGGCAGCGGCGGCACCGGCACGGTGAGCGTCGCGTCCGGCGGTGTGTTCACCACCTCCACGCTGGTCGTCGGGCTGAACGCGGCGGGCTCGGGCCTGCTCACGGTGGGTGGCGGCGGGAGCACCGCGACCACCACCAGCACCACGATCGGCAACGGCGGGACCGGCACTGTGACCGTCAACGCGGCGGGCTCGTTCACCGCCGGGACGCTGAACATCGGTCAGAACGCCGTGGGGTCGGGCCAATTCAATATCATCGGGAGTGGGGCCACCGCCAACACCACGGGCACCGCCACGGTCGGCAACGGCGGCACGGGCACCGTCTCCGTCAGCGCCACCGGCGCGTTGACGGCCAACGTGCTCACCATCGGCGCCAGCGCGGTCGGCTCGGGGCTTGTCACGCTCAGCGGCGCGGGCACCACGGCGGGCGTCACCACAGCGACCACCGTCGGCAACGGCGGCAACGGCACGCTCACGATCAACTCCGCGGGAGTGCTCACCTCGGCCACGATGGTCGTCGGCTCCGGCTCGGCGGGGACGGGCCAGGTGAACATCACGGGGACCAACAGCCGCGCCACAATGTCGTCGACCGCCAAGGTCGGCAACGGTTCCACGGGCATTGTTACGGTGGGCGCGGGCGGGCGCCTGGAGTGCACCAGCCTCACGGTGGGCGCCAGCGCCACGGGCTCGGGGCAGGTCACGGCCTCGGGCGCGGGCACGGTGCTGCAGTGCCCCTCGGGCGTGTTCGTGGGGACGGCGGGAACGGGCTCGATTCTCGTGCAGGGCGGCGCGACGATGAGCGGCGCGGGGAGCATCGGCCTGGCGTCGCCGGCCGGGGACGGCACGGTCACGGTCGACGGCGCCGGCTCGGCGTGGACCGCGGGCTTCACGCAGGTGGGGTACCAGGGGGCGGGGACGATCGTGCTCTCCAACGGCGGGTCGTTCGCCGCGACCGCGCCGGTGTACATCGGCTACAGCCCGCTTGCGACTGCCGACGGACTGGTGGAGGTGGGCGCCGGCTGCACGTTCTCCTCGCTGACGATGCTGATCGGGTCGGACACTCCTGCCGCGCCGCGCACGGGGCGGCTGGTGCTCAAGGGCGGCGCGGTGAACATGGGCACGACGACGATCCGCCTCAACACCAGCGGCGTGATCTCGGGGCACGGGACGATCACCAGCACATCGCTATCGCCGGGGGTTATGGTGCGCGGCGAGATTAGCCCCAGCGGTGACACGCCCGCCACCTACGGCACGCTCACGCTGAACATGAGCAAAGTGTCGATGGACGACACGGTGTTGCAGGATCTGCCGACGGTGCGCGTGCGGGTGCGCGGCGACGACGCCGGACCGCACGATGCGCTGGTGGTCTCGGGCGAGCTGGGGCTCAAGGGCGCGCTCATCGTGGAATCCGCCGGGTCGCTCCCGGGCGGCGGCAACACGCTCTCGCTCCCGATCATCACGGCGGGTTCGTTCGCGCCCGCGTCCTCGCGGTTCCATGCCGCGCTGCTCCCCGCGCTGCCCGACGGGCGCTTCTACCGGGTCACGTACCCCGAGGTGGGCGGCAGCGTCACGCTCAACGTGCAGTCGCTGTTCAACACGCCGAACTTCGGCGACTCGGCCAACTCGAGCGTGAACGCCGTGGTGACGGCGGCCGACCGTGGGGATCTCAGCGGCGACGGGCTTGATGATCTTGCCGTGACGACCAGCGACGGGTTTGTCTTCGTCCTCATCGGCAACGGCGACGGGACGTTCAGCCAGACGGTGCAGCTGCCGGTCGGCATCGATCCGCGGGGCGTCGCGATCGCCGATCTCGACCCCGCCAACCCCAACGCCAACGGCAAGGACATCGTCGTCTCCAACGCGGGCAGCAACACGCTGACGATCTACTCGCGCACCGGCGCGGGGGTGTGGTTCGTTGCCGCGACTCCGGCGGTGGGCACGGCGCCCATGGGGCTGTGCGCGCTCGACATCGACGGCGACGGCGATGCCGACATCGCGGCGGCCAACTTTGGCTCCAACACCGTGTCGCTCCTCCTCGGCTCGAGCAACTCGACCATCTCGATGGGCGCCCAGACGCAGTTCCCGACCGACACCGGCCCCACCGACGTCGACCCGTGGGACCCCGACAACTCCAAGGGCGGGAGCCAGTCGCTGGTCACCTCGAACGAGAGCGCGGGGACCATGTCGTTCCTGGTCAACAACGGCTCGGGCTTCAACGCCCCCATCAACAAGACCAGCGGAGAAGGCCCGTTCCAGGTGATCACCGGCGATTTCAACCTCGACGGCAGCTCCGACGCGGCCACGCTCAACTCCGACGGCACGATGACCCTGTTCATCTGCGACGGCGCGGGGAGCTTCCTGGATGGCGCGCCGATCCCCGTGGGCGATTCGCCCCGGTCGTTCGCGCGCGCCGACCTTGACCTCGACGGCGACTTGGACATCGCGGTGGTGGCCGACAACGACTCGAGCACGCCGGTGGTGAAGGTCTTCCGCAACGACACCGACCCATCCGACAACAACCTGACGCTGGCGTCGCCGAGCGAGGTCTCGACGCCGACGCCGCAGATCGTGCTGACGGGGCTGGTGGACCCCGACTCGCGCCCCGACCTCATCACGGTGGGGAGCGGGCCGCGGACGCTGACGACGGTGACCACGGTGGCCAACTCGTCCTTGTGCCCGTCCGACTACGACCAGAACGGGTTTGTGAACGGCGACGACTTCGACGCGTTCGTGATCGAGTTCTACTACGGAACGATCCTGGCGGACTTTGATCACAACGGGTTCGTGAACGGGGACGACTTCGACGGGTTCACGGCCGCGTTCGAGGCGGGGTGCTGATGGGGATCGCACGCTCCGCCAGCTCACCGGAGCGTGGCACGATCGGGCGACGCGCGGGTGCTGGGGAAACCCCTGCACAAGAGGGCGCATGCGCGCGATGATCCTTTTGGCCGCAGGGTGAGCGCGGTAGCATGGAACACCGCGTCGTGCGTGAGTGAAGAAGGGGGCCGGGGTGACCACGTCGAATCGCATCAGGAAATCGTGCGCCCGCGGCGCGGGAGCCGCGGCGGTGCTGCTCGCGTGCGCCGGCAGCGCCCGGGCCCAGAGCACGGCGTGGACCAATCCCGCCGGCGGCGACTGGATCACAGCCGCCAACTGGGCGGGCGGGCAGGTCCCCGACGGCAGCCTGATCACCTACTTCGACACCAGCGTGGGCAACGGCCTGACGTACACCGTGGTGATGAACGGCAGCACACAAGGGTCCAAGGTGCTCAACGCGTGGGCCAACACCGTGACGCTGGACTTCACGAACGCCACCGCCAACTACGCGCTTGGTGGCGGCGCTGTGGGCACGGAGAGCCTGGTGGTCGGGCGGTACGCGGGAGTCGGCGCGGTCCTGACCGTGCTCAACACCGGGTCCGTCGCCCGGACTCTTACCGCGGTTGACGGAGCGATCGGGTCGATCATCATCCCCATAGGGCCGGGGCCGACGAGCCAGTTCATCGTGCGCGGCAGCAAAGCCCGGGCGACGTTCTCGAGCAGCCTCAAGGTCGGTGCGGGCGCGACGGGCGTGATGACGGTCGATCAGGGCGCCAACGTCACGTGCTTGGGGCTGCACGTCGGCGCCGGCACTTCCGGGTCGGGCAGCCTCACGTTGGACGGGTCGCAGAGTCTCCTCAACTACGGCACCTCGTGCATCATCGGCGAGAGCGGGCCGTCGACGGTCTACGTGCGGAACGGCGCGCAGCTCTTCGGGACCCCCACCGCGTCGATCTCCATCGCGTCGTTGAACTCGGCGGCACACCCTTCGGCCACCGTCACCATTGACGGCGCGAACTGGTTGGCGCTCACGAACAGCCCTCTGGACATCGGGAAGTACGGATCCGGCCAGATCATCCTGACCAACAACGGTGCCTTGGCGACTTCGAACCAGGTCCGGATCGGCTACTTCCTGCCCGTCGGCGGCCCTCCCAGCGCGTACACCCACGGGGTGGTCGAGATCGGGCCCGGGTGCGTCTGGAATCACAGCAACGGGAGCATCCTGGTCGGATTCCTCCCGCCCCCCACGGTCAACCCGGCGCCGAGCAGCGTGACGCTCAAGGGCGGGACGCTGGGCCTGGGCACGCAGACCCTGCTGGTCAATCAAGGGGGCGCGCTTATCGGCCACGGCTCGATCACGGGCACAGGCTCCGTGCAGGCGACGGGCGGGCTGATAGACCCCGACGGTGGATCGCCGGGCACCTATGGCACGCTCGCGATCGGCGGGACGCTCGGCAGTGCGGGCGGCAACATTTTGCTCGATATGCGCGGCGATGATGCGGGACCGCACGATGCCATCACCGTCGGCGGGGCCATGTCGCTCGGCGGCACGCTGCGGGTGAACTCGGCGGGATCTCTCCCCGACCCGGGCAACACCATGTCCCTGCCGCTGATCACCGCGGGTTCATTCACGGGCTCGGCCTTCCCGGTGGCCTACCTGCCCGGGCTCCCGGACAACCGCTTCTACAAGGTCGTGTACCCGGGGGCGGGCGGCGGGACGATCACGCTGGCGGTGCAGTCGCTCTTCAGCACGCCGGGCTTTGGCGGGGGATCGGCCAACACCAGCGTCGCGGCGACGGTGACCGCCGCGGACCGCGGTGATCTCAACGGCGACGGGCTCGACGATCTGGCGGTGACCACCAGCGACGGGTTCGTGTTCGTGCTCATCAACAACGGCGACGGCACGTTCAGCCAGGTGACCCAGCTCCCGGTGGGGAGCGCGCCCAAGGGCGTGGTCATCGCCGACCTTGACCCGTCCAACCCCAACAACAACGGCAAGGAGATCATCGTCTCCAACTCCGGCAGCAACACGCTGACGGTGTACTCGCGCACCGGCGCCGGCGCGTGGTTCGTGGCCGCGACGCCGTCGACCGGCTCGACGCCCCTGGGCCTGTGCGCGGCCGACTTTGACGCCGACGGCAAGGTCGACCTGTGCGTCGCCAACAACACGTCGAACACCGTTTCGATGATGCGCGGCAACAGCACTTCGTCGATCTCGCTGCTGGCCCAGACGCAGCACGGGACCGACAACGGCCCGGTGGACGTGGACCCGTGGGACCCGGACAACAGCAAGAGCGGGTCGAAATCGATCGTGACCGCCAACAGCAACTCCGGCACGAACACGAGCTCGATGTCGTTCCTGCTCAACAACGGCGGCGGCGGGTTCAACGCCCCGGCCAACTTCGCGACCGGCACCGGGCCCTTCCAGGTGCTGACCGGGGACCTCAACCGCGACGGCAATTCCGACGTGATCACGGCCAACGCGGACGGCACGCTCACGGTCTTCATCAGCGACGGGGCCAACAGCTTCCTCGCGGGCGCGCCGGTGGCCGTGGGCGATGCTCCCCTGTCGATGGCCCGTGCGGACCTTGATCTCGACGGTGATCTGGACCTGGTGGTCGTCGCCAACAACGAATCGGCCACGCCGGTCGTCAAGGTGCTCCGCAACGACACCGACCCGTTCGACAACAACCTGACGCTGGCCGCGCCGGTGGAAGTCACGACGCCGACGCCGCGGATCGTGCTGACGGGCAAGGTCGACGGCGACTCGCGCCCGGACATCATGACAATCGGGAGCGGGCCGCGCACGCTGACGACGGTGACGACGGTGGCCAATTCATCCTTGTGCCCGTCGGACTACGACCAGAACGGCTTTGTGAACGGCGATGACTTCGACGCGTTCGTGATCGAGTTCTACTACGGGACGATCCTGGCGGACTTTGATCACAACGGGTTCGTGAACGGCGACGACTTCGACGGGTTCACGGCGGCGTTCGAGGCAGGGTGTTAGGGAAGGGACGAATTGACGGAGTGACGGAGTGTTTTCCGGGGGTGGGGACTTCACTCCCAGGGCTGCCGCGGCGTCATTTCCTGCCTATTATCTCCTAATCGCCAGTGGCCTCAGTCTCGCCGCTGCCCTCTTTGGTCGATAAAGAGAGGGCGGATCGTTCTGGGAATCTGCTGGCAGCGCCGTCGCGTTGACGGTGCGCCACCCCAGTACGGCACTACTTGATCCAATTGAATTGGGCAAGGAACGCCCGAAACAGTTCCGACCGCAGGCTCCCCCTTTTGGTGGCCCGCGGCCTGAAGGAGTTTGTTGTCTTGTTGAATTTTTCCGCTCTCAACCTGTCCGCTCCCCTGCTCCGCGCCCTGACCGACGAGGGATACACCATCCCCACGCCGATCCAGGCCAAGGCCATCCCGCCGGCCTTGGAGGGCCGAGACCTCCTCGGCTGCGCCCAAACCGGCACGGGAAAGACCGCGGCGTTCGCGCTGCCGATCCTGCACCGCCTGGGCGCGGCGCCGATCGACAAGTCGCGCCGCGGCCCGGCGACGCCCCGCGCCCTCATCCTGTCCCCCACCCGCGAGCTGGCCGGCCAGATCGGCGAGAGCTTCAGCGCCTACGGGCGGCACACGGTGCTCGCCAACACGGTCATCTTCGGCGGCGTGAGCCAGTTCCACCAGGTCCGGGCCCTCAAGAACGGCGTCGACATCCTGGTCGCCACCCCCGGCCGCCTCATGGACCTCATGGAGCAGCGCCTGGTGAACCTGAGCGCCGTGAGCATCTTCGTCCTCGACGAGGCCGACCGCATGCTCGACATGGGGTTCATCAACCCCATCCGCCGCATCGCCGCGGCACTGCCCAAGCCCCCGGCCCCGCGCCAGACCATGCTCTTCTCGGCCACCATGCCGCGCGAGATCGTGCACCTGGCCGAGAGCCTGCTGCGCGACCCGGTGCGCGTGGCGGTGACGCCGGTGGCGTCCACCGCGGCGCTCATCGAGCAGATGGTGTACATGGTGCCGCGCGAGCGCAAGCAGGCCCTGCTCGAGCACATGCTGCGTGAGCCGGGCGTCGCCCGGGCGCTGGTCTTCACGCGGACCAAGCACGGGGCCGACAAGGTGAGCAAGCGCCTGCGGCACGCGGGCGTGACGGTCGACGCGATCCACGGGAACAAGGCCCAGAACGCCCGCACACGGGCCCTGGACGGCTTCCGCAGCGGGCGCTCGCGGGTGCTGGTCGCGACCGACGTCGCCGCCCGCGGGCTCGATGTCGACGGCGTCACGCACGTCTTCAACTTCGATCTCCCCGACGAGCCCGAGGCGTACGTGCACCGCATCGGCCGCACCGGCCGGGCCGGCGCCGCGGGCATCGCGATCTCGTTCTGCGACCACGAGCAGCGCGTCCAGCTCCGCGACATCGAGCGGCTGACCGGCAAGGCTATCCCGTCAGTGACGCAGCTCCCCGAGCTGAAGCCGGCGGCGATGGAGGACTACGTCCGCGAGCGCGGGCCGCGGAACTTCCCCGCGCGTTCGGGCTCGCGTCCGTCGGGCGGCCGGCCGTCCCATCCTCACGGCGGCTCGCACCACAACGCCAACACCGCCCCTCACGCGAGCGGGCACGGCGGATCGCACGGCACGGGGTCGCAGGGCGGCGGTTCGCACGGCGGGCCGCGGCGTTCGTGGAACCAGAAGACCGGCGGCCGTTCCGGCCGGACCACGTTCGCCGGGCGCTGATCGACCGGCGACGCGGACCGAGCAATCCTGAATAGCTGACACAAACGCCACCCGTCGGACGGGTGGCGTTTTTCATGCGCGCCCGCGGCGCGGCTCGGAGCCTGCGCCAAGTCATAACTCGTGGCACGCTCGAGCGGCGGCTGATCCAAGCCGCGCAGCCGTCACGCGCGGAAATTTTTGACACGGCGGTGGGTCCGCAAATCCCGGCACAACCCCTCGCGCGGGGGTGCGCGGGGCGTTGTTATGGGCCCACGGAGTTCCCGGTCGGAGCGCGGGGAGGCTCCGGGTGGCAAGTCATAAATCCTGTGGCATCTTCAAGTTAGGAAATGCGTCCTGCGGATCGGCTCACGGGGTTTTACGCCCCCCAATCGCCACGGTCGGCGTGCCCTGCGTCGCACAAGTCAAGAGGGAGAAGCCATGGGTTCCACGTCACGAAACATTGAGGCCAGACTCTGCCGCCCGGCGGCGCTCGCGGTGCTTGCCGCGTCCGCGTTCGCGGCGGGAGCGAGGGCCGACATCAGCCGGCCGGACTTCAGCAACACGGCGGGGCTGAACGTCGTCCAGAACTCGACCATCATGGGCAACGAGCTGCGCCTGACGGGCGCGGTCGGCGGCCAGGTGGGCGGGGCCTGGGAGGACGCCAAGCAGCGCGTCTCCGGCGGCTTCACCACGACCTTCCAGTTCAAGATCACCAACATCGGCGGCGGGTGGGACGGCACGCTCTCCGGCGGCGGCGACGGGTTCGCCTTCGTGATCCAGAACTCCGGCAATCTCGGGCCCGAGTTCGCGGGCGCCCTGACGGGCGGCGGCCTTGGGTTCAACGGCATGTCGAACGCGCTGGCGATCGAGTTTGACACCTGGAAGAACGATCGCGCGCAGGACCTTGACGCCAACCACATCAGCATCCTGACCAACGGCACCGAGGTGCTGACGCCCGAGCAGATCTACTCGATCGGGTACACCAGCGCCATCCCCGACATGTCCGACGGCAACGTGCACACGGTGAAGATCGATTACGTGCCGGGCCTGATGAAGGTGTACATGGACAACATGGTCACGCCCGCGGTGACGGGGGCCGTGAACCTCGGCAACAAGCTGAGCCTCGACGCCGGCAAGGCCTGGGTCGGCTTCACCGCCGCGACGGGCGGCGCGTGGGAGAATCACGACATCATGTCGTGGTCGATGACGACGGTGCCCTCCCCCGGCTCGGCGGTGCTCATGGCCGCGGGCGCGGTGACGGCGGGTCTGCGGCGTCGCCGCTGAACGAACGGCACGGGAACGACGCGACGTTCGATGGGGCCCGGGGGTTTCAACCCTCCGGGCCCTTTTTTCGTGGGGGCGTTCAGGCGTTCTCTTCGAGGGCCGCGCGCTGGAGCGTGTCGAACGTGCCCAGGGCCTGGGGAGAATCGGGCGGCGCGTCGGGCGCGGGGAAGCGCTGGGCGTAGGCGCCGCTGGGGCCGAGCTCCCAGGCGTTGCGCTGGTCGAGCCACGACACCTCGAAGAGCCGTTGCAGGCGCCGGCGGGCGTCCTGGTCGCGGACGGGCACAACCGCCTCGACGCGGGTGTTGAGGTTGCGGTACATCCAGTCGGCCGAGCCCATGTACCAGTCGCCGTCGACGGGGTCGTCGTGGCCGGCGGCGAAGTGGAAGATGCGCGAGTGCTCGAGGAAGCGGCCGACGATCGAGATGACGCGGATGTTCTCGGAGAGGCCGGGCACGCCGGGGCGGAGGCAGCAGAAGCCGCGGACGATGAGGTGCACCTGCACGCCCGCGCGCGAGGCCTCGTAAAGCTTGTCGGTGATCTCGCGGTCCTCGAGGCTGTTGAGCTTGGCGGAGATCCGCGCCGGAAGGCCGCGCCGGGCGCTCTCGATCTCGCGGTCGATCAGCTCGATGAACCGGGCCCGCATGGTGAAGGGGGCGACCAGGAGGTGTTCGTAGGTCTGGGTGGGTGCCAGCCCGGTGAGGGCGTTGAAGAGGTTGACGACGTCGCCGGTGATCCCCGGGTCGCAGGTGAAAAGGCCAAGGTCGGTGTAGAGCTGGGCCGTCTTGGGGTGGTAGTTGCCGGTGCCGATGTGGGCGTAGCAGCGGAGGCCGGACTTTTCCTGGCGGACCACCAGCGAGGTCTTGCAGTGGGTCTTGAGGCCCAGGACGCCGTAAGCGACGTGCACGCCGGCCTTCTCAAGCTGGCGGGCGAAGCGGACGTTGCGGCCCTCGTCGAAGCGGGCCCGGAGCTCGACGAGGCAGGCGACCTGCTTGCCGCTCTCGGCCGCGCGGATCAGAGACTCGATGAACGGCGAATCGGCCGCGGTGCGGTAGAGGGTCTGCTTGATGGTGAGCACGTCGGGGTCGGACGCGGCCTGCGCGATGAAACGCTCGACGCTGGCGGTGAAGCTCTCGTAGGGGTGGTGCACCAGCAGGTCCTGGCGCCGGATGGCCGCGAACATCCCGCCGCGGTCGGAGTGGGCCTCGGTCTTGAGGCGGAGCGGCACGACGGGGCGCCACGGCTTGAGCTTGAGGTCGGGGCGGTCAAGGTCGGCGATCTCGAGCAGGGCCGAGTAGTCCATGGGCCCGGAGCGCTCGTAGACATCCTGGCGGTCCAGGTGCAGCTTGTCGATGAGCTGGCGGAGCAGCACGGGCGAGGGGTCGGGCTCGATCTCCAGGCGCACGGCGCGGGCGAACTTCCGCTGCTTGAGCTCGGCCTCGACCGACACCAGCAGGCTCTCCCGCTCGGTGCCGGACATGTGCTCGTCGCGCTGGATGCCCGCCGAGCGGGTCACGCGGAAGTGCACCTGCTCCTCGACCTTCACGCCGGGGAAGAGGTCGTCGAGGTTGTTGCGGATGAGGTCGGGGAGCGCCACGAAACACTCGGGCTTGGCGCCGGGGCGCGGGGCCACGGGGATGAACTTGCGCAGGGAGCCTGGGATCTTCACGCGGGCGAACTTGGCCGTGTCGCTCTCCTCGGGCGTCGCCGGGGCGGGGCGCGCCACCGAGCGCGGCAGGCACGCGAGTATGCCCAGGTTGTCGGAGAGGTTGGAGATGAACGGGAAGCGGTGCCCGGGGTCGACCGCTAGCGGCGTGAGCGCGGGGAAGATGCTGGCCCGGAAGTGCTCGTCGAGCGCGGCCCGCTCGCGCGTGCCCAGGTCCTGGTAGCGGACGATCCGGATCCCCGCCTCGGCCAGCGCCGGCATGATCTCAGACTCGTACACCCGGGCCTGCTCCATCTGCAGCACGCACACCAGACCGCGGATGTCGGCCAGGAGCTCGCGCGGCAGGTGCCCGCTGGGGAGCGGCGTCTGCACCGCGGCGTGGACCTGGCGCTTGGTCAGGCCCACGCGCTTCATGAAGAACTCGTCGAGGTTGCTCGTGAAGATGGCCAGGAACTTCACACGCTCGAGCAGCGGCAGGCGCGCGTCCGCGGCCTGGGCCAGCACGCGGCGGTTGAACTCCAGCCACGAGAGGTCGCGGCTGAACAGGCGACCCTCCGACGGCTCGCCGTGGGCGTGGATCTGCAGGCGCGGCCCGGGGCGCAGGCCGCGCTGGCGGCCGTCACCCTTGGCGGGCGTTCTGCCGTCGCGCTTGGGCTCGGCGGCGGGTTCCGGGCGGGATTCGGCCTGGGGCTCGGGCCGGGGTTCGGGCGGGGGAGTTGGGCTGGGGTGTGCGGTCATGCGCGCAAAGCCAAATTCTTCGGGGCCGGTTTGAGCCCCACTCAACAGAGATGGGGTTGGACGCTCAGGAGGGTCGATACGTTGCGACGCACCGGGGCGACTCGGTGACCGAGACGCTCCGGACGCGGGCAAGGGGGGCCAAGCCGTCGCCCAGGCGCCCCTGTAGTTCTTCGGCGATGTAGCGGGCCACGTTCTCGGCCGAAGGGTTAAGTCTGTCGAACGGCGGGACCTGGTTGAGGTCACGGTTGTGGAATGGTCCGATAATTTCGCGCAAGAAACTCTCTACCGAGTGAAAGTCGCACAGAAGGCCGTCTGAATCCAGGGTCTCGCCCGCGATAGTGGCGACGACTTCCCAGTTGTGGCCATGCACCGGCTCGCGCGTTCCCGCGATGATGATCGCGTGCGCGGCACAGAACTCGGCATGAACCTGGATCTCGAACACCGGAGCGACTGTAGGGCGTCGGGGCGGTGGCGCGGGGTCGGGGTGCGTGCCCCTACCGTGAGCCCGTGACCGACATGGAGGGTGCGTGATGGCCAGTGTGCTGATGACGGGCGTGAGCGGCTGCCGCGGGGTGGTAGGAGAGAGCCTGACGCCCGAGGTGGCGGCGCGGTTCGCGGGGGCGTTCGGGTCGTTGGTGCGGGAGCGGTTCCCCGCGTCGGCGACGGTGGCGTTGGCGCGCGACGGGCGGGCGGGGTGCGCCATGATGCACCACGCGGCGGTGGCGGGGCTGATCGGCGCGGGCGTGAGCGTCGTGGACCTTGGCGTCGTGATGACGCCCACGGCGGCGGTGATGGTGGACAAGCTGGGCCTGCCGGCGGGGATGGTTCTGACGGCGAGCCACAACCCGCAGCAGTGGAACGGGCTCAAGTGCCTGATCGCCACGGCGCGGGACGAGTTTTCGTCTGCCGCGTGCGCGCCGGACGCGGCCCTGGCGAACGAGATCGTGGCGCGTTTCCGCGACGGACGGCTGGCGCACGCGCGGTGGGACGGGATCGGGAGCGTGTCGCGGAACGAGTCTTCGGTGACGATCCACGTCGAGCGCGTGTGCGCGGCACTCGAGAACGCGGGGATCGCGGGCGTGGATGACCTGGGCGCCGAGCGGTCGGTGGTGCTCGACTCGGTGAACGCGTCGGGCGTCGAGGGCGGCATGATGTTGCTCGAACGCCTGGGGTGCGAGGAGATCATGCACCTGGGCGGGCAGTCAACCGGCGTGTTCCCGCACCCGCCCGAGCCCGTGAAGGAGAATCTCGAGACGGTGCTCGAGGCGGCCCGTGAGATGGATGCCGAGTGCGCCTTCGTGCAGGACCCCGACGCCGACCGCCTGGCGATCATCGACGAGAAGGCGTCGTACATCGGCGAGGAGTACACGCTGGTGCTGGGGGCACTGGCGCTCCTGGAGGCCGAGCAGCGCGCGGGGCGCCCCACCAAGGGGCGGGCGCTGGTGACCAACCTTTCGACCAGCCGCATGATCGAGGACGTGGCGGCGCGGTTCGGCGCGCGGGTGGTGCGGACGGCGGTGGGCGAGGCCAACGTGGTCGAGGCGATGAAGCGTGAGAAGGCGCTCGTCGGCGGCGAGGGGAACGGCGGGGTGATCTGGCCGCGGGTGACGTACGTGCGCGACAGCCTGTCGGCGATGGCGTTGACGCTGAGCCTGCTGCGCGAGCACGCCAAGCCGCTGTCGGCGATCGTCGAGAGCATCCCGAGCTACGCGATCGAGAAGCGGAAGGTGGACCTGCTCAAGAAGGAAGACGCGGCGCCGGGCCTGGAGAAGCTGGCGAAACACTACGCGAAGTTCCGCGTGGATCGGCAGGACGGCGTGCGTATCGATTTCGACGACAAGCGCGCGTGGCTGCACGTGCGGGCGAGCAACACCGAGCCCATCATGCGGCTGATCGCCGAGGCGCCAACCCCGGGTGTGGCCGACGAAATCCTGGACGAAGCCGGGCGGATCGTGACGCGCTGAGCCGCGCTCGCTGCGCGAACTTCAGCACGGCCGGAACGTCAGCACCCCAGCACAAACGCGTCGACGTACCCGTCAAAGTCGACGCCGTTGGTGAACCCATCGCGGTTGATGTCCGCCGCCGCGGTGCCCCACGAAAACTCGTCGAGGAACGTGTCGAAGTCAACGCCGTTCACGAACCCGTCACAGTCAAAGTCCGCGAGGCAGATCGTGAGCGCCGCACTATCGCTCGCGATGCTGCCGCAGCCATCGCCGATGATGCAGCGGTACCTGCCGGTGTCTTCCGCGCGCGCATCGGCAATGGCGAGCGCCGGGGTGGCGGCGCCGGAAACGCTCGAGCCCCACGGGGTGGCGCCGTCGGCGAGATCCGCGAAAATTCCAGGGGCGCTCTCCCGCTGCCACCGGAAGGTGAGCGTGTCAAATCCGCTCGCCGGCACAGCCTCGAAAGTCGCGGTGATGCCGGGGCATGCAGGCGATACGTCGAGCGGCTGTGCGGCGATCCACGGTGCGCCGGTGTCGCTCCAGCGAGCGAGGTAATAGCCGGGCGCGCCCGTGTACGGGATCGGGGTGAACGTTCCGCCCGCGAAGAGTTCGCCGTGGAGGGATGAGAGGGCGTACACGTAGTTGTTGAGGCCGCCGCCCAAGTTGCCGGCCGTAGCCGCGAAGGGCTTCCAGGCGGTGCCGTTGAAGCGGGCCAGGCCGTTGGCGCTGATGCCCACGCATTTGGTGAAATCGCCGCCAACGACGAGGTCTCCCTGGTGCACGCACAGGGACAAGA
This sequence comes from Phycisphaerales bacterium, assembly GCA_044223975.1. Classification (GTDB taxonomy): domain Bacteria; phylum Planctomycetota; class Phycisphaerae; order Phycisphaerales; family UBA1924; genus CAZCPB01. The sequence continues at coordinate 308,605 of JBGALI010000002.1, read as the reverse complement.
CCGTTCCCGTGAAGCTTGATCCGAAGCCGCTCCACGCCGTTCCGTTCCAGCGCGCGAGGTTCACGGCGTTCACGCCGCCGGCCGCCGTCAAATCGAAACCACCGCCGACGACGAGATCGTCGTCGTACACGCAGAGCGATCGGACCCCTGAGGGGTAGGCGGTAATGTCCGCGCCGAGCGTCCGCCACACGGAGCCGTCCCAGCGGGCGATGCGTGACGCGGGCGCACTTCCCGCGCTCGTGAATGTACCGGCCGCGACGAGCTCGTCGTGGTAGACCGCGAGCGCGTACACGGTGCCGCCACCCAAGCCCGAGCCCAGGGGTCTCCATGCCGAGCCATCCCAACGGCCGATCCCGGCCAGCGGGACCGCGCCGATCGAGGTGAAGAACCCCGCGGCGATGAGCTCGCCGTGATAAACCCCCAGGGCGTACACCGTGCCGCCGTTCGTGCTCTCAAAGGGCTCCCACGCTGTTCCGTCCCACGCCCCAAATCGCGCCTTGTACCGGTCGCTCAACGCCACGTATTGCCAGCCCGCGATCAGCCGTCCCTGGAATTCGACCAGCGCAGTAACCGGCCCTTCGTTGATCCCTCCGCCCAGCGGGCGCCACGAGGCGCCGTCCCATTCGGCGATGTGGTTGCCTAGGAAGGTTCCCGCGGGCGTAAAGTCGCCCCCGACGACGAGCCGGCCGTTAAACTCGCCCAGCGCACGGACGTATGAGTTCATCCCTTCGTTCAGCGCGTGCCACCCCGAGCCGTTCCACCGCGCCACACCCCGCATCTTGGTGGTCGGATTGCCGCCCGACGTGAATTGCCCGGCCGCGATCAGATCCGGCCCCAGCGAGGCGAGGACGTTCGCGGGGGCCCCCTCCAAGCCCGCGAGGTGGCTCCAGGACTCTCCGTCCCAACGTTGAACACCACGGTAGCCGTCCGAGTCGTACGCCTCGCCCGCGTAGAGCGCCCCTTCCTTCACGAGAAGCGAATAGGTGCTTGCTCTGGTAACGCTCCCTACAGGCTGCCACGTGGACCCGTCCCAGCGGATGATGTTGCCCGTGCTCTCGTTGCTCTGGCCGGCCAAGACAAGCTCGTCGTTGTACACGGCCATCGCGCGGATGTTGATCGTCAACGTGCCGGCGAAGAGTTGCCACGATGATCCATCCCAGCGCTTCAGACCCCCGGCCCCGCAGATGAGATCGCCGTGATAGCGGATCAGACTGCCCGGGGTGGTGAAGGAAGCCCCGAGGGTCTGCCAGGTAGCACCGTCCCACCGCATAACCCAGGCCGTGAACTGGCTCGTGCCGCTGTAGAAGACACAGAAAAGATCATCGCCATCGGCCAGGAGATGAGTGGCCGAGAGGGATGATGTGCCCATGGGCTGCCACGCGGACCCGTCCCAACGGGCGGTGTTGACGGTGCCGGCGTGTTGGTAGATTCCCGCGATCAATTCGCCCCGGTACACCGCGAGCGTAAGGACACGCTCGGGTCTGCCGTCGCCCAGCGCGTGCCACGCAACGCCGTCCCAGATCGCGATGTTGCTCGCCGCTTTCCCCCCCGCCAGACTGAACTCGCCCCCGACGACGAGCACGGGCGGCTGGGGTCCGTCGCCGTCCGGATCCCATTCGGTCGCGGCGGCGATCTTCCCGTCGATGCCCGGCAGCTCGTTCCCCGGCAGCCAGCCCGGCGAACATTGGGCGATCGCCCAGGAGTGCGCGGCAGCGACAATCGATCCCACCACCAGCAATGATTTCATGACGCCCTCCCGCAGTGCCGGAACTCGCACGCACGCGTTGACAGCATCATAACGAGACATGCCCAGGACTTGAAGGTCATCTGCAGCGGGCCAGGCGCCTCGCCACGCCCCTCAGCACCCCGCGACGAACGCTTCGACGAAGCCGTCGAAATCATCGCCGTTGGTGAAGCCGTCGCCGTTGTAGTCCGCCTTGGCGGTGCCCCAGTAGAACTCGTCGACGAACGCGTCGAAGTCGTCGCCGGTGACGAAGCCGTCGCGGTTGTAATCCGAAGGGCAGTGCGGATCGACGGTGAGCGTGGCGCCGGCGCTGGCGGCCGAGCCGCAGGGTCCGGTGACGACGACGTCGTACACGCCCGCGTCCTCGGGCTGGACGTTGTTGATCGTCAGCAGGGAGGTGCCGGTGCCGATGAGGCGTGCGTCCTCGGTGAGGTCCTGGCCGTTGCGGCGCCAGCGGTAGGTTTCGTTGGTGCCGGCGCAGGCAAAGACGTGGAACGACGCGGAGTAGGTCGTGCTCGCCTGGAACGAAACGGGCTGATTGACGAACTGCACATCGCAGAGGTGGCCGCCGTCGGTCTGGTAGGCGTCGTACATGATCTGGCCGACGTACACGCCGCCGGCGGATGAGAAGTGGAAACCGTCGAGGTAGCCGCGGTAAAAGTAGAGGTCGTACGTTCCGCCCGCGGCGAAGAGGTTGATGAACCCAAGGCCGCGCTGCGCGGCGACGCTCTGCATGGCCTGGACCAGGACGGGGATGGCCGTGCCGCCCGCGTTCCACGTGCCGACGAGGCAGACCTTGGCGGCGGGCGCATCGGAGAGCACGCGGTCGACGAGCTGGTTCAGTTTGCCCTCGTACACGGGCTGCGATGTGCCCTGCTCGTTCTGACCCAGCCAGATGTACACCAGGTCGGGCGCGAGCGCGGCGAGTTGAACATCAAACGTCCAGTCGCGCTGGAGGTAGTTGCTGGTGCCCCAGCCGCCGTTGGCGACGCGGTGCACGAGCACGCCGGGGTTGCCGGTCTCGAGCACGACGCCCAGGAGCGTGACGGGCGGGCCGCTGGTGGTGCAGACCACGGTGCCCAGCCCGGCGGGGTTGGTCACCGTCGTGGTCCGCAGCACGTTGGTCGGGCTATCACCGGAGAGAATCACGGGGGACTGGCCCGGGGGCTGGATCGTCACCTGGCCGACCCCGGGCTCGCCCGCGATCATCAGCGTCATCGACTTTGCGGCGCCCGCGCTGTACGTCGAATATCCCGAGCCCGCGGGAGATTGCGACCACATTCCGGTGAGCGACCGGTGCGGCACGGTGTCATCGCCGATCAGCCCGAAGGTCCACCCGGATTGGAACAGCCCGCCGGACCACCAGGCGTAGTCCATGAATCCCAGCCCGGCATCGCCGTACGCGGCTTGCATGTGCGCGCGGTACTCGGGCAGCCACGTCCCCTCGCGGTAGGCCAGGCTGTCGCCGATGACCACGATGCGGCCGGTCTGGCCCGCGGCCAGCTTGGCCTTCACGGGCGCAAACGCGTCGGCGAGGTTGAGCGAGAGCGTCTGGGCGCTGGCCGTTGCGGTCAGCCCTGCCGCGGCAGCCGCCGCCGGTCCCCGGAACCAACATCTCCCCCCACGCCCTGCCGTCATGCGTCCAGCATACCGAAACGCGCGGCTGCGTTCATGGCAAAGTCGCGGATGATCGTCCACCGTGCGTTCGGTGAATCGTGCGGCGCCCCGGGCCAGTCTTGCCGATCAGCTGCGGCGGAACTGCTCGGCGTCCAGGCGCCGCGCTTCGGCCTGGCGGTAGCGGAGGCGCGCGATCGGGAGCATCGCGCCCATCACGATCGCGGTGATCCCGCCGCCCAGCAGGAGGGGGAACCAGACGTGGTACGGCTGGCCCTGCGCGAGCGCGATGATGCCGGCGATCAGCGCGAGCGCGCCCGCGGCAACGAAGAGCGTGTGCGCGGCCAGCATGGGCGTGCGCCCGATGCCGCGGGGCGCAAGCCACCCCATGAGCGAGCCGAAGATCCCGGCCAGGGCGCCGCCCCCGCCGCAGCCCAAGGCTCCGATCCACACAGACGTCTGCGGGCTCCACCATTCGGTCATGACAGGTCTCCCTATTTGCGTGCCGATCTTGGTGCGTGGCGAACCTGGTGCGTCGCAGGTTCGATGCGGGATTACGAGTACCGGGGCTTCCAGTCGAAGCGACGGGCGGGCGCGGGCTCAGTCGGGACTTCGGGCGGCGGGGGCGTGGAAGAGGCAGGGGCGGGTGCCGCGGCACCGGAGCGGGCCATCTCTCGGGCCGCATCACGGACCAGGCGGGCGGTTGCCGCGGACATCTCGCCGCGATCGACCAGGTTGGCCAGCAGATCGGTGAGCGGGTCGGGCGGCTTGCCGGCCATGATCGCCTTGAAGCGCTCGATGACGCGGTCCACGCGGGTGCGGATGGTGGGGTAGCTGACGCCGTAGGTGGCGGCCAGATCCTTGAGCGAGCCGGACTTGAGGAGCAACTCGGCGGCGAGGTCGAGGTCCTCCTTGGAAAGCTGGCAGAGAGGGTGGCGGGAGGCGGCGGTCGGTGGTGTTTCGATTTCGGAAGACATGTATTCGATAATGGCAATTGTCTTTCTGTTTGTCAATTTCAAATTGCGTATTTCGAATATTTTTGGACTGGTGGTACAGCGAAATCGAACGGACCAGCGCCGTACATGCCGAATGTGACCGCAACTCGTCCTATTTGATCGTATTTTGTACGGCATTCACCGTCCCTACCATTTGGGATCACCGGCCTCCGGTGCGGGTCGGAGTTGGACCACTTTTTCCGGAGCCGTGTCGCCATGCCCAACCCGCCCGCGTTGCCGGAGATCCTCTCGCTTCAGGTGTGCGAGAAGGTGATCCGGGACTTTGAGTCGCGCCAATCGTCGGTGATCGGGATCCTCGACACGATCGCGTCGCCGACGTTCCCGCTGTCGATCACGCAGCTCACGGTGTTCATGGAGATCACCAGCGGGCACGGGCGGACGGAGCTCAAGGTGCGGATGGTCGATGCGCTGGACGAGCGGCCGGCGCTGTTCGAGGCGGTGATCGACGCGAACCTGGGCGACCCGCTGGTGGTGCACCAGGTGCCGATCACGTCGATGGGGCTGAAGTTCCCCGCGCCCGGGCAGTACCGGGTGCAGGTGTTCGCGATGGGGACGCTGCTGCGCGAGCGAAAGGTGCGGCTGATCCAGGTCGCGCCGTCGCCCAACGGCGGTCCGCCGCGGCTGGCGTAAGAAGGACTTTCAGCGCGCGCCCGTGATGATGCGTGCGGCGACGGCGGCGCCGTCTTCAAGAGCGATCTTCTGGCCCAGTGCCACGGCGCGCTGCGTGACGGACGGATCGTCAAGAACGGCGCGGAGAGCTTCGGCGAGGCGCGGGCCCAGGTGCCTGCCGCGCTTGGCGATGCGCGCCACGCCCAGGCGGTGCAGACGCGCGGCGTTGTCGAACTGATCGTGCGCGAAGGGCACGGGGACCGAGGGGCGGCCGGAGCGGAGGACCTGCGCCGTGGTGCCGATGCCGGCGTGGTGAACGGAGGCGGCGCCGCGCGGCAGGAGTTTCGAGAACGGCGCGTAGGTGAACGCCGCGATACCCGCGGGCAGGTCTCGCGGCAGGTACTCGGGCCGGCCCACGAGCAGGATGGCGCGACGCTTCAGTTCCCTCGTGGCGCGCACGGCCTGCTCGTAGAAATCTCCCGCGGCGTGCACGGCGGCGGTGCCAAGCGTGAAGACGATCGGCGCTTCGCCCTCGCCCAGGAAGCGCTCGATGCGCGCCCACTCGGGATCGTGCTCGCGCACGGTGTCGTGCCACGGGAAGCCGCAGATCTGCCCGGTCGGTGGGTCGCCGGGGAGCATCGCGCGGAAGTGCGGCGACCAGAGACCGAGGTTGTGCCGGCCGCCGAGGGCTTCGCGGAAGAAGCCGTGGCGCAGCGGCGGCAGGCCCAGGTCGCGCCGGGCGGTGTTGAGCCCGCCGTCGAGCGCGTGGCGCATGATGATCCGTGCGGCGAAGCACTCCAGGCGCGAGAGGAGCGCCCCGGGCTCGGGCGATTGCCACCACGCCATGACGAGCCGGTCGCCAGGAGTGAACCAGATGGACGGGGCGAGCGCCGCGACATCGCACGGCACGCCGGCACGCTCGCAGGCCCAGGAAGCGCCGAGGCAGATGGGGTGGGTGACGCACACATCGGCGCGGAAATCGCGGAGGGACTCGAGCGTGCGCTGGTAGACCTCCGGGACGATGGGCAGCATCATCTCGCGCATGACGACCATGGGGCCGCGCGAGTGGTGCATCACGGGCTTGGAAGCGATGAGGTCCTTGATGTCGAGGTCCTCGCTGATCGGGAGGCACTCGACGCCCGCGGCCTGGATGACGCCGGAGAAGTGGGGGTTGGTGAGGATGGCTGGCGTGTGGCCGACGGCGACCAGCGCGCGGGCGAGCGCGATGAAGGGGTGGATGTCGCCGTGGGAGCCGAGGGTGACGATCAGGATGCGCATGGTGGGGCTCGGGTGGCCGGGCAGAGTGCGGGTGGAGGCTAGACGGGCGGGCGTGCGGGGAGAAGGGGTGGGTCGCCCGGCGCGGGGCGCGGGAACCGACTTTGGCCTAAACTCTGCGCAGTGGCTCTACTCGAGGCCGTCAACCTGCGTAAGAGTTTCGGCGGACGCCTGGTGGTGAACGGCGTGTCGTTCACCGTCGAGCGGTCGGAGATCGTCGGCTTGCTCGGGCGCAACGGCGCGGGCAAGACGACCAGCTTCCGCATGTCGATCGGCATGATCGACCCCGACCCGGGCCCGGACGGCGGGCGGGTGTTCTTCAACGGCAAGGACATCTCGGCGCTGCCGATGTACCGGCGGGCGCGCCTGGGCATGGGCTACCTGAGCCAGGAACCGAGCATTTTTCAGCGGATGACGGTCGAGCAGAACCTGCTGGCGATCCTGGAGACGCGGGGCCTGCCGCGAAGGGACAGAAAAAAGCGAGCGACCGACCTGCTGGCGCAGTTCGGGCTGACGCACAAGGCGACGCACCAGGCGCGGACGTGCTCGGGCGGCGAGCGGCGCAAGCTCGAGATCGCGCGGGCGCTGGTGACCGATCCGCAGTTGATCCTGCTCGACGAGCCCTTCAGCGGCGTCGACCCGATCGCCGTCGAGGACCTGCAGAAAGAGATCCGGCAACTGGCGGAGCGCGGCATCGCGTTCCTGATCACCGATCACAACGTGCAGCAGACGCTGAGAGTCTGCGATCGGGCGTACATCATCGACTCGGGGAAGAAGTTTGCCGAGGGGACGCCGCGCGAGCTGATCAACGACGAGCTGGTGCGGCGGGTGTACCTTGGGTCCTTGTTCCGCGGCGACGAGTTCGATCACCTGCCGGCGCGGACGATCCGCGCGGAGGCTCCCGGGGAGTGAGGGGGCGGCCCGCCCTGCAGGCCCGGCTTGAAGACTCGCCGGGCGTGCCACACCGCTGGGCGTTTCACGTCCGATGTGATACCGTGTGGGCATGACGGCCCGCCCGCAACTCCCTGTCCTGCTCGCGCTCGGCGCTGCTGCCGCGGCACTGCCCGGCTGCCTCGACCGCACCATCTCGATCACCAGCGAGCCGCCGGGGGCGATCTGCTGGGTGAACGACGTCGAGGTGGGGCGGACGCCGGTCGAGACGGCCTTTGTGTTCTACGGCGACTACGACGTGCGCCTGAAGCTCGAGGGTTACGAGCCCCTGCGCACGCACCAGTCGGCCGATGCGCCGCTGTACGAGTACCCGCCTTTTGATTTCTTCGCGACCATCGCGCCGTTTGACATCGAGAACACGGTGAAGTGGCACTTCGTGCTCGCCAAGAAGCCCGAAGAGACCAAAGAGCCCAAGCAGGCCGAGGACGAGCTGATCGAGCGGGCCAAGGAACTGCGGGGGCAGGTGGACGCGAAGAAGGAATGATGCGCGGCGACGGCGGCGTGACCGTCGATCCAGCGCACCCCACCGTTACGGTTCGTGCCGTCCGGCTTCGGCCTGGCCATCGCGCGTGACGCGCGCCCACGCCGCGCGGCGGCCGATCGCCAGCGTGCGGCTGTCGAGCGCCGGGTCGTCGTCGCGATGGGTGAGAATGATCGCATCGGTAGGGAGCGCGGCGCGGGATTCCGGGCCGGATTCGATGATGCGCGGCGCCAGTCGTTCGACGCCGGTGAGTTGATCCCGCAGCAGCGTTGCATCGAGCGAATCGGCGAGGAGCGCCAGCGGCGCTCCGTCGGTGTCGCGCACGATGCCGAGCCACGGGGAGGCGGGGTCGGGCGCGGCCGGCGCGGCTTCGATCAAAGCATCGCCGAGCGCGATGGTGTCGCCGGGCGCGAGCGTGCGGACTTCGACGTTGCGTGACTTCAGGTGCGCGGCTAGCCACGCGGCGCCGGACTCGGGGTGTTCCTTCGCTTCGCGCGCGACGGGGCCGCAGAAGAGAACGGTTTTCACGCCCAGCGGCTCGACGAGGTCGGGCACGGCGCTGAGGTCGTGCAGGCTGGGCGAGGCCAGCACGATCGTGGGGATGCGCCACGCGCCGAGCGCGCGGAGGGCGCTTGGTATCAGGCGCTGCCCGGCGTCGAGGCGCGATGAGCCCGCGTTCCACAGCACGCACGCGCCGTCGCGACGAAGGAGCGTGCACGAGCCGTCGCCGAGCGCGAGCGCATCGAGGCGCACGCGGTCGTCGTTCCCGCGGTAGACAAAGGCCCACTCGGCGCCCAGCCAGACGGCGAGCGCTGCCGCGGCGGCGAGGCACGCGCGGCTGCGCAGCCTGGCGCGCATGAACCACGCGAGCACCAGCGCGGTCGCGGCGATCGTCCACGCGAGGCTGATGGGCGGCACGCGCACGGCCATGAGCGGGAGTTGGTCGAGCCAGCGCACGAGCGCGACGCATACGGAGCTGATGACAGAGAGTAAGGGGTGCAGGGCGTGTGCCGCGGCAGGCCAAACGAGGCCGGCGATGAGCGTCACGTACCCCGCCCACATCAGGAGCGTGATCGCCGGGAGCGTGACGAGCGAGGTGAGCACGGCGAGCGGGCTGAGCAGGCCGGTGCGGAAGGCGATGAGCGGGACACCGGCGCTCCAGCACAGGGCGCTGGCTGAGAGGGCGAGCTTGAAGCGGTCCCACGCCCAGACCAGCGCGAGCCCGACGCCGGTGCGGCGCACGGGGAGCAGGCCGCGGATCTTCGGGCCGAACATGGCGTCGTGGGCGCGGCGGCCGAGCCACAGCAGCAGGGCGGTGAGGCCGAAGCTGAGCTGGAAGCCCAGGGACCAGAGATCAAGCGGGCGCCACAGGACCAGGAAGCAGGCGCACCAGGCGATGAGCGCGAGGCGGTCGTAACGGCGGCCGAGGGCTTCGCCGATGAGCAGCACCAGCGTGATGACGCCGGCGCGGACGACGGGCGCCGAGGCGGGGACGGCGAGCAGGTAGATGACCACGAGCAGCGCGACGGCGAGCGGTTCGAGCGCGCCGCGTTCACCGGTGAGACGCAGGAGAAAGAGGCCCACGCCCGCCATGACGACGACGTGCACGCCGGAGATTGCCAGGACGTGGGCCAGGCCCAGGCGCGTGAAGGCGCCGCGGAGCTCGCGCTCGCCCGGCTCGCTCTGGCCAAGGAAGAGCGAGAGGATGAGGGCTCGCGCGGCAGAGTCGGCGCGCGGGCCGGGGTCGAGGGCCACGAGGGCGCGGGCGTGCAGCGCATCGCGTGCCGCGGCGAGCCACGCGGACATGCCGCGTGGAGACTCGGAGGTCACGACGACCAGCGCCGGCGAATCGACGCGGAGCGAACCGGCGACATCACCCTGCGCGGCGTAGAGGCGGGCGTCGGGCTGGCCGGGGTTGTCGAGCGGGCGGACCGGCTCGGCGATGCCGGTGAGGCGGACGAGTTGCCCGGCTCGCACGCCAAAGCCGCCCAGGCCCGCGGCGCTGCTGTAGGTCGTGCCCGGCACGCGGCACCACAGCGTCGAGTCGCACGCGGCCCAGCCGCTCTCGGTGAGCACGCGGCGGGCGCGGAGCGAGAACGAGCCGGACGGCGCGGCAGATCCGAATGCCGACATCGGCGCATCGAGCGCGGGCGGGCGCGGGGTCTCTAGCGCAAGGCCTTCGACGGTCAGAACGAGGGGCGAGTTCGGGGCGTGCCCGGCGATGAGCATGGACAGCGCATCATCGGGGGGCGTGTTGACGCGCGAGGCGAACGTCGAGGCGCCGAGCGCCACAGCGCCGATCGCCAGCGCGGCTGGCGCGGATCGACCCCGCAGCAGTGCCGCCGAAGCGCACGCGCCGGCGCCCAGGGCCCACCAGATGACCGGAGGAACGGCGGGAACGGCCCGGGCGACGATCATGCCCAGCGCGATCGCGGCGAACGCCACCACGGCACGCCGCGCAGCGGGAGTGGGCGCAGGGTCGCGGGTGTCGATCGCGTCGGTCGTGACGGACACACGGCTAGATTACAAGATGATGTGATTCAGCGCGGCGAGCGGACGAGACGGCTTATTAGGACCCGCCGACGGCGAGAATGTCACCGAACGACTTGGTGATGTCGACCGAGGTGGGCGCGCCCTTGTCGTCCTTGCGGACGGCGCCGCCGGGGAGCACAAAGTTGTAACCGAACTTGAGGATCTTGGTGTTGTCGAGCACCGAAACGCCGTCCTTGGGCTGCAGGTAGAAGCCGTCGGGGTTGGCGACCTGAACGATGAACTTGCCGCGCGGCGCGCTGGGGAGGATCGCGTCGGCGCCCGCGGCCACATCGCCGGTGTGGAAGCCGGGGTTGCCCAGGAGGCCGGCGAGCGTCTGCTCGCGCTCAAGGTCGGTGCGGCCACCGCCCAGGAGGCTGCCTTCGCCCGACTTGGTGATCTTGGTCTGGTCGGTGCGGGACTTGCCGAGGCTGGTGGCGTTGAGGTACGCGGCGTTGGTGTTCCAGTAGAACATCGCGGGGCTGGAGGACTTGATGCGGGCGAAGTTGTTGGCGCCGCTGTTGCCGCTGTCGAAGGCGACGGGGCTGTTCATGGACTCGTCGGCAGACCAGAGCAGCAGGGGAGTGCCGAAGGCGTCGACGAGGTCGGGGATGGAGTTATCGATCATGCCGAAGCGGGCGACCTCGGTCCCGACGTTGAGGCGCGGCGAGTAGAAGTACTTCTTGTCGGGGATGAAGTAGCCCTTGGAGGTGGTGTTGCCGCTGCCGGTCGAGCCTATCAGCGTCGGGTCGACCCAAGCGACGGTGCTGGCGTTGGAGCCCGTGGGTGAGAAGGGCGCGACCCGCTGGACGGGCCCGCCGCCAACGGGCTTGATACCGCCGACGCCGACCACGCCGCCGGAGAGATCAAGCAGGGCGTTGAGCATGGCGGACATGCCGATGGTCTTGCCGTTTTCGTTCAGGCCCATGTCGCGGGTCGAGTAGTACCCGGGGAGCTTGCGCTTGTCCTGCTGGAACGTGGACGCCGCGTTGGCGACCTGGTTGGCGATCTGCTGGCTGTTGGCCACCTTGGCCGTGCGGCGCACCTTGCCGACCGCGGGGATCACCAGCGAGATCACGACCGTGATGATCACAATCACGACCAGGAGCTCGACGAGCGTGAAGCCCGGGCGGGCGTTCGCGGCAGGGATCGGGGCGGTGATTGGGCGCATGACAAGCTCCTGGTCCGGCGCGGCACGGGCAAATGGCACCCGCGCACGAACGCCAGCACACTCTACTGTTCGGGCCGAGGGCCGTCCGTGGTTCCGTAGACCCGTGGACAGCCCTATCTCTTCGCAAGTATACGGGTTGCGGACGGGTGCCGGGAGCCAATTTCCGGTCATTTGGCGGCGGTCCGCGGGGGCGGTGATTTGAAGAATCTCCAAGCGGATCCCATACTGGCGGCGTGACGGTCACCGCCACACATCTCCAGCGCCTGTCGAAGCAGGACGCCGCGGCCGCGATCGAGAGCGCGGCGGGAGTCTTACGTGCCGGGGGGCTGGTGATCTTCCCGACCGAGACGGTGTACGGGATCGGCGCCAACGTCAGCACGATGGAGGGGCTGGTGCGACTGCGCCGGCTGACGGTCGGGACCGCGGGCAATCCTGCCGACGGTCCGCGCCCGGGAACGTGGCATGCGCCGTCGGCGGGCGCGGTGCTCGGGGCGGTGCCGATGAAATTTCCCTTACACCGCCGCGCGATCGAGCGCCTGGCGCCCGGACCCGTGCGCTTTCTGGTCGAGATGGACGACGGCACGATCGAGGGTGTCATGCGGGCGATCGGCGCCCAGCGCGGGACGATCGAGCGCCCGTCGCCGGGGGGCGTGCCGGCGTTCTCGGTGCGTGTGCCCGATCACCCGACCGCGTGGGATGTGCTGGGGCGCGCGGGCGTGCCGGTGATTGCCGAGCGTATCTCGGCGCTGGGGTGGGGGGAAGACCCATCAACGTCGGCGTTCCAGACCTGGGCCGAGTCGGCGGGGATCGCGGCGGTGCTGTTTGATGGCAGGCCGCGCCTGGGCGCGCCCTCGACGGTGCTGCTGCTGTCGCGCGACGGGGGCGCGAAGGTGATCGAGGAGGGCGCGATGTCGGCGCGGGCGGTGCAGAAGCGCCTGCAGCGGATCGTGCTCTTTGTATGCACCGGGAACACCTGCCGCAGCCCCATGGCCGAGGCCGCGGCGTTCCACCTGCTCGCCACCGAGTTCAAGACAAGGCCCGGCGATGTGCCGGTGGCGGTCGGGTCGGCGGGCACGTCAGCGGCGGCGGGGGAGCACGCGACGCCGGAGGGGATCGAGGCGATGAAGGGGCTGGGGATCACGCCGCCGGACCACCGCGCGCGCGAGGTCAGCCGCGAGATGATCGAGGAGGCCGAGGTGGTGTTCGCGATGACGCCGTCGCACGCGCGGACGCTGGCCGAGATGGCGCCCGAGGCGGCGGACCGGATCCGGCTTCTGGACCCCGCGGGCGCGAGCGTCCCCGACCCGATCGGCGCCGGGCAGAACGTGTACGACTCGGCGGCCAGGCGGATCGTGGAGCTGGTGCGGGCCCGCCTGCGGGAACTGACGGGCCGCGGCGGGACGTAGGATGATCCGTTGAGGCGGCCGCGTCGATCCGCTTACGATCGATCCGCCCTTTTTTCGCGGGCATTTTCGGGGACTTCCATGAACATCGCCATCGGCGCCGACCACCGTGGACTCAGCGTCGCTAGCCAGCTCGCCCAGAAGCTCAAGCGCGAGGGGCACACCGTCGACCTGCTGGGCAGCACCAACGGCCAGCCGGTGGACTACCCCGAGCCCGCGTACGCCGTCGCCAAGGCCATCGGTGAGCACAAGGACCAACTGGGCATCCTGGTGTGCGGTACGGGGATCGGGATGTCGATCGCGGCCAACAAGTACCCCGGGATCCGCGCGGCGGTGGCGCACGACGAGCTCACGGCGCAGCTCAGCCGCAGCCACAACGACGCGAACATCCTGTGCCTGTCGGGCGACCTGCTCGGCCAGCCGCTGATCGAGAAGATCGTGGACGTGTGGATCCACACCGACTTTGAGGGCGGGCGTCACGCGCGGCGGCTGCACAAGATCTCCGCGATCGAGCAGGGGAAGGACCCGGGCGCGATCAAGGAGTGAGCCGGCCTGCCGCGGCGTGGTGCCCGGCGGTCCGGTGCGATCAGTTCGGAGTCGGGCGGCTCGCCCGCGGGTCGCGTCCCAGCGTTTCCCCGATCATGCGGTCCACCGCGATGCTCAGGCGTGCGGGCGTGAGGTGCCTGAGTTCGAGCTCCCACAGGCGGCGCTCGTCGATCGTGTGGTTACGGGTTCGGACGCGCGAGTCTGTTCCGGGCCTTGCGGTCCGCACGCGGCTCCGCCGCGCGATCACTGCCCCTTGCATCGAGCACCTCGGTTCACGGCCCCGCCCCACACGAATCCCCGGGGCTTCGCCCCTCGGGCGGGACCTGCTTCCGACATCGGCTGTCGGCTTCCTGCCTGCGTAGGGGAGATTTCCCTGAAATCACGGGGATATGGGGCCGGTCAGTCGGGGATCTTGCGGACGGCGTCGAGGGCGCGCGAGATCATCGCGCCGTCGTAATTGTCGAGGTGCGTGGGCTGGGGAGGGAACATCACGCCCAGCTGGTGCGCCGTCCACACGGCGTGGTCGCACACGCGCGACATCTTTTCCGGGCCGCGGTCGCTGCCGAGGCGCGCGACGTTGTTCTCGTTCGTGAACCACGGTTCCATGCCCTTGGCCAGGCGCACGTCGGCGATGTAGCGCAGCTGGTCGGTGATCTCGACGACGCGGTCGGGGCGGGCGCCCGCGACGCGGTCGAGGAACGCGGCACGTTCGGGGCGGGCGCCGAGTTTCACGAGCGCGCACTGCGCGGCCTCGGCGGCGCGGCGATCGTCTTCCGTCAGCGCGAGTGCCCGCACGCGCTCGATGCTCTCGGCGCTCCTGGTGTTGCCCAGGGTGTAGTAGAGCTGGGCGCGCACGAACTCGCCGCGGCGCAGGGGCAGGACGGTGAGAATCGCCTTGGCGGGCGGCAGGTCGGCGACGCCCGGGAGCCCCCGCGCGGCGGCGGCGGCAACGTTGACGTCGTCATCGCCCGTGGCGGCCAGGAGGTAGTTGCCCGCGCCGGCGGCGTTCTGCTTGGCGACGACGGCGGCGGCGATCTCGCGCGACTTCGCGTCCAGGGGGGGCTTGGTGGTCCGGAGCTGATCGGCCAGGTCGGGCCCGGCTTGTGCCGCGCGGCTGACGACCCCGAAGTCGTGGGCGCGGATCGAGGTGATGACGGCCTGTGTGCTCATGTCCTCGTGCCCCTGTGCGTCGATCTCCGCCCGACTCGATGCCTTGATGCCTCGTCGTCCTCTCACACCGGGAAGCAGGTCCCCGCGTTGGCCGAGGCCCGCACGATGCTCACCTGGTCACTCTGCTCGATGCCGTCGCGGAGCTTGGTCATCAGGAGCTGGCCCGCGGCGATGCGCCCGTCGTCCCACACGCCGTAGCCGATGTCGATGCGCTCGTTGGAGGACTTGTAGAAGTTGTTGGCGCGGAAGTCGCCGGGGTGCCCGATGGTGGGCAGGAGCACGACGATGTTGTACATGAGGCAGCGGTGGCACCAGATGTCCTCGCGCTGGTCGGTGGGGCGGTTGTTGCTGCCGTTGCCGAGGTTGTAGTGCTGCAGGCGGAGTGAGTGGCCGATCTCGTGGGCGATGGTGTGGGCCAGCTTGTGCTGGTCGGCGTTGTCGCGGAAGGTGATGCCGGCCTGGGCGCCCGGGAAATTGCGCGCAGGCTCGGCGGGGTTGTTGGTGGCGTCGTCCTGCGAGAAGGCGATCCCCAGCACGCGGAACTGGTTGGGGCCCGCGGGCTGGGTGATGTCCTGGTAGGCGCTGATCGCGTAGGCGTTGAGCATCCCCGCGGCGGAGTTCTGGCGGAGCACGGTCTGGAGCTCGGTGTTGCGCGAATCATCAATGTTGGTCAGCGTCACCGAGCCGTTGTTGGCAAAGCCGTTCACGGCCTCGGGTGAGAGCGTCGGGTCGAGTACGAACTCGATGCCGGCCTGCGCGTAGATCTTGTTCACGTCGGCGAAGAGGTCGGTGAAGCGCTGCATCGTGACGTTGGGCCCGATGCCGTTGATGGTGACGGTGTGCGCCTTCACGTTGATCGTGATCTTGGGGTAGACGCGCACAGAGAGTTCGGCCAGCACGGGCCCGTCGGCGGCGTTGGCGCGGATCTTGACCAGCGTCTCGTCGTCGGCGGTCACGTTGCCGCCGGTCAGGAAGATGCAGTTGCCCTGGCGGAAGACGCTGTTCACGAAGCCGTCGGCGGCGGGGATGGCCTGACCCGCGGGCGGGAACTCGATCGCGACCTTGGCGGCGTCGTCGGTGGTGACGAAGAGACTCGTGCCCGCCTCGAGCCGGTCGCGGACGACCTGCACGCGGATGGTCTTGGTGGGCATGACGCCGACGACCGGCCCGTGGGCCTGGCAGAAGGAGGTGGGGAGGTTGCCGTGGTCGTCGATGTCGGGGGCCGTGTCGTCGGTGAAGCCGTCGACGGCGCGGGCGATCCGCACCGGCACGAGCCGGTAGGGCACGATGTTTTCGCTGGGGCTCTGGAGCGGGCTGAAGACACGGAGGCGGATAGCCATGGTGGTTCTCTTTAGGCCCCGACCTTGGTGCGGAGGATGTTGCCGGTGGCCGGGCCGATCACACCGTCGATCGTGAGATTGTCGGAGGTGTGGAAGTCGGCCTGGAAGTTCATGATGGCCTCCTGGTGGGCGGAGCTGTCGTTGCCGTCGTCGGGGACGCTGCTCAGGCGCGGCGTGGTCAGGTGGCCGCGCTCGTAGCCGAGGTAGTCGAGGCGCTTCTGCCGGCCCGCGGTGGTTCCGACGGCCTGCATCCCGGGGTGGAGGCTGAACTCGTACTCGCTGCCGAGGATCTGCACCGTGACCGGGCCGAGCAGGATGTGCAGGCTGTTGATCATGATGTCGCCGTCGGCGGTGGTGGTGTTCTGGGCGATCGGGAAGAGCCCGCCGCCCGCCACCCCCGGCAGCAGCACCGTGAAGGGCACGTTGGCGACGCCGATCCCCGCCTGATCGCCGGGGCAGATCTGCAGGCGGATCGGCAGATCGAAGCGCGGCAGGGCCAGCGTGTTGCCGCCGGTGAGGCCGGCGGCCGTGCGTGCGACATTGGCGTCGTTGATGGCCATGGTTCGTTCGTCCGAGCGTGCGCGCCGGGCACGCGTGGCGGGTGACCTTTCCTAGTGCAGGTCGTGCTCGAGGAGTTTCTGGATCGTCTGGCCGCACAGCATGCCCGAGACGTTCAGGCCCTGGTCCTTCTGGAACGCCTTGATCGCGGCCTGCGTCTTGGGCCCCATCAGGCCGTCGATGGGCCCGGGGGCGTAGCCGAGGTTGGACAGACGCGCCTGGGCCCCCGCGAGCTCATCGAGGGGATCGAGCTCGCCGATGCGCAGCGTCCACTTGTAGAACTTCTCGGGGTGCGCATCGTCGTAGCGGATCTCGATCTCGCCCTCGGAGGCGTCGGGGCTGATCTTGTGCTCGACGAGCCCGTTACCATCGGTCTTGCCGTCGTACCGCCGGCCGTCGACGACGAGGCGGTAGGGCTTGTTGTCCAGCGGTTGGCCCTGCTGGTCCTTGAGCACCAGCCGGAGGCGCGTGCCGGGAACGGTGAGCTGGAAGGTGTGGCGCTGCTCGGTGGGGCAGTCCTCGAGCTTGGGCTCCTTCACCGGGATAAACAGCACGTCGCCGGGGTAGATGATGTTGGGGTTCTTGCGCTTGGCCTTGAACGCGGCGTTGCTGGGGTGGTCCCAAAGCACGTGCCAGTCGCAGAACCCGAACCGGTGGGCGATGCTCGAGAGACAGTCGCCTTGTTTGACGGTGTACTGCATGGGAGCGGCGAGAAAAAATCGTTCGTCCTGAGTCCTGAGTCCTGAGTCCTGAGTCCTGAGTCCTGAGTCCTTGGTCCCCGCCTTCTCCGTTGCCTTGTCACTTCGTCGCTTCGTCGCTACGTCACTCCGTCACTTCCTCCTCACACCTTCTTCCACGACGTTCCATCAAGGTCGGGGAACGTGACCTTGCAGGTCCCGGGATCGATTCCTTCGATCCGCACGAAGCCCTCGTGGTCGAGGATGCCCGAGTCGGTGGTGCCGTCGGGGAGCGTGACTTTGTACGCCGCGCCGGCGACGGGCTCGTTGTCCTGGTCGATGAGCTTGATCTCGATCCAGGTCTTCTGTTCTTTCTCTTCTTCGGTCTGCGGCGGCTTGTGCGGGGTGACGGGCTCGGACTCGGCGCGCGAGACCTGCCCGGGCTCGGCGTTGTCGGCCTCCTTGGCCTCGACGGGCTCGGCGGGGGCGACGATGCTGCCTGCTTTTCCGGACTTTGGGGTCATGGCCGTCGCTCCGGGTCGGCGCGAGAGGTCGCGTGCCGCGGGTCCAGTGTACCGCGGCGCACGGGGCACTCCGTCCTCAGGAGAGACGCGGGGGATCGGCGGCCGCGCCGTCGGTCGGCGGAATCAGTCGTGCTTGGCCACGCTCAGGGCGTGCTGGAGGAACCACGCGGGGATGATGTCGTGGACGGGCATGTCCGGGCCCTTGTTGGGGAAGCCGGCCTGGTTGAGCTTGGGCGGGTTGCCCGGGCCGATCGGCTTGGTGGGGTCCTGGGGTTCGGTGAAGAAAAACGTCCACGCCGTGAGCGGCGCAAAGAGGCACGTGACGCTGTCTCCCTGGAGCAGGTTGCACCCGTTGCGGGTCGTGACCTTCGCCGAGGGGTCGGCTCCTTGCAGGGCGGCAAAGTTGTCGCCGAGCTGGCTGTAGGAGCGGACGGCCCTGGCACGCGGGTCCTGAAGGAACCACGTGCGCAGGAAGGCTGCAAACTGCGCCATGCCCGGGGCGCTCACCCGGTTGTTCACCATGACGCGTCCGTCGAGATCGAAGACCTCGCGGATGGAGGCCCCGCTGGCGATCCGCGGCGGGGGGCTGCGCAGGATCGAATTGACGAACGAGATGGCGCTCGAGAACGCCGAGATCCCGACCGACCCCACCGGCTGCAGCGGGTAGCGCACGCCGGCGCGGCGCTGGATGAAGTAGCTGACCTCGTGAACCAGGCGCATCACCGCGTCCTGCGTGGTCAGGTCGTTGTGCATGCGCGTGCCCGACCCGATGGGGAAGATCAGGACGGTGTTGAGCTTCCCCGAGTGGTGCAGCTGGTTGGCCATCGCCTTGCCGATGCCCGAGACCTGCGCGCCGTACACGTACCGCCCGACCAGATCCAGCCACCACGACCCGGTCGGGTAGCGCGGGTCGGGGAACCACGACGTCGAGGGGTGGAGAAAGATGTGGTAGTTGATCGGGCTCTTCCCGACCAGCGGCCGTTTGGGCGTGCCCTTGGTGAATTTGTTGGTCAGGTCGTAGATCGCGATCATGTTGCGACCCGGGAACGGGTCGGAGTTGGTGTCGGGCGTCGGCTTCCAGGTCGCAAAGAGCGACTTGCCGACCGGCGGCAGCGACTTGATCTGGAAGTCAAACGGGCCCCGCGCGGTGTTGGTGGCCAGCAGGTCCTTGGTGAACACGTGCACGTTGCGGTCGCGCGGCTCGAGCGGGCCGGGTACCTTGCCGAGCGACGGCGGCGGGCGCCGGAAGATGTCGGCCACCGTGGCGATGGTGCTGGTCGAGTCGAACAGCCGCCCCAGCGCGATGTAGAGCTCGACCACGGGCAGCCCGCCGTCGTGGGTGTGAACGACCAGGTCGTACGAGGAGAGTTCCTGCTCAAAGAGGGCGCTGTTGGCACCGAACGTCACCTTGGGCAGCGCCCCTGCCGCGCCCGGCTGCACCCGCCCCTTCTGGTTCACGCCGAAGAAGCTCGGGTGGCTCACGTTCACCTCGAACTCGGCGATGTCGAGCTCGCCGGTCGGATGGACGCCCGGGCCGGTGGCGGCGATGGTCTTGAAGTCGGTGCTTGCCCGTGCCGCGCCGACGGTCGGTGCGGTGAAGACGTCCACCTTCGCGCCGTTCACCGGGGAGTAGAAGACGTCGGTGACTTTGACCACGAACCTGCAGCGCATCGTTAGAGGTCCTTGGTGAGGTCCGACGGCGGCACGTTCTTGGTGAGCTCGGCACTGGCGGAGGGGACCTCGACCGTGGTGCCCCCGACGCCCTCGGGCGGCGCCGGGCCCGCGGGTGGCGTCAGCGGCACGTTGTTCAGCTCCTGCTGGGGGCTCTGGATCGCCGAGATGTCCGCAAGGTCAAACAGCCCGAGCGTGAGCGCGCCCTCGATCAGCTCGGCGCGGTACCGCACGCCCAGCCGGAAGGTGCCGAAGGAGAACGTGTGGGCCGTGTCGGTGACGACCGCGTCCTTGCGGGCCAGGGTCACGACGTGCGTCCCGTCCTCGCTGGTGAACCGGATCGAGGCCTCGGGCGTCCACGGCAGCTCCTCGGCCATCTGGATCGCGTAGCGGAACGCCGCCAGCGCGGTCGCACGCTCGCACGGCGAGGAGTCGGTGAGCCGCTGGTAGAAGCGGCAGGCGAACGTGTCCTTGGTGTCCTTGAACTCGCGACGGTCCTTCTGGAACTTGCGGCGCTCGTCGGCGTCGGACCAGAACCGTTTGCGGCAGGCGCCCGTGCCCTCTTTCACGCGCGGGCACGGCCACTTGGCCGCGTCGGCCTTTGAGCCGGGGCGGAAGAGCAGGATCATCACCCGCCGGTTGGGGGCGTTGTCGGCGTCGCGGGCGGTCTTGTCCTTGTCGGCCGCGAACGCGTCGCTCTCGGCCTTGGAGAACATCAGGATCGGGTTGAACTCGCCGCAGCCCTGCATGTCGGCCTTCAGGCCCGCGTCGGCCCCGCGCCCGAGGAAGTCGGTCTTCTTGAGCGAGTACGGCGCATCCTGGTCGTCGACGCACAGGAAGTCCATGTACTTCTCGTGCAGCTTCTTGCGGGTGGCGGCGCCGGCCTTGCCATCGGGTGAAAGACCGTTGGCCGACTGAAAATCCTTGATCGCCTGCGTGGTGGGCGCGTCGATCGTGCCGTCGGTGCGGCCGGGCGGGAAGCCGAGCGAATCGAGCATGATCTGGATGGAAGGATTTCCCCAGCCCTTGCCGCCCTGGGCCTGTGTGTGCAGTTCCTCCCAGAGATCGGTGCGCCGCGTGAGCAGGGCGTAGACCGCCTGGGCCCGCCTGCCGCTGAGGGCTTTGTTGTACTCGTCGTTGCCCACGGGGTCGGCGTGTCCGAAGACTGCCGCGGGGGACTTGGGGTGGGCGTCCAGCAGCGTCTTGAACTCGCTCATCGAGGCGCGCACGCCGGGGAGAATGAAGGTGGAATCAAACTCGAACGTCAGGTCCTCGAGCTTGAAGCACGCCAGCGGGATGATGTTGGGGCGGATCGTGTTGTGGTCCGCATCGCCCGTGGTGGGCGCGATCGTGAGCGGGATGGGATCGCGCACCACGTTGGTCGCGGCAATGGCCCGTTGGTTGGCGGAGGTGATGGTGCCGGGGGTGGGGGGCATGGGGAGGCGGGGAGATGGGGAGGTGAAGAGGTGGGGAGGTGGGGAGGTGATGAGGAGATGAGGTGATGAGGAGATGAGGGGAGTGGGTGAAAGCGTGAACACGAAAACTCGCGGCTGCCCAGTGTCCTCTCACCTCTTCACCTGCTCACCTCCCGACCTGTTCATCCTCTCAGCAGCCGTGGACTTCCTTGAGCTTTGACTGCGTGTTGGGGCCGCACTTGCCGTCCACGGACAGCCCGTGGTCGCACTGGAACTCTTCCACGGCCGAGCGGAAGCGCAGCGCGGCATCGGGGTCCGGCGATTTGTCGGGCGGGGGGAGCGCTCCCGGCGGTGCCGCGGGATCGCCCGCGTCGTAGCCGAGATTGTTGAGCCGCCCGATCTGCCCGGTGATGGTGTCGACCGGGTCGAGCCCGCCGATGTGGAGCGTGGCGTCAAGGTCCATGGCCAACTCGTCGTTCCTGGCGGTGATGTGGGCTTCGAGCGCGTGGTGGGGGATCTCGCGCTCGATGAGCCCCGCGCCGTCGGTCTTGAGTTCGACCGGGAGCGAGTCGAGCGCCAGAGCGCACTTCTGCCCCTTCACGGGCTTGTCGTTCTGGTCGCGGAGCACGAGGCGCAGCTTGAGCTTGTCCCAGGTGACCTTGTACGTGTGCAGCTTCTCGGTCGCCGCAGATTCGTCGACCTTGGGCTCGGGCTCGGGGATCCAGACCTTGTCGCCGGGAGCCAGGATGTGCGGCGTCTTGCGCTTGGCCTTCAGCTCTGCGTTCTCGCCGAGGTCGAAGATGTGCTTGAAATTCGTGAACCCGTAGTCGAGCGCGATCTGCGCCAGATGCTCGCCGGGTTTGACCGTGTGGTTGGGCATGGAGAATCGCGGGGCGCCGCCCGCGGCAGCGACCGGCCAGTGTACCCGCCCGGGCCATGCACACCAACCGCCCGGCGCGGGGCGAACGCTCAAGGACAGACCCGGACGTACGCACCCGGCGCGCCGGGCCCGCCGATCCCTACCATTGCGACCCATGCCACTCCGCGTCTTCAACAGCTTCACCAAGCGTCCCGAGGAATTCCTGCCGCGCGACCCGTCGCGGGTCACGTTCTACACCTGCGGCCCGACCGTCTACGACGACGCCCACATCGGGAATTTCCGGTCGTTCCTTGCCGCGGACGTTCTGCGGCGGTGGGTCGAGTCGCCGCTGTGCGAGCTGGCCAACGAGACGCCGGCCCAGAAAGCCGCGCGCGAGAAGGGCGGGCGCACCGTCGTCCACGTCATGAACATCACCGACGTCGGGCACATGACCGACGACGCCGAGGGCGGCGAGTCGGGCGAGGACCGCATGGCGGTGGCGGGCAAGCGCCTGGCCGAGGCCAAGAAATCGGGCAAGTTGCCCCCGGGCGTGGCCGACACGCTCAATCCCAACGACCCGTACCAGATTGCCAGGTTCTACACGCACCGCTTTGTCGAGGATGCCAAGCGTCTGGGGCTCAAGCTCGCGGTGGATGCCGAGAAGGACCCGGCGCTCATGCCGCGGGCGACGGAGCATATCGCGGGCATGCAGGCCGTGATCGCGCGCCTGATCGCCAAAGGCAACGCCTACGCGGCTGGGCCCGCGGGCTCGCGCGTGGTGTACTTCGATGTGCAGTCGTTCCCGAGCTACGGCGCGCTCAGCGGCAACACACTCGACAAGCTCCGCGAGGGCGCGGGCGGGCGCGTGGCCGGCGAGCACCAGTCGCAGAAGAAGCACCCCGCCGACTTCCTGCTGTGGAAGGAGGACGCCAGCCACATCATGAAGTGGGACAGCCCCTGGGGCGCGGGGTACCCCGGGTGGCACATCGAGTGCTCGGTGATGTCGTTGGAAGGGACGAAGCGACGGAGCGACGGAGCGACCAAGGGGGGGATCGACCTGGGCGCTTACTCCGTGCCCGACGGTGAGCCCTTGATCGACATTCACTCCGGCGGTGAGGACAACATCTTCCCGCACCACGAGTGCGAGATCGCCCAGTCGTGCTGCGCGTTCAACGCCGAGCCGTCCAAGGGTTCGTTCGCCAAGCTGTGGTTCCACCCGCGCTTCCTCCTCGTCGAGGGGACGAAGATGAGCAAGAGCAAGGGGAACTTCTTCACGGCGCGGGACCTCTTTGCCAAGGGCATCGAGCCCGCGGCACTGCGTCTCGAACTCATCAAGACCCACTACCGCAGCAACGCGAACTTCACGATTCAGGGGCTGGCGGATTCGCAGCGGACGGTGGAGCGGTGGCGGAAGGTGCTCGACAGCGCCAAGCCCGGCCCCGAGCGCGACGCGGGCGCTCTCAAGGACTTCGCGGACGCGATGAACGACGACCTCAACATCGCCAAGGCGATCTCGGTCGTGAACTCGTACCTCACGAGCGCCGGGAGCGCGACGCCCGTGGTCGCCGCGACGCTGGCGGAGATCGACCGCGTTCTTGGCGTTCTTTCCCTTGAAAAGCCCGCCGAATCCCAGACCTCGCTGGGCCTGTTCATGGACGGCCTCGCCCCCGATCCCGCCGTGATCGCCAAGCTCGAGGACCGCCGCGCCGCCCGCGCCGCCAAGGACTTCAAGAAGTCCGACCTGATCCGCGATGAGCTGCTGGCGATGGGCTACGCGATCAAGGACGTCGCCGGCGGCAAGGTCGAGGTGCGGCGGAAGTAGTGGGGCGGTTCACTCGCCCGCCTTGTGCAGGCTGTCGCGCAGTTCGATCAGGCTCTTCTGGCTCACCTGGATCAGGCCGCGTCCCGGCCGGTCCGCGTCGATCACCACCGCCAGCATGAGCGCGACCAGCACGCAGAAGCTCACGCTCAGGAGCAGCCGGCGCTGCCCGCCCAGGCCCGCGCCGTAGCCGACCGTGGCCGCCGCGACGATCGCGAAGATCACCAGCATGAGCAGCACCGGCTCGGGGATGTGGTCGTCGGTCGCGTGCACGCGCAGCGAGTGCACGTCGATCACTTCGTTGACCGCCTGCACAAAGAGGCTCGCCATGACGGGGCGCGGGTCCTCGCGCCCCGCCCGTTCCGCAAGGTCCCAGATCTGGGCGTGGATCCTTTCGGCTTCGACGGCGGCCTTGCGGTACCGCTCGGGGTTGGCCTCAGCGCTGACGAAATCGAGCCGTCCGTCCACGTACGTGCGGAGCAGGCCGCGGGCCCGCGTGCACGCGTCCCCCGCCAGCAGGCCGGCCCGCAGGTACGCCGTGCCGATCGCGTTGGCCTCGCGGACCACCATTGCGCGGCGCGTGTCGTAGCGCGACGACGCCATCGAGAACGAGAACGCCAGCGTGATACCCACCAACCCCAGCGTGGCCCCCTGCAGTGTCGGGACCGTCGCGCCCGCATCCCCGCCGCGGCGTTGGGCCCGGCGGGCGAGCCGGAATCCGATCTCCAGGGACAACGCCATCAGCGCCAGAAACACGGCCGCGATGAGCCACTCGGGCTGACGGTAAAGCCATTCTCGAGGCATGGTCGAAACTCCCCAGGGCCGGATGGTACGGGATTGGGCCCGCGGTGGCAGGTTTCGACGGTCGAAACCGGGGGTGGTTCTGTCGCGCCATCGTCCATAAAGTTCTGGGATTGACCGCCGCGCACGCGACGAACCCGGCCTTTCTTCCCCTGCCCGGGGCCGTCGTCGAGGTCGCGGCGCGCGAGCCTGTGGCACCCCCCGTGGCCGTGGTCCGTGCGGTCGTGCCCAGTTTCGGGCGCGAGCGCGACGTGGCCTTGCTGCTGGGCGATCTGGCGGGGCTTGTGCTCGACACCCCCGCGGGGCGGGTCGACCTTGAAGTGCTGATCGTCGACAACGCGTCGCCGGCTCCTTTGGCGCCGGTTGCCGCGGGTCGGGCCCGCGTCCTGCGCCTGGACCGCAACGCCGGCGGCAGCGGAGGGTTCAACGCGGGGATGTCGGAGGTTCTGCGCGAGTGGCGTGGGCCGGCATCGCCGGGAGACTTCCTCTGGCTCGTCGACAGCGACGTGCGCGTGGTGCCCGACACGTTGGCGCGCCTGGTGTCCACGCTGCTGGCGCGCCCGGACCTCGTGGCCGTGGGGCCGGCGCTGGCCGATCCCGACACCGGCGCCGTCTTTGAAGTCGGCGGGCACGTGGACCGCCGAAGCGGCGCGTACGGGCCGATGCTGACGGCGATCCCGTCGCGCCCGGAGCCCTTCGAGTGCGACTACATCGCCTCCTGCTGCGCCCTGGTGCGCCGCCAGGCGGTCGAGCGCGTCGGCCTGATGCCCGACCGCTTCCTCAACGGCGACGATGTCGAGTGGTTCATCCGCCTGGCGCGAGAAACCGGGCTCGCGGTCGCGTGCGACCCGGGCGCACTCGCAAAGCACCCGCGGTTCGATCGGTTCCCGGGCGCCGCACGCTTCTACGGCGCCCGCAACGCCTTCGGCCCGCTCGCGGCGCTCGGGCTGGGCGCGGGCGTGCGCCTGCGGCGCGGCGCGGCCGAACTGGGCAAGGCCATCAACCAGACCATGATGGGGCGCGACGACCTGGCGGCGCTGCACGTGCGCGGTCTGCGCGAAGCCGCGGCGGGGCGAACGACCGGCCCGGCCCCGGTGCCCCTCAAGGTCGAAGCGCCGCGTCCGATATCGGCGATGCGCGTGCCCCCCGGCGCGTGGGTGCACCCGTCGATCGAACTCTCTCCCGGTTCGGGCGCGCCCCGCGTCGGCGCACCCACCCGCGCCTCGTCGCGCGGCGTGCCCGGCGCGATCAAGCGGGCGATCATCGGACCGGACCATGATGTCGCGGTGGTGCCGGCCTACGGCCGAGCCGACGCGTGGTGCCGCGGCAGGCGCGTGATCGGCATCGCTGGCGCGGACTACGTCGAGCGCGAGGTGCACGGCTGGGAGCGGCTGCTGGCGGCGGCGCTGGTGGTGCTGCGCGGGGCGCCCGCGGTCCTGAATCTCGCCGCGAGCGGTCCGGCCGTGTTGCCCCTGCCGCGGGCGCCGGTCCCCGCGCGCCCGCGCGAGCCCGGCGGGCCGCGCCTGGCGATCTGCGTGCTCAGCTACAACCGCAGCGAGGCGCTCCAGCGCACGATCGAAGAGCTGCTCGGCGAGCCGGCCACGCGCGATGCTGAGATCATCGTCGCCGACAACGCGTCCACCGACGGCTCGGCCGAGATGGTTCGCCGACGGTTCCCCGGCGTGCGCGTGCTGGAATTGAAGGAGAACGGCGGCGTCGCGGGCTTCAACCGCGCCGTCGACGAGGCCCACGCGGCGTACGTGCTCGTGCTCGACGACGACGCCCGCCCCGCGCCCGGCGCCGTGCGAACCGCGCTCGCCCGGCTCGATGCCGACCCGACCCTCGGCGCCGCCACGCTGCACCCGCGCCACCCGAGTGGCGGCGCCGGCGAGTGGCCGTTCGTATCAACTCCGCTGGCGCGCACGCTCGGCGCGCGGCGCTGGCCCGCGATGGGCTGCGCCAACCTCGTCCGGCGCGATGCGTGGGAACTGGTCGGCGGGTACGACGAGTCCTTCTTCCTGTACCGCAACGACTGCGACCTGGCGATGAAGCTGCTGGGCGCCGGCTACGGCGTCACGTTCGACCCGGCGCTTGTCGTGTGGCACGACAGCCCGGCGGCGGGCCGCAAGAGCGCCCGCTGGTTTGAGCTGGCGACGCGGAACTGGATCGTCATGTGCCGCCGGCACGGGCGCGGCCTCAGCGGAGGGCTTGCCGCGCTCGCGGGGTGGGCGTGGGCCCACCGGCTCGCGTGCCTGAACGTCCCGATGCACTTCAAGGTGCTGCGCGGCGTGGTCGCCGGGATCGGGGCGCCGTGCGATGAACCCTCGGGCCGCACGCCCGGCCGCGCGGGGAACGCCGACGGCTCGGCCCTCCGCGATCTGTTCTGCCTTCAGCTGGGCGCGTTCTTCGGCAGGACGCGCAGCGGCACTCGCCCCGCGGCCGAATCACCGCCGGCGCCCTCGACACCCAGGCCCGCCTCCACGAACATCGAGAGCAGCGACCGCCACTCCGCGTAGCGGTACTCGACGTGGTGCTCGCCGTGCAATCCCCGCACGCGCTCGTGCATCCGCTCGCTCAGCTCGCGCTGCCAGTCCTGCGCGGAGCGGTCGCAGAAATACACGCGGCAGGCCAGCGGCTTGATGGCGTGCACGCCGCAGAGGTTGTTGACTTGGAACGGGCACCCGCCGCGCGCCAGCGCCGCGTCAAGGCTCGCCCGCGTGAGCGCCGGCCCGGTGCCGTGTCGCAACCCCGCGACGGTGTACGCCGCCTCCAGCCCCGTGACGTACAGCCGGTGACCGGCCTTCTCAAAGTTGCAGCACCGCCCCGACGCCCAGCACGCCGGGCCACGCGACTCGATCGCGGCGGCGAGATCGGTGTAGATCGACTCGAGCGCAGCGCGCACGCGCGGCTGCGCTGCCGCGGCCGCCCACGCCGCGGCCCGCGCGCGATCGTCATCGGGCAATGCAGAATGTGCGTGATGTTCCGCGTCGCCCATGGCCGGTGGTCCCCGCGCGCCAACGGCAAAGGGTAGCGGCACGCCGCGCGCGAACCCGTGCGGGCGCGAGCCCGTACCATGCCCGTGCGCGGCGTGCCGCGCCGGAGCGCCACGCGTGAAGAAGTTCATCCCCGCCGCGCTCATCCCCCTGCTCGCCGGTGCGGCACGCGCCCAGGTCACCTGCGCCGACGCCGGACCCGGCTGTCCCCCGCCGCCCGCGCCCGCGATCACCCCGTACGCCTGCGACTGCGAAACCCCGGGCACGCCTGATGCGCCGATCCCGTTCCGCCCGACCGGCGCCTACCCGGTTCCCCAGGTCGTGCGCGATTCCCGACCCGTCGTCCTCATCTGCTGCATGAACGGCAACCGCACCGGCCCGCGCCTGTGGGCGCCATGGTGGAACCAGCCCAACGGCGAGGTCGCGATCTACAACCTCATCGTCGTCCTCAACAACTGCTACGCCCGCGGCTTTCGCCGCATGGTGCTCTACATGCCCGGCGGTCAGGAGACCTCCGAACCCGAGGGTGCGCTGTTCTCCTCGGCCCAGTACTGGTCGCTCCCGTGCGCCCATAAGCGCGCCCTGGCGATGCGCCTGAAGGCGTGGATCGCACGCAAGGAGCGCGACCGCGATCCGGTGACCCTGGGCGTCTACGGCGGGTTCTACATCAACAAGGACGTCGCCTGCCTGAGCATGCACCCCTCCGAGGCGATGGACGTCTCCAACGCCGCGCACATGCAGAAGGCGTTCCTGAACGTCAGCCCGTGGATGGAGCTTGGATTCAGGGAGTACTGGCTCGATTATTCGGCCACCAAGCCGTGCGTGCCGGGGGCGCTTCAGAGCCAGGCCGAGTTCGTGCGTCCCGGCGGGCGCGGGCACGTGCGCTTCGGGGGCGAGGCGATCCCGTACGTCAAGCGCGCTGCCGCGCCCGGCGGGCGCGAGCCGTGGGCCTACCAGACCAACCCGCTGGGCCAGCACGTGCCCGACGCGGCGTACCTGGCCGAGACGCCGTGGGTGTGCGCGCTCGAGTTCGTGCGCGGCGCGTTCCCCGCCAAGAACGCCTGGGGCTACGAGCCGGACATCTGGCGTATCGCCGACGATTCGGGCGCGCTGCGGCCCGACCGCACCGAATTGGGCCTGATGTTCGTGGACGGCGCCAAGCCGCACGAGTACACCGCCACGCTCGAGGACGCCGTGCGGCTCTTCCGCGCCGACAACGCCGCGCGCCCGTGGTCGGGCCCGTGGCGCGACGATGCGGGCTGGGTCCTGTGGGCTGGCAACGAGGACATCGGCAAGGCCGAGTACGAGCTCTTCTTCCGCTACATCGAGATCGTCCAGCGCGTCTACGACATGGGCACCATCCGCGCCGCCGCCGACTACAACGCCGACGGACGCGTCAACGAGGCTGATCTCGACGCGGCTACACAGGCGGTGAAGGCCAACCGCGGCGTGCACGAGGCCACGTACCTCATGGGCGATTTCAACCGCGACGGCGCCGTGACCGACTCTGACCTGGCCCGCTTCCGCGGATGGTGGGAAAAGGCCACGCTCAAGCACGAGTACGACTCGATCGACCTCGGGAGCGCGGGGCCGTGAGCCCATCGACGCCGCTAGCCGAACGCTCCGTCAGGCCGTCCGCCCCACTTTCGAACCGCGTACGCCGCCGTTTCTGCGATGAGTCGGTGGCTCTGCTCGGTGTACCCCCCGCTGGTCACCATCGCGCACGGGATGGAGCGGCCCACCGCCGCGTCGAGCACAAGCCGGTCGCGCTCCAGCACCGCGTCGTAAGGGACATCCAGCCCGCCGAGCGGGTCGCCCGCGAGAATATCGGTCCCGGCGTTGTAGATAATCAGCACCGGTTTCACCTCGTGCAGGGCCCATTCGAGGTGAGAGCGCACCTTCTCGAGGTACTCTGTCCCGCCCGTCATCGGCCGCAGCGGCACGTCCCACCGGATGGCTCGCTTGGCATCTTGGTCGCAGGGGTAGATGAACGAGTTGTACGCGTCAAGCACGGCGACACTGCGGTCGTCGACGAACACCCGCTCAACGCCGTTCCCCTGGTGCGCATCGAGGTCGACGTACAAGATCGTGCCCGAGAGCCCGCCACGCTGCGCCGCTTCGATCGCAAGCGCGATGTCGCAGTAGATGCAGAATCCTTCGGCACGGTCGCGGCTGGCGTGGTGGAACCCGCCGCCGATGTTGATCGCAAGGCCGTGGAGGAGCGCCCGCTCAACCGCCAGGATCGTGCCGCCGGTGGCCCACCGCATCGGCCGCAGCACGAAGCGCTCCACGATCGCTCGGGGGAGGCGCGCGGCTTGAGGCACCTCGAGCGCCGCGGCAACGTACGCCATGTCGCGGAGGCGATCCAGGTAGGCGCGTGTGTGCACGCGGAGAAGATCGGCCTCGTTCACCGGCCGCGGCTCGTCAACGTCCGCGCGGGTGACCGCGCCGGATTGGAGCAGGACCGCCATGGCGCGCCCGTACTTTCGCAGGTCGAAAGGGTGCAACCGCTGCCAGCCTGGGAATCCCAGGTTGTAGCTCGGCGAGTAGATCAGGCGCGGACCGGGCATGACGCCCCATCATTCGCAGGGCGAGCGCCGCGCGTCGCCGCGAGCCTACAGCCGCTCCATCACCGGCAGCTTTCCCACCAGCGGTGTGACGTACTCGATGAACGCGCGGCTGACGTTGCTCGTGCCCTCGAAGAACTCGGGCGGCATGACCTTGGTCTTGGCCGCGACGTCCGACAGCGCGATCAACCGGTACTCGGCGCGATACGCCTTCCCCTTGGCGCGGCCGATCGCGACCGACCCCGCCGCATGGCCCTTGGCCGCGCACGCCACGGCAAACCGCGCGGCCTCGCGGGCCTCGCGCGAGTCGATCGGCGAGGGATCGGGCCAGCAGCGCTGCAGGTACCCGAATGTGTCGGCCCGCGTGCGCGGGGCCTTGCCCGTGGCGGGCACCTTCATGTTCTTCTTCACCAGTTCGGCCAGCGCATCGCCGAGCGCGCCGACGCCGGAGAGCTGCACGTTGCCGTGCGCATCCTTGTCCAGATGCTCGACCAGCGTGGTCGCGATCGGGCGGCCCGCGGAGTCAACGATCCCCTCGCTCACCGCCACCTGGCAGCGTCCGAGGCGCGCGTACACCGCCTCGACCTCCTTGAGGAAGCGGTCGCCGTCGAAGTGGATCTCGGGGACGTAGATGAGGTGCGGGCCGTTGCGGTCGGCGTCCTTCCCCGTGCCGCGGGCCAGCGCTGCCGCGGCGGTGAGGAACCCCGCGTGCCGCCCCATCACCACGTTGATCTTCACGCCCGGCAGGCTGGCGTTGTCCATGCTGTCGGACATGAACGCCAGGGCCTGGAACCGTGCCGCGGAGGGGTAGCCGGGGCAGTGGTCGCTCCCCATCAGGTCGTTGTCGATGGTCTTGGGGATGTGGAAGCACCGCAGCTCGTACCCCGCCTGCGCCGCAAGCTCGGAGACGATGCGGCAGGTGTCCGACGAATCGTTGCCGCCGATGTAGAAGAAGTAGCGGGCGTCGGCCTTCGTGCACGCGGCCAGGATCCGCTGGCAGTACTCCGCGTCGGGCTTGTCGCGGCTGGAGCCCAGCCCCGCCGACGGAGTGCGGGCCAGGCGCTCGAGCTTGGCCGCCGGGTACCGGGTCAGATCGACCAGGTCGCCCTTTACCAGCCCGCTCACGCCGTGGCGCATGCCGTAGATCTTCTTGACGAGTTTCCTGGCGACGAAGTGCTTGCGGAGCGCCTCGACCGCGCCCACGAGCGACTGGTTGATGACGGCGGTGGGCCCGCCGGACTGACCGATCAGGGCGTTGCCCTTGATGAGCGTGCGGGAGGAGGATGCGGAAGCGGCGGCGGGCATCGGTGGTCCTTGAAAGGAGTGAGAGTGGACGGGCGGCATGGTACGCGCCGAGTACCCGGCTCTACCCGTTCTAGTGGGGCAGGTGTCCCACCTGCCTCTACTCCGTCTACATTCCCGCCCTTGAGATCCTCGGGGAACGGAAGCCGGGGGTTGCTTGAGGCTTTGTAGAAGGCAGGCGGGACACCTGCCCCACTAGATTGGGTAGGGACAGCCAAAGTTGGGAAACGAGCCGACGCCGCTGGTTTGTGTGATTGTCGCCCTCATCACGCCCGCGCCGCTGCCTCTACGATTTCTGATCCGTGCGACCGCTCCGAAGGCTTCAAACTCCGTGGGTCACCGCAGCTCTAATTGTGCTGCTCGCGCTCGACGCGATGGTCGTCGCTGATTCATCCACGATCATGTGGCACGCCAGGCGGATCGTCGGGCTCCGACCATCGACCGCGGCTCGCTACGCCGCCTTCGGAACATCGATTGTGAACCTTGAGGAAGCAACCGATGGCTCGTTCAGCATCCGTGATAACGGCGGCCCGCAGCCCTTCTTCCCCTTGACGGGCCCGTTCTCGATAGTTTCGGCGAGTGTGACCATCCTTCCCACGACCACCGGTCTGTGGGCCCCAACCACTCGTCACTACGATTCGCGTGTTCGGGTTTTCAATCTTGCTGCAGACAACCTCGCACCCTTTACCGAGGCGTCGGAGGCCACCCGCGCTCTCATCGCCGCGCGTCTCGAGTCGTCCCCAAAGTGGGATCGCTCCAACCAACTTCCGCAGTTCCTTCGCCAGGCTCCAAACGCAGACATCGAAGTTCCCATCATCGTGGGGTACGTGCACAACGCCGGGGCGCTGCTCGCTCTTGTCGCGCTGTTCTGGTCACTTGGTTGGACACGCGAACTCATCGCGACTCGCCGCCGCGCCAAGCTCCGCGCCGCCGGCCTCTGCCCTTTCTGCCGCTACGACCTCCACGGCCTGAAGACCGCGATCTGCCCCGAGTGCGGCAAGCCGACGGGCTGAGCGTCCGCAATTCACCCCAAAGGGCTCTGAACTCCTCTTCACCCGCTCCTGCCCGGCCCTGCCGCGCTGTATCCTTTCCCCCATGCTCACCCGCACATCCCGTCTGCTCTCCGGCGTCTCTGTGGCGACGCTGGTCTCCCTCTCCCTCGCGCAGCCCGCGGCAACCCAATACGCGCCGGCGCAGCCCGGCGGCCAGTCCCTGCCGCCCGCCAACGGCCCCCGCCGCGCCGACCCCACGTGGCACGCGCTCCGCAACGCCACCGTGCACACGCGCCCCGGCGAAGCGCTCGCGCACGCCACCGTCGTGATCAAGGACGGCACGATCACCGCCATCCTTCCCGCCGACGCCGGCCCCGACGCCAAGCCCGGCACCGACGACGATGTCCCCGCCCGCGCCCCGATGGGCCCGCGCGTGTGGGAGTGCGATGGCCTGCACATCTACGCCGGGTTCATCGATCCTTATGTAGAGGTCGAAACCCCCGCGCCCGACCCGACCTCCCCCGGCCTGCACTGGAACACCAAGGTCACGCCCCAGCGCAAGGCGACCGACGGCAAGGGAATCAGCGACTCGGCCGCGAAGGACCTGCGAGCCCAGGGCTTCACCGCTGCCGCGATCTCGCCGCAGGGCGGGCTCTTCAAAGGCCAGTCCGCGGTCGTCTCGCTCGCCGCGCCGAGCTCTGATCCCAGCAAGCCCAAGCCGCCCGTGTACCGCGACGGCGTGTACGAAGTCGTCGCGCTCAACGCACGCGGCGGGTTCGGCGGGTTCAATCGCGATGAAACCGAGCAGGGCCTGTGGACCGGCTACCCCGGCTCGCAGATGGGCGCCATCGCCCTCATCCGCCAGACGCTGATCGACGCCGACTGGCAGGCCCAGGCCCGTGCCGCGGGCGCCAAGCTCGACATCAACGCCGTCGATTCGCTGCGATCCCCCTCCGCGCTTGCGGAGGGGGTGGCCGAGTCTTCGAGGCCGGGGGAGGTGCCTCTTCCTCTCCTCTTCGACACCACCGACGAACTCGAAGCCCTCCGCGCCGCCAAGATCGCGGCAGAGTTCCACCGCACCATGATCCTCCTGGGCTCGGGCATGGAGTTCCGTCGCCTGCCCGCGATCGTCGAGGCGTTTTCCGGCCCCGCGTCCGATGCCAACGCGACGCGCCGCCCCGCGACCGCCACACCCATCATTCTTCCGCTCAATTTTCCCCGCCCGCCCGACGTCACCAGCATCTCCGGCGCCGAAGGCGTCGAACTCCGCGACATGATGACCTGGGAGCAGGCCCCCGCCAACCCGCGCCGTCTCGACGATGCGGGCCTGAGCGTCTCGCTCACCACGGCAAGGCTGCGCAGCACCGCCGACTTCCGCAAGAACCTCCAGCGCGCCATGCGCTACGGCCTGGCACCCGACCGCGCCCTGGCGATGGTCACCACCGCGCCCTCCAAGCTGCTCGGCGTCGACGCGCGCATGGGCACGGTCGAGCCGGGCAAGCTCGCCAACCTCATCGTCGCCGATGGCGACCTCTTCACGCCCGAGAAGGCCCCGAAGAAGAAGCCTGAGGAGAAGAAAGACGGTGAGAAGAAGGACGGCGAAGCCAAGGCCGACGAGGGCGCGCCCACCGACGAATCCACCGACGACGCCTTCGACAACGAGAACCGCGCCGGCCAGCCCCAGCCCGGCGGCGGGCGCCCGCGCGGCGCCGGCGGTCGTGGCGGCCGCGGCGGCCCCGGTGGCCGGGGCGGTCGCGGCGGCGCTCCTGGCGAGCCCGAAGAAAAGATCATCTTGATCCGCGATGTCTGGGTCGACGGCCAGCGCCACGAGATCAACGCCGCGCCCGCCGCTGACATCACCGGCACCTACGACATCACCTCCGAGCCCGCCGCGCCCAAGCCGGCGCAGTTCATCATCGAGAAGGGCGATTCGATCACCGTCAAGATGGGCGACGCGACCTCCAAGGCCCGCAACGTCGCCAGAGTGAAGAGCAAGCTCACGTTCGTCTTCGACAACGACCCGTTCGGCGATCCCAAGGGCGTCGACACCATCAGCGCCGTGATCGAGGGCGACACGATCTACGGCACGGGGATCAACCCCCTGGGTGAGAAGGTCACGTTCAAGGCCGTGAAGCAGCCGCCGAGTGCCGCGCTCGGTGTGTGGCGCATCATCGAGAACGACGGCCAGCCCATCGATCCCGCCGCCGAGAAGCAGCTCGTCATCACCATCACCGCCGGCGCGACGCCCAAGCTCTCGCTCGACTTCACCCGCAACGGCGGCAAGCACGTCGTGATCGAATCGACCGACCTCAAGCTCGAGCAGAAGTCCGCCACGTTCAGCCACTCCCTCAAGGACCTCGGCGTCGATGCGACCAGCAAGGACACGATCACCATCGACGGCGACATCATGACCGGCGAGTCCACGCTCTCCGACGACACCAAGCACACCTACAAGGCCAAGCGCGAGCCCGGCTCCGCTCCTTCTTCCTCTCCTTCTGCTTCTTCTACCCAAGCTAGTGGGGCAGGTGTCCCACCTGCCTCAACTTCTTCTTCTCTTCGCACCACCCTCCAAGGCCGTTACCTCATCGACACCATCGACGGCAAGCCCAACGCTGCCGCGGGCTCCAAGCCCAACGCCTACATCTTCATCAAGTCCGACAACACCATCGCCCTCCGCCAGTCCGGCCCGCCCATGCCCGCCGAGGAAGTCACCATCAGCGGCAAGTCCGTCAAGTACTCCCTCGACTTCTCCAAGGTCGGCGGCAAGGGCATCGTCACGTCCGAGGCCACCCTTAGCGACGACGGCAAGATGCTCAACGGCAGCATGGTCATCCCCGACGGCACCACCCACGCCTGGACCGCGGTGCGCCAGCCCGGCGATGCCGACACGCTTGTGGATCTCACCGAGACCAACGCGATGCCCTTCGGGCCGTACGGAGTGGACACTTTGCCGGCGATGCCCAAGTACATTTCTATTGATGATGCAACGATCTGGACGAGCGGTCCCGACGGAATCCTTCGCCCCGAAGAAGGTGGAACGCGCCTCGTCATCAACAGCGGCAAGATCGTCTACGTCGGAAAAGCCGTGCCGTACACGGCTCCGCCCGATGAACCGGGCCACCCGGGCCAGGTTCTTGTCATAAACGCCAAGGGCAAGCACATCACCGCCGGACTCATCGACTGC
The DNA here is from genome assembly GCA_044223975.1 of Phycisphaerales bacterium. Lineage (GTDB taxonomy): Bacteria > Planctomycetota > Phycisphaerae > Phycisphaerales > UBA1924 > CAZCPB01. The sequence goes on along the minus strand of JBGALI010000002.1, from coordinate 273,394 downwards.
CACTCCCACACCGGCATCAGCCGCGGCGTGAACGAGGGCGGCCAGGCCGTCACCGCCGAGGTCCGCATCCAGGATGTCACCAACCCCGACGCCATCGGCTGGTACCGCGAACTCGCCGGCGGCCTCACCACCGTCAACTCGCTCCACGGCTCGGCCAACCCCATCGGCGGCCAGAACTGCGTCAACAAGATCCGCTGGGGCGTGCCGCACCCCGACGACATGCACTTCGAGGGCGCCAAGCCGGGCATCAAGTTCGCGCTGGGCGAGAACGTCAAGCAGTCCAACGGAGACCGCGCCTCGACGCGATACCCCGTGACGCGCATGGGTGTTGAGTCGCTGATGCGGGATCGCTTCGTCGCGGCTCGCGAGTACATGGCGCAAAGTGACGAAGTGACGAAGAGACGAAGTGACGAAGCCGGAAGCTCTGGTTCTTCCCCTTCGTCACTCAGTCACTCAGTCACTCCGTCACTTCCTCGCCGCCGCGACCTCGAACTCGAAGCCCTCGCCGAAATCCTCGCCGGCGAGCGCCTCGTCCACTGCCACAGCTACCGCCAGGACGAGATCCTCATGCTCGCCCGGCTCAGCCGCGAGTTCGGCTTCAAGCTCGGCACCTACCAGCACAACCTCGAGGGCTACAAGGTCGCCGACGCCGTCAAGGACTCGGCCATCGGCGCCAGCCTGTTCAGCGACTGGTGGGCCTACAAGGTCGAAGTCCAGGACGCCATCCCCTACGCCGGCCCCATCATGCACGATGTCGGCGTCGTCGTCAGCTACAACTCCGACTCCGACGAGCTCGCCCGCCGCATGAACACCGAGGCGGCCAAGGCCGTCACCTACGGCAACCTTTCCCCCGAAGAAGCCATCAAGTTCGTAACGATCAACCCGGCGAAGCAACTCGCCATCGACAGCCGCGTCGGCTCCCTCGAGCCCGGCAAGGACGCCGACTTTGTCATCTGGTCCGGCTCGCCCCTTTCGCAGTACAGCGTCTGCCAGTCCACGTGGATCGACGGGCGCGAGTACTTCTCGATCGAAAAGGACAAGAAGGACCGCGAGCTCATCGCCAAGGAACGCGCCCGCCTCATCCAGAAGATCCTCGCCTCCGGCGAATCCGCCGACGAGGGCGGCGGCGGCGGGTCCGACTTCCGGCCCGGCGACGAGGTCATCACCGTCTCGGGCGATTGCGGCTGCGGCAGTCTGCACCGGTGAGCCACGCTCGAGTGTCCCACGGTTCCCTTGCAGCAAGATCAGAATCAGTTTCGTCTGAAAGCACACGGTTCGGAGCAACGACGATGCACTCAATGAAGTCTCTCCTCTCGGGCGCCACCCTGCTCGCCCTTGCCGCGAGCGCGAGCGCTCAGGACCTGGGCATCAAGGCCCCGCCGCAGAAGACCGAGATCATGATCTACAACGCCACCATCCACCCGGTGAGCGGCCCGGCCATTCCCATGGGCTTTGTCTTCTTCGATAAGGGCGTCATCACCGAGGTCGGCGCCGGCACGCCCCCGCCCCGCGGCAGGTCCAAGGGCGCCGCTGTCAACGGCAACGGCGGGCACGTCTACCCCGGCCTCATCGCCGCCGTCACGCGCTTGGGACTCACCGAGATCCCCACCGTCCGCGCCATGCGCGACTCCGACGAGACCGGCTCGCTCACGCCGGAGGCCAAGGCCATCACCGCCGTCAACCCCGACTCCACGCTCCTCCCCGTCACCCGCGCCGCGGGCGTGCTCACCGCGGGCGTCTTCCCGGGCGGCGGACTCATCGGCGGCTGCCCCGCCGCGATCCGCCTCGACGGCTGGACCACCGAGGACATGACCGTCTCCCCCTGCCTTGGCGTCTACGTGAACTACCCGAGCGCCAGGGCCGGCGGCGGCCGCCGCTTCCAGCCCCAGCCCGATTCCGGCGACCAAGCCGCCGAAGTTCGCCGGAATCTCGACGCCCTCGACGAAGTCTTCAAGACCGCCCGCGCCTACGCCGCGGCACGCGACGCCGATCCTTCCACACCCATCGACATCCGCTGGGAATCCATCCGCGGCGTGTTCCCGTCTTCATCCCCCTCCGCGCCTGCGGAGGGGGTGGCCAAGTCCGCGAGGCCGGGGGAGGCCGCCTCGTCCGTTTCCTCTCCTTCTTCTTCCTCCTCCTCTACTCAATCTAGTGGGGCAGGTGTCCCACCTGCCTCTACCCACTCTACCCACCAGCTCCCCGTCTTCCTCCAGGCCACCGACGCCGACCAGATCACGCAGGCCGTGACGTGGGCGATCTCGCTCGACCTCAAGCCCGTGATCATCGGCGGGCGCGATGCCGCGCAGTGCGCCGACCTTCTCAAGCGTCACAACGTCCCCGTCATCGTGCAGGGCGTGCACCCCCTGCCGCGCCGTGACGATTCGCCCTACGACAGCGTCTACACCATGCCCGCGCAGCTCGAATCGCTCGGCCTCACCTGGTGCCTGGCCAGCGGCGAAGAGACCCCGCACGAGCGCAACCTCGCCGCCAACGCCGGGCGCGCCGCCGCGTACGGCCTCCCGCGCGAAGCCGCGCTCCGCTCGATCACCCTGGCCCCGGCCCAGATCCTGGGGATCGGCGACCGCCTCGGCTCGCTCGAAGCCGGCAAGAGCGCGACGATCATCATCACCGACGGCGACATCCTCGAGGTCACGACCAAGGTAACCCACGCCTTCGTCGACGGTCGCGAGATCGACCTCTCAACCAAGCAGAGCAAGCTCAACGAAAAGTACCGCGAGCGCTACCGGCAGATGGGGATCATCAGCGAGGGCTCAACCGCGAACCCCGCACCGCAGCACGCCGGCGGCAGCAAGTAAGGTCCGGCTACCTCGTTCGCGGCCACCCCTCACAATCCGAACGCTTCGTCACTTCGTCACTTCGTCACTTCGTCACTTCGTCGCTTCGTCGCTTCGTCGCTTCGTCACTTCCCCCTCACCCCTTCACGACGAAATCATCCCGCATCGTGCTCTGCGCCGCGCCCGTCGGCGTGAACGTCGCGTGCAGGCGGAACTGCGAGCCCGGCCCCTCGTCGGCCCACGCCGGCAGGTCAAGCTGCACGCGATACGTCCGCGTTACGGGATCGAACCACTCGGCGTTGCGATCCAGGTTCGTCAGGTCGATGTCCCACTTCACGCGCTGCTCTTCGGTGCCCGCGCCCGGCCCGGCGCGGTAGAGCTGGATCTCAAGCTTCCCCGCCGCCTTGGTCGTGTCGAACCAGCGGTCGCTGAACTCAAAGTGGCACACTAGCCGCGCCGGCCCCGAGGCGCCCCGCTCAACGTGCGTGAGCGGGTAGATCCGCATGCGAACCGGCGTGAACGGGTCCGACGGGTTCCAGTTCGCCGGCGCCGCCCGGTCGTCGGGCCCGACGCACCCCCCGGGCCCCACGCAGCACCACGCGCCTCCCAGCGCCGCGGCAAGCGCCAGCCCGACCACCCTGAACAAACCATGACGAGTTGCGATCATCACCTTGAGTTTACGGCACGCTTGGCACGACCGCGCGCTCACTCCCAAAGGTCGCGCAGACGATCACTCTTTGGGCACCATACCCTCGCGTTCCAGGCGGGGGCGTTGGACATGAACGGGAATTTCGGGTCAAACATCCCTTCGACCACCGGCGCCGAGTTCGCCAATCCCTCCCCCGACCAGCTCACGCCCGGCGCCAAGCCCGCGAACGATCGGGCCCGTACTCGAATCTACTTGGGCTTGCTGCTGCTCGTCCCCCTCGTTCTGGTGATCTTCAACATCAACATGCTATGCGACAGCCAGGAAGTCGCCGGCTGGCGATGGTTCGCCGCCGGCTCGCTCGTCGTGCTCCTTTCAGGATTTGGGTACTTGATCTCGCGCGCGCTTCGACCATTCGTCCAGAGCTATCGCCTCAAGCGCGGCAGGTGCATCCACTGCGGTTACGACTTCACCGCGCATCACTCCATACGGTGCCCTGAATGCGGCAAGGACCCGGTCGATCTCTGATCGGGCGGCGTCGCGGGGTTCACCGGCACTCGACACGCCGAACCCCCCGCTCTACCTCCCCCGCACTCAGCCACTCCATCCCCCGCCCCGACTCCGGCGCCACCACCACCACCCGCGGCCCCGCCGGCCCCCACACCGCCGGGTCCGTCGGCCCAAAGAGCGCCACCGTCGGCACCCCAAGCTGCGCGGCAAGGTGCGTCGGCCCGCTGTCGCACCCCACGAACACGCGTGCCGCGCCCAGCACATCCGCCAGCGCCTCGAGAGTTGCAAGAAACCGCCCGCCCGCCCCCTCAAACGCCGCTCGCTCGCGCCCGCTCAGCCGCTCGGCCTCAACCTCGCCCGCGATCAGCTCGACGGTGTGCCCCTCGCTCCGCAGCGCGGCGCCCAGCTCCACCCACCGCTCCATCGCCCACCGCTTGGCCTCCGACCCCGCGCCCACGTGCATCACGATCGCCCCGCCCGCGTTCTCGCGCAGCGCCGGCATCGCCCGTGAATCTGCCGCGCTCAGCGCCCGCGCCTCGGCACCCGTCGGCGGCAGCACGGACTCAATCGCGGCACCGGGGAACATGCGAGCAAGGTTCTCGTGCCACCGACTTGGCGGTTCCTCCGTCAAGTCGGTGTTCTGAATGCCGAGGCAAGGCTTCGGCCCCACGTGATCAATCACCAGCGACACGCCGCGCACCGCTTCGATCGGTGCGTGTTCCTGCCACAGCGCGTGGAAGCGGGGCCGCTCGGCGTCCTCGTGCGCGATCCCCAGCTCCCGCGCCGCCAGCTTCCCCTTCGACGCGTCCGTCACCAGCATCACCGCGTGCCCGCCCGCGCGCAGCACGCGCAGCCGCGGCCACAGCAGCACCGAATCGCCGAGCGCGCCGCGATGGAAGATCCACGCCGCGCTCACGCTCCCGGCTCCGGCGCCGCGCGTGCCCAGGCGAACGCCGCCCGCAGCGCCCTCCGCTCCATCACCGCCGCACGGATCACCGTCGTCCGCCGCGCTGCCGCGATCTCCGCGAGCGTCCGCGGCGGCCCGCCCGTCCATCCGAACCGCTCTGCCAACACCTCGCGCTCCCCTGCGTCCAACCCCGCCAGCGCCGCCCGCACCCGCGCGTCCGGCTCCAGCCACGTCTGCCACGGCGCGCACGACAGCGTCCAGTCCGGGATCACCACGCCCTCGAGCAGTCTCGACGCGGCACGCTTTGCCGGGCGCTCCGCGCCCTCCAGCCCGTGCGACCGCATCCACCGCGTGCACGCCCGCGCCAGCGCCATCCCCGCCGCCGCCGCCAAACGCCCCGCCGGCACCCGCGCCGGACGCTGCGGCTCGAACTGGTCCACCGCCTCGCCCAGCGCCGCCAGCGCCGCACGCACCAGCGATACCAGCTGCGCCGAGTGCAGACCCAGCGGCAGTTCTTCCGGCGGCCCGCCCAGCAGCCCCTCGAGCGTCTCAACCACCAGGTGAAGCTGCGGCCGCATCAGCTCGGCCTTCAGGCGCGCCGACCACCGCAGCCACGTCTCGACTCGATCAAGATCGGTGGCGCTGGGGTGCTGCGCATCGAGCGTTCCAATCACCCCCGCGGCACGGAACCGCAGGTAGTGGTACGCCAGCGCACGCGCCCGCTCCTCGTTCGGCGGGCGCGGATCACGCTCGCGCGCCGCGCGCAGCAGGGCAAGGAGATCCGTGTTCGCCGGCCCGCCTAGGCCCGTCCGCACCGGCGCCGGCGCCAGGATCACCTCGTCGGCCGCCGGGTGATCGAACGTGGGCGAGCGCGATGTCGTCAGATCCCCGGCATCGAGCAGGTCGCGCAGCAGTTCCCGCCGCGAGAGCGCCGCCGCCCGCGCCACGCCCCGTGCCGTGACTCCCGTGCGCGCCGCGATGGTCCGCGGCTCGGCCCCGCGCGACATCGCCCGCAGTGTCTCGCGCCCCGAATCACGCGCCACCCGCGGCCGTGAAGGCAGCGATAGCGCCGGCCCCTGCCTCAGTAACAGCGCCCGCACCGCCTCGTGCGATCGACCGAAATGCTCTGCAATCCTTGCCGCGGCGGTCGAAAGCGACCAATCGAACATCCTCCGGTACCGCGCCGCCCGCCGCACCATCCGCTCCTCGGTGTCCGGGTCGATCCGCGTGAACGCCCCCGCCCCCGAAAGCGCCTCCGCGTGCGCCGCTTCGAACTTCTCGACAACTGCGGGCGCGAACACCAGCGACGCCCGCCCGCGCGCATCAAGCGCCCGCCGCGCAATCAGACCGCGCCGCCGCAACCGATCGATCGTCTTACGGCTGACGCGCCAGCGTGCGCACAGGTCCTCGACGCCCAGCATCCCCGCCCGCCGCGCCTCGCCGATCGGCACCTTCGCGCCATGGCTCAGGCGCTCGGCCAGCGGCGAAAGGTCGGCCAGCAGCACCGTGCCGCGGATCGGGCTCATTGCCTCCGTCGCGCGGTCGCTGCGATAACCCGTGACCCTGAACACGACCCAGTCCGCGGGGTACTCGGCCTCGCCGTCGATCTCAGCCGCGAGTTCCTCCACACGCTCCACCGCGCGCAGCAGCGCCTCGGGCGGCGCAAACCGAAGCTGACCCGCCAGGTGCTCGACGGCAGGCACAGCAATGGCGCTCAATCGTGGCACGCCAAAGAGTAGAAGTGCCACGACTCTCCGGTTCCTCCGGAGAGTCGTGCCCAACGCTCCAAACATCCGGTCCCGCACCCGCTCCAGCCCGAGTGCGCACGGACCCTCCAGCGTCGCCGCCCGTCGAAGCCCGCCAATCGGCGCCAGCGCGCGGGCCAGCGCGGCCGAAAATCCGACCGTTCCCGGAAATGCCTGCAAACGCCCCGCCCCGCAGAGGTTGTCGCTCCCCCACGCAAAGTCTTGTTCCACGCGTTGGCGCCCCGCCCCGGGCCACGCCCGGTGGTGCGTGGCGACCTCACGGCGCCGCGGAAGGAGCGAGCGATGGCGTACCGGCTTCATGCGTTCTCAAGCGTCGGCCTCGATCAGGCCCTGCTCGCGCTGGCGATCGACGAGCACGAGCGCACCGAGCTTCCGCGCCTCCACAAGCTCTGGGACTACTACCGCAACCCGATGCGCCCCTGCGGCGAGGCCGGCGCCACTCGCGCCCGCTACCGCCAGGCCCAGGAGATGGGCCTTCCTTCCCGCCTCGTCGGCCGCGCCGGCGCCGCCGCCGATGACCGTGCCGCGCAGCGCCGCGAGGTCGTCATCGAGAACGACATCGCCTGGCGCGTGCAGACCATGGTCGACTTCATGTTCGCGCGGCCGATCACGCTCGTGAGCACCGCCCGCGACGAGCGCACCCGCCGCACTATCGAGCGCGTGCTCGACGCCGCGTGGGAAGCCTCCGGCGGCATCTCGCTCCTGCAGGACATGGCCCTGCTCGGCCACGTCTACGGGCACGTCGATCTCCTGCTCCGCATCGGCGAGATCGAGCGACTCCGCGGCGCGGGAGATGAACTCGACGCCGCGCTCCGCGAGACTCCGGCGCTGCGCATCGAGGTGGTCGACCCCACCCGCGGCATCGCCCTCACCGACCCCGCCGACTACCGCGCCCTCGCCGCGTACATCATCACCTTCGAGCGCGAGCTCAACGCCGTCGACCGCGCCCCCGCGGCGCCGTGGTCGCGCTGGATCAGGGGCGCAGCGTCCGCGCGCCGGCGCTCGCGCATCGTCGAGATCGTCTCGGGCGCCTTCCGCCAGCTCTACGACAACGGCGCGCTGATCGAGCAGCACGTCGTCGAGCACACCGCCGGTGCGGTCCCGGTCGTTCACATCCAGAACATGTCCCAGCCCCTGCGGTACACCGGGCTCTCGGAGGTCGAGCCTTTGATCCCGCTGCAGGATGAGCTCAACACGCGCCTCAGCGACCGCGCCAGCCGCGTCACGATGCAGAGCTTCAAGATGTACCTCGCCCGCGGCTTGGACGGCTTCGAGCGAGCCAGCGTCGGACCCGGCCAGATCTGGTCCACCGACAACATGGACGCCTCGGTCCAGGAGTTCGGCGGCGACGCCTCGAGCCCCAGCGAAGAGAGCCACATCAACGAGGTTCGCGAAGCGATGGACAAGGTCTCGGGCGTGCCGCCCCTGGCCGGCGGCGTGATCCGCGCCAAGATCGGCAACCTCTCCAGCGCCAACGCACTCAAGATCACACTCATGGGCATCCTGAGCAAGACGTGGCGCAAGCGCGTGGCGTACGGGCGCGGCATCGCCGAGATGTGCCGCCTCATGCTCAACGCACTCGACAGCGCCGGTGTTCTCAACACCGCGCCCGCCGACCGCGGCGTGCGCATCCAGTGGCCCGACCCCCTGCCGCACGAGCCGCGCGAAGAAGCGCAGGCCGCCGAGAGCAAGGTCAAGCTCGGCGTCCCGCGCGAGCGCATCCTCGCCGAACTCGGCTACGCCCCCAACGACCCCGGCGTCGTGTAGAGCCGCGTGGAGGCGCGTGGAGCCGCCGACGGAAGTCGGCGGGTTCTTCCACGCCGCAAAGCACCACCCCGCGTCACCAACTCGCCCCCATCGCGCTCACCACCCCCGACCACCCACACCCCCTTTCCAAGGAGCCCCCATGCCCGAAGAACTCCCCGGCCAAGGCGACGGAGGAACCGGAACCCTCGGCGCCAACACCCCCGGCGGCGCACCCTCTGACCCGCCCAAACCTACCGGCGATCTTGACTGGCGCGCCCGCGCCCTCAAGGCCGAGGCCCGCGCCCAGGAACTCGAGAAGCTCGCCGCGGAACTGGCCCAGAAGCTCGAACTCGCGCAGTCGTCCGCCGCCGCGGCAGAGCGCAAGCGCCAGATCGAGAAGGCCCTGACCGACACCGGCGCCATCGACATCGAGACCGCCTCGATGCTCCTCGAGAGCGCACTCGGCGCCTCCAAATCCACCGACCTCACCGGCGCCGTCTCCGATCTCCGCCGACGCAAGCCCTTCCTCTTCGGCGCCGGCACGCGGGCCTCGGCCATGAGCGGCTCGCCCGGCACGCTCGTACCCGACTCCCTCTCAGCCGCGGCAGACGAAGCCCGCACCACCGGCAACCGCAACGCCCTCCTCCGCTACCTCCGCATGAAGCGGGATTGAGAGGGGAAGGCACGAAGGCACCAAGGCACGAAGCCAAGCCGCGCCCAATTCACAATCGCCCCCGTCTCACCGTCTCACCGTCTCACCGTCTCACCTCCATCACCTCCATCACCCCATCCCCAAACCCCCTCCCCCCAAAGGACCCCCCATGCCCTTCACCGGAAAAGCCACGTACTCCGCCGGCACCGACCTCCCCGAGATCATGGAAGACGTCTCCGACGTCATCGGCATCGTCAGCCCGTTCGAGACGCCGCTGCTCGACTTCCTCGGCGATGCCAAGCGCCCCGCCGCCAGCACCGTGCACGAGTGGATCGAGGACACGCTCCTGCCCAACACCGACACCATCAACCAGACCGTCTTCACGCCCAACGCCCAGGACGCGACCAGCATCACCGTCAACAACGGCCCGCGCTTCCAGGTCGGCGACCAGGTCCGCCCCGGCAACGCCACCGAGGTGATGCTCGTTACCGCCGTCGCCGGCAACGTCCTGACCGTCGTGCGCCGCTACGGCAGCACGCCCGCATCGTCCCTCAGCAACACGCTCAAGCTCACCATCATCGGCAACGCCGCACTCGAAGGCGCCGATGCCCCCGGCGCCCGCTTCACCCAGCGCGTCCGCCGCCAGAACTACACCCAGATCTTCAGCGCCGGCGTCGAGGTCTCCGGCTCCATGCAGGCCGCCCGCGCCTTCGGCACCGCCGACGAGCTGGACTTCCAGAAGCAGGAACGCATGCGCGAACTGCTCCGCGACCTTGAGAACTGCGTGATCAACGGCACGGCCCCCGCGGCAACCCCGCAGGGCTCGTCGTCGGTCCGCCGCTCCATGAACGGCGTCGTCCGCCACATCCAGTCCAACCAGTTCGTCCCCGGGCAGGCCGGGTTCCCCCAGGGCGGCGGCGCGGGCAACAACGACCTCACCGAGACCCTCGTCAACACCGCCCTCCGCAACATCTGGGAGCAGTCCAGCGGTCAGGTCGACACCATCGTGGTGGGGGGTGTGCAGAAGCGCCGCATCAACTCGTTCATCAGCAGCTCGCGCGCCTACGCCCCCGAGGACGCCCGCTTCCGCGACCTCGTGAGCGTCTACGAGAGCGACTTCGGCGTCTGCCGCGTGATCCTCAGCCGCTGGGTCCCCGCCGACACGCTCCTTCTTCTCGACAGCTCGCGCCTGCAGGTCATGCCCCTCCGCGGCAGAAGCTTTGCCTTCCAGCCACTGGGCACCGCCGGCGACCGCGCCAGCGGCCAAGTCGTCGGCGAGTACACGCTCGAGTTCAAGAACGAAAACGCCCACGGCCTCGTCCGCGGGCTCTCCACAACCTGATCTCCCCGAGGCCCCGGCGCCCGCGAATGAAGGGCCCGGACCGAAACAGGGGACCCCGGCGCGGCGCGCCAGCGCTGCGCCGGGACTTTGAAAAAGCGACGGAGCGACGAAGGCACGAAGCGACGAAGTGCCCGGTGCATTGTGCTCGGTGTCTTTCACTTCGTCGCTCCGTCGCTCCGTGCCTTCGTCGCTTCCGGAGATTCCCATGCTCGCCAAAGACCGCGACCTCCTCGCCCTCGAGCCCACCCTCTTCCGCGATGTCGGCTGGGCCGGCCAGCGCCTCGTGAAGGGCACGGCCACCATCTCCTTCGTCACGCTCTCGTTCGACACGCAGGATGTCGGGCTCGATGCCGCGGGCGTCGTGGCCGGGCACGTCGTCGTGGTCGGCGGCACGCCCTACGAGATCATGGAGCGCTTCAGCGACTCTGACGTACAGGTCTCGCGCCTCCGCGCCCGCGAGAGCGATGATCCCATCCCTCCCTCGCCCGCCGAAGCGGCCGACGCCTTCATCACCAGCTTCCGGCCGCAGATCCAGATCATCCACCGCCGGGTGCTGCGCCTGGCGGGAATCGAGCCGGGCCCGGACCCGGCACCGGGCCAGGTCGCCGAGAGCGCGATCGTCAACGGCGATGAACTCCGCGACCTTGAGGCCCTGGGCGCCCTCTTCCTCATCTACACCGCCGCCGCGGCAGGGCTGGGCTCGTCGTCCATCGCTGCCGCGCACGCCCAGATGTACCGCGAGCGCTTCACCCAGGCCCGCGAGCGCGCGGTCGTCAAGCTCGACCTCGACGGCGACGGCGAGGCCGACGCCTCACGCTGGCTCGGCGCGGCACAGTTGTCGCGCGGTTGACCGGGCCCGTGCCTTCAGCCGCGCGTCGCTCTCCAGCGACCTCCCAGCCGCTCTCCAAAAAAACCTTGTCGTGAGAACCCCATGCTCGCCATCAACCCCACGCTCGTGAAGTTCGGCGCCAAGCAGTGGCCCGACGTGACACTGGTCGCCATCGACCGCACCGCCACCCGTCTCGCGGCAGACTGGACCGACACCGGCCCGCACCCGACGTTCGTCGATGCGCCCGTGCAGCGCACAGAAATCAAAGTCGTCCGGGCCGTGATGCGCGACGACCTTGACGCGCCGCGCCCCGGACAATCCGGGACCCTGACGTTCCACGCGTCCCCCGGCGGCACCGATGCCGGGCGCGTGCGCATCAGCGTCGAGGCCGTCGTCGCCGCCGTGCGCCACGAGTTCACGGCCAAGGGCGCCTCCCGCACCGTTCAGCTTCTCGCTGTCTCCCCCGACGGCGCTTCCGACCCCGTCACCATCAGCGGAGACGAACCGTGAGCAGCTCCTTCAAGGGCCTCGACCTCTTCGGCTCTGGCCCGCACCGTTTCGTTACCGCCAAGCGCGGCCAGCTCGTGCTCTCGCACCTGGCGCTTGACGTGTTCGACGCCGGCTCGGCGCCGCTGGGCCTTCTCGAGCTCGACATCATCGTGCGCGGGAGGCTCGTCGCGGCCAGCGAGAGCGCCCTCTGGACCCTCCGCGACGCCGTCACCGCACAGCTCCTGCACCCGCCCACGCCCGGCACGCTCGTCGATCTGCACGGCCGAACGTGGGCCGACATGAGCTTCATCAGCATTCAGGAGTCCGACCGAGTCGACCGCGGGCGCGCATGGTCGGTCGAGTACACCGCGGTCTTCCGCCGGTTCGATTCGCTCTGACCCGCTCGAACCAACTCCAGCGAAGGAGCCCCAAGTGATCGACCCCGACACCATGACCGCGTTCGCCCAGTTCGGCCTCGCCGGCATGGTTGGCGGCATGTGGCTTTGGGAGCGCCGCGCCGCCGGCGACCGCAAACGTCAGCTCACAGAGGCCCATGAGCGACTCACCGCCGATCGCCTCCAATTGAACGTGCTGGTCGACACCCTGCGCGACAACACGCGGGCCCTGGCCGCGCTCGAAGCCGGGCAGCGCGCCTTGGCGGCGGTGCTCGCCCGCCTCGATGCGCCCGTCCGCGAGCGTACGGGCGCCGAGCACGGGCGTGCGTGGGGCGCATGAAGAAGGGACGGAGAGCACGGCGGCGCTCTCCGTCCCGGGAAATGTCGCCCTCCGAAGGCGTGTGGTCAGTCGTGCAGGCCCGACACCGGCGGCACGTTCAGGCCCGCGGTGGTCTCCAGCACGATGTTGGTCTTGATGCCCAGCGCCGCGCTCGTGGTGGAACGCTGGGCGGTGAAGAACTTCAGCGAAACCTTCTGCCCGTCGGTCAGGCCCAGGCGGTCCATGTCGACGTACTGGCGGGCGCCGACCTTCACGCCGCCCACGTCCATCACCAGGGCGCCGTTGATGTAGAGCCACGCCTCGCCGTCGCCGGTGTACTCGAAGAACTGTCCGGTGCAGCCGCAGTAGGAGAACGACGCGTCGACGGCGTACGTGAACCCGCGGTTGTGGGCGCTGGTGCCGTTGCCGTAGAGGTCGCCGTCGATCGGGTGAAAGTCAGGCGTCGAGTAGCTGTACACGCCATCCGTGCCGCGGACCAGCGAGACGGTCCGCAGCGCCGACACGTTGTACCCCGCGCGGTTGTCGAACCACATGGAAAAGGCGGAGGCCGAAGAGATCCCGCCGGCGTCGCCCGAACCCCGGACCGCGCCCGTGTCGTTGATCGTGACGCACGACGGCGACGAGCCCTGGGTCTCGAAGTACGACGGGTCGGTCGCCAGGTCGACGAGCACCACCAGGTCCTGCATGTCGAACGCCGACGACGAGGTGCTGGTCGAGCCCAGCTCGAACAGGTAGATGACCTGGTTGGGCTCGAGCGTGATCTTCTTGGTGGTCGTGTTGATGTACTTGGAGAGCATCGCCTTGGCCGAGAGCTGGCCCAGGAACCCGCCGACGCTCGGCGCCGAGTCGCCGTTCCGCAGCGCCTTCACCTGGGCGCCGCCGGAGGCCGAGTTCACGGTCATGTACGACTGCCAGTCCGAATCTCGCGTCGCGAGCCCGGACGAACTCTTGCGCGTCCACGCCCGCCCGTCGATCGAGATCGCCGTCCCCGGCGTGATCATCGAGGGCATCACGTGAGCGCGCGGGTTGCGCCCGTCGTTGACGTTGCCAGATATCGCACCGCCGAAAGCGCCGAAGGGTGCGCTCACCGCCGAGCCCGCGTGCACCTGCATCGTCACCGGCATGTCGTACTCGCCGCCGTAGCTGATCGCCGCGCCGATCACCGTGACCTTGGCCGCCATCGCCTGCGACGAACTCACGCTCGCGCCGTTGATCGAGAAGTTGGTCACCGGCCCCGGCGCTACCAGCGAGGGCGCGATGGGCCGTCCCTTGGCGTCCTTGGCATCCGTCGACACCACCATGCCCGCGCCGCTGAACACCGGCAGCCCGCGCGCATCGAGCGCTCCCGCCACGTTGCCCGCCGAGTGCGCCAGCCGGTCGGCCGCGCCGGGGACAAAGTCAGGGTGGCTGGGCGAAAAATCGCGCACTACGCCCAGCAGCGGGTACGAGTCGGGCGGCGCGCCAAGGGCGCTCGTCGCACCCGCCACGCACGCTAGCGCCGCGGCAGCCGTCATGCACCCACGGATTCGACCGTTGATCGAGTTCAACATCCCAGTCTCCTGATGTCTTGCCTGCAGCGATGGCGCGGCGACCCGGGACCTTCCCTGCGCTCCGCCCGCTTCACCATGCCCCCGGCCGGCGCGCGAGACCACCGCCCGCCAGAATTCCCCGGGCTCAGGACCGACTGGGAAAAATGGGAGGTCATCCCCCGGCCGCGCACGAACAAATAACCGCGGAGATCGACCCGGGACCGCCCGGCGCCCGGGCCAAAGCGCCCTTCCATGGGATATGCGGGGACGGGTTTTGCACGGTATACTTTCCGGACCGCCACGCACCGAGGGAAGTGGCAAAAACCATCACTCAGGGAGTCTCGATATGCGCCATCACTGTTCTGCGTTGACCTGCGTTCTCACCGTCGCCGGCCTGGCCACCACCTGGGCTCTCGCGCAGCCTCCGGCCGACAAGGCCAAGGCGCCGGCCCCCAAGCCCACCGCCGCGCAGCCCGCGGGTCAGCCCCCCATGACCCCCGAGATGCAGAAGATGATGGAGGCCTACATGAAGGCCGCCACTCCCGGCAAGGAGCAGGCCGTTCTCACCAAGGGTGTGGGCACATGGGAGTGCAAGTGCAAGTCGTGGCCCGGCCCCGACCAGACGCCGCAGGAGTGGACCGCGACCACCGTCATCTCGTCGATGATGGACGGCCGCTTCACGCACGCCGAGGTCAAGGGTGACGTGCCCGGCATGGGGCCCTTCCACGGCGCCGGCGTCTACGGCTACGACAACGTCGCCAAGCAGTACCAGAGCACCTGGCTCGACAGCATGGGCACCGGCATGATGGTCGGCACAGGCTCGCTCTCGGCCGACGGCAAGACCATGACCTGGACCTACAACTTCACCTGCCCGATCACCTGCAAGCCCGCCGTCATGCGCGAGGTCGAGCACTTCACCAGCGACAACGAGACCAAGATGGAAATGTTCGGCCCCGACCCGGTCAGCGGCAAGGAATACAAGATGATGGAGATGACCTCCACCCGCAAGGGCGGCGCGCCCGCCAAGGCCGCGACCCCGACCAAGGCTCCGGCGCCCACGACCGGCGGCAAATAATCGCATCCTGATCCTGGATTCAGGCATCAACGACAACGCCCCCCCGCGCCGCGGGTGGGCGTTTTTCGTTGGTATTCAGGCCTCGGGCGCTGCCGAGGCGCATCTCACGGCCGCGGCAGGCGCTCGCGCTCGCCGCTCACGGTAACCACCGAAGACTCCACCTTGTCCCCCCCGCGCCGGGACACGGTGAGAACCATCGACTTGCCGCGCTCGCCGACGGTGTTGTCCCGGCGCTTCACGCTCTTCACCGCCGACTTTCCCACGCCGCCGGCGACGTTCGACGCCGTGCGTGTGAACGACCCGACCACCGAGCGCCCGCGCATCGCGGGCGTGACGTGGTCGTTGCGGAACGTCTGCACCTGGGATCGCCTGGTGTTGAACGTGTCCGACGCCGCGGCGAGCCCGCTCAGCGATAGCAGGGCCAGGGCGGCGATGGCGCTTCCGACAACTCGAGTCTTCATGGATCTCTCCCTCCGGGCGGTCACTTTGAATATGACCCGGCCCGCGCCGCGCGGCCACGATTCGGGGCCGGCCCCGACCCCATAACGCCCGTCAAGACCGCACGATCGTCACCACCCGCCCACCATTCGACGGGCCTCGACGCGGAAGCCTTGCGTTCGCGGGCCGCGAATCGCATGGGTGACCCCCGCGCCAGGAAGCGGCCGGAGGGATGGGGTGCGGCTAAATTCCAGAATTCGCGGGCAAGAACCGGCCCTTTAGAGGAAACTCATGCCGGCGGGCGGTGCGCGCCCGCCGGAGGAGAAGGTCATTCGTTTCCACCACGTCGTCGGTATCGCCGCGCTCGCCGGCGGGTGCGGCTCGGCCCTTGCATCGCTCACGCTGCTCAGCAGCCCGCCCCCGCTCACGCACCCCGGCAACCTCGTGACCAACGGCAGCTTCGAGACGGGCGCCCCGTCGCCCGACGGCAGCGCGTACTACTGGGCCACGGGGACGACGCTGTCGTTCAATCCGTTCGCGGTGCCCGGCGGCTGGTCGTCGGCGGGGACGGCCAGCACGTACGCCACGTGGGGCAACGACGGCGCGGGCCCGGCTCACAAGCAGTTCTCCGACGTGCTCCCCGACGGACGCAACGCGCTGTACTTCGGCAACGCCGACACGACGGTCAACCAGGCGCCGACGTACCACGCCGACGGCACCGTGACCTTCGCGAGCGCGCCGACGTTCTCGCCGCAGTACGGCGGGCCGTGCCGTCTGTGGCAGACCATCAACACCGTCGCCAACCCGGCGCCCTCGTACCGCCTGTCGTTCTGGGCCTCGGCCGAGGCAGCCCAGTTCGGCCTGGGCGCCTACTCGATCGACGGGATCTTCGGGCTCAAGGTCACCAACGTGCTGCCGGGCGATCCGATCCAGTACCTCACCGCGCCCGACGGCACCACGGCGATCGGCATGTCGCACGTGTACGAGTACCAGTTCGTGCCGCTCAACGCGTTGCTGCCCGTCACCATCGAGTTCATCAACTGGGGCCACATCGACCTGGGCGGCGGGATGGCCGGCTCGGAGCTGGTGCTCGATGACGTGATCGTGAAGACCGCGCCGGCGCCGGGGGTGCTCGGCGCCGGATTGATCGGGACGTGCGGGGCCTTGGTGCGGCGTCGTCGCTAGCGAGCGAGCCTGCTGATCGATCGCCCCTGGTACGTGACCCGGCACGATGCGAGACTCGAGAGCTCCGGAAGATCGAGCAAGGCTGAAATCACGCGCGCCACATCGGCGTTCGTGAACGCCTTGTGGTAGCGCACCTCAATCGATCCGGGCGCGAGCATCGCCGCGAGCGCGTTACCCTTGTAGTCGTCCTCGTACCTGATGCCCGTGGCGCTCATCTCACGGTGTTGGCGGTCAACAGCAAAGAAAATGGCTCCGCGGCTGTTGAAGACCATCTTGGCGGAGAAGGACTTCTCACGCACGATCGAAGCGAGGAAATCGACTCCGATGAGCTGCACGGTCCGTCAACTCCCCGAATGAAGAGACTTGGTCATGTGAAACTCGTCGTACGTCTTGCCGTCGATGACGAGCGCCCCGGGCTCGCGCCCCCACGCTACGAAGCCGAGCTTCTCGTACAGGTGCCGCGCGGCTTCGGAGCGCACGCTGGCCGAGAGACCGACGCTGGTGACGCCGGGCCACGACCGCGCGATGTCGAGGGTGCGCTCCAGAACCATCGCCGCGATGCCGCGCCCTCGCGCGGCCGGGGTGACGTAAACGCCCCAGATGTGGGCGCGGTGGGCCATCTTGAGCGAGGTGTGCCGGCGAAGTCCTGCCGCACCGACGAGGCGGCCGTCATCCTCGAACGCGCCGACGATCGCCTGCCCGGGCTCGGCAAGCCGGGCGGTGATGAACTCGGGCTTGAGGCCCTGGTCGTCCTCGGGGCTCGATGAGAACGACCACGGCGAATCGAG
Organism: Phycisphaerales bacterium; assembly: GCA_044223975.1. Taxonomy (GTDB): domain Bacteria; phylum Planctomycetota; class Phycisphaerae; order Phycisphaerales; family UBA1924; genus CAZCPB01. The sequence goes on along the minus strand of JBGALI010000002.1, from coordinate 255,962 downwards.
GAGCATCTCGCGCCGGAGCGCGATGTAGATCGCGGTATCGGCGGGCGTGAGGGCACGAATGGTCATGCGGGATTGTTGGGCGCACGGCGCACACCCGTGCAACCATGGTGAACCGCGCGGGTACCACCACGGACCGTCGACCGGTGGCGCCCCGACCCGACAGGAGCAGGCATGAAAACGACTGGAATTGCTGCCGCGGCATGCGTGATGTGGGCAACCGGGCTGCTGGCCCAGCCGCCCGCGGGCGCGCCGGCGCCCGTTGATGCTCCCGTGACGGTGCGCGTGCTGCTCCCCGACGGCTCGCCCGCGCCGGGTGTTGAGGTCGGAACGATCCTCGCCAACGCGAACGAAGACGGCCCGTTCGAGCTGGGGGCCCTGCTGCACGCCGACGGGAAGCAAGCGCCGCACCTCACCGACGCGGCGGGGGAGATCGCGATCCGGGCGGTGAGCCTTTCGTTTCAGCCCGAAGCGCCCAAGCCGCGCGTGATATCCGCGTTGTCGAAAGATCACGCGCTGGTCGGGATGACGGAGGTGACGGCGGCGGACCTGGGGAAGGCGGTGACGGTGAAACTGCGGCCGGCCTGCCGCGTAACGGTGAAGGTGAAGAGCACGGAGCTCGAAGGACTCGGCAAGCCCCTGACGACCACGCATCTCTACGTGTTCCGCAACAACGTGAAGGCCGCGGGTGTGGAGTGGCAGCACGGTCTGCACGAGCTGGTGCTGCCGCCGAGTGAGTACCTGCTGTGGGTCTACGGCACGAGCTCGTCCATCGAAACCCCGACGCTGACGATCGCCGAGGGGGAGACGTCGCGGACGATCGATGTTGATCTCCCGGCATCGCCGCTGACCCGCGTCATCGGGAAAGAGGCGCCGGAGCTGCGCCAGATCAAGGCGTGGAAGAACGGCGGGCCGGTGACGCTGGCGGAGCTGAAGGGGAAGGTGGTGCTGCTGGACTTCTGGGGCTGGTGGTGCGGGCCGTGCGTGCACTCGATGCCCGAGCTGATCGCGACGTACGAGAAGTACAAGGACCGCGGGCTGGTCGTGATCGCGGTGCATGACGATTCGATCGGCACGATCGAAGAGATGGACGCTAAGCTCGCGTGGGCCCGGCGCGATGTGTGGGGCGGGCGCGACCTGCCGTTCCTGGTGGCGCTCGACGGCGGGGGCGAGGTGATGATGGAGCGGACGAACGCAACGGCGCGGGGCGCGACCACCGCCGCGTACGGGGTCGACCAGTTTCCCACGCAGATCCTGATCGGGCGCGACGGCAAGGTGATCGGCAAGCGCGGCAGCGGGGACAAGGACCAGCTCGGGGCGCTGATTGACGCGAAGTGACCGACGCTCAGAGGCGGGCGCGGATGAGCTGAACGCCGACCGCGAGCGTCCAGATCCCCTGGGCCAGGATGAACGCGCCGAAGCCGTGGACGTTCATCGGCAGTCGCCCCGCGGCGAGCAGCGCCACGGGCGCCAGAGCGCAGAGCGCGCCGAGGATGGCCAGCGGACGCGGGGCGCGGCCGCCGCGCGCGAGCACGGCCGACCACACCAGCACCGCGCCCGACCACGCGACCACGCCGATGCGCGACAGGACCCCGTTGGCCTCGTGGCACAGGTAGAGCGACGGCCGCCACTCCGCGGCCGCGCCGACCGCGTCGCCCGCGTACCGGGCGACGAACGCCGGCACGACGAACCCGTTGATGATCGCGGCGAAGGCCAGGGCCACGGCGCCAAAGCCGTACGCCATCAGCCCGGCCCTCACCGGGAGCAGGCGCGGCCCGAGGCGGTCGGCGAGCCCGAAGAGGCCGAGCACGAGCACGCCCAGGACCGCGATGAGCGTGCCGTGGACGACGGCGTTGAGGACGGAGATGCTCGCCATCTCCGCGGCAAAGCCGGCGGGGTCGTGGGCGTGAACTGTCGGGTGCACGGCCATGAAGGCGACCATGACGACCGCCGCGGAGGCGAGGATGAAGCCCGACCGACGGTCGGCCGCGGCGGAGGGGGCGGGGTCGGAGGGAACGGCAGTCTGCTGGTGCATCGTGGATCTCCCGGTGCGTGGGCACTCTTGGGATCCCCGATGTCCCGAGCAAGCGCGGCCGTCGCCCGGGCGATCGATGACGGACACCGGCGCTAAAGTGTCCGGAAATCGGCGGCCTTGCGGCGGGTCGCACGGGCGGAGCAGCCATGGACAAGCGCGATCACGACCAGCGGGTTCAGCGCACGCGCGGCGCGATCGTCGAGTCGTTCAACGGGCTGGCGCTGCAGCGCTCCTACTCGAGCATCCGCGTGAGCGACGTGGTGGGGGAGGCGGGGGTCGGGCGCTCGACCTTCTACGAGCACTTCCGCAACATCGACGAGGTGCTGCTGCAGTCGGCGTCGGGGATGCTTGGCGTTCTGGCCGACGCGGCGACGGAGTCGGGGGATGCCGAGCGCGTGCGCTGCGTGCTCGAGCATTTCTGGGAAGTGCGCCCGACGGCGCGGGCGCTCTTGCGCGACCCGTCGGGCGTGCAGGTAGCGCGACGCCTGGCGGACCTGATCGAGGAGCGGCTGGCTGAGCAGTGGCGCGGGCGGGACGCGCCACCGATCATCCCCCCGCGCCTGGTAGCCGCGCAGGCGGCGGGGGCGCAGCTGGGCCTGATCGGCGCGTGGCTCGGCGGGGCGGCGGCGTGCGATTCGGGCGCGTTGGCGCGGGCGATCACGGACGCCACGCGGGCGATCGTGCGTGCCGCGCACCAACCGCCCCGCTAAACCTCTGGTAAGGTCGGAGTTCGTGGTCACGGGCGGCGCGCTCGCCCAGAGCGCAAGTCCGGCGCTGCGGATCAGTTGCGGTGCGTCCCACAACCGCGGGCTGCGGTCGGGCACACGGCGCGCCACGTTCCCGCGCGTGTGCTTGTGATCGCGCGCGGTACCTTCTATAGTCCGCGCGAGGCCGAGCGACCCGATGGGGGTGCCGATCCAGCGGTTGGCGCACGGCGCGGCCGGCGTTGAGCCTCACCGATCAATCCGAGGGAGTTGTTCATGAGTATGCATCGATTCGGGGTCATCGGTCGGACGATGATCGCGGCGCTGTGCCTGGCGGCGACGACCGCCCGCGCCCAGCAGACCACGGGCACGCCGGGATCGCCCGGCGCCACGACCACCATCACCGGGAAGCAGCTCCCGGCCCCGGACCCGAAGTTCGGCGGGGTGATCAAGGACGACGCGCTGCAGTCCAAGTACTGGTGGGCGCCGCGGGTTGTCCCGCCCAAGGAAGCGCCCAACGTTCTTCTGATCATCACCGACGACTCGGGCTTCGGCGTGCCGAGCACGTTCGGCGGTTTGATCCCGACGCCCACGATGGACCGCGTGGCCAAGAACGGGCTGCGCTACAACAACATCCACTCGACGGCGCTCTGCTCGCCCACGCGTGCGGCGCTGATCACCGGGCGCAACCACCACTCGGCCGGGTTCGGCGTCATCTCGGAGCAGTCGACGGGCTTCCCCGGCTACAACAGCATCATCGGCAAGGACAAGGCGACCATCGGCCGCATCCTGCTCGACAACGGCTACTCGACCGCGTGGTTCGGGAAGGACCACAACACGCCCGCGTTCGCGGCCAGCCAGGTGGGCCCGTTCGATCAGTGGCCGACCGGCATGGGCTTTGAGTACTTCTACGGGTTCGTCGGCGGCGACGCCAACCAGTGGCAGCCCAACCTGTTCCGCAACACCACGCAGATCTACCCCTTCGACGGCAAGCCGGAGTGGAACCTGGTCACCGCCATGGCCGACGACGCGATCGACTACCTCGGCCGGATCGACCAGACCGACCCGAGCAAGAAGTTCTTCGTGAAGTACGCGCCGGGCGCGACGCACGCGCCGCACCACCCCACCAAGGAATGGGTCGAGAAGATCCACAACATGCACCTGTTCGACGACGGCTACGAGAAGGTGCGCGAGCGCATCTTCGAGAACCAGAAGCGGATGGGCGTGATCCCCGCGGACACCAAGCTCGAGCCGTGGCCCAAGGACCTGCTGAAGCCCTGGGCCGAGCTGACCGCCGACGAGAAGAAGCTCTTCATCCGGCAGGTCGAGGTCTTCGCGGCGTACGCCGCGTACAGCGACTACGAGATCGGGCGCGTGATCCAGGCCATCGAGGACATGGGCAAGCTCGACGACACGCTGATCATCTACATCAACGGTGACAACGGAACCAGCGCCGAGGGCGGCCCGATCGGCACGCCCAACGAGGTCGCGTTCTTCAACGGCGTCTCCGTGCCGGTCGAGGTGCAGATGAAGTGGTACGACGTCTGGGGCACCGAGCAGACGTACAACCACATGTCCGCCGGCTGGTCGTGGGCGTTCGACACTCCGTTCACCTGGTTCAAGCAGAACGCCTCGAAGCTCGGCGGCATCCGCCAGGGCATGTGCGTCTCCTGGCCGAGCCGCATCAAGGACAAGGGCGGGCTGCGCGAGCAGTTCTGCCACGTGATCGACGTGGTTCCCACCATCCTCGAGGCCGCGGGCATCCCCGCCCCCGAAATGATCGACGGCATCAAGCAGGCCCCGATCGAGGGCACGAGCTTCGCCTACACCTTCGACGCCAAGAACGCCAAGGAAGCGTCCCGCCACAAGACCCAGTACTTCGAGATGATGGGCCAGTGGGCCCTGTACCACGAGGGCTGGCTCCTGAGCACCCGGGTCAACCGTGCTCCGTGGGAGGCCTTCAGCGCGGCCAACCCCGACCCCCTCAACAACCAGACGCTCGAGCTCTACGACCTCAACACCGACTTCAGCCAGTCGCACAACATCGCCGACAAGCACCCCGAAAAGATCAAGCAGATGAAGGACATGTTCATCGCCGAGGCGAAGAAGTACCAGGTCTTCCCGATGGACGCCTCCGTCGCGGCCCGCATCGTCGCGCCCCGCCCGAACATCACCGCCGGGCGCACCGAGTTTGTCTACACGCGCCCCATGACCGGCCTCCCGCAGGGCGATTCTCCGTTCATCCTTGACAGCTCGTTCACGATGACGGCCGAGATCGAAGTGCCCCAGGGCGGCGCCGAGGGCATGATCCTGACCTCCGGCGGCCGGTTCGGCGGGTACGGGTTCTACCTGCTCAAGGGCAAGCCGGCGTTCGTGTGGAACCTGATCGACCTCAAGCGCGTCAAGTGGGAAGCCCCCGAGGCGCTCGCTCCGGGCAAGCACACCGTCGAGTTTGACTTCAAGTACGACGGCCTGGGCGTGGCCACGCTCGCGTTCAACAACTTCAGCGGACTGGGGCGGGCCGGCACGGGCACCCTGCGCGTCGACGGCAAGGACGTGCAGACCCTCACGATGGAGCGCACGATCCCCATGATCCTGCAGTGGGACGAGGCGTTTGATATCGGATCGGACACGCTGACCGGCGTCAACGACGCGGACTACAAGCCGCCCTTCAAGCTCACGGCCAAGCTGAACAAGCTGACCATCAAGGTCAACCGGCCCCAGCTCACCCCCGAGGACATCAAGAAGCTTGAAGAGGGCATGAAGAACGCCGCCGACTCGAAGTAAGTTTCTCTCGATCGTGAAACGCGAGGGCCGCGCCTTGTATCAGGGCGCGGCCCTTTTCATGCGCCCCGCCCCGGACTCTGCGCGCGTGCGGTACCATCCTGCCGCGCCATGACCGGATCGACCGACTCAACCCCGCCGCCCGCGCCCTGGCCGCGATGGCTCTCGGCCGCGGGGGTGCTGTTGATCGCGCTCGCGACCGTCGCGGCTTACTTCCCTGCCGCACGCGGCGGGCTGATCTGGGACGACGATGCCCACGTGACCCGGCCCGAGCTGCGGTCGTTCGAGGGTCTGGGACGGATCTGGTTCGAGATCGGCGCCTCCCAGCAGTACTACCCGCTCCTGCACTCGGCGTTCTGGGTCGAGCACCGCCTCTGGGGCGACGAGCCCGTCGGGTACCACGCGGTGAACATCGCGCTGCACCTGGCCGCGGCGGGGCTGGTCATGATCATCGCGCGGCGGCTGCTGCGCGAACGGAAGGTTGCGTGGGCCGATGTCGCGGCGTGGCTTACCGGGGCCGTCTTCGCGCTCCACCCGGTGCACGTCGAGAGCGTGGCGTGGATCACCGAGCAGAAGAACACGCTGTCGGCGGTGTTCTACCTCGGGGCGATGCTGGCGTACCTGTCGTTCGACGCGTCGCGGCGCCGCGGCACGTACGCGCTGGCGCTGGCGCTCTTTGTCATGGGGCTGCTCACCAAGACCGTGACGGCGACGCTGCCTGCGGCGCTCCTGGTGATCCTGTGGTGGAAGCGCGGGCGGCTCTCGTGGAAGCAGGACGTGGTGCCGCTGCTGGCGTGGTTCGTGCTGGGCGCCGCGGGGGGTCTCTTCACGGCGTGGGTGGAGCACACGATCATCGGGGCCAAAGGGCGGGAGTTTGAGCTCTCGCTCGTGCAGCGGCTGCTGCTGGGCGGGCGGGTGGTGGTGTTCTATCTGTCGAAGCTGCTGTGGCCGTCGGAGCTGATCTTCGTGTACCCGCGCTGGACCGTGAGCGCGGCGGTGTGGTGGCAGTGGCTGTTCCCGGCGGGCGCGGCAGGGCTGCTGCTGGCTGCGCTGGCCGCGGCGCGCCGCAACCGAGCGCCGCTGGCGGGGCTCTTGTTCTTCGTGGGCACGCTCTTCCCGGTGCTGGGCCTGTTCAACGTGTACCCGTTCCTGTTCTCGTTCGTCGCGGATCACTTCCAGTACCTGGCCAGCCTGGGCGTGATCACGCTGGTGTCCGGCGGCGTGGCGATGGCGGTTGCGAAAGTTCCGTCGGGCGCGGCACGGGCGGCGCTGCTGGCCGTGATCCCGATGGCGCTGGGCGTGCTGACGTTCCGGCAGTGCCGCATGTACGCGGACATCCAGACGCTGTACACCACGACGATCGAGCGCAACCCCGCGTGCTGGATGGCCCACAACAATTTGGGCGTGGTTCTGCGCGACCGTGGCAGGCTGGATGAAGCGATCGAGCACTACCGTCGCGCGCTCGAGCTGCGGCCCGAGTACCCCGAGGCGCACAACAACCTGGGGCTGGTGCTGAGCGCGATCGGCAGGCACGAGGAGGCCATCGCCGAGTTCCGCGAGGCCCTGCGCCTGCGCCCGGCCAACCCCGAAGCCCTGGGCAACCTCGCGAGCGTGCTGACGGCAACCGGCCGGCACCGCGAAGCGATCGAAAGTCTTCAGCTGGCGGTGCGGTACGACGGCGGCAACGCGGGCCTGCACGCCAACCTGGGCGTCGCGCTGCAGGCGGCGGGGCAGGTCGCCGCGGCGGTCGATGAGTTCGAGCGTTCGCTCGCGCTGAACCCCGACCAGCCGGAGGTCCGGCTCCAGCTCGAGCTGGCGACGGCCGGCGGTCAGGCTCCCGACCGCGCGGCAAGCGTGTACGAGCGGGTGCTCCGCGATCACCCCGACAACTTTCAGGCGCACTTCGGGCTGGCGGTGGCGCTGGCGCAGATGGGCCGCGCGGGCGAGGCCATCGGCCATTACGAGCGCGTGGTGCAGCTCCGGCCCGACCACGTCGAGGCGCACAACAACCTCGCGGCGCTCCTGGCCCGGGCGGGGCGCGTGGCCGACGCGATCCCGCACTTCGAGCAGGCGGCCCGCCTCAAGCCCGACATGGTCGAGATGCACATGAACCTTGCCGTGGCGTACGCGTCGGTCGGTCGCTTCGACGAGGCCCTGGCCGCCGCGGCGCGGGCCCGAGAACTGGCGCGCACCGGCCCGCCGGGGATGCTCGAGAAGATCGACGGGTGGATCGAGGCCTGCCGCAAGCAGGCGGCGGCGGCGCAGGGGCCGCGGTGAAATCTCTGCCGCGCGCCGGCGTGGGCGGCGCTCGACGCGGCGATCAATCCCACGAATCCGGGCCGGTTTCGGGTATCATCCCGCCTTCCGATGAGCGACGAGTCCACCACGACATCTTCTGTTCCGGCGCCGTGGCCGCGTGCGTACCTGATCATCGCGGCGGCGCTCATCGCGATGGCGACGGCGGCGGCGTACGTGCCCGCGCTGCCGGGCGGGTTCGTGTGGGACGACAACGCCCACGTGCCGCGCCCGGACCTGCAGTCGCTGCATGGCCTGTACCGTATCTGGTTTGAGATCGGCGCCACGCAGCAGTACTACCCGCTCCTGTACTCGTCGTTCTGGGCCCAGCACCAATTGTGGGGCGACTGGCCGATCGGCTACCACGCCGTGAACATCGCGCTGCACGTGTGCGTCGCGGGGCTGGTGCTGGTGGTGGTGCGGCGGCTGCTCCTCGACCGCGCGTTCCGCTGGGCCGACGAGGCGGCGGTCCTGACGGCCGCGGTCTTCGCGCTCCACCCCGTGCACGCCGAGAGCGTGGCGTGGATCACCGAGCAGAAGAACACCACGTCGGCGGTGTTCTACCTCCTGTCGGTGCTGGCGTACCTGGACTTCGACAAGTCCCGCCGCGCCCGGCCCTACGCCGTCGCGACGGCGCTCTTTGGCGTGAGCCTGCTGTGCAAGCCCGTCACCGTCACGCTCCCGCCGGCGCTGTTGGTGATCCTGTGGTGGCAGCGCGGCAGGCTCTCGCTGCGCCGCGATGTGCTGCCGCTCGTGCCGTGGTTGGGGCTTAGCATCGGCTCGGGCCTGCTCACGGCCTACGTCGAGCACAGCGTGGTGGGCGCCCAGGGAGCCGAGTTCAGCCTCACCGTGCCGCAGCGCCTGATCCTCCCCGGGCGGGCGGTGCTGTTCTACCTCTCCAAGCTCCTGTGGCCCTCGGAGCTGATCTTCGTCTACCCGCGCTGGGTCGTTGATCCCTCGGTGTGGCAGCAGTGGGTGTACCCGCTAGGGGCGCTCCTGCTCCTCATCGGAGCGCTGATCGCGGTGCGCCGCAGCCGCGCACCCTTGGCGGGGTACCTGTTCTTCTGCGGCTCCTTGTTCCCGCTGCTTGGTTTCTTCAACGTCTTCCTCTTCCAGTACACCTTCGTCGCCGATCACTTCCAGTACCTGGCCAGCCTTGGCATCATCACGCTGGTCTGCGGCGGGCTGGTGCTGCTGGCCTCAAGGGTTCGCTCGCCCGCGGCACGCCTGGCGCTCCTGGCCCCGCTGCCCATCGCGCTGGGCGTGCTGACGTTCCGCCAGTGCGACATGTACGCCGACAGCGAGCTGCTCTACAAGACCACGATCCAGAAGAACCCCGGCTGCTGGATGGCGCACAACAACCTGGGCGTGATGCTCGGCAAGCAGGACCGCAACACCGAGGCGGTGGTGCACCTGCGGCGCGTGATGGAACTCAACCCCGCGTACCCCGAGGCGAGCAACAACCTCGGCGTCGTGCTCTACGGCATGGGCCGCGCCGAAGAGGCGATCGCGTCGTTCCGTGAGGCGCTGCGCCTCAAGCCCACCTACACCGATGCGCTCGACAACCTCTCGGCCGCGCTCACCAACGCCGGCAGCACCCGCGAGGCGGTCGAGCTCTCGGCCCGCGCCGTCGAGCTCGCGCCCGAGAGGCCGGCGTACCGCCTCAACTACGGCATCGCCCTTGCCGCGGCCGGCAAGCACCGCGAATCGGCGGAACAGTTCGAGGAAGCGCTGCGACGCGCGCCCACGCTGACCGAAGCGCAGTGGAACCTGGCGATGGAGTACGAAAAGATCGGCCGCCGCGCGGACGCACTCACCGCCGCGGAGCGAGCGCGCGAGCAAGCCCGGCGCCGCGGCAACGCGGAGATGGCCGAGAAAATCCAGGGCTGGATCGCGTCGACGCGGGCCAAGGGTGGGGCCCCGCCCCAATGACGCGGCGCGCCCGTCACGGCGTGCGCGTGCCCCATTCTCGCCGCGCCGTGTTGAAGTCTTCGTGGAAAGGCTTCGAGTTGGTCTCGATGATCTTCTGTGCCGCGAGCTGTCCGAAGACGAACCCCGCGGTGACGTCGCTGGGGAAGTGAACGCCAAGCGCCAGCCGGTCCAGGCCGCGCACCCACGCCTCGCGCAGGAGCGCCGCCTGCGCCGCGCGGCGGTGGTCCGAGTTCGGCATCGCCTCGACGACAGCCGCGAGCAGGCGGCACTGGAACGCCGCGCGCGTCGCGTGCCCGCTCGGGTAGGAGCGATTGTCCGACGCGTCCGGACGCTGGCGCGCGTACACCTTGTAATTGGCACGGCCAAGGTCCCCGCCCGCGACCTGCAGCAGGCGGCACGTCGCCGGGTGCGCTCCGCGGCAGGCCGCCGCCTTCTGTTCGTCGCTCAGCGTGCTCCCCGAGAACGCCAGCGATGCGTCGATCACACCGAGCATGTCAAAGCCGTACTTGCGGTAGTCGCTGTCGGCCGGGTCGGTGTCCTTGGCCTCGGCCGCGAGTGGCGGCGTCGTCGCGGCGAGGCTCTTGATGTCGTCCGTCAGAGCTTTTTCGAACGCCGAGCCTGACTCAGGAGGCTTAGGGAGTGATTCAGCGAGCGCCCGCAGAACATCGGGGTCGATGTAGTGGACCGACGAATTCTCGAACGTCGGGATCGGCGGCGGCTTCGGGGGCGCAGCGCAGCCCGGCATCAGAACCGGCGCCAGCAGCACCGCCGCGGCAAGGACCAGGGGCCGCCACCGCCGCGATGTCACGATCAAGCCCATGACGCGTCTCCTGGGCGCACCAGAGCGTGCCGCCGGGGAGATCTTACAAATACGGGCTTGGTTGCGAGGGATCAGACCGCCGCGAAATCTGCCCCGCGGATTCACCGCGGCAGGCGGAAGCGGATCAACAGCGTCGCGCCGTTGCGGCCGTACGACGTCGAAAGCTCGTTGTCGCCGGGGATCATCATGCGCCGCATCAGGCGGCAGCACACGGCCATGCCCTTGGCGCTCGAGTCGGGCCCGCTGACGAGCTTGCACAGCGACTTGGCGGTCACATCAAGGAACGCTTCGCCCTCGGCGTTGGCCTTGGCGAACATGTCGACCAGCACGGTCTCAAAGTCAGATGTGGTGGCCGTGTCTATGCGCGTTCTCCCAAAGGACTGTGGGCCAAGCAATTGCGGTGCATCATTATAGACGCGCGGCCGGGCGCCGGAGCGATCGGGCCGCCGGACGCGCCAAGGTCCCAGAACGCGATGAGCGTGCGACGCCGCGCGCTGCGCGAAACTCGTGCGCATTCCACGACGTCCTTACCTCCTTCGCCCCACGGGCAAGAAGGTTTCGCGCGGAGGCGCAGAGAGCGCCGAGGCGGAACGAGGACCAGGATTAGCGGTGAATCCATGCCTGTCTCCCCCATCAGCGGGCTCAGCGCCTCCGCGAGAGACTCTTGCAGTGTGCGCAGGAACTGGGTAGAACCCGTATCACATCGCTGGCTTGCCCGTCATGTGCGTGCTCATGAACCTCCGCACCGTGGCGCGCAGGTCGATGTCGAGCTCCGCGAGCGCCTGCGCGGCGATCTCGGCGGGCACGCCGCCGTAGTGTGCCTCGGCGATCGATCCCGTGATGCACGTCAGCGTGTCCGTGTCGCCGCCCACCGACACCGCCGTGCGGAGCGCGTCCTCAAAGTCCGTGGATTCCAGGAACGCCACGATCGCCTGCGGCACGGTTTCCTGGCAGGTTTCGTTGAAGCGGTACGTGGGGCGGATCTGGTCGATGCTGAACGAGAGGTCGTAGCCGAAGCGATCGACGACCTGACGGCGGATGTCGTCCTTGGTCGAGCCGGAGCGGGCCAGAAAGATTGCCGCGGCGGTGGCCTGTGCCCCCTTCACGCCCTCGGGGTGGCTGTGCGTCACGATCGCGGACCGGCGTGCCAGCGCCAACGCATCATCGAGCGTCGCCGCCGCCCACGCGACGGGCGACACGCGCATCGCCGAGCCGTTGCCGAAGCTGTTGTACGCCCCGGCCCCCGGCGTGACGGCCCAGCGCAGGAAGCCGGCGCCGTAGCCGCGGTCGGGGTAGGTGAGACAGTGCGCGCGGTACGACTGGCCGAAGTCCACCTCATCGAGGATCGCGCCGGCGGTGGCGACGGTCAGGACCGAATCGTCGGTGTAGGTGCAGTCGGGGTGAAAGAGGGGAAAATCCTTGGAGCGGTGGTTCTGCCACTCGTACACCGATCCCACGATGTCACCGACGATCGCGCCGAGCATGGATCGTTCTCCGCAATTCCGCGTGGAGCCCCTGCGGAAGCCGGCGGGTTGTCTTGCCGGCCATTGCACGCGCCGAATGCCACGCCATTGCACGACCGACCAGAGTCGCGCCGCTCACTCGGCTCCCGACAGCAACGCCTCTTCCTTCACCTTGAGGAACTGCGACGATCGTACGACCCCGTCTTCCCGCACGCTCTCGAACCGCAGCTCGTCCGATTTGCCCAGCACTCGAAGTCGCCACGGGCTTGGCTGCTCAACTTCGATCAGCCAGATTCGTCCCACGCCACCGGCGACAATGGTCTCAACACGCACGCCCATCGGGGTCGGTGTCACGGGCGAGTAGTCGACGCGGTCGGTGCACGAGGCGCGCCATCGCTCACCAGCGCCCACCATGGCGCGGTACTTCTCGACCGTGGGGAAGATGAACCCGCCCGTCGGCGCCCACACTGTGACCTCTATCACGGTGTCGGACCGGTTGTCAATGATCGCGGGATCGCAGGCGCAGCCGGTCAGGCTCGTGAAGACAAGACCGAACGCGGCAAGGAGAGTGGCGGGGCGCACGGCAAATCTCCCTCGGGTGAGACTCCATAGGTGTCGAGCGCGCTGCCGCGGCACCCGCGTTCAGCCGGGCTTGTCGGTGTTCACCACATCCAACACCCGCGGCAGCACCGTCACCTCCATCGGGCTCGGCAGAACCTTCGCCGACTTCACCCCGACCTCCTCAAACTTCCGCAACGTCGGCGTCAACCGTCCCTCCACCGACCCCACGAACTCGTTGTACTTCTTGACCGTCCGCTCCAGGCTCTCGCCCACCTGAGCTGCCGTCTCCCACACCTTCGATGCCCGCTCGTGCAGTTCCTCGCCGAGCCTTCGCAACTCCCGGGCCTCTTCCGCCAGCCTCTGCTCCTTCCACCCAAGCTCAACTGCGCGCAACAGTCCGATCAATGTCGAAGGGCTCGCCAGGATCACGCGCTTGGCCGCCGCTTCCTCGAACAGCTCCGGCCGCCGCGACAGGGCCGCGTCGATGAACTGATCACCCGGCACGAACATCACCACGAACTCCGGCGTCTTGTCGAACTGGTCCCAGTACGTCTTGGCCGCGAGCTTGCCGATCTGGTCCGCAACGTGCGCGGCAAACCGATCCAGCGCCACCTCGGCCTCCGCAGGAGTGGGGGCCTCGAGCGCATCCAGGTACGCCTCGATGTTGGTCTTGGCGTCGATCACCACCACGCGGTCGTTGGGCAGGCGCACCACCATGTCCGGCCGCAGCAGCTTGCCGTCCGTGTCGCGCACGCTCCCCTGCGTCGAGAAGTCGCAGTACTGCCGCATGCCCGCGACCTCCGCGACGCGTTGGAGCTGGATTTCCCCGTACCTGCCGCGGACTTGCGGCTTGCGCAGCGCCGTGACCAGCTTGCCCGTCTCCATCCGCAGGAGCCCGCTCGCCTCGCTCACGCCGCGGATCTGCTCCGTCAGCGTCGCGAAGCTCGACTCGCGCTGCTTCTCGATTGCTCCCAGCCGCTCGTCGGTCTTCCGCAGCGTCTCGCCCAGCGGCTTGACCAACTCCTCGACCGCGCGGCGGCGCAGATCAAGATCGTGCTGCCCCGCCTGGTGCTGCTGCTTGAACTTCTCCTCCGCCAGCTTCAGGAAGTCGCGGCTGGTCGCTGACAGCGCTTCGCCCGCCAGCGAGCGGAACGTCTCCGCGGACCGCTTCGCGAGTTCCTCGTGCTTCTTCTCAAGGTCGGCCCGCCGCAGCTCGAGCCCCTCGCGCTCCGCGCGGCTGCGTTCCTCGATCGTCTGGTGCTGCTCGCGCAGCGTCGCGCACTGCACCTGCAGGTCGGTGATCTCGCCGACGAGCGCCTCGATCCGCCCCTGCAGCTTCGACGCGCCCTCCGCTGCCTCGCGCTTCTGCGCTTCGCCCGCCTCGCGCGTACGCACCAACTCCTCGCTCAGGCGAGTCGCGTCCGCCTGCGCCCCGCTCGCGACCGCCAGCGCCCTGCCGCGGCTGATCGCCAGCCACACACACCCCGCGCCCGCTCCCAGCGCCAGCACCCCGAGCACCGCCAGCACAATGTCAGAAGTCGGCATGAGCCGAGTGTAGCGGATACCTTCCAAATGCCAAAAGGGAGAGAGGCACGAAGGCACGAAGTGAGGGGGCGGAAAACCAGTGCCAACCCCACCCCCTCCGATTTCCCTGCCCCTTGTTTGAACGCCTTCCCCTTCGTGCCTCCGTCGCTCCGTCGCTTCGTCGCTTCCCCCACCCCCCTGCCGATTTGGCATCCAGCGCCGTCCGTTCCCACGCCCGCTGGCAGCAAACATGCCTGAATTTTGGGTGATTCATCCGGTTCGGGCCCGCAACCCCCCTTCGCGGTCCGGCACACCCCTTGCCAGAAAGGTCTGGTGGTCATGCCGCGCACCAGCCAATCCAACCACGACGGACCCGCCCCCAGGGGTCGCGCCACGCCCTGCGGCGGCAGGCTGAACCTGCTCCTTTCTTACGCCGGCTGGGACCACGATTCCTGGGTCGACCGCCTCCCCCGCCTCCTTGAACCCATGGGCGTCGTCGCCCTCCGGGCCGGGACCGGGCGCGAGGCCTCCGAGGTGCTCCGCAACAACCCGATCCATATCGCGGTGGTCGACCTGGGCCTGCCGCTCGATGAGCCCTGCTCCAAGACCCCCGCGCTCGAAGCCCCCGAGATGGAAGAGGGCGGGTCGCGCCTGCTCGACCTGCTCAGCCGGCTCGCCGAGCCGCCGCCGACGGTGGTGGTGAAGCGCGGCAGAACGCACCGCGACGACAGCCGCGAGATCGCCGCGGCACTCCGCGCCGGGGCCTTTGCCGTCGTCGACCGTCCCCACGGCCTGCCCGACCTTGAAGTGATGCTCGAAGTTCTGCGCCGCTGCATGGACCGCTTCTACAAAAGCCGCTGGCCGGGCACCACCTGACCGTTCACTGTCCGGACCCTGGGCGAGAACCCGCGGTCCAGTTTTCGTTCTGAGGACCACCTAGAGGAGTTTCTGAATCATGGCCAAGCACGAGAAAAACGCCGGCGCGATCCGTCCCCTCCACGACAAGATCCTCGTGAAGCGCGACGAGGCCCAGACCAAGACCGACACCGGCATCTTCCTCCCCGAGACCAGCAAGGACAAGCCCAAGACCGGCACCATCCAGGCCGTGGGCACGGGCGCGCTGAACACCGACACCGGCGAGCGCATCCCCCTCACCGTCAAGAAGGGCGACAAGGTCATCTTCTCGTCCTACGCCGGCACCGAGGTCAAGCTCGACGGCCAGGAACTCATCATCATGTCCGAGGACGACATCCTCGCGGTGATCGACTGAGGAAGTGACGGAGTGACGAAGTGACGCAGTGACGAAGTCGATCACTGCCCCCTTCCTCTCACTTCGTCACTTTGTCGCTCTGTCACTCCGTCACTGCTCACCCCCCATGACCACCGACCAGCTCCGACAAGCCCTCCGCGAACTCAACGGCGAGCGCGACCTCACGGTCACGTTCGCCGGGATCGACTCGCCCATCCCGGGCGTCTCGAACCTCGAGGTCAAGCGGGCCATGCTCATTCCCGACGAGGCCGACCATCTCGTGAAGGTCACCGACGGCAAGAGCGTGTTCATCATCGACGCCGAGCGGGTCGCGTGGATCCGCATCGGATTGAAATAGCAGTCCTCGGTCCTCTGTCCTCGGGTCCTCCGTCGGACCCAGGACCCAGGACTCCAGGACCCAGGACTCTTTCTCACCCAGCACTCAGCACCCAGTACCCAGCACTTTCTTGGAGATTCCCATGGCCGCCAAATCAATCGCCTTCAACACCGACGCCCGCGAGCGCATCCTCCGCGGCGTCCAGAAGCTCTCCCACGCCGTCAAGGTCACGCTCGGCCCCTCCGGCCGCGTCGTCGTCCTCGAGAAGTCCTTCGGCGCCCCGACCGTCACCAAGGACGGCGTCACCGTCGCCAAGGAGATCGAGCTCGAAGACCAGTACGAGAACCTCGGCGCCCAGATGGTCAAGGAAGTCGCTAGCAAGTGCTCCAAGGACGCGGGCGACGGCACCACCACCGCGACGGTCTACGCCGAGGCGATCTACGCCGAAGGTCTGAAGAACGTCACCGCCGGCGCCAACCCCAACCTCATCAAGCGCGGCATCGACCAGGCCGTCGGCGTCGTCGTCGATGAGCTCAAGAAGATGTCCAAGAAGATCGAGTCGAGCAAGGAAATCGCCCAGGTCGGCACCTGCTCCGCCAACCAGGACGAGGCCATCGGCAAGATCATCGCCCAGGCCATGGACAAGGTAGGCAAGGACGGCGTCATTACTGTTGAGGAAGGAAAGTCCCTCGAGACCGAGGTCGAGCTCGTCGAGGGCATGCAGTTCGACAAGGGCTACCTCTCGCCGCACTTTGTCACCAACCAGGCCACCATGGAGTGCGTCCTCGAGAACGCCTACATCCTCGTCCACGAGAAGAAGATCACCAACGCCAAGGACCTCCTCCCCATCCTCGGCCGCATCGCCGAGCAGGGCGCCAGCCTCCTGATCATCTCCGAAGACCTCGAGGGTGAGGCCCTCGCCACCCTCGTCGTCAACAAGCTCCGCGGCGTGCTGAAGATCGCCGCCGTCAAGGCCCCCGGCTTCGGCGACCGCCGCAAGGCCATGCTCGAGGACATCGCGATCCTGACCGGCGCCACCGCCATCATGGAAGAGCTCGGCCTCGAGCTCGAGAAGGTCGAGATGAGCCAGCTCGGCCGCGCCAAGAAGATCACCATCGACAAGGACAACTGCACCATCGTCGAGGGCGCCGGCGAGACCTCCGCCATCAAGGGCCGCATCGAGCAGATCCGCCACCAGGTAGAGATCACCACCAGCGACTACGACCGCGAGAAGCTCGAAGAGCGCCTCGCCAAGCTCGCCGGCGGCGTCGCCCAGGTCAACGTGGGCGCGGCAACCGAAGTCGAAATGAAGGAGAAGAAGGCCCGCGTTGAGGACGCCCTCCACGCCTGCCGCGCGGCTGTCGAAGAAGGCATCCTCCCCGGCGGCGGCGTCGCCGTCCTCCGCGCCCGCCACGCCCTCGACAAGCTCAAGAAGAAGCTCGACGGCGACGAGCGCGCCGGCGTCGACATCGTCCACCGCGCCCTCTCGGCCCCCATCAAGCAGATCGCGGCCAACTGCGGCCTCGACGGCTCGGTGATCGCCAACAAGGTCGAGGAGGGAACGGGCACCGGGACCGAGCTCCAGCGCGACTCGGCCAACTACGGCTTCAACGCCCTGACCCACGAGTACGGCGACCTGGTCAAGATGGGCGTCATCGTCCCGACCAAGGTCGAACGCATCGCCCTCCAGAACGCCGCGTCGATCGCCGGCCTCCTGCTGACGACCGAAGCCGCGATCGTCGAGATCCGCGAAAAGAAGAAGCCCGCGGGCGGGCATGACCATGATCATGGGGATGGGGATTACTAAAGCTTCCCTTCGCCACTGCTCTACCCCACTCCGACCGCTGACAGGCGGTCGGAGTGCTTGATGAAGTCGTCGTGTGTGGCACTTCCGTCTCGCTTGACGCCTGAGAAGACCCTTTGCTTTGCTGCCGACCTCAATGAGCTGCCGCAGGCGGATGACTACATCGTTGATGCGACTGAACTGTCGTTTGCCACGCCCTTCGGCATGCTTCTAGCCGCAAGCGCCTTGCGCCGGTTCAGAGACCGAGTGCGACTGCTGGGATCTGAGACGAGGTGCGTACTGCCTTCGGGCGGCGGATCTGACTACATCGCGCACATGGGGTTTTGGAAAAGCTTCGGACTGCAGCATGGGAAAGCGCCGGGGGAGGCGAGCGGCGGCCAGCGATACATCCCCATAAGAGAACTTCGATTGGATGAACTCCTTGTCGGGCGAGCCCGATACGGATGGCCCGTCTCTCAAGCGGCGGATACGCACGCCATCGACGTTGCAGATGTTCTGGTTCAAAACGCAGATCAAACGCTCGAAAACACGCTTCGATATGCCATTCGCGAGCTGTTTCGCAATGTCGCCGACCATAGCGGCGCGACTTCGATGTGGTACTGCGCCCAATACTGGCCCCGGGACGATCGCGTGGAATTCGGCATCCTCGACGAGGGGCGGGGCATCTTGAACTCGCTTCGCGAAAACCCGGACGTCGCAGCTCGGAGTGAGGCCGAAGCGGTGAAGAAGGCTACTCAACGCGGAGTATCTCGGTTCCGAGACGCCGGAAGCGATCCTTCCCACGAGAACTCGGGAGACGGCCTGTTTGTGATCCGCGAGGTATCCGCTCACGCCGGAAATCTGTTCGTCCTTAGCAATTCCGATGGAGTGTACTTCGATGGTGCCGGCATGGTCGAGTACGCGACAAGCTTTGTTGGAACCGCCGTGAGAGTCGAATTGCGCCCTAGCCAACTCAATGGACTGCTAGAGGGGGCGTTTGCTCAGGTCGCCGACGGGCGAAAGCCGTCACGGCTTACTCCGTCACGGCTTGCCAGCCTGCGATCCTAGATGGGTGAGGTTCCTCGCGGGCAGGTGGCATCGAAGTCCCCTGATCCGTGCCGTCGAAGTCCAGTTCCTCTGGACTTCGATGGCAGGTGGCACCGAGATCATCACTCATCGTGCCACCAAGCTCGGCCCTGGCGGGGTGGCACGCCGGGTGCCGTGGCCAATCCCCAGCCCCCGTCCCCTCACTGACCCCCAATTGGGTGGCGTGGTCAGCCTTCCCTGCTGACCACGCTACACGTTCTACTCCATCTCTGCCTTTGTCCGTCTCCGTTGCACTCCGCGTGGTCAATCCGAGTCTTGAGCACGCCACCCCCAACCCCTCATGGCTCTCACGGCCTCGGGATGCTTTTCCAATCAATGCTCACAGGCCCCGCCCCGCGCTTCTCGTACTCTCTCGCGCTGGACCAGGGCCAGTCCTCCGCGCGCTTCACGAGGCCGTCCTTCACCGGGTTGTCGTGGATGTAGTGGATCACGTCCCAGGTGTGCTTCCCCGTGAACATGTTCCGGTCGTAGCCGCCGTTGCGTTGCCAAAGGCGGGCAGTTTGCCTGCCGCCGGGCTGCGCGTCGATTATCTGGGGAAGAAACTCGGGCGCGTGAAGGCGCACCCACGCCACGGCGCGCTGCGCCACGCTCTGCTTGATCGACTTGAGAATGCCGCCCACGAGCGGTTCATCCCGCCGCGGCAGGATCAGCATGTGAAAGTGCGTGGGCATGATGCACCACGCCCACAGCTCAAACGCGTGCTGATCGCGCGCTCTCCGCAACGCCTCCACGAACCACCCGCACGCGCGATCGCTTTTCAGGAAGGGCCTGTTGTGAAAGCACGAGCAGGTCAGGTAACGGCCATCCCCCGGCGTGTTGCGGCGCTCGCGATGGCGCGCGGGGGGATAGACCTTGTCCGGCATGCGGGCAGTATCGGGAGACTCGCGTGGTCAAGCAAAGCCTTGACCACGCCACCCCCGGAAAGGTGCCGACCCCATCGGGTAGCGTGGGCAGGTGGCACCAAGATCCCATTCCGACGTGCCACCAAGATCGGCTCTGCGATCTTGGTGTGCCTCCTCCTAAGTAAACTCGCCCCATGCCCCCCGAACCCTCCACCCCATTCGACCGGCGGGTGGCACGCCTTGAACGAAGCCACCCCAGCCTTGCCGAAGTATGACCAGTGCCCGATCGCACGGCCTGCGGACGAACCGCAAGCCGTGGCACGCCGGCGGCCTCGACGTGATCCCTGACCGCGCTATCGAAGCCCGGTCCCCCCGGACGTCGATGCTCTGGGGCCTTGAGGCTCGAACCATTGAAAGCGGGAGGAACGCGACTTCGATGGCACCAGCCGTACTTGTTTCCCGAGAATCAGGCTTCAACGTGAGATGTCAAGTCGGTAGACTCGCCCTCCAGACCGCATGGTGGACGTGCGCGGAGAATCAACCGCGGAGTGCGGGTCGAGGCTGCATGCCCGGCTTGCTTCCGTCGGAACCGCCTCGGCCGACCGGCGCATCGAAAGGGGAGTCATGCTCGCTTCGTCGCAAGCCCGTGTCCTGACCGTTTCCGGCGCCATCTTCGCGGCTGTCGTCTGCACTTCCTGGTCTCGCGCCGCCGAGTTCACGCTGACGCCGGTCACCAACACCACTCGCTTCTATGCCGGGATCATTCAGATCACGGGGACGATCACCCTCGGGCCGGGCGAGAGTTTGGCGCCCCCGGGTGTGTCGGCGTTCTTCGTGCCTTACAACGCATCCCACAGCGCGAACCTGTCTGCCGCGGACCCCGCGTGGGCCCCGGCGTTCACCGACTGGGTTCGCGCAGGCACGTACACCGGTCCGATCTTGAATCTCGTCATACCGCAGTTCTACCTGAACTCGCTCACCGGTATGCCCGACGGCCTCTATGCCAGCAATCCCAACGCCGTGAACGGTCTGTCTCATATCCGGCTGACGTATCTCGGGGCCGACAGTCTGCCGCGCACCTTGATTGCCAACTACGCCGTGAACGTGGTCCCCGCGCCCGGTGCGGTCGGCGTGTTCGGCCTTTCCGCACTCCTGGCGTCGAGTCGTCGCCGACAGGGCGGCACGGTGTGAGCGCGGCTCTCGTGGGCGGCGGGGTGGCACAGCTTGAAGACGAAGCCACCCCAGCCGTGCCGAGGGAGGCCGGCGCTCGATCGCACGGCATGCGGACGCACCGCACGCCGCGGCACGCGTGCACGAGCTTTGCCGCGCCGCTTCGCGGACACTTCCCTGCTCGTCATCCGGCGGTTATGAACTTGCGGGCCGCTCGATTAGACTCTATTCCATGCGCCGAACATCCATGCGGATCAAACTCGCGTTCATGACGTGTTGCCTCGGCGCGGCGCTGCCGGCTTGCGCGCGCCAGGGCACGGCCGTGGAGGGCGAGCGCTCGCCCGCGCATGACCAGCACGCGCCGAGCGCGCCAGCGTCGAGCGCCCTGCCGCCGCTCGCACGCGGCGAACCGGTTTCAGCGCTCGACCAGCACATGTGGATTGTCTTTCAAGCCAGGGACAAGGCCCATTGGTTCGGGAGTGATGGACAGGGCGTGTACCGCTCCGACGGCAAGACGATCGTCCGCTTCACGACCGACCACGGGCTGGGCGGCAATCACGTTCGAAGCATTCAGGAGGACCGCGCGGGGAACATCTTCGTCCAGAGCGATCCCGGAGGGGTAAGCCGATTCGACGGCCGCGCGTTCACTACGCTGCACGCCGACCCCGACCCATCGAAGAACACATGGAGGCTCGACCCCGACGACCTCTGGTTCCCGGGCGGGCAGGACTCGGGCGCGGTGTACCGCTGGGACGGCACTTCGGTGCACAAACTGACATTCCCCGCGACCGCCGCGGGCGATGCGCACTACGCCGAAATGCCGCGCTCGAAATTCCCCAACGCCAAGTACAGCCCGTACGACGTGTACACCGTCTCCAAGGACAGCAAGGGTCGCCTCTGGTTCGGCACCTCCACGCTCGGCGCGTGCCGCTACGACGGGTCATCCTTCGTATGGGTCGGCCACGGCGAGAACGGCGCGTTCGGCGTGCGCTCCATCGTCGAGGACAAGGACGGCACGTTCTGGCTCAGCAACTGCATGAATCGTTTCGCCGAGGTTTCGGCCGCCGCGACCGAACCGGGCGCCGCTCTGCCCCGCTATCGCAAGGAACCGGGCATCGCAAGCGACGCCGACCCCTTCTCGACCTTCATATCAGCCGTGAGGGACAAGGATGGAAGCCTGTGGCTGGCGACGCTCGACGCGGGAGTCTGGCGGTACGACGGCGCCGGCTTTACCCACTATCCCGTCACACGCGGCGGCAAACCTCATTGGGTGTACTCGATTTTCAGAGACCACGACGATGTGCTCTGGCTCGGAACCCAGGAGCACGGCATCTACAAGTTCAACGGAACGGCCTTTGAGGAGTTCACGCCCTGACGGTGGCCGGGACCTCTGATCGTGGCACGGACCCGTGCCCCGGGTCCGTGCCTACCCGCTGGCCGTAACCCTCCCCATTGCAGTCCGGCCCCCTTGCTCCCCTCGCATCCCTCCACCCCGCCCCCAGCCCCGCGCCCGTGTAGCATTCAATCTCACAGGGGTACGGGGGGACGCCCATGCCGACGCATCCCGGACTTGTCATCGTGGGCACCGTCCTGATCGCCCTTGGCGCACACTGCCTCATCGCACCATCCATCGACTGGTCAAAGGTGCCTTGGGCCGAGCGCTGGGAGCGCACTCAGAAGGTGTACGGCCCGTACATGGCCGCGTACCTCTCGTACTTCCTCGGCGTGATTTTCCTCGGCGCGGGAGCCTACCTCGCGTTTGCGTGATGGGCGGGCGGCGCGTCAACCCTCCCCGTTGATCTCGGGGATGGAACCGAGAGTCCCGTCCTCCGTGCGACGACGATCGGCCTTGCGATCTTCGTGTCGTTGCCTCACTCCGCGAGGCTGTTCCACAGCTTCGGAGACTGGGTGAGCGCGGTGGGGACAGCCGATCGGTCGGCACCGGGTCTGGCGTGGCGGAGCGAGGGTCGGTGGCGCGCCTCTCGGCGGCGCGTTTCCGTTTCTGCCGCGCCGGCTGTGTCTTCACTTGACATATGCCCGTATGGGAATATATTTAGGCATGGCTCCTTCGCCGACTATCGCCGACGCCTTTACCGCCATCGCCGAGCCGCGGCGGCGTGAGATCCTCGGCGCCCTTGCGGACGGCCACCGCGGGGGGGCGGAAGGCGGCGATCGCGATGTGACGTGGCTCGTGAAGGAGCTCGGCTGGCCGCAGCCGCAGGTTTCCAAGCACCTGGGCGTGCTCCGCGAGGTCGGCCTCGTCAGCGTTGTACGCCAGGGCAGACGCCGCGTGTACAGCGTGAACGGCGAGGAACTCCGGACCGTCTACGACTGGGTCAAGACCTTCGAGCGATTCTGGGATCACCAGCTCCTGCGCATCAAGAGCCGCGCCGAGCAGAAGGCACGCGAATCAAGGATCAAGAACCGTTCCGCCCCGCTCCCCCGCCACCGCTCCTCCTCGCACCCCGCCTGAGAAAGGAACCCCGATGCCGGCCGCCACCACCGCTCCCGCCCCGACCGCGATCACCCACGAGCCAGTGCACACGCTCGACATACGCAAGGACATTTACATCGCCGCGTCGCCGGAGATCGCGTTCGAGGCGGTGCTCGAGGAACTCGGACCGGGGAGCGTGATGCCCGACGGCAAGCCCTTCCCGATGAAGATCGAGCCGTGGCCGGGAGGCCGCTGGTACCGCGACATGGGCGAGGCCGGCGGCCACAAGTACGGGCACCTCTGGGGGCATGTGCAGGTCATCAAGGCGCCGACGCTTCTTGAACTGACCGGCCCGATGCCCATGTCGTTCCCCGCGATCAACCATGTGCAGTATCGCCTGAAGGCCGAGGGCGGCGGGACGCGCCTCTCGCTCGTTCACCGCGCCATGGGTCTGCTGCCGCAGGAGCTTCGCGAGGGCATGCCGCAGGGCTGGGAGCATGGCGTGAACCGGATCAAGGAAATCGCAGAGATCAAGGCCAAGGTCCGGCGCTAGGTCATGCAAAGCCCCCGCGGGGGGCGTTCCGGTTTGAACGACCCCCCCAGAGCGTGCCGATCCACGCCGCGCCAGCCCGCATCGAACGCTCCGAGCCATCGGCATCACACCGTTCCAGCGGTGCGATCCAGGCCCTGCGCTTCCTGTCTGCGCCGGGTGCCGTGACCGACCCCGCGCCCGCACCACCACGCGGCCTCGCAAAGAGTGCCGTGGTCAATGCTTCCTGTTGACCGCGCTCCACGCCTTCTCTGAGTTGTCGTCTGCCTTGTCGGCCTTCTCGCCTTCTCACCCTTCTTCCATCGCCCGCGCCAGCCGCGCGTGGAGAGCGACCAGGTCCTCAACCAGCCTGCGTTCGATTTCATCCGGCCCCAGCGCGGGCTCGATCGGCGCTCCGTAGATAATCCCGTACCGCGTCCGGCGAAGCGGCAGCCAGCTCGCCGGCCGCGCATACGCGCCCGAGTTGATGATCACGCACGGCACAATCGCCGCGCCGCTCAGGCACGCGAGCCGGCCGATCCCGGGACGGATGGTCCTCGTGCGCACCACCGAGTCGGCCTCCCCACGCAGTCGACCCTCGGGGAACATCCCCACCGCGCGGCAGCGTCTCAGGCGCTCGAGAATGATCCGCACCGTCTTGCTGTCGGGCCGCGAACGGTCGAGCGGGAAGGCGTTCAGCGATCCATAGAGCCACGCCAGAAGCGGGTTCCGGAAGACTTCGACGATGCTCACAAAGTCCAGCGGGCGCGGCGTGTGCCGCATCAAGAGGGGAATGTCGTACGGACTCTGGTGCGTCGCGGCAATCAAACAGGGGCCCGCACGCGGCACGTTCTCCGCGCCGATCTCAACCGGCCGACTGCTCAGCCAGAAAATGGGTCGGCCCAAAGCGACCACCACGCTGTAGAACGCATCGCTCATGGCCGGGGCCGTCCCGAGTGGAGCCGCCCCGCATGGAGCCGCCCACGGAAGTGGGCGGGCGGTATCGACGCGAAAGGAACATTCACCCCCCGACTTCCGTCGGGGGCTCCATGCGCGACTCCACGAGGCGCTCCATGGAGGGGCGACGCTCCGCCTCGGAGCGGTGGCGCGCAAATCACGGCACCTCCGCGCCGGTGAGCCCGCAGCGCCCGAGCATGTCCCGGTACGTGCGGAGGAACTCGGCATGCAGCCGGCCCAGCATCTCGGCGCGGTCGGCCCGACGCGAGCCCGACCGCGCCGGAGGCAGGACCGGGTTGCCAAACGCCGTCCACAGTTTTCCCTGCCGCAGCGGCAACCACGGCGCCACCCGGTTCAGCCGGTCGGTCCCGATGACGATCACCGGCACGATCGGCAACCGCGTGGCGATGGCGATCGTGCACGCGCCCCCCTTGATGGGGCTGCCGCGCAGCAGCGACCGATCCCCGCGGGCCACGCCCCCCTCGGGGAAGATGCCGACGCACCCGCCCGCGCCGGCGATCCGAACGGCGGCAAGGATCGCGGGCAGCGCGTTGCCCCGCCGGTCCACGGGGAAGGCCCCGAACCGTTCGAGCAGCGCGGCGCTCCAGCCCCGCCTGAAGTACTCGACGCGCACCATCCACCGGATCGGGCGGTGAAGCACGGCCGAGAGAATGACCGCCTCGATGTTCCCGATGTGCGTGGCCGCAAGGATGAACCCGCCGTCGCACGCGGCACGGTCCGCGTCAAGCACCACGTGGCGCATGGTCTGTCGGAGGATGAACCGACCGCCCGCCTGAGAGGCTGTGTAAGACGCGGTTCCCATCAGCGCGCCGCATCATACCGTGCCTTCGCAGGCGTGGTGCGTCGTCTGGCACAGGCGGCTGGCCCGGCACTCTGCGTGGTCAAGCAAGGCCTTGAACGCTACCCATCGTTAACCCCCTATCGTGCGCATCAGGAGGCCGCGCAATGCTCCCCACCCTCGACCGCATCGATCGCCGCATCAGCGCCTGGATGAGCGCCCACGGCATCCAGCTCCTGCGCTGGTCCGTCGCCATCGTCTTCATCTGGTTCGGCGCGCTCAAGCCTTTCTGGCTCAGCCCCGCGGCAGACATGGTCGCGCGCACCGTCTACTGGGTCGACCCCGCGTGGTTCATCCCGTTCCTGGGATGGTGGGAAGTCGCGATCGGCATCTGCCTGCTGGTGCGCCCGCTCCTGCGCCTCGCGATTCTTCTCCTCTTCCTCCAGATGCCCGGCACCGTGCTCCCCCTGTTCATCCTCCCCGACGTGTGCTGGACCCACGCGCCGTACGCGCCGACCTTGGAAGGCCAGTACATCATTAAGAACCTCGTCCTCATCAGCGCCGCCCTGGTCGTCGGCGGCACGGTGCGCCAGTCCTCGCGCTCCGACCGCCGGCTCTGAGAATCACCGGTCCGTGCGCCGCCGGCGTCGGCGGGGCGACCGCATAGACTTGAACATGCGGCAGACCCATGCCGCGGAGACCACAGCCATGGCAACGATCAACAAGGGCGGCGGCCAGAAGAAGACAACCAGCGGCACCGGCGGCAAGAAGCGCCGCTCTCCCACCAGCAACCCCCACAACGCCAGCCGCGAGGAGCCCTCGCACGTGGTCGAGAAGCGCCGCACCGTGCGCGAGCAAAAGGCCAAGCGCGACCGCTAGCCCGCGCCGCCCCGAAACCATCCTCCCGGGATCTCCAGGAAGTCTGCACCCCCCTTCGGGAGTGCCGCGCGCGGCCGATCAGCCCGAACCCATCACCGACACCACGTGGATCATCTCCTGCGGCCAGTGAGGGCGCTGGCGCACGCTCCGCGAGGTCGGCGGGTTCCGCTACGGCGCGGCAAGCGCCGGCAAGCGCACGCTCGGCTGGTGCAGCGCCTGCGGCAGGCCCCGCCTCATGCGCATCGAGCAGGCGCGGACCATCCCGCACGACCGCCTCGGCACGATGATCGACTTGATCCCGTGAGCGCGCCGCCCGCGCCTCAGCCTTCCCAGTGAAGATCGATGCGATCTTCCCCGGCGACCCCCGGCGGCCCGGGCCGTTTCATCGCGTGCGAACCTTCGAGGAACGGGCGAGTCTCGAGCACCGGCGCGATCGCGTCCCAGAGCTTCTCGGCGTCGGGGCCATACATATAGATGACGCAATAGCCTCCGCCGAACTCGTCGCCGTCCAGCTCGCCCGCCGCCGCGGCACGGATTGCACGGTCCAGATCATCCTGAAGCGCGTGCATCGCCTTCACCTCGTCGGGAGTTCCGAAGGCGTCGTTGGAGAGTTTCAGGTGGAGCAGCACCGCGTGCTGCGGATCGCCCGAGGCCGCGGCTTGCTGTGGAGGCGGAGCCGAACCGAAGATCTTCTGGAGCCATCCCATGGCGGCAGTTTACAAAGGCCTCAGCGGGATCGGGTGAGGGGCGTGGCGAACTTGGAACCGGGGATCATCCCGGGTAGTCGCGCGGACCCGGCGGCTTGCCCACCTGCTTGGTCCCGATGGTCCACCACAGGATCGACCCCAGGATGGGCATGAACCACACCACCGCCGCCCACAGGATCTTCTGATCCGTCGGAGCGTTGCGCTTGAGGACCTGCACCATCGCGATCACGGCCATCACGAACTGCACGGGCACGACGAGCATCGCCATGCACCACACCACGCCGAACGCCGCGAACAGCCCCGCGGGCGGGCCCGGCTGTCCCTGGAATGCCAGGATGGCAAACGTGTTCATGGTCCGCAGACTACCGCGCCGCGAGTCTTTGCCCGTTGCCCGTTGATTCCCGAACCGATGGCAGGGCACGCGCCTATAGAATAAAGGACTTGCTGCTCCTGATTTTGATGCTCGGGATGTGCAGGGGTTTTCAGGGGATCGGAAGTCGCCGCGGGCCGATGGGCCGCGGCGCACGCGGCGCGTCCCGAAAGGGGCGGCCGGAGGAGGATTCCATGAGCCGTGCGACGATCGTGGCGAGCGTGGTGGGAGTGTTCCTGGCGGCCGGCGCGGCTGCTCAGACGGTGCAGACCATCGGCAACGGGTCGGCGGTGGCGGTGATCGACCGTTCCGCCAACTTCAACCCGCTGGCCGTGAACGGCACCCCGATCAGCGATTACACCGAGGGCGGTCTGTTCATCGGCACCGATGGGGATAGCTGGGTCGGTGAGTCGTGGCCGGTGTTCGATCCATTCCACGGCGCCAACGCGCCCGACCGGGCGTTCTACTTCCCGTACGGCGGCAGCCAGGGTTGGACGGAGGTTCGACCGACCGACGGCAAGAAGATGTACGGCGTCGAGTTCATGTACGGCAACGGCTGGACCACCGGCGACATCTACGGGCAGTACCCGTGGGGGAACCACGACGCGATCGTGGTGTGGGAGGCGCGCCGCGCCGGCGTGGTGGTGGGCTCGGGGATCATCGGGGATGCTCCCCTCCTTGAGATGGGCACCGTCGTCGGCTTCTTCGACGCCTCGGGCATCGATCGGCTGCTCGTCAAGTGCACCAGCGCCGCCAGCGGCGACCCGAGCCTGCAGGCGCTCGCGCTCGACAACCTGCACGTCCAGACCACATCGTGCACCAGCACAACCTTCGTTCAGCAGCCCGTGTCGGTGTCGACGTGCAATCTCTCGGACGTCAGCTTCACGGCGGACGCCGGGGGCATGGGCATGCTGAACTACCAGTGGCGCAAGGACGGCGTCGACATTCACGACGACGGCGTGCACATCTTCGGCTCCTACGTGCACACTCTGTATCTCTACGCGGTCGGCCCGGGCGACTCGGGCACGTACGACTGTGTCGCGATCGGCAACTGCGGCTCGGCCACCAGCGATGCCGCTACCTTGAGTGTCTGCATCGCCGACTACGACTGCAACGGGTTCGTCAACGGCGACGACTTCGACGCGTTCGTGCTGGACTTCTACTGGGGCAACCAGGCCGCCGACATCGACCACAACACGTTCGTGAACGGCGACGACTTCGACACCTTCGTGGACCACTTCTACTGGGGGTGCTGAGCGTCGGAGCTCGGCCGGCTCGGCGCATCAGGGGCGGTCCGCTCACGCGCGGACCCGCTTGGCCGCGATCCGCTCCGGGGAGGGTAGCCTGATATCTCGGGCGAGCCCCAGCAGCGCCAGCGCGCGGATCACCAGGTAGCTGATGTCCAGCTGCCACCATTCCAGGCCGTGGCGCGCCGAGGTGGGGAAGGCGTGGTGGGTGTTGTGCCAGCCCTCGCCGAGCGCGAGGATTCCGAAGATCGCGTTGTTGCGGCTGTAGTCGTGCGTGTTGAACGGCTGCTGCCCCCAGAGGTGGCAGATGGAGTTGACGCTCCACGTCACGTGGTGCACAAGGAAGATGCGCAGCAGCCCGCCCCAGATGAGTCCCAGCAGCGCGCCCATCCACGTGCCGGTCACGAGCAGCCCGATCAGCGCGGGGATCGCAAGCCCAAGGGCCACCCACACGCCAAAGAGCCGGTCCACGGTCCGCGCGACGGGGTCGGCCTGCAGGTCGGGGACGTAGCGGTCCATCTGCTCCTGGGTCATTTCGCTGGAGAAGAACCAGCCGATGTGGGCGTGGTACATGCCGCGGAGCCACGACACCAGCCCCGAGCCGTGCAGGTTCGGCGAGTGCGGGTCGTCGGGACGGTCGGTGTGCTGGTGGTGGCGGCGGTGGGTGGCGACCCACTGCAGGACCGGCCCCTCCACGGCCATCGATCCGAGCACGCCGAGGACCGCCGCGACGACGGCGTTGGTCTTGAAGGACTTGTGCGTGAACAGGCGGTGGTAGCCGACGGTGACGCCCAGCGCCGTCAGCAGGTAGCCGCCCAGCAGCATGCCCAGGTTGAGCCAGCTGAAGCGGGTGTCCCAGAAGAGAATGCTGGCGCCGATGAGACCCAGGAACGGAACGACGACCGCCAGCAGGCTCCCGATGAGCGCGGGCAGCGTCGGGCGCGCCAGCGGCTCGCCGGCCAGCAGCGGAGACTCGTCGGCGGCCTCCGGCGCGGCAAGCGCGGGCGCGGCATGATCATGGTCATCCGGCAGACCGGCAACCGGACCGTGAGCAATGGTGGCTTGCATGGTGCGCACCTCCGGCCGGGTGCGTTCGATGCGTCCGCTCCGCCGCGCCACGCACCCGGTGGTGCAGCGCGGCAGCGATCGTCAGATAAAGGTCGCGCCCAGGGCGACGGATGGCCACGCGGAAACTTCCCTGATCAAGCCGTCGGTCTCAACCGACCGCGGTCAGGCCGCTCCCCACGCGGCCAGCGCGGTCACCGTCCGCCAGTTGCGCCCGGTGCAGGTGGTTGCGAGTGTCTTTTCAAGATACGCGAGCGTGAGCTTTGACCCCGCCTGCCCGCGCGGGCAGTGGATGATGATCTCGCGCCCGGCGATCACCGCCACGTCGTGCGGGGACCGCGCCGGGTCGATCCGGCCCCTGGGCGCGGCAGCGCAGAACATCACGACCACGCGCGACGGGTCGGCGCCCGGGAAGGGCTCGCGCTTCAGCACCGCGCGCAGCTCGCGCTGCGTCCGCAGGATCACGCGGATCGGGGCCTTGAAGCGGTCATCGATCGCCCGCTCGCACGCGGCAGCGATCGTCGCGGGCTTGAGAGCCGCTGCCGCGCGGAAGATCACGTTGCCGCTCTGCAGGTGCGTCTGAACATCCCAGTATCCGAGCTCGGCGAACAGCTCGCGCAGCGCGGCCATGGGGACCATGCGGTTGCCCCCGACGTTGATGCCGCGGAGCAGGGCGATCCACGTCGTCGGCCGCGAAGCGGTGCGCGGAGCCATGGATCAGGATAGGGATTGGGCGGGTATGGCCGCGCCCCGGCCCGGCACCAACGATCGAGCCATGAAATCCGTGATCCAGCGCGTGCGGCGGGCGAGGGTGTCGAGCGTTGTTCAGGGTGGTGACCCTGCCGCGCCGATCGTGCGCGAGATCGGTCCCGGGCTCGTGGTGCTCGCGGGCTTCGAGAAGGGGGACACGGAGGAGGACCGGCGCTGGAGCGCGGCCAAGATCGCGGGGCTGCGCATCTTCGAGGACGAAGAGGGCAAGATGAACCGCTCGGTCGCGGAGATCGCGGGGGGCGGCGTGCTGCTGGTGCCCAACTTCACCCTGGCGGGCGATGTGCGCAAGGGCCGGCGCCCGAGCTTCGACCACGCGCTGGAGCCCGCCCTCGCGGCCGCCGAGTTCGAGCGGCTGGTGGAGGACGTGCGTGCCTTGGTCGGGCCCGGCGTGCGCGTGGAGCGAGGCGAGTTCCGGTCGACCATGCTGGTGTCGATCGAGAACGACGGGCCGGTGACGATGATCGTGGACTCGCGGGCGCAGCGGGCGGGTTGAACGGTGCGGCCGGCGCCGGCCGGTGCTGCACGAGTTGTCCACATGTCGAATGGGCGGCCTGCGGCAGCGCGTATCTTAGCGCCGCGTGCACGCATTCATAATATTAAGAACGAAGGGCAAAGTGGCGCTGTATACGCCGGTTGCGCGCGTGCGGCCGGCGCGCTCTCCGGCCTGAACACAATCTTGTCCTGACCTTTGCGCCGCGTTGGCTCGGTGCCTCAAGGCGCCGGGTAGTCTCCTCCACTCATTCTCAAAGCAGCGCGGGCGCGGCACGCACGAGGCGTGCCGATCCCGGGCACGGAGCCGGCGGCATGAAGAAGCACATCGTGCGGGGTTTCACGCTGATCGAATTGCTCGTGGTGATCGCGGTGATCTCGCTGCTGATCGGCCTGCTGTTGCCGGCGCTGGGGAAGGCGCGCGACGAGGCCCGCGCGCTGCAGTGCGCGGTGAACGCCGGCAACGTCGTGAAGGGGATCGCGGTGTACCTGAGCGATGGGAAAGCGTTCTACCCGCCGTCGTACGTGTACGGCGCGGACAAGGAAGGCTCGGCGTGGAAGGTGGCCGACCAGCAGAAGACCAACCCGACACCGTCGAACGGGTACATCCACTGGAGCTACGCGCTGTTCAACAGCAACGGCGTGCCGCGCGGCGCGTTCCAGTGCCCCGCGGTGCCTCGCAAGGGCGCGCCGGCGGCCAACCCCGGGGCGAACGCGGATGATTGGGAGGAGGGGCAGCGGAACGACCTGGGGCAGGGAGTGCCGGCGAACATCCCGTTCGATCGGCAGGCGCCGCGCATGGCGTACACGGGGAACGCGGCGATCTTTCCGCGGAACAAGTTCACCAGTTCCGACGGCACCCGCTTGAATCAGCTCGTGAAGGACTCGTGGATCACGTTCCCCTCGACGACGATCCTTGCCGCGGAGTTCGCGTACTACAACAACTGGACGAGCCTTCAGGAAGACAACAAGATCAAGAGCCACCGCCCGGTGACGCCGTTCCTGGGGCGGTCCAGCGGCACGGACGTGTACGCCGAGCCCAAGGCGGGCGGCGTGCCGCGCTTCCGGTATCCCACGTCGAACGAGCTGCTCAAGGAGGCCCAGATGGGCGCGGGCATGATCGAGGACGGGAGCAAGACGTCGCTGAACGCGGTGGGGCGGAACCACAAGGGGTCGAAGGACGCGTGGGGCGGCGCGACGGACTTTGCGTACTGCGACGGGCACGTCGAGCGAAGCTTCGTGATCAAGACGATCGAGCAGCGGCGCTGGGGCAACAAGTTCTGGAGCCTGACGGGCGGCGGCACGGAAGTGCTGGACGAGCCCTTCAAGTAAGCGGGCGGTGCGCGGTGCGGGGCGGGGGGACGGCGTGACCGCTGGTGACGTTCTGCGCGCATAGCGACTGAAGCAGTAGATGTAAGCTTGGCGCGTTCCTCACGCAAACTAATGTAAGACCTAATAGAGCGCCGGCCGGGCCCGATTACAGTGAGAGCCCCACGGAAGACCCGTCGCCCCTGACCCGGGCGGGGAGTCCAGCGGCGGCAAGCGGAGAGCGGGCGCGCTCCGTGTGCCGGGAACATCGTGAGCGGGGCGCCGGTCGGTTCATCACCCTCAAGTCCGGAGAAAGACACGCATGTCGAAGCGCACCAGCATTCTGACCCTTGTTGCGGCCGCGGGCATGGCCGCCTCGGCGACCCAGTCCGCCAAGGCCCAGGCGGTCGTGAACATCAGCGGCGCGACGCTGTTCGAGAACTTCTTCAAGTCGCAGGCGTCGACCAACGACTTCATCGACGTGAACGGCGACGGCATTGCCGGCAAGTTCTCCAGCGGCACGATCCAGGACATGTCGCCGTACTACCTGCCCCCCAGCCCCGCGAACCAGCAGTGGACGGTGCAGTACCGCGCCACCGGCTCGGGCAACGGGCTGGCGGAGTTCGTCAGCTTCGGGCAGACGTTCGTCACGACGGCCGACGGTGTGGATCTCAAGAGCGCCAACGCGGAGAACGCGTACTACTGCGGCGTGAAGTGGAAGGACCTGGCGACCGGCCTCACCGGCATCGCCAACACCGGCAACGGCGGGGCGGCTCCGGTTCGTTCGACGATGGACGCACCTCGGACGGCGACGTACGCGGTCCCGCCCACCGGCTCGGCGGGCGGCGTCCGCATCGACCTGGCTGTCCTTGACGTTCCCACGGCGTGGTTCGTGACCACCGCGGGAACGCCGTCGTACAGCCGCAAGCCCGCGATCGGCGGTTACGGGCTCAACCCGACCAACGCCGTGACCACGACCGGCGGCGCGACGAGCCAGAGCAACAAACTCAAGAGCCTCGGCGGTCTGAATATCAACACGGGCTCTCCGAACGCGAACACGGTCTACGACACGCAGGTTGCGTTCGTGCCGATCGCGCCCGTCGCCAACTTCGGCACCGGCCTGACCCAGATCAAGTATTCGGACATCCGACACGGCCTGGTGACGGGCCGCATGCCCACGGGAGAGAACCTGGTGTTTGTCACGCGCGATGCGGGTTCGGGAACGCGCAACGCCTACGCCAGCTCGTTCGGCATCGACCCTGGTTACGGCGTGGGCGACAACGTCGGTGTCAAGAACGACACGCCCGCGAACAACATCCTGGGCGCCGGGTTCCTTCCCAACAACAAGGGCGGGCAGGGCTCGATGGAGGCCACGATCTTTAACCACCGCCTCGCGGTCGGCTACAGCGGCCCCGAGCGCGGCATCAACAGCGGCTGGCTGACGAGCGGCAGGGCCGACATCCTCTCCCTTCTCGACGATGTGTACGGCGGGACGGAGTACGTCCGCCCCACGATCGACGCGATCGTGGACAACGGGTTCAAGGGTCAGGCCGATCCCTCCGGCGGCACGTACGCCCACGACGGCTGGCGCGTGGGCGGGCCCGAGACGTTCGCTTCGATCGGCGACCCGCTGGCGGCGCCGGTCGCCAAGGGCGGCACGGCCAACGGCCACCCGGCCATCGCCAACGTCGAGGCCGCGGCGTACCTCAACAACATCACCCAGTCCATCGCCAACTTCGTGAGCATCCCCGGCGGCAGCCAGTCGCTCTTCATGCCCGGCGAGCTCTTGGCGCAGTCGTTCATCCTCTCGGCCTCGACCGACAAGGTGCAGGCCGCGCTCGATGCAACAAACTTCATCAACAACGTCAACCGCAACCAGGCCCTGCAGGACTACGTCCGCTCGGCCAGCGTCCTCTCCAACCCCGCCTACGCCACCTTCGGCACCTATTCCACCGTGGGCAAGGTGCCGACCCGCGCCACGGGTGTGACGTACTCCGACGGCGTGGTCAACGGCCTGAACTACAAGGACCAGAGCGGCGCCGCGGTGTTCTACGGCGATCCGCTCACCGCCCGCAACCGCGTTTGCGGCGACTTCAACAACGACGGTCTCCGCAATCTCGACGACTCGTTCGAGATCGTCGACGCGTACGTCAACCCCGGCACCTGGCAATCGGGCACCGACGCCGTCCGCGAGGTCCTCGGCGACTTCAACGGCGACGGCAGCTTCGACCTCAAGGACCTGCGGTACTGGGCCGACGGCCTGGCCGTGGACAACAACTGCGGCAACGTGGTCAACCGTCTCAAGGGCTTCCGCGCTCTGGACGACGCGTTCGGCGGCAACTTGTTCGGCACCACGCAGGTGCACGGCTCGTACACGTCGGGCGTTTCTGCCGCGGACGTGGCGGGCGCCGCGGGCGTTGCCCCGGGCTGGGCCCCGGTGGGTGGTGACGGCACCGTCAACGCCAAGGACATCGACTACGTCTACAAGCAGTTCCGCCAGAACCCCAACGTGGCCGACGGCCAGCTCAACTGGGACAACCTGGACGAGGCCGCGGGCGGCGACTTCTCCTGCGACATCAACGGCGACGGCCGGATTGACCAGAAGGACGTGTGCCTGATCCTTTCGTTCCTGGAGTGCCAGTACGGGGACGTGAACCTCGACGGCTCGGTAAACGCGACGGACCGCGCGATCATCGTGGCAAACCTCAACACGGTCGGCGGCTGGGCCAAGGGCGACCTGGACGGCAGCGGCACCGTCGACCAGGCCGATCTGGACATCTACGACTTCAACATCAACCTCTGCTGCCCGGCGGACTTTGACGCCAACGGCTTCGTGAACGGCGACGACTTCGACACCTTCACGGCCCTGTTCATCGCCGGCGACTGCCTCGCCGACTGGGACCTCAACGGGTTCGTGAACGGCGACGACTTCGACGGGTTCTCTGCCGCGTTCGTCGGCGGCTGCTGATCGCCTCCCGAAGGACAGCGCGTCGGAGAGGAGAACGCGCTCTGTCCCTCGGTTACCCTTGACCCCCGGTGAGGAACGCCTCGCCGGGGGTTTTTCGTGCGCGGCAGAATCTGGGTGTCAACACCCGGCGACGAAGGCGGCGGTGAAGGTGTCGAAATCGACGCCGTTGACCCAGCCGCTGCCGTCGATGTCGGCGGCGGGGAGGCCGAGCTCGAAGGCTTCGATGAAGGCGTCGAAGTCGACGCCGTTGACGAAGGTGTTCTGATCGAAGTCGGCGGTGCAGAGGACGGTGAGGGCTGCCGCGGCGGAGGTGAGCTGGGCGCAGTCGTTTGAGACGATCGCGTCGTAGGAGCCGGCGTCGGAGAGATCGACGGGGTTGATGGTGAGGTCGCGGGTGGTGGTGCCAAAGATGCGGTCGGAGTCAGAGAGTGGGGAGCCGTCCTTGCGCCACTGGAAGGTGAGGTCGGAGCCGAGCGATCGGACGGAGAGGGTGACGGGGCGTGCGGCGTTGGTGGTGGTGTCGGCGGGGTTGAGGGTGATGCGGGGCCAGGAGGCGAGGCGGGACCAGGAGGCGACGCGTGCGGCGCTCTGGTTGCCAGCGGCCTGGAAAGTTCCCACGGCGACCAGACCGACGCCGGAGTCGTCGTGCGCGGCTGCCAGACCGGACACGCTCTGCGACATTCCTGAACCAAGCGCCGACCATCCAAGGCCATTCCACCGGGCGATGTTGGCGAGCGGAACAGAGCCAAGCGCACTGAACTGTCCACCCACGAAAAGGGCCGCGCCGCGACCGTCGTCGAGCACGCGCATGGAGGTGATGTTTGCGAGCGAGCTGGCGGTTCCGTCCCCCAACGGGGACCATGTGTTGCCGTCCCACCGCACAGCGCACTTGGAGGGTGCGCCGTTGACCGATGTGAAGTTGCCACCCACAAAGAGAGCGGCGCCGGCACCATCATCGAACGTCGCGAGCGCGTTGAGAACACCGCCGCCAAACGTGCCGACGAATGCCCACGAAGTTCCGTTCCACACGGCGAGGCCTCCGGAGCCCACACCCGGGATCGACAAGGTGCCGCACGCGTAGAGGCGCGGACCGGATCCGGCATCAAAGACCGCAAAGCTTCGAAACGATCCCGTCATGGTTCCCATGGTCTGCCAGGATGCTCCGTCCCATTGGCGAAGGCCCCCGGTTGTTCCGGCAAGAAGACGATGGGTCGTGCCGGAGTCGTATGTGAAGAGGCACTGTGTGTTGGTCGACAATCCCGTGCCGACGGCGCGCCATGCTGTGCCGTCCCAGCGGGCGATCCCGGATGCTGATTGACCGCCCGCGACCGTGAAGTCTCCCGCGACGTACAGGGAGAGCCCCGTTCCATCGTCGTGGGTCGCAATCGCTCTTACATAGTTTGTCGCTCCTCCGGAAAGGCCGCCGCCCACGGCCGACCATCGCTTGCCGTCCCACCTGGCGATCCCGGGTGTCTGAACCGCGCCCGCGCGTGTGAAAGTACCCCCGACAAAGAGATGGCGGCCGTCCGGCTCGTCATACTCGATCGCGGCAAGTCCAGCCGCGGTCGACGGACCAAGTCCGCCATCGAGCGGTTCCCACTGGGCGCCGTTCCACCGCTTGACGACCCGGAAGAAGAGGTTTCCGGACTCCGAGCCGGTCATGCAAATGGAGCCGTCGAGCGCCGCGCCGAAGGAGGCGAATGCGCGGGGTTGGAAAGACTCGGCGTTCATGGAGTGCCAGGTCCCGTCGCTGAACGCCGCCACATTCCGGGCACTCACGCCGCCGATCAATCCAAACCCTCCGCCAACCATCAGCGACGGGCCGGCGAGAGTGTCCAGTGTGGCGACCGCGGTGATCTGTCCGTTTGGAAAGCCGAACGCCGACCACGCCTGACCGTTCCACCGAGCCAAGTTTGAAACGGGCGTGCCGTACAGTTGAGTAAGATCTCCCCCAACAACCAATTCGGGGCCGTTTCCAAAGTCGTATTCGGCCATGCCGGCCACAGAGACTCCCGAGGAAATGCCGCTCCCGAGAGCGAACCACCGAGTGCCGTCCCAGCGCTTGATGAGGATGCTGCGTGACGCGTAGAGGCCCTTTGCGGGTCCGACGCTCACACGAGTCAGGTTTGTGATCTCGGTGCTGGACGCGGTTCCAGTGAATGATCCTGCGTTCGACCAGCCTTGACCGTCCCATCGCGCGACGCTGTCCGCGGCCACACCGTTCACCGCCGAGAACAGGCCGGAGACATACAAGGCCGGGCCCGATCCCCCATCGAAGGACACGGTTGACCTGACCTGGGGCGTGCCCGACGTCCGTGTCACCTCTCCGATGATGTCCCAGTCCTCACCGTTCCACCGGACGACCGCCAAGACGTTCTGTCCGTTTACCTGGTACGTAAGACTCCCATAGAGCTTCGCACCCGTTCCGTCGTCATGAACACACAGGGAGTTCGCGCCTTCCCGACCACTCGGGCCTTTGACGACGTGCCATGAGAGTCCGTTCCAGCGCACCGACGCGTGGGCGGAGAGATAGCCGGGGGTGGCATCTCCGATGTCAATGACGTAGTTTGTGTAGAGCGCTGGGCCGCTCCCGTCGTCGTGTTCGACAAGTTGCGTCGCAACGTTGGTCGCCGACGCGTCGAACGTTCCCGATGAGAACAATTCCACCCATCCCGGCTCGCAGGCCTCTTGCGCCAGGCACGGCACAGCAACCAGCGCGGCAACGAACGGGATGATTGTGTGGATCGGTTTCACGGGCCCCCTTCGCGTCTCAGAATACCGGTTCGTAGGACAAGGGTCGAGGTGATTTCGGGTCCGCGGGGCGGGTCGTCATCCCGTCCCGTGCCCGCGCTTGCGCGTCGGGGTTGGTGGAGAGGAGTCCCGTCCATTCCCTCGCTTGCGCGTCGGGCTCGTAGTGGGGTCGGGCTCGTAGTCAGGCCAGCCCTGCGTGTCGGGCTCCGTTGGTGCGGGTCTGCGAGGGGGCTTGTGCGGCCTCTTCCCCGGCCGCGATCCACGCCCATATAGTGCCCTCCAACCGAAAGGAACCATCATGGCCGAGCGCCATTTCGACATCGTCATCATCGGGTCCGGGCCGGGCGGGTATGTGGGGGCGATCCGTGCCGCGCAGCTGGGGTACAAGGTGGCGTGCATCGAGCGCGACAAGCTCGGGGGCGTGTGCCTGAACTGGGGGTGCATCCCGACCAAGGCGCTGCTCGCCAACGCGGAGCTGTACGAGAAGGTGCACACCAGCGCGGCGGACTGGGGGCTGAAGCTCTCGGGGGAGCTGTCGGTCGACTGGACCAAGACGATCGGGCGTTCGCGCGAGGTGGCCAAGAAGCTCAACAACGGCGTGGGGTTCCTGCTCAAGAAGAACAAGGTCGAGCACGTGGTGGGGAACGCCAAGATCGTGGCGGCCAAGAAGGGCGCGTCGCCCTGCCGCATCGAGGTATACGACTGCAAGGTGCAGGACGAGCTGACGAGCGCCCCGTGCGAGAACACGTCCAAGGCGCCGCGCGAGGTGATCACGGCGACGCACGTGATCGTGGCGACGGGGTCGGTGGCGCGGGAGCTGCCGTTCGCAAAGTTTGACGGGGACAAGATCATCGGCGCCCGCGAGGCGATGAACTCCAAGAGCATGCCCAAGAGCATGGTGGTGATCGGGGCGGGTGCGATCGGGATGGAGTTTGCGTACTTCTACCACACGTTCGGGACCAAGGTCACGGTGGTAGAAATGATGCCGCGCATCCTGCCCGTCGAGGACGACGACATCTCGGTGGCGCTGGAGCGGCTGTACAAGAAGCACGGGATGGAGATCCGCACCAGCACGACCACGACGAACGTCGAGAAGACGGCCAACTCTCAAGGGGGCGGCGTGAAGGTCACCGTGGCGCCCTGGGTCGTCGGGCCCGACGGCAAGGGCAAGGCCGACGAGAGCAAGAAGGAAGTGATCGAGGCGGAGAAGGTGCTGCTGGCGGTGGGCGTGAAGGGGCGGTTCGACGGGCTGTTTGAAGCGACTCTGGGGCTTGAGGTGGTGCGGGACCACATCAAGACGGACTACGACGCGTCGAAGAAGGAGCAGCAGAACTGCGACTACAAGACGAACCTGCCGGGGATCTACGCGATCGGCGACGTGATCGGCCCGCCGTGGCTGGCGCATGTGGCGAGCGAGGAGGCGATCCTGTGCGTGGAGCGGATCGCGTGGCGCGACAAGAAGCTGGGGCACGAGCCGATCGGCAACGATTACTCGACGATCCCGGGCTGCACGTACTGCCACCCGCAGGTCGCGAGCGTGGGGTACACCGAGCGCGAGCTCAAGGCGATGGGCAAGGAGAAGGGGAAGGACTACCAGGTCGGGAGCGTGCCGTTCAGCGCGCTGGGCAAGGCGATCGCGGCACGCCAGACCGACGGCTTCGTGAAGATCATCCGGGGCCTGCCGCGGGGCGAGATATTGGGCGCGCACATCATGGGCGACCAGGCGACGGAGCTCATCGGCGAGCTGGGCCTGGCGCGGCGGCTTGAAGCGACGAGCGAAGAGCTGATCTGCACCATGCACGCGCACCCGACGATGCACGAGGGCGTGCACGAGGCGGCGCTGGCGAGCGAGGGTCGGGCGATCAACGTGTAGGCGGGGCGGGCTGGGTGCCGACCAGCGGCTTGAGTCTTCAAGCATGAGCGCGCGGATCCTGTGACGGCGGTCCTGATTGCGCGGCAGCCGGCTCGATGGCCAGCCTCGCGGCGGGGATTCGAAGCACCGGGAACGCGCATCACTGCGCGCGCCGTGCCGGGGATTGCACGACGCGATGTGTGCGGTGCGAGGGTTTCCCGCGCAGGGGTGCGGGTGCGCCTCGCGTAATCGCAGAAAACTTGGGCGCGGACAGAACTCCCTGCAAATCCTGGTGTATCGTGATTGCGGACGTGATGCTCCTGAATCCGGGGATCCTGCTGCTGAGGGCTTGCGATGAAGAACACTTTTAAGTTCGGTGCGGTCGCGTCGCTGGTGATGCTGGTGATCCTGCCGCTGCTGTCGGCGTGGGCGCCGGCGGCCCGCGCCGACGTGGCGTACTCGCAGGCGCCTGACCCGGCGGGCGGGCAGTACAAGTCGGCGTGGTGGGCTCCCGACGGGTTTGATGATGATGAGTACGTGTGGGACGCGTTCACGCTGGCGTCGGGCACGGCGATCACGGAGGTGCGCTGGCGCGGCACGTACGGGAATTTTCCGTCGGGCACGGGCCAGTCGCCGGTGTACGACTTCACGGTCTCGATCTATGCGTCGATCGCCGGCGGCTTCGAGCCCGACGTGACGCACCCGCCGCTGGTGAAGTACCACACCAACAACAACGCGGGCGAGACGCCGGCGGGTGTGGCGGGCGGGTTTGCGATGTTCGACTACCACCTCACGCTGCCCTCGGCGTTCCAGGCGGTGGCCGGCACGAAGTACTGGGTTCAAATCGAGGCGTACCAGGGCATGACGCCCGCGGGCTGGCGGCCCGACTGGAGCATCGC
This sequence comes from Phycisphaerales bacterium, assembly GCA_044223975.1. Taxonomy (GTDB): domain Bacteria; phylum Planctomycetota; class Phycisphaerae; order Phycisphaerales; family UBA1924; genus CAZCPB01. The sequence goes on along the minus strand of JBGALI010000002.1, from coordinate 215,334 downwards.
CAAGGGGACGGGCGGCGACGGCTCGCACTTCCACCGGATCGGCGGCACGGGCGGGTATTTCAGCTCGCGGTCGGGCGACTGCGCCTTCACGCTCATGAAGGCCGCGGGCGCTTCGTTCACCATCAACGCCAGCGAGTCGCCCGCGGGGGCGGGGTCGATCATGGGCGCGGGGTCCTACCCGAGCGGGTCCACGGCGACGCTCACGGCAACCGCGAACGCCGGGTTCGGCTTCTTCAAGTGGACCGAGAACGGCACGCAGGTGAGCACCAACCGCGTGTACTCGTTCACGGTCACGCAGAACCGGACGCTGGTGGCGAATTTCGTTCCGGCGTACACGATCACGACCAACGCCCTGCCGAGCTACGGCGGGACAGCCACGGGCGGCGGCACGTTCAACCTGGGCGCGAGCGTGACGGTCACGGCTGCCGCGAACCCCGGGTTTGAGTTCGCGGGGTGGACGTACTTCGGCCTGCCCATGAGCTCGTCGCCGGTGTACACGTTCGCGGCGGACTCGGACCTGGTGCTCACCGCCGAGTTCGTGCACGCGCCGCTCTCGACGACGTTCACGTTCGACGATGCGCCGGCGTACACGTCGCTGCCGATCAGCCTGATCTCCGACGGGCTGGGGGCGTACTTCACGGCGACCGGCTCGGGCTTCTCGATCCAGCACGCCAACGCGATGGGCTTCACGCCCGCGGGCTTCGAGGGCAATTGCGTCTATCCCAACAGCGTCTTCCCGGCCGACCTGGTGGCCGACTTCTCCGAGCCGCTGACGTTCTTCTCGATCATGTACTCGTCGCAGGAGCTGGGGTGCGACGACTCGGCGCGGATGCGCGTCACGGCGTTCATGGACGGCGTGCAGGTGGGGACGGCGACCACCACGGCGCCCGTGCCGGGCACGTGGCCCACGGGCACGCTGAGCATCACGGTGCCGGGGGGGTTCAACCAGGCGGTGGTGCACTACGACGCGCGCCCGCCGACGTGCCAGGACTACGGCGTGATCTTCCTGGCCGACAACCTGACGGTGACGACGCTGTGCGCGCCGGTGAGTCTGACGACGCAGCCGTACGACACGGGGACGTGCCCGGACGGGGGCGCCTCGTTCAGCGTCGGCGCGGCAGGGATCGGCACGCCGCACTATCAGTGGCAGCGCGAGACGGCGGCGGGGTCGGGGGTCTACGTGGACCTTGCCGACGGTCCGACGGGCGCGTGGGACGGGGGCGGGCCGGGGGTGGGGGCCGTGGTGTACGGCGCGACCACCGAGCTGATGAGCATCATCGCCGACTCGGGCAACGGGCTGCGGCTTTCCACCGAGCACGCGGTGCACTACCGGTGCGTGGTGAGCAACCCGTGCAGCAGCGTGACCAGCGACGTGGCGCAGCTGCTGGTGTGCCCGGCGGACTTTGACTGCAACGGCTTCGTGAACGGCGAGGACTTCGACGCGTTCGTGTGGGAGTTCTATTGGGGAACCCCGGCGGCTGACTTTGACCGCAACGGGTTCACCAACGGGGACGACTTCGACGCGTTCACGTACGCGTTCATCGTCGGGTGCTGAGAGAGTGGCGGAGGCTTCCGGGGAACGGAGAGAGTCCCCGGGAGCCGCGCTGCCACCGCTACGCCGCGACGAGATTCCGCGTCCGGTTGGTCGGTGGCCCGGGCCCGGGCGATAATGCGCGGATGAACCAGCTCTCCACCAGGCTGCGGAAGCCCTCCGGTCGGCCCCTGCGGATCTTCGCGATCGTCCTGGTCATGGTGCTGGTGGTCGAGTACGCGGTCATGCTGCTGCTGCCGTTGCTACCCGACGTGCTGCGCGGCGCGGGGCGCGAGGCGCTGATCGACTCGGTGCTGCTGACGGTGGTGCTGGCGCCGGCGCTGTGGCTGGTGGTGGCGCGGCCGCTGCAGCAACTGTCCGCTTCGCGCGGCCAGCTTCTGGGGCAGTTGTTCGACGACCAGGAGCAGGAGCGGGCGCGGCTGGCGCACGACCTGCACGACGAGCTGGGCCAGCACCTGACGGCGATCCTGATCGGGCTGCGCACCGTCGAAGAGGCGCCGGACCTGGCGCAGGCGCGGGAGCGGGCGCGGGGCGCGAGCGAGGCTGCCGCGGCAAGCCTCGACAAAGTACGCCGCATCGCGCGGGGGCTGCGTCCGACGGTGCTGGAGGATCTGGGCCTCAGCCCCGCGGTCGAGCGGATCTGCGAGGAGTTCCGCTCGCCCGGCGGCGTGGCGGTCGAGCTGACGATGGAACTGGTGCCCGGGGAGCGATTCTCGCCGCAGGTTGAGATGTGCGTGTTCCGCGTGCTGCAGGAGTCGCTGACTAACGCCGTGCGCCACGGCGCCCCGCGGTCGGTCCGCGTGCTGCTCAGCCGCGGGCCGTACGGCGTGAGCCTGACGGTGTCGGACGATGGGCGAGGGTTTGAGCTGAGCGAGAAGGTGGGGTCGTCGTTCGGGCTGCACGGGATGCGCGAGCGGGTCGAACTGCTGGACGGGCGGTGGGAGGTGCGGTCGTCCCCCGGGCACGGCACTACGATCCACGCCAGCATCCCCTTGGTGCCCGCACCATCATGAGCCGCACGCGAATCCTCATCGTCGACGACCACGCCATGCTGCGGAGCGGCATCAAGCTGCTGATCGGGAGCCAGGCGGACCTGGAGGTGGTGGGGGAGGCCGGCACGCTGCAGGACGCCATCCAACTGGCCCCGAAGGTTGAGCCGGACGTGATCACGCTGGACCTCTCGATGCCGGGCGGCGCGGGGGTGGCGGGGGTGCAGCGGCTGCGGGACGCGGCGCCGGGCGCAAAGATCCTGGTCCTCACGATGCACGACGATCCCGCGTACGTGCGCAGCGCGATGGCGATGGGGGCGTCGGGGTACGTGGTGAAGAGCGCGGCGGACACGGAGCTGATCAGCGCGATCCGCGCGGTGGCGCGTGGGCGCGTGTTCGTGGATATCCAGAGCAACGGGCCCATGCGGAGCGTCTTCGAGCCCTCGGCGCCGGGCGCTGAGCGCCCGACGCCCATCTCGTCGCTGAGCGAGCGCGAGCGCGAGGTGCTCGTCGAAGTCGCCAAGGGCTACACCAACCAGCAGATCGCCGATCGGGTGGGGCTGAGCGTGAAGACCATCGAGTCGTACCGGGCCCGGCTGATGCAGAAGCTCGGGCTCAAGGACCGCGCGGACCTGATGCGTCTGGCCGTGGACACCGGGCTGTTGAACGAGCCCGGCCAGGGCGGCACGACCGCCGCCGGGTGATCCCCGGCATTTCGACGGATGGCCGGGGAAAACCGCGCACCGCAACACTCGAACTCTCGGAATCCTCTATCGGATCCGGGGTTGCGTTTCTCTAGTCTCCTATCGCCCGTACGTGCCGCGCGGCACGGTTGCTGACCGGTGCTCTGGGATGTCCGTTCGCGGCTCGGTGTGATTCCTTTTCGGAATCGACGAACCACAAATTGCGGGGCAACCCAGCGGTGCTGAATTGGCGATTGATTTCGGGCAGGGTGGTGCTGTGGTGCGACCGAAAGGCCGCGGGACCATCCCCGTGTGAACGTGCCTCGGAACCAGGAGTTGGAAATGCCCCGAATGCTCGGCTTTGCATGGCTGCGTGCTCTCCCTGCCGTCGCGGCGCTGGCGTGGGCCTGCGCCCCCAGCGCGAACGCGCAGACCATTTACGGCTCGCTGTCGAACTTTGATGTTCCGAACGAGACCGACGACGAATGCGACGAGTTTGAGATCGAGCTCCACGGTCCGCACCCCGAGGACATCTACCACACGTACCACAACCCCAACTACGGAGCGCCCGAGATCTACGGCACGGCCACGGGCACCGTGGTGCGGTACGCCAACCCGCGGCACCACACGCTCCCGGGCTCCATCGAGCACTTCGGGGTCAGCCTGCGGAACTTCAACGCCGACCCGACGCCCAAGTTCGCGTGGAAGCTTGACGGGGTGATCCCCGGGACCAACCCGTACCCGCTGCAGCCGCAGATCGTGGCGGAGATGGGCCTGAGCCCCGAGGGCGACCGGGTGATGATCGAGACGGTGACCAACCTGGATCCCTACAACCGGCGCATGTGGATCCAGCGCAGCGTCACGAACGTGATGTACGCTGTGACGTTGGAAGACCTCATGACCAACGATCCGCTGGTGCAGGGGTCAGAAGACCTCGACAACGCGCCCATGCTCCTGAACGCGGGCCAGAGTCTGCGCTACGACCAGCTCGAGGCCGGCGACGGCATCGCCAGCGCGGTGATCAACTACGACGTGTACCGGGACCGCGTGCTGGGCGGGCAGCACGTGCGCGGGGACTTTGCGGGCACGGTCATGAACGCCGTGGTGCTCTCGACCAGCACGTGCGACGACGGGGGCCTGGTCATCACGGTCCAGCCCGTGGACGCCGTCGGCTTCCCCGGCGATGACGTGGACTTTGACTGCTCGGTCGACAACAACGGCGACGCCGGGCCGGTGACGTTCGAGTGGTTCCACGAGGGCGTGGCCATCCCCGATTCCAACAGCGATTCGATCACGATCCGCAACATCGTCAACGCCGATGCGGGCACGTACTACTGCCAGGCTACCAACCAGTGCGGCGTGGTGATCACCAGCGTCGGGAGGCTGACCATGCCGCTGCCGTGCCACGCCGACTTCGACCAGAACGGGTTCGTGAACGGCACCGACTTTGACGACTTCGTCGACGCGTTCTACTGGGGGCGCACGGCCGCCGACTTTGATGCCAACGGGTTCGTGAACGGCGACGACTTCGACGGGTTTATCCTCGCGTTCTTCTACGGCTGCTGAGCCGAAGTCCATCCGATCAGCGATCGCGGCGGAGCCCTTCGGCCCCGCCGCGGTCGTTTCTGGCGGGGTTTCCCCGGCAGGAAAGCCCCGGATACCGAGTTTCTCCTGCTGTGCGATCGAGCGACCGCGGGTTAGATTTCTTCCAACGTTCGCTGTCGTGCTGCGCGCCGTGCGGCGAGCGGGGCGCACCCCTCGGGCTTCGACCGCAAAGGGGTGTGGGCGCGGGGGCGACGTTGCCGTCTCGCTCGCGTTCATGAACGAGTTCTGTGCCGGAGGTGTCCAGCCGCGGGTGTTTCGGGGCGTGGTGTGCTCCGGGGGATCCGTGCCGCGGGGATCCAACGGGCGGCGAGTGTGCTTCGGATGGCGGGTTCGTAGATCAATGAGGTCGAATTCAGCGGGATGGGGATCGTCGGGTCGGCGAGGTAAGAGCGCCGGTCACTTATTCGGAGAGCAATCGATGAACGCGAACCGTGAACACGTGGCTTGGCTTCGGAGCGGGTGGACATGCGGAGGGGCGATCGCGGCGGTCGTGCTGGGCGCGGGCAGTGCCGTGGCGCAGTGCCCGCCTCAGTGGGTGCCGCAGCCGGGCATCTCCGGCGGCACCCAGCCGGTCATCTTTTCGATGGTGCGGTGGGATCCCGATGGCGAAGGGCCCGCGCCCGAGGTGCTGGTGGCGGCCGGCGAGTTCACCACGGCGGGCACGGCGACGGTGAACAACATCGCGACCTGGGACGGGTCGGCCTGGTCGGCGCTGGACGGGGGGATGAACGCGGGCGTCAACTCGCTGGCGGTGCTGGCGTCGGGCGAGCTGGTGGCGGCGGGTTCGTTCACGGTCGCGGGCTCGACCCCGGCCAACTACATCGCCAAGTGGAACGGGTCGTCGTGGTCGGCGCTCGGAACGGGCATGAACAACGAGGTGAACTCGGTCGTGGTGATGCCCAACGGCGACCTGATCGCGGGAGGTTTCTTCAACACCGCGGGCGGGCTGACCGTCAACCGCGTGGCCCGTTGGGACGGCAGCGCGTGGTCGGCCATGAGCACGGGCATGAACAACATCGTGTGGACCCTGGCCGTGATGTCCGAGGGAGATCTGGTCGCGGGCGGCTCGTTCACCACCGCCGGCGGCAAGCTGGTCAACCGGATCGCGCGATGGAACGGCACGGCGTGGAGCGCGCTGGGTGGAGCAAACTCGAACGTCTTCTCGCTCGCGACGGCGCCCAACGGGGACCTGTACGCGGGCGGGCAGTTCACGTTCATCGGCACCACGCCGGCCAGCCGCGTGGCGCGATGGAACGGCACGACGTGGTCGCCGATGAGCACGGGCATCCTGGGCAACGTCTGGGGCTTTGCGTTCCCGTCGAACGGGGACGTGATCGCGTGCGGCCTGTTCGTCTTCCCGGCCAGTCAGATCACGCGCTGGGACGGATCGGCCTGGAACGACATCGGCGGAGGTACCGACGCGGGAGTCTTCCAAGTGATGGTCCAGCCCAACGACGATCTTCTGGCGGGCGGGATGTTCACCGCGGCGGGTGGAACACCGGCCACGGGGCTGGCGCTGTGGACCACGCCGGTGGCGCCGATGGTGTCGAGTCCTCCGCAGGATCTGAACGGGTGTCCGTACAGCGCGGCAACGTTCACGGTCGGCGCGACGGGCACGGGCCCGCTCACGTACGCGTGGCGCAAGGACGGGGTGGTGCTTTCGGACGGCGCGGGCGGCGGCGGGGGAGGTGGCGCCGGGACGATCTCGGGCGCGACGACCGCCACGCTGACGATCGCGCCGCCGGTGCCGGGCGTTCTGGGCCTGTCCGATGCGGGCGTGTACGACTGCGTGGTCTCCAACACCTGCGACACGGCCACGAGCGCCGGGGCCACGCTGACGATCTGCCCGGCCGACTTTGACTGCAACTCGTTCGTCAACGGCGACGACTTCGACGCCTTCGTGTTCGCGTTCGTGTACGGCGATCCCAGCGCAGACATTGACGGGAACACGTTCGTGAACGGCGATGACTTTGACTTCTACGTGGAGCGATTCGTGGCCGGGTGCTGAAGAGCCCCCCTCTCGAGCGGGCGCCCGCGCGGAATCGGGCGTCCGCCGTGTGTTGCCGCCGACCGATCGGCAGATCGGTCGGCGGCTTTCGGCGTGACGCCGCGCTTGATTGAGATCGAGCCCGGACGGGCTCCCTCTGACGATGCGCCCGTCATGCCAAGATGCCGGGCACGAATGGCGCCGTCCTCTCCGCCGCGCGAGGGTTGCACCATGCCAATCGGCCTAATTGGCCCTCGCCGTCGCACCGGTCGGGGATTGCAAAAAGTTCCCTAACAATTTGCAATATAGGGACTTGGAAAACAAATTCGCACGCACCCGGCGTATTCACGACATACGACTCCTGATTACAGCGCATGCATCTGTGACGGGCGGATTGGCGCGGCTCGGCCGCCGAGGCGTGCGCGTCGGCCCGTCGACAGTTGGAGAGGAGTGGTTCATGGTCATTTTCAGGTTCGCCGCGTGCCTGGTCGGTCTGACTGCCGTGTCCAGCGCGGGTGCCCGGACGCCCCCTGAGGTGCGGGACCTGGGCCTGCTTCCTGGCGACAATTCGGTGGCCCCCGCGGTGAGCACTCAGCAGGCGCACTCGGTCGCCAAGGGCGGTGATCAGTACTTGGTGGCGTGGTCGGATTATCGCGGCGGTTCGCTGGGCGGCGGCACGAACCAGAGTTACGGCGACGTCTTCGGGATCCGGCTCGACAGCGCGGGCAACCCGATCGACGCGGCGCCGTTCCTGATCGCCGGGGGCATGGGCCTGCAGGACAACCCGCTCGTGGCGTGGAACGGCAGCGCATGGCTGGTGCTGTACACGTCGCAGGACCCGGTCGGCGGCTACTACGAGAACCGGATGCGCGCCGTGCGCGTCTCGTCGCAGGGACAGGTGCTCGACGCCACGCCGATCTCCTTCCCGCCTTCGCAGTTCACGCCCGACACGATCGGCCTGCAGGTTGCGGGGCTGGGCGGCCAATGGCTCGTCACACGGTGCATCTACCACGCGGACGGCTACGGCACGTACCTGGCGGGCCAGCGCATCAGCGGCGCGGGCGTGCTGCTCGATCCGACCCCGGTTGTGTTGAACGACTGGGTTTACGGGCAGACAAGGACCCTGACCGCCGCGGGTGAGTTCCTCGTCGTCGGGCCCGACTGGAGCGACAGCACCATCATCAAGGCCCGGCGTGTCGGGCCCAGCGGCCAGCCGGCGGGCGCGTCATTCAGCGTTCCCAGCCTGAACATCGCCGGCAACGGCAGCGAGTACTACGTCGCGTGGATCTCCAACTACGTGAACCTCGTCGGGTCGCGCATGACGACCACGGGCACCCTGCTCACGCCGGCGGGCACGCCCATCGTCACGAACTTCTCGCAGTACAACCAGTCGACGCTCGCGCACGACGGAACAAACTGGTGGCTTGAGTGGGGCGCCTCCGATCAACTCCGCACGGTCCGAATCAGCAGCGCGGGCACGGTGCTCGACCCCGGCGGCGGTGTGCTCCTGCCCATCACGATCGGGGGGAACATCAACACCGCGTACAGCCCCGTTCTGGTGGGGCGGACCGGCGGCGGCGTGCACCTGATGTGGTACGACCTGCGCATCGCGCTCGGGTACGACGCCAACGTCTTCACTCTTCCGGTCAGCGCGGCCAACGTGCCGGGCGCGGAGCGTTGCGTGTCCACGGGAACACGCAGCCAGCGAACGCCGGACCTGGCACGCGGCCCCGGCGGGCAGGTCGCGGTGGCCTTCGTCAGCGAGGCCGCCAACGACGACCGCGTGCTGGTGCACCTGCTGGCGGCCGACGGGCATGCGATCACCGCCGAGCCGGTCGAGGTCGCCGCGGGCGCGAGCATCGGCAAGGCGGGGATCGCGTGGAACGGGTCCGTGTACCTGGTCACGTGGGACGACGGGATGGTCCGGGCGCGGCGCATGAACGCCGATGGCACCTTCGTCGGCGGCGCGTTCTCTGTGATGCCCGGGTTCGACCCTGACGTCGAGGCGCTGGGCGATGATTTCCTTATCGCCAGCGCGCGCGTCGCGACGTACCCGCAGACTATCTTCGCGCAGGCGACGAGGATCGACGGCCCGACCGGCGCGGTTCTCGACGCGTTGCCTATGTTGCTCGGCGGCGGGTACGTGTCGGTCGGGCCGCGCGTGCACAGCGACGGAACCCGCTGGGTCGTCACCTATCACAGCCACTGGTCCCACGACGACTCACGCTCGGACGCGATCTACAACTTCGTCAACGCCAACGGCACGTTCACGGCAGCGCTGAACCCCGCGACCACGTCCGGCGGCTCGGGCACCCCGGACGTGGCGTTCTCCGGCCAGAAGTACCTCTTCGTGTGGCGCAACAACACGCTGGCCAACGCGAACAACTACATCGCGGGGCGGATCATGAACGCCGATGGGTCGTTCGCCACGGGCAACTTCACCATCGCCGAAGCGCCGGGCCGCCAGCTGCGGCCGGTGGTGGACTGGGACGGGCAGACGTTCGTCGTCGCCTGGGACGACCAGCGCAACCAGGGAAGCTTCTTCGACGAGCGCACGGACGTGTACGCGGCACGCGTCACCGAGGCGGGCGTGGTGCTGGACCCCGGCGCGTTTCCCGTCTACGTCGGTCCGCAGGGCGACGGCACGGGCGCGATCGTCGCGGGCGGAGGCGTGAGTTACGTGGTCTCGGCGCGGTTCACGGTCGCCCCGCCGGTCGACTCCTACCGCGTCGGCGTGACGCGGATCGGTGCCCCCCCCTGCCCCGCGGACTTCGACGGCAACGGGTTCGTGAACGGCGACGACTTCGACGCTTTCGTGTTCGAGTTCTACTGGGGGAACGCCGCGGCAGACTTCGACGGCAACGGCTTCGTCAACGGGGTCGACTTTGATGGCTTCGTGCTCGCGTTCGTGGCCGGGTGTTGAGCGCGTTGACGTTCCGACAGATGGACGCCAAGGCGCCCGACGGAACTCGATCGATCATGACGGGCGCACGGCCCGGGGAGCAAGTGCATGACCACGAAACGGTTCGCCCTGGCCCGCGTTCTTTCCGCCGCCGCTTCGCTCGCCACGCTGGCCGGTGTGGCTCACGCACAGCCCAGGTACGACTTCGTTCTCGTCGATTCGTTCAACGCCAACCCGCTGGCGGGCGAGGCGTACCTGTCGGACATCAACGATCGGGGGCGGGCCTGCGGCCAAGCGACGGTCGACAACGTCATCGGCTATCCCGGGTTCGTGTGGGACCCGACCACGGGCAAGGCGCGCGTGGCCGTGGCCAGCCCGAAGGGCGTGAACAATGCCGGGCTCGTGGTCGGTATCGGGAGCGTCTCCAGCGTCGACACGGGACAGTCGTACTCCCCGCCGAACCTGCCCGGGACCTACTACAGCCCGAGCTTCGGCGGCGTGAACGACGCAGGGGTGGCGGTGGGGACGATCAGCGGGTGCAGCTGCTCGGACTCCGGCGGTGTGACGTACAAGCCGTACGTCTGGGACGCGGTGAACGGCGCACGGACGGTGAGCGTGCCCAACGCCCGCGGCCTGAGCCGCGTCAATAACGCCGGGGTCGCGATCGGTTGGATCAACGGCTGGACGCTGAACGACGCGTTCTTCATCGACCTTGAGTCCGGTGCGTACACGATGCTCGGGGACGTGTTCCCGTCGGGCTTCGGGTCCGGCCCGACTCGCGCGTTCGACATCAACGACTCGGGCGCGATCGTCGGCACGCGTTACGGAACCGCCCCCGGGTCCATGTACGGCTACGTCTACTCCCCGGGCGCCGGGCTGCAGATCCTGCCGTTCCCCGGCGCGGGGTACCAGCAGTTCGTGCGGCCCAACGGGATCAACAACGCGGGGACGATTGTCGGAGATATCTCCACGGTCCAGGCTTCACAGCGGGCCTTTGTGTATTCCGCGGCCGATGGCATTCACGACCTCAACGATGCATCACTCGTCGCGGGAATCCCCGCGGGATACCGGCTCTACACCGCCCAGAAGGTCAACAACCTCGGCTGGATCGTCGGGTACGGCCATACCGCGGCGGGCAAGGTCACGGGGTACGTGCTCAAGCAGCGGGCCGGCAGCTGCCCGGCCGACTTCGACGGCAACGGGTTTGTCAATGGCGACGATTTCGACGGGTTTGTCCTGGAGTTTTACTGGGGCACTTCATTGGCGGACTTTGATCGCAACTCGTTTGTGAACGGCGACGATTTCGATGGGTTCGTGCTCGCGTTCGAGGTGGGGTGCTGACGTTGTCCTTCCGCCCGCCGTCCGCGCGCGGTATCGTGAGGGAGGGGGCTCACGAAAGGGCGACGCATGTCCGGTGCACCGATCGGCGCGAGATGGTCCGCGACGGCCTCGGGGATGGTTGCGGCGTGGGCTGCCGCGGCTGCGGTGGCGCAGTCCGAACCGCCGGAGCGCGAGCTGGAGCGTGTTGACCAGCCGCCGGCGCCCTGGTCACCGCCCGTGTACGGGCCTTCGGCCGCGCAGGGCATGGGACGCTCGTTCCCGTTTACGACTCAGGCGAACGTCGGTCCGGGCGGACAGAACATCATCGGGGACGCGGCCAACGAGCCGTCGATGGCGGTGGACCCGGCCGCGCCGCTCCGGATCGTGGTCGGGTGGCGTCAGTTCGACAGCGTGACCTCGAACTTCCGTCAGGCGGGTTACGCGCTGTCGCGCACGGCGGGCGGACCTGGACGCCGGTCGCGAAGTTCACACCCGGGGTGTTCCGCAGCGATCCTGTCGTGCGGGCCGCCGCGGACGGCACCATCTATTACTACAGCCTCACGGTGCAGGGAAGCTCGTACACCTGCGATACGTTCCGCTCGACCGACGGGGGCGAGTCGTGGTCGGCGCCGATCCCCGCGCGCGGCGGGGACAAGGCGTGGATCGCGGTGGACACGTCGGCGAGCCCGGGGCACGGCAACGTGTACGCGGCGTGGAGTTCGTACGCTTCGTGCTGCGCCGGAGAATTCACGCGATCGACGGACGGCGGGTCGACGTACCTGGTGCCGACCGCGACAGGCCTGCCGCACTTCGGAACGACTGCGGTGGGGCCCGACGGGACGTTTTAATACGTCGGCGTCGACAACTCCATGAAGCTGGCGCGTTCCAGCAACGCCAAGGACGCGCCGTCGCCGACGTTCGATCTGAACACCAACCTGGGGATCGGCGGTTCGCCCACGGTGACCCCGGACCCGAACCCCGCCGGACTCGACGGGCAGGCCAACGTGGACACCGACCGCTCGGACGGTCCGCGCCAGGGCTGGGTGTACGCGCTGGGGACGGTCATCAGCCCCGGAACGTCCGACCCGGCGGATATCAGGATCGCGCACTCGACCGACCGCGGCGCGACGTGGTCCGCGTCCGTGAAAGCCGCCCCGGAAGCCGCGGGCGCGAACGCGTGGCAGTGGTTCGGAACGCTGGGCGTGGCGCCCGACGGCCGACTCGATGTGGTCTACAACGACGGGCAGGGAACGGGCTCGGTGTACAAGGCGGTGACGAAGTACACGACCTCGGCCGACGGGGGCGCGACGTGGTCGGCGCCGGTCCCGCTGGGGCCGGTGTGGGGCAGTTCGGTGGGATGGCCGCAGCAGAACAAGATCGGCGACTACTACGACATATCGTCGGACCGGACCGGGTGCTACGTGGTGTACGCCACGACGTACAACGGCGAGCAGGACGTGTACGTGGCGCGGGTGGGGCCGTACGACTGCAACGGGAACGGGGTCGACGACGCGCTCGAGATCGCCAACGGCTCGAGCCGCGACCGCAACGGCAACGGGATCCCGGACGAGTGCGAGATTGCCGCGGGCACGCTGTGCCCGTCGGACTACAACGGCGACGGGTTCGTGAACGGCATCGACTTCGACTCGTTCATCTACGAGTTTGTGTACGGGACGGCGGCCGCGGACTACAACGGCGACGGCTTTACCAACGGGGTGGACTTCGACCAGTTCACGGCGGACTTCGTCGCGGGGTGCTGAGGCCGCGCGCGGCAAAGCCGGATCGGCGCTCGAGCATCGAGCCGGCGGTGCGATCCGGTTCGGGCGCTGTCGTTGCAGCGATCACTTCACGTCGACGAGCTGCATCCAGAAGACGAGCGTGGCGTTGGGCGGGATCGAGCCGTCGGGCGTGCCGCCGGCGCCGTAGCCCAGGTTGGACGGAACGGTCAGTCGGCGCACGCCGCCGGCCTTCATGCCGGGGACGCCTTCCTGCCAGCCCTTGATGAGGCGGTTGAGCGGGAACGTCGCGGGCTCTTTGCGCTTGAAGGAGCTGTCGAAGACCTTGCCGTTGGTAAGGGCGCCCTCGTAGTGGATCACGACGGTGGAGGAAGGCTTGGCTTCCTTGCCGCTGCCGATGGTGATTTCCTCGACGGTGACGCCGCCGGGGGTCTTGGTGGTGGAGAGCACGGGGTAGCTCTTGGCGTCGGGGCCCTTGACGGTCGCGGCAGCGGGGGTGGACATGTGCGGTCTCGCGGGGGTGAGGGTGGTGCGGGGCGGGAGGTTACTTCACGTCGACGAGCTGGATCCAGAAATACGTCGTTGAGTTCGCCGGCACGGCGCCGTCGGGGGTGCCTTGAGGCCAGCCGAGCGCGGGCGGGATGGTGAGCCTTCGCACGCCGCCGACCTTCATGCCGGGGATGGCTTCCTGCCAGCCTTTGACGAGCCGCAGGAGCGAGAAGAGCTGTGGCTGTCCTTTCTTGTAGGAGCTGTCGAAGATCGTGCCGTTGGCGAGTTTTCCCTCGTAGTGGACAACGAGCGTGGAATCGAGCTTGGCTTCCTTGCCGCTGCCGGTCTGGATCTCTTCGACGATGACTCCGCCGGGGGACTTGGTGGTCGAGAGAATCGCGTAGTCCTTGCCGTCGGGGCCCTTGACGGTTTTGGCATCAGCCTTCGCTTCCGCGGGCGCGGCAGCGGCTTTAGGCTCGGCGGGCTTGACGTCGGCAGGCTTGGTCTCGGCCGGCTTGGTCTCGGTGGGCTTGGTCTCGGTCGGCTGGGTCGCGGTCGGCTTGGATTCCGCGGGCTTCGCGGGGGCCGCTTCCGGCTTGGCCGCGGGCTGCTTGACGGGCGCCGCGGGTGTCGCTTCCTTGCCTTCGCAGGCGGCGAGAACAAGCGGGGCGATCAACGCGGCGGCGAGCAGCGTGGAGGGGCGTGGCACGGGTGACTCCTGGTGCGAAGCGGCCATGGTAGCAAGGCGCCCGGCGTGCACGCCCTGACCCGGGGCGCGGTCGCGGGGTCAACGCCCCTCACTTCGACAGAGCCTCGCGGCACGCGGCGAGCGTGTCGCGGTAGCTCTTGAGCTGCCCATCCTCGGGGGGCAGAAGACCCTCGGCGATCTTCACGGCCTCCTCGGCCTGCTCGACGGCGCCGGCCGCGTCGCCCTCGGCGAGCCGGGCACTCGCGGAGCGCCACAGGACGCGTGCGAGCAACGGTGCTCCCTTGGGCGGGGGGTAGAGTCGGCGCAGCATCGCGATGGCGGCGGCGAATCCCTCGCGGGCCGCGGCGGTGTTTCCCAGCGCCTGTCGGGCCCGGGCGAGGTTGCTGAGGTTGTTGGCCAGCGACGGGTGGCCGTCGGGAAAGAGCCGCCGGTGCATCTCGGCGCCCTCGACCAGGACCGCCTCGGCCTCTGCCGCGCGGCCGATGGAGAGACGGACCCCGCCGAGGTTGTTCAAGGCCTGCGCGAGCGAAGGATGGTCGCCGGGGAACAGTCTGCGCTCCATGTCGATCGCCTGGACGAGGAGCGGTTCGGCCTGGGCGGCGCGCCCGAGGGCGAGCCGGACAGCCGCGAGGTTGTTGAGGCCGGTCGCGACGTCGGGGTGCTCGGTGGGGTGGAGGCGCCGCTGCATCTCGAGGGCCTCGACGAAGAGCGGTTCGGCCTCGGCGGCGCGTCCGAGCGCCTGGCGGATGGACGCGAGCGTGTCGAGGCTGCTGGCGATTGCGGGATGATCGCCCGCGTAGAGGCGCCGGCGCATCTCGAGGGACTTCACCATGAGCGGCTCGGCGTCCGCGGCGCGTCCCGTGGTCTGGTACAGGCGAGCGAGGTTGCTGAGGTCGTTGGCGATGTAGGGGTGGTCTCCCTTGAGGAGCCGCTGGTGCATCTCCATGGCCTGGAGGTAGAGGGGCTCGGCCTCGGAGGATCGCCCCAGCATCTGGCGCGCGTATGCCACGTTGTGCAGCCCGGACGCGAGGGTGAGGTGGTCGCCCTTGAACAGGCGTTGCTCCATCTCCAGGGCCTCGACGTACAGCGGCTCGGCCTCGGTGAGCCGTCCGGCGGCGAGGCGCGCGGAGGCGAGGTTGCTGAGGCTGAGCGCGACGTCGGCGTGATCGCCCGGGAACAGGCGCCGCCGCATCTCGAGGGCTTCAAGGAACGCGGCCTCGGACTCGGTCGCGCGGCCGAGCGAGTCGAGCACGGTGCCGAGGCTGTTGAGGCTGGTGGCGGTGTCGGGATGGTCGCCGGGGTGCAGGCGCCGCGCGGCCGCGGCCGCCTCCTCGGCCAGTGGGAGGGCGTCGCGGGCGCGCCCGTTGGAGGTCAGGATCTCGGCGGCGGCGCCGAGGATCTCGGCCTTGACGCCGGGCTGGTCGGCGAGGTCGCCCTGCGCCAGGCGCTGCACGCCGCGGAGCATCGCGTCGGCGACGCGCATGTCCTGGGCGCCGTCCATCCCGGGGTCGGAGGCCTGCAGGGTCTTGATCAGGAATTCCTTGATGGCCGTGGCGCGCTCGGCGGACTTGATCGCGGCGTCCTTCTGCTCGGTTTCGCGGGCCAGGGCGAGGGATTCGCGTTTCTGAGCCGCGAGCGCCTGGCTGCGGCTGATGCTGGTGGCGATCAGCCCCGCGACGAGGAGGACGAAGGCCGCGACCACGCCGCCGACCAGGCCGCGGTTGCGGCGCGCGAACTTGCGGAGCTGGTAGACGCTGCTGGCGGGGCGCGCGAGGATGGCGCGGTCGGTCAGGTAGCGGCGCACGTCGTCGGCGAGCTCGCCGGCGGACTGGTAGCGGCGGGCGCGGTCTTTCTCCAGGGCCTTGGCCACGATGGTCTCGACGTCGCCGCGGAACTGTCGGCTGACCATCGACAGGTTGGTCGGGTCGCTCTCGGTGATGATGCGCACGGCCTCGGGGACGGGCTTGCCGCGCAGGTCGTAGGGGAGCTTGCCGGCGAGCAGCTCGTAGAGGATGACGCCCAGGGCGTAGACATCGGAGCGCAGGTCGAGGTCGACGGCGTTGCCGGAGGCCTGCTCGGGGCTCATGTAGGGGATGGTGCCCAGGAGCTGTCCGACGTCGGTCTGGAGCGTGGTGGCGCGGACGTCGGAGTCGGTGAGGCGGGCGACGCCGAAGTCGAGGACTTTGGGAGCAGTGACGGAGTGACGGAGTGACGGAGTGACGAAGGAAGAGCTGGGCGGTGCCTTTTCCGGCTTCGTCACTCCGTCACTTCGTCCCTTCGTCACTTCTTCGGTCACCAGTATGTTCGCGGGCTTGAGGTCGCGGTGGATGACGCCGCGCTGGTGGGCGTACTGCACGGCGTCGCAGATGCGCGCGAAGAGCTCGAGCCGCTCGGCCGCGGGGAGCGCGGCCTCCTGGGCGTAGCGGAGGAGGGGCTTGCCGTCGACGAGCTCCATCGCGAAGTACGGGCGCATGCCCAGCGGCGTCTGCGCCTGGCCGAACTCGTAGACCTGCGCGATGCCGGGGTGCTGGAGACGCGCGAGCACGTCGGCCTCGTGGCGGAAGCGGCGGAGCACGTCGGGGGACATCGCGTCGGGGCGCACCACTTTGAGCGCGACCATGCGCTGGGGGCTGGCCTGGCGCGCCAGGTACACGACGCCCATGCCGCCGGCACCGAGGCGCTGCTCGATGGTGAAGGAGCCGAGCGTGGCGCCGATGAGGGGGTCGGCCGCGTGGTGGTCGAGCGTGAGCGACGCGACGCGGACCGCGGGGGTGCTCAGGAACCCGCCGGCGCCCCGGTCGGCGTCGAGGAGGGATCGCAGCTCCTTGGCGAGGGCGGGATCTTCGGCGTGCGTGCGCGCGACGAGCGCTTCGCGGGCCGCGGGCTCCAGCGCGAGGGCCTTGGCGTACAGGTCGTCAAGCCTGGCCCATTGCGCCGGCGTCACCGTCGTCCCCCCTTGAGATCTCGCGGAAGAGCCACGCCCGCGCCATGGCCCAGTCGCGCTTGACCGTCGCGGTGCCGACGCCCAGGGCCTCGGCCACTTCGTCGACGCTCATGCCCGCGAAGAATCGCATCTCGACCAGCTTTGACTTGCGTTCGTCCATGACGGCCAGGCGCGTGAGGGCGTCGTCGAGGGCGACGAGGTCCACGTCGGGCTCGGGTGCCGCGGCGTGCGGTTCAGCCTCGCTGAGCGAGATCCGCCCGGCGCCCCCGCCGCGCTTCTGGCGCTTGCGGTCGCGGGCGTGTGTAATAAGGATGCGGCGCATGGCCTGGGCGGCGACGGCGAGGAAGTGGGAGCGGCCGTTGAACTGGTAGGTGGCCGCGTTGCCTCCGACGAGTTTGAGGTAGGCCTCGTTGACCAGGGCGGTGGTCTGGAGGGTGTGGCCGGCCCGTTCCTGGGCCAGGAACGCTCCGGCCATGCCGCGCAGCTCTTCATAGATGATGGGAAAGAGCACATCGGCGGCCTTGCCGTCGCCCTGGGCGGCGCGCCCGAGCAGGGTGGTGATGTCGGCGTCGTGGCTCATGGCGTGACGTGCAAGAAAAAACAGACCGACGTGATCCCGCGGGGGCACGGTCGGGGCCTTGTGGAGTGAGCCCCGCGTGCGTGCGGTCGAGTGTACCGCGGCAGGCCGGGGTGCCACAAGACAGGAACCGAACCATCGGCCGGGCTGATGGGCCTGGATCCTGGGAGACGCGGTCATGTTCGAACGAAGCGTGGGGGGCAGTTCCTTGGTGGTTCTTTCGCTGATTGCCGCGGCGGGGAGCGCCACGTTGCTGGCCGGTCCGCTGGACCCGCCCGCGGGCTCGATCACCTCCACGTACAAGACGCTGCAGGAAGTGGAGCCGCGGGTGGCGATCAACGCGACCAACACCGCCGGCGATGCCGACAGCCTGTTCAAGATCACGCAGCCCGGCTCGTACTACCTCACCGGAAATGTGACCGGCGTGGTGGGCAAGCACGGGATCGAGGTGGTTTCGAGCGGGGTCACCATCGACCTCAACGGCTTTGAGCTCCGGGGCGTGTCCGGGATGGGCGCGTTCGACGGGATCAGCGTCACCACGGCCGGGTTGACGGACATCGCGATCGTGAACGGCTCGGTCCGCGGCTGGGGGGACAAGGGCATCGAACTGAACGGTCTGGGCAACCGCGTTGAGCGGGTGCTGGTTTCCGGCAACGCGGGGGTCGGCATCGGGCTGGGCAACGCGGGCACGGCAACGGAGTGCTCCGCGGTACAGAACGGAGCCGGCGGCATCTCGTCGTCCTTCGGGTGCACGATCTCCCGATGCACGGCGTACGCGAACACCGGGAACGGCATCTCCGCCGCGGGCACCGGATCGACGATCACCGGGTGCCTGGCGTACACCAACACGGGCACGGGTATCGTGGCCGGCGCCGGGTGCACGGTCGTCGATTGCACGGCATCGGGCAACTCGGGCACCGGGATCAGCGGGAACATCACGTGCGTGGTCAGCCGCTGCGTGTCCCACTTCAACGGGGGCAGGGGCATCGTCGCGAACATCAACACGACCGTCTCGGACTGCTGCGTCAGCGCCAACTCGCTCGACGGGATTCAGTGCTCGGACCAGTGCACCGTGAGCGACAACTCCTGCACCAACAACGGCCTCAACGCGGGCGACGGGGCGAACATCCACGCCACCGGCACCGACAACCGGATCGAGGGGAACAACTGCGGGAGCGCCGACCGGGGGATCGACGTCGACGGCGCGGGCAACGTCATCGTCCGCAACACGTGCTCGGGCAACACGCTCAACTGGGACGTGGCGGCGGGCAACGTGATCCTGGTGGTCAACGCGACGACCGCGGGGCCGGTGAACGGGAACTCCGGCGGCGCGGCGCCGGGCTCGACTGATCCGAGCGCGAATTACACGTACTGAAGCCGCGCCCGGGCGCACCGTGCGCCTGGGGCCGCGCAGCGATCCTGGTCACCTTGTTCAAGGACTCACCCATGAAGACTCGCAACACCGTTCTGGCGTTCGCCCTCATCACCGCCTCCGGCACCGTCGCGGCCCTGGCCGGCCCGCTCGACCCGCCCGTCGGGCCGATCGCGCCCACGTTCAAGACGCTCACGGAAGTCGAGCCGCGGGTTGCGATCAACGCGACCAACACGCCCGGCGACGGCAACAGCGTCTACAGGATCACGCAGCCCGGCTCGTACTACCTGACGGGCAACGTGGCGGGCGTGAGCGGCCGGTCGGGCATCGAGATCGCCGCCGACAATGTCACGATCGATCTCATGGGCTTCAGCGTGGACGGCGTGGGCGGCTCGCTCGACGGCGTGACCACCGAGCTGACCCGCAACAACCTCACGGTCCGCAACGGCACGGTGAGCGGGTGGGGCCAGGACGGGATCGATCTGACGCAGGGTGGGACGGGCCTGGGGTCGCTGGTCGAGGGCGTGACTTCTTCGGACAACACCGTGAGCGGCATCCACGTGAACGACAACGCGGTGGTGCGGTCGTGCGTCGTGGTCGGGAACGGGCAGGACGGGATTACGGCGCCGACGAACGCGGCGGTCGAGGGGTGCTCGGCGTACCAGAACGGGAGCGTCGGGATCCTGGTGGGGAGCGGCGGGACGATCACGGCCTGCACCGCGCGGCGCAACATCATCGGCTTTGTCGTCAGCCAGTTCTCGACGATCTCCAACTGTTCGGCCCTCGTCAACACGTTCCACGGGATCTACGCCGACCTGGGGAACACGATCCTGGATTGCACCTGCACCTCCAACGGCGAGAACGGGATCACCGCGGTGAGCCTCAACGTCGTGCGGGGCAACACCAGCAACTCCAACGGCGTCGATGCCGCGGGCGGGGCCGGGGTTGCCGTGGGCGGCAGCAACAACCGCATCGAGGGGAACAACTGCATCGGCAACGACTGGGGCGTGCGCTGCACCGCCAGCCTCAACTTCATCACCCAGAACACCGCGTCGGGCAACACGACCGCGAACTGGGACATCAGCGCGGGCAACAAGTGCCTGGTGGTGAACGGCGCCAACGCGGGGGCCATCTTGGGCAACTCCGGCGGCGTCAGCCCCGGCTCGACCGATCCCAACGCCAACTACACGTACTGAGCCCACACCCATTCACCGGCCCGTGCGCGGTGCGACCGCACCGCTCGAAGGAGAAGCAATCATGACTCGCACGATCATCCTGGGAATCGCGCTCGCGGCTGCAGCGCCTGCGGCGAAGGCCCAGCTCACCAACATCGATGAGACCAACAAGTACGCCTGGGGCGAGAACATCGGGTTTACGAACTGGCGTGATGCCGACGGCGCCACCCGCGGCGTGCACGTGTACCCCACGCACCTGACCGGTGCGATCTGGGGGGAGAACGTGGGATGGATCCTGGTGGGCTTTGGTCCCGTCGACGGGGTGGCGTATGCCAACAAGGACAGCTCCGACTACGGGGTCAACGTCGATGGCCCGTCGGGGGAACTGAGCGGCTACGGCTGGGGGGAGAACATCGGCTGGGTCAACTTCGGAGGTGGCGCCGCCGCGGTGCCCGGAGAGGCCGCGGTGTACCTGTACGAGAAGCGGCGGCTGGGCGGCTATGTCTGGGGCGAGAACGTGGGGTGGATCAACCTGAACGATCCGGACGTGTTCATCGGCGTGCAGTGCTTTGCCGACTACGACGGCAACGGATTCGTGAACGGCGACGACTTTGATGCGTTCACGTTCGACTTCATCTTCGGCAACCCCGGCGCGGACGTGGACGGCAACCTGTTCGTCAACGGCGACGACTTTGACCTGTTCGTCGTGGCGTTCGAGGGGGGGTGTTGAAGAAGTGACGGAGTGACGGAGTGACGGAGTGGGGGAGAGGCTGCTCCGGAGAGCTTCGGACACGGCGCGTGACATCGCAAAGTCCCTGGACAAGGAGCGGCCCCGCGGCCGCTTCTTGTTTATTCGCTTCGTCACTCCGTCACTTTGTCACTCCGTCACTTCATCATTCCATCCCGTGCGCCGGGGCGGGGGTCTCGTCGGTGATGCGTTCGCGCTTGGGCTTGTCGTCGATGCCTTCGATGCTCAGGATGTGCATCTCGTCGTTCACGCGGCACTGCAGGTGGACGGGGCGGCCCCAGATGAGGCGGATGTTCTGGAGCACCTCGGTGGCCTTGGCGGCCTCGACCTCGAGGCCCGCGTACTTGTGGGCGAGATAGAGCTCGCCGCGGTTGAGGTAGTTGGCGTCCACCACGTAGATGAACGGCTGGCCCATGTTGGTCAGGTGGTGGAGCAGCGTCATCTTGACGCGCTTGAAGTCGCGGCTGACGACCTTGACCTCGCCGGTCTGGGGGTCGCGCTTGTGCTGGTACATCTTGTGCTTCTCGACGAACTCCTCGGTGAGGAACTCGTCGATGAAGTTGACGTCGTTGTAGATGCGCCGGACCTCAAAGATCTTCTCCCTGCCGCGCATGGAACGATCGTCGAAGACCTCCTTGGCGCCGATGGATTCGAGGCGTTCCCACTCGGGCCCGTGCTGGCCGGTGTTCCAGCGGCGCTCGATGTCCTTGAAGAGCTCGACGCCGATCTTGTAGGGGTTGAAGCCGCCGGGGGCCATGTGGACGACGCCGGAGTGTTGGTCGGCGTAGTGGACGATCTCGCTGGCCTCGAGGAAGTGCTGGGTCATGAGCTTGGAGTGCCAGTAGGTGGCCCAACCCTCGTTCATGACTTTGGTCATGGCCTGCGGGGAGAAGTAGTACGCCTCGTCGCGGATGATCGAGAGGATGTCCTGCTGCCACTCTTCGAGGGGGGCGTGGCGGAGGAGGAACAGGAGGACATCGCGCGTGGGGTGGCGGGGGAAGCGGCCGCGGTCGGCCTTCTGACGCTCCTCGTGCTCCTTGCGCTGCTTGTCCATCGCCGCCTGCGGGTTGATGAACGGGTCCATGTAGCTCTTGGCGGGGAGCTTGTCAGGCTCGAAGGCGGGGTGGCGCTCGCGGTCCTCGCGGCGGCGGGGGCCGATGGGCTGGCCGGTGTCCTCGCGGTGCACGAACATGGAGTGGGGGTCGATGAGGTGCTCGATCGAGAGGCACGCGTCGATGAAGGTCTCGACCTGGTCCTGGCCGTGGCGCTCGATGTGGCGGCGCACGCGGGTGGCGTGGTTGGCCATCTGGTCCATCATCTTGCGGTCGGTCTTGCTGAACCAGAAGTTGTTCTTGAAGAAGTCGGCGTGCCCGTAGACGTGGGCCATGACGAGCTTCTGGTCGGTGACGGCGTTGGACTCCTGGAGGTAGGCGTAGACGGGGTCGTTGTTGATGACCATCTCGTAGATGCGGCCCAGGCCGTAGGCGTCGCGCTTGGAGAGCTTCTCGTACTCCATGCCCCAGCGCCAGTGCGGGTAGCGGACGGGGAAGCCGCCGTAGCTGGCGATCTGGTTCATGGTGTCGAAGGGCAACACCTCGAAGACCACGTCGTAGAAATCAAGGCCGTACTCGATGGCCTTGGCCTTGATGGCGTGCATGTGCGCCAGGAGCTCGGGGGAGAGGTCGGTGTGGGGGGTGGCGGGCATGGTGTGGTTATCGGCGAGATCCCTGCCTGTCGATACGTCGCCCCGGGCCGAATGGGTCGGGGTCACGCCACCAGGATGAAAAACCACACGGCGAAGGCAAGGCCCACCAGCCCCGCGACCACCACGACGATCCACCGGGATCGGGCACCCGCGGCCAGGAAATGCCGTCGCCGCGCGTTCCAGACGGGAATGGTCACCGCCCCGAACACCACGCCGCTCACCAGGGGGACATAGTCGCGATCGGAAGGTCCGCCCCGGCCCACCCCGGCGTTGATGATTGACCAGACCAAGACCACGGCACAGAAGCCGGGCCCGCACGAGAGCGCCACGATACCGGCCACGAACGACGCCAGCTTGGGCTCGGTGAGTGCCACCTGGAGCGTGAGGGGCTGGTTGCACTCCGGGCAGAGGTCGGTCGTCAACCCCCGCAAGTTGTACGAGCACGCGGGGCACGGCGCATCGCGCTCGGCGAGGAACTTCCGGAGCATGCCTGTATCAGCAGGATCGGGCGCGTCAGGCATGATTTCAGTGTACTGAGCGAGGCGCGGACGTGAACGCACGAGGTTGGTGAAACGCGGAGTCTTCGTTCCGAAGGAGCGCGCGGGCGTAGCCACGGGTGGAGTCGGCGTCTCGCCGACGGAACCCGTGGGAGGCGACATTCCTACGTCCCTTTCCTTCCCTGGCTACTCCGCCCCGGATGGGGCGGACGAACCGTTCACTGATGCGACCGACTTGGTACGCTTCGCGCACCCCTCCGGGGTGCTGGAGAGTGTGAGTTGTCCTTCCCACGGGTTCCGCTCCGCGGGCGGGGCGCCCGCTGCGCTCCACCCGTGGCTACGCCCGTGCGCCCCTTTGGGGCGACGGCAGGCGCCCCTTGGGGTCGAACGCGTGCACAGGTCCGACGCCGACCTCAGGTACAAGAGAGGTTCAATCAAACACGTACTTCTCTTCGAATTCGACCTCGTGCGCTCGCAGGAGTTTCAGCAGCTCCGCTTTGAAATCCCACTTCTTGTGGTGCTCCCCCTGATTCTCGATGTACGAGCGCACGTCGCCTTCTCCCGACTTGCTCACCGAGAACACCGAGTACCCCTCCTGCCAGGCGAAGGCACGGAGCGTCGGGAACGTTTCGTGCACCCAGCGCGACGACCGCGCCTTGACGTGCCGCATCAGCGTTGCGATGTCTTCGTCGGTCCGCCAGCGTACGAGCAGGTGCTCGTGGTCGGGCATGCCGCCGATCGCCAGGAGCGAGCCCTTCTCGTCGCCGACGACGCCGCCGATGAAAGTGTGCAGGCGGTCGCGGACCTCGGGCGTGATCCATGGTTGTCGGCCCTTGGTCGAGAAGACGATGTGCAGAAGGGACCTGTGAATAGGTGCCTGGCATGGCGCGAGTTTATCTTGCGGACAGATACTCTCGAAGCGAGTGGGCATCGGAGTACTCGCCCCCAATAGAGCGCACGGGCGTGGTCGGGGGGGCGGAAGTCCCTTCGGGGGCTGGGACCGTGGTGTCGGGGGCAATGACTACTTCCCAGTTCTTCTTTGCCCCTGATGATGCGGGTGTGTGGCTCAACGGGCGCCAGAGATCGGCAGCACGCTTCGCGCACCCCTCCGGGGTGCAAGTGAGTGTGAGGGGTCCTTTCCACGGGTTCCGCTCCGCGGGCGAGGCGCCCGCTGCGCTCCACCCGTGGCTATGTCCGTGCGCCCCTTTGGGGCGAAGTCGAGGCTCGGCGCAGTGTGCGGGCGGCGTTCGCATACCCGCCGGCGCGAAAGATCGTGACGATTTCTTCGAACCTATCGGCGGCGCGGGCGATATAGTGATGCAACAAATCTGTTCGTCGGACCGTCCGACGAAATCCGGCCGTGACGCCGCAGTGGTGCCCCGAGGGCTGCTGCGGCGTTCGACGTTTTGTGCGGTGCGGCGCGACCACGATGTTGCGGGTGAGCGGGGAGCGTGTCCCCCTCGTACGGAACAGGAGGTTGGCCATGACCACGGCAGAACTGAAATCGCTGTTGATCCAGAGGGGCGGGCTGCGCGCACGCGGTGGCGCGGGTGCCGGGGGTGATGTCGCGCGGGCGCGTGCGGGATCGTCGGAGGCCGTGGCCGAGGCGATGCAGCGCAGAGCGCTGCGGACCGAGGCGCGGGCGCTGGAGATCGCGCTGGATCGGATGATCGACCGTGTGGAGCGTGCGTTGCGCCGCGGCGCGGGGCGGAGGTGAGGCGATGATCGTGCGTGCGAGCGAGTCGACCCACAATTCGGTGCCGCGGTGGGCCCTGGTGGCGGCCCCGTTGATCGCGACGGCGGTCGCAAACGCCGACATCGCGATCCTGCTCTTTGCGGACCCGGAGTCGTGGAGCGGGCGGCTGCGGCTGGGCTTGGCGGCGACGATGCCCTTGAGCATCCTGTCGGGGTTCTGGACGCTGGCGCTGCTGCTGCGGACGCGGCGCGAGATGCTGCGGCGCGAGGCGGCGGAGTCGGACATGCGGAGGGCGCTGGCCGACAGCGAGCGGTCGCTGAACCACGAGAGTGCGCTGCGGCGCGAGCTTGACCATCGCGTGCGGAACAACCTGGCGGGGCTGGCGGGGCTGATCTCGCTGTACGAGAAATCGGGTCGTCCGGCGGCGCAGATCTCCCACGCGCTGCGGGGAAAGATCCGGGCGATGAAGGAAGTGCACGACATCATCAACCGCACGGGTGGCGCGCCGGTCGACCTGCTGAATCTGGTGATGCGCGTGTGCGACGCGATCGTGACCGGCCCGCGGAGGCAGTCGATCGAGGTGCGCGGACCCTCGGTCCCGCTGACCACCGGCGAGGCCAGTGCGTTCGCGATGATCGTGCAGGAGATGCTGACCAACTCGATGAAGCACGGCGCCCTGGGAATGCCCGAGGGGACCGTGAGCGTGTCGTGGGAGGCTAGCCCGGGCGCCGAGGGCGTGGCGCTGGAGATGTCGTGGTCGGAGTCGCCGCTGGTCTCGTGCCCGAAGGACGACTGCGACGAGGCCGGCTCCGGGGTGGGCCTGCCGCTGATCGAGGGCTTCGCGCGCTCGGACCTGCGCGGCGATGTCATGTTCGAACGTTCGGAAAGCACGTGGAGCGCACGCCTGAAGGGCGCGCTGGTCACGCCCGCGCAGTTCCTGGCGGTCCACGCTCCGCGCAAGGAGATCCTTGTATGAGCTTGTCACACGAGACGGTGGTGAAATTCCAGAGCGCGACGTCCACGCTCGGTCCCGTTCCGGCCGCCGTGGCCGCCGCGCAGTCGGGCATCCCGGTGCACCCCCGGCGCGTGCTGGTCGCCGACGACGAGCACCTGGTGGCCACGTCGTTGGCGCTCGCGCTGGCGGAGCTTGGGTACACGACGGTGGGCCCGGCGACGGACGGTCAGCGGGCGGTGGACCTGGCGCGGGTCGCGCTGCCCGACCTTGCACTGCTGGACATCCGCATGCCCAAGCGGGACGGGATCTCTGCCGCGGAGGAGATGTTCGCGGAACTGGCGATCCCGGTGGTGATCGTGTCGGCGTACTCGGACCCGCAGCAGGTCATGGCCGCGAGCAGCGCGGGGGTCTTTGGGTACCTGGTCAAGCCGGTCGAGACCGAGCAGCTGCGGGCCGCGATGGAGATCGCCTGGGGCCGGTTCTCGCAGCTGATGGCGACGCAGCGCGAGAATTCGGATCTGCGGCGGAGGCTGGCGGAGCGGCGCACCATCGAGTCGGCCAAGTGGGCCATGGTGGAGCAGTTCTCGATCACCGAGCCTGAGGCGATGAACCTGCTGCGGCAGAAGGCCAGGGACTCGCGCCGGACGATGATGGAGATCGCGCTCGAGGTGCTGCGGCAGCGCGAGCAGAAGTAGCGGGCGGTTGATGGTTCAGTTGAGATGGTTCGGTGGTGATGGTTCGGTCGGCGGTGTCCTCCGCGGCGAGAGGGAGAGAGACTCGCGTCACGCGGCTTCCTGCCCCCGGTGCGCTGGCGGGCGCGAGAGGCGCGAGAGGACCACGTCCGTCGCCCGACACGCGGGCCGCCCGGGACGGAAACACCGGGCGGCCCCCTTTTCCTGGCGTGCGGCGTGGCGCGGCGGGGGGCGGTGACCGCGTATCCTGTGCTCTCTCCAGGAGCACCGCATGAAGAGCCGCACCACGCCCGGCGCCCGTGAACACCGCTTCGGCACCCGCGCCATCCACGCCGGGCAGAGTCCCGACCCGACCACGGGCGCCATCATGACGCCGGTCTACATGACCAGCACGTACGTGCAGGAATCGCCGGGCAAGTTCAAGGACGGGTACGACTACTCGCGCTCCAAGAACCCCACGCGCACGGCGCTTGAGCAGAACGTGGCGGCGCTGGAGGGGGGCGGGCACGGGCTGGCGTTCTCGAGCGGCCTGGGCGCCATGGACTGCGTGGTGCACCAGCTCTCGGCCGGGGATCACGTCGTGCTCTCGGACGACGTGTATGGCGGCAGCTTTCGCCTGATCGACAAGGTGTACAAGCAACTCGGCATCGCCTGCACCCGCGTCGACATGACCGACCTTGGCGCGGTGGAGCGGGCGATCACGCCGCGGACGCGCCTGGTGTGGCTGGAGACGCCGAGCAACCCGATGCTCAAGGTCATCGACATCCGTGGCGTCGTGAAACTCGCGCGCCAGTTCAAGTCGGGGCGAGGGCACGCGGGACCGGCGCGGGTCCGAGGAGCGGGGGGCGAAAGCACCGGGGCCGGACTGCCGTTGATCTCCATCCCCGGCGCCCGGCCCATCGAGCGCCCGTGGGTGGTCGTCGACAACACGTTCGCCACCCCGTTCCTTCAGAGACCGCTGGCGCTGGGCGCCGACATCGTGTGCCACAGCTCCACCAAGTACCTCGGCGGGCACTCCGATGTGGTGGGGGGGATGCTGGTCGTCAACGACGACGCGATCGCCAAGCGCCTGCGCTTCGTGCAGAACGCGGTGGGCGCCGTGCCGAGCCCGATGGACTGCTTCCTGGTGCTGCGTTCGACCAAGACCCTGCACGTGCGGATGGAGCGGCATTGCGAGAACGCGCTCAAGATCGCCCGCTGGCTGGAGAAGAACCCCAAGGTGGAGCGGGTGTACTACCCCGGCCTGCGCAGCCACCCGCAGCACGCGCTGGCCAAGAAGCAGATGAAGGCCCACGGCGGCATGATCACGTGCGTGCTCAAGGGCGGCCTGGGCAAGGCGCGGCGGTTCCTGGAGCGTGTCGAGCTGTTCTCGCTTGCGGAGTCGCTGGGCGGCGTCGAGTCGCTGATCGAGCACCCGGCGATCATGACGCACGCGTCGGTGCCGGCCGAGGCCCGTGCCAAGCTCGGCATCGTGGACGGGCTCGTGCGGTTCTCGGTGGGGATCGAGGATGCGCAGGACCTCATCGGGGACATCGAGCGGGCGATGGGATGAGTGGGGCTTTGGCGCGGCGCGTGGGTAGAGCGTGCGTGGAGCCGCCGACGGAAGTCGGCGGGTTGAAATTGCGACGCCCGTGGTAGTTCGGCCCGCCCACTTCCGTGGGCGGAGCCACGCGGGGTGCATGTGGTTCTGTCGTTGGTACACTCCTTGATATGGCACCGCTCGCGTATTTCCTTACGTGGTCGTGCTACGGAACGTGGCTCCACGGTGATGAACGTGGGTCGGTCGAAGCGTCCCACAACCTTTACGGGGCTCCGTTGCTTGCTGTGAATCAGGGCTTGGCGGGCGCCGAGGCGAGGCTGCTCAAGACTGAGCCCGTGGTCTTGACGGAAGGCATGCGCCGGGTCGTGCGCGACTCGATTGTCGAGCACGTGGCGTTCAAGGAATGCACGCTCGGGGCCCTGAACGTGCGCACAACACACGTCCACCTGGTCGTCGGCTGTCGATCACCGGAGCCCGGCAAGCTTGCCGGTTCGTTTAAAGCGTGGGCCACGCGCCGGCTGCGCGAAGCGGGGCTGAGCGCGGCGCGAGCGCCGGTATGGACTTCTCAGTCCAGCACACGGTACTTGTGGTTCCCTGAAGCGGTCGGGGGCGCGGTTCGTTATGTGCTTGACGAACAGGGAGAGAGGGATGAGTTCGCGGTGGATGGGCGGATGTGAGCGGAGAGTGCGGGGAGCCCGGAGCTATTGTGGAGCCGCCGACGGAAGGCGGCGGGTTGAAATTACGATGTCCGTGGTAGTTCGGCCCGCCCACTTCCGTGGGCGGCTCCACGCGGCTCCCCGCGGCTCCCCGCGGCTCCACACGTGCCACGTGTGCCGATCAAGGATACGAAGGCGTAGTCCCGTCCCGAGGATTCACGATGGCCAAGCTCCCCTGGGTTGATCGGAAATTCTCGTTCCCCGACGACGTCCGCACCTACCCCGACGTTATCGAGCGCTTCCGCGGCACGCCCGCGCGCCTTGAGGATCGCCTCCGCGACGTGCCGCGCGGGGCGCTCACACGCTCCGACGGCGGCTGGACCATCCTCCAGAACATCGGGCACCTGCTCGACCTTGAGCCCTTGTGGGACGGGCGCCTCGATGATTTTCTGGCGGGGAAGCCCGAACTTCGTGCCGCGGACATCACCAACCGCGCGAGCAACGAGGCGGATCACAACGCGCGGGACGTGAAGGAACTGCTCGCGGCGTTCCGGCGCGAGCGTGCCCGTCAGGCGGTGAAGCTCGAATCACTCGCCGAGGCGGACTTTTCACGCGTAAGCGTGCACCCGCGCCTGAAGGTCTCGTTGCGTCTGGTCGACGCCGTTGCCTTTGTGTGCGCGCACGACGACTATCACCTCGCGAGGATCGCGGAGCTGATCCGCAAGTTCGGAACCTGAACCCTTATCGCCGCGCGGCCTGCGGGCGACGCGCGATCGCGAGCGACCCGCGAGTGTGCCGCCGGCGGAAAGCGCACGCCGCGGCTGTCAGCAGCGCGGCGGTCGACGGCGCAGGGACCGCGACGATCCGCGCCTGAACATTCTCGAACCCCGATCCGTAGCTCGCCGTGCGCCAGGCCTGGGTCGCGGTGTCCTGGACCACGATGTTGGCGCCGCTGCTGCCGGACTGGACAAGACTGGCGGTTGCCGCGCCCATCGGTCGCAGCCCGGCGTTGGAGATCGCGGAGAACGCCACGGAGAAGACGAGCGAGCCCGGCACCGTGATGTTCGGCGTGAACGAGACGTCCACGCCGTTGAGCGATGACGGAAACACGACGCCGGACGTTCCGGTCCACAGAAGCGAACCGGGCAGGCCGCCGGCGCTGGTGTAGATGTTCAGTTCCAGGTTGGCGCTGGCGGTGCTGGCCGTCGGCTGGTACGCCGCAAGACGCACCGTGAAGTTCGTGACGAAGCGGTCCGTCCCGGCGAGCGTGATCGCGTCTCCCACCTGCGCGTCAAACTCGCGTGCTGTCGGCGACCCCGGAAGCTCCACGCGGCTGTCGGTCTCGTCGGGGTCGGCGCAGACCACGATGCCCGCGGCCTGCTGGTTCGCGGCCAATGAGTTGTAGACGATGCCGGCGGGGGCGAAGCTCGCCGATGCGCCCACGGCCGCGGCCGCCGCCAAGCCTGGATGAAAGACCTTCGCCATCAGCCGCTCCCCTGATCGGGCGGAGGAACGGGCGCGCAACCGCACCTCTCCGCACACGTAATTATGCGCCCGAATCCCAGGATTGCCAGACGCCGAGCCGCGCGAGTTATCCGCGGTCGATGCCCGTCTTCTCGCTGGTGGGGCTGAAGACGTCCAGGATAATCGTCTCTTCAAGGGCCAGCGCCGAGTGCGGCACGTTCCCGGGCAGTTCGAGAACCTCGCCGGCGCCCAACTCCACCTCGCGCCGATCCGCCGCTCCCGGGTTCCCCAGGCCGAACCGGACCTTGCCCGAGAGCACGATCGCGAACTGCTCGTTCTCGTGCGAATGCAGCGGCACCTGGCAGCCCTTCTGGAGCAGCACGCGCGAGATCATCGCCTTTTCGCCGATCACCCGGCGGCGCTCCAGCAGCGGCATCGGCGTGTCGGCGGCAAGGTCGGTCCAGCGGTGCACGGCGGCGGGGCGGGCCATGGGCATCTCCTGTGCGAGCGCGGGTCAGGCCGGCAGGGCTCCGCGCAGGCTCTCGGCCAGTTCGATCAGCGACCGCTTCTCTGGCGGCGGCCCGATGGTTTCGCGGCTCCAGTTCCACACGGTGTTGCGCGGATCAGGGTCGTCGGCGTGGCGCGGGATCACGTGCCAGTGCACGTGCGCGACCTGGTTGCCCAGGCATTCGTAGTTGATGCGCAGCGGCGGCGACTCGGGGTCGCTGGCGGTGAACACGGTCCGTATGGCCGCGGCAACCCGGGCCACCTCGCCGAAGATCTCCGACTGCACGCCCACGGGCAGGCTGGCCATGTGCTCGACGTGGTCCTTGAGCACCAGCACGCACCACCCCCGCGGGTTCTGCCGCTCGCCCAGGAACACCGTCGAACGCGCCAGGTCCGCCACGAATCGCGGGCTGGCGGTGCGGGATTCGAGGCTGGTGCAGAGGGGGCAGGGCATGGGGGAAGAGGGCAGTGGGCAGTGGGGAGTGGGCAGTGGGCAGTAAGGAGTCGGGCGCGATTGTTAGAACGTTCTCCTGATGGGGTTCACCACCAGGTTGTCGCGGCCGAGCACCAGGACATCGGCGATCTCGACGGCCTCGGCGAAGCTCTGCTTGGCGCGTTCGACATCCACGGCGCCCTGCATTACTTTGCCCTGCTCGAGGTGCTCGACGGTCGGGATGGCATCGCCGCAGATCACGGTGGTCCGGCGCGGCTCGCTCACGATCAGGCCGCACATCCCCGGCGTCGTGCCCGGCAGGGGGAAGAGGTCGACGTTGCGGCCGAGCGAGTCGGGCGCGTTCTTGCAGCGCGACAGCACCGCGACGTCCTGCTCGAGCGCCCGCCGCACGGCGTCGTCGGGGTCTTCCTGGGCCAGCTCCTTGAGGCGCTGCGCCAGCGTCACGCCCACCATCTCGCGCTCGACCTCGTGGATCCACCACTGGGCATCCTTGAACGCCGTGATCGATCGGCGCACATCGGGCCGGAAGCTGGTGAGGAAAACGTCGGTAATCCCTGCCGCGGCAAGGTTGGCCCGCTCTCCGAGGCGCGCCACCAGCGCCTGCTCCGGCAATCCCGGGTCGACCAGGATCGCCTTGGAGTCGGTGCGTACCAGCGTGGTCGTGGCATGCCCCGTGCGAACCTGTGTCTTCTCGCCCCACAAGGGGTGGGACGGCAACGTTCCGATGCTGATGACGCGGATGTCCATATGTAGCTCAGAGTCTCAGGTCGCAGATCTCAAGTCAGAACCGATTCGCACCGCACGCGTCGGCAATGGAGCGGACCCCGCGGCACGTCAGAATCACCTCCATCGCCATCCATCACCCACGCACCCCGCCCTACCCCTCGACCGACTGATCCCGGTCGACCATGAGCCGCTCCAGAGCCGGGTGCTTGTGGGCCTTTTTCTCCCTCAGCATCTCGAGCACCAGCGGCGGGACCATGCTCTTGAGCGCGTTGAGGTCTTCGCCCATGGCGGTTACCTGTTTGATGAGGCTCGAACTGGTGTAGGCGAAACTCTGACCGGCGACGACGAAGGCGGTTTCGAGGCCCGCGACCTCGCGGTTGGTGACCGCCTGCTGGACCTCGTACTGAAGGTCCGACAGGTTTCGGATGCCGCGGAGCAGAATCCCCGCCCCGACCGACCGCGCAAAGTCGACCGTCAGCCCGGAGAAGGCGCGGACGGTGACCGGGGACAGAGCGGGCTCGCGCGCCACCAGTTCCTCGACGAGTCTGGTGGTCATGTCGAGCCGTTCCTCCGCGGTAAACAGCGGGTCCTTCCCGGGGTTTCTCCCGACGGCGACGACCAACTCGTCGAACAGCCGCCGCCCGCGCTCGATGACGTCGAGGTGCCCGTAGGTCACGGGGTCGAAGGAGCCGGGGAAGACCGCCAGGTGACGCCTTGGGACCATGGGGCAAGTGTATCGCCCGGCGGTCCGGTGCCCTGCCGCGCTTCCGCTAGAATCCGCCCCGTGCCCGAGCGTCCGAAGCAATCCCCGCCCCAGTTGCCCGCGCCGCCGGAGCGCCGCTCGCACGCGCACCGTGGCCTGGGGGTCTCGGGCGGCATCGTCATCGGCAAGGCCCTGGTCCTCGACACCGAGTACGGGCGGGTGGCGCGCCGGTCGATCCGCCCTGAGCAGGTGAAGGCCGAACTGGCCCGCTTCGAGGACGCCGTCCGGGTCTCGATCGCCGAGCTGGGCGAGGTCTACAAGAAGGCCGAGAAGGAGATGGGCAAGGAGACCGCGGCCATCTTCCGCGTGCACGCGGCGATGCTCGGCGACAAGGCGCTGATCGGGAAGATGCGCAAGCTGGTCGAGACCGAGCTGGTCAGCGCCGAGTTTGCCCTCAGCCACACGCTGGCCGAACTGGCCGACAAGTTCCGCGCCAGCCGCGACGCGACGTTCAACACCAAGGCCAACGACATCGACGACCTGGCCGTGCGCGTGCTGCACCACCTGGTGGGCACCGGCCGCCAGCGCCTGCAGCACGTGGCGCCGGGCACGATCGTGCTCGCCCGCGACCTCACGCCCTCGCAGACCGCCGCGTTCGACCGCGCCAAGGTCGTGGGGTTCGCGACCGACCTGGGCGGGCGCACCGGGCACACGTCGATCGTCGCCCGCGCGCTGGGCATCCCCGCGGTCGTGGGCTGCCAGGACCTCACGGCCCCCGCGGACGACGGCGACACCGTGATCCTCGACGGCGAGAAGGGCATCGTGATCGTCAACCCGACGACCGAGCAGCTCGACGAGTACACGGGCTACATCGAGCAGACCCGTGTCTTCCGGCTCTCGCTCGACGAGCTGTCGGACATGCCCTCGGTCACGCTCGACGGCGCGCACGTCGAGCTCCTGGGCAACATCGAGTTCCCCGAGGAGATCCCCTCGATCTTCGACCACGGCGGCGAGGGCGTCGGACTCTACCGCACCGAGTACCTCTACCTTGCGCGCGACATGGAGCCGACGGAGAAGGACCACTTCCACGCGTACAAGAAGTGCGTCGAGCTGTGCAAGGGCAAAACCCTGACGATCCGCACCGTCGACCTGGGCGCCGACAAGTACACGCAGAGCCGCAACGACATCCCCGAGCGCAACCCCTTCCTGGGCTGCCGCAGCATCCGCTATTGCCTCCGCTCGCTCCCGATGTTCCGCCGTCAGCTCAAGGCGATCGTGCGGGCGTCGGCGTTCGGGCCGATCCGCGTGATGTTCCCGCTGGTGACGACCACCAGCGAGTTCCGCAGCGCCAAGTTCCACGTGATGGAGGCGATGGAGGACTTGGCCGAGGACGGGGTGCCGTACGACCCCAAGATCAAGCTGGGCATGATGGTCGAGGTTCCGTCGGCGGCGATCATGGCCGATACCTTCGCCCGCGAGGTCGACTTTTTCTCGATCGGGACCAACGACCTGGTGCAGTACACCCTGGCGGTCGACCGCACCAACGAGCGGATCGCCAACCTTTATAACCCGGCCCACCCGGCGGTGATCAAGCTCATCCGCGACGTCGCCCGCGTGGCGCGGCACCGCAAGATCCCCGTCTCCTGCTGCGGGGAGTCGGCGGCGGAGCTGGAATACGCGATGTTGCTGATCGGGCTCGGCTTGCGTACTCTTTCCGTGACCGCTTCTTCGATCCCGCGCCTCAAGCGGATGATCCGGAGCGTGACCGTGGCCCAGTGCGAGCGTGTCGCCAAACAGGCGTTGTCGCTCGATTCGGACGTGCAGGTGTCCTCTTTGTTGAGGGACCGTGCACGCAAAATCGTCCCCGAGGCGTTCGACGGGCGTGCCGCCGACTAGCCCCGGGATCAAGTTCCGGTCGAGCGCCGGCGCCCCGGTAGAACGGGGCGCCCAGAGCGCGGACCGTGAAGCCCGCCGAGAGGCGTGCGGGCCGCGTGAACCGCGGCAACCGCGCACCCGGGCCGGGCCTTGCGTCCGCCTCTTCCGGCGCTCGCCCACCGCGTGCGAGCCACCGTTCATCGTGAACGTTCTCCCCCACACCACGGCAACAGAGACTTTCCCGGCCCGCGCTGACGCGGGACCGCGGGGTGGTCGCTTGCCGCGCACCCCCGGACCGCGCCTCATCGCGCGAGGTCCGCGGGCGCTGGGCCGGGACGTTCCTCGATAGTCGATGCTCCGCGCGGGTCCGCGTAGAAAGGACTCGCCGAAGAATGTCCAACAACCAGATGATCATTAATTACGTCCCCGGCGACGAGTGCCGCGTCGCCATCGTCGAGGACGGGAAGCTCGAAGAGCTGCACGCCGAGAAGTTCACCGCGGCCAGCCGCGTGGGCAACATCTACGTCGGCCGGGTGACCAACGTTGAGGCGTCGATCCAGGCGGCGTTCGTCGACTTTGGCGTCGAGGACAACGGCTTCCTCCATTACAGCGACCTGCACCCGCGCTACTTCCCCGGCGAGAACGAGGAAGAGACCACCGAGCGCGTCGGCCACAAGACGCCGCGCCGCGAGCGCCCGCCCATCCAGCACTGCCTGCGCCGCGGGCAGGAAGTCGTGGTCCAGGTGCTCAAGGAGGGCGTGGGCACCAAGGGCCCGACGCTCACCAGCTACCTCTCCATCCCCGGCCGCTTCCTGGTCATGATGCCCTTCATGGACAAGGTCGGCGTCAGCCGCAAGGTCGAGGACGAGGAGCAGCGCCACAAGATGCGCGAGATCCTCGACCAGCTCGAGCTCCCCGAGGGCTTCGGGTTCATCCTCCGCACCGCGGGCATGGACCGCAACAAGACCGAGCTCAAGCGCGACCTGGCGTACCTGCAGCGCCTGTGGAAGGACATGGAGCGGCGCCTCAACACCGGCACCAAGCCGCGCCTGCTGTACTCCGAGAGCGACCTCCTGGTCCGCTGCCTCCGCGACCAGCTCTCAACCGAGATCAACGAGGTCGTCATCGACAACGAGCTCGCCCTCGAGCGAGCCAGCCGCTTCATGAAGATCGTCGCCCCGCGCTCGCAGACGCGCCTGCTGCACTTCCCGGGCAAGGCGCCGATTTTTCACGCCTTCGGCATCGAGCAGCAGATCGCGACGATCCACGCCCGCGAGGTCCCGCTCCCCTCGGGCGGGCGGCTGGTCATCGACCAGACCGAGGCCCTGGTCGCCATCGATGTCAACAGCGGCAAGGCCCGCGACGCCCGCGACGCCGAGACCAACGCGTACCGGACCAACCTTGAAGCGGTGGACGAGATCTGCCGCCAGCTCCGCCTCCGCGACATGGGCGGCATCATCGTCAACGACCTGATCGACATGCGCCACGCGTCGCACCGCAAGGAGATCGAGACCCGGTTCAAGGAGCGGCTCAAGCGCGACAAGGCCCGCACGACCACCGCGCCGATCTCTCTGTTCGGCATCCTCGAGATGACCCGCCAGCGGATGCGCGGCAGCCACGAGAGTGTGCACTTTGTCGACTGCCCCATCTGCCGCGGACGCGGCCTCGTCCAGCGCCCCGAGTCCGTCGCCGCCGATGCGCTCCGCGAGCTTGCCGCGATCCTCGACCTTGAGCGCGTTTCAAAGGTCGAGCTGGTGGTCGCACCCCGCGTCGCGGGCGAGCTGCTCTCCAGCAAGCGCCGGGTGCTCAGCCGCATCGAGCGCACCAGCGGCAAGCACGTGGACGTCCGCGTCAGCGAGACCGTGCCGATCGACCGCGTGAGCTTTTACGCGTACGACGCCTCCGGCGCCGACATCGATGTGGCGAACCTGCCCTCGTCGCGCAAGCCCGCCGACCTCACGGAGTGGGAATACCGCCCCAAGGAAGGCGAAGAGGGCTGGGCTTCCGACGCGCAGGACGAGGCCGACGCCGCGCGACAGGCCGAGAACGCCGAGCCAGAGGAGCAGCCCGAGCCGCACCCGATCGAGCTCTTGGAACCTGGCATCGGTCCCAACGACCAGGAAATCGAGTCGGGCGCCATCGGCGCGGGAGCGCCCTCGCAGAACGGCGAAGAGGGCCAAGGCGGCCGCCGTCGGCGCCGCCGCGGTCGTCGCGGGCGCGGTGGTCAAGGCGGCCAGGGCCCCGATCAGGCGCGCGGACAGGATCAGCGTCACGCGCAGCCTCAATCCCGAGGCCAGCCGCAGCGCCCTCCGGCGCCCGCGCCGTACGACCAGCAGCCCCCGCAGCCCTCTGAGGGCTCGGGCGAGTTCGCCCCGTCCGGACCTGTCGATGGCACGGTCGGCGGCGAGGCGTTCGACGGCGGTGATCAGCAGGCGCCGGGCGGCGGGCCCGAAGGCCAGATGGAAATCGGCCCCGACGGCCAGCCGCGACGCAAGCGTCGTCGTCGTCGCCGCCGTGGACGCGGCCGCGGCGGTCAGGGTGGCATGGCCGGTCAGCCGGGGATGATTCCCGGCGCTCCGCAGAACGGCTCTGCCGACGGACAGTTCATGGACGGTCCTGGCGCCCCGGCGCCCGGCGATTTCGATGAGGCCGGTCCCGCCGCTGAAGTCGGCGGCCCCGGTGAGGTCGCGAACACCGGCGGCTACCGCAATCCTTTGCGCGAGGCGCAGGCCGGCGCCGATCAGGGCGAGCCCGCGGGCGATGGGCAGGCGTTCGACCAGCCCGGTCCTCCTGGCGAAGACGGCGCACCCGGTGCGCCCGTTGGACGTCGTCGCCGTCGTCGTCGCGGTCGCCGCGGCGGAGGTGGTGGGGGCGGCGGCGCGGGACCATCTCCCGCCGGCGGCCCTCCCCTATCGGTTCCGCAGGCAGCTCCGGCCGGCGGCCCCGCGCGGGGTCAGCCGGGCGGTCGCGGCCGCGGCGGTGACAACTCACGTTCCAGCCCAACGCCTCCTCGCGCGGCTCAACCCCCGGCGCCGAAGGCTCCTCCCGCGGCGCCGGAGGGCAAGCCGGTGCGCTCGCTGTACGCGGCCGCGCGTCGCAAACTCTCGTCGAGCGAACTGAACAAGCGACCCAAGCCGGAGTAGAAAAGCGATAGCCGCACAGCCAAAAGCAAACATCGAAACTCACCTGGGGTGCACTCCGACGACCGGTTTCGAATGATCGCTTTTCGTTGTTCGCTGTTCCCATGCCCCGCCGCCTGATCATCCTCGGTTCGACCGGCTCGATCGGCACGCAGTCGCTCGACGTCGTGGAGCACATCAACGCGCTCCACGCCGCGG
This sequence comes from Phycisphaerales bacterium, assembly GCA_044223975.1. GTDB lineage: Bacteria > Planctomycetota > Phycisphaerae > Phycisphaerales > UBA1924 > CAZCPB01. The sequence goes on along the minus strand of JBGALI010000002.1, from coordinate 177,738 downwards.
GCCGCTCGCCCGTGAGGTTCGAGGTCGTCGGCATCGCCGCCGGCGGCGGCAACACCACGCTGCTCGCCGAGCAGGCGCGCCGGTTCAAGGTCGGGGCCGTGGCCTGCCCGGGCGCGATGTCCCGCGCGGATCTGCCGGCGGGCTGCCAGGTCTTCGGCGGTCCGACGGCGGCGGAGGACCTGGTTCGTTCGGTCGACTGCGACATGGTCGTCGCCGCGATCGTCGGAACGGCCGGCCTCCCCGCGACTCTTGCCGCGGTGCAGGAGGGGCGCGATGTCGCGCTGGCGAACAAGGAAACTCTTGTTGCCGCGGGCGAGCTGGTCGTGCCCCTGGCCCACGACCCGGCCGGCAGGGTTCGGTTGCTCCCCATCGACAGCGAGCACGCGGCCTTGTGGCAGTGCCTGCTCGCGGGCCAGGGTCCGCGCGCCGCCGAGGACGACCCGCATCCCCACGAGTGGTGCCCGCCCTGGGTCCGCGCGCCCGGCCTGAAGCGAGCGGTGCTCACGGCCTCCGGCGGACCCTTCCGCACGTGGCCGCGCGAGCGCCTCGACACCGCCACCGTCGCCGATGCGCTCAAGCACCCGACGTGGAGCATGGGCGCCAAGGTCTCGGTCGACTCGGCGTCGCTGATGAACAAGACGCTCGAGGTGATCGAGGCGCACTGGCTCTTCGGGCTCGATGCCGAGCAGATCGAAGTGCTCATCCACCCCCAGAGCCTCGTGCACGCGATGGCGGAGTTCGTCGACGGCTCGGTCGTCGCGCAGCTTGCCGCGCCCGACATGCGCACGCCGATCCAGCGGGCCCTGTGCTACCCGCGCGTGATCCACGGCGCAGGCAAGCCGCTGGACTGGCACGCCCTCTCGGGGTTGAGCTTCGAGGCGCCTGACCTGGATCGATTCCCCGCGCTGCGCCTGGCGCCCGCCGTCATCGAGCGCGGCGGCACGGCGGGGGCCATCCTCAACGGGGCCAACGAAGAGGCGGTCGCCGCGTTCCTGCACTCGGCACGCGGCGGGCCGCGCATCGCCTTCCCGCGCATCGCCGAGGTCGTGGGCGCTGCGCTTGAAGAAATCCCGTCGCGCCCCCTGCGCTCGCTCGAAGATTGCGCGGAGTCCGAGCGTGCCGCGCGGGAGTTCGTGCGCCGTCACCTGGGGCTCCCATGCGCCGCCCACGCCTGACCCCCCACCCGACCCCGCGGCGCACGATGTTCTGGCTCACGCTGGCCCGGCGCGCCAAGGCGCGCCGAGAGATCGCCGGCCCCGACAGGGCCACCGACGCGGATCGCACGGCGATGACCCGCGCCCTGGCCCTGGCCGAGCAGGCCGCGGCGATCGGCGAAGTCCCCATCGGCGCCGTGGTCTATGAGACCGCGAGCGGGCGCGTGCTGGGCGAGGCCTTCAACCGGCGCGAGATCGACAAGGACCCCGCCTCGCACGCCGAACTCACCGCCATCCGTGCCGCGGCAGCGAAACTGGGCGATTGGCGATTGAACGCCTGCACGCTTGTCGTGACGCTGGAGCCGTGCTGCATGTGCGCCGGCCTGATCGTCAACGCCCGCGTCGGTCGGCTCGTGTACGGCGCCGACGACCCCAAGGCGGGCGCCGTGCGCACGCTCTACTCGATCACCGGCGATCGGCGGCTGAACCACCGCCCCGAGATCATCGCGGGGGTCATGGGCGACCGCGCGGGGGCCATGCTCTCGGAGTTCTTTCAAGGCATCCGAGAGAAAAGGCGAGTGCGCGGCAAGTGACCATGCCGGATCGAGAGTCGCGTGGAGCCGCCCACGGAAGTGGGCGGGTCGAGCTACGCAACGCCTTCGAAGACTAACCCCGCACCCGCCCATCGGCGGCTCTATCGGTCAAGCGGGTCAAACCTTCACCGGCCGCCGCCCGCTCCACTCCGTCGCCCGCTCGAACATCGCCGCGATCTGCAGCAACTCCGCTTCCTCGAACGGCTGCCCGATCAACTGCACGCCAAGCGGCAGGTCCTTCCCGTCCACCTTCGCGAAGCCCGCCGGCATCGACAGGCCCGGCAGCCCCGCCAGGTTGGCCGCGACGGTGTACACGTCTTCGAGATACATCGCCATCGGGTCGCCCGTCTTTTCACCGAAGCGGAACGCGGGGCCCGGTGTCGAGGGCATGAGGATCGCGTGGCACCCCGCGCGGAACGCGGCATCGAAGTCGTGCTTGAGGCGCCGGCGCACCTTCAGCGCCGTTGTGTAGTACGCGTCGTAGTAGCCGCTGGAGAGCACGTGCGTGCCCAGCATGATCCGCCGCTGCACCTCCGCGCCGAAGCCCACCGAGCGCGAACGGCAGTACATCTCCATCAGCCCGTCGCCCGCGTCGAGCTTGGCGCGCCGACCGTAGCGCACCCCGTCGAACCGCGCCAGGTTTGACGACGCCTCCGCCGGCGCGACGATGTAGTACGCCGCGATCGCCTCGTCGATCAGCGGCAGGTCGATCTCGACGATCTGCGCGCCCATCTTCACGTACGCGTCGACCGCGGCCTTGAACGACGCCGTCACCGCCGCGTGGCTCGCGTCGCTGTACGCCTGGCGCGGCACGCCCAGGATCAGGCCGTCGACGGGCGAATCGAGGTCCATCGCAAAGCCGGGCACCTCGACCTCCGCGGACGTGGAATCGCGATGGTCGATGCCGCAGATCACGTCCATGACGGCCGCGGCATCGGCGCACGAACGGGCGAAAGGCCCGATCTGGTCGAGGCTCGACGCGAACGCGACCAGCCCGTAGCGCGACACGCGCCCGTACGTCGGCTTGATCCCCAGCACGCCGCACAATGCCGCGGGCTGGCGGATCGATCCGCCCGTATCTGACCCCAGCGCGATCGGCACGAGCCCCGCCGCGACCGCCGCGGCAGACCCGCCGCTGGAGCCGCCGGGCACGCGCGAATGGTCCCAGGGGTTCTTCACCGGCCCGAAGCACGAGTGCTCGGTCGATGAACCCATGGCGAACTCGTCAAGATTGGTCTTGCCGACGATCACCGCGCCAGCCTCGATCAGGCGCGTCGCCACGGTCGCATCGAACGGCGATTCGTAATCCTCGAGCATCCGGCTCGCGCACGTGGTCTTCCCGTGCGCGAGGCAGATGTTGTCCTTGAGCGCGACAGGGACTCCCGCCAGCGGGCCGACGGGCTCCCCTGCCGCGATGAGCGCGTCGATGGCGCCGGCCTGCCGGAGCGCGAACTCGTCGAAGATCTGCGTGAAGGCGTTGAGCGCCGGGTTGGCCGTGTTAATGCGGGCGAGCGCCGCGCGCGTGACGTCCGAGGCAGAGACTGTGCGGGCGGCGACGGCCTCCCGGATGCCGCGCACGCTGTCAGGCGCGTTGCTCATGCCCCGCCGCCTTCGTCGAGCACCTTGGGCACCCTGATGAACGGCTCCATCGTCTCGGGCGCCATCTTCATCAGGACCGCGTTGGGGAGCGTCTCCCCGGGCACGTCATCGTCCATGCGGTTGGTGAAATCGCCGACGTTGGCGAGCGGCTCGACGCCCGAGAGGTCGAGCGTCTTGAGGCGTTCCATGTAGGTGATGATCGCCGAGAGCTGGCCGCGGTACTTTTCGACCTGCTCATCGCTAGGCGCAAGCCGTGCGAGGCGCGCGACCTTGCGGACGTAGTCGGCGGAGAGTTGATGGTGGCCGGGGTCGGGCATGCGCCACAGTGTAGCGGCGGGCGGTCCGTGCTCCCTGTGCGGGTGGAGCTTTGCCCGCGCAGCGGGCGTGGAGCCGGTAGCCTCGGGTGGAGCGAGTCCTCGAGCGCAACCCGTGGACCGCGAATCAACATCCAACCCCTTTCCTCTGCCTCTTCTCTCAAGCCCGCGCAGCGGGCGGCAGCCCTCAATCAGCCGCGAGGTACCGCGGATCGAACGGTACCCCGTGCTTCTCCAGCAGCGCCCTCAACTCCTCCATGAACGTCTGCTTCTTGTGATGCTCCTCCTGCCCCTGTATGTACCGGCGCACCGTCTCCTCGCGCGACTTGCTGACGCTGAAGATGCTGTACCCGGCCTGCCACTGAAAGCCGCGCATTTCCGGAAGGGTCTCGTGAAGCCACCCCGAGGACCCTGCCTTGAGCGCGCGCACGAGGTCCGACGGAGCTACGTCGGGCTTTGCCGAGACCAGCCAGTGGGAATGATCCTCGACACCACCGGCGGATAGCAGGGTGCCGCCGTGCTCGCGGACGATCCCGCCGATGTACGAGTCGAGCCGGGGCCGGATCTCTGGGCGGATGGATGGCGTGCGGCCCTTGGTGGATGTGACAATGTGGTATTCGAGGTTGTGGTACGTGTGACCCATGTGCAACTCCAATTCACGCGCGCGAGTCGGATGAGGGTGGGGTGTACCGCAGGCCGGACTGTCGCCCGCGGCGCGGGCTTACGGACAAGGCGGGCTAGTTTAAAGCAGCCTTGGGTCCACGGGTTGCGCTCGCGGACTCGCTCCACCCGAGGCTACCGGCGGTGCACCCGCTGCGCGGGTGAGGGCAGGACTCGATGTGACGCAGCGTGGGAATCGTGGCGTCCGCTGCACGCGTATCGTCGTTCATGACGCGGGCGGGGCTGCGAGCGTGGTTTCGGCGGTGGGTGCAAAAGCCGGTGACGAGCCTTCTGCTGACGGCGGGCCTTCTTACGAGCCTGTTGAGTATCGGCGGTCACAGCAGGTTCACGACCGTCGGTCGTTGGTTCGCCACGGGCGGACGCGCGGACCCTGCGGTCGCGCATCTGTACGCTGTGCGTCGAGGTGACTTGTTCGAGGTTGAGGATCCCAATACCGATAGCTGGGATGCGATGGCGAGAGTAATCAGGGATCGACCCGCCGAGGTCTTTCAAGTGCACGTTCAGTACGGCAGTCCCGTCGCCCGCGGATTTTACGCGCCGACGCGAGAAGTGATCAGGTGGAGCCTGGTCGCGCTCCCGCTCGCCAATCCCGCTCGAATCACGGACCACGAATCGGCCGCGATTCGGCAAGCCGTTGTCGAATGGTGGCGCGCGCAGCCGGATGCACCCGCACCGGACACGCTGAATCGACTGCGCACCGCTGACGTGATTGATACCCGCCCCCTCTGGTCCGGCTACCTCCACAACGCCCTCGCCCTGCTCGGCCTCTTCCTCTTCCTCTATTCCCTCGCCTGGATCCCCCGGGTCGGGCCTTACCTCACGCGCACCCGCGCCCAGCGCCGGCTCGCCCGCGGCTGCTGCCCGCACTGCAACTACTCCATCGCCGGACTCCCAGAGCCTGTCTGCCCCGAGTGCGGCAAGGGCTGGAACATCACCGCCGAAGACGACCTCCCTGCCAGCCCCGGCGCGTCGTGACCCCGGGGAATCCCGTTGAACCCCCGCGATGTGCGCGGTTCTCGGGCGAAGTCCCCGCTTTGATGGCGCCCCGCGGCGTGCTAGTCTGGGGTGGTCACTTTGCCGCGCCGATGCTCGTGGGGTTCGGGCCCGGCCCGGGAGGTTGTGATGTTGGAACGCTTTGTTCGCGCCACGCTGCTCGCGCTCCTGGGCGGGTTGCTCGCATCCTGCTCGCTCGACACCGGCGGCGTCGGGTTCCGCCCCGACTCTGAGGAAGAAGAACTCGAAGAGGCCAAGGGCGGCATGGCCTGCACCGACGCCGACAAGGCCTTCCAGTGGCGGCGTCTGCGTTGGCTCGATGAGCACGGTCAGATTGCCAAGGGCGCATACGCCAAAGCGCTGCAGCAGCGCCAGGCCAGCATCGCCGCGGCACAGGCGAACGGGAAGCGCAACGTCGCGGGCATCTACCCCACCGGCTGGACCAGCCGCGGCCCGAGCAACATCGGCGGACGAACGCTCGCGCTTGTGATCCACCCCACGCAGACCAACAAGCTCTGGGCGGGCGGAGTGGACGGCGGCATCTGGCACTCAACCGACGGCGGGCTGACCTGGAACCCGGTGAACGACCAGATGACCAACCTGGCGGTGGGGGCCCTGGCGATCGCGCCGAGCAACCCCAACATCATGTACATGGGCACCGGCGAGGGTTTCTTCAACGGCGATGCCATCGGCGGCATCGGCATGTACAAGTCGACCGACGGCGGCGCGACGTGGAATTACATGTCGTCCACGTCGGGCTTTGGCAACGTCTGCTCGATCGCGGTGCACCCGACCAACGCGAACACCGTGCTGGTGGGCACGCGCTACTACGGCATCCAGAAGACCACCAACGGCGGCGGCACGTGGTCCAACCCGTACTGGGCCCAGGGCTGCTACTACGTGGCGTTCGATCCCACCAACGGCGCCAAGGCGATCGCCGAGATCATCGACTACAACTTCGGCACCGGCGAGTGGTTCCACCGTGCCGCGTACTCGACCAACACCGGCGGGGCGTGGGCGGCCGCGACGGGCCTCGATTACGTGACGGGCTGGGGCAGCCGCATCGCGCTGGCGTACCACAAGGCCAACCCCGCGATCGTGTACGCGACCAACGGCGCCGACAGCAAGATCTATAAGTCCACCGACGGCGGCCATTCCTACGCCGCGGTGACCACCAGCGGCTCGACCGACACCAACTGGTACTGCGCCCCGATGTGGGTCGACCCGGTCAATCCCAACGTGCTGATGGCCGGCGGCTACCACACCAAGCGTTCCACCGACGGCGGCGTGACGCTCACGCAGGTCTCCAACGGCTACATCAACACCGTCGACCCGCACCCGGACATCCACACCATCATCAGCGACCCGGGCTTCAACGGCACCACCAACAAGCGTGTCTACATCTGCACCGACGGCAGCATCTACAAGACCGAGGATGTCTACACCGCGAGCCCGGGCTCGGGCTGGGCACGCCTCGACCAGACGTACCGCACCACGCAGTTCTACGGTGCCGCGGGCGACGGCCCCAGCGGCAAGATCTACGGCGGCACGCAGGACAACGGCAGTCTCCTCCTCCAGAACGGTTCCGACACCGCGACCCTGCCCTTCGGCGGCGACGGCGGCTTCTGCGCCATCGACTGGTCCAACACCAACTACCTGTACGGCGAGTACATCACGCTCCAGATCCACCGCTCCAAGGACGGCGGCGCGAGCGCCGGCTACATCGTGAACGGCCTCGCCGACGCGGGCGTCGCCGCCAACTTCATCGCGCCGTTCATCCTCGACCCCAACGACCCCAGGGTCATGGTCGCCGGGGGCGCCAGCCTGTGGCGCACCGACAACCTCAAGCCGCTCATCGGCGGTCCCCACTGGCGATCGATCCGCCCCGCGGGCAGCAGCTACATCTCCGCGATCGCGATCGCCCCCGGAAACTCCAATCTCGTGTGGGTCGCGCAGAACGACGGCAGGATCGACAAGTCTCTCAACGGCGCCGCCACCACCCCGACTTGGATTACGATCGACAACAACGGCGCCACCAACCCGCTCCCCGACCGCTACTGCACCCGACTGTTCATCGATCCCACCGACAACGACACCGTGTACGCCGCGTTCGGCGGATTCTCGCCCGACAACCTCTGGCGCACCACCGACGGCGGCGTCACCTGGCACGACGTCACCGGCTCGGGCGCCACCGGCCTCCCCGACGCCCCCATCAATGGCATCGCCCGCCACCCCGCGCACCGCGGCTGGCTCTACGTCGGCACCGAGGTCGGCATCTTCGCCTCCGCTGACGGCGGCGCCACCTGGGCCACGAGCAACGAGGGCCCCAACACCGCCAGCGTCGACGAGCTCGTGTTCATGCACGGCTCCACCACGCTGCTCTCCGCCACGCACGGACGCGGGCTGTGGACGGCGCCCACCGCGACCTGCCCCGCCGACATCAACGGCGATGGCTTTGTCAACGGCAACGACTTTGACCTGTACAGCGATCTTTTCTATTACGGCGATCCCGCGGCGGACTTCAACGGCGACGGCTTCACCAGCGGCGAAGACTTTGATCAGTTCATGGACGGCTTCGTGGCAGGCTGCTGAAGCTCCGCGACGCGCGCTGCCAAGCTCGCGGCTTGCCGCGAACGCTTAAGCTCGACAACTTTTAAAGGATGCAATGGTCCGATGCCATCCCGTTCGGGGCTTGCACTAGTTTTATTCTGAAGATTGCAATATCCACCCACACAAGGTGTTGGCGCCCTGTCAAGGCCCGTGTAGCATGGCCCCGTGGGCCGGGGGGACCGGTCCGGATTGTCCGTCCATAGGCGGAGTGACTGGATGATCGACCGTGTGATCGCGCGAGTAGGCGCGTTAGCAGCCTGCGCGTGCGTGGGATCTGTCACGCTGGCCACGGGTGGTTCATCGCTCCCGGGCGCTGCTCCCCTATTTGTTGAGCGCCCCGGGGACATGGAGTTCTCGGGCCGGCTGATCGCCCGGGTTCGCCAGGGCCTTCCGGCTCAGCGCGATGCGCGGGCGCGTGATCGCCTGGTGCCGCTGACCCTGGCGCGGTGCGTCGAGACCGACGAGTACCTGCTTGTCGCGCCGCCGGCTCCCATCGCTGAGAACGCCCAGCCCGAACGCGGCAGCGCCGAGAACGACCTCGCCGCTCGCCTCCTCGTCTCGGACGACTGCGAGTACGTCACGCCTGACTGGCGCTGCTGGCCCCAGTCGACCTCACCGAACGACCCGTTCCTTTCTTTGCAGTGGCACCACTCCAAGGTGCAGACTCCCGCCGCGTGGGACCTTTCGACCGGCGCCGCGTCGGTCATCGTGGCCTTCGTCGACACCGGCATCGACCTCACGCACCCCGACCTCGCCGCGGCACGCGTCAGCGGGTACAACTCCGCCAGCCATCTCGCAGAGTCCGCGGGCGGACAGGTCAACGACATCGTCGGGCACGGCACCCACGTCGCCGGCTGCGGCGCGGCCATCGGGAACAACGGCGTCGGCGTCAGCGGCATGGGCTGGTCGCTGAAGATCATGATGGTCCGCACTAGCAACGACTCGTGGGGCAGCGCGTTCGTGTGGGACATCCTCGAGGGCGCCCGCTGGGCCGTCGATCACAGTGCCAAGGTCGTGAACGTCAGCTACGCCGGCGTCGAGACGCCTTCGGTGCAGACCACCGGCGCCTACATCCGCTCCAAGGGCGGCCTGCTGGTCTTCGCGGCCGACAACACCTCCAGCGATCACAGCGACTTTGACTGGCCCGATGTGCTCGTCGTGGGCGCCGTCGATCAGACCGACAGGCTCGCGTGGTTCAGCAGTTACGGCAAGGCCGTGGACGTCGTCGCGCCCGGCACCTCCATCTACAGCACCAAGCGGTGGGGGGGCTACGAGTACCGCGACGGCACGAGCTTTGCCGCGCCCCTGGTTGCCGGCCTGGCGGGGGTGGTCTGGTCCATCAGCCCTTCCTTCACCTCGGCGCAGGTCGAAGGATTCATCGAGAGCACCTGCACCGACCTTGGCGCCCCGGGCAACGACGACACGCTGGGCTGGGGACGGATCAACGCGTTCGAGGCGATCAAGAAGGCCCTGGGCGCCGCCGGCCCTCACGCGCCGACCGCCCTGCCCGACTCGGCCATGGCCTTCGGCGGCATCCCAACCGCCATTGACGTGCTGGGCAACGACTACGACGTCAACGGCGATGCGATCACCATCCCGTTGCTGCGCGAGCGGTCCGCTCTGGGAGCGACCATTTTCCGTTCGCGCGGTACCGGCCCCGGCGGGCGCGACCAGATCACCTACTTCGCGCCGGCCACGCTCTCCGGGACCGACACGTTCCAGTACAACCTCGCCGACACGACCGGCCGGTCGGCGATCGGCAATGTAACCGTCGTCGTGACCCCGCACTGCACCGCCGACGTCGACTACTCGGGCTTCGTCAACGCCGTTGACTTTGACCTGTACTTGGAGTGGTTCGAGACGGGCGACGGACGGGCCGATATCAACCGCGACGGGTTCGTGGGCGCGGACGACTTTGACATCTTCCTGGCCGCGTTCAACGCGGGCTGCTGAGTCCCGGGACTCCGGCCGCCAACAATTACGCATCGCCCGGGGGCCCAAGGATCGCGCTCATGAAGCCTCGCATGCTCGTTGCGTCGACCGCTCTTCTTGTTCTCTCCGCCGGCGCCCTGGGGCAGGTCGGGCCCCAGAAGACGGGCCCCGATGCTCCGCTCGCCCCCGCCCGCGTGCCCCTGCCGCGGAACCTCACGCCCGCGGAGGCGGCGTACCTGCGGTCGCACCCGCTGACGCTCAAGCCCGCCATCGCGGCCCCGCCCCCGGCGCCGCTGCACTGCGCCGGGGAGTACGAGCCGATGCAGGCGATCGTGGTCTCGTGGCTGGGCACCAGCGCCCAGAACACCGTGCTGGCGCAGATGGGCGCCCAGATCACGACCGTCGGCAACGCGGATTACTACGTCGTCGTCGGCAGCGCCGCGACCCAGACCTCGGCCACCACGGCGCTCACCAGCGCCGGCGCCAACATGAGCCGCGTGAAGTTCTTCACGCGCACGCTCGACTCGATCTGGATCCGGGATTACGGCCCGCGCTACGACTTCGAGGGCGACTGCCGCGTCATCATCGACCACACCTACAACCGGCCGCGCCCCAACGACGACGCGTTCAACCAGTGGTTCGGACCGAACCGCAAGCACGGCGTGTACGACATCCCGCTGATCCACGGCGGCGGCAACTTTCACTTGAGCGCCCTCGGCGACTCGTGGGCGACGCAGCTCATCCAGAACGAGAACCCCAGCCTCACGCCCGCGCAGATCATCGCGCACTGGCAGAACTACCAGAACGTGGCGACGACGATCACGCTGCCGTTCGCGACCGCGCTCGACAGCACGCAGCACATCGACATGTGGATGCAGGTCTTCGGCGACCGCAAGGTGATGCTCAGCGACTGGCCGGTGAAGACGACGACGGACACGATCAACGCCGACGCGATCTGCGACTCGATCGCGGCGCAGATGGCCGCGGCGCCGTACAATTATTCCGTGTACCGCGTCCCCGCGCGCCAGGTCGGCGGCGTCCACTACACCTACACCAACGTCGTCGCGTGCAACGATCTTCTTCTGATTCCCTCGTACACCAACGCGACGATCGTGAGCGCCGGGTACAACGCCGAGGCGCTCACCAACTGGAAGGCTGCGTGGGGCGACGACGGCGTCTCCTCGCGCAAGGTCGTGCAGCTTGCCTGCCAGTCGCTGGTGACCTCCGCGGGCGTGATGCACTGCATCGTGCAGCACATCCCCCTGCCGCGCGGCGGGGTAAACCCGACCGCGCACGTGAAGTACCCCAACGGCGGCGAGACGCTGGCGCCCGCATCCAACATCACGCTGCGCTGGAACACCGACGATGACGTGGCCGTGAGCAACGTCGACATCCTGCTCTCCACCGACGGCGGCGCCACGTTCCCCATCACGATTGCCAGCGCCGTGACTCCGTACACGGGCTTTGACGGCAACCGCGCGTGGACCGTGCCCGATCTGTACTCGACCCGCTGCCGCGTGAAGGTCGTGGCGCGCGACGCCAGCGGCAACACCGGCTCTGACATCAGCGACCTCAACTTCACCATCAACGGCAGCGGCTGCCCGAGCGACTACAACGTCGACGGGTTCGTGAGCGGAGAAGACTTCGACGCGTTCGTCGAGGCCTTCATCGCGGGCGACCCGGGCGCGGACTTTGACGGGAACAACTTCGTTAACGGGGATGACTTTGACGGGTACGTGGAGGCGTTTGTGGCGGGGTGCTGAGACTTGGCCGCAGATGGGAGTGGCCGATGCGTTTGAGGCTCATGACGACCCTGGGAACGGTGGTGCTGGCGGGCGCGTCGTGCTCGGCGCCCGGACGTTCCGCCGGTGTGACGCGCCCGGATCGTGACGAAGAGGAAGCGGAACTGGCCGGGGGCGAGCCGACCACCGACGCCGTGCGTGCGTACGAGTGGCGCCGCCTCGCCTGGCGTGACGAGCACGGGAACATCCCTCCCGGCGCCCTGCGAGACGCGCTGGCGCAGCGTTCGGCGAACATCGCGGCATGGAGCGACCCCGGGGCGCCGCGCATCGCCGGCATCTCCCCGACCGGGTGGACCAGCCGCGGCCCGTCCAACGTGGGCGGGCGCACGAGCGCTCTGCTCATTCATCCCACGCAAACGAACAAGCTGTGGGCGGGAGCGGTGGGGGGCGGCATCTGGGCCAGTACCGACGGCGGGATCGCCTGGACCCCGTCCGCCGACCATCTCGCCAGCCTGTCGGTGAGCTCGATGGCGATGGCCCCCTCCGACCCGAACGTCTTGTTCGCGGGCACGGGTGAGAGCTTTCTGTCCGGCGACGGCATCTTCGGCATGGGCATGTACAAGTCCGTCGATGGCGGCGTGACATGGAACCCCCTCGCCAGCACGCAGAGCTGGACCAACAACGACGTCTTCGGCGTGGCGGTGAGCCCGAACAATCCCAACAACCTGCTCGTGGCGAAGTTCTACGAGGGCATCTTCAGGTCGACCAATGGCGGCGCGTCGTGGTCGTCGGTGTACTGGGCGCAGGGCGGGATGTGCGTCGCGTACGACCCCAGCGGCGGCGGCAGGTGCGTGGCGTCGGTTGCGGACTGGAACGCCGCGGCGGGCGAGTGGTTCCACCGCGCCCTGTACTCAAGCAACGGCGGCCAGTCGTGGAGCGTGGCCGCGGGGCTCGACTACAAGTCCGGCTTTTTCAGCAGGATCGCCCTGGCCTATTCCCGAAGCTCGCCCTCGATCGTCTACGCCACCAGCGCGCTCGACAAGAAAATCTTCAAATCGACCGACGGCGGGCACACCTACGCGCCCGTGACCGCGGGCACCATCGACACGGACTGGTTCCGGTGCCCGCTCTGGGTCGACCCCACCAACCCCAGCATTCTCATGTCCGGCATGGGGCACGTGATGCGTTCGACCGACGGGGGCGTGACGTTCACGCAGATCAGCAACGGCTACATCAACACCACCGACCCTCACCCCGACATCCACGCGATCTACAGCGACCCCGGCTTCAACGGCACGACCAACAAGCGCGTGTACATCTGCACCGACGGCGGGGTGTACAAGACCGAGGACGCGTACACCGCGAACCAGGGCGCCGGCTGGGCCCGCCTCGAGCAGACGTACCGGACCACGCAGTTCTACGCCGCGGCGGGCGACGGCCCCACCGGCAAGATCTATGGCGGCACGCAGGACAACGGTCACCTTCTCCACAAGCCCGGCTCCGACACCGCGGCGTTCCCGTTTGGCGGCGACGGGGGCTTCTGCGCCATCGATTGGAGCAACACGAACTACCTGTACGGCGAGTTCATCTACCTGCAGATCCATCGCTCGACCAACGGGGGCGCCAGCGCGTCCTACATCATCAGCGGGCTCTCCGACGCGGGCAGCGCGGCCAACTTCATCGCGCCGTTCATCCTCGACCCCAACAACTCCAACCGCATGCTCGCCGGCGGCGCCAGCCTGTGGCGCGCCAACAACGTGCGCACCGCGCTGATCTCCCCGACGTGGAAGGCAATCCGGCCACCGAGCACGAGCTACATCTCCGCGATCGCCGTCGCGCCGGCAAACTCCGACGTGGTCTGGGTCGGCCAGAACGACGGGCGGATCGACAAGAGCGTGAATGGCACGCTGACGACGCCGACCTGGACCGCGGTCGACAATAATGGGAGCACCAACCCGCTCCCCGATCGCTACTGCACGCGCCTGGTGATCGACCCGTCCGATGACAAAACGGTGTACGCGGCCTTCGGAGGGTTCACGCCCGATAACGTGTGGCGGACCAACGACGGCGGCGCCACGTGGCAGTCGGTCAGCGGCGCGGGCGCGACGGCGCTTCCCAGCGTGCCGGTGCGCGGTGTAGCGATCCACCCGAGCCGGCGCAGATGGCTGTACGCCGGGACCGAGGTCGGAGTCTTCGCCTCCGCCGACGGAGGTGCCACCTGGTCGACCAGCACCGAAGGCCCCGACGCTGCGGCTGTGTACGAACTCACGTTCCTCCACAACTCGACCACGCTGCTGTGCGCCACCCACGGGCGCGGCATCTGGACCGCGCCCACCGACGTGTGCCCGTCCGACTTCAACGGCGACGGCTTCGTCAGCGGCGAAGACTTCGACGCCTTTCTGAACGCATTCACCGCCGGCGACCCGGGCGCAGACTTTGACGGGAACAACTTCGTCAACGGGGACGACTTTGACGGGTATGTGGCGGCGTTTGTGGCGGGGTGCTGATCGGGCTGCCATCCGTACGGAAACCGCACGCGACCATTCGTTCTAACGAAAGTCTGTAGGTTTCTCTTTGAAGTAGTTGCAGCGAGGACTGTCGCTGTGCGGTATCTACAAAAGGTCCGAGCGATCCGAGGAGGCAACATGCATATGGCGCGAGGCAAACTGTGCGCAAGCATCATGACGGCGCTCGGTGTAGCTGCGGCTCTAGCACCGGTTGCGGCGTTCGCTCAGGCCGGAGCGGATGAGAGTTCGGATCATATCGGGTGTGGAAAGGGCCAAGCCCTGATGCGGTTGTTCGAGGCCGGGCGCAACCCGGACGGGAGCGCGGTGTCCGGTTGGGGCGGCGCGCCGGAGGTGTTGGCCGCAACCGACCTGCTCCATTGCGCCCTCGATATCGAGTTCATCACGGGCGATCCGCTCAAGAACATCCGCGGCTCAAACACGATGACGGTGAAAAGCCTTGTGAACGGTCTGACCGAATTCACTTTCTGCCTTCGATACAACATGACGGTGACGCTTCTGATGGTGGACGGTGAACCGGCGACAGCGACCGTGCCGCCCACGGACGGCTCGTCGTACCTGCGCACGATCACGCTGCCGCACGCGTACAACGCCGGGGACATCTTCACGGTGGTGATCGGGTACGAGGGGCTGGGAGCGTCGCTGGGGTTCGGGTCGATCCAGGCCGGGACGCTGGGCGGGGCGCCGGCGATTTTCAGCTTGAGCGAGCCGTACTACGCGGGCACCTGGTGGCCGGTGAAGGACGGCGATGTTTTCCAGGCCGGGGACAACTCCGACAAGTTCACGTGCGAGGTGGCGATCACCGCGCCGGCGGCGATGACGAGCGTGTCCAACGGCGTGCTGCAGGGGATCGACGATCTGTCGGGGGATCGCAAGCGGGCACGCTGGGCGAGCGCCTACCCGATCGCGCCGTACCTCGTGCTGGTCGCGTCGGCGGTCTACAACCGGTACGAATCGACGTACACCTACGCGGGCGGAGCGATGCCGCTGCCGCTTTACCTCAGTCCGACGTCCACCGCGGATCCCGTCGCTGTCGGGGCGATGTGCGCGAGCATGCTGGGCGTGTTCAAAGGCACGTTCGGGCTATATCCCTTCATTAACGAGGGGTACGGACTGCACCAGAGTCTGGGCGGCGTCGCGATGGAACATCAGACGATGACGTCCCAGCCGTCGTTCTACGAATCGCTGACGAGCCACGAACTCAGCCACCAGTGGTGGGGCGATGACGTGACGTGCAAGACATGGAACCACATCTGGCTCAACGAGGGGTTCGCCACCTACGGCGAGGCTCTCTGGGAGGAGCGAAAGCCCGGCGCCTCCGCGACCGCGCTCAAGACCGCCATGAGCAACCGAAAGCCCAACGACGCGACGGTCACGGTCTACCGGGCGGACACGTCGACCACCTCAAAGATCTTCAACCAAGACGCCGTCTACAACAAGGGCGCCTGGGTGCTGCACATGCTGCGGCACGTGGTCGGGGATGATGTGTTCTTTCAGATTCTCGCCGACTACCGCGCCGCGTTCCACGGCGGTGCGGCGACCACCGCGGACTTTGTGGCAATCGCCTCCTCCACCAGCGGGCAGGACCTCTCTTGGTTCTTCGATGAGTGGGTCTACAACGGCGGTGCGCCGACGCACAAATATCGGGGCCAGACCGTCAAGGTCAACGGCCAGCGGTACATGCAGATGATGGTCAAGCAGATCCAGTCCGGGCCGCTCTTCCGGATGCCCCTGGACGTGCGCATCAACACCCCGTTCGGCGGCGGGGTCCAGACCATCAAGATCAACAATGATGCGGTCGCTGCCCAGTGGTTCCTGGTCCCGATCAACGTGATCAACGATCAGAGTTCGTTCTTCATCGATCAGGACGGCTGGCTGCTCGGGGGCCATGGCACGACGACGTACGAGCAGGGTCCGCCCAAGATCGCCCTGGCATTCCCGGCGCCGGGCGCTGTCATCCCCGCTCTCTCGGCGCCCTCGTCGGTCACGCTCTGGTTCAGCGACAACGTGACCACGTCGGCGTCCGACTACACCCTCACACAGAACGACACCCCCGTCCCCATGACCTTCGCCTACAACGCCGCAACTTTCAGCACAACGCTTTCCGCGGACGGGCCCCTCGCTCCCGGCGTCTACACCCTCTCAGTCAGCGACACAGTCAAGACCGTTGCTGGTGCCATCGCGCTTGACGGCGAGATCCTCGATCCTGTGAATCCCGCATCTCTCCCCAGCGGCAATGGCGTGCCTTCGGGCGCCGCTGCCTTTACATTTGTGGTGGAGCCATGTCCCGCAGATGTCAACTCCGACGGATACGTCAACGGCGAGGACTTTGACGAATTTGTTGCGGCGTTTGAGTGGGGCGACCCGTTCGCGGACTTCGACGGGAACAGCTTCGTGAACGGAGTAGATTTCGACGGGTTTGTTGAGGCATTTGTGGCGGGGTGCTGAGTTCCGGGATGTGCGCGGAGTTCGTCGGCCACGCGGCGTTGGCGTTCCGCGGCTGTAGGGCACGCTCCTTGGTTCGACAGCGAATTGCTCGAACGGTTCTAAACTGTCTGCCGCAGGAGCATTCACCGGCGCAGCGCTATCCTTTGCCGGGGGCGTGAGCGTGACAGGACGCTCGGGAGTAAGTATGAACCCCGCCCGCGTCGTCCCTTGTGCACTGCTCGCCCTCACCGCCCCAGCCCTTGCCCAGCTCGACCCCGCCGACGAGGTCTTCTACCAGTTCATGCCCATCGCCTGGCGCGACTCCAACAACGACCAGTACCGCTACGGCGACTTCAACGGCATGACCGCCAGCCTCGACTACCTCCAGTCGCTGGGCGTCACGTGCGTGTGGATGAACCCGATTCATCCCACCAACGCCTACCACGGCTACCAGCACGGGCCCATCAACCTCATCAACCCAAGCCTCGGCACCGAGGCCGAGTTCCTCAATTTCGTCGCCCAGGCCAAGGCCCGCGGCATCAAGGTCTTCATCGACGCCGTGTGCTACCAGGTCTCGACCAACTCATCGACGCCCAACTACTTCGGCTCGGCGTACAACAACCCCGCCAGCCCCTACGACACCTGGCTCGCCTTCACCAACGCGGGCAACACCGCCTACGACGGCGGCAGCTACAACACCTGGTCCGGCGCCTCCGTCGGCGTCATCGACTGGGACCTGCGCACCGCCGCGACGCGCAACCAGGTCATCGCGTGGTCCCAGCACTGGCTCGACCCCAACAACGACGGCGACCCCAGCGACGGCATCGCGGGCTACCGCCTCGACCACGTCCTCAAGAACAACGACCACGGCCCCTCGGGCTGGGGGTACAACATCGATTCGTTCTGGATCCCCTGGAAGCAGGGCCTTCAGAGCGTGAACCCCAACGTCTTCACCTTCACCGAGCAGGCCGACTGGGGCAGCTACGGCGCCGACCTGCTCCCCGCGCACGACGCGGCGTTCACCAAGCCCTTTGAGTTTGCCGCGCGTGATGCGCTGCTGAACGAGAACGCGACGAACCTCTACACGTCGATGGCCAGCACCATTGCCGCGTTGCCGACCAACCTGGGAAGCAAGACGTTCCTGGCCACCATCGGCGACCACGACGTCGACCGCCTCGCGTCGGTCATCGGGTCGACCTCCAACTTCAACCGCGCCAAGGCAGCCGCGGCCGTGCTCATGCTCCAGCCCTTCCCCCCCATCATTTACTACGGCGATGAGATCGGCATGACGGGCACCAAGGGCAACTACGGCAGCGACGCCAACGACATCCCCATGCGCGAGCCGTTCAAGTGGCTCGCGACCGCCGGGGCGCCCATGTCCAACTACTTCGTGCGCAACTCGCAGGCGTACAACAACCGCTTCGAGCGCAACGCCGACGGCCGCAGCGTGCAGGAGCAGCAGGGCGTCTCCGGCTCGCTCCTGGAAACCTACAAGACCTTGAGCGCGCTCCGCCACGCCCAGCCCGCGCTCCGCCGCGGCTCGTACAACCCGGTCCCCGCGAGCGGGTCCAAGGTCTGGTCCTTCATCAAGCACCACGCCCCCGCGGGCGGCCCCACGCAGACGCTGCTGGTCGCGATCAACGTCTCGGGCACCGCGCAGAACACCAGCCTTAACTT
Organism: Phycisphaerales bacterium; assembly: GCA_044223975.1. Taxonomy (GTDB): domain Bacteria; phylum Planctomycetota; class Phycisphaerae; order Phycisphaerales; family UBA1924; genus CAZCPB01. The sequence continues at coordinate 159,491 of JBGALI010000002.1, read as the reverse complement.
CGCCGGGTTCACCGTGCCGCAGGGCGGCTCGCCCGTCACCGACATCCAGACCGGCGCGAATCTCTCGACCATCACCGCGGCAAACCATGGGGCGTACACGCTCTCGGTCCCCGCGTACTCGTACCGCGTTCTTACCGTCAGCGTTGAGCCGCCGACGCCGCCCGTCAGCCGCGTGGATGGCATCGCGGTCCCCACCGACCTTGGCATCGCCGGCGACGACTCGGGCGCGCTGTACGCGACGCAGCAGTGCGCCACATCCTTCGGCGACAACACCGCCGAGCTCGACCAGCTCTTCGCCCGCGCCACCTCTGACGGTGTCTACATCGGCCTCAGCGGCAACATCCCGACCGACGCGACGGCCCTCGCTCTCTTCATCGACTCGCGCGCGGGCGGTCAGAACGTGCTGAACACCTCCGCGCTCGCTGCGCCCCCCGGCGGCTTGCAGCAGCTCACCGGCCTGAAGTTCGATGCGGGCTTTGCCCCAGACGACATGCTCTTCATTAACGCCTCCGGCGGCAACATCTACGCCGATGCGGTCGTGCTCCCGACATCGGGCTCGGCCACCAAGACCTACCGCGGCCAGGGCACCACCAACAACGGCGCCGGTTTCCTCACGGGCGGCAGCAATCCCAACGGTCTGCAGGTCGCCATCGACACCACCAACACCGGCGGCGTCACCGGCTCATCCGCCGTCAACGCCGCGACCGCGACCAAGGGCATCGAGATCTTCGTTCCCTTCGCGGACCTGCAGCTGGTCCCGCCCCTGGATCCCTGCCGCACGGTGACCGTCGCCGCCTTTCTCGTGAAGTCCGACGGCACGCTGGGCAACCAGGTTCTTCCCGCGCTCCCCGCGGGCACCGCCGCCCTGGGCCTCGCGCCCGATTTCACCACGCGCGCCGGTAGCCAGTTCACAACCGTGCTCGTCGCGCTCTCGTCGGACTTTGATCAGAACGGCTTCGTGAACGGCGACGACTTCGACACGTTCACCGCCGCGTTCATCGCCGGCGACCCCGCCGCGGACTTCGACGCCAACACGTTCGTGAACGGTGATGACTTTGATTTGTTCATCGCGGCGTTCGTGGCGGGGTGCTGATAGAAGAAGTGACGGAGTGACGAAGTGACTAAGTGACGAAGTGTGGGGGAGGGATCCGCGAACGCGCGTTGCCTTCTACTTCGTCACTCAGTCACTTCGTCACTCCGTCACTTCCCCCCGCCTCCCATCGCGCTGATCATCGCATCAAGGTCGCCCGCGCGCTTGGCGTCCTTCATCGCCGCGCGGACTTCCTGCAGCATTTCCAGGGCCGCGGGCTTGCCGAACACGCGGGCGTAGGCCGGCGCCAGGTCCGCGGCGTCGCGCTCGGGCTGCTCGGTGCGCAGCGTGCGCCGGAGCTGCTTGAGCAGCTCGCGGTCCTGCGTCGTCGCCAGCGCGCCGATCGAGCCCATCCACAGCGCATCGCGCAGGTTCGCGTCCTTGGCCGTGGGCTCGTCGAGCATCGCGAACGCCTTGCCGAGCATGTCGTGCCGGCCCGCCCGCGCCAGCGAATACATCGACGCGACCGCGACGTCGAGCGTGAACTGAGCCGGTGTGTCACGCGCCAGTGCCGCCGCAAACTCCGCGACCTTGGCGTCCTCGCCCAGCATCGTCAGCATCCGCAGCGGCCGCCCGAAGACGTCGCCCTTGCCCCCCGAAGCGCCCGCGGCCTTCACCGCCTCGGCCACCTGGTCGCGCACGTTTACGGCGCCTTCGAGCGGGAGGGCCGTGGCCTCCAGCCGCGCCGGCCGCGGGCCTCGCGCAATCAGCGGGTCACCGATGCACGCCAGCCTCCAGAGGGGGAGCATCTCGTTGCGGCACGCCGCACCCCACGCAAAGCCCGAGCCCAGGCGCGCCGCCACCAGCGGGGTCTGGAGGAACGCGCCCAGGTACGGCTCCTCCACCGACCCGAAGTACGCGTACGCGCCCGCGATGATCCATCGCCCGCCCACCGTGCCGCGCTCGTTGGGGTACTGCATCGACCATGAGTGCACCATGTGCACGATCGCCGGACGCAAGAGCAGCGGGGTGTCCCCCGGTCGCCCCTGCCCCGGCGCCAGGTCGAAGTACCAGCACTCCCCGCGCGTGTTGATCAGCGCCAGGTCCGCGTCCAGCGGCGTGCTCGCGCGGGCCCGCCAGTCGGCCCGCCCGCCCCGCGGCAGGTCGTCCACGGTGGTCTTGATGCCCAGCTTCTCGAGTTCCTTGGCCGCGGCGGTGCAGTCCCACTCGACCCACGGCTTGCCGTCGGGAAACCCGTCAAAGAGCCACGCCCGCTCGATGCTCAGGAACAGCGCGCACATCGCGCTGTAGGCCGCCTGGCGCTCGGCGCCGAAGATCTGCGACGCCCATCCCCACCGGCCCGTCTTAGTGCCGCCCAGTCGACCCACGCGGTCGGTCGTCGCGCACACGTCGTCGCCTTTGGACACGCCGGGCCCCAGGCCCAGAGGCTGCCCGGGCGTGAGCAGGATCTTCGCCGGGCTGTTCAGGCACAGCGCCACCGCGTCGAGGTCATCGCCCAGCGCGCGCCATTTCAGCCCCGTTGCCTCTGCCGCGGCTTCGACGGAGGCCACCAGTGCGTCGCCCTCCTGCGGCGTCAGCGTCCCGCCCACGCTCTGCTTGCACGAGACCCACGCCAGCGGCTGGGCGTGCCCGGCGCTCAGCGCCAGCGCCGCCGGCCACGCGGCATCATCGATGTTCGCGATGACGATCCCCGGAGGCACGACTCCCATCGCCTTCCACCGCTCGATCATCTCCGCCTGCGTCGCGCCCGGCTTCAACTCCCACGCCCGCGCCAGCGAGCCCTCGACCAGCGTTCGGCGCGCCGCCGCGTCCTTCGGCCACGCCTCGCCGCCCTCGGGCTTGTACGACCATCGCACCACGCTCACGGGCGCAAAGCCGCGGACGAAACGGGCAATGTCCTCCGTGCTCGGCACCGAGCCGTCCTCGATCAGCACCGGGAACCGCGCCTTGGGCGTCCACCGCGCCACCGCCTCGAGGTACGACCGCGCATCGGGCACGACCACCACGACCGGGATCACCGGGATCTGCTCGCGCAGGAGCGCCGACCGAACCCCCAATCGCGCCGCCGGGGGCAGCGCATCCACGTTCACGACCTGCGGCGGCGCGGGGGCTGTCGCGGGCTGGCTCGGGGGAGCCTGCCCGCTCGCCATCGGGGCCAGCAGGGCGGCAGCAAACAGCGGCAATCGAGCGTGGCGCATGGGCATCAGAGTACAACGCCCGAGCCGCCCGCAGGTTCAGCCCCTCGTTCGCGCCCCGCGCCCGCCCAGCCCGCACGCCCGCCACCGGACCCCTAAACTCCGCACCGTGCCCACGCTCACCCAGGACGAGTTCGTCGCGCTGGTCAAGGCCCACCCCCCGGGCCCGCAGACCCTCGCCATTCCCATCGGCGTGCGCCTGCTCGCCGACCAGCTCACGCCCGTGCTGGCCTACCGCCGTCTCGTCTCCGGTGATGAGCGCACGGCGCCGTCGTTCCTTCTTGAATCGGTGGAAGGCGGCGAGCGCCAGGGGCGCTACTCGATCATGGGCGCACGCCCAGTGCTCGAAGTCGTCACCCGTGCCACCGACTTGGCCGGTCCTGAGGCCAAGTCGGTGCCGACCCATCCAAAGACGTCGATCCGCGCACACGCCTCCGAACTCAAACCGCTCGCCGACAGCGCCTCGCACAACTCCGACCGCGACAACCCGATCTTCCTCCTCCGCACCCTCGCGGCTCACTTCCACCTCATCACCCCGCCCACCAGCCGCCGCTCCCCGCTCCCCTCCTGCTTCCTCGGCGGCTGGGTCGGATACGCGGCATACGACACCGTGCGCTTCACCGAGCCCAAGCTTGAACTCTCCGTGCCGCGTGATGACCGCAAGCTCCCCGACCTCAACTTCGCGTTCTACACCGGCGTGGTCGTCTTCGATCACGTCGACAAGCTCGTCCACGTCGTGCAGCTCGCGACGGTGACCCCCGGCGAGGACCCCGCCGCGGCGTACGCCCGCGCCATCGCCGCGATCGACAAGCGCATCGAGGAAATCCAGCGTCACAGCAAGCCCTTGCCCGCCGGGCGCATCGAGCGCGAAACCCCGCGCTCGCCGCTGCCCAGCAACACCACGCGCGACCAGCACCGCGCCATGGTCGAGCGCGCCAAGGAATACATCCGCGCAGGCGACATCTTCCAGGTCGTCCTCGGCCAGCGCTTCGAGCGCACGAGCACCGCCGACCCCTTCGATGTCTATCGCGCCCTCCGCGCCGTGAACCCCAGCCCGTACATGGTCTACATGCAGGGCGAGGGCTGCATCCTCGTCGCCTCAAGCCCCGAGATTCTCTGCCGCGTGCGCGCGATCCCGCACCGATCCCCCTCCGCCCTTGCGGAGGGGGTGGCCGAGTCCGCGAGGCCGGGGGAGGCTCTTCCTGCTTCTGGCTCCTCCTCTCCCCCTACTCAATCTAGTGGGGCAGGTGTCCCACCTGCCTCTCCCCCCTCTACCTCTTCCTCCTTCCTCGTCACCAACCGCCCTCTCGCCGGCACGCGCCCCCGCGGCAGCACCCCCGCCGAAGACGCCGCGCTCGAAGCCGAACTGCTCAACGACCAGAAGGAACGCGCCGAGCACATCATGCTCGTCGACCTTGGCCGCAACGATGTCGGGCGCGTCGCCATCCCCGGCACCATCGAACTCCCCGCGATCATGGAGGTCGAGCGCTACAGCCACGTCATGCACATCAGCTCGACGGTGACGGGCGTGCTGCGCGAGGGCCTTGACTGCTGGGATGCCCTTATCGCTGCGCTCCCCGTCGGCACCATCTCCGGCGCCCCCAAGATCCGCGCCATGCAGATCATCGATGAGCTCGAGCCCGTCAAGCGCGGCCCCTACGGCGGCGGCATGGGCTGCGTCGGCCTCGACGGCCAGATGGACATCGCCCTGGCCCTGCGCACCATCGTCGTCCCCACAGCGCTCCACACCGGCAACACCTGGACCTACCACCTCCAGGCCGCGGGCGGCATCGTCGCCGATTCGCAGCCCGACGCCGAGTACATGGAAACCGTGAACAAAGCCGCGGCACTGGCGCGAGCGATCGATGTGGCGGAGCAGGCGTTCGGGCGGTGAACACTGTGTCATCCCCCGAAGTTCAAGCCCCCGCCGCCGCCCCGCACTCCGGGCACACCGCGTCCGCCGCAAGCCCGGCCCGGTCGTAGCCGCAGGCGGGGCAACGTCCCGCGCGGGCGCGACGTATGTGTTTCGCGTCCGCCCGCCATGCCGCGGCGGTGGTGAGGAGAGAGAGGAGGGCTGGACACCAGAGCGGGACTGCTCCCCCACCAGGTGCGAAATAGAACCACCAATTGAAGCCAAATTGTGGTAACCGCTCAGACGTGAATACTGGATTCTTTGGAACTGAGGCGAACAGGTCGAAAGGAAAGGAGACTTGGCCCGTCAATACACTCATCCAAACGCCGGGGCGCCACTCCACCGCCCAGACCCACCACCCGCTCCCGATCCACACCACCACCAGAAGCAAAGTGAGAGCCGCGCCGCCCCATTTCATCATCTTGCGGACTCTTCGCTTCAGCTTGACGCGCGTGTTTCCCACTCGCGCAGTCTACCGCGCCTCGGGCTGCTTCCCGCACTCCCGGCACACCGCGTCTACCGCAAGCCCGGCCCGGTCGTAGCCGCATCGTGGACAGTGTCCGGGGCGACATCGGTCCGCTCGTCGATCACTTCGCCACAGGAGTATCGCCGCCGGTACGCTGATGATGAATGGCAGTGCGCCGCTGAAGGCGTACGAGCCGTCCGCGGGAAAGCCGTGTACATCCGGCCTGAGCGGCTTCCAGGCAAAGATGGCGAACAGGCCGTAGCCCACCCAACCTGTAGCCAGGACGGCTATGGCCGTGACAAACCACTTCACCACTTTCCGCACGGCCGTCCTGAGCCGTTGGTGTGTGCGGGGTGTGGTAGACATGTGGCGATTGTAAAGCCCATATCCTTCACCGTCTCACCGTCTCATCCTCTCTTCTCCCGCCAACCCAATACACTCCCCCCGTGCGAACTCTCCAAAAACCCCTCGCCTGCTGGGGCAACACTCCCGTTCAATCCTGCCTCCTGGCGCGCCCCGAAAAGCGCCGCGAACTCGCCGAACTTCTGAACTCTCCTCCCAACTCCTCGCTCATCTCCCGCGGCATGGGCCGCAGCTACGGCGATGCCTCCCTCAATGAGAACGCCGGAGTCGTTCTTCACGAGCGACTCAATCGCTTCCTCGCCTTCGATGCCGCGACCGGCACGCTCGAGTGCGAAGCCGGCGCGTCGCTCTCTGACATCATCGACACCTTCCTGCCCCGCGGCTTCTTCCCCGCCGTCACGCCCGGCACGCGCTTCGTCACCGTTGGTGGCGCCATCGCCGCCGATGTCCACGGCAAGAACCACCACAACGACGGCTCCATCGCCTCCTTCCTCGATTCCTTCTCGCTCCTCACGCCCGCCCGCGGCGAGCTTGCCTGCTCGCGCGATGAGAACCCCGAGCTGTTTTTCGCCACCCTCGGCGGCATGGGCCTCACGGGAATCATCACCCGCGCCCGCCTCCGTCTCCGCAAGGTCGAGTCGGCATTCGTCTCCGTCACCGAGCGGCGCGCGAGCAACCTCGAAGAGTGTGCCGCGCTGCTTCAGAACGACTTTGCGAGCGCCCGCTACAGCGTCGCGTGGATCGACTGCCTCGCCGGCGGCAAGCACCTGGGCCGCAGCGTGGTGATGAGCGGCGAGCACGCGCCCGCTCACGAAGTGCCGCGCAACGTGCCACGGCTTGCGGTTCCCCCGCAAGCCGTGCGATCCGCCGCGGGTGCACCGAACGATCCTGCGGCGTTCATCATCCCCAGGCAGCGCTCGCGTTCCGTGCCGTTCAACTTCCCCGGCGCCACGCTGAACTCTCTCACCTGCCGCGTCTTCAACGCGGTCTACTACCGCGCCCACCACGACTCAAAGAAGATCGTGCCCTACGCCCCGTTCTTCTACCCGCTCGACACGATCCTGCACTGGAACCGCATCTACGGCCGGCGCGGCTTCCAGCAGTACCAGGTCGTCATCCCGTTCGAGTCCGGCGTCGGCGCCATGGCTGAGATTCTCAGGCAGATCGCCGATTCCGGGCGCGCCAGTTTTCTTGCGGTGCTCAAGACCCTCGGCCACGAGAGCGGCGGCCTGCTCTCGTTCCCGCGCCCGGGCTGGACGCTCGCTCTCGACATGCCGAGCGCCAGCGGCCTCAACGAGTTCCTCTCCTCGCTCGACGCCCTGGTCATCAAGCACCACGGCCGCCGCTACCTCGCCAAGGACGCGGGCATGACCCGCGAGCACTTCGAGGCCATGTACCCGCGCGTCCCCGAGTTCCGCGGCATCAAGGCGCGAGTCGATCCGGAAGGAAAGTTGTCGTCGAGTCTCGGGCGGCGGCTTGGGTTGGCGTGATCGCCGGTGGCAATCTCCACACGCTCACCCCAACTCCTTGATCACCCGCACCGCCGCGTAAAGCCCTGCCACTTCCTCCCGCGGCACCACCCGCGGCGCAAACGCGCTGTTCAAGGGTTGCAGGCGGATCAACTCCTCCCCGCTCGCGCCGGTCTCGAAGTACACGCGCTTGAACGTCGACTCGGCGTTCTCCTCCAGCCTGACGAAGCAGTCGTTCCCGCTCTTGACCACCCGCGCCGGGCTGAAGATCACGATGTCGCCCGCCGTGTACGCCGGCATCATCGAGTGCCCGACCACGCGTGCCGCGAACGCGTCGGGGTCCGAGACCTCCGGGCAGCGCACGTACTCGTCGGCGATCCGGGCCGGGTACCCAAGGTCGGTGAACTCGCGCGGGTACCCCGCCGCGACCTTGTTGATCAGAGGGATTTCCGACGGCAGCGCCACCGGGATCACGCCCTCGCCGCGTGATCCGTCCGCCGCGCCGCCCTGCTCGCCCGGCGAGAGCCGCTCCACGATCGAGCGCAGCTCGCCCGACCGGTACGCCTCGTCGAGTGAGCCGCGCAGCCGCCCCTGCGCATCCACGCGGCTGCTCGAAAGAATCTCCGTGAGCCGCCGCGCCACCAGCCCGTCCTGCCGGCGCTGACTCTCCAGGCGCGCCACCTCGCGCCGCACCGGGGGCGGTGTCCGCTCCCACCGCGCCGCTGCCGCGAGCCGCCCCGGCGCCATCCCCAGGCCGCGCTCGATGGCTTCCACCAGTTCGCCATCCGGCGGGCGCCGGTGCCCGTTCTCCAGCAGCGACAGGTAGCTCTTGGCACACCCCACCCTTGCCGCCAGCTGTTCCAGTGTCAGGCCAAGCTCCAGCCGCCGCGACCGCACCAGCGGCCCGAAATCGCCCGGACCGGCCTTGCTCTCGGCGGCCCCATTGCGGGTGACTTCCGATGGCGGTGGTTCAGGTCGGGGGGCAGGAACAGCCACGGTCCGAAGGCTCTGAGCCTGCGGCAGGGGGGTCGCCCGTGGATGTACACCGTTCTGCGCCATCGCGTGGACATACCTTACAAAAAGCAATCAATCAGTCAACATCTACCTTGCAACTTTTTACCTAACGCGTACAACTTTCCAATCGAGGTTCACCCGGCTGTGAACCTCGCAAGGCCGGGAGGCGCTCGCGGAAGGGAGGCAGAGATGACCGGATCGCTCGCAGCCAAGCCCGTTTCTTCACACTTGTTGAACATGTCTTTCGCAAATCAAAATTCACCGAGCTTGATCGGCCGTGCGATCCCCATCCGACCGTCCACGCTCGATCCCTCCACCCAGCCCCTCCGGCTCGATCCGGGCGGCGTCATTCGCCGTCCCTCCCGAGCCGTCATCGATCTCCGCCGCCACACCGGACTCGACACCTCCACCGTCCTGTGCCAGCGTGCCCGGCACCTCGTCCACGCCGAACGGGTTCTGGTCGAAAGCGTCTTCCGGGACGGACACTCCCTCTATCAACTCGCGCAGATGCACGTCGCCGCCGATCGGTCGTCGAGCGATGCGGCCAACACCCCGCCGAAGGACCGCGTCCGCATCACGGCCCGCCGTCTCGGGCGCAACCTGAAGCGAGCGGTCCGCCGGATGACCTCGCCCCTATTCGTGTTCGTGGCCGCCCGCCTCGAACGCGCCGAGATGCTCGGTGACTCGGCCGCCTGGCCGACCGAGCGCCGGCGCGTCGGCGAGCTGGTCGTGCTCCACGGCAAGACCGTCACCGCCGCGGCACGCACCCTGGGCATCGGCCTTCACGCCGCCCGCGCCCACCTCCGCGCCATCGAGGCCATGCACGCCGGAGCGGCGTCGTGAGCGCCCGCGCCGCACCCGGGCGGAAGGCTCCATCCGTCCGGATCGTCTCAACGCCCGGTCGTCCCAGCCGCGTGCTGCTCCGCGCGTGCGCGACGTTCGGCCTCGCGGTGCGCCGGGCCCGCTCCACCGCCGCGCTTGACACCCGCCGCCTTGCCGCGCGCCTCGATCACGACTCGCGCCGCGGCGGGCTCACCCTCATCGTCGGTCCCAGCGGTTCGGGCAAGAGCACGCTCCTGCGTGCCCTGGCTCGCCGCGTGCGCCGTCGCGGCACGCCCGTTGTTCGCGCCGTGGCCATCACGCCCGCTCGCACGATGCGCCCGCTAATCGATCTGATTCCCGGCTCTCTCACCGAGCGCCTCCGCACGCTCGGCGCGGCTGGCTTGGGCGAGGCCATGCTTCTTGCCCGACCGGTGCGCGAGCTGTCCGACGGCGAGCGTGCCCGTGCCTCCATCGCCCTCGCCATGAGCCGCGCACTCCGAACGCCGCGCTGCATATTGCTCATCGACGAGTTCACGTCGGGCCTCGACGGCCCGACCGCGCGATCACTCGCCGCGTCGCTCTCGCGCTGGGCCGGTCGAAACCCGCGCGTATGCATCGTCGCCGCCTCCTCGCGCGAGGACCTGGCGGCGTGGATTGGCGCGGCGTGCATCGTCCGCACCAGTCTCGGCGCGCCGCCGCGGCGGGAGACTGTTTCAAGGGGGTGACGCATGCCGCTGCACGCTCCGTGGACCGTCGAAACGGCGGCGGTCACCATCTCTCGCGCCGCGCCGGGCGATTACGAAGCGCTCGCGCGATTTCACTACCGCGCCGGTCGCCCCGCGCCGCCCGTGCTGGGGCTCTCTGCGCGCGACGAGGGTGCGCTCGCTGGAGTGCTCGTCGTCTCGATGCCCGTGCTGAACGGCCCGTGGCGCCGATCGCTCTGGCCCGAGGAGTTCGTCCCCGGCGCGGGCCACGGTGAACGCGCACGCGCCGTCAACGCGCTCATGCGCACCATCTCGCGCGTCACGATTGATCCGCGCTACCGGGCGATGGGCATCGCCGCCACCCTGGTCCGCGCATACCTGCGAGCGCCGCTGACCCCTTTCACCGAGGCGATCGCGGCCGCCGGAACGTGGACGCCGCTGTTTGCGGCCGCGGGAATGCGGGCCTTGCCCGTGCCCCCGTCACGGCGCGATGACCGCCTCGCCGGCGAACTGCGCCGACTTGGCGTTGCCGCGTGGACTCTGGTGGAGATCTCGTGCGCCGCGCGCCAGATGAAGCGCGCCGCGCTCCGCGCCGCCGTGGAGCGCTGGGCACGCGACGGCAAGGGCACGCGACGCATGCTCACGGACGGCACCGCGCCGTGGGAGCTCGCCGTGAAAGCCGCGGCAAGCCTGCTCTCGCGCCCTACCGCGTACGGCTTCGAGCATGGACGTGATCTGGTCGGCTGACTCAGGGGGAACAAGTATGGGAAGGCAGACCGCAACCAAGGGCGCAACCAATGCCGCGCCCAAGTCCGAAACCAAGACCAGGGCCAAGGCCGCGGCCAAGGCCGACCGGTTCCCCGAGCAGGTTCCTCAGAACACCCCGTCGATCAGGAAACCAAGGGCTCCCCGCGCCAGGGCAGCAGCACCGCAGCTTCCCCAGGTGCCGATTGAAGTGACCGACCCGACCGAAATGCCGGCTATCTGCCGGAGCGCACCCGCCGATGCGCCCGAGCTCCACCGCTGGCTCATCGACAACCTCGACGTGCATGTTCCCACCACGCCCCTGATCGATGGCCATCAGGCCCCCTTCGACTTTCTCGTTCACTCCTTCTTCGAAGGCCGCCGGTCGTGGGATCGGACCGAGCCTGCCGGGCCGGCCGACAGCGTCGTCTGGGCCAGCCGCGGCGGGGGCAAGACGTACCTTGGCGCCATCGCGACCATGCTCGACTTGGTCTTCAAGCACGGCATCGAGATCCGCATCCTCGGCGGATCGATGGAGCAGTCGCGGCGCATGCACACGCACCTCCGCCGGCTCTTTGGCCGCTCCAGATTCGCGCCCATGGTCTCCGGCGACATCACCGACCGCCGCCTCCGCCTCGTCAACCGGTCCGAGGTCGAACTGCTCGCCCAGTCCCAGGTCTCCGTCCGCGGCACGCGCGTGCACAAGCTCCGCTGCGACGAGGTCGAACTGTTCGACCCCGAGGTGTGGGAAGCCGCGCAGCTCGTCACCCGCTCGGCGACCTTGAGTCTCGCGGGAGTGACGCCGATCGACGTCCGCGGCAGCGTCCAGTGCCTTTCGACCATGCACCTCCCCCACGGGCTCATGCACCGCCTCGTGCAGGAGTCCGCCGAGGGCACGCGCGCGGTCTTCCGCTGGGGCGTCGTCGATGTGCTCGAGAAGTGCACCGACCGCCACCGGTGCCGCGTTGACTCGTCGGACGCCGGGCTGGCCGATCCCCAACACCGCCCCGGCGACTGCGTGCTGTGGCGCGAGTGCCGCGGCTGCGCGAAGAAGCGAGAGTTGGAAAAGGAAGGGCACGTCACCGTCGACGACGCCATCGCGATGAAGCGGCGCGTCTCGCTCGCCACGTGGGAGGCCGAGATGCTCTGCCTCCGCGCCAGCCGCACCGGCGCGGTGTATCCCGAGTTCGACCCGCGCGTGCACGTGGTGGGGGAGGCGCCGCCCGCGGGCGCCGAGGTGGTGCGATGGATCGGCGGCATGGACTTTGGCTACCGCGCGCCGACCGTCATCCTGTGGGCCGCGGTCGACACCGCCAACGTGCTCTGGATCGTGGGCGAGCACGTGGTGAGCGGCGCGATCCTCGACGAGCACATCAAGGCGCTCGCCGCCGCGCCATGGCCGCGCCCGGAGTGGATCGGCGCCGACCCCGCCGGTCGCCAGACCGACGCACAGACAGGCGTGCGCGATGCCGACGTCGTGCGCCGCGCAGGCTTCCGCGTGATCGACCGCCGCTTCCGCACCACCGTCGGTCTCGACCTGGTCCGGGCCCGCCTGAGCCCCGCGGCCGCCGAGGACGGCCCGCGCCTTTTAATCCATCGCCGCTGCGTGAAGCTCATCGAATCGCTGGAGAAGTACCACTTTGACGAGCGCAAGCCGCTGAGCGAGGAGCCCGTCAAGGACGGCCCCGACCACGCCGCCGACGCGCTGCGCTACATGGTGCAGAACCTCGACCGTCCGCCCAAGACGGTGCAGGCCAGCTACATCGACTGATCGAATGCCCGGGGCGGCGTATGCTGCACCCGTGCGCCCCGCCGTCTTTCTCGATCGCGACGACACCATCCTCGCCAATCGCGAGGCCACCGCCGCCACCGCGCACCCCGGCGACCTGATCGATCCCGCGCTCGTGCGCCTGCTCCCCGGGGCCGCTGCCGCGTGCCGACGGCTCGCCGACGCGGGCTTTGTGCTCGTGGTTGTCTCCAACCAGGGCGCCATCGCCATGGGTCATTGCACGCTGGAGCAGGTTGAGGCCGTGAACGACCGCACGCGCGAGCTGCTTGCTCGCGAGGGAGTGCGTCTCGCGGGCATCTACTACTCGCCCGCGCGCCCCGGCGGCACCGTGGCGCGCTTCGCCCGGCCCGACCCGTGGCGCAAGCCCGCCTCGGGCATGATCCTCGCTGCCGCGGCGGAACTCGAACTCGATCTCGCACGTTCCTGGATGGTCGGCGACGCCCCGCGCGATGTTGAATCCGCGATTGCCGCGGGTCTCGCGCCCGAGCGCTGCCTCATGATCGCGCCGGGCACGGCACTCCCCGACCTTGCCACCGCCGCGGCAAGGATCGTCGCACAATCTCGAAGGTGACGAAGTTCTACTTCGCGCCCGGCGCGGGCGCGGCGGGCGGCGCATCAGCCGTCGGCGTGGGCCCGGGCTCGGTGGTCGGCGCGGGCGCCGGCGCCGCCTCGCGGTCCATCATGCCGACCTTCTGGATCCGCAGCTTCTGGCACGTCTCGTGGATCAGCACCAGTTCCTGGTACGGCACGCCCGCATCGGGGCGGATCACCACCGCCAGGGTGTCCGTCGCGTGGTCGCGCCGCAACTGCTCGAGCCGGAAGCGCAGGGCGCTGAACGGCGCGCCCTCCAGGCCCTCGCCCGTCACCAGCGTCACCGCGCCCGACCGGGTCAGCGTGAACTCGTAGCGGAACTCCTTCTTCGGACCCTCCGGGACCTCGGGCGCCTTTGACGGCGGCCGCACCACCGGCAGGCTCGACCGCAGGAACCACTCCGGTCCCAGCACCGATGCGCTGGCCATGAAGAAGACCAGGATCACCATCACCACGTCCACCATCGGCGTCATGTTGGGGCCGTAGTGAAGGTCCCACGCGCCCCGCGCCGACGTCCGCCTCGATCGTGCGCGGCTCATCGCACACGCTCCGCCGCGAGGCGCACGCTCGTCAGCCCCGCCGCGCGGCAGGCCTTGAGCACCGGCGACAGCCGCTCGTACGTCAGGTCGCGCGACGCGCGGATCTCAACCGGGCGCGAGGCGTTGGCGCCCGAGGCGTCGCGCACGATGTTCTCCAGGGCCGCCAGGTCTACCGGCCGGTCCGAGACGCTCAGCAGCAGTTCGGAACCTTCGGGCGCACTGACCTCGATCACCAGGGGCTTGGGCCCGGCGTCGGTGAGACCCGCCCCCGCCTTGGGCAGCACCACGCGCTGGGCCGCGAGCTTGCCCACGATCAGGTAGAAGATGATGAGGCACATCACCACGTCGATCATCGGCGTGACGTTGATCTTGCCGATCCCGTGCTGGGCATGGAGGATGCGCCGCCGCATGTCACCTCACCGCGCTCTTTCGGCCCCGCGCGGCAGCGTCGGGCGCCGGGGGCGCTTCGTCGGTTCCCTCTTCGCGCGCGATGGGGATCCGCTCGATGATCACCCCGGCGATCACCGTGCCGCGCGTGCACCAGCGGTCCACCACCGAGCGGTAGATGCCGAACACCAGCAGGCAGGGGATCGCGAGCATGAGCCCCAGCAGCGTGTGAAAGAGCGCCTTGGAGATGCCCAGCGAAAGGTCCGACGGCCCCGCCTGCCCTCCCGACTCGCCCAGCGAGGTGAACGCCAGGATCATGCCCCACACCGTGCCGGCCAGGCCGATCAGCGGCCCGAGGTTGCCGATCACGTTGAGCAGCTCGATGCGCCGGAACCAGCGTGCGGACTCCTCTGCCGCGGCAAGCTCCGCCGAGTCGCGCACGCCGTCGCGGCTTGAGATCTTGGCGCTCTTGAGCGCGGCCCGCACCACGTGCCCGACGAACGAGTCGTCCCGGGCCACGAACTCCGCGAGTTCGTCCCAGAGGTTCTGCGAGGCCAGGTCGTTGATCCGCTCGATCGAGCGCCGCGGCAGGATCCGCGCCTGCCGGATGTCCATCACGCAGCTGAACACCACCGCCAGCGCCACCACCGACCCCAGCACCAGCAGCACCGTGAAGACGTCGAACGACTGCGTGAACAGGGCCCACAGCCCCGACGACGCGGCCGGGGCCGGGGCGGGCGCGGGGGCCGGATCGGCGCGGGCAACCATGATCGACACGCCGGCGCCGGCCGCGATCGCCGTCAGGACCAGTCCACGTCGCAGCGCGGCGCTCACGCGGCCTTGCGTTGATTCATGCATGGGGCGATCATATTCCCGCACGGGGCCCGCAAGCAGGCTCAATTGCGGAGGAAGTCCGCCCCGCCCGTCACATCCGTTCGACGGTCGGGATCCCCAGCACGCCCAGCCCGTCGGCCAGCACCCGCGACGTCAGGTCGCACAGCCGCAGGCGCGACAGCCGCACCCCGTCGCTGGGTGCATCGATCACGCGGCAGGCGTCGTAGAACGTGCTGAACGCCCCGGCCAGTTCGTAGAGGTACTGGCACAGCCGGTGCGGCTCGAGGCTGTCGGCGACCGACCGCACCACGCCCGGGTACCGCAGGAGCGCGAGCGCCAAGGTCTTCTCCGAAGGCTCGGCGATGACGAGAGCAGCGCCCCGCCATGCTTCACCCTGCCCTGCCGCGGCGGCCTTGCGGAAGATGTTGCGGATCCGCGCATAGGCGTACAGCAGGTAGGGCCCCGTGTTCCCCTCGAAGGCCAGCATGCGGTTGAAGCTGAACGTGTAGTCCTTCACCCGGTCGTTGCACAAGTCGGCGTACTTCATCGCCGCGACGCCGATCACCTCGGCCGTGCGCGCCAGGTCGGACTCGGGCAGGTCCTTGCTCCGCGACTGGACCGCGGTCCGGGCCCGCGTCACGGCCTCGTCGATCAGCGACTGGAGGTTCACGTTGTCGCCCGAGCGCGTCTTGAACGGCGTGCCATCCTCGCCCAGCACCGACCCGAAGGCGGCGTGCTCGAGCACGGCGGGCTTTTTCGTGATGGGGTTGATGGCGTAGCCGGCCCGCAGGCTGGCCGCGAAGCACTGGCGCAGGTGCAGGTTCTGGCGCGCATCGATCGCGTACACCGCCCGGTCGGCGTGGAGCTTCTGGACGCGCCGGCGGATGCCGGCGATGTCGGTGGTGGCGTAGAGGTAGCCCCCGTCGGTCTTGCGGATGAGGCATGGCTCCTTGATCGGCGCAAAGAGCGGGGCGCCGTCGGGGCCCTTGGGGGGATTGTCGACGCGGATCACCAGCGCGCCCTGGTCGAGCTCGGCGATGCCGCGCTGCTCGAGTTCGGCGACCATCGGCGCCAGCTCCGCGGCGTAGCTCGACTCGCCGGCGGAGTGCTCGGCGGTGCAGTTCACGTTGAGCCGCTTGCACACGGCCAGGCACACCGACATGGTCACGTCGGCGATGCGCTGCCACACCGCGAACGTCGCCGGCTCGTGGGCCTGGAGCTTGAGCAGCACCTGGCGGGCTTCCATGAACGCCTCGGTCGCGCCGTTGACCTGTTCTTCGAGCTCGGCGATGGCCTTGGGGTGACCCCACTTGCGTGCCGCGGCAAGGCCGTCGGTGTCGCGCTGGCACTCGGCCTGGGCGGCCTTGTAGGCCTCGTCGAGCTGGTCGAGGGTGATCTTGGAAAGGTCTATTTTTCCTGCCGCGGCAAGCTTCATGAGGCGGGCCGTGACCATCGCGATGGGCAGGCCCCAGTCGCCGACGTGGTTCTGGCGGATGACCTTGTGGCCGAGACGTTCGAGCGTCCGCGCCAGGGCATCGCCCAGGAACGGCGACCGCAGGTGCCCGACGTGCATCTGCTTGGCCAGATTCACGCCCATCAGGTCCACAACGACCGTCTGCGACGGCGCGGCCGGTGCAATGCCCAGCGAGGGCGAGTCGAGCGCGCCCACCAGCCCCGAGAGTGCGGCGCCCTCGAGCCGGATGTTGATGAACCCGGGGCCGGCGATGGACTTGTCGTTCAGCGGCTCAGCGATGCCCGAGACGTCGAGCTTCGACGCGATTGCCGCGGCAACCTCGCGGGGCTTCTGTCCCAGCTTCTTGGCCAGGGGCATGGCGATGTTGGATTGGAAGTCGCCGAACTCCGCCTGGCGGCTGGGCGTGATCAGGGGATCTACCGGGCCTTCAAGCTGGGGAAATGCGGCGGCCACGGCGGCGCGGAAGCGCTCGCCCACCACGGCGACAGGATCGAACGCGGCAGGATCAGGCATGGCGGGGATGGTAGCGCAAAGACGTGCATGGCGTGAAGTTGCGCGCACCGTTCCGTCCGGAAGCGGTCGATGCGCAAAGCGCAGAAAACAAGCGATTATGCGGCGTACGATGGCGTACGACGGCACGGGAGCCGGCGCAACCAAACTTACATGAAGGGAGATCAGCGATGAAAGCAATGAAGATGTGGCTTCTGGCCTCGGGCATCGGTCTGGCGATGGTCGGCGGCGCGTGCTCGACGGCCCCCAAGACCGAGGCCGACAAGGAAGCGCTCACCGCCAACACCGCGGGCGCGCTGGCGAACTTCAAGGCCGCCGACCCGACCCTCCAGGGTTTGCTTGACCGCAGCGTCGGCTACGCCGTGTTCCCCTCGATCGGCAAGGCCGGGTTCGTCGTCGGCGGCGCGTTCGGGCGCGGCGAGGTGTTCGAGGGCGGCAAGAAGATCGGCTACGCCGACGTCACCAAGGCCAACATCGGCGCGACCATCGGGGCCCAGACCTTCAGCGAACTCCTCATCTTCCTGACCCCCGAGAAGCTCAACGCGTTCAAGCAGGGCAACTTCTCCCTCACCGCCGATGTTTCGGCGGTCGCGATCAAGTCCGGCGCCGCCGCGGCTTCAAACGTCTCCAAGGGCGTGGTCGTGTTCGTGAAGTCCGACGGCGGCTTCATGGCCGAGGCGTCCGTGGGCGGGCAGGGCTTCAGCTACGTTCCGACCGCCAAGTGAGTTCATCGAGAGTTCGGCCGGGCCAGGTGCCCGGCGCATGAGCACCAGGTTCACGAGCCCCGGCCACCGGGGCTCTTTTCTTTTTTGCACCGCCCTGCCGATGGGTCCTGCGATCAGCGATGCCCCGGGAAGGCCGTTCGATCTTCCGCAGCATCGGCGCCGGGGTGGCACGTGCACGCCGCGGCCATACGCTTCATCGCATCACGATCGCCTGCAAGGAGAGAGCCATGAAAATGACGGCGCGTCTGTCCGTGCTCCTGCTGTTCGTGCTTCCATCCATCGCGGCACGGGCGGAAGATGTGTACTACCGCCTCGCTCTCGCGCAACTCGCGGGTGGCGGCGAGCCCGTCGCCGAAAGTGGGTGGCGCGGCGGGAGCGACTGGCTGCGGGCCAGCGCCATGCACCCCTACGCCGTTGTGGAAGGCGGCGACGCGTACCTCGGCACGATCGATGGCTCCGCGACCGGTGAGTGGTGGATGTCCTCGTGGAGCCCTGAAACGGTGTACGTGGCGGTGCGCGTCCCCGAGGGGGCGCCGGTGAAGGGCACGGTCTACGTTCCCGACGCGGCGTGGCAGAAACTCGTGCCGCGGACGTTCACGATCGAGGCCGGCCAGCCCGCGCCCGAGGCCAGGGACGCGTTCCTGCGGGCCCGCCTGGCCCACGACGAGCAGATGCAGAGCGAGGGTGTGCCGGGGACGGCGTTCTTCCGCTGGCGTGCCGACACCACGCGCCGCGAGCTTGGGTTGCCCGACGCGCCCGGCGGCGGCTTCACCGGCGCGCCCGACATCGGCGACACGTACGACCTGTTCTCCGGCGGCAGCGCCGTGAGCGAGAACATCCAGCTCTACCGCCAGCTTCCCCCCGCCGCGCCGGCCCAGGGCCAGCCCGCCGAAGCGCCCGACGAGATGGTGAAGGTCTCGGCCATCCCGGGCATTACCGTGCCCGAGTTCAACTGGACCACCAAGCTCGGCGATGCCGCGCCGGCGCTCGGTGCGCTGAGCGCCGCGATCCCCGCCGATCAGCACGCGGTGTTCTTCCCGAGCTTCGCGGCCCTGATGACCGCGCTCGACGAGGCCGGCGGTGAGGGCCTGCCCCTGGCGCGGGCGATGCAGGTGCGCTCCGAGGATGCCCGGCTCGCCGAGCGGTACGAGCGACAGCTCTGTCTCTCGCGCACCGTCGTGTCGCGCCTGCTGGGGCCGCAGGCCATCCGCTCGGTCGCGATCACCGGGTCGGACCCGTATTTCCCGACCGGCACCGACGTCGCCGTGATCTTCCACGCGGTCAAGGCCGACGGGCTGCGGCAGGTGTTGCTCGCGCAGGTCAAGCTCGCGGCACAAGCCGCGGGCGCCAAGGCCGCGTCGGGCGATGTCGAGGGCGTGGTTTACGAGGGCGCCGCCACCGACGACCGCTCGATCTGCTCGTACGTCGCGGTGCTGGGCGACAACGTGGTTGTCACCAACTCGCTGGCGCAGCTCAAGTGCCTGGCGGCGGTCAAGCTGGGCAAGGTGCCCGCGCTGGTCTCGCTCCCCGAGTACAAGTTCTTCCGCACCCGCTACCCCGTGGGTGCCGCGGGCGAGACCGCGTTCGTGTTCCTGAGCGACGCGACCATTCGGCGCTGGTGCGGGCCGGAGTGGCGGATCGCGGCGTCGCGGCGCCTGCGTGCCGCGGCGATCATGGCCGACGTGACGGCGGCCCATGCCCGCGAGATCGGCGCCGGCGTCAAGACTGCCGCGCCCGTCACGGCCGAGACGCCCATGCGCACCATCGGCACGCTGACGCTGGGGCCTTCGGGCGTGTCGTCGTCGGTGTACGGCTCGTCGAGCTTCATGACGCCGATCCGCGAGCTGGCGATCACCGAGGTTCCCAAGGACGAAGCCGCGGCGTACGGCCGCTGGCGCGACGGCTACCAGCGCAACTGGAGCTGGGCGTTCGACCCCATCGCGCTCTCGCTGAGCGTGTCGAAGGAGCGGCTGGGCGCCGACCTGACCGTGATGCCGCTGATCGCCGGCAGCGAGTACCGCCAGTGGATCAACATCGCGCAGGGCGCCTCGATCGCGCCCGACTCCGGCGACCCGCACGACGCGCTGGCGCACGCGGTGATGGCGATCAACACCCAGTCGCCCGCGGTGCAGCAGGCCTCGGGGATGGCGCGGATGATGGCCCCGCAGATCGATATCGAGCCCCTGGGCTGGCTCGGGCAGTCGGTGGCCCTGTACGCCGACAAGGACCCGTTCTGGAAGGAGCTCGCGGAGAGCCCCGAGCCGAGCAAGTTCTTCGAGAACGAGGCGTACCGCCTGCCGGTGGGCCTGCAGGCCGAGGTGGGGAGCGTCCTGAAGCTCACGGCGTTCCTGAGCGCGGCGCGGGGTTTCATCGAGCAGTCTTCGCCGGGCATGACGGCGTGGGAGACGCGCGAGCACCACGGCAAGTCGTACGTGAAGGTGGGGCTGTCGCCGACGGCGCGGGACGACTCGCGCGGCGGGCCGTTCGACAAGGTGTGCGTGTACTACGCCCCGACGCCGCGGGCCCTGATCGTGACGCTCAGCGAGGACCTCCTCAAGCGGGCCCTGGACCGCCAGGCCGCGGCCAAGGGTGCCGCGCCCGCGAAGGACGCCGCCAAAGATGACGGCGGCTGGCTGGGCTCGAGCCTGTGCCTGCGCATCACGCGCGAGGGCCTGGGGCTCGTGCGCGGCACGGGGCGCGACGTGCTCCGGGGACAGGCCCAGCGCCGCGCCTGGTCCAACATTCCCGCCCTCAACGAGTGGAAGCGGATGTTCCCGGACAAGGACCCGGTGGTGATGCACGAAGCGCTCTGGGGCGTGCGCCCCGTCTGCCCCGGCGGCGGGACGTACGTGTGGAACGCCGCGTACTCGACGATGGAGTCGACGGTCTACGGCCACCCGGGCGAGCCCAAGGCCGGGCCCGACCTGCCCGACGTGATGGACACGGTCGAGTCGGGCGATTTCGGGCTCTCGTTCGAGGACGGCGGCCTGCGGGCCCGCGGCGTGGTGAAGCGCGCCGTGAAGTAGCGCGGGGCCCGTGCGATCCTGGCGTGCGCCGGCGGGCGACCGTGCAAAGACACACACGGGCGCCCCGGGGGCGCCCGCGTGGTCAATGGTGATCGTGGCCGGCGTGGCGGTCGATCAGAACACGACCTGGGCCTGGAAGATGATCGCGAACTGGTTGTCGGCGTTGTTGGGGAGCAAGCCGACGTTGTTGTTGCTGGCGGCCGAGTTGACGAGGCCGTTCTCGGAGGGGTTGTTCACGAACCAGGAGAACTGGGCGACGAAGCGGACGGCCTCGCTCTTCTCGAAGGGGAAGAAGTTGGCGCCGGCCGAGAGCGTGTTGAAGTTGGAGTCGAGGCCCGCGCCGTAGGACGAGTCGGGGAAGACCGCGTCCCAGGAGCCGTAGATCTCGACGTTCTTGTGGACGAAGAACCCGCCCTGGATCTGGGCGCCGAAGTTGTTGGTGTCGTTGCCGCCGCCGCTGTCGGGGCTGATGTGGTTGCCGACGAACATCGCGAAGACGTTCCAGCCGCTGCCCTGGAGGGTGAAGTCCGCGGTGTACTCGAACTGGTTCTGCTGGGGCACCGTGGCGCTGGCGTTGGTGTTGCCCATGGACTGCCAATTGGCGGCGACGCCGAAGAGCCAGGCGGTCTCGTTGCCCTGCCAGGAGTTGTAATCGTCGAAGACCTTCCAATCGGCGCCGCCCTTGAAGTCGACCCGTCCGGTGAGGGCGATGTCGGCTTCCTTGGGGCTGGTGTAGGGCGTGTTCAGCGTGTTGAGGCCGTCGGAGAGGGCGCCGCGGACCTGCACGCTGTCGTTGCGCCACGCGCCCATCACGCCCTGGCTGCGCTTCTGCGAGAAGATGTCGTTGGTGAGGCTGCGGCCGACCATGAGCTGGTTGGTGTCGCTGATGAGCTCCTGGCGGAGGAGGGGGAGCTTGAACTGGCCGATCCGCGTGGACCAGCCGTTCTCGTACGCGTAGTTCACGTAGGCGTCCAGGAGCGAGAAATTCCCGTTGGTCTTGGAGAACTCGCCCTCGATCTTGAACGTCAGGTCCTTGCTCATCACGTTACCCGTGGTGATGAGGCGCGTCTTGGTCGCCTCGAACCCGTTTGTGAACCCGCTCTGGTGAGGGAGGCCGGTGTCGGGCGTGTCTTCGCGGAAGTTCATGTAGTAGCGGAACTGCATCCACCCGCCGAGCTTGACCGAGGAGTCGCTCTCGACGAACGCGTCGTTCTCCGCCAGGGCGCTCGTCTTGGCCGAGGCGTCGGCCTTGAGCTCGGCGGCGTACGCGCGGTCGTCGGCCGGGTCGCCGGCCAGCGCCGCAGCCGCGAAGGTCGAACCCGCCAGTACCACCAGCACGTCGGTCATGCGCATCGTCCGCTCCTTGGCTGTTTCGTCCCGGTCGAGGGCCGGGCCCAAGAGAAGTACCGCCCGGTGCCGGGCAAGGCGGGCATTATGCCAATCAGCCGGGGCGTCGGCGAGAGCGTGCCCCGGATGTGGATAACTTCTCGAAATCTGAGCGCGCCCTGAACATTCGGGCCGAGCCGTGGGAGCAAAAAAGCCGGCCACCCCTTCGGGCGACCGGCCGAGTCAAACCACCAAGTGTTCTGTTCCGTGCCCGGGGAGGGCCGGGCGGGCGGACAGCGTCAGAAGGTGACCTGGAGCTGGAACCGCACGGCGACCTGGTTGTCCTCCGTGCTGGGCAGCAGCCCGACGGTGTTGTTGGAGGCGGCGTAGGGGGCGACCTGACCGTTGGTCGTGGTGGGGTCGAAGAACCACTGGAGGTCGGTGGTGAACTTGATGGCGCTGCTCTTGGCGAAGGGGTAGAAGTTCACGCCGAGCATCGCGGTGTTGAAGGAGTTGTCGAGGCCGGGGCCGTAGGAGTCGTCGACGAAGATGCCGTTCCAGCCGACGAAGCCCTCGACGTTTTCGGTGAAGAAGTACCCGCCCTGCAGGACGACGCCGAAATCGTCGGTGCTGCTGCCGCCGCCGGTGTCGGGGTCGACGTGCTGCCAGATGATGCCGCCGTAGGCGTTCCAGCCGTTGCCCTCGAACTGCGCATCCAGGGCGCACTCGACGATCTGGGTCTGGGCGACCACGACGTTGGCGCTGGTGTCGCCGTTGTGCTGCCAGTGGCCTCCGAAGCCGACCAGCCACGCGGTGTCCTCGCCGCGCCAGCCGCTGAAGTCGTCGAACTGCTTCCAGTCGCCGCCGCCCTTGAACTCAAAGCGGCCGGTCAGGCCGATGTCGGCCTCGTTGGAGCCGAAGTACGGCGTGTTTCCCGCGCGGAAGCCGTCGTCGATGGCCACCAGCACGTTCCACGCGTCAACCTTGTAGTTCCAGGCCACGCCCTGCGAGTAGCCGGGGTTGAAGACGCCGGTCGCGACCGAGTAGTCGGCCCCGAGTTCGCCGTGGGGGGAGAGGGCCCACTCGCGCCAGAGCGGGTTCTGGAACTGACCGAAGATGGCGGTCATTCCGTTGCCGTAGCTCCACCCGGCGAAGGCGTCCAGAAGCTGAAAATCTCCGCTGGAGTCGAACTGGCCCTCCACCTTGAAGGTGAAGTCTTTGCTCATGACGTTGCCGGTGGCCTGCAGGCGGGTGCGCTCGGCCTCGAAGCCGTTGGTAAACCCGCTCTGGTGCGGCAGGCCGGGCACGTCGGGCTGGTCGCGGAAGTTCATCGTGTAACGGAACTGGGTGAAGCCGCCCAGGACAACCTTGGTGTCGCCCTCGGCCGCGGTCGAATCAAGGGCGCTGCTCTTGTTGAGCGAGTCGGCCTTGAGCTCGGCCGCGTAGGCCCGGTCCTGGTCGGGGCTGCCCGCCCATGCCGCGGCCGCGAGAGAAGAACCGGCCACTGCCGCGAGAACGCCTGTACGTCGCATGACTGACTCCTTGGTGGTGTGGGATAGAACTGCGAATGGGAAGTATTAAATACCTGAGCATCTTCAAGTCGTCAAACCCGCGACGAAGAATTGAGTTTTCCGTGGACGATCCCCGGGGGAGACCGCGGGTCGGCGGAGATGGGGGCGGGGACGGGCCGGCCGCGTGGGCGCGAAAAAAAACCGGCCGCCCTGGTGGGCGGCCGGTCGAGTCATCCCAACTTGCTTTCTCGTTCCGTTCCCGGAGGAGGTCCGGGCGTCAGAGCGATCAGATCAGAAGGAGACCTGGAGCTGGAAGCGGATGGCGACCTGGTTGTCCTCGCTGCTGGGCAGGAGGCCGACGTTGTTGTTCGTCTGAGCCAGGGCCGCGGTCGCGGCGTTGTCGTTGACCGCGTTCCAGAACCACTGCAGGTCGGTCGTGAACTTGACCGCGCTGCTCTTGGCGAAGGGGTAGAAGTTCACGCCGACGAGGCCGGTGTTGAAGTTGTTGTCGTTGTTCTGGCCGTAGGCCGAGTCGAGGGCGATGCCGTTCCAGCCAATGAAGCCTTCGACATTGTCCGTGAACATGTAGCCGCCCTGGACGATGAAGCCGAAGTTGTTGACGCTGTCACCGCCGCCGTTGCCGGGCGAGTTGCCGGACCAGATGACGCCGCCGTAGACGTTCCAGCCGTTGCCCTCGACCTGAGCGTCGAGCGAGACGAGGAACTGCTGGCCCTGCCACTGAACGGTGTTGGCGTTGGTGTTGCCGTCGTTCTCCCAGTGGCCGCCGAGACCGATGAGCCACGCGGTCTCCTGGCCGCGCCAGCCGCTGAAGTCATCGAAGAGCTTCCAGTCGCCGCCGCCCTTGAACTCGATGCGGGTGCTGACGCCGATGTTGGCCTCGTTGCTGCTGCCCTGGCTGGTGGTGACGTCGTTGCTGCCCGTGGTGTAGGGCGTGTTGCCGCTCTGGAGGCCGTCGTCGGCTGCGATCAGGAAGTTCCAGGCGTCGTTGCGGTAGTTGTACGCCACGCCCTGGGTGTAGCCGGGGTTGAAGACGGCCGTCACGACCGACACGTCGGCCGCGAGCGAGCCCTTGGGGTACATGGACCATTCGCGCCAGAGCGGGTTCTGGAACTGGCCGATGATGACCGAGCTCGCCCCGTCGAAGTTCCAGCGGGAGAAGGCGTCGAGCAGGCTGAACTCGCCGGTGTTGCTGAAGTTGCCTTCGACCTTGAAGGTGAAGTCCTTGCTCATGACGTTACCAGTGGCCTGGAGGCGCGTGGTCGGCGCATCGAAGCCGTTGGTGAACCCGCTCTGGTGCGGCAGGCCGCCCGTCGAGGGGTCGTCACGGAAGTTCATCGTGTAGCGGAACTGGGTGAACCCACCCAGGACCACCTTGCTGTCGCCTTCCGCGGCCGACAGACCGCTGCCGGACTCAAGGGCGCTGCTCTTGTTGAGCGAGTCGGCCTTCAGCTCGGCGGCGTACGCGCGATCCTGATCCGGCGTACCGGCCAGGGTGGTGGCGCTGATCGCAGCGCCGGCAAGCGAAACGAGAACACGGGTCTGACTCATTTGAAACTCCTTGCTGCGTGATTCGCGGGACGCGATTGCCTCCGTCGCGGCCCGACCTCCTGTCTTGTCCGTGCCGCCGGTCACGATACCGGGAAGCAGGACTCTCGATCACTTACCGGCCCGCACTCCGCGGACCGGTCCGGTACTCCAAAGACCGGGCTTCTCACCCGACCCCCGAAGCCGGCCTTCGCCCGAGAATACCGGGGAAGACCGATGGGCTATTCACCACCGCGAAGCGGCAGGGGCCAGCCCCAAGCGCCGCAGAGAATAGGCGGTGGCATTAGTCAACGCAAACTCACTTGCCTCCCTTTTTCGACCCGACAGGGACCGACCCATAATTTTATCGAGCAAAATAAACCGTACAAAATACGATCGGCAGGTTTAGCGCAACCCGAATCCCGTTCTCATGGCACAGCGAACCCCTCTCCGCTAGGGTTTGCAGCCGTGATGATGCTCTCTTCAGACGCCGCGCCGAGTCTCGAAAGCTCGGGCCGTCCCGCGGTTCGGATCAGCCCGTCCATGAGCCCCACGGACCCGCTCCTCTCCGACCAGAGCCGCCAGGGTACACCCGGGCAGGTTACCCCGCGTCAGGTTCTGATCGTCGATGACGAACGCGACCTCCTGGACCTCCTGAGCTTCAACCTCCGGCGGGCCGGGTACGACGTGCGGACCGCCGCCACCGGGCGCGAGGCCCTCGCCTCCATCGCCGCCCGCACGCCCGACCTCATCGTCCTTGACGTCATGCTCCCGGAAATGACCGGGACCGCCGTCGCGGCACAGGTCCGGGCCAACCCCGAGACGGCCCACATCCCCATCATCATGCTCACGGCCAAGAGCCAGGAGGCCGACCAGGTGGTGGGGCTCTCCGCCGGCGCCGACGACTACGTGACCAAGCCCTTCTCGTTCAAAGTGCTCGCGGCCCGCATCGGCGCCCTCCTGCGGCGCACCGCCCGACCCGCCGAGGGCCAGAAGGAACTCCGCCTCGGGGCCCTGACCATGAACACCGACACGCACGAGGCGTTTGTCGACGGCGCGCCCGCCAAGTTCACCCTCACCGAGTTCAGGATCATGAGCGCCCTGCTGCAGGCCGGCGGACGCGTGCTCACCCGCGCCGCCCTGATGTCCCGGGCCATGGGCCCCGGCGTCACCGTCACCGAACGAACCATCGACGTCCACGTCACGTCCATCCGCAAGCGCCTGGGCGAGCACGCCAACCTGCTCCGCACCGTGCGCGGCGTCGGCTACCGCGTCATCGACGAGGCCGATGGTCGCGGCTCCAAGGCCTGAGCGCCGCCGCTCCCGCGCGGCAGGCGCATCTCAAGCACGCTTGTGACGGGCCGGCGCTGTACGGGTAGTATCGCGCGCCGATGCCCGCACGATCCATGACACCAACCGCGACACGCCGGCTGCTGATGGTCCTGGGCCCGGCGCTGGCCGCCGCGCTCGCGGCGCTGCTGGGCCTTTCCGGCGTGGCTCTGGCGCTGGTCGCGGTCGCGGCGGCGCTGCTGGCTTTGATCCTGGCGAGCATGACCGAAGCGCCCGAGCCCGAGGCGCCCGCCGACCTCAGCCCGCTCGGTGAGGCCCTTGGACTTCCCGCGCCCTCGCTGGCCGGTGACGCTGCCGCGGCGCGATGGATCGAATCGGCCGCCGAGCGCGCGCGGGCGCTTCGCACCACGGCGGTAACCCGTCAGGCGATCTTCGACGCCACCGAAGCGCCCATGTTTGCCACGTCGGGCTCGGGCGCCATCCTCGCGTGCAACAGCGCGGCGTGCGTGTTCCTCGAGCGAGCCCCCGAGCAGGTCGCGGGGCGCGAGCTCGGCGATTTTTTCAGCCAGGCCGAGCTGCTCGAGCTCCACAACGCGGCGCGTTCGGGCTCCCTGCAGCGCGGGCAGGTTCGGATCGCCCGCGCCGGGGTGGTGCGCATATTCCAGGTGTTCGCCGCGCCCGCCGAAGTATCGGTGCGCGGCCTGCCCCCCGGCCCCGGCGACGACCCGGTGGTCGTGCTCACGCTGCGCGATGTCACCGAGCTTGCCCAGGCGGCGCAGCTCAAGACCGACTTTGTCGCCAACGCCAGCCACGAGCTGCGCACGCCGCTGGCCTCGATCCGCGGCGCGGTCGAGACGCTCGAGGACCTCGGCGATGACGACCCCGAGATGCGGGCGCGGCTGGTGAAGATGATCGCCGGCAACGCCGAGCGCCTCGAGGACCTGACGCGTGACCTGCTCGACCTTTCGCGCCTGGAGTCGCCCGATGCGCCCGCGGAGATCGGGCCCGTGGATCTGGCTGAACTCTCCCGCTCGGTGGCGGGCCTGCTCGAAACCGCTGCCGCGCGGCGGAAGGTGTCGATCGAATCGCAGATCGCCCCCGAGGTCGCTCGCGTCGAGAGCGACCGGCGGCTCTTGACCGTGATCCTCCGCAACCTCGTCGAGAACGCGTCCAAGTTCGCGTACGAGGGCACGGCGGTGCAGATCGTGGCCGAAGCGATCGCGCCCGCTGATGGCGGCAGCCGCGCCGGCCTGCGCCTGCGCGTCATCGACCGCGGCATCGGTATTCCCCTCAGCCAGCAGGCGCGGATCTTCGAGCGGTTCTTCCAGGGCGACCCCGCCCGCGCCGGCGACACCCAGCCCCACGCCGCGCCGCGCGGCACGGGCCTGGGCCTTGCGATCGTCAAGCACGCCGTGCGCACGCTGGGCGGCACGATCGGCGTCGAGAGCGTGTGGAAGGAAGGGACGACGATGACGGTGGAGGTGCCGGGGTGTGTGGTGGGCGGTTGAGCCGCGCGGGTACTGGGGTAAATCACGACAATGTGTGCGATGCGTGGCGCAACCAGGGACCCCGGCCATCGGGCGAGTCCGAACGGCAGGTGTTCGCTTCGGAGCACTGCATGAGCGGCGGCATGGGTACGTGGAAGCTTGCGGCGGTGTTGGCGATCACGTCGATCATCGGCGGGTGCGGGAGTTTCGATCCGGCGACGGATCCCCCGTGCGCATCGGTGCGAGTTCGCGATGCCGTGGATCGAGGGGGGGCGTACCGCGGGCAGGGCATTCTCGCGGGGTCCAGGTTTCTGTCCGCCGGGCATATCTTCGTGCAGAACGATGCCGCGTTTCCGCCGGGCGAGATCATCGTTGAGGGTCGCGCACACACGGTCAGTGCGTCCATCCACGGCGACATGGCTGTTGTCCGTCGACTGTACGGACCGGGCCGTTCGCGCCACCTGAATGAGTTGCTTGAGGACTGGGTGTGCTTCGAGTGGGAGGCCGACGCTGAAGCCCGGCCAATCGAGTGGGATGTCGGTGATGGAACGGTGCGTGCGTCAGATTCGCTTTACGCGGTGCGAGCCGACGTCCTAAACGGGAGTCGTGAGTTTGAGAGCATGGCTCTCACCGTGCTTGCGGTGGACGCTGACGAGCCGGTTCCTTCGGGTGTTGTCTTTGTACGGACTCCGCCACGGGTGCGATTGGCCGGCTGGTCGGGGAGCTTTGTTGGGAGATACCACCCAGAATCGCTGCGATGGGAGTTTGTGGGAATCTTCATCGCGAGCAAAGACGCCGATGACTCGTCGAAATACGCGATCGTGCTTCGGCCGCCCGAAAATGCGATCCGCTGGCTGAGGCGTGAGTGACCGAACGGAGGTGACGCGCCGCCCTCCACCCGATTCCGGTGAGGTGGCGCGCCTTGAAGTGCCGTGCCCAAGTGTCCGGACCGCGGATCGCACGCCCTCCGTGTCCGCCATTGATGCCGCCCGTCGCCACCGGTATTCTCGCCTGTTCGCTCCAGGAAGGGCGGGGACACGCGTGTTCTTCAACTTCGCGTACATCGGCGTTGGGCTGATCGTCGCGTGGCTAGCGGTCGTCATCGTGCGCACCTGCTGGCGCGATCACTGCGAGACAAGGTCTTTCCGGAAGCGTGCGCTGTCGTCGCGCCCCGCGCAGGAAGTCCTGAGCATGTACCGCGACGATGTTCGTTTCGTCGGTCTCGACCCGGACGATTTTTGTCATTCGTGGACGCGGCTTGCGGAGGTACTGAGGGTGGAGCCGGAGCAACTGCGTGCTGAAGACCGGTTTTCCGTCGAGTTGGCATTGCCGAAGCCGCTTCGGTGGGGGGATCCGGCCCAGGACCTGTGGCTCGACGTCATCGAAATGTGTCGAAAGAACGGACGCGAGTTTCCTTCAAAGATCGACACCGTCGCGGATTTCGTGTGGAGCACGACCAAGCTACGTGCGCGAAGTTGAACAGCGCGATGGCCGATCGCATGGTGGGGTGGTACGCCTTGAAGTGCCACGGTTTGCGGTGCTTCCTCCGCAAACCGTGCTGAGGTACGTTTGCGTCGGATCGCACGGCTTGCGGAGGAACCGCAAGCCGTGGCACGATTTCCTACTGCCTCACCGGCGCAAACTCCACGCCCTTCAGATCGCTCAGCCGCGTGCTCACGGCCTTGAGCAGGCGAGCTTGATCTCCCGGGTCCCCGAAGACGCCCGCCCGGACTTCGAGCTGAATCGTCGGCGGGGCTTCCGAGTTGGTGCGCGTCACCGTGAGCTTCACGGGCTTGTCGCCGATGGTGCGGAGGTAGAAGACGCGCTCGTCGGGCGACGGGGTCTCGTCGAAGACCACCGCCATCTCGGCCTGCCCCGCGCCCGTCTCGACCGCGGCATCGACATCGTCCCAGTCGGCGATCACGGTGGTGTCCTTGGGCGTGCCGAAGGTGGGGCCGATGAAGCGGGCGCCTTCGGAGTCTGAGGCGCAGGCGGGGAGGAGCAGGCACGCGGCAAAGGTGATCATGAACGCGAGCGTGCGAAAGGTGAGCGTGGGCACGAAGGAAGCCACGCTCCTCGGCCGGAGGGCGCTCGGAAGTTGCCAGGAGTGGAGCGGAGCCCAACCCCTGGAAGACGGGCCTTGCGCCCGCGGCCCGGAGGGCCGGCGAGATGAACCGGTGAGTCCTGAGTGCTCGAAGACTTCAGGCCGCCCAAGACCATTGTCTTGCGCAGGGTCGGGCACCGTGCGCGATGAACAATTCGTCGGCCCTCCGGGCCGGAGCGAATAGGTCAGCATGCTTCCAGGGGCTTGCGAGGACGCGGCGCCCCTGGCAACGGCCATGCGCCCTCCGGGCGAGATCGACGGATTGGAACTGCCGCGTGTCGCGGCTCTGTTCTCAACTGCAATAGAATCCTGCTCGTTCACGCGTGCTCTTCCCCGGCGCGAGGGTCGCCCGACACGGCGTGATCGTTCGCTCGCGCCGTGCGCGGGGCGAGGGGCAGCTCCGGAAAGAACGCGCGTGGACACAGCCGTCAACATCACCGTCCGAGTCCCTTCCGGCCCCGACCGCGTCGGCGTGCTGGGGTCGGGGGAGCGCAACCTCAAGATGATCCGCGAGGCCCTGGGCGTCAGCATCACGGCCCGCGAAAATTCTGTCTCCGTGCGCGGCCAGCCCACGGCGGTTGCCGTCGCCAAGCGCGTGCTCGAGCGCCTGAGCGCCATGCGCACGCGCGGGCTCTCGCGCCACGATGTGCTGAATCTCATTTCCGACGAAGCCGCGGGCGTGAACCCCGCCGAGTTTGAAACCATCGATGGTGACGGCGGCGGCGAAGTCGGGGACGAGCCCCGCCCCGGGCAGCACCTCAAGTGGGACGGGTCGCTCTCGGTGTACGCCGCGGGGCGGCCGGTGCGGGCCAAGACGGCCAACCAGGAGAAGTACCTCCACGCCGTCCGCGACCACGACCTTGTGTTCGCCATCGGCCCGGCGGGAACCGGGAAGACCTACCTCGCGGTTGCCGCGGCGGTGCACCTGCTCAAGACCGACCGCGTCAAAAAGGTTTTCCTCGTGCGCCCTGCCGTGGAGGCGGGTGAGAAACTCGGCTACCTCCCCGGCGACCTGCAGGCCAAGGTCAACCCGTACCTGCGGCCTTTGCTCGACGCGCTGCACGACATGATGGACTTCCCGACGATCCGCCGGTTCATCGACAACGACGTCGTCGAGGTGGTGCCGCTGGCGTACATGCGCGGCAGGACGCTCAACAACGCCGTGATCATCCTCGACGAGGCCCAGAACACAACGCGCGGCCAGATGAAGATGTTCCTGACGCGCCTCGGCCACGGCTCGCGGATGATCGTCACCGGCGATGTGACCCAGATCGACCTCCCCGACCCCGCTGACTGCGGGCTGATCGACGCCGTGAAGCGCCTGGCGAAGACCCCCGGGGTCGGCTTCGTCGGGCTCGACCGCTCTGACGTCGTGCGCCACATCCTGGTGCAGCGGATCGTGGATGCGTACGGCGAGGAACCGCCGGCGCGCGCTAAGGCGCCGCCCGCGGCATCGTGACCGCCACCATAATAATGAAGTGTTCGCGAGGCGGTTCGTGATCTGAACGGGTCGGCGCGTCCGAAAACCGGCGATTCGAACCCAAGTCTTGTCCCCATGCCGCCGATCTCCTCGCGGCGGTACCCTTCGTATGGAAAGGTGAGCACCGGTCGAGGCGGCAAGGACTGCCGCCCGGCGCGCACCGCTCGGCGCATGGGCAAAGAAACCACGAAGTCAGTCACCAGGGCGGAAGCACTCCGGCGATCGATGCGTCAGCGTCGGTCGCTCGCGGGTCTGGTCCTGCGC
Source organism: Phycisphaerales bacterium (assembly GCA_044223975.1). Lineage (GTDB taxonomy): Bacteria > Planctomycetota > Phycisphaerae > Phycisphaerales > UBA1924 > CAZCPB01. The sequence continues at coordinate 127,869 of JBGALI010000002.1, read as the reverse complement.
GCCGAGGACGAGGGCATGGACCTGCCCCGGATCGTCTGGGGCGTGGCGATCGCGATCGCGATGGTCGTGCTCTGCTCGGGCCTGGCGATCTGGACGCGCGAACGCCCGCTCGTGGCCGTCGGGCGCGTGATGGACGAGACCCGCACGGTCCGCGTGTCGCTCGCTCTGCCCGACGACGCGGCGACCAAGGCCGCCCGCGAGAGTGCCCAGCAGCGCACGCCGTGGGTGTACGTTGCCGAGACCGGCGTGCTCGACGAGATCGAATCCTCGATCCGGAACCTGCCGCGCACGCTGTCGTCGGTGCAATCGCTCGACCAGCTCGAGCCGGTGATCCGCGATCAGTTCAAGCTGACGCCCGAGCAGGTGTCGGCGATCCGGGCCGAGACCTCGGACACACGCTCGGCCGACGCGTGGGACGCGCGGGTGGCGCTGCTCATGGCCCAGCTGCGTTCGCGCCCGTTGCTGGACGCCAAGACGTGGCAGAGCTCGACGCAGGAGGGCCTGCACACCGAGGTCAAGCTCAGGGTCGGCACGGCCTTCAGCATCGTGCGCCGCTCCGAGCTGGTCAACGACGATGACGCCGCACGATTGGCCGAGGCCGCCGCGATCATGGCCCGCGATGCGGGATTCTCCGGCGTCGCCCGCCAGGTCGTGGTCAACCGCCTCACCACCCAGCCGCGCCCGACCTTCCGGCTCGACGCCGCCGCAACCGCGGCCGCCAAGGAAGAGGCCGCCGCGGCGGTCCCGCCCGTCATCCAGAACAGCCCCGTCGGGCAGGTGATCTTCCGGCGCGGCGAGATTCTCACCGGCGCACAGTTCGACCTGTACAAGGCCGAGATGAGCGCGTTCCTGCGGGGCGAGGATTCCTGGCTCGTGTGGCTCCGGCGCGCGGGCGTCGCGGGGATGGTCTTGGGCGTGACGCTGGCGCTGGCGGGCTACGTGGGTCTGTTCTGCCCCGGGATCCGCACCAGCGCCTCGCGCACCGGCGCCCTGGCGGGGCTGATGACCGTCACGCTGGCGATGGCGTGCCTGGGCTCGGCCGCCGACCCGGCGATGGCGGCGCTGGCGGGCGTGGCGCCGACGGTGCTCGTCTCGATCATCCTGTGCATCGCCTACGACCAACGCGTGGCCCTGGCGTTCGGCACGCTGCACGGCGTGCTGGTGTGCATCGCGCTTGACCGCAGCGTCGGCGCCTACGCGACCATCGTCGCGGGGGTTGCCGCGGCGGTCGTGATGCTCGGCGAGGTGCGCGACCGCGGCACGATCTTCCGCATGTCGCTGGGCGTCGCGGTGTCGCTGGCGGCGGCGACGACGCTCGTGGGGCTCATGGAGCGTCCGATGGTGGTGCAGGCTCTGCGCGAGGTCGCGATCGACGCGGGCCTTGCCGCGGGCGGCGCGCTGGTGGTGGGGGCCTTCACGCTGTTCATGCTCCCGGCGGTCGAGCGCACGTTCGAGATCACGACCGGCATGACGCTGGTCGAGCTGCGGGACCCCAAGCACCCGCTCCTGCGCGAGCTGCAGCAGCGCGCCCCCGGAACGTACAACCACTCGCTCAACGTCGCGGCGATCGCCGAGGCCGCGGCCGACGCCGTGGGCGGCGACTCGCTGCTCACGTACGTCGGGGCGCTCTACCACGACATCGGGAAGATGAACAAGCCCGAGTACTTCGTGGAGAACCAGTCCGGCGGGCCCAACAAGCACGACAAGCTCAGCCCCGCCATGAGCCTCCTGGTGATCGTCGGGCACGTCAAGGACGGCCTGGAGCTTGCCCGAGAGTTCTCGCTCCCTTGGACGGTCCAGCACTTCATCGAGAGCCACCACGGCACCACGCTGGTCGAGTACTTCTACCACCGGGCCATGCGCCAGGCCGGCGAGAGCGGGCACGAGCCCGAGACCGCGCAGGTCCCCGACGAGTTCGAGTACCGCTACCCGGGCCCCAAGCCGCGCTCCATGGAAGCCGCGATCGTCATGCTCTCTGACGCGATCGAGTCCGCCGCACGCACACTGGCCGAACCGACGCCCAGCCGCATCGATGCGCTGGTGCGTTCGCTGGCCAACAAGCGCCTGATGGACGGCCAGTTCGACGACTGCCAGATGACGCTCAGCGACCTGAACCTGATCGTCGAGTCGATCTCCAAGAGCCTGGTTGCGATCTACCACGGCCGCATTACGTACTCGACCCCCGAGGTCGAGCAGAAGCGAGCCTGAGCCGGGTGGCCCGATACCATCCGCCCGCATGGCGACCCCGGTCACACGACGAGCGCACGCGAAGCTGAACCTGGCGCTGTGGGTGGGCGCCGCGCTGCCGGCGGGCCACGAGAAGGCCGGGTTCCATCCGATCTGCTCGTGGATGAGCTGCACCGATCTGTTCGACGAGGTCACGATCGAGCCGCTCGGCCCGGGCGCATCCTCGTCGCTCACGATCGAGTGGGCCGCCGACGCACCGCGTCCCACGCCCATCGACTGGTCACCGGAAAAGGATCTTGCCTTTCGCGCCCTGGGCGCGCTGGAAGTTCACGCCGGACGCCCGCTCCCCGCGCGCGTCCGCGTCCTCAAGCGCATCCCCGCCGGCTCCGGGCTCGGCGGCGGGTCTTCCGACGCGGGCGCGGCCCTGGCCGCTGCGAACGAAGCGTTCGCGCTCGGCCTCCCCGGCAACGACCTCCGGTCCCTCGCCCCGGCGCTCGGCAGCGACGTTGCGTTCTTCATCGACGACACCGCTCCCGCGCGCCCCGCGATCGTCTCCGGCCTGGGCGAGAAGGTGGAACGTCTGCCGCGCGTCGCCGCCGACGTGATCCTGGTCGTCCCGCCTTTCTCCTGCGCCACGACCCCGGTCTACCGCGCGTTTGACGAATTGGAAGAAGAGATCAAGCGGTCGCGGGCCTCGGGCGGCCTTCCCTCTGCGCAGCGCGGCGAGACCGAGGATGAATCGCTCGTCCGCCTCCGCGCGGCCCGCGCGGTCGAGCGTCACCGCCTCGAGGGCCGGTTCCTGTTCAACGGCCTGACCGCCGCGGCAGCCCGCGTCGAGCCGCGCGTGCGCGACCTGCTCTCGGCCGTCGCCAACATCACCAACTGCCACACCAGGCTGACCGGCTCGGGGAGCTGCGTCTTCCTCCCCGTCGAGGCGGGGTATGTCGAGCGGGTCTTTGAACAGCTCGAGCTCGCGATCGCGGGCGCGGCCCACCCGGCGCTGGCGGGCTGCCGCGCCGTGCGGGCCCGCCTGCTCTAACGAGACGCGAACGCCCCGCCGCCCCAATTCCGAATATTCCCCGCGTCTTCACCCCGTCTTAATCCGCCGGACTCACGGGCCGATAAGCCCGGAGCCCGCGCGCTATCCGCTACACTCCAGCCGCGCGAAAACGGAGCACGTTGATGCCCAGCGGGAAGGTGTACATCGGGATCGATCTTGGCGGCACGAACGTGCAGATCGGCGCCGTGTCCGACGAGTACAAGCTGCTCTCCGACGCCAAGCGCAAGACGCGCGGCGAAGAGGGGTTGGACTCGGTCATCGACCGCATCATCGACGGCATCGACGAGGCCTGCCGCGCCGCCGATGTGAAGATCGACAACCTCGCCGCCGTAGGGATCGGCGCCCCCGGGGCCGTCGAGCCCGCCGAGGGCGTCGTTCTCGAGGCGGTGAACCTGCGTTGGAACAACGTCCCGCTGGCCTCGATCATGAGCAAGCGGCTCAAGGTCCCGGTCTTCCTTGATAACGACGTCAACGTAGCGGTCTACGGGGAGAACCGCCTTGGATCGGGCAAGAACGCCGACAATCTGCTGGGCATCTGGGCCGGCACGGGCATCGGCGGCGGGCTCATTCTGAACGGCAAGCTGTACTACGGCCACTTCTTCACCGCCGGCGAGATCGGCCACACGATCCTGTTCCCCGGCAACCCGCCCGGCTCGCGCTCGCTGGAGCAGAACTGCTCGCGCACCGCGATCGTCGACCGCCTCACGCGGCTGATCACCTCCAACCGCAAGTCCTCGATCTCGGCGATGGTTGAGGGTGACCTCACCCGCATCCGTTCCAAGGTCATCGGCAAGGCCTTCGAGGAACAGGACCCGCTGACGGTGGAGGTCGTGGAGAACGCGGCGCACCTGATCGGCATCTCGATCGCGGGCGTCGTCACGCTCCTGAGCCTGCCGCGGGTGGTCCTTGGGGGCGGCCTGACCGAGGCCCTGGGCCAGCCCTTCGTGGACATGGTGCAGAAGAGCGCCCGCCGGTTCGCCTTCCCCGACGTCTGCCGAAAGGTCGACGTCGTCGCCAGCAAGCTCGAGGACCACGCGGGCGTGCTGGGCGCGGCCATGATCGCCGCCGAGCGTCTGGAGGACGAGAAGCGCAAGAAGAAGTGAACCTCCCGCGCCGCGGCGCGGTATGCTCAAACGCAGGCACGGAGGCCCCGGGCATCGGCCCGCGAACATCACCCATGCGACCGACCACCAAACCGACAAGCGGGCCGACCACCAAGCAGCGTCCGTCACCCGCCCGCGCCGCGCCGGCCCCGGGGCGGGGCCTTTCAGGCCCCGCATCAAGCCCCACATCCGACACGGGGGCCGCCAAGCCCCCGCCCTCGGAAATCACGGCTCCCATCGCTCACGCCGGACCAGCCAGCGGCGAGCACGTCGACACCACCGTCAAGCACTTCGTGCTCGACACCAACGTCGTGCTCCACAACCCCAACGCGATCTTCGTCTTCCAGGACAACCACGTCGTCATCCCCTTTGCCGTCATCGAAGAACTCGACAAGATGAAGCGCAAGGACGACGACCTGGGGCGCAACGCCCGCGAGTGCATCCGCCACCTCGACAAGCTCCGCAACCAGGGCAGCCTCACCGGCGGCGTCGAGTGGGGCCTCTTCAGCCCGCGCGTCGGGGCCGCGGCAAGCACGGCCAAGAACGGCAAGACCGGCACCATCCGCATCGACGTCAACGAGTACGAACGCCCGAGCGCGATCCGCGAGGACATGCCCGACAACCGCATCATCGCGGTCGCGTGGCACATGCACCGGCGCGGCTACCGCACCGTGTTCGTCTCCAAGGACCTCTCGGCCCGCATCAAGAGCGACTCGCTGGGCATCAAGACCGAGGACTTCGAGAACCAGAAGGTCGACGCCGACCGCCTGTACACCGGCTACCTCACGCTCACCACCAGCGGCGAACTCATCGACGAGCTCTACCGCGACCGCCTGCTCTCGATCGACCGCCTCGAGCCCGCCCTGCTGGCCAGCACCCCCGACGGCGGCGAATACCTCCGCGAGGTCTTCCCCAACCAGTTCGTCGTTCTCAAGGACGAGCAGGACGACAACCACACCGGACTGGGCCGGCGCCTCGCCGACACCGAGCACATCATCCCCGTCACCGGCCCGCGCAAGCCCGTCACCGGCATCATGGCCCGCAACGTCCAGCAGACCATGGCCCTCGATCTGCTCATGGACGACGAGGTGCGGCTGGTCACCCTGCTGGGCAGCGCGGGCACGGGCAAGACGCTCGTGGCGGTTGCCGCGGGCATGGCCAAGACCTTCAGCGAGCAGCGCTACGACAAGATGTTGGTCGCTCGCCCGATCATGCCATTAGGTCGCGACATCGGCTACCTCCCCGGCGACAAGGACGAGAAGCTCACGGCGTGGATGCAGCCGATCTTCGACAACTTGTCCTATCTGTTGTCGACCCGCGGCGCCCACATGCAGGCCGCCGAGAGCCACACCACCGAGCAGCGCGTCGAAAAACTCATCGCCGACGGCAAGCTGGTGCTCGAGCCGCTGACGTACATCCGCGGCAGGAGCATCCCGCACCAGTTCATGATCGTCGACGAGGCCCAGAACTTGACGCCGCACGAGGTCAAGACGATCGTGAGCCGCGTCGGTGAAGGCACGAAGCTCGTGCTCACCGGCGACATCGGCCAGATCGACAACCCGTACCTCGATTCATCGAGCAACGGCCTGTCGTACACGACAGAGAAGATGAAGGGGATACGCCTCTTCGGGCACGTGACGCTGGCCAAGAGCGAGCGGAGCGAGCTGGCGAGCATCGCGGCGAGCAGGCTGTAATCGTCTGGGTCGTGCCCCCGAAACCATGAAACGCCGTGCGTGCGATGCGGCCGCGCGCAGGGTGGGGGCCGATCTCACGGGGGCTCGGGTGCGGCTGATTCGCCGCGCCTGCCGACAAGCTCGTTGAGCCTGGCCTCCGCGGCGATCGTCTGGGCGTGCTTGGCGCCGAAGCACTGGCGCGTTCGTTCGACGGCCGCTTGCGCAAGGGAGATTGCCTCTTCGATCTGGCCCCCCGCGGCGAGCATGCCGACGAGCGAGTTCATGTCCGTGATCGTCGCGGGGTGCGAGGGCCCGAAGGTGCGGTCGCGGCGATCGATCAGGTCGCGCGCTACCTCGATCGCCTCGTCACGCCGCCCTGTCAGGGCGAACTGGCGCCGCAGAAAGCGCCGGGCGTAGAGGGTGGTGGCGTGATCGGGCCCAAGGGCTCTCACCGCGCGCTCGAGGGCCTCGTTCACCAGGGGTTCTGATTCATCGAATCGCTTCGACACCTGGAACAGATTGGCCATGTTCATGATGGCCCAGATCGTCTGGTCGTGGTCGTTTCCCAGGGCCTTCCGCCTGCCCGCGAGCGAGTCCTTGAGCAGCGCCTCGGCGCGCTCGGGATCGGTGTACGTCAGGATCGTTCCCAACGCTTGCATCGCGGACAGCGTCTCGGGGTGCAACGGTCCGAGTGTGGCGAGCGCCGAATCGAGCGCTTCCCGGGCGAAGGGCTTGCCGAGCGCCAGGTCCCCGCGCACGCGATAGCAGATGGCAAGCTCGCTCAGGGAATGGACCGTGTCCTTGTGGGAAGCGCCCAGGCACGCGCGACGGAGGTCGACGGCCTCGATCTGCAGCGCAAGCCACTTGTCGCGGAAGCCGATCGCCTCGTACGCGTCGGCAAGGCTCTGCACGAGCGACGCGAGCACGGCGGGCTCGTCGGAAAAGGCCCTGCGCGCGGAGGCCTCGACACGCGACAGCAGCGACTGATCGACCGTCGCCGCGGCAACCGTCGTGATGCTGAGGGCGTCGAGCGCCGTCCTCACCTCCTGCTCCGCGGACTGCTGCTCCTGGACCGACAGCCCGCGCCGCGCCGCCGAGGCCCGGGCCTCGGCGACGACCTGCTCCACCAGCTCACGCCCCACGCGCTCGGGCGCCAGGTCGTTGTAGACCGCGCCCTGAAACTCGACCACGCGCTCGAGCTGGGCCAGCCGGTCGTCGGCCAGCCGCCGCTGCGCGTCCGCGGCGTCGCGTTGCCTGACCGCCTCCCTGCGCTGCGATACCGCGATCGCGAACCCGGTTCCAAGAGCGAGCGCCACCACCGCCGCCATGCCGACACTGCCGCGGTTGCGCGCCACGAACTTGCGCACCAAGTACACGCGTGATTCCGGCGCCGCCTCCAGCGGTCGGCCCTGCAGGTAGCGGCGGATGTCGGCCCCCAGAGCCTCGGCCCCCGCGTACCGGCGTGACCGGTCCTTCCGCATGGCCTTCAGCGGCACCCACTCAAGCTCACGCTTTAGCTCCGAAGTGATGCGCGCCCGGTGATCATGACGGGCGCCCGCGATTACCTCCCCAGTCGCGTGGTCGACGGTCGCCAGCCTGGTGCTGGGTCTCGGTGCCTCGGCATCCCGGATCATCCGTCGGATCGCCTCGTGCCCCGCCGCACGGAGTGTCGCGGAATCAAACGGAAGCACCCCCGCCAGAAGCTCGTACAGCACCACGCCCAGCGAGTACACGTCCGTCCGCGTGTCGATGTCGAGCGCTCCCATTTCAGCCTGTTCGGGGCTCATGTACTCGGGCGTCCCGATCAAGTGGCCGGTCTCGGTGAAGATCGTCTTCTCCGTCAGCGTGTGGCTGATCGCCTTGGCCACGCCGAAGTCGATGACCTTCACGAGCGATGTCGGATGTGGGATGGCGGATGTCGGATGTAAAGCAGGATTCCCCGTTCTCTCCGACATCCGACCTCCGACATCCGACATTCCCCCCGTGTCCACCGTCGTCACCAAAATGTTCGACGGCTTGATATCCCGATGAATGATCCCCTTCATGTGCGCGTGCTGCACCGCCTCGCACACGGGGATGAACAGCTCCAACCGCTCTCGAATGGTCATCCGGTGCCGGTCGCAGAACGCCGTGATCGGCTCGCCCTTGACGTGCTCCATCACAAAGTACGGTCGGCTCCCCATCGCCGGAGGCGTGATCCCGCCGTCGAACACCTTCGCCACGTTCGGGTGATCCATCACCGCGAGGGCCTGACGCTCCTGCTCGAAGCGGGCGATCACCGCCCTGCTGTCCATCCCCGGCTTGATGATCTTGAGCGCGACGCGCTGCACCATGGGCTCGCGCCGCTCGGCCAGCCACACGATCCCGAACCCGCCCTCGCCGATCACCTGCAGCAGCTTGTACGGGCCGATGAAGTCGCCGGACTGCTCTCCCATCACGCCGCGCGCCTGACCATCACCCGGCCTGCGGGGCGGCTCTCCGCGCGGTGGTTGTGCCAGCTCGCTCTCGGTTGTCCTGTCGTCCCCCGCGCCCATGACCGCAGTCTATCAGAGCGCGCCCCGATGCCGTGCGCATCAGTCGCCGTCCGTCACCCGCTCCCCGACCGACCGCACCGCCGCGTGCAGGCGCGATTTCACCGTCCCCAGCGGCACCTGCGCATCGGCCAGCACGCTCGCATCGCGGTGCCGCGGGACCGCGATCGCCGGGGTGTGCAGTTCCCGCAGCGCCGTCAATGCCGCGGGGCCCAGCGTGGCCTCATCGTCGTTCAGGTTGTCCGTACCGCCGCCCATGGTGCGCCTCCAACCAGCGAAGCGCACCAGGCTCGAAAAGGTTCTTGGATTCTGGCGACATCCTCGGGCGAGTACGTCGGCTTACCCCCTGGGGCGGCGCCTTACGCCGCCGGCGCGACCTCCGCCGGGGCCAGCCCGCTCGCCTCTTCCATCTCCAGCACCCACCCTTCGAGCTTCGCGTACCGGTACAGGTCGAGGGTGATCGCCCGGTCCCCCAGCGTCGCGTGCCCGGGCCGGATGCGCAGTGTCACGAAGAACTTGTGCCACTTGCGCTTGTCCACCTCGGCCAGGTCCGACGGCACCAGCGAGTGCCCCCCCGGCAGGCCCAGCCGCTTTTCCTCCGCGACCCACGTGTAGCGCGTCGCCTTGACCTTGAGGTACAGGAACAGCAGGTACGCCGTGATCGCCCCGCAGACGCCGAAGATTCCCCACTGCACGGGGATGTCCCACGCGCTCAGGGGCGACGGCATCGATTGCCCCGGGGTCTTGGCGAAGTCCGCATCAAGCTCGTTCATCTTCGCGATCGGGTCGTTGAACGTCGTGTACTCGGGCTTCAGGCGTCCCACCCGCGTCAGCGACTCGAGCCACTCGCGCTTGGCCTCCTCGAACGCGTCCACCGGCTTTCCCACCGACAGCCGCTCGAATTCCTTCGTCGGTTCGGGGGTGCTCACCTTCGGCAGCTTGGAATCGTCCTTGGCCATGCGGATCAGGTCCCGCAGGTGATACTGCGACACCAGCACGCCGCGAGCCGGGTACGCCACGTTCGCGTCGTACAGCCCCCACAGCGAGAACCCTCCCGCCGCCAGGATCATGATGATCATCTTCCGCACCCACCGCACATCCAGCGTCGTGCTCTCCACCGCGCCCGGCGCGTCGGAGGGCGTAGCGGCGGGGGCGGCGGTGGAAGTGGGGGGCGTGCCTTCGTCGGTCATCGGGGGCTCCGGGACAGTGTGCAGGGAAGAGAGTATCGACCCGAATGCAGGGAAGGTAGAGTGCGTCGCTTCGGACGTACCTCGCACCGGCCTGCGCCCAGCCGCTCGGTCTTTTCCCACGGCGCCCGCATCTCGGGGCCCCGAAGGGGCCAGCGGACGTAGCCACGGGTGAAGCGAGTCTACGAGCGCAACCCGTGGTCTCGAAGTCCCCCGTACCCCGCCCCGGCGGGGCGGACGAATCGTCCGCTCGCCCTCCGAGAGCGCAACCTCGTGGACGCTTCCGCCCGCCCTCACGCCGATTCGGCTTCGCTCCCCCTCACCGCGTTCACCACAACCCCATCTGTCCGTCCGTCCCCCGCGGCCGCCGAAACGCCGTCGTATTCACGCCCCCCCGCGCCCCGTTCAACCCGTACCTGCGGCAGAACAGCCGGTGCGCCCGCGCAATCTGCTCGGCCATCGCCCCCGTGCCGCGCATCCGCGAGCCGAACCGCGGATCGCTCAGCCCGCCCTCACGCACATCCCGGATCAGGCTCTCCACGTGCGCCGCCCGATCCGGGAAGTGCCTCTGCAGCCATTCCAGGAACAGCGCCTTCACCTGGTGCGGCAGGCGCAGCATGATAAACCCCGCTCCGCTCGCCCCCGCCTCCTTGGCCGCCTTCAGGAGCGCCGGGATCTCCCGGTCGTTGATCGCCGGGATGATCGGTGCCGTCATCACCATCACCGGGATCCCGGCGCTGGCGATCTCCTCCACCGCCCGCAGCCGGTCCCGCGGCGCGCTCGCCCGCGGCTCCATTTTCGAGGCCAACCGCGCGTCCAGCGTCGTGATGCTCACGGCCACCGCGCACGCCCGGTCCCGGTGCAGATCCTTCAACAGGTCCAGGTCACGCGTGACCAGATGATTCTTGGTGATGATCGTCACCGCCTGGCGGCACTCGGCCATCACCTCCAGGCAGCCCCGCGTGATCCGCAGCTCGCGCTCGATCGGCTGGTACGGGTCGGTCACCCCTGACATCGCGATGGCCTCGCCCCGCCACCTGGGGTGCGCCAGCTCCTTTCGCAACAGCTCCGGCGCCTCGTGCTTGGCGAGGACCTTGGTCTCAAAGTCGACCCCGCACGACATCGACAGGTACTCGTGCCCCGGCCGCGCGTAGCAGTAGATGCACCCGTGCTCGCAGCCGCGGTAGGGGTTGATCGTCCAGTCCATCGGAAGGTCGGGCGAGTCCACGCGGTTGATGACCGTCCGCGACCGGTCCGGCAGGACAGTGGTGGGGAGTCGCACGCCGTCGGGCGATTCCTTCGCGACCTCGTCGAGGTGCTCGCCCAGGACGTGCAGCCGGAGATCCTGGAAGCGGTTCGCCGGGTTGAGCCCGCTGCCGCGGCCGCGCACGGGACCCGAAGGCAATGCATCGGCATGTTCGACGTCGCTCGGTGTCGACTCTGCCTCGGGCGAAGCTTCCGGCCCGTAGCTGGGCACATGCCTCCCGCGCCCCGTGGCGGTCACTCGATCGCTTTTTCCAGCATCATCGTATTTCATTAGCGCGATCATATACCAAACATTTGTACATTATGCAAGCGCATTGTGCATTAATTGAAGTCTTCCGGCAAGCTCGCCAAGGCCTTCGCCACCGGAAGTCTACAGCACGCCGTTCGTTCTCCTCCCCCAAGACATGATTCCGCCCTCAAACCTGAACACCCCCGCCGGCACCTCGTCTAACCCCCAAGGGGCGAGCCCCCTCTCCCCGCGGCTACGATGCCGCCACGACGCCGGAATCGAAGTTCCGGCGTGAGCGCAACGCACACGGAAATGACCACCATGATCACGACGTCCCCGATCCTGCGTTCCCTCACCGCCGGCGCCATGGTGCTCGGGCTCTTCGCCTCCGCGGGCGCCCTCGCGCAGCCCCCGGCCGCCCAGCCCGCAACCCCCGGCGCGGCTCAGCCCGCGGCCAAGCCGGCCCAGCCCCCCGCCGCGACCCCCGCCCCAGCCCCCGCGCCTTCCAAGGCCCCAGAAACGGAGAAGACCGTGCAGGTGATCATGTCCACGTCGTTGGGTGATGTGACGATGGAACTCTACCGCGACAAGGCGCCCATCACGGTCGACAACTTCCTCAAGTACGTCGACGAGAAGTTCTACGACGGCACCGTCTTCCACCGCGTCATGCCCGGCTTCATGATCCAGGGCGGCGGCTTCGTCAGCGACGGTGGCAAGGGCCTGACCGAGAAGAAGAACAAGCGCCCCCCGATCAAGAACGAGTGGAAGAACGGCCTCAAGAACAACACCGGCATGATCGCCATGGCCCGCACCAGCGATCCCGATTCGGCCACCTGCCAGTTCTTCATCAACACCAAGGACAACGCCTTCCTCAGCGAGCCGCCCCCGGGTCGCGACGCGACGGGCTTCGTCGGCTACTGCGTCTTCGGCAAGGTAACCTCCGGCATGGACGTCATCGAGAAGATCAAGGCCGTCAAGACTGCCAAGACCATGCTCTCCGAGGCCCAGCCGCTCGAAACCGTCGAGATCAAGTCGATCCGGCGCGTCGAGACCGGCGCCAAGCCTGAGGCCAAGCCCGCCGACGCCGCCAAGAAGGGCGGCTGATAGCCGCGTCAAGCAGTCCCTCCCGAGCCCGGCCCCGCGGCCGGGCTTGTTTGTTTTTGTGCTTTGCGCCGCTACCGCCCGTCGGCCCTGCCGCACTCGGGGCAAGGCAGCTCCACCGGCGTTGCGCCAAGGTCGTACTCGCAGTACACGCAGTGCCCCGCACGCCGGCGCGACAAGGGAAGCAGGAACGCCGCGGTCGCCACCGCCGCGCACCCTGCCAGCGCCAACACCTCGTGCACGCTCTCGTTCACGAACACCAGCGCCAGCGACGCCGGGATCGTCCCCGCCAGCGCCGCCCCCGCCCCGAGCACGAACCGCTTCAACGGCCGGCGCGTGCGCCCATCAAACAGCCGCCGCGGCGTGAACGCCTGCACCAGCAGCGCCACGCTCGTGGCCATCATCATCGGCGCCGCCACCACCGTGAGCAGCAGCCCGCCCGCGTCCGGAGCGGAATCGCCGTGCATCCTCGATGCGACCAGCGCCGTGCCCAGCACCGCGAGCTGCGCCAGCCCGAAACCGATCAGGAACAGCATCACTTCGGTGCTCCCGTTTCAGTGCACACCGGCGGGGTCGCCGGCGCCGAGTTCGGAGCCGCGGGGAGCGGCATCATCACACCCCCCGTCCACGCCCTCTTCCCCATGATCGCCGGCGACACGACCGGCGCGCCGGGGTTCAGCCACGCCCGCAGCGATGCGAACGGTTCCATGGCCGCCAGCCGTTCGCCGCGCCCGGCGCGTCCCTGCATTCCCAGCAGCAGCCCGCCCGACAGCACCAGGGCCACGCCCGCCGCCACCCGCCGCGCCATCGCGCCCGCCTTCGCGCGCACCGCCGCCAGCCCCACCGGGCAATCGCGCGTCAGGATCGTGCCGTCGGCTCTCCGATAGAACCGCACGCACACCCGCCCCGCGTCCGGCCCGGCCCGCGGCGCCAGGAACGCCTCGGCTTCCGCCCGCGACATCGCTGAGAGGTTGTGCACGCGGAGATTGCACTCGGCGCAGTGCCGCGACTTCTCGTCGCCCGACATGTCCTCCCACCGCGCGGCGCACGGCGAAGCGACGTCGACGTGCTTCAGAAGATCAAGGTGCACATCCGTACGCACGGCTCACTCCCCTCCCGGAGCGTTCTGGCTTGGCGCCCCGCCGGTCACGGTCGGCACGGTGGGCATCACGCACATGTCGCCCATCATCATCACCCCGCGCGTCACCGGCGGCGCACCGGGATTCAGCCACTCGCGCAGTGCCGCGAACGGCTGCATCGATGCCAGGCGCTCGGGCCTCTGCCCGCGCCACTGCACACCCAGCGCCAGCGCCCCCGTCAGCACCATCACCACGCTCGCCGCGACCTTCCGTGCCGTCGCCGTCGCCCGGGCCCGCAGTGCCGCGAGTCCCACCGGGCAGTCGCGCGTCAGGATCGTGCCATCCGCGCGCCGGTAGAACCGCACGCACACCCGCGCGCCCGGCTCGCCGACCTTCCGCGCCACGATCGCCTCGGCTTCGGCCCGCGTCATCGCCGACAGGTTGTGCACCGTCAGCGCGCACTGGGCGCACCGCCGCGACTTCGCATCGCCCGCCATGTCCTCCCACCGCGCCGAGCACGGCGAGGCCACGCCCACCCGCCCGAGCAGGTCCCCATGCCGGACCGGGTACAGATCAAGGTTCAGGTCGTTCATCATCGCTCCCCTGCGCGGGCCCCCCCGCGAAACGATGGACCCTCGTATCGACCGCCGGTTCCCGCGGCGATTACCCGTGTTACACCCCCGATACGTACCGGCTCCGAGCCCGGGCCGGCGCGACCGGAAACGCGCGCAATCTCACCCTGTTCGCCGCATGTTCGCGCCGCCGCGGCGTATACCTACGGGCGACCGCGTCAACCCGCTCCATTCATCCAGGGCCGACGCCGACGGACGTCACGCAACGCCCCGTGCACGCGAGACTTTCCAAGGAACACCCATGCGTACGGATCAGATGCGCGAGAGCGGCAACGTCGAGGATCGGCGCGGTTCAGGCCCCCGGATGATGGTGGGGGGCGGGATCGGTGGCGTCATCCTGGTCATCCTGTACCTCGTGCTGGGCGGCAATCCCCAGCAGCTGCTGCAGCAGATGGGGACGCCCAGCGGTCAAGCCGGGTCGGCCTACTCCCCGGGCGCCAACCCCGCCCAGGACACGCAGGCCAACTTCGTCAAGCGCGTCCTCGGCGACACCGAGGATGTCTGGAACGATCTCTTCCAGCGCGCCGGCCAGCACTACACCGAGCCGCACCTGGTCCTGTTCAGCGGCCAGGTCGATTCGGCCTGCGGCACCGCGGACGCCGCGACCGGCCCGTTCTATTGCCCCGCCGACCAGAAGGTCTACATCGACCTCTCGTTCTACGACGACCTCAGCCAGCGCTTCGGTGCCCCCGGCGACTTCGCCCAGGCCTACGTCATCGCCCACGAGGTCGGGCACCACGTCCAGAACCTTCTGGGGATTTCGGACAAGGTCGACGCCGCGCGCGGGCGCGTCAGCAAGGAGGAGTTCAACAAGCTCTCCGTCCGCCTCGAGCTTCAGGCCGATTTCTTTGCGGGAGTCTGGGCCCACCACGCCCAGAAGGTCCGCGACATCCTTGAAGCCGGCGACATCGAGGAGGCCATGCGCTGCGCCGCCGCGATCGGAGACGACCGTCTCCAGATGCAGTCGCGGGGCTACGTCGTGCCCGAGTCCTTCACCCACGGCACAGCCGCGCAGCACGCCAAGTGGTTCAGGAAGGGCCTCGAGTCCGGCGACATCAACGCCGGCGACACGTTCAGCGCCAACCCGCTGTAGCGCCGGTCACAGCAGCGTGCCGCGCAGGATCATCACCGCCGCCGTGAGGTAGATCAGCACGCCTACCACGTCGACCAGCGTCGCGACAAACGGCGCCGAGCTGGTCGCGGGGTCGAGCTTCAGCTTCTTCAGCAGGAACGGCAGCATGCTCCCGCAGATCGTTCCCCACAGCACGACCCCCAGCACCGCCACGCCGATCGTGACCGCCAGGAGGTTGTAGTGCGCCTGCACGTTCAGGCTCTCGGCCGTGAACGTGCCGTCGGAGTCGGGGTGCTTCTGCCGGAACCAGCCCAGCATGCCCCAGATGTGCACCCGCACCACGCCGATCACGCCCAGGATCAGCCCCAGCAGCGCCCCCGCGGCAATCTCGCGCCGCATCACCTTCCACCAGTCGCGCAGCGTGATCTCGCCCACCGCCATGGCCCGGATGATCAGGCTCGTCGCCTGCGACCCGCTGTTGCCCCCGCTCGAGACGATCAGAGGCACAAACGTCGCGAGCACGGCAGCCTTCTCGATGTCGTGCTCGTACCCCGCCATCGCCGTCTGCGTGAACATCTCGCCGATGAACAGCACCGCCAGCCACGTCACACGCTTCTTCACCAGCCGGATCAGCGGGATCGTGGTGTACGGCTCGTCCAGGGCCTCCGAGCCGCCCATCTTCTGCATGTCCTCGGTGGCTTCCTGCTGGGCCACGTCGGCCACGTCGTCGTGCGTCACGATCCCGAGCAAGACCCCGCGCGAGTCCACCACCGGCAACGCCACGCGGTCGTAGCGCTGCAGCATGCGGACCGCTTCCTCCTGCGGCTGGTCGGCCTTGAGCGCCACGAACGAGCGGTTCATGATGCTCTCGACCGTCGAGCCCGGCGGGGCCAGCAGGATCTGCCGCAGGCGCAGGTCGTCGATCAGGATGCCCTTGTCGTCGACCACGTACACGACGTTGATCGTCTCGGCGTCGCGGCCCCACTTGCGCATGTGCTCGATCGCGTGCGCCAGCGTCCACTCGGGCTTGAAGCGGATGTAGTCGGGCGTCATCAGGCGACCGACGCTCCGGGGCGGGTACCCCAGGATCGCCTGCGTGACCTTGCGGTCCTCGGGCGAGAGCGACGCCACGATCGCCGACGCCACCGCCTCCGGCAGCTCGTCCAGGATCTTCACCCGGTCGTCGGGGCTCATCGCCTCCACGACCCGCACCGACTCCTGCGTGCCCAGCGCCGCGACCAGCTCGCCCTGCTTCTCCGGCGAGAGGTACGTGAACACTTCCGCCGCGTCGTCGCGCTGCAGGAAGCGGAACCCCACCGCGGCATCACTCGGCGGCAGCTCGGCGAGGATGTCCGCCACGTCCGCCGGCGGCACGTGGTGCAGCGCCGTGCGCAGCTCGCTGTACCGACCCTCCTGGATCAGCTCGCGAACCTCGGGCTCGAGAAGTTGGGCCGTGGGGTTCATGCCGGAGGATCAAAGGGCGCGACCCCCGACCCGTGCCAGCACGAATCTGAAAAATTCGCCGCCGCGATCTCGCGGATCACCGCGCGGGCCGGCGGCTTGCGTTCGCATCGCCCGCCCGGCCCCGAGCCCGCCGGCGGCCTCACGTCGCCAGTCTTGTCCGCACGTTGTCCAGCACGTTCATGAAGTTGATGTACGAGTCGTACGGCGAGTCGTACGGGTTGAAATACTTGTGCACGTCCCCGTCGGAGAAGTACTTCGTGCACATGTAGTAGAAGTGGTCGCTGGTGGTCAGCTTCCGCCAGTCGGCCAGGAGGTACGCCGCGTTCTTGGCCGCCTCGGCGTTGCCGCTCTCCTTGGCCTTGGCGAGTTTCTCCTTCACGGCCCCCTCGAGCCGGTACACCTCGTCGAGGGCCCCGTTCTGCATCGCGTTGCCGCGCCACGCCGTGAGGTCGCGCTCGGTGTCGGCCCACGAGATGAAGTTGTGCACGTCGTACACGCCCACGGGATCAAACTGCGTGAGCGCCTCGCTCACCGTGTTGAAGTGGTTGTGCCCGGGGTTGACGTCGAAGATCTTGCCCGGCACCGCCTCCAGGAACTTGAAGATCCCCGTGTCGGCCCACTGGTGCTCGCCGAAGGTCTCGTAGTCCATGAACAGGTTGCACAGGAACCCGTCGCCGTTGATGTGGTTCACCCACCCGGCGAACTTCTCCGCCGAGAGCGGCCACTCCGCCCAGCCGCGGTTGCTGAAGCGGAACGCGATGTCGTCGCTGAGCCGGTAGTTCTTCAGCAGCAGCCCGAACGGCTTGCCGTCGGCCCGCGTCACGGTCCTGCCGAACAGGTCCGGCGGCCGGTACACGTAGTTCGGCGAGCGGTACCCAAGCAGCAGATCCGTCCCCTCGCAGATCGTTCCCAGCCAGCGCGGCTTGCCCTTCGCGTCCTTCATGTCCGCAAGGTGGTACGCCAGCTCGTTGGAGTAGATCAGCTCCGTGTCCCGGAACACCTTGGGCGTCTGGCCAAACAGCTCCTGGATCTTCTTGGTGTGCAGGTTCACCTGGTCGGTGAACTCCTGCTTGCTGTACAGGAACGACAGCGAGTGGTGGTACGTCTCCCCGATGAACTCGCAGCACCCCGTGTCGCCCAGCCGCTTGAAGATGTCGATCACGTCCGGGCACCACGCCTGCATCTGATCGAGCACCACCCCCGTCATCGAGTAGCTGACGCGGAAGTTGCCCTTGTGCTTCTTGACCAGATCAAGAATAAGCTGCGTCGCCGGCCGGTAGCACTTGTCCGCCACCTTGCGGCAGATCTCCGCGTTCTTGGCGTCCTCGAAGTAGAACGGGTCGTTGTCAAAGACCGAGTACCGCCGCAGGCGGTACGGCTGGTGGACCTGGAAGTAGAAGGCGACTGAAGTCATCGGTGGCTCCGGAGTTGCGCCTACACGATACCCGTGCCGCGCCGGGCGTGCCCGAAGTCCCGATCCTCAAGCCGGTGATTTGACCGGCGCCCCGCATCCCACCATCCCTCAGTCGCCCCCGTGCACCCGCGCCGCTTCTCCGTTGCTCGTTCGCTCTTCTCCGCCTCTCCCCGCCCGGAGGGCGCGCGCCCGTTGCCAGTGGCGCAGCGTCCTCGCAAGCCCCTGGAGTCTGGCCCTCGCCCCTCACTCCCCATCAATCCTGAACGGATCTCCTCCCCCCTCGACCATCATCTGCTTCTCAAACCTCGTCTCCCCCTTCCCCAGCATCGGTGTCACATACTCCGACCGCGAAAGCCGCGGCAGCACCGCTCCGCCCACATCTTCAAAGTCTTCCCAGCGAGTCGTCAGGCCGACCGTCCCCAGCCCCGGGATCGCTACGAGCTGGTCCTGCCGCACCACCCGCCCCGTTGAGTCCTCGACGTACAGCACGCACGAATTCCCCTCCCGCGGCACCAGCCTCACGACCACCAGCCCGCGCCCCTCGCTCTCCACGCGCCTCAGAACCTGCACCATTTCCCCCGCCTCCGTCCAGCCGCCAAAGACCACCTGCGGCCGTTGCAGCAGCGACTGCGCCGCCCGGGCCCCCGTCAACTCCTCGGCCGGCTTGGGACCCTGGCGCACCCACACCTTGCCGTCGCGCACCAGCACCCGCGTGCGCGTGCCGCGGGCATCAAAGTCTGTCAGCGATTTGTCGTGCGTGAGGATGTCCACGTACGGCCCGTCGATCCCCACCGCCGGGAGCTTGATGGTCCCCTCGCGCCGCACCGGCACGATCAGCCGATCGACGTGGTGAGCACTCCGCACCCGCGCCTCGATTTCCGCGCCCGTGGGCAGGTCGGGCGAAGCCGCCAGGCGCGGGATCGTCCGCGACTTGCCCATCGCCGACACCACCATCGCCGTCGCGATCCCGTCCGGCGCGGTTTCGAACTTCACCCGCGTCCCGGGCTCGAGCTCGAGCTTCCAGCCGCCATCGTCCGCCGCGACCGCGTCCATCACCGTCTTGCCCTGGATCTCCAGGCGCAGCTTGTCCCCCATCGGATCGACCGCCCACGAGCACTTTGCCTCATCGTCCCAATAGACCCCCGTCAATCCCGCCACGTTCCGTGCCGCGGCTTTGGGCGCATCGGGCGCCTCGCCGCGGATCAGCAGCCGGTCGATCTCGCTCTCGATCGAGATCACCGAGAGCCCGCCCCGCGACTGCGTGAAGTACAGCACGATCAGGTCGCGCTCCGGCCACATCCACGCCGCCGTGCCGTCCGACCCGCTGTGCCCGAATATCGTGGCCCGCGGCGCGCCGCGACCTTCCCCCGCCTTCGGATCACTCTTCACCCACGTCTGCCACAGCTGCGCGTACCGCACCTCCAGGCCCTTGAAGCCCGTCGGGTACTCCATCTCGCTCGTCGGCTTCAGCCCCCGCTCCACCGCCGCGTCAGACAAAGGCCGCGTTTCGCCGACCTTCCCCCCGTCGGCCCACAAACACATGAACCGCGCATAGTCCTCGCATGTTGAATACAGCGCCTGCGACCCCAGGAAGTAGGGGAACAGCGGCCCATCCGAAGGGGCCCAGAACCGAACCCACGACCCCGTCGACCCGCTGTGGTTGCTGTTGACCTGTGCGAGGCGCGTGTCGTCCTTGGTCAGCACGCACGCCGTGTCGCGCATCCCGACCGGCGTCAGAATCCGCGCCGTGATGAACTCCGCGACCGGCACGCCCGAGACTTTCTCGACGATCGCCGCCAGCGTGTCGGTCCCGTCGTCGCTGTAGTTGAACGCGGTCCCCGGCTCGAATTGCAGTTTCGCCTTGGCCGCCAGCCCCGCCACATCCTGCACGCTCGTGAGCGACTTGTAATCCACCCCGATCAGCGACGACAGCGGCAGCCCGCTGCGGTGCTCCAGCAGGTTCTTGACGGTGATCGCACGGTGCGAATCGGTATCGAACGCCGGCAGGAACTTGGCGGCATGATCGTCCGGCGACAGCTTTCCTTCATCGATCAGCATCTGCACCGCCGTTCCCACCAGCGGCTTGGTCTGCGAGCGCACGCAGAAGATCCCGCCGATTTCCATGGGTGCCTTGGTCTGGATGTCCTTGAGCCCGTGCGCCGTGTGCCAGACCGTCTTGCGATCCTTGATGACCATGAGCTCGGCGCCCACGGCCTCCTGCTTCTCGATGTACCCGCGCACGACCGCGTCGAGGGCCTCGAGCGACGCCTTGGTCATCCCCACGCTTTCGGGTGTCGCCGCGGGGAAGGTCAACGCCGGCTGCGCCTTGGCATCCCCGGCCCACACCACCGCCGCGGCCACGAACGACGCGAGCAGAATTCTCATAGACATCCTCGCGCGAGTCTGACGCTCAGCCGGCCTCGCCCGCGCTCCCGTGCTTCCGCACACCCAGCCACACCTCGGCCTCGACCATGTCGCGGAACACCGCCGCCGTCTTGCCGCGCAGCTCGCTGAGCGCCGCGAACTGCCGCGACGTGCCGTGGTGCAGGTCATCGCCCACCACGATCGCCGTCGGACCAAAGTCCTTGGCGCCCCGCTCCCGCTCTTCGACGAGGTAGCGCGACTCGCTCAGCGTTGCCGCGTACTGCAGCCGCCGGATATCCACCAGCGTGCGAAATCCAGGCTCGATATCCGGGCGATCCCGCATCTGGCCCAGGAGCCTCACACAATCCTCGACCGACCCCGGCCCCTCGAGCGTGAGCCTCACGAGCCGCCGGGATGCATCGACCTCAATCGTGGACTTCATCGGTTACCCCCTTTGAAGCACCACACCCCGTGCTACGAGCCAATGCGCCCAAGATAGTCGATCGACCAGCCCCGTGCAAACACCGGCCCGTTCGGGCCGTCCTCCGCGGGCTCTTTCAGTGCGCCGGAGTCGCCCCCGCCCCCGGATCCGTTCCCGCAAAGCGCCACTCCCGCCCCGAGTCTCTCCGCAGCGGCAGGTTCAGCACGCGCGCGCGCACCCGTATGGACATTTGCCGAGCCTGCCGTACTCCAGCGCAATCACCGCCGGGTGCGACCGGCCCACGAGACCACTGCCCCGCGCAACTATTTCGAAGCAAACCTTACGTCCGTCGCACGCCCACTTTTGAACGTCACGATGGCAACGTTCCCCATGGCGCCCTCCCACCCAAGCACGAACTCCTCTCGCCCGCAAAGGGTCTGCCGGTCCGCAACGGACATCGAGTGCCACCCGCCGAACGGGAGCGTCCCGTCGTACGCGTCGGCGCCCCTTGCCGCACCGTAGAGGGGCGGGCCGCACCGGACAATCAGCTCGTCCGGCGTGAGCCCTCGTGTTGACGATTCACGAAATCTCCACCACATCGCGACCCGTGGCCCGTTTACGGCGCCAACCAGAATCACGAACAGTACCGATAGGACCCCGAGCAGGCGAAGTCCGCGGGATTTCCGTTCAGATGCCATGACGGCCCTTCACGCCCCAACTACTTCCCCGCCGCCGGATCCGTTCCCGCAAACCGCCACTCCCGCCCCGAATCCCTCCGCAGCGGCAGGTTCAGCACGCCCGCGCGCACCAGCTCGATCGGGATCGCGCCGTACGTGAGCAGCGTGTCATGAAACTCTTTTTCACTCAGCTTCCCCGCCCCGACCGCCTCGCCCCGCAGCGCCCGGATCTGCTTCCCGCCGATCATGTACCCGCACTGGTACAGCGGCGAGTAATCCCCGCCGATGAACCGCCGCACCTCGCTGGTGGCCGTCAGCCGCTCGTGGCCGACGCGCTCCACCAGGAAATCGATCATCTGCTGCGGCGTCATCTCCCCCAGGTGGAACTTCAGGCTCACGATGATCCGGGCGCAGCGGTGCATCCGCCAGAACAGCATCCCCACCCGGTCCTCCGGGCTCTCTGGGTACCCCTCGTCGTACAGCGTCATCTCCCAGTACAGGGCCCAGCCCTCGACGAAGAACGGTGTCGAGAACAGGTTGCGGTACGGCCGGATCCGCCGCGCCATGTACCCCTGAAGGTGGTGGCCCGGGATCAGCTCGTGCGGCGTGACCAACTTGGAAAAGTGAACGTTGTTCCCGCGCATCGACATCAGCTTGTCGTCGTGGCTCATCCCCGACGTGGGGTACCCGATCGTCATCGCCTGCTCGTTGTACGCCGCGAACGGCAGGTACCGCTGCACCTCCCGCGGCGACATCTCCAGCCGCCACGTCTCTTCGCACAACGGCGGGATCGTCACCAGGTCGTGGGCCTTGAGGAACGCGATCGCCTCGCGCGACTGCCTGGCCACCAGCTCGTCCATCTCCCCCGGCGGCACGTGCAGCGTCTTCACCTTCTCCAGGGCCTTGTGCCAGTCGTCGCCGAACCCCATCTGGTTCGACGCGTTCCTCATCTCGCTCTCGCACCACGCAAACTCAGCCTCCCCGATCGCGATCAGCTGCGCCGGCGAGTAGGGCATGAACTCGTGCTTCAGGTCAAGGTCCAGCGCCGCGGCACCGATCGGGTCGCCCAGCAGCGGGTCGTCATCTCCACCCTTGATCCCCGCGCACGTCTCGCGCAGGTACTTGGCAAACTCGTCCATCGCGCCCACCGCCTCGTCGTACGGCTTGCGGCACCACCACGAAAACTCGGGGTTGAACCCGTCGTAGAACGAGAACCACCCCGACAGCGTCCCCCGCAGCGACGACACCGCCCCGGCCGTACGCTGCGCGATCACCGGCGTGATCACGATCGGAGCATCCGCCGCCGCGACCGATGGCGGCGGCTGGAGCGGTGGGGGGGGCAGGCGCGTCAGGTCCGCCGCGGGCTTATCACCCTCCGCCCCCGCCGCGGCAGGCTTTTCAGGCATTTTCTCTACCGCCCCGCTCACGGGCTCGGGTGTCGGAGCGGGCTTGGCTTCCGGCTTGGCCGCGCGGCCCTTCTCGATTCTCTCGCGCACCGCCTTGATCTGCTTGGGGAACTCCGCCAGCACCGCCGCGGCATGCTCCGGGTCGGCCTTCTTCAAGAGCCGCAGATCGTGCTCGAGCGCCAGCACGGCCTCTCGAAAGGGGAGCATCCCCCCGATCTCCGCCAAGCGGGCGCGCTGCACATCCACCCGCGCCCGCTCGTACTCCATCTCCTCGCGCAGGAGCACGTAGTCGATCTTCCCCGCCTGGTCGAGCCCGTCGAAGTTCAGGTCCGCGAGCGCCGCTTTCCGCTCGTCGTAGAAACGGGCCAGCCGGTCCAGCCGTTCGCCGTCCCACGGCTGCTGATAGAAGCGACCCAGCGATCCCTGGTCCTCGCGGAACCGCACGACATAGTCCGACAAGTCCGCCGCGTGGGCCGGCGCCCCCGAAGCACCGATCGGCACCGGCTGCCCGAGCGCCGGCGCACACATCACGGACCCCACCATCGCGGCAACACCAACGACGCAACGCCTGGAACGTTTCATCGAGTCCTCCTGCGGTGTGCGCAGAATACCCGCTCGAAGCGCTCTGCGAGCAGCCTCACAACAGTTCCGTGTGCCGTGCGTTTGCCCCGCGTCCTGAGCCGCGAAGCGGCGCTCGTCGAAAGCCGGGGGTGAAGCCCGCGCCCCGCGGGCGCAACCCCTGGACGACCGTGCGGAAAAAGCAGGAGCCCCGAAGGGGCGCCACCGTCAACCGCCCACCGTCGTTACTTCGGCGCCTCCCCCTTTTCTTCCTGCACCTGCTCCGCCTTGGGCGCCACCTCCGGCTTGGCCTTGATGACCTCCACCGGCGCCACCTTTTCCAGCCCCGCCTTGATCGCCCCCGCATCGCCCACGACCACCATCACCATGTGGCCCGGGTCGATCATCTCGTGCACCAGCCCCGTGCACTGGTCCGCCGTCACGCCCGACACGCCCTTGACCAGCATGTCGAAGTACTCGGGCGAAAGGTTGTTGGTCTCCAGCATCCACACGTCGTTGGCCACCGCCTGCGGCGTCTCGCGATCACCCGCGAACCCGCCCAGGAAGTGGCTCTTGGTCTTGTCCAGCTCTTCCACGCTCGGCGGCTCGCTGGAGAACCGCTCCAGTTCCTCCATCACCGCCTTCACCGCGTCCGCCGTGGACGCGGTCTTGGAGAACGTGCTGACGTTGAACGTCCCCGCGAACTTCTGCGGCCTGAAGCCGCCGCTGGCCCCGTACGTCAGGCCCTTCTTCACGCGGATCGTCTCGTTGAGGCGCGAGCCGAAGGCCCCGCCGAAGTACCCGCCCGAGACCACCGCCGTCGAGTAGCGCGGATCGTTCCGCGTCAT
Organism: Phycisphaerales bacterium; assembly: GCA_044223975.1. GTDB lineage: Bacteria > Planctomycetota > Phycisphaerae > Phycisphaerales > UBA1924 > CAZCPB01. Next base: position 103,597 of record JBGALI010000002.1, on the reverse strand, counting down.
GCTCAGCTGCCCCACGCGGATCTGGCTCTGCCCGCTGCCGGGCCGGTCCACCACGTAGATCTTCGTCGGCTCGGGCGCCGGGATCGGCGCCACCGCCACCGTGGGCTTGTCGCCCTGGGCCTTCCACGCCCCGAAGTACTTCTCCGCCAGCGCCCGCGCGCCCGCCATGTCGACATCGCCCGCGAAGATCAGCGTCGCCATGTCCGGCCGCGCGAACTCCGCCCACCACGGCGGAAGGTCACCGACCTTGAGCGCCTCAAGGTCCGACGTCTCCCCCGTCACCGTTCGCGAATACGGGTGATCGCCGAACAGCCGCCGCCGCAGTTCCTTGTCGGCCAGGTACTCCGGCGTGTTGGACGAGATCGCCAGCACCGTCCGCGTCTGCTTGCGCAGCTTCTCGAACTCCTTGGGCGGGAACGCCGGGTTCAGCGCCACATCCGACAAGAGCGACACCGCGCGATCGAGGTTGTCCGTCAGGCACCCCGCCGTGATGCTCGACGAATCCTGGCCCGCGTTGCCCCCCAGCGTGATCGCGTACAGGTCCAGCTCCTCGGCCAGCTGCGCGTCCGTCCTGGTCTTGGTCCCCTTGGTGAGCAGCGACATCGCCATGTTCGCCAGCCCCGGCTTGGGCTCGGTCCACGCCCCCGCCTGGAACCCAAGCTGCACGGTCACGTACGGCACGTGGCGGTTGCTCACCACCACCACCTTCAGCCCGTTGGGCAGCTTCTCGGCCTGGAACTTCGGCGAGGCGTTGAACGCCAGCAGGGAGCCCCGCGGCGGCTCATTGGGCACCCAAGCCGGCCTCGTCACGCCCTTGCGCCCGGGCGCCGGCGCCGTCTCCTCCGCCTTGGCGGTGATCGGCGCGTCCTCCTCCGCGTTGCCCTTCTTGCCGCCCATCAGGAGTCCCAGCAGGTTCCGCTCGACCGTCACCTTCAGCGCCCGGTTGGGCGCCAGGTACTCGTTGGCCACCCGTTGCACATCCTCCTTCGTCACCGCGCGGATGCTGTCCAGGCGCGTGTTCACGTTGCCGATGTTGTGCTCAAGCACCGCCGCCGATCCCAGCACCGACGCCTTGCTCGCCACCGTCTGCGTCTGCGTCACCGCCTGCGCCAAGAGCTGGTTCTTGCCCTTGAGCAGCTCCTCGTCGCTCACGGGCTGTGTCCGGATCCGCTCCAGCTGCGCATCGATCGACTTCATCACCTTCTTGGTGTCATCGCCCAACGTCAGCGGCGACAGCACGGCGCCGAACGCCACCAGCCCGTCCTGCTCGAACTGGATCGCCGCGCCCGCCGCCAGCATCGCCGTTTCCTTCTCCGCCACCAGCTCGCGGTACAGGCGGCTGCTCTCCCCGCCGCCCACGATCGTCGTCAGCACCTCGAGCGCCGCCGTGTCCTTGTGCCCCAGCGGCACGCCGCGGAACAGCTCTCCCACCAGCGGCGCCGGCGCGTTGGGGTCCTGCAGCTTGATGGAGCGAGCCTTCTCCGGCAGCGGCTCCTTCACCGTCACGCGCGGCGGCTCGGGCGCCTTGGGGATCCACCCGAAGGCCTTCTTGGCTTCTTCCAGCGCCTGCTCGTGCTTCACGGCGCCGACGATCACCAGCGTCGCGTTGTTGGGCACGTAGAAGGTTGTCCAGAAGTCCCGCAGCTCCTGCACCTCCGACGCCCGCAGGTGCGGAATCTTCCCGATCGGCGACCACCGGTACGGGTGCGTCTTGAACACCGCCGGCAGCACCTGCTCGACCAGCGTGCCGTAGGGCCGGTTCAGCCCCATCCGCCGCTCCTCCTCCACGACCTTGCGCTCCGTGTCGAAGCTCTTCTGGTCGATCCTGAGGAAGCTCATCCGCTCGGCCTCGAGGTAGAGCGCCAGGTCCAGCTGGTTCGAGGGCAGCGTCTGGATGTACACCGTCTGGTCGAAGTTGGTGTACGCGTTGCAGTTCCCGCCCACGCGGTGGATGTTGTCAAAGTGGCCCGTGTTGCTGAGCCGGTCCGTCCCCTGGAACATCATGTGCTCGAACATGTGCGCGAACCCCTGGCGCTCGGGGTTCTCGTCCTTGCTCCCCACGTGGTACCACAGGTGCACCGCCACCACCGGGCACGAGAAGTCCTCGCACGTGATCACCCGCAGCCCGTTGTCGAGCGTGGTGTCGCGATAATCAAAGAGCTTGCTCTCGCTATTCGCCGCCGGCGCCGCCGGCTTCGCCTCGGGCGCCGCAGGCTGGGCCAGTACACCGCCCGCAAGAGCAAGACACGACAGGCAGACAACACGGATCACGCGCTCGATATGCATGGTAAACCTCTGCAAAAGTGTCAGGCCCCCAAGCGTAGGGTGCCAGCCCTACCAACCCCTCCCAACGGGCCCCTCTTCTCCGCTCTTCCGCCCCTCCGCCGCTCCGTGCCTTCGTCCCTTCGTCCCTTCCTCTACATCAACGCCACCGGGTCCACATCCACCGCCGTCTTCGCATCGCTGATCAAGAGCCCCGACGCCCGCAGCGCCGCCAGGCACCCGTTCAATTCCGTCGCGCTCGGCGCAATCACCTCAGCCGCGTACCGAAATTGCCCGTGCGTGCGGTTGATCGGGCACTCCATCGGCCCCAGCACCCGAACTCCGGGCGCCCGCACGCCCCGCAGCGCCTCGGCAATCTCCCCCGCCGATTCCCGCGCCTTCACCGCACTGGCATCGCGGCAGACAATCCGCGCCATCCGCGTCGCCGGCGGCAAGCCCCACTCGCGCCGCGAGGCCAGCTCCCGGTCCGCAAACCCTACGTAATCGTGCCGCGACGCGTACACGATCGCCGAGTTCCGCGGCTCCATCGTCTGTACGATCACTCGGCCCCCCGCCGGACCCCGCCCCGCACGCCCCGCCACCTGGCTCACCAGCTGGAACGTCCGCTCCCCGCTCCGGAAATCCGGCAGCGACAGCGCCGTGTCCGCGCTCACCACCCCCACAAGCTGCACGTTCGGAAAGTCCAGCCCCTTGGCGATCATCTGCGTGCCCAGCAGTACCTTCGCATCGCCGCGCGCAAACCGCCCCAGCGCCTCGAAGTAGTCTCGCGCGCTCCCCATCGAGTCCGAGTCCGCCCGGATCACCTCATCGCTCGTCATCCCGCACGACTCGACGATCCGCGCCACCTCCTCCTCCACCCGCTGCGTACCCGCACCGAAAATATTGATCGGGCCGCCGCAGTCCGGGCACGCCCGCGGCAACAACTGTCGGGCCAGGCAGTGGTGGCACGCCACATCCCCGCCCCGGGGCAGATCGGCGTGCTTGTGAAAAACCAGCCGCGCATCGCACTGATCACACCCCAGCACCCACCCGCACGACGGCTTCAGACACGCGATGTAGTGCGCAAACCCGCGCCGATTCAGGAGCAGAATCACCTGCCCCCCCGCGCCCAATGTCTTTACCACCGCCGCCTCGAGGCGCGGCCCGATCGACCACTGCCGCGTGCGCGATGAAGGATCCATCTGCGCCTTGGCCTTCCGCTGCTCCGTCAGGTCCACGATCTCAACCGGCGGCATCCGTCCGACCACGCGCTCCGGCAACTCCCACAACGTCGAGCGAACGCCCGGGCCCCGCGCATTCGCCCAGCTTTCTAGGCTCGGCGTTGCCGACCCCAGCACCACCGGGCACCCCTCGAGCTGCGCCCGCTTGATCGCCGCGTCCCGCCCGTGATACCGCGGCAGCTGATCCTGCTTGTACGACGAGTCGTGCTCCTCATCGACGACGATCAACCCCAGGTTCGCCAGCGGCGCAAACACCGCCGACCGTGCCCCGACCACCACCCGCGCCGCCCCGCGCGCCGCCCGGTCCCACTCCGCGTGCCGCTGCGAGGCCGACAGCCCCGAGTGCAGCACACACACCCCGTGCCCCGAAAACCTTCTCAAGAACCGCGCGCTCGTTTGCGGAGTCAGCGCGATCTCCGGCACCAGCACGATCGCCGTCTTCCCTGCGCCCAGCACCCGCTCAATCAGCCGCAGGTACACCTCGGTCTTCCCCGACCCCGTCACGCCGCGGACCAGGTGCACGCCGAAACGGTCCAGCGTCGCTCCGATCCCTTCAACGATCCCCCCCTGCGCCGCCGTCAACGGTGGGGGCGTGTCGGTGCCCGTCACTTCCGGGAGCGAGAAGCCGCGGCCTTCCAGCCGCTCGCGCATCACCGTCCTCAGCACGCCGATCTCTTCCGCTCTCTTGAGCGGCGCCGCCGTCTTCAGCCCAAGCTCCGCCGCCAGCCGCTTCGGCGCCGCCGGGAACATCTCCCGCGGCAGCGACATCACCCGAATCACCAGCTCCCGCGTCTTCTTCGACAGCGTCTCCATCAACGCCGCGTCAACGCCTGTTTCCGCCCGCTCGAACACGCGCTCCGACCTGATCCCCGTTCCACGCTTGACAGCCGCGGGCATCATCGCCGACAGCACCATGCCCAGGGGGCACACGTAGTACGCGCTCATCCACCGCGCCAGCCCCAGCATCGCATCCAAGAAATTCGCCGGCGTCACGTCGAGCACGGCCTTGATCCGTGCTCCGCTCATTCCTTCCGCCAACTCCGGCCCGCCCACCTCGACCACGTAGCCGCCGGTGGCCGTGTTCCCCCTCCCCAGAGGCACCCGCACCCGGTCCCCCACGCGCACCGCCGCATCGCACCGGTACGTGTACCCGTGCGCCCCCTCCCCCGATTCGATGCCGCGCTCCACCACCACCCGCACGTACACGCCCGCCGGCGCCGGCCCGCCGGACCCCCCGGATTCCCCCGCGGCGCTCGGTGCCTTCAGCCCCCGCGCACCCCGCCCCTTCTTCCGCGGCTCTTCCCCGAACAACGTGCTCTGTTCGCGTGATTCCGCCATGCCGGTCCTACACTAGCCCCCGGCGTTCGCAGTGGTTCTTTCCGCCCCCTACCCGTCCTAGTGGGGCAGGTGTCCCACCTGCCTCTTCCCCCTCTACTTCTTCGCTTTTCTCACCCACCACCCGCACCGGGGACCTCAGATGCCGACCAGTTCTTCCAACCGAGCGGTGCTGCGCGACAAGGGCCCCATCGGCCGCCTCGCTCTCGCCGACGGCTCCGTCTACTCCGGCCACGCCTTCGGCGCCACCGGACGCAACATCCTCGCCCTCGCCGAGGTCGTCTTCAACACCGCCATCTCCGGCTACCAGGAATCGCTCACGGATCCTTCCTATACCGGCCAGATCCTGGTCGCCACCTTCCCCCTGATCGGCAACACCGGCGTCAACGACGAAGACGTCGAGAGCCAGAAGGTCCAGGTCTCCGGCTTCATCGTGCGCGAGCTCGCCCGCCTCCACTCCAACTTCCGATCCAACTCCGACCTCTCTTCCTACCTCGCCGCCAACAACGTCCTCGGTCTGGAGGGCATCGACACCCGCGCCATCACCAAGCGCCTCCGCACCACCGGCTCCATCCCCGGCGCCCTGACCGACCGCACCGACCTCACCGACGCCCAGCTCGTCGACGCGGCGCGCAACGCGCCCGACATGAACGGTGCGAACCTCGTCCCCCTCGTCGGCTGCACCAGCAACCAGTCGTGGCAGGAAACCCTCGGCGACTGGGTCCCCGGCGGCCCCGAGCACCGTCCCGCCCACACCCGCACCTTCCGCGTCCTCGCCCTCGACTGCGGCGCCAAGCGCAACATCCTCCGCAATCTCACCGACCGAGGCTGCGAAGTCACCGTTGTTCCCCACTCCATCACCGCCGCTGAAATCCGCAAGAAGCACGACGCCGGCGAGATCGACGGCGTCTTCATCTCCAACGGCCCCGGCGACCCCGCCGCCGTAGAAAACACCATCGCCACGCTCCGCGACCTCGTGAAGCCCGGCACCAAGCCGATCCCGACCTTCGGCATCTGCCTCGGCCACCAGCTCCTCTGCCTTGCCGCGGGAGGCAAGACCTTCAAGCTCAAGTTCGGCCACCGCGGCATCAACCAGCCGGTGCTGAATCACCTCACCAAGAAAATCGAAATCACCTCCCAGAACCACGGCTTTGCCGTCGACCCCAACTCCCTCAAGTCCGTCGGCGCCGAGCCCACCCACATCAATCTCAACGACGGCACCCTCGCCGGCTTCCGCATGACCGACCGCCCCGTCTTCGCCGTCCAGTACCACCCCGAAGCCTCGCCCGGACCGCACGACGCCGGGTATCTCTTCGACGCCTTCGTCAAAATGATGACCGACGGCAAGCCGCTCGGGGCCTGATTGTTCGACTTCGACCCCGATGCCTGATGCCTGAGCCGCAAAGCGGCGCCCGTCGAAAGCGAGGGGCGTAAGCCCCTCGAAAACGGCGTACAACACCACGAGCCCCGAAGGGGCGCCACGCACTCCTGATAATCTCCCGAGATGGGCCAATCCCTCTCGAGCGTGAAGATCCATTACGTCTTCGCGACCGATCACCGCACGCCTTGGCTCACCGATGACATGCGTGTGCGCCTCTTCGCGTACATGGGCGGCATCGCGGCCGAGCGCAAGTGTCCGTTGCTCGCCGCCGGAGGGATGCCCGACCACGTGCACCTTCTCATGGTTCTCCATCCAACGATGCCGCTGGCCGACTTGGCCCGCGACCTGAAGGCGAACTCCTCTCGCTGGATCCACGAGACGTTTCCAGACAAGCGCGAGTTCGCGTGGCAGGATGGGTACGGTGTCTTTGGGGTGAGTGAATCGGCGGTAGAGGACGTGAAGGCGTACCTTGCGAACCAAGCCGAACATCACCGAGTGCGGACGTTCCAAGAAGAATACATCCGGTTTCTCGAAAAGAACCGAGTCCCCTTCGACCCGCGGTATCTGTGGACGTGACGTGCGAAACCGTGCCCCCGCCCCAAACCTCCCATCACCTGTTTCCAACGCTGCGCGCCTGGCCCACGCAACATCGCACCTGAGCCGCAAAGCGGCGCCCGTCGAAAGCGAGGGGCGTAAGCCCCTCGACCAGTCCGCGCCCACAACGAGCCCCGGAGGGGCGCTACGCACTACCCCCGCTACCCCCGCCCGGCGCGAGCGTAGGACGATCAACTCGACGTGCCGCCCCTCCCGGGCTCGCGGTCCGGGTGGTCTCTTTCGAGGGGCTCCCACCCCTCGCTTTCAACGGTCGCCGCTCCGCGGCTCATTTTTCCCGCCACCACATAAGAAGAATCACCGTCTCCGGCTTCACGATAAACTGCCCCCATGCCCAACCTCACCCGCCGCGACTTCGTCACCGCCTCCTCCCTGGCCGCCCTGGGCGCCGCGCTCCCCGCCCGCGCCGCTCAACCGGAGTCCAAGCCCGGCGTCATCCCCGATGCCGCCGCCCACCGCGGCCCCGTCTGCATCTCCTCCGGCAACGGCATGCGCGCCGTCGCCCGCGCCATGGACCTCTCCACCCAGGGCTACGACCCCGCCGACTGCATCGTCCAGGGCGTCCGCATCGTCGAGGATGACCCCGAGGACATGTCCGTCGGCCTGGGCGGCCTCCCCAACGAAGAGGGCATCGTCGAACTCGATGCCAGCGTCATGCACGGCCCGACGCACAAGTCCGGCGCTGTCGGCGGCTGCCGCAACATCAAGAACGTCGCCATGGTCGCCCTCGAGATCCTCCGCCGCACCAACCACTGCCTCATCGTCGGCGATGGCGCCCGCCGCTTCGCCGTCGAACTCGGCTTCCCCGAAGAAAACCTCCTCACCGAAAGAGCCCGCCAGCAGTGGCTCAAGTGGAAGGCCAACCTCGGCAAGGGCGACTTCTGGCTCAACGACGACGAGACCGACGAAACCACCGGCAAACAGTGGGACGGCAAGAAAATCGCCGCCGCCCGCGCCATGGAGCAGATCTCCACCACCGGCACCATCCACTGTTCGATCGTCGATTCCAAGTCGAACATTGCCAGTTGCACCAGCACCAGCGGCCTCTCCTGGAAAATCCCCGGCCGCGTCGGCGACTCGCCCATCATCGGCGCCGGCAACTACTGCGACAACCAGGTCGGCGCCGGCGGCTGCACCGGCCGCGGCGAATCGGCCATCGTCAACCTCTCGGCCTACTGCATCGTCCGCGCCATGGAATCCGGCATGACCCCCGAGCAGGCCTGCCTCGATGCCGCGCGACGCATGATGGACCGCACCAAAGAAAAACGCCTCAAGGGCCCCGACGGCCAGCCCCTCTTCGATGTCTCCTTCTACGCCATCCGCAAAGACGGCGCCTACGGCGCGGCATGCCTCAAGCCCGGCGCCACCTTCGCGGTGCACGACGGCACCGAGGCGCGGCTCTTGAAGTGCACGCCGCTGCTGACGTGAGCACGTCGGTGCCAGACGCCGAACTCATCCTTCGAGGACTGCTCGTTCTGGTCTTCGGCTCCCTGTACGCGACCCTCGCGTTGATGAACTTCGGTTCCGTGATGATCTGCTTCAAGCGCGGCCGCGCCTGGTCAAACGCGTGCCGCTCCTCGCCGAATCGTGCGTTCAGGCACGATCACCGCGTCGATGCCCGCTGCCCGGAGCATGGACCGCCGAGGCACCGAAAACCGCGTCACACCGTCGGGCCCCACTGCACGCCGCGCTCCGCACCATCTATGGAGGTCGATCCCATGCCAGCGCATTCGCGTGAACATACGCCGCTCAGGCACGAACAGCGTCCGACCACGTACACCTTCCCACCTCCCTGATTCCGATCGCCTCGGCGCTGCCCTGCAACCCCGCTGCCGACAGCCCGTATTGTCTGTCTGCATAGTCCCAAGCAGCCCGTTCGCGGCCCCGATCGCTTGGTTTCAGAGGATCAGGCAATGCCGATGCGTTCTCAGATCATCGCCGCCCGGGCGTGCGCAGTCGCAACGCTGGTCCTTTTCTGGGTCCCCGCGGCACGTGCGCAGTGCCCGCGCCAGTGGTTGCCCGGAGAGGGCGGCACCGGCATCAACGGTGATGTGTACGCCTCAATCGAATGGGACCCCGACGGAGACGGGCCGCGCCCGCCGGTGCTCGTCGCAGGCGGCAGCTTTTCGCAGGCCGGCGGCATCGCGGTCAAGAACATCGCCGCTTGGGATGGTCACTCATGGATCGCTTTGGCTGGCGGCGTGAACGGAAGCGTCACCGAGCTGGAGGTGTTTGGGAACGCGCTCATCGTCGGAGGCACTTTCACCAAGGCAAACGGTGCTCCAGCGAACAAGCTCGCGATGTGGGATGGCACGTCTTGGACCGCGCTGAACCCCGGCCCGATCGCATCGGTGGAAGCGTTGGAGGTGTACCACGACCGCCTGCTCGTGGGCGGGGCGATCTCAGAGGGTGGCACCAGTTACACGCTCGGTTCGTTCGACGGGAGCGCCTGGACATGGAGCGGCGCGGAATTGCCGCAGCACGAATTCCTCGATCTCAAAGTCATTGGCGGAGAGCTGTACGCGGGCGCCCGCTTTCAATCGGGCATTTCGTTTTACGGGCGAGTTCTCCGCTGGGACGGTGCTGCGTGGCAACAGATCGGTCCGGTGATGAACGGCGATGTCGAAGCGATCATCGAGTATGGCGGAAGGCTCGTCGCCGCCGGCACGTTCGCGGTCATCGACAACGTGACCACGTTCTTTGTCGCCCAATGGGACGGCGCCATGTGGCAGCCTCTCGGCTTGGGGCCGAACATGCCCGTCGGCCATATGCAAGTGTTCGACGGCCGTCTGATCGTGGCCCGCGGATTCACGAATATCTCGGGCATCTACTCTGGCGGCGCGTGGGCGTGGGACGGCGCGGCCTGGGCTCAAGTGGGGCCCTCAGGCATGTCGATCGTGCACAGCCTGACGACATTCAACGGAACGCTGATCGCGGGCGGTGAATCGATCCAGGGACGGCACATCGCTCGCTGGGACGGCACCGCCTGGCGCTCAATGGGGAAGGGCCTCGACGGCGGCGTGAAACACCTTGCGGATCTCGATGGTCAGATTTATGCGGCCGGGAGTTTCGAAACCGCCGACAGCGTCGTTCTGAATCATGTCGCAAGGCGGATCGAAAACGGCTGGGAGCCCCTCGGCACGGGGCTGAGTTCGGTCAGCGCGCTCCGCGTGTTCAACGGAGAGATCATCGCTGCGGCGCCGTTCGACAATTCGAACCCGGGCGAGGGCCCCCTCCGGCGCTGGGACGGCGCCGCGTGGCAGTTCCACACCACAGGCGGTATGGGAGAACTCGTTGCTCTCACCGAGGTAAACGGCGAATTGGTCGGTGCGGCGCTTGTAGGCGAGTACGCGGGCTCGCTGACAAAATGGACGGTGAAGAAGTGGGACGGTACTTCGTGGCAGCAGCTTGGTGAGCCCATCACGGGAACTCGGGTGCGCGCGCTGGCAGAGTTCAACGGAGAGGTCGTCGTAGCCGGATGGTTCTCGGCGGCCGGTGCGACGCCCCTCTCCAACATCGCTCGCTGGAACGGCGCCGCGTGGCAGAGTGTCGGTGGCGGCCTCCCCGGAGTGAGCGCCGAGGGTGTGTTCGCCATGGTGCCCTACAACGGAGAACTGGTTGTTGGCGGTCAGTTCGCGAAAGCGGGCGAGACGGACGTCATCGCCATCGCTCGGTGGAACGGCGCCCAATGGAACGCGCTCGGGCAAGGCTTGGGCAGGGGTGGCCACACTGAGCAGGTGGAGTACCTCGCCGTTCATCACGGCGAACTGCTCGCGTCCGGGACGTTCGTAAGATTGAGCGGACAAACCTCCGTCGGCCCCGTCGCCGCATGGGACGGATCAACTTGGCGCAAGTTTGATCCGGCGATCATCGGCGCGGGCGCCATGCTCTCCATCGGCGACGACTTCGCGATCGCGGGAACAGTCACCCCGCCCGGAGGGACGCCCACTTCCTCCTTCTCTCACTTCACCACCCCGAACCCGGCGGTGATTGTCTCGCACCCCGCCTCCGCGGCAACGTGCTGGGGAGCCACGATCACCCTCGCTGCGCAGGCCTCGGGAACGGGTCCCTTTACCTACCGCTGGCGCCGCAACGGCGCCGATCTCGCCGATGGATCAACGGCGTCGGGCTCGATCCTCTGGGGCGCGACCGCCTCCACCCTCATCCTCGCCCACGCCACTCCGACCGACTCCGGCGACTATGACGTCGTGATCTCCAACATCTGTTCCGCCGCCACCAGCGATGCGGCGCCTGTCACGGTCTGCCTCGCCGACGTCAACTGCGATTCCTACGTAAACGGCGTCGACTTCGACACGTTCATTTCCGCGTTCGAGCAGGGGGACCCGCACGCCGACGCCAACGCCGACGGCTTCGTCAACGGCGCCGATTTCGATTCCTTCGTGGAAGCCTTTGAGCGCGGCTGCTGAAGGCACGTGTCCCCGAGATGCACAGACCTCTGTTTTCCCGCGCCACCACTCTGGCCGGTTCCTCCGGGCAGAGTGGTGCCCTTCGCGCACTCTCCGACCCTGCAAGCGACTCCGTCTCCTCACTTCCACCCGTCCCCACGCACCGCCTCCATCGCCGGGTCGCGCCCCGCGAAGTAGTCCTCCGATCGCATCGGCGCGGAAATGTCCGGCGTGATCTCGACCGGGTGGCCCGGGTCGTCGCGCACCACCGATCCGTACATCACCTTCAGCCCCGACCGAGGCAGTGTGAACGAGCGCACTTCGCCGAAGCTGCCGATCGGCTGCCCCGGCACCTCACCCACCAGCACCGCCGCGGCAAACTCCCGAAGGTTCAGCGCGTTGGTGATCCCCGAGGAGAACGTCGCCGGGCCGATCAGCGCGTACACCCGCCGCGACGCACGGTCGCGCGCCGCCCACGAGCGCAGCTCGCTCACCAGCGGCAGCAGCAGCCCCGAGTTGCCGCCCGAGTTGTTCCGCAGGTCGATCACGACCTTGCGCGGCTGCTTTGCCTCAACCTCGCTCATCACCTCGCGCGACCACGACGCGACCGACTTGCCCGGCGCATCGGCGCACCGGTCGTAGCGGCAGTACAGGATCTGTCCATCGGGAATGAACACGTGCCAGTACCACTCCGGTCTGGCGACGCGCCCCGGCGGCAGCGAGACCTTCGAAGCGTCGGGCATCGACCTGCCGCGCACGCGCGCATCGTCGCCGACGGCCTCGATCGTGACCTCGCGCACCCCCGCGGCCCCCTCGCCGCCGTCGACCCTCAGCGTCACGCGCTCGACCGACGGGATGATCTCAAGGGCGTGCAGCACCTGGTTGTACTTCAGCCATCGGGGCACCGTCTCGCGCGCGTTGGACTCGTTCTCGCAGGCCGAGAACGTCCTGATTCGAGCCGCGGCTTCCTCCGTCGACACGGTTCCCACCCCCAGCACCTTCGCGCCCAGCAGGTCGAGGTGCCCTTCCGGTGCCGCGTCGATGAAGATCCCGTCCGCCAGTCCCACGAACCGCACGGGGATGCTCGTTGCGCACGGCACCTTCCCGGTCTCCAGGACCACCTGCGTGTGCGCATCGCCGAGCATGGCCGCCAGCTGCCGCAGACCGACGATGAACCCCGCGTCGTCAAGCCGCGGCGCCCGCGTTTGCAGTTCCGCCGCCGCGGCAAAGAACCGCTCGCGGCTCACGTGCACGAACGGGTCGGCGTGCTTCTTGGCCAGACCGTCCCGCAGCGCCTCAACGTCGGTCACCCGATCGGCGGCGCGCTGGTCAATCTCTCCCGCCGGTGCGCGGACCGTTGCGGCCGAGGGGGGCGATTCGCACCCGATCATCACGCCCATGGCGGCGAGAAACAGGCCCGCCCAACGCAACCCCAACCCGTGCGACCCCGCCGTGCTCATCGCCCGCTCTCCTTGACCCCGGTGCGACCCGCGCGCTCAAGCTTCCAGCAGATCCAGCACGCGCACCTCCGCGATCCGGTCAGCGACGCGGTGCGCCACGCGGGCGATGGCCGGGCGCGCCACCGTGTGGCACACGCCGACGACCCGCATCCCGGCGTCGCGGGCCGCCTGGGCTCCGGTCGGCGTGTCCTCGATCGCCGTGCACGACGCGGGCAAAACGCCCAGCCGCGCGGCGGTCAGGAGGTAGCACGCCGGGTCCGGCTTGCTCTTCTCGACATCGTCCGCGCTCACGATCTCGCGGAAGCACGAGCTGATCTTGAGGGCGCGGAGCACCGGCTCGATCTCGGCCCGCAGCGCCCCCGAGCACACCGCCAGCGGAGCGAGCTCCGCCGCCTCGCGCACCAGCTCCACCGCCCCCGGCCACGGCGTCGCCCGCCCCGCGGTGATCAGGTCCATCGCGCTCTGCCGCTTCAGCTCCCCGAACCGCGCCAGCTCCTGCGCGCTCAGCACCCGAGAGTTGTCCCGCGCCACCGCCGCGTACAGGTCGCGGTCGTCGTACCCGACGTACTCGCCGAAGTACTTCTCGTGCGTGAAATCCATCCCCAGCGTCCGCGCGGCAACCCGCAGGGCCTCCTCGTGCAGGGGCTCCGAGTCCACGATCACGCCGTCAAAGTCGAAGATGATCGCACGCATCGGGCCCAGTGTAGCGGCGTCCCCCGTGCCCCCGGCGTCGGTACACTCCCCCCATGCCCGATGCGATCGTCTACTGCGACGGCCTGCCCGCGCTGGCCCCACTCACCGACCTGCGTGCCAGCTTCGACGTGCGCACCGGCGCGCTCACGACTCTCGAGCGCCTCGATCGCTCCCTCGGCCTGCGCATCGCCGCCCTGCTTGTCCCCGACCGCCTCGCGGCGGTCACGCGCGAGCGCCACCTCGCGCCCGTCAATGAAGCCCCGACGGAACTCGAAGACGAAGCCCTCATCATCAACGGCCGCTGCCCCCTCGACGACGAGATGATCGCGACTCTCACGCGCGGCCAGCGGCTAGTGGAGGCCGGCACGGGCGAGCTCATTGCCGCGTGCGTGTCGAAGAACGAGGCCATGGCGTTCATCAAGGGCGAACAGCCCGCGCCAGGCGACACTATCGAAGCCCCCGCCCCCGCGCTGCTGTCGCGCCCGTGGCACGTGATCACCTTCCGCGACCGCGCGCTCGAGATGGACCTGGCGCTCCTGTCGCAGACCCAAACGCAGGACCTGCCGCCGGGCGTGCTGGCGATCGGCGAGAGCGACTTCACCATCGCGCCCGACGCCCTCGTGTACCCCGGCGTGACGCTCGACCTCGAGCACGGCCCGATCGTGATCGCCGAGCACGCGACGATCCGGCCCGGGGCGATCGTGCACGGCCCCTGCTATGTCGGCCCGCACGCGACGGTGCTCGACGGGGCGTTGATCAAGGGCGGCACCGCGCTTGGCCCCTGGTGCAAGGCCGCGGGAGAGGTGGGGGGCACGATCTTCCAGAGCTACTCGAACAAGGCCCACGACGGGCACCTCGGAGACTCGTACATCGGCGAGTGGGTGAACCTGGGCGCGGGGACGACCAACTCGAACCTGCTTAACACCTACGCCGAGGTGATCGCCAAGGGACAGCCTCAGGCAAGCAACGAGCGCACCGGACTGCAGTTCCTGGGCGCGATCGTCGGCGACCACGTCAAGACCGCGATCTGCACGAAGCTGATGACCGGCTGCGTGCTGCACACCGGCTCGATGTTCGCCGAGAGCAAGGCCGTGTCGGGGTGCGTGCCGGCGTTCACCTGGGCCACCGACGACGGCCGCAAGCCGTACCGGTTCGAGAAGTTCATTGATGTCGCCAGGGCCATGATGGCGCGCCGGAAGGTGGAGCCGAGCGAGGCGTACGCGGCGTGCCTAAGAGGTCTCCATGCCCAGACGCGGTAAGGGATGGTCACGCTTCGTCAACTGTGACAAAGCGGACGCTTGGCTGATTACGGTTGTCAGTGTCGCCCCCTTCTTTGGCAGCGCACTCGCGGGCCCAATCCGAGTGCATTTGGGCGTTTGGGCGGCGCGACTCTTTGAGTCATTGATCATCGCGCTGCTGACATTCGTGGTGATGAAGCGATTCACCGACACGACGCGGGCACGGGATGATCGGCGGCGCCAGGTGGTGTTGTTTGTCGCCTTGGGCGTAGTCATGGGCGGTGTGGCGATGACCCTTGCAGGTGACGGAGTCCTCCTGCCGTTGCTGGTCCTGCCGATCGTCGCCGCCTTCTTATGGCGAGCGCGTGCTCCGCTAGAGATACCACCGTCGACGGCCTGCCCGCACTGCGGCTACGACCGCTCGGGGATCGGGGCGCGGGGGAAGTGCCCGGAATGCGGGCGCGGCATGTGGTTATAGAGTTCGCTGAACGGATCCGCACTTCGTACAATCACCGCATGGACGGCAACCAGATCATCCAGACCCTGCGCAACGCCATGCCGCACCTCTCGTCGAAATACGGCGTGCGGACCCTTCTTCTGTTTGGTTCCTTTGCGCGCGGCGAACAAACGGCGGCGAGCGACGTCGATCTGCTCGCCGAATTCTCTCGGCCGATCACCCTCTTCGGGCTCGGCTCGCTTCAGGCGCACCTGGAGGGGCTCCTGGGTCGGCGCGTGGATGTTGGCGCGCTCGACAGCTTGCGACCGCAGCTTCGTCACGAGGTGATGTCGGAGGCGCGGCGTGTCGCCTAGACACTGGGAACAGCGCGTTGCCGACATGATCGAAGCGATGGAGGAGATCCAGCGCCTGTCGGGGACGCGCGACGCCGCGGCGCTGGGGGCCGACGCGGCGGTGTTCAAGGCGATTCTGTACAACTTTATCGTGATCGGCGAGGCCGCGCGATCGATCCCGGATTCGATCTGTGCTCAGCACCCCGCGATCGACTGGGCGGGCATCCGGGCGATGCGGAACATCGTCACGCACGTCTACTTCGGCGTCGATGCCGCGCGCGTGCACGACACGATCCAACGCGACCTGCCCTCCACGCTGCGAGCCCTGCGCATGATGATCGGCACGCCTCCATCCGGTTCGTAGCGAGACCGCATGCCCACCCTCTACATCATCGACGGCTACGCCCAGTTCTTTCGCGCCTACCACGCCATCCGCACGCCCATGACCAGCCCGGTCACCAAGGAACCCACGAACATGACGTTCGGGTTCGTGGGGATGCTGCTCAAGCTCCTCCGCGGCCAGGGAAAGCTGGACGGGCCGCCCGACTACGTGATGGTCGCGCTCGACGTGTCGGGCGACCGCGGCACGTTCCGGTCGCAGCTTCACCCCGAGTACAAGGCCCACCGCCCGCCGCCGCCCGAGGACCTGTTCCCGCAGGTTGAGCGGTGCATCGCGACCCTGCGCGAGCTGGGAGTGCCGGTGATCGGCGCCGAGGGGTTCGAGGCCGATGACGTGATCGCGACGCTGGTGGCGAAGCTGCGCGAGACGCGCCCGGACCTCAGGATCAGGATCGTGTCGAAGGACAAGGACCTGAAGCAGTTGCTGGCGCCGTCGTCGGTTGAGATGTTCGACATCCACAACGATGCGCCGTTCACGGTCGAGTCGCTCGCGGCAGAGTCGGGGATCACACCGGCGCAGGTGATCGACATGCTGACGCTCATGGGCGACACGGTCGACAACGTGCCGGGCGTGGTGGGGGTGGGGCCCAAGACTGCCGCGGAACTGATCGTGCAATACGGTTCCCTGGACAACGTGCTCGCTCACGCGGCCGAGATCAAGGGCAAGCGCGGCGAGAACATCCGCGCGGCGGCGCACCGGCTCGGGCTATCGAAGACTTTGATCACGCTGCGCGCGGACACGCCGCTGCCGCCGGAGGCGCTGGATCTGTCGAAGGCCGAGGCGCGGGCGTTCACGCTGGAAAAACTGGGGCCGATTCTCAAGGAGCTGGGCTTCAACCGGTATCAGGAGGAACTGCGGGCGCTGCTCGCGACTCGCGGGAGCGCGGAGCACGGTGTGGCTCAGAGCGGCCAAACCGTGGCACGGCCCGCGGCGGCCGATGCGGGCGGATTGTTCGGCGGGGCTGAGCCCGATCCGGAAGCCGCGCGGACGGTGTCGGGGCCGAAGTTCATGGGCGGGCTGTTCGATTCGATCGATGCGGGCGCGGACGGCGCGGCGGGAACGACCGCCGATGCCAACCCCAATCACCGCTGCGTGAAGACGAAGAAGGAGCTTGACGAGGTTGTCGCGAAGCTCCGCGGCGCCGAGTTGTTCGCGATCGACACGGAGACGACCTCGCTCTCGCCGATTGATGCGGAGCTGTGCGGCATCTCGCTGAGCGTCGAGGCCGGGAGCGCGTGGTACATCCCCATCCGCTCGCCGGATCCGTCGCTGCATCTCTCGGAGAAGCAGGTGCTCGACGCGCTGCGTCCGATCCTTGAGGACGACTCCAAGGCGCGCTGCGGGCACAATCTCAAGTACGACCTCTTGGTGCTGCGGCGCGCGGGTGTGCGGCTGCGCGGCTTGGGAACGGCGGGCTCCTGCGACTCGATGGTCGCGAGCTACCTGATCGATTCGTCGCGGTCGTCACACTCGCTCGATGCGTTGTCACTGGCCTTGCTCGGGCGCGGCAAGGGGTCGATCTCGGAGCTGATCGGCTCGGGGAAAGAGCAGCGGTCGTTCGTAACGGTGCCGATCGACGCGGCGACGCACTACGCGGCACTCGATGCGGACCTGTCGTTGCAGTTAGCCCAGAAAATGCTGCCGCAGCTGCGCGCGATGGGGATGATGGACCTGTTCCAAAAGCTGGAAATGCCGCTGGTCGAGGTGCTGGCGGAGCTTGAGTGGAACGGGATCCGCGTCGACCCCGATGAGCTGGACCGCCAGCGCGAGCGGCTGGCGGGGCGGATCACCAAGCTGATTGATGAGATTCACGTCGCGTCGATGGAGTCGATCGGACGGACGTTCGAGCCCGACTCGCCGAAGCAATTGGGCGCAGCGCTCTTCAACAAGAAGGACGCCGCCGAGCCGGGGCTGGGGCTGACGTCGCTGAAGAAGACCAAGACGGGGCACTCGACGGACGCGGAGGTGCTGGAAAAGCTGGCGAGCGATCCGGCGATCGTGACGCCCCTGCCGCGGCTGATATTGGAGTACCGCCAGCTGACCAAGCTCGTGAGCACGTACCTGGTCGCGCTCAAGGACGCGATCAACCCGCGGACGGGGCGGGTGCACACGAGCTTCAGCCAGACGGGCGCGGCAACGGGAAGGCTCGCGTCCAGCGACCCGAACCTGCAGAACATCCCGATCCGGACGGAGATCGGGCGTGAGATCCGCAAGGCGTTCGTCGCGCCGCCGGGGCGGCTCTTGGTCACGGCGGACTACTCGCAGATCGAGCTGCGGCTCCTGGCGCACCTGTCGAAGGATCCCGGCCTGACCGAGGCGTTCCACAAGGGCGAGGACATCCACACGCAGGTCGCGGCCCAGATCGCGGGGGTGACGACCGACAAGGTGACGCGGGAGCAGCGCGCGGGCGCGAAGATGGTGAACTTCGGGATCGTCTACGGCGTCACGCCGTTCGGCCTGGCGCGCCGGCTGAAAATCAGCAACGAGGAAGCCGCGGCGATCATCGACGGGTACAAGCGACGGTTCAGCGGGATCACGACGTTCCTTCAGGAATGCATCGAGCAGGCCCGCCGGTTCGGGTACGTCGAGACGATGATGAAGCGGCGGCGGCCGATCACGGACATCGAGTCGAGCAACCCGAGCATGCGGGCGTTGGCCGAGCGCGTGGCGATCAACAGCGTGGTGCAGGGCTCGGCCGCGGACCTGATCAAGCTGGCGATGGTGGATATTCAGAAGATGATCGAGAGCGCCAATCCAACGAGCCCCGACCGTGAGGGAGGGGTTGCTCGTGCGGTGGGCGGCCCAGAATCAACCGGCGTGTCTGGCGCGCACGGACCCCTCGCTCACGCTCGGGGCTCGTCAATGCACAACGCGCTCCCACTGCGTGACGTCAAGATGCTGCTGCAGATCCACGACGAGCTGGTCTTCGAAGCGCCCGAGGCGGGCGCGGAGGCGGCGCTGCAGGTGATCGTCGAGCGGATGGAGAGCGCGATGACGCTGAGCGTGCCGCTGAAGGTGGACGGGCACGCGGGCAAGAACTGGTTCGAGGGGAAGTAGGGTGGGCTGGAACGCGCGGCAAGTCGTGCGGTTCGTTCGGAGCGTGAGCGCGTTCGCTTTGATCGGTCTTCTGCCGACACTCGCGATCGCAGTGCTCGGCTCTTTCTTCAACGGCGACTTGAGCACGGCCGTGTCCATTCGGGCGCTTGACGACCAGGGTGAAGTCATGTCAGTCGGGTCGGTCGTGAAGCGGTGGAACTCCACGCGCGTGGGGTGGAGTGGCGAGGGTGTGGACATGTCACGGCGATATGTGATTGCGACTTCGGAGTGGGACGACATCCCGACGCGCCTTCCCAAGTGGTGTACACCTGCAGATCAGCGAGCGGCCCAAGTCCTCGCCAGAGCAAGGCTGCGAGAGGCGACCGAACTCGGCTGCGGCTGGCCGTGGCGCGCGTTCCGCGCGCGGTGGGAGGTCTCGCGAGGATCGTTCTACGCGGGAACGGTCGTGAACATGCAGCACGGCTTCCTCGGCCCCGGCGGCGGGTCGCAGCGCGTGGTGATCCCGTACAAGCCGATCTGGGCGGGGCTGATCGGTGATGTCGTGGTGCTCGGCGCGGCTGCCGCGGGAGTGGTGGGGGCGGTGCGGTGGAGTGTGCGTGCGGCGCGTCGGCGGCGGGGATTGTGCGAGGGGTGCGGGTACGACGTGAGGACGGGCGGTCTTGGGGTGTGCCCGGAGTGCGGTCGGGCATGCGGGCCTGAAGAGGTTTGACGAGGTTCGAAGCCGGGCCCAAAGGTGCCGGAACGAGGTCCGTCGAACACAAACAGGATACGAATGTCCTGTATCGGTTTGAGCCTGTAGAATCAGGGCAAATTGGAGACGTGCCATGAACCGGGCGCTCATACGTGCGGCGTGCGTGTCGTGGATCGGCGCTGGCGTCTGCGGGACCGCGGGCGCTTCGATCGGCATCACTGCGATCGGCGGATTGGATGTGCCGGGCATCTCGGTCGCGAACGGGGTCAGCGCCGACGGCTCAGTGGTGATAGGGCGCAGTTGGACGACCGGCGGCGTGCAGCGCGCGTTCCGGTGGACCGGCGCGGGGGGCATCGAGGACGTTGGACTAGCGCTCGGTGGGCCGTGGGGGTCGGAGGCGCTTGCGGCCAGCGCGCACGGCAACGTGGTCGTCGGAATGACGACAGTGGTCGGGCAGTCGCAATACCAGCCGTTCCGGTGGTCGGGAGGGCCGGGGCAGATTCTGTCGCTGCCCGCGGGAGACTCCGGCGCCGAGGCGCGAGCGTGCAGCGCGGACGGGTCGGTGGTGGTCGGGCGGAGCTATCGCCAAGGCGCAGACGGCGGGTGGCGGGCGGTGCGGTGGAACGCCGCTGGCGTGGCCGAGGTGATGTCGGAGGACGCCGGGTTTGCGTGGAACTTCAGCGCGACCGGCGTGAGCGCCGACGGCAGCGTGATCACGGGAACGTACGGCGGCCAGGTTTTCCGGTGGACATCACACAGCGGCTTTGAAGCGATCGCGGGAGATGTTTCGGCGCCGTCCGCCTACGCGCTGAGCGGCGATGGCTCGACGATCGTCGGCACGTGCTTCTTTCCGGGGATGCCGCAGAGCGCGTTCCGGTGGACGGAGGCGGGCGGCTTTGAGAATCTCGGGAGCCTGCCGGGCGTCTGGGCCAACGCGTACGCCGCGAACGGTGACGGGAGCATGGTCGGCGGCGAGAGCGGCGGGCACGCATTCCTGTGGACGCCCTCGACGGGCGTGGTCGAACTCGGCGCGTACCTCGCGGGAATGGGCGTCGATGTCTCACGGTGGGACCTGTGGGATGTGAAGGGAATCAGCGCGGACGGCACGACCCTGGTCGGAACCGGCGCGCTCGACCATGCCGGGACGACGGCGTGGGTGCTGACGGGACTTCCGGCGCCGGGGAGCGGCGCGGTGATGCTCGCGGCGGGATTGATGGCGTGCCGGCGGAGGCGGTGACTGCGATTGAGTAGCGGATGGGGAGCGCGATGACGCTGAGCCTGCCGCTGAAGGTGGACGGGCACGCGGGGAGGGATTGGTTCGAGGGGAAGTGAGCGGAAGGTGCGGTGCGCGGCCGCGTGTGGTCCCGACCTCAGGTGCCCGCGCGACCATCGAGCAGCGCCTGGAGTTTCCTGCGGAGTTCGGGCAGGTCGTTTCGAATGGTCTGCCACACGATGCCCGGCTCGATGCCGAAGTAGATGTGAACGATCTTGTTCCGCATCGCGTTCATCAGGTCCCACGGGATGGAGGGGTCGATCGCACGCACCTCATCGGGCACGTGGCGAGCGGCTTCGCCGATGATCGAGAAGTCCGCGAGCACGGCCTTGATGGTGCGGGCATCGGCCGCGAACTCGGCGAGGGTCTGCCCCTCGGTAAACCGCGCGATCTCGTCGATCGCTTCGAGGATGTCGCGGATGCGATCATCCCAAGCCCTAGGCGACACGCACGGCCTCCGCGAGCACGCGGGCGCGGACGCGAGGACGGAGACCGCCTTCGGTGCCCACATCCACCTCGCGCCCGAGCAGCTCCTTGAGGTGCGCCTGAAGGGCCAGCAGGTGGAAGATGCCCGCGGGCCGGTCGAACTCGACCAGCACGTCGACATCGCTCGCGGCGTGCGGCACACCCCGCGCGAAGGAGCCGAAGATACGGATCGACGACACGCCGAACTGGCGGTGCAGCGCGGGCGCGTGTGTGCGCAGCAGGTCGAGCACTTGTTCGCGAGAGGAAAGGACCATCCCGCTTTTATTATACGTCGGTCAGGCCGCGTAGCCGAGTTGGGACGACTCCAGCACCCGCTCGAGATTGATGGGCGAGAATAACTCCGAGACTTTGCGCGAGCACCGACCTCCCCCGGCCTCGCGGACTCGCCACACCCTCCGCAGGCGCGGAGGGGGATCAACGCTCGCGGCCGCGGACGGCCATGTCGTAGACGCGGAGGGTCTCGGCGATGCTCCAGGCCTGGGCGACGCAGCCGCCGGGCTGGCGCGGAGCTTCGGGGCGTTCATCGCCGTCGTAGACCTCGGGGATGTGGCCCAGCAGCCGTCCGGGGTTCGGAGAATCCATCTCGCCCACGAGGTTGAGGAGAAGGTCCTTGGCTTTCGCGCACGACTCGGGGGAGAAGTCGGCGATGCGCATCGTGGCTTCGGCGAAGGCGCCCAGGAGCCACGGCCACACCGTGCCGTTGTGGTACGCGCGGTCGCGCTCGAAGAGGCTGCCCTTGAAGCGGCCGATGTAGCCGGGGTCGCCGGGGGAGAGGCTTCGGAGGCCCATGGGCGTGAGAAGTTTTTGACGCACGAACTCGACGACGGCGACGCGCTGCTCCTTCGTGAGCGGCGAGTACGGAAGGCTCGCGGCGAAGATCTGGTTGGGGCGGGCCTGGTGGCCGGGGCCGTTGGCCTTGAAGCCTCCGGCGGCGTCGGGCGTCAGCACGTCGTAGCACGATCCGCTGCGCGGGTTCCAGAACTTTTCGCGGAAGGAAGTGCCGACGCGGTGGGCAAGGTCGTGGAGTTCGCGCGCGGACTTGGGATCGTCGGTGGTGAGTGCCGCGGCAAGGGATTCGAGGGCGTTGTACCACAGGGCGTTGATCTCGACCGGCTTGCCGTGGCGCGGGGTGAAGACAAAGCCGTCACGCTTGGCGTCCATCCAGGTGAGCTGGGAGTCGGGTGATCCGGCGCTGATGAGGCCGTCGGAATCCATCTTGATGTTGTGGTCGGTGCCGCGGCGGTAGTGATCGATGATGTCGCGGCAGGCCTTGCCGATAGGGCCGCGGAGCGCGGCGGAGTCGCCGGAGAGCTTGGCGTAGCGGCAGGCGGCGTGGACGAACCAGAGCGCGGCGTCCACCGTGTTGTACTCGGCCTGGCCGGTGCGGTCGTCGAACCAGTTGGGGATCAGGCCGTTCTTGCAGAGCGAGGCAAAGGTCTCGAGTGTGCGTTTGGCCTCGGCGAAGCGCCCGGCGGCGAGCATGAGGCCGGGAACGCAGATCATCGTGTCGCGTCCCCAGTCACCGAACCAGGGGTAGCCGGCGATCACGGAGATACTGGATGAACCTGCCGTGAGATCGCGCCGGACGATGAAGCGATCTCCGGCGGCGACGAGCGCGGCAATGATCCCGGCCTCGCGGCTGTTGCGCGGGGGCGGGCTCGCGCCGAACGATTCGCGGAGCAGGACGTGCTCGCGGTCGGAGTGCTGGCGGGCCCACTGGACGCCGTTGCCCTTGGGGCGCTGGTCGGGAGCGCCAACCCAGGCGATGAGCTCGGCGGTGTGCGTGTCGCTGGGCGGTTGCGTGTGGGGCGGCTCGATGATGAACGCGCCGGGGCTCCACAGGTCTTCACGAGAGTCCTGGGAGCGTTCAAGCTCGCGCGCGTACTCAAAGTCGTACCACCACTGGCCATCGCCGGAGAAGCGGGCGGTGTCGCAGGCGAGGTTGACGCGGAGGCCCTGGGGCGCAAAGCCGGGGCTGGTCTGGACCGTGACGACGCCGGGGGTGGTGGAGACGGCAAAGCGATTGTGGCACGAGCGGCCGTGGAGCAGGCCGTGGAAATCGCGGAGGGCGATGAGCGGGCGGACGTGCAGGGCGATGCGCCGGCCGGGAGCGGAAATCTCGTAGCGGGCGGAGCAGGCGGCGAGGGCGGGGGCGCCGGGGCCGCTCTCGCGATTGAGGCAGAGCGTGCGGCTGACACGGATAGCGCGGGCCTCGTCGCCGAGCTGGTACTCCCAGCGGCAGGTGGGGCCGTCCTCAAACTTGCGGAGCGCGCGCACGCCGGAGGGGTGGAGCGTGCCACCGGCGAAGGCGAAGGTCGAGAGGTCGTGGCGGCGTTCGTCGGCGGCGCCGGGGTTCTCGATGAGGGTCTCGACGCAGGAGTGGAGCGCGACGACGCGTCCGACGGGGGGCATGGTGGCAGCGATGAGCCAGCCGTGGTAGCGGCGCGTCGGGATGCCGGCGACGGAGCCCATGGCAAAGCCGCCCTGTCCGTCGGTAAGGAGCCACTCGGTCGCCGCAAGGCCGGCGGCGGCGCCCGGGGCGAGCGTGCGCGAGTAGGCGGGGGGCGCGGCGGTGTCGGGGATGGGCATGGGGGCCCCTTGTGTCCGGCGCGTGCGACCGCTCCGGCGGAACGGCGCGGCTGATTGGACGGACAGTGACAGCGTAGCCCGGGAGCGGGGGAATCGAAGGCGGCGGGGCGGAATGCTTGACTGACCGTGGGGGCCCTGCGACACTATTCCATGGAAGCCACAACGAAGTCGTCTCGTCCATCGCCCGGCGGTTCAACGCGGGGCGGACGGATGCCGCGCAACGAGAAGTCGACGCACAAGGCGGGCACGCCGGCCGCGGTGGTGGTGGCGCGCCCGCGGTCGTCCAAGCCGTCGGCTGCCGCTGCCGAAGGCGCGGGGGGCCGGCCGAAGATCGCCTACGACGGCATCACGTTCGATGACGTCCTGCTGATCCCGCTGCGCAGCGCGGTGATGCCGGCGGAGGCGGAGACGACGACGCGCCTGACGGCGTCGATCTCGCTGAACATCCCGCTGATCTCGGCGCCGATGGACACGGTGACCGAGTCCGCGCTGGCGATCGGGCTGGCGCAGGAGGGCGGGATCGGGATCATCCACAAGAACATGCCGATGGAGGCGCAGGCGCGCGAGGTGTCGAAGGTGAAGCGTTCGGCCAACGGCGTGATCGCCGACCCGTTGACGCTGGGCCCGTCGGACACGGTGGCGCGGGCCAAGGAGCTGATGCGCCAGCACAACGTGTCGGGGTTCCCGATCACGGAGGGCGGCTCCAAGGGCGTGGCGGGGTCGCGGGACAAGAGCCGCGTGCTGGGGATTCTGACGCGGCGCGACCTGAAGTTCGTGGAGGACGCGTCGACGCTGGTGTCGAGCGTGATGACGAGCAAGGGTCTGATCACGGCGCCGGTGGGGACGACGCTGGAGCAGGCCGAGAAAATCCTGAACCGCAACAAGGTGGAGAAGCTGATCCTGGTGGACGACCAGGGGCGCTTGAACGGGCTGATCACGATGCGCGACATCGACCGCGCCAGCCAGTTCTCGCGGGCCTGCCGCGACATCCGCGGGCGTCTGCGGTGCGGCGCCGCCGTGGGGGTGGGGCAGTACGACCGCGTGGAGGCGCTGATCGCGGCGGAGGTGGACGTGATCGTGGTGGACACGGCGCACGGCCACAGCGAGAACGTGATGAACACAGTGCGCGAGATCAAGAAGCGGTGGGCGATCGACGTGATCGCCGGGAACATCGCGACGGCCGAGGCGGCGCGGGACCTGGTCGAGGCGGGGGCGGACGCGGTGAAGGTGGGGATCGGGCCGGGCTCGATCTGCACCACGCGGGTCGTGACGGGCGTGGGCGTGCCGCAGATCACGGCGATCATGAACGCCGCGGCAGGGGTGGCGGCCAGCGGGCGCGATGTGCCGGTGATCGCCGACGGCGGCGTGCGTCACTCGGGGGACATCCCCAAGGCGATCGCGGCGGGGGCCGAGAGCGTCATGATGGGTTCGCTGTTCGCCGGGCTCGATGAATCGCCCGGCGAGCTGGTGATCTCCGGCGGGCGGCGGTACAAGACGTACCGCGGCATGGGGAGCGAGGGAGCGATGAACGCGGGAAGCGCGGACCGCTACCGGCAGGCCGAGAAGGTGGGCGCCGACGGCAAGGCGACCATGAAATTCGTTCCCGAGGGTGTCGAAGGGCTGGTGGCGTACCGCGGCAGCCTCGCGGAGTTCACGTACCAGCTTGTGGGCGGGCTGCGGAGCGCGATGGGGTATTGCGGGTGTCGCGACATCGCGGAACTGCGGACCCGGACGAGCTTCTGCCGCGTGAGCGGGGCGACGGTGGTGGAGAACCACCCGCACGATATTCGGATTACGAAGGAGGCGCCGAATTACATGGTGGAGGGGCGGGGGAAGGAATAGGAGCGGCGGTTCCGAGCGCCCCGGGATCATTCATACGCATGGGAGGTCATTCTCGCGCAGAGCGATCGATTACGAGCCGTGAGCGGTCCGGGCGGTTGCTCAGGCCGTCCGCGCATCCCCGGACCTCGTTCGGGGCTCGTCGAAAACCCGCTCGGGCGAGATTCTGCGACTACTTCTCGATCTGGACGCCGGCCTTGCCGAACGAGGCGAAGACGTCGCCGATCGAGAGGCGTCCCTTGCCCATGAGGCCGGGGAACTCGGTTAGTGTGGCGGGGACTTTGATTGCCGCACGGGCCAGGCGGGCGCTGACGCGGTCGGGGGTGGGGTTGGTCATGGAACCCTGTAGCAGGGCGGCGGCGCCGGAGACCCAGGCGGTGGCGAAGCTGGCGCCGCTGCCG
The DNA here is from genome assembly GCA_044223975.1 of Phycisphaerales bacterium. Classification (GTDB taxonomy): domain Bacteria; phylum Planctomycetota; class Phycisphaerae; order Phycisphaerales; family UBA1924; genus CAZCPB01. Next base: position 77,444 of record JBGALI010000002.1, on the reverse strand, counting down.
ACGCCGAGCATGTCGTTGGGAAGGGTGCTGATGACTTCCTCGCCGGGGGCGCAGAGGTCGACGTAGGAGCCGTAGTCGCTGAAGGAAGCCTTGTGGTCGCGAAGCGTGGTGGCGGCGACGGCGATCACGCCGGGACCGGCGGCGGGGAAGACGGGGGTGCTGGCGTTGTCGTTGCCGACGGAGGCCACGACGATCACGCCGTGATCGCGGGCGTACTGGATGGCGTCGGTGACGACCTGAGACTCGCGGTCGAAGGAGAGGCTGAGGTTGATGACGCGGGCGCCCTGGTCGGTGGCGTAGTAGATGCCCGCGGCGACGGTGTAGACGGTTCCCTGGCCGTCGCTGTCGAGGACCTTGACGGGGAGCAGGTTGCAGTGGGGGGCGACGAGGGAGATCAGTCCGGCGATGAAGGTGCCGTGGCCGCTCATCTCGTCGATGATGCCGTTGCCGTTGGAGTCGATGCCGGGTCCGAATTCGGCGGTGACGTCGGAGTTGTCGACGAAGTTGAAACCGCCGAGGATGGCGGCGGAAATGGACGAATTGGGGGAGATGCCGGTGTCGAGCACGGCGACGGTCACGCCGCCGCCGTCGGGGCCGGTGGGACTTGCGGCGAGGAGGCTTAGCGCGGGCTGCTGGGTGTACTCCGCGTTGAGACGGAAAAAGAAGCTCTGGGTGTGCCCGCTGACGACCTCGGCGACGTCGTCGGTTTCGGCGGTAACGATTCCGGAATCGCCGACCATGAGCCACGCCATGAGTTCGAAGGGGGTGTCCTCCGAAGCGCGAACGCGGTAGAGGCCGCGTGAGGACAGTTCGGAAACCAGAGTGACGTCATAGCGTGCGCAGATGTCTTCGATGCCGGTGCCGGGGCAGAGGCGAATGACGACTTCACCCGACCCCTTTGCCAAGGCGGACGGCGCGAGCAGGGCGGCGTAGGCGATCGCGGCCGCGGTCCACCGTTGAATGCTTCGTGCGGTCATGGCTTTCCGATCACAACGAGGTTCGCCCAAGCCGCCGGGTGCAAGCCACGTTGCACCAACGCCCTCTGCGCACGTCGCAGGCTGGCGACCGGACCTGAGCGGCTCCCACCAGATCCAGCGTACCAATCCGCATGGAACGACGCCATTGTTTCCGCTGTTATGAGATCGTTTGCAGGCCAGAGGCTGATGATCAGGGTGGATGCGCCGGCGACGAGGAAGGCCCGAACAAGTCCCCAAATTTCGTCGGCGCTCCCGACCTCGGAGCGGCCGGTGTCGCAGCCGCTGAGGATCACGGTGGGACCGGCGAGGCGGAGGCCGGAGATTTCCCGGGCGGTGAGCCAGCCGTCGGCGAGTTTCAAGCCGGAATTCAGGGGGTCGCCGGGGGAAAACCGGGCGTGCGCGGCAATATGAATGACACCCGCGTCGGGAACGGCCCGCTGGAACGCGGCGATGGTGGCCTGGGCGCCGATCAGCCCGATCGTGCCCGGACGGGCGGCGAGGGCGCGGGCCTCGTTCTCGGCCTCTGGCGCGAGGTCATCGGAGACCCCGACGATCACGGTGGGGCGGTTCTCGGGCGCGGGGGCACGCGCCGCTAGGTGGCACCACACGCTGGCGCTGGGGGCCAAGACGACTTCGAAGCGGTTGAGCAGAGGGCCGGAATCGTCGCGGAGGGCGGGGAACGGCACGGCGTGCAGGAGCGCGTGAGGGATCACGATCACGCGGCTGGCGCCCGCGAGTTCGGGCTCGAGCGCGCGGATGAGCAGGCGGTGAAGGCCGGCGAGCTCTCGGTCGGCGTCGGCGCGGAGGCGTTCGCCGGCGGGGCCGCCGGGGAGAGCGCGGGCGATGGCGCGGGCGATCTGGAACTCCAGGGCCCGGACGTGCGCGACAACGTCGTCGATCGTGGCGAAGCGGCGGTGGACTCGGGAGCGGTCCGGGCGGAGCACGAGCGCGGAGAGATCGCCTTCTTCGGCGAAGTAGCAGACCATGGCCTCGCCGGGGGTGAGGGCGGCGCGGGTGTCGAGCGCGGAGCGCGGACGCGAGAACACGGGGGCGTAGCGCGCGGTGGCGGCGAGGCGGCGTTCCAGCTCGGTCGTGTCGCGCTCGCGCCGGGCGACTTCCTGGCCCCAGCGGGTGAGGTCGGTGACGGAGCGCGGGCGGGAGAGACCGTCGTCGAGCGACGCGTAGAGGGCGTTCATCTCGGCGCGGAGGCGGGCCATGCCCGCGAGCAGGGCGTGCTCGGCATCGTCGGGGGCTGACGAGGCGCCCAGACTCCCGGCCTGGAGCACGTCGAGCAGGGAGCGGGAGCGGGCGCGTTCGGCGATCTCGAAGGCAAGGTCGGCGGCGCCGTCGCCGTCCTGGTCAAGGGTGGCGGTCACGCACTGCTCGAAGAGCGAGGCGTGGCCGCCGAGGAAGGCGGCGCGGAAGCGTTCGGCACGGAGCGTGCCGCGGACGCGGTCGATCTGCTCGATGGCATCGCGGAGGTCGGCGATGGCGCCCGGGAGGTCGCGGGCGTCGCGACGGGCTTGGGCGCGGAGCTGGAGGAAGTCGGCGACGAGAGGGGCGAGGCCGAGGCGGTGGGCTTCATCAAGCCCGGCGTCGATCTCGGCGAGGGCCTCGTCGCGGTGGCCGGAGGAGAGGCGAGTGGACGCGAGCTGCAGCCGGGCCATCGCGCCCAGGCCGGGACGGTCGCGGAGCGCGGGGAGCGACTGCGCGAGCAGGGCCTCGGCGCGCGGGTTATCGCCGGCGCGGCGGGCGAGCTCGGCCTGAAGAATGCGGACGCGGGCGGCGCCGGTGGCGTGACCGAGAGCGTCGAACGCCGCGGCAGACTCCGCGAGTTCAGCCGCGGCTTCGGTCGTGAGTGAAAGACGTGCGAGGCAGGCGCCCAGCCCGGCGCGGGCGCGGGCGCTCTCCCAGGCGAGCTTGTGAGAGGTGAGCACGGGGACGGCGGCGCGGAACTGTTCGGCGGCCTCGGAGAAGAGGCCGAGAGAGGCGAGAGCCTCGGCCTGCTCGGCCTGAAGTCGGGCGACGTCGCCGGGGGCTTCGGTCTGGCCCAGGGCGCGGCGGGCGCGCTCGAAGTGCTCGAGCGCGGCGTCGAGGCGGCCCTGGCGCGAGGTGAGGTCGGCGAGGTTTCCCTCGACGATGGCGGCGGCGCGGCCGGCGCCGGCGGTGCGGAACGCGCCCAGGGCGCTCGTGAACGCGGCTTCGGCGTCCTCGAAGCGGTTGAGGTCGAGCAGCGCTTCGGCGCGGTTGCTGTCGAGCTGGGCGAGGGCCACGGGCTGGTCGAGCATGACCGTGCGGGCGCGGTCGAAGTGCTCGAGGGCGCGGGCGGGGTCGTCGCTCATGCGCCGGACCACGCCGAGGTTGGCGTCGGCACGCGCGGCCAGCACGGTCTCGCCCGCGGCGATGAAGGCGCGCCGAGCGGATTCGCCGGACTCGATCGCCTCGGCGTAGCGGCCGAGGCGCGCCAGGGCGTGGAGGCTGGTCATGCGTGAGCGTGCGGCCTCGGGGCCGTCGCCGGCGGTTTCGGCGAGCGTGATCGCTTGGTTGAGAAGTGTCAGGGCTTCGTCGAAGCGGTTGGAGTAGGCGAGGCCCTGGGCGCGGGCGCGGCGGGCGCGGGCCCGGGGGACGGCGAGGTCAGCGAGGTCGGCGACGCGGACGAGGGCGTCGGCGGCTTCCAGGCCGCGCGTGAGGTCGGCGAAGAGGAGCTTCTCGGCCTCGTCGGCGGCGGAGAGAAGGAGTGTTGCGGGTTCACCGCGGGTGCGGAGACGGCGCAGCGACTCCTCGGGAGGGAGCGCGACGACGTCGGAGAGAATCCCGTTGAGCTGATCCGCCGCGGCCATTGCGACGGCGTCCCCTTTTTCGCGCGGGCGGGTGCTACTCGATGTTCAGCGCCGGGAGCATCACCACCGAGTCGCCGATGCGCACGCGGAGATCGAAGGTGCCCGGGGAGGAATCGAGGCTGAACATGCCGCGCGAGTCTACGGGAGTTGAGGCGAGGGCGGAGGCATCGCCGGGACGGGCGAGCACGACCTCGATGGCCGAGTCGTTGCCCGCGGGAGAAACCTGGCCGCGGATGCTGCGGCGGGACGCGTCGGGGGCCGTGACCTGGAGATCAACGTCGGCCGTATCGCTGGAGTAGGCGAGCTGGCGGCCGGCGACCGTGCCGCGGAACCCGGCGATGGCGACCTTGCCGAAACTGTCGAAGACCAGCGCGGCAACGACCTCGCGGAGGGAGGGAAGAGGAGAACGGATGGGCGCGGCGGCGGAGGACGCCGCGCCCATCATTCCCTTGACCCGGAGGACCAGCGTTTCGGGGGGCGACGCGCCGTCGTCGGTCTGGAGCGCTCGCACGAGTTCCCGGATATTCTCAAGCAGGCGGCGAGCCTCCGGCTCACGCGTGATGCGGGCCTCCAGCGTCGCCGCCTGGGAGGGGCTGAGGTCTCCCAGGATCAGGGCCACGAGTTCTTCGACGATTGGGTTCTGGGTGGTCATAGGTGAAATACCCCGCGATCTGCCAGCAGGAGCGGCGGTGAGGGCAAGGAAATACGCGGGGACCGCGCCAAGATCGCGAGGCCGCCGGCGCAGGCGGAAAAGCCGCTACCGGCGCAAAAAAGGCCTTATTTCAGGTCCGGGAGAAGCTCCAGGAGCTTGGCGAGGCAGCGGGCACGCACGGGGCCGATGCTGCCCAAAGGCATGCCCAGGCGCGCGGAGATAGAGGTATAGCTGGGCTTGGAGGGGTCGAGGAAGATGGCGCGGAGGAGTTGTTCGCAGCGGCCGCCGAGCTGGCGCAGGGCATGATCGACGAGGTGCTGGCGCTCCCACATCTCGGCCTGGGCATCGGGGGGGGCGGAGGGATCGATGGTGGTCGGGGTCAGGTCGGCCTCGCCGATGCCACGGCTGCCTTTGTTGGTGCGGGTGACGCGCCAGCACTCGCGGTGGGTGGTGGTGATCATCCACTTGGGGAGGCTTTCGGCATCGCGGACCTTGGCGAGGTGGCGGAGGAGGCTGGCAAAGACGCTCTGGAAGACGTCGTCGCACTGATCGTCGGGGAGGCGGTAGCGGCGGGGGATGGAGTAAACGAGGCGCTTGTAACGGTCGACGAGCTCGCGCCAGGAGCGCTGGTCGCCCGCGATCGAACGATCGACCAGTTCCGAGTCCGTGAGTTCACCCGGTGAGGGATGGGCGGGCTTGGGCGGGTTGGGGTCGGGCACGTGGGGGGATCCGGGCCCCGGACCCGGGGCACAAAGAGAAGTCAGGATAGCGGAGTCTCGTTCGGGCGTGCCGCGCCTGGGGATCGGGAATTTTCTTGGAACGCGTATTTCCGGTCCTTGGCGCGGCTCCTGAACGGTGAGAGGCCGAAATGTCCTCGCGCCGCAGGAGCGCGGCTGATGAGCTAACGGCCCGGGTCGCCCGTCCGAGCATGTCGCCGGAGTCCTCCCTCCCGACGATGTGCACGCCGGCGCGGAGCGACGCGAAGGCGAAAAGGTCTCTCTCCTGCCGGACGTCCGTGGGGGGTGCGAATCCCCCCTCCGCTCTCCCACGGGCGCCGGCAATTGAACGCGAATGTGTGCGGGTTCACCGCGCGGCTCGGGAATGGTCCTGGGACGCGCGGTTGTTTTTGCTGGATTGTTGGTGGGGGCGTGAGCGACAAGAGAGTTGGTCGCCTCCCGCCGGCCGGGTACTCTGCCGCCGATGAAGGTGCGCGAGGTCCTGACTCTGCTGCGAGCTGATGGGTGGCATTTGATCGCCACCAAAGGGAGCCACCGCCAGTTCAAGCACGCGGTCAAGCCCGGGCGCGTTACGGTCGCGGGTTCGTCGAGCGATGACCTGGCGCCCGGAACTTTGAATAGCATTCTGAAGCAGGCGGGACTGAAGAGGAGCAAGGGCTGATGCGCTACGCCGTGGTTATCGAGAAGGCGGGGTCAAACTACTCGGCGTATGTGCCGGACCTGCCCGGCTGCATTGCCACGGGGCGGACGCCCGCGATCGTGAGCAAGCGCATCCGCGAAGCGGTGGCGATGCACATCGCGGGAATGCGCGAAGACGGGGTTGCGGTGCCGCGCCCTACGGCGCGAGCCGTGTACGTGAGCACGGGCGGGAACGGGTCGTCGCGGAAGGCGCGGCGGGCGGCGTAGCTGTGGGGGGACCGGCTGACGGGCACCATGGCGTTTAGTCTGACTCAGCGGCCCGATCCCGGATCGCTTTGTCGACTGCGCCGTCGCCTTCGTACACGGAAATCCGCAGCGAGATTCCGTGCCCGGCGAGATCGGCGAGCACCGGCGCGGGAAGGTCGTACTCCGTGCCGCAGTTACCCTCGTTCATCCAGTAAAGGCCCAGGTCGGCGAAGCGATGGCTCAGGCGGTCCCAGGTAGTGCGCAAAGGTCCTGAGAGTGCGTCCACCGCTGAAAGCAACGCGCGGAACAGGCTTTCAATGGCTTTGTCGCCGGGCACGGACACCTTCAGGCGATCACAGGGGATCGTTCGTGAAACTCGGAAGCGCTTCGGTCCTCCAGCACCCGTGCAGACGCACACCTCGTTCGTTCCGGCGAATTCCATGCGAATGGGACGCAGGCCCAGGGCCTTCGCCATTTCAATAGGATCGAAAGTGCCGCCGAGGTACAGCGTCAGTCCGGCAGGTGCGGGGCCTCGTTCATTCTGGGCGGGATCTGTAGTCATCGACGGTGGAGAAACAGTATCCGGGAATGGAGCCTCGAAACGGCGGTCTGTTTCCAGTACCACGGCGAGAAACCAAGGATTCTGATGCGCCATGGCCCGTTCGCACGACTGTCCGGAGGAACCGGACAGTCGTGGCACGCGCGCGTGTGCAGAGAGAATTCAGGTCGTCGGCGCGAGGCCCAGGCGTGCGATGGTTTCGATGACGCGGGCGTGGAGTGCTGGCGGGGCGACGACGATGCCGCGGTTTTCCGTGAGTTCGGTGCCGCGGGAGAAGTCCAGGGGATTGCCGCGGACGTCGGTGACGATGCAACCGGCTTCCTGGGCGACGAGCGAGCCGGCGGCGTGGTCCCAGATCTTTTCGAGGTAGAGCTTTTTCGAGGGCATGCGCAGGTAGACGTCGGCCTGGGCGCGGGCGACGACGGCGTACTTGCACTGGCTGTCGAGGCGCGCGGGTTCGCCGGCGGGGCCGAGCGCGGCCATGATCGCCGAGACGCTGGAGTGGTCGGAGTGCGCGGCCTCGGCGCTCTCGCAGGCGCGGACGGGGGCGCCGGCGCGGCGCGGGGTGTGGTGGACGCGGGACTGGGCGTGCGCGGGCTCTTTGGTGCAGGGGCGTTCGTACGTGCCGCGGCCGCGGACGGCGGACAGGATGGTGCCCTGCGCGTGGGGCAGGTCAAAGCGCGCGTTGTCGCCGGGAGGAAGGTTGGGGCAGCCCAGCACGCCGACGGCGGGGTGGCCGGCCTCGATGAAGGCCAGGGCGACGGCGTACTGCTGGCCGCGGAGGAAGCCCTTGGTTCCGTCGACGGGGTCGAGCGTCCAGAAGGTGCGCGAGACGGGGACGTTGCGGGCGTTGCCGTGGTCGATGGCGCTCAGGAGCGCCTCGGGGGTGACGTCGGGCCACACGGTGCGCGCGGCATCGACGGCGGCGGCAAGGTGGGAGGAATGCGCGGGGTCGCGGAGGAAGGCGGAGGACTCTTCGCCGACGAGGACCACGTTGCCGAAATGCTCGGTGAGGATGCGCGAGACGACGGCCTGGCTGGCGAAGTCGGCGACGGTGACGGGGGACTTGTCGTCCTTGGTGATGGCGCGGACCTGATCGAGCGTGGCCTGCACGTGGCGGCAGACGATCGAGGCTTGTGCGACGGCGAGTTCAGCGGCGGCGAGAAGCGGGGTGTGGTTCACGGGCGAGTGTACGGGCTTGGAGACAGCGAAAAGCGAAGGCGCCAAGCGGGCAGTCGACCGGGGCGATAGGCGCGCACATCGCGTGCACGCACGGTGCGCGGTGAAATCGCTGGATGCGCTCGCGCGAGTTGGGGCCGACGGCCCGAGCCTGAGCGATGGGTCAGTGGCCGCTCTTCTTGTCAGCGAGGGCCTTTTCGAGGGTCTTCTCGAGGGCGGGGCCTCGGAGTTCGGACTCGCCGGCGATGATCTTGCCGGTGTCGCCGTCGACGAGGAAGACGGCCGGGATGGAGTCGATGGCGTACATCTGCGCGACGCGGGCCTTCCAGCCGCCGCCGTCGTAGACCTGGTCCCAGGTCATGCCCTTGGACTTGGTGGTGGACTTGATCTTGTCGTCGGCGTCCTTGTCGTCGAGGGTGACGCCGAGGATCTCAAAGCCCTGCGAGTGGAACTTCTCGTAGTTCTTGACGACGTTGGGGACTTCCTGCATGCAAGGCCCGCACCAGGTGGCCCAGAAGTCGAGCATGACGAGCTTGCCCTTGTAATCGCCGGGGAAGTGCACGGTCTTGCCGTCCATGGTCGCGGCTTCGAACGCGAGGATGGGCTTGCCGACGGTGTGGTCGGGGGGCGTCGGAATTTCGGCGACGGTCTTAGCGGACTTGGTGATGGTGAAGGAAGAGCCGTCGCGGGCGAGGTTGGTGACTTCGTAGGTGGTGCCGCCGATGTTGAAGGGGGCGCGGACGTCGAAGTTCTCGCCGCGGCGGTCGAAGCGGCCGTTGCCGTTGACGTCGAGGAGCAGGAGAACGCCCGAGGTGCCTTCGCCGGCGGCGGCGTCCTTGGGGATTTCCTTGCCGCGGAAATCGCCGGTGGCGGCCTCATCGACGAGCAAGGCTTTCATGGTCTTGCCGCCGAGGGTGACGTCGCCTTCCAGGGCGTAGTCGCGGTAATAGAGGATGGTGGTCTTGAGCTCGGCCCGCTTGGGGTCGTTCTTGTCGAAGCGGTAGAGGCCGAGGGACACGGGCATGGGCTTGGCAGGGGTGCCGAGGTCGAGGGTGGCGCTGCCGCCGTACATGGTGAGTTCGCCCTGGGGGCGGCCGTCCCACTTGGCGGCGGGGTCGTCGGTGAGATCGCCGTTGCCGTTGGTGTCGACGAAGAGGCGGGCGGGCTTGCCGTCGGGCTCGTCGACGATGACGTGGTAGACGGCGCCGTCGGGGCCGGCGATGGTGAGCACGCCGTAGAGGGGCGCGGCAAGATCGGCGGGTGCTTTCTTGAGGGACGCGGGCTTGTCGGCGGAGAGCTGCAGACGCAGCGGCATGTAGTAGCCGATCTTCTGCATCGCGCCGGAGGAGAGGAGCGTGAGCTTGACGGGCGTGTCGTCGGCAAACGCGGGGAGCACGGACGCGGCGGCGAGCAGGGGCAGGATGGTGAGCATCGGGAAGGGCCCTTGTGGTGGGTGGCGTGCGGGGGTCGGTTTGCTTCTACAATCGCCGCTTTGGAGTGTACCAGACCATGCCCGAGCCACGGCCAGCGAACGACGGCAACCCGCACACGGACGGCCACGAGACCGCCAAGCCCCTGAACTTCATCGAGCAGATCGTGGAGGCGGATATTGCCGCGGGGAAGTGGGGCGTGTGGAATGAAAAGGACTGCGGCCCCGGGGCGGCGGGTCGGGCGCGCCTGGGCAAGCCGCGGGTGCACACGCGCTTCCCGCCCGAGCCCAACGGCTACCTGCACGTGGGGCACGCCAAGAGCATCAACCTGAACTTCGGGCTGGCGAAGAAGTACGCCGGGAAGTTCAATCTGAGGTTCGACGACACGAACCCCTCGAAGGAGGAGCAGGAGTACGTCGATTCGATCACGCGCGACGTGAAGTGGCTGGGCGCGGACTTCGATGAGAAGACGGGCGAGTTCGGCGGCGGGCTGTTCTTCGCGAGCAATTACTTCGCGCAGATGTACGCGCTGGCGGAAGAGCTGGTCAAGAAGGGCAAGGCGTATGTCTGCGACCTGAGCGGAGACGAAGTTTCGGCGCGCCGCGGCAAGCCGGGCGTGCCGGCGACGTCGCCGTTCCGCGACCGGCCGGTCGAGGAGAGCCTACGGCTGCTGGGGGAGATGAAGGACGGGAAGCATCCCAACGGGGCGAAATCGGTGCGGGCGAAGATCGACCTGGCCTCGCCGAACTTCAACCTGCGCGACCCGGTGATGTACCGCATCGTGCACGAGGCGCACCACAACACCGGGAGCGCGTGGTGCATCTATCCCATGTACGACTGGGCCCACGGGATCGAGGACTCGCTGGAGTGGATCACGCACTCGGTGTGCACGCTGGAGTTCGAGGATCACCGGCCGCTGTACTACTGGTTCCTGGACGCGATCAACGAGGGGCGGACGCGTGACGGGTCGGGGCCGTGGGGAAAGATGGTGCACCACCCGCAGCAGATCGAGTTTGCGAAGCTGCGCCCGACGTACACGATCCTGAGCAAGCGCAACCTGCTGAAGATGGTCGAGTCGGGCGTGGTCAAGGGATGGGACGACCCGCGGATGCCGACGATCAGCGCGATGCGGCGGCGCGGCTTTCCGCCCGAGGCGATCCGCGCGTTCTGCGACGACGTGGGCGTCACCAAGACCGAGAGCTGGATCGACGTCGGGCGGCTCGAGCACGCGGTGCGCGACCGGCTGAACAAGAGCGCGCCGCGCGCCATGGCGGTGCTCAACCCGCTCAAGGTCGTGATCGAGAACGTTGCCGAGGGGCACACCGAAGAACTGGACGCGGTCAACAACCCCGAGGACGCGGCGGCGGGGACGCGGAAGGTCCCGTTCTCGCGCGAGATCTACATCGAGCGCGACGACTTCATGGAGAACCCGCCCAAGAAGTTCTTCCGGCTGGCGCCGGGGGCCGAGGTCCGCCTGCGCTGGGCGTATTTCCTGAAGTGCACGGGCGTGGTGAAGGACGCGGCCGGGAACGTGACGGAGCTGCACGCCACGATCGACCCGGCCACGCGCGGCGGCGATGCGCCGCTGGGGCCCGACGGCAAGCCGGTCCGCAAGGTGCAGGGGACGATCCACTGGGTCAGCGCCGCGCACGCGGTGAAGGCCGAGGTGCGGCTGTACGACCGGCTGTTCACGGCCGAAGAGCCGGGGACGCGGACGGGCAACCACCTCGACGACCTGAACCCCGAGTCCCTCAAGGTGGTGACGGGGTACCTCGAGCCGAGCCTTGCCAACCTGCGCTGGCGCGAGGGCATCGAGAACGGCTGCGGCGCAGGGGACCGCGTGCAGTTCGAGCGGCTGGGCTACTTCTGCGTGGACGTCGAGAGCGGGGGGCGCTTTGGCGGCAAGGGCGCCGGGGACGGGCTGGTGTTCAACCGGACGGTGACGCTGAAGGACAGTTGGGCGAAGGAAGGGGCGAAGGCAAAGCCCTGACGCCCGATATACTTAATGCATGAGGTGGCAAGATCGAATTACGCTCGATGCGAAGGTGCTGGCGGGCAAGCCCGTCGTGAAGGGCACGCGGTTGAGCGTTGAATTTGTGGTCGGCTTGCTGGCGCAGGATTGGAAAGAGGCCGACCTTGTCCGCAACTACCCCGGGTTGACCCGCGACGACATACTCGCGTGCCTCGCGTACGCGCAGGAGCGCCTCGCGGCCGAGCGTGTGTACCCGCTTTCTGCGTGAACCATGCACCGGATCCTCGCGAATGAGAACGTGCCGGGCGATGCGGTGCGCGGCCTGCGTGAGCGGGGTCACGATGTGGTGTGGGCGCGCGAGTCGATGCCCGGCGCGAGCGACCCGATGTGCTGGCGCGGGCGCTCGTCGAATCGAGGATCCTGGTTACGTTCGATCGGGACTTTGGCGAGATGGTGTTTCGGCGCGGGATGAGCGCGTCGTGCGGGATCGTGCTCTTCCGCATTTCATGTCCTTCGCCGGATGTGGCGGTGCGGCGCATCGTGCACGCCTTGGAATCTCGGAACGACTGGAAGGGCTCGTACGCCGTGGTTGAGGATGCCAGGGTGCGGCTGGTGGCGCTGCCCGCGCAGGCGGATGCGCCTGATGCCAAGCTTCAGCGCGGCGCCCCAGGGACCGGAAGTGCCTGACCCGGGCTCGCGCTGAACCGCCCGTGCCGCAGGTTGTCCCACGCGTCCGGCCGCTTGAATGAGAGAACGCCGGCGAGGATGATGGCCACGCCTAGGAGCCACCAGCGGGCGACGACCATGCCGTCGCGTTCTTCGTCGCCGGCGAAGGTCGTGCCCAGCGGGTGGTCGGCGCGGTAGAGGGCGTTCCGGAACCCGCCTTGGGCCCAGCCGCGGCAGAAGGCGATGACGGTGCCGACGATCGAGGCGAGCACGACGGCCAGCAGATAGATGGCGGTCAGGGTCGCGCTGCCCCACGCGGCCAGTGCCGCGGCACCGAGGATCATCGAGCCGGTGAGGAAAACAAGCGGGGCCTTCCACCACGGGCGCGGGGTTGGCTCGGGCGTCGGGGCCCGGAAAGGGACGGTGCGGAGGGTGGCGGGGTCGATGGGCACGGGATCTTCTTGGATTGGCGCGGCGTATCGGACGCTGCCGCTGGACGCGGCGGGAGATCCGTGGCATTGTTGAACGGGCCGATGATCGACGCTTCCTTGCAACCCGTGCCCGTGAACCCCGGGGACGGGGAGCGTGCTGTCCTGCTGCGCGCGGTGCGCGCGGGGCCGCTGGCGGTGACGCTCAAGCGGTACCGGCACGACTTCGAACAGGCGCCGCACCAGCACGAGCACGGCACGATCGACCTGGTGGTGTCGGGCTCGGGGCGCGGCACGTACCGGCGGAAGGACATGCTTTCTTCGGCGGCGTGCGTGGAGTATTTCGCGCCCGGCGCGGAGCACTCGTTCAAGTGCGGCACGCGGGGGATCTGCACCATGCACGTCGTGGTGCCGGGCCCGCTCGCGCGGCGCGAGGACGGCACGGGGCGGGCGCTGGACCTGGAGCTGGACCCGTCGCGGTGCTTGAACCTTGCCGCGGCTCTGCTCGGGGAGGTCACCAGGAGCGCCGGGCCCGACGGGCTTGCCGTGGAATCGCTGGCGTTCGAGCTTCTGGCCGAGGCGTCGCGATGGCCGGCGGGGGCGCGGGGGAAGCCGGCGTGGATCGACGGCGTGGTGTCGCGATTGACGGACGAGCGCGGGGCGCCGGTGGCGCTGGGCGAGCTGGCGGCGGACGCGGGCGTGCACCCCTGCCACCTGGCGCGCGAATTCCGGCGCGTGATGTGCGTGTCAGTGGGGACGTTCTCGCGGCGGCTGCGCGCGGCGGAGGCCTCACGCCGTGTGGCGGCGGGTGAGGAGCCCTTGTCGCGGATCGCGCACGCCTGCGGGTACGTGGACCAGGCGCACCTGTGCCACCACCTCAAGAGTCACGCGGGCCTGACGCCGGGGGCGATGCGGAAGCTGTTCAGGCGCGGCGCCGACGGCTTGCCATCGCCGTGAGCGCGCCCGCGATCCCCACGGCGGGCGCGCCCGGCGACGGGACGGAGTACAGCGCCAGCGCGCTGTCGGTATCGAGGAACGGGCTCCAGGTGCTGCTGGCGTAGCTGTAGATCGCCGAGTTCTTCTCGGTGGTGTTGGAGTCCTGCCACATCCAGGCGTCGCTGCTGCCGCTCACGAAGCCGGCGCCGATCGAGATGAAGTACATCGTGCCCGCGCTCAAGGCAAAGGGCTGGGTGAGGGCGACCTCGTGGCGGTACTCGAGCGCGCCGTTGGCGGGGGCGGCGCGCCCGGTGAGCGTGGGGCTCGTCGCGGCCATGGAGAACGTCTCCGTCGCGAGCACCTGGTTGGGGATCCAGCGCCCGACGCTGAGCCTGGCGCTGTGGAGCTTGATCGTGAACGAGGTGAAGTTGGAGAGGTCGGCGTGGTCGATGCCCTCGCTGAGGCCCCACCAGGCGATGCGGGCCACCTGCGCGGAGGCGGCGAGCGTGACGTTGTCGGCGTGGAGGTAGTTCCGGGTGGGCTTGGGGGCGGATTGGCTGTAGTAGCCCAGGCCCACCTTGGCGGCGTTGGGGTGGGTGGGCTGGTTGAAAATGAGGTCGGCCTGAGCCGCGGGGGCGACCAGAAGCGAACAGAGGATGAGGGCGCGTGGGTGCATGGCAGGAGTGTGCCGTGGCGCGGCGGGCAGGTCTTGTACGGTTTGTGCGCGAACGCGAATGCGGACCCGGCGCTCCCGTACGAACGTCACCCGACTTGGTCCCGGACTGCGCTGGTTCTTCGGGCTCCGGCGCGGCCGAGCGGGGTGGTCCGCGGGTGTGGCGAGCGCCTCTATGATTGACTCACGATGGGTACGAACATGCTTCAGCGCTGGTCCTTCGTCGGGTGGCGAGGCTGCGTTCGCCTGATGGCGGCGGTGGTGATTGCCGCGGCAGCGCTGACGGGGACGCCCGCGCGGTCGATGGCGCAGGGGTCGGGCCCGGTGGCGGTGCCGGCGGCTCGGAAGGCGACGAACGTCGCGATCATCACGATCAAGGGTGACATCAAGGGAAAAGAGAACGAGAATACCACCGCGATCAGCGTCGAACGCCGGATCAAGCTCGCCCAGCGAGCCGGGGCGGACGCAATCGTGTTCGAGCTGGACACGCCCGGGGGTGATGTTTGGGGAGTGATCACCATCTGCGGGCTGATCAAGTCGTGCCCGATCGCCAACACGGTGGCATGGGTGAACACGAAGGCATATTCGGGAGGCGCGGTGATCGCGCTGGCCTGCCGCGAGATCGTGACGAGCCCCGCCTCGGACTTCGGTGATGCGCTCCCGATCCAGGTGAGCCCGATTTCCGGGCTGATGCCGATGCCCGCGGAAGAACGGCAGAAGATCGTCGGGCCGCTGCTGGCTGAGGTGGTGGATTCGGCGCGCAAGCACGGGAGGGATGAATTCCTCGTGCAGGGCCTGGTCTCACTCGGCGTCAAACTATGGCTGGTGGAGAACACGCAGACGCACCAGCGGCTGTTCGTCAATGAGCGCGAGTATCGACTGATCTTCGGCGAGGCGCCGCCGACGCTCTTGCCCCGGGTTCCGTCGGCGCAGGCTGGTGCGGTCAGCGAGCCATCACCGGACGCGGGTACGCCGGGGCCTGCGTCCGAGGTGACGCCACCCACGGGGTCTCCAGACTTCGCGCACGAGCGTGTGATCCCCGCGATACCAGGGCTGGAGGGTGCCGCTGCCGTGGCGTACAAGAAGCACGCGCTGCTCCTCCAGCACGCAAGCTCGCGACCGGTGCTTTCGGTGCAGGACCGCGGGCAATGGCAGCTCGTCGAGTTCGTGACCGACGGGTCGAATCCCCTGACGCTCAAGGCCGACGACCTGGTCCGCTACGGCCTGGCGACCGACAAGGTGAAGGACGACGAGGAGCTCAAGGCGTACTTTGGCGCCAAGAACATCCAGCGCCTCGACGAGTCGTGGTCGGAGGGGCTGGTTACGTTCCTGACCAACATCGTTGTCCGCGCTCTGCTGATCGTGATCCTGCTGATCGGGCTGTTCATCGAGATGACCCACCCCGGCGTGATCCTGCCGGGGGCGGTGGCGGTGGCGGCGTTGTTTGCGCTGGTGGCGCCGCCCTTGATCATCGGGATGGCGGGGTGGTGGGAGGTGGCGGCGATCATCGGCGGGCTGCTGCTGATCCTGCTCGAGATCTTCGTGATCCCGGGGTTCGGGGTGGTGGGGGTGGCCGGGGTCCTGGCGTTGTTCGCGGGGCTGGTGGGGACGTTCGTGCCGCGGGGCGCGGGCGGGCTGTTCCCCGACACGGCGCAGGGCAAGAGCGACCTGCTGTACGGGTTCACGACGGTGATGGCGTCGGCCGTGACGGCGATGGTGGGGATGTACTTCATCGGGAAGAACTTCGGCTCGCTGCCGATGCTGGGGCGGCTGGTGCTCAAGAGCCCGGACCCCAGCGAGGTGGATGCGGGCGGGATGCTGTCGGCGATGGAGCCTGGGTTGAGTGAGCTCAGGCCCGGCATGACGGGGACGGCGATCACGACGCTGCGGCCGTCGGGGCGGGTGCAGTTTGGGGACCGGATCGTGGACGTGGTGGCGGAGCTTGGGTGGATCCCGTCGGGGGCGACGGTGAAGATCGTGGAGGCCGGTGAGTTCCGCGTGTCGGTGGAGCTCGTGGCGGCTCAGGGCGAGAGCGCGGCCGGCGATGGAGGCGAACGGGCGTGAACGAACCGAAACTCTTCTGGGGCCTGGGGCTGCTGGGCGCTTCGGTGCTGCTCCTGGTGCTTGAGATCTTCGTGCCTTCGGGCGGCGCGATCCTCTTCACGGCGTGCGGGGTGGGGCTGGCGGGCGTGGTGTGCCTGTGGCTGGTCGACCCGGTCTGGGGCGCGCTCGCGCTTGCGTTCCTGGTGGTGGCGGGCCCGGGGATCTTCTTTTACGGGTTGTCCCTGTGGCGTCACACGCCGATGGGCCGGAAGATGATCGGGGAGCCCAGCGACGAGGAGCAGGAGAAGCGGCGACAGGATGAGCTGCGGGCGCACGATGAGCAGCTGCGGATGGTGGGGATGGAGGGGACGGCGGCGACGGACCTGCGGCCAGTGGGCGTGGTGCTGATCAACGGGAAGCGGTACGACGCGCTGGCGGAGCTGGGATTGATCCCGGCGGGCAGCCGCGTAAGAGTGACGGTGGTCGAGGGCACCCAGGTCAAGGTGCGCGCGGTGGGGTGAACCGCCGGTTTGTAAGAATGAACATAAGGGAGCGCATGCGATGAGCGTGCTGGGTCAGTGGGGTGGAGCCAGCATGGCGACAACCATTGGCGGCATTGTCGGCACTTTGATTGTTCTGGGTGTGATCATTGTCGTTGGGCAGGCTTTGAGCCTCTTCGTGCAGTCACTGCTCAGCGACGCCGGCGTGGGGTTGTGGGAGATCGTGACGATGCGCCTGCGGCGGGTGGATGTCCGCCAGGTGGTGTACGCGCGGATTCGCGCGGTCAAGGCCGGCCTGTTCGTGGGTACGCGGCAGATCGAGACGCACCACCTCGCGGGGGGCGATGTCCGGCGGGTGATTTCCGCGATGATCGTCGCCAAGAGTGCCGGGATGGACCTGCCATGGGAAATCGCCACGGCGAGAGACCTTTCGGGGCATGACGTGTTCGCGGAGGAATCGGCGCGCGCGGGGACTCAGGGCCACGATCATCCTGACCCTGAGGCCCGACGCCCTGCATCAAGGCGTCATTCCGGCACGCGGCGGTGATACCCGGTTGCCCGGCGCGGCGACCGGACAAAGGACGACGTCGTCCGAATGGGAAATCTCTGCGTATGCGCGGAATCAGTCACGCGCCGGCGGCCGACTTGCCGCGTGGGAAGGCGTGTTCAGAAAACGCTGCGCGGCAGGAAACCAAAGCACGCCAAGCGGTTGCGATTCTCGCCCGGAAATCCTGGGGGGCGGTGCTCAAGTCATGGGCGGGGACTGGCCGAGAAAACTGGGAATTCCCAGAGGTCGGTGCAGCGCAGTTTTCGGGCGCCAAAAGGGGGGTGCACGATGAATGCGAACCATGACGGTGGCGGCGCGTCGGGGCCGGAACAGCGGTTCCTGCCGGTGGCGCTCGACTCGCTTGATTTCTGCGCCCTCGAGATGGACCTGCACCTGCGGACGCAGGCCGGGAGCGACCCCGCGCTGTACCGCGCGGCGGGTGTCGAGTTCACGCCCAAGGATGCGCAGCGCCTGAGCGATCAGGGGATCAAGTGCCTGTACATCAAGGTGTCGCAGCACGCGGCCTACCGGCGGATGCTGGCGCAGAAGCTCGAGACCAAGGTGCGCGACCCTGAGCTGAAGCACCAGGAGCGGTGGAGCGCGGTGCGGGCGTCGTGCGACCAGATGATCAAGGACGTGCTGCTGCTGCCGGGGCAGGCCGAGGCGGTGGAGGCGGTCGGGGACGTGGCGCGGGCGTTCTCGGAGTGGTCGCGCGACGAGTCGTGCGGGTTCTCGTACATGCTCGACATGTCGGCGCACGACTTCTACACGACCAGCCACATGGTGAACGTCGGCGTGGGGTGCGGCCTGCTGGTGAAGGAGCTCAAGCCCGACGACGCGACGCTGTTCTCGGTGATCGTGCAGGGGGGGATGCTGCACGACGTGGGGAAGCGCGGCGTGCCCGAGGCGATCCTCAACAAGGAAGGGAAGCTGGACCCGACCGAGTGGGCCGAGATCCAGAAACACCCGGAACTGGGGCACGAGGAACTGGCCCGGCACGCCGCCCTGCCGCCGGTGGTGGCGGTGATGGCCCGCGACCACCACGAGCGCCTGGACGGGAAGGGCTATCCGCGGGGCGTTTCGGGGGACAAGATCGACTTTGCGGCGCGGGTGTGCGCCGTGGTGGATGTGTACGACGCGATCACGGCGGCGCGCCCGTACCGCGGGCCGGTGGCGCCGGCGGATGCGCTGGCGATGATGCGCGAGGGGCGTGGGACGCAGTTTGATTCGGACATCTACGACGCGTGGGCGAAGATGATCGAGCGGCTGATCAAGGACGACCCGCAGAGGGCGGTTGAGAAATCGGCGCCCGGCTCGGTGCGGTCGCTGCACGAGATGGTGGCGACCCCGGCGGCGGCGACCATCCCGCCGCCGTCGGAGAGCGCGCCGCTGGATCCGCTGTCGGGGAACCGGCGGCGTCACGACCGTCTGGCGTACGCGGTCCGGCTCACGGCGGCGTTCGTGCGCCAGGGGAAGAGCCTGCCGGTGCGTCCGGGCGAGGCGTTCCAGGTCCAGGCCCAGGACCTCAGCCGCGGCGGCATCGGCCTGTGCACGCCGTGGCCGCTGTCGCTGTCGGACGTCCTGTGGATCCAGTTCCCGACCAAGGGCCCCGCGGCCGTGAAGCGGTACGCGCGCGTGGTGCGGGTGCGGCGCAACGAAGACGGGACATGGCTGGCGGGGTGCGCCTTTATCGAGGAGAGCGCCCTGGCGGCCTGAGCGCGCCCCGGCGCGCGGCGTGAGCGCCGGGGCCGCTCTTTGTTCGTATACTCCCGCGCGGCTCGGGCCGCGGGAGGATCGTTCCATGAACATTCTGGCGCAGCAGGGCGTGAGCGGCGGGACGGTGGCGTTCGTGATCGGCGGGATTCTTCTTGCGCTGTTCGCGCTGGTGATCATCGTCGTGGTGGGGCAGTTCATCAGCCTGTATGTGCAGGCGATGCTGTCCAATGCTCACGTTGGTTTGTGGGAGATCATCGGCATGCGCCTGCGGAAAGTGGACGTGCGCCAGGTGGTGTACGGGCGGATCCGGGCCGTGAAGGCCGGCATGGACATCCCGACCAACGCGATCGAGACGCACTACCTGGCGGGCGGTGACATCCGGCGGGTGATCTCGGCGATGGTGGCGGCCAAGGGAGCCAAGATAGAGCTGCCGTGGAGCGTGGCGACGGCGATCGACCTTGCCGGTCGCGACATCTTTGATGCGGTGCAGACGAGCGTGAACCCCAAGGTGAT
Source organism: Phycisphaerales bacterium (assembly GCA_044223975.1). Taxonomy (GTDB): domain Bacteria; phylum Planctomycetota; class Phycisphaerae; order Phycisphaerales; family UBA1924; genus CAZCPB01. The sequence goes on along the minus strand of JBGALI010000002.1, from coordinate 58,191 downwards.
CGACTGCCCGAGCCCGGGCGGTCCGAGGACGACGATCGACGCGGTGGCGCAGGACGGGATCCAGCTCAAGGCCAAGGCGCGGGTGACGGTGCGGACGGCGATCGGGCGGCTGGTGGGCGGCGCGACGGAGGAGACGATCGTGGCCCGCGTGGGCGAGGGCATCGTGACCACAATCGGTTCGGCCCACACGTACAAGGAAGTGCTCGAGAACCCCGACAAGATCTCCAAGACGGTGATGGCCAAGGGCCTCGACGCGGGCAGCGCGTTCGAGATCCTCTCGATCGATATCGCCGACATCGACGTGGGCGAGAACACGGGCGCCAAGCTGCAGGCCGAGCAGGCCCAGGCCGACAAGTCGCGGTTCCAGGCCGAGGCCGAGAAGCGGCGTGCCCTGGCCCTGGCGCTCGAGGCCGAGAACAAGGCCAAGATCGAGGAGAACAAGGCCAAGGTGGTGCTGGCGCAGGCCGAGGTGCCGCTGGCGATCGCCGAGGCGTTCCGCTCGGGGCGGCTGGGCGTGATGGACTACTACAAGCTCCAGAACATGCAGGCCGACACCAACATGCGCGAGTCGATCGCGGGCGAGAGCACGTCGTCGCAGCAGACGCGGGCGTAACCCCCGCGGCGGTGGGGGGTTGTTGAAACAACCAGGAGCGGTGGGGCCGACGGGCCGGGCGTGCCCGCGGGGTGCGGCTGCGCGCCGACTTTCTGAAATCCGCGGGTGATGGGCTTGACAGCCTACGACACTTGTAGTACGGTGCTACGACACCAGTAGTAGGGAGGGCGCGGAGCGCCATGGCCAAGAAGACGATCGAACTCGGAGAGGCGGAGCTGGCGGTGATGCGTGCGCTGTGGGAGGGCGGTCCGCAGACGGTGCGGGACGTGCTGAACCGGCTGCACGAGCGGGGGCGGCCGGTGGCGTACACGACGGTGCTGACGTTCCTGACGCGCCTGGAGCAGAAGGGCGTGGTGGCCAGCGACAAGCGGGACACGGCGTACGTGTACCGGGCGAAGATTTCGCGACAGAGCGTGACCCTGACGCGCATCAGGGCGTTGATGGACCAGCTCTACGACGGTGCCGCGGCCCCGATGCTGGCGCACCTGATCGAGAACGAGCGGTTCACGCCCGACGAGATCACGCAGTTGCGGAAGCTGATCGACGACCTGGACCAGAGCACGGGCGAACGCGAGCAGGATTGAACGATGATGGACACCACACCTTCGATCCTGGCTGTATTGTGGGCGGGCGGGCTTGCCGCGACGCCCGTGGCGCTGATCGTGGGCGGCATCTGCCGCTGGAAGGGCCTGCGCCCGGCGACGCGCCACATGCTGTGGCTGGCGGTGCTGGCGTCGTTCGTGACCCCGGCGATCGGGATGTGGGCGTGGCGCCCCGAGTGGTCGAGGTCCGAGCGGCTGATCGCCGCCGCGGACACGGTGATCGACACGCTGGGCCCGCGTCCTGCGGCGGGGCCCGCGCCATTGCCCGAGCGCCGGTCCGAGGCGCCGAAGATCAATGAAGCCGTGAAGGCTGCGGATGCTCCCAAGATGGAACATCGCGTGCCCGATGCGGGAACTGCCGGTGTCGGGAACACGGTCGCGCCCGGCGCAGGGCTTCGGGCGACTCCCGCTCTGATGGACCTGGCGATGAATGACGGGCGGGAGCGGGCCCACGCGCGTGCTTCGCGCTCCGGCCCGGCGCGAACCACGCGGCCTGAACCGACGGCGCAAGGGCGGTTCGTCGATGAACGGGGCGCCCTGTCCGCTCCGTCCGCCGCGGTCGCGTCGCGTGCGGCTGAACAGATGAAGATCGTCGAGCCGATCGCGGCGCCCGTCAGCGAACCGGCGCCTGCGCCGGCTCTTGCTCCGGCCCCCGCGTCATTCATTGCCGACGAGGGTCCGCAACCCTCGGCTGGCGTGGCGCCGACCGTGCAGGAACCGGCCACTCTGGCGGACTCTTCTGCCGGTGCCGACGATCGAGCGGCGGTGAAGCGAGCCAGCGGCTGGCACGAGGTGCGCGGCTGGGTAACGGGCGCGGTGGCGCTCCGCGATGCGATCGCCGAGCTGCCCCCGGTGCCGGTGGCGGTGTGGCTGGGCGGGGCGCTGATCCTGGTGGCGGTCCGCGGGGCGAGCACGGTCAACGCGCTCCGCGTGCTGCGCCGGTCGCGCCCGGCGGGGGCCGACATACGGGCGCTGGTGCGTGCGGTCGCGGCCGACCTTGAGCTGCGGCGCGTGCCCCAGGTCGTGGTGGTAGACTCGGCGGTGTCGCCGATGATCTGGTGCGGCCTGGTGCCGCGCCTGGTGCTGCCGCTGACGCTGTGGCGGGCGCTCGATGTTGACTCGCGGCGTGCGGTGGTGGTGCACGAGCTGGCGCACCTGAAGCGCAAGGACCACGTGCTGTGCTGGGTCGAGTCGGTCATCGGTGCCGCGTACTGGTGGCACCCGGTGGCGTGGTGGGCGCGAAGGAAGCTGCGCGACGAGGCGGAGGCGTGCTGCGACGCGTGGGTGACGAGCCTGCTGCCCAGCAGCCGCAGGGCGTACGCCTCGGCGTTGCTGACGACCAAGTCGTACTTGAGCGGTGTTGAGAAGGGCCGTGGGCCGTCCGGGGAAGGGCCGTGGCTCGGTGTCATGTCAGGGTCGGCGAAGAAGCTTGCAAGGAGAATCACGATGGTTATGACGCAGAGGACGGCCCCGAGAGTGTCGATGGTGGGCGCGTGTGTGGCGGTGCTGGTGGTGGCGGTGGGCACGTTCGTGACGCCCACGCTGGCCTGCCCGCCGGAGGAAGGCCAGAAGAAGGCGAGCGCCCCCGCGGCGGTGATCATCAAGCGCGGGGAGAAGGCCCGGAGCACGACGCCGCGCGCGGATGCGGCGCCGGCCGTGACGTTCTTCGGCGAGGGCCCGGCGCTGGAAGCGATGAAGGGCGGCCAGAACCCCTTCGGCAGCGCGGAAGCGCCGGCGGCGGTGGCTGGTGAACCGTTCGGCGGGCAGACGGCGGCGGGGGTGTGGATCGTTCGGCCCCAGGACGGACAGGCCACGGCGCCCAGCGCGCCGCAGCCCGCGCGGGCTCCCAAGGCGCCGCGCGCTCCCAAGCCGCCGCGGACGGTGATGGTGCCCGGCCAGCCGAGCATGGCCGCGACGGTCGACCTCGAATCGCTGAAGGTGGGCCGCACGCCCCGCAGCTACCGCCTGTCGGACGGCAAGCGCGACGCGTTCTGGAGCCTGATGAGCCGCAGCGACGTGCCGGTGCTGGTCGAAATGCAGACCGACGGCGTGATCGTGTGGGCCAGCGACGACGAGCACCCGGTGCTCGAGAAGTTCGTGAAGATGATCGACCCCGACTCCAAGGGGGCGCGGAAGATGAGGAGGATGGCGCCGGCCGGTGTCGGGCTTGGCGGGGCCACTCCGGCCGTGGGTGCGCTCAGCATGACCTCACCGAGCGCGATGAGCCCGATGCGGGCGATGGACCCGCTGGGCGGGCTGAAGGCGGTCCCGCTCAAGCAGTACCAGGAGTCGCTGCGGGCGCTCGAGTTGAACCGCGCGAAGATGGAAGCCGACGCCGCCCGTGCGGGCGAGGAGGCGGGGCAGGTTCGCGAACAGTACGAGAAGCTCGCGGAGCTGACGACGGAGCTGCGCCAGAGCGCCAAGGCGATGAGCGAGAAGGAAGCCAAGGCCGCCCTGGAACAGACGGCGACGGAGATGAAGGCGCGCTCGGAGTCGCTGCGGCAGAGGTCGCGGTCGATGGAGGACCGCGAGCGCCAGCTGCAGCGGCAGCTCGAGGAGCTCGAGCGGCGCACCGAAGAGCTGGCCGAGAAGCTCGCCGATCTTGAGAGCGCGGACGACCGCACGGACCAGATCGACGAGTCTGAGGAGGTCGGCGTGGCGGACGGCGTCTTCATCGAAGGAATCGCCATGCCGCAGCTTGCCGAGGGATTCGCGGTCGAAGTGGGCGAGGCCGGCGTGGCCCCCGAGGTCATTGAGGTCGAGGGCGTCGACATGGCGCCCGAGGCGATGGAGGTTGAGGGTGTCGAGATCGCTCCCGAGGCCATGGAGGGAGAAGGGGAGGGCGAGGGCTTCGAGTTTGCGCCCGGCGCGATGGGCAACAGCGCCGGAGAGCCGTGCCCGGATGCGCCGTCCGACGAGGAAGAGGACGCCGAGCCCGCGGTCTGACGATCGGCGCTCGCGCGGGATGGAACACGTTCGAGCGAGTTGATTTTCGTCCGGGCGCGCCCGAACGGCGCGACCGGGCTTTGACGGACTGAGATGCGGCGGAGCGGGCCGGCGGGCGTGCGCCCGGGGCGGTGCGCGGTAGCCGCGCGATCGACGAGTTGCACGAGAGGAGCACGCATGGGTGGGCACGCGCGGAGGGTGCTGGTGCGCCTGGTGGCCGGGGCGATGACGGCGATTGCCGCGGGCGCGGCTGCCGGACCGCCCGAGGACGACACGGGCTACCGCGCGGGGATCGGGCTGCTCAACAAGGGCGTGCCGGACCTTGCGGTCATGGAGTTTGAGAAGTACCTGAAGGAGCACGCCGACGGCGCGAGCGCGCCCAACGCGCGGTACGCGCTGGCGGTGTGCCTGGTGCGGCTGGGCCGGCACGCGGAGGCGTCTAAGGAACTGGACCGGGTGCTGGCGATCAAAGCCTTTGAGTTCGGGGCCGACGCCGCGCTGCTGCGGGCCCAGTGCGCGACCGCCGCGGGGGACGAAGCGAGCGCGGCCGAGGTGCTGGAGCGGCTGCTCAAGGACCATCCGGACTTTGCGAGGGCGGATCACGCGACGGCGCTGCGAGGAGAGGCGCTGTACCGGGCGGGGGACCTGAAGGCCGCACGAACGGTGCTCGCGTCGGTCGCGGAGAAGTGGCCTCGGAGCGATGAGGTTGAGCGGGCGGAGTTGTTCTGCGCCATGGCAGAGGCGGGTGCGGGCGATGCGCGGGCGGGCGCCGAGCGTGCGGCGCGCCTGCGGGCGCGGGCGCCCCAGGGCGCGTACGCAGCCAACGCGGCGCTGATCGAGGCGCGGTGCCGGCAGGGCCTCGGCGAGTGGAAGGAGTGCGCCGCGCTGTACGACGCGGCAATGAGCAGCGAGGACGTGTCGGTGAAGGCCGAGGCCACGCTGGGGCGGGCGCAGGCGGCGCGGGCGCTGGGCGACGCTGCGGGCGCGGCAAAGCGGCTCGCGGGGCTTGCGGAGATGAAGCCCTCGGCGGCGGTGCTCGATGCCGCGCGCCTGGAGCGGGGACGCGTTCTGTACGACCTTGGGAAGTCGGAAGAGGCGCTGGCTGTGTTAAACGAGCTTGAGCGCAATGAACCTGCGGCGCTGGCCGATCAGGCGGCGTACTGGGGGGCGCGGTGCGAGCTCAAGCTCGGTCGCGCGGCCGCGGCTGCGGAGCACCTGAAAGCAGCGGCGGCGCGGTTCGGACAGAGCGAGTTGATGCCGGAGATGGTCTTTGATCGAGGCGTGGCGCTGTCGCGGGCGGGCAACGACGAGGCGGCGCTGGTGGTGTGGGAGGAGTGGGGGAAGCGGTTCCCGCGCCACGCGCTGTTCCCCGAGGCGCTGGCGGCGCGGGCCGGATGCCTGCACCGGCTCGGGAAGTTCGAGGAAAGCCTGGCGGTGTGCGCGGAGCTCTCGCGCCTGAAACCAAACGGCAGCCGCGGGAGCGCGGTGGCGCTGCTGGTGGCGGAAAACCAGTACCTGCTGGAGCGCTACGCGGAGGCGGAGGCGGCGTACGCCCTGTTCCTCGAGAAGTTCGAGAGCGATCCGACCTCATGGCGGGCGAGCGTGCGGCGCGGGCTGTGTCTGGCCAAGCTCGAGCGGGCTGAGGAGGCGGCGCGGCTGCTGAGCGGGACATTGAAGACCAGCGCCAGGGAGTCTCAGGACCCGGCGCTGCGGAGAGCGGCCCTGTCTGTGCTCGGAGAGCAGGCGTTTGCAAAGGGCGATTGGGCGGTGGCCGAATCGTGGTACGCCGCGCTGGCCGCCGAGGACGGCGACGGCCGTGCGGATGCGCTGCTGCGCCAGGGCCTGAGCATCGCGCGCCAGGGCCGCGGCGCCGAGGCGGTGACAATCTTCGGGCGTGTGGAATCCGACGCGGCCGGGACCGACCTGGCGCGCCGCGCCATGTTCGAGCGCGGGCAGATCCTGCTCGAGATGGGCCGGCTCGACGAGGCGCGGGCCGTGCTCGAGGCGGTGGTGCGCGCTGCTCCCTACGCGGCCGATGTCCTCGCGCCTCACGCGCTCGTGCACCTTGCGGCGATCGCATCGAAACAGGGACGGTCCGACGACGCGGCGGAGATTCTGGCGCGCGTGCCGGAGGGGGCGGGCTCGGGCGATGTGCGGATGCAGCAGGCATCGGCATGGCTGAGCGCGGGCAAGTACGCCGAGGCAGAGCGTGCGTACGAGGGTGTGATGAAGTCCGCAGCGACTGGCGAAGCCACGGAGGCCCGGGCCCGCCGGGCGATTGCCATCAACCGGCAGGGCCGGCACGACGAGGCGATCAAGGAACTCGACGCGCTCGGCGCCGCCATCACACCGCTCGACGCGGAGACCGGCGCGGCCGTGAAGTACGAACGGGCGCTGGCGCTGCGTTCGCTTGGGCGCGATGACGACGCGGCCGCCGCGTACCGGGACGTCCTCGAGAGCGAGCCGGCGCCGATGCTCCTGGCCTACAGCGCGCTGGACCTGGCGCAGATCGAGAGCCAGGGCGAGCGGCCGGAGAAGGCCCTGGAACTGCTGGACCGCTGCGCACAACAGGCGGGGAAGCTGAACGCGAGCGACGCGGCCCGCGTGGGCGAGCGCGAGATGTACCTGCGGGGCGTGTGCCTGCTGAAGCTCGGCAAGGCAGGTGAAGCAGCCTCAGCGCTGGGCACATTCCGCGAGAAATACCCGTCGAGCGAACTGGCCGCCAGCGCGGGCCTCGCGCTGGGTGACGCGCTGCTGCGCGCGGGGCGGGCCACCGAAGCCGCGGAGCAGTTCAAGGCCGTCGTGGACAGCGGCGGTCCGGACGAGGTGGTGTCGGTGGCGCTGCTGAAGCTGGGCGATGCGCGGGTGGCGGCGCAGCGGTGGGGGCAGGCAGACGAGGCCTACACGGCGTTCCTGGATCGGTACAAGGACAGTGAGCTGTGGTTCCAGGCCCGGTTCGGGCAGGGGTGGTGCCGCGAGCAGCAGGGGCGGTTCGATGGCGCGGTCGAGGCCTACCGGGACGTGGCGTCGCGCCACACCGGGCCGACCGCGGCGCGGGCCCAGTTCCAGATCGGCGAGTGCCTGTACGCGCAGAAGCGTCACCAGGAAGCGGTGGCGGAACTGCTGAAGGTTGACGTGCTGTTCGCGGTGCCCGAGTGGAGTGCCGCGGCGGTGTACGAGGCGGGGCGGTGCCTGATGGAGATGAACCGCGGCGCCGAGGCCTCGCGCCAGTTCGAGGATGTGGTGGCTCGGTTCCCGGATTCCAAGTGGGCGGTGATGGCCAAGGAGCGGATGGCGGCGACGAAGCCGGCGGCGCTTCCGGGACGCGGCGGCGGATCGGCGGGGGCCAAGTGAAGTCGTAACGCAGCGCGGGGAGAAGCCCGCGGAAGGAGTCGTGGTCCATGGTTGAGGCGATTCTGTCGGTGGTGCTTGCGCAGCAGGCGCCGGCGACGCCCGCCGCGGGCGGGTCGTTCGTGGCGACGGTGCTGGAGATGGTCGTCAAGGGCGGCTGGATCATGGTGCCGCTGGGGCTGTGCTCGCTGGCGGCCGTGGCGATCGTCGTGGAGCGGGTCATCGTGACGCGGCCGTCGCGCGTGGCGCCGCCGGGGCTGGCGGCCGAGCTTCGCGCGATGCGCAGTGATCCGAAGGGAGCGACCGCGCGGTGCGATGCGAACCAGAGCCCGATGGCGGCGGTGCTGGGCGCCGCGATCCGGGCAAGGCGCGAGCCGCGTGCGGTGCAGGAGGCGCGGGTGAGCGAGGCGGGGCAGCGAGAGGTGCTCAAGCTGCGGAAGCGCATGCGCCTGCTCTCGGCCCTGCCGCAGAGCGCGACCATGCTCGGCCTGCTGGGCACCGTGATGGGGATGATCCGCACGTTCACGGTGGTGGCGGCTTCGGACGAGTCGCTGGGGAAGACCGAGCGGCTGGCGCAGGGTATTTACGAGGCGTGGACGGCGACGGCGGCGGGGCTGGTGATCGCGATCCCCGCACTCCTGGCGTACCACATGATCCTGGGGCGGATCGACGCGGCGGCGGCGGCGCTCGATCTGGCGGCCACGGCGTGGCTGGACGACGGAGCGGCGCAGGAGCAGTCCCACGCCGTCGCAGGGAGCGAAGAGATCAAGAGCGCGGCGGTGAACGGGCGGCTCGCGGCAGCGAGCGGTCAGGAGGTCGGCGCGTGATGATCCGCAACGTCGAGGCGCGGTCGGAGACGCACGTGGACTTTGTCCCGATGGTCGACGTGCTGTTCAACCTGCTGATCTTCTTCCTGCTGGCCACCAGCATGGCGCAGTCGGAGCGGGAGATGCACATCGCGCTGCCGCAGGCGGCCGCATCCGGGCCGATCAGCGCGGCGCTCCGCGAGATCATCGTGAACGTGGACGCGGAGGGAAAGGCGATCGTGGCCGGGAAAGCGATCGCGGATGAGGACCTCGGCGCGATGATCCGCTCGGCGGCGGCGGTGAACCCGGAGCAGAAGGTAAGCGTGCGCGGCGACCGGACCACGGCGTACGCGAACGTGGCGCGGGTGCTGGACGTGTGCAAGGGCGCGGGCGTGCAGCAGCCGTACCTGGAGACCGTGCCGCTGCCCTGAGGCACGCGGCAGGGGTGCGAGACATGAACAGGCACACGAAGATGGTCGCGGCGATCGGGCTCGGCGCCATCGCGGGCGCGCTCCTGCTTGGCGCGGCGCTGGCGTCGCGCCCGGCGCGCACAGAGTGGTGGACGGACGGCGCGGCGGTGCGCGAGCGGGCCGACCAGGCGCCGGTGCGACGCGTGCTGTGGAGCCCGAGCACGCCGGTGACGGGCGCCGCCGGCGCGGACGTGGTGGACGCGAGCGTGGACGAGTACGAGGCCCGCATCAGCTTCGACGGCTCGACGATGGTCTTCGTCCGACGGCGTCCGGGCAAGAACGCGGACCTGTTCACGGCGCGCCGGACACCGACTGGCTGGACCGAGGCCAGCCCGATCGACGCGATCAACACCGAGCACGATGAACTGGGGCCCGAGCTGTCGCAGGACGGAACGTCGCTCTACTTCTATTCGGACCGGCCGGGCGGCCTCGGGGGGTACGACCTGTGGGTGTCGCGAGCTGGAGGCGAGGGGTGGGGCACGCCGGTCAACCTCGGCGCGGCAGTGAACACAGGCTGGAACGAGTACGGCCCCGCGCTCTCGCCCGACGGGGCCACGCTCTACTTCTCGTCGAACCGGGACCGCGAGCGCGGGTCGCCGGCGCCGCCCGAAGGATGGAGCGCCACGCTGCGCGAGGAGCGCGGGCGGCGGGACTATGACCTGTACTCAAGCGACCTGCGCTCGGGCGAACCGGCACAGGCCGTGGCGATTGACGCGATTAACACCGACCACGATGAAGGGGCGCCGGCGGTCAGCCCCGGCGGTGACTTCCTGTACTTCGCGTCGGACCGGCCGGGCGGACTGGGCGGGTTCGACCTGTGGCGGGCGCGTCTGCTGCGTGGAGCCGTTGGCGCGCCCGAGAATCTCGGCGCGGCAGTGAATTCCGCGGCCAACGACATGGACCCAGGGCTTAGCGCGGACGGGTTCAGGTTGTACTTCAGCTCTGATCGCGGACGCGATGGCGCGGCCGGCGAGGCTGCGGCGGCAACGGCGACGGCTGAGCGCGCCCGCTACGCCCTGTGGGTCACGGTGTCGCGCGAGGTGTACTCGGAATTCGAGCGCACGGGCCAGGGCAAAAACCTTGCCGCGGCATGGGAATCGGTCTGGCCCTGGCTGCTGCTTCTGGTCGCGATGGGGCTGGCCCTGTACCTCCTGCTGCGCATCCTGCGGAGCGAGGCGTGGCGCCGGCGGATCGGGCAATTGAGCCTGCTGGCGCGGTGCGTGCTGGTGTCGCTCCTGATCCACGCGATGCTGGCGTCGGGGCTGGCGGTGTGGAAGGTCGGATCCGGCATCATCGACGCCGTGCGGCACGAGGGCGGAACGCGGGTGATCCTGGCGTCGTCGGGCGTCTCATCGGAGGTGGGAGCGCAGATCCTGGCGCCGGCATCGGGCGTGAGCGTGCGCGCGCCGCTGCCCGAGTTGGTGGCGGCGGGGATCGAGAGTGCTCCTGTGCAATCGCGGAGCGTGGAGACGATGCTTCCGGCGCTGATGATGCCGGTCGCGGCTCCCGTGGAAGTGAAGCCGACCGAAGCGGCCCCGAAGGAACCGACGTCGCCGACGGAGAGCGCCTTGCCGGCGGCGAGGACCGAACCGATCGACGCGGCGCTGCCGCGAGCCAGAGAGGCCGTACAAGCGCACGAAGAGGCCAAGGCGTCCACGCCCGCGGCGGACGCGCCGCTTCCATCAGCAGGAGTGCTCGAGCGGCCCACCGCCTCGCGCAGTGAAGCGATCGACCTGCCGCGGGGTGAGCGGTCGGTCGATCGCCAGCGGCTTGCAGCAAAGTCTGAAAGCGAGGCGCCGAGCGTGCGGGAATCATCTCCGGCGGCCCTGGTCGCTCCGGCGCGTTCAGCGGAGAGCGTGAGCGACGTCTCGCTGCCGCGCTCCGCGGTCGTGCCCGTGGCGATGACGGAGCCTGCGGCGCGATCGACCAGCGCAACCGCGCCCGAGGCCGCGGCCGCGCCCGTCAGCGGCGGCTCGCCGGAGCTGGTGCGGTTTGATGTGAAGTTGCCGGGCGCGGCAGTGGGTGCGGAGGCGACGCGGGTGTCGAGCGCCATGGAAAGCGCGTCAGACCCACCGTCGCTCGCGGCCAGCCTCGCGCCGCGGCAGATGGCGACCCCCGCGGGTGCACAGAAGGACGCGCCGTTGCCGGCCATGCCGGTCGTGGCGCCCGGTCGTGGCGGCCGAGCGTCAACAGAGCCTGCCGCGGCAAGCCCGGAGGTCATGCCGTTGGCACCCTCGTACGCGGCGGGCGTGGCGCCCAGCGCGGCCGTGACCAGCAGGCCGGTGGTGATCGCGGCTCCCGTCCGCGGCGGGTCCGGCGATGCGGGCGTGCCGGGACGCTTGACCGACGCCGATCCCGGCGCCATCGAACGCCCAACGCCCGCGGCAACGATGGCCTCGGGCGCGGCCCCGGCCCCAGCGCGCAGCGCGGATGACCTCTCGGGTCTGCGCATCCCGGAACTGCCGAGCGGACCGGTGACCCCGGTCGAGACGTTTGCGCAGCGGGCCCCCGAGGTGCGCGGGCAGGTGCTGGAGAAGATGGGCGGCAGCGCCGAGACCGAGCGCGCGGTCGGGCTCGCGCTCGAGTGGTTCGCGCGCCATCAGGAAACGGACGGACGCTGGACGGGGAAGGGGTTCGACGACCGCTGCGGCGCGTGCGGCGGTGCGTCGGAGTTCGATGCCGATGCCGCGATGACGAGCATGGCGCTGCTCTGCTACCTGGGCGCCGGTCACACGCACCAGGGCGATGGGCCCTACCGCGAGGTGGTAGCGCGCGGGATCCGGTGGCTGGTGCAGCGGCAGGCGCCCAACGGCGACCTGCGCCGCGGCGAGACGATGTACGGTCAGACGGTGGCGACGGTCGCGCTGTGCGAGGCGCTGGCGATGACGGGGGACCAGGGGCTCACCGACCCGGCCCGCCGGGCGGTGGCGTTCGTGCTTGGAGCGTCGGCGCGGGGCGCGGCGGGCGGTGACACCGCGGTGCTGGGCTGGCTGGTGATGGCGGTCGAGAGTGCGCGGCGCGCGGGCATCAAGGTGCCCACCGACACGTTCGCGAGTGCCGAGAAGTGGCTCGGCTACGTGAGCGCGCCGGGCACGCCCGGGCGGTACGCCTACCGCAAGAGCGATGCGCCAAGCGTCGAGATGACGGCCGAGGCGATGTTCGTGCGCCAGCTCGTGGGCCACGCGCGGACCGAGCCGATGATGATCGAATCGGCCCGGTACGTGCTCTCGACGCCGCCGAAGTGGACGGAGGGAGCGCCAACGCTGCACTGGTACTACGCGACGCTCGCGCTCTTTGAGCACCAGGGCGAATCGTGGAGCGCGTGGAACGGGGCGCTGGTGCCCGAACTCGTGGGCCACCAGCGCCAGGACGGCGCGGCCGCGGGAAGCTGGGACCCGCAAGACCGCTGGTCGCGCATGGGCGGGCGGATCTACCAGACCGCGGTGTGCACGCTGAGTCTCGAGGTCTACTACCGGTACAGGCCGAAGTAGCCTCGGCGCTCGCGGCCGTTCAGGCGATCAGCTCGCTTACGACCTTGCCCGAGACGTCCGTGAGACGGAATCGGCGGCCCTGGTAGAGGTACGTGAAGCGCTCGTGGTCGATGCCCAGCAGATGCAGAACGGTCGCGTGCAGGTCGTGCACGTGGACGCCGTCGCGCGCGATGTTGAACCCGAACTCGTCGGTCTCGCCGTGAGTGATCCCGGGCTTGACGCCGCCGCCGGCAAGCCAGACGGTGAAACAGCGCGGGTGATGGTCGCGCCCGTGGTCGGGCTGATCGATGTCGCCCTGACCGACGGGGGATCGGCCGAACTCGCCGCCCCACACGACGAGCGTGTCGTCGAGCATGCCGCGGCGCTTGAGATCGGTGATGAGCGCCGCCGAGGCCTGGTCGGTGTGCTCGCACTGGATGCGGAGCTGCTCGGGCAGGTGGCGGTGCTGGTCCCAGCCGACGTGGTAGAGCTGGATGAAGCGCACGCCGCGCTCGGCCAAGCGCCGCGCCATCACGCAGTTGGCGGCGTAGGAGCCGGGGCGCCGCGCGGCCGGGCCGTAGAGCTCGAAGGTCTCGTCGGGCTCGTCCTTGAGATCGACAAGGTCCGGGACCGACATCTGCATGCGGAACGCCAGCTCGTACTGGGCGATGCGGGCGGTGATCTCGGGGTCGCTGGTGTCGGCGAAGTGCGCCGCGTTGAGCACGGCAAGATCGTCGAGCTGGCCGCGGCGCACCTCGCGCGAGACGCCGTCGGGGTTGGGCAGGTAGAGCACCGGGTCGCGCCCGGCGCGGAGCTTGACGCCCTGGTGCTCGGCAGGGAGGAACCCGGCGCTCCAGAGGTGCTCGTACAGCGGCTGGTCGCAGGTGCGCTCGACGTCCTTGGAGACCATGACCACAAAGCCCGGCAGGTCCTTGTTGTCGGAGCCCAGGCCGTAGACGGTCCACGCGCCCAGGCAGGGGCGGCCGGGGATCTGGTGGCCGGTCTGGAAAAAGGTCATCGCCGGGGCGTGGTTGATCTGCTCGGTGTTCACCGACTTCACGAACGTGAGGTCGTCGGCGATCCTGGCCATGTGCGGGACCAGCTCGGACATCCACGCGCCGGACGAGCCGTGCTGCGCGAATTTGAACTCGCTGGGGAGGAGCTTCTGAGCCTGGCCGGAGGTCATGGTCGTGACGCGCTGGCCCATGCGCACGGAGTCGGGGATGAGCTGGCCGCGGAGCGGGACCAGGCCGGGCTTGTAATCGAAGAGATCGATCTGGGAGGGAGCGCCGGCCTGCGTGAGCATGATGACGCGCTTGGCGCGGGGAGCACCCCCAACCGACCACGGAGGCGGCGTGGATGATGATGCGCCGGGCTGTGCTCGCGCCGCATCGGCGAGCATCATGGCCAATGCCGCGGAGCCCACGCCGGCGCAGCCGCGCCCGAGAAACTGGCGGCGCGTCATGGCGAGATGGGGGAGGAATCTCGGGTCCATGGGGCTCTCGTCACTCGCGGGTCAGGGTCTCATCAAGGTTGAAGATTACATCCATCACGCCGGCGTACGCAGCAACCTCGACGAAGCGATCGGCGGCAGGGTCGGCGCGCTCGCCCGCGCACGCCGCGGCTTGAGCCTCTTCAGGATGCTGCGCGTAATACGCACGAAGAGTGTTTAGGCGAGATTCAAGGATGTGGGACTCGGCGGCACGGGGCGGGCGGCAGAGGACGGTCTCGAACGCCCACGCAAGGCGCTCGGCATCGCGAGTGCCGCCCTCGCGGATCGATCTCTCGGCCAGTGCCGCGGCGGCCTCGGTGTAGGTGACGTCGTTCATCGTCACCAGCGCCTGGAGCGGAGTGTTGGTGCGGATCACGCGGACCGAGCAGCGCTGCCGCAGAGGCACATCGAAGAGATTGGCGGGCGCGGCGGTGCGGCGCCAGAAGGTGTAGAGACTGCGGCGGTAGAGGTCTTCGCCCGTGCCCGGGGTGTACTTGAGCCTGCCAAAGCTCACGTCCTCCCACACGCCCGCCGGGTGGTAGGGCTTGACGGGCGGGCCACCGAGCTTCTCAACCAGCAGGCCGGAAGCCAGCAGCGCCTGGTCGCGGATCGCGGCGGCGGGAAGCCGGTACCGCGGAGCGCGAGCGAGAAGGCGGTTCTCGGGGTCGGCCTCAACGAGCGCGGGCGGGCACGCGGAAGATTGGCGGTAGGTCGCGCTGGTCACCATCAGGCGGAGCAGCGCCTTGGTGTCCCAGCCGCTGTCGATGAATCGAACCGAGAGCCAGTCGAGGAGTTCAGGGTGCGTCGGGCGCTCGCCCTGGATGCCGAAGTTGTCGGGAGTGCGGACCAGGCCCGTGCCGAAGACCTGCTGCCACAGGCGGTTCACCGCCACGCGGGCGGCGAGGGGGTTCGTGCGATCGGTGATCCATGCCGCCAGGCCCAGCCGGTTGGCGGGCGCGCCGGTGAGCGCCGGGAGCGCCGCGGGCGTGGCCGGATGTACGGCGTCGCCGGGGTGATCCCAGGCGCCGCGCACGAGGATGTGCGTCTCGCGCGGCTCGGGCCGGTCGCGCATAACCATCACCTTGAGTTCGTGTCCCACGCCGTCCTTGTATTCGAGCAGCGGCGGCATGTCGCCCTTGTCGCCGCCGCCGTCCTCGTCGATCGAGTTGAAGTACGCAAACAGCGCGTAGTAGTCGCGCTGCGTCAGCGGGTCGTACTTGTGGTCGTGGCACTGGGCGCACGACATGGTCAGGCCCAGGAACACGGTGCTGGTGGCGTCGACGCGGTCCATCACGTAGTCGATGCGCGATTCTTCAATGTCGCGCCCGCCCTCGCCGTTGATGGGGTGGTTACGGTTGAAGGCCGAGGCGAGCACCTGCGATTGCGAAGCGCCGGGGAGCAGGTCACCCGCGATCTGCTCGCGGACGAACTCGTCGTAGGGCAGGTTGGCGTTGAACGCGCCGACGACCCAGTCGCGCCAGGGCCACGCGGTACGGTCGGGGTCGAGCTGGAAGCCGTTGGAATCGGCGTAGCGGGCCGCGTCCAGCCACGCCGACGCAAAGTGCTCGCCGAAGCGCGGGGAAGCAAGCAGTCGATCAACCACGCGCTCGTACGCGCCGGGCGACTGGTCGGCGAGAAACGCCGCGATTTCGTCGCGCTTGGGCGGCAGCCCGGTCAGGTCGAGGCTGAGGCGACGGATGAGCGTGCGGCGGTCGGCCTCCGGCGCGGGCGACAGCGAGCCGGCAGGGGCGTGCGATTCGATAGCCGCGAGGATGAAGCGGTCGATCCCGTTGCGGCACCACGCGCCGGTGTGGACGACGGGCTCGGCGTGGTCCTTGATGGGCTCGAAGGCCCAGTGGCCGGACCACGGAGCGCCCTCGGCGATCCAGCGGCCGAGCCGGTCCCGCTCGTCAGCGGTCAGCTGACGCGCCGCGTCGGGCGGGGGCATGCGCTCGTCGTCGTCCTGAGAGAGCACGCGTCGGGCGAGCTCGCTGGCGGCCGCGTCACCGGGCGTGACGATCCGCGCGGGGAGCGTCGGGTCGCGGCCCGGGTCGGCCGCGTCGCGCGTGGGACCGAAGAGGCCTTCGCGTACGTCCAGCCGCAGGCGCGCCTTGCGCTGGTCGGCGTGAGGGCCGTGGCACTTGAAGCACGCGTCGGCCAGAACCGGCCTGATGTCACGGTCAAAGTCGACGCGGCGGGGCGGCTCGCCGGCGCCGGAAAGAGCCGCGTACATCGCGATCGACAGAGCGCTGCGGACCATGGGCGCATGCTACTGCAACGCGGGGTGGGGAACACGGCCATTCGCACGGCCTTCGCCGTCGAATTGCCGCCGGCGTGGTCCCTTCCCCAATTCGCCGGGAACCCCTGACGCGCTCGGGCGTATTCGCATGAGAACCAGCGGGAGCATCCCGGAGCGCCGGGCCGGCGCCAGGTGCCCCGCCCCAACCCAGGAGCGGTCCATGAAGACCTGCGTGCATGTCGCGGCGGTGGCGCTATTGACCGGGATGGTCGGACACGCTTTCAGCGTGCACGCGGCGGGGTACCCCTCAACATCGATCCTGAGCGCCGGTGCTTCGGCGCCGTCGACACTCGGCCGCATGCTCAGGCCCATGACGGGCGAGTTCCGCGGCCAGCGCCTCGAGGATGCGATCAAGTACATCGCCGAGATGACGGGGGCCGAGCTCGAGCCGCTGTGGGCCGATGACGCGAACGCGACGGGGATGGACAGGGAGCGATCGATCACGCTGTCGTTCCGCGGCATCACGGCCCAGCAACTTCTGGAACGGGTGCTGGAAAAGGCTTTGGAGGATTCGCCGGCCGGAAGCTGCACCTGGCAGCTTTCGGCGAGCGGGGCGGTGCAGATCGGGCCGCGTGGTCGCCTGAACGCGTACAAGCGTCTCGAGATCTACGACGTGCGCGACCTGTTCCGGGAGGTTCCCGATTTCACGAACGCCCCGCAGCTTGATCTTCAGAGCGCGTTGCAGAGCCGCGCCGGCGGGGGCGGCGGGTCGGTGTTCCGCGAGACGAGCCAGGGCGTGCCCAACGCGGGGCCGGGCGGCGTGGAAGCTCCGTCGCTCGAGCGGCGCGGCGAGCGGCTCCGGGGGCTCCTGATCGACCTGGTCGAGCCCGACCAATGGCTGGACCGCGGCGGGGACGGCGGGACGATCGTGTTCTACCAGGGCACGCTGATCGTGAACGCCCCGGACTATCTGCAGCGGCAGATCGGCGGGTACACGCTCCGAGCGGCGCGAGGCGGGACGGATGCAGGGACATCGGGGAAGTAGCGCACGGGCCCGCGGCCCGAAGGGAATGTGATTTGGTTCTCTCGGCGGCGGGCGCTCAACGGTACCATGGTCATCTGTGCCGCCCCCTGAACCCTCACCGAACCCGGCTTTGAAGCCGGCGCGAAGCGGCCCGCTCGCCGAGAGCGTGTACGCCCACCTCCGTGCCATCGCCCAGAATCACATGAAGGGCGAGCGCCGGGCGCACACGCTCACGGCGACCGCGCTGGTGCACGAGGCGTACATGCGGCTGGGGGACGACGAGCTGATCCGCACGTCGGGGCGCGCGGCGTACCTGCACGCTGCCGCGGAAGCCATGCGGCGCATCCTGATCGAGCACGCCCGGGCTCGGGGGCGGATCAAGCGGGGCGGGGAGGTGGTGCGCGTACCGCTGGAGGCCATCGGCGACGTGGCCGACCTGGACAGCATCGACCGGGACCAGGGCGAGACTGTTCTTGCGTTCGACGACGCGATACGGCGCCTAGAGGAGCACGAGCCGCACGTGGCGGACGTGGTCCGCCTGCGCTTCTTCGCGGGGTTGTCGGTGCCCGAGACCGCCGCGGCGCTGGAGATTTCCGATCGGACCGTGAACAACCGCTGGGCGTACGCGCGGGCGTGGCTGGCGCGGGAGTTTCAGCGCGAGGGCGAGGGGACTCCCGGCCCGGCCGGGGCGTGAGCGGGAAGAGCAACGGATGGCAGGTTCCCACACACCGCGGCTGGTCGATATCGTCGGCGAGGCGATGGCCCTCCCGCAGGGCGAGCGCGAGGCGTACGTGCGTGGCGCGTGCCCGGACGAGGCGTCGCGGTCCGAGGCGCTGAGCCTGCTGAGGGCGCTCGAGCGCGCCGGCGGGTTCATGGATCGGCCGACGGTCGCGCCCTCCGCGGCCGCCACCGGCGCCGCGACGGTCCGCGAGGGCCCGGGGGTGATGGTCGATCGGTACCGGATCCTGGAGCAGATCGGCGAGGGAGGGTTCGGGATCGTGTTCCTCGCCGAGCAGCGCGAGCCCGTGCAGCGGCGCGTGGCGCTCAAGATCATCAAGCCGGGGATGGACACGCGCTCGGTGGTCGCGCGCTTCGAGCAGGAGCGCCAGGCCCTGGCCATGATGGACCACCCCAACATCGCCAAGGTCCTCGACGCCGGCGCCACGCAGACCGGGCGCCCCTACTTCGTGATGGAGCTGGTCAAGGGCGACCCGATCACCGACTACTGCGACCAGGGCACCCTGCCCATCGACGAGCGCATCGGCCTGTTCACGCAGGTCTGCGCCGCGGTGCAGCACGCCCACACCAAGGGCATCATCCACCGCGACATCAAGCCCAGCAACGTGCTGGTCAGCGTGGTGGACGGACGCGCGGCCGTCAAGGTCATCGATTTCGGCATCGCCAAGGCGACCGCCCGGCGCCTCACCGACAAGACCGTCTACACCGAGTTCCGCCAGCTCATCGGCACCCCCGAGTACATGAGCCCCGAGCAGGCCGAGGGCTCTCTCGACATCGACACCCGCACCGACGTCTACTCGCTGGGCGTGATGCTCTACGAACTCCTCACCGGGTCGCCGCCCTTCGATTCCGTGCGCCTCCGCTCGGCGGCCTACGCCGAGATCCAGCGCATCATCCGCGAGGTCGACCCTCCCCGGCCCAGCACGCGCCTGTCCCAGCAGGCCGGCACGATCGCGGCCGTCGCGGCGCGCCGGCGCACCGAGCCCGGCCGGCTCGGCACGCTCGTGCGCGGCGAGCTGGACTGGATCGTCATGCGCGCGCTCGAAAAGGACCGGGCCCGCCGCTACGACACCGCCGGGGGCCTGGCCGCCGACCTGCAGCGCTACCTCGAGGGACGGCCCGTCGAAGCGGCGCCGCCGAGCTCGGTCTACCGCGCCCGCAAGTTCGTGGCCCGGCACCGCGTGCCCGTTGCCGCGGGCGCGCTCGTGAGCCTCGCGCTCGTCGGCGGCCTCGCCGGCACCGGCGTCGGCATGCTCAAGGCCTGGGCGTCCGAGCGTGAGGCGGCGCGACAGGCTGTGCTCGCGCGCCAAAGCGCCGAGGCCGCCAGCGCGCAGGCCGCCCGCGCCGACCGGGAGGCCGAGGACGCGCGCCGCAGCGCCCGCGCGGCCGAGTCGGTCAACGAGCTCATGACCGGCATGATCGCCCGGGCCGACCGCGGACGCGAGGACGGGCGCGCCGACATCACCGTCCGCGAGGTGCTCGACGCCGGCTCCAAGGAGCTTGAGTCCCGCGGCAACGCCTACGAGCCGCTGGTGGCCATGAGGCTGGCGAAGGCCATCGGCGAGACGTACCGCGAGCTGGCGCTTCTTGAGCCCGCCGAGCGGATGCTCAGGCTGAACGCAGAGAAGCAGCGGGAGGTGTTCGGCCCCGGCAGCGCGGAGTACGCCGGCGCCCTCAACGACGTCGGCGGCATCGTGAAGGCCCGCGGCGACCTGGACGGCGCCGCCGCCCTGTACGCCAGCGCGCGGGCCATCGCCGGGCCGCTCGGCGACGCCGGCGCCGGGACCATGGCCCTCATCGCCAACAACGCCGGGGCACTCGCCTCCGCGCGCGGCGATCCGGCCGGCGCCGAGACCGAGTTTCGCGGGGCTATCGCGTACTACGAGGGCCGCGGCGACACGCGCCGGCGCGAGTACGTGCAGGCCCTGAACAACCTCGCCTCGGTGTACTTTGAGAGGGGCAGGCTCGCGGAGGCCGAGCAGTACCTCGCCCGGAGCACCGAGATCCGCCGCGGCCTCCCCGGCGGCAACGACCCCGACGGCCTGCTGGCGCTGCACAACCTCGGCTCGCTGCGCTTCGCCCAGCACGATGTTGAGGGGGCCGAGCGGACGGTCCGGGAGGAAGTCGACGTGGCGCGGGGCCTGTACGGCGACTCCCACCTCGACGTCGCGCACGCGCTGGACTCGCTGGCGATCATCACGGGCGCCCGCGGAGACCCCGCCGGCGCGGCGGGCGCCCAGCGCGAGTCGGTGGCCATCTACCGCGCCCTGCTCGACCCGGGTCACCCGTCCATCGGGAGATCGCTCAAGGCGCTGGGGACTTTCCTCCGCGAATGCGGAGAGAGCCGGGAGGCCGAGGCCGTGCTGACCGAGGCCTGCGCCATCCTGGCCGTGAAGCCGGGCATTGCAAACCCCGATTCGGTGTACGCCCACTACGAGCTGGCCGGGCTGATGCAGAAGCGCGGCGCCCACGCAGAGGCCGAGCGCATCGCACGCACCACGCTCGACGCGGCCGCGGCGTCGCTGGTCGACGGGACCCCGTACGAGTGGTGGCGGCACGCCTTGTCCAGCCTGCTCGGCTCCATCATCGCGGACCAGGCGGCGGACCCGGCGACGCCCGTCGCGGCCCGCGATGAACGCTTCATCGAGGCCGAGCGGCTCATCGTCTCGGGCGCTGAACGGCTCGCCGGAACGCGCGGACGCCTGGGCCCCAGGACGCGCCGCGGGCTGGTTGGCGCGGCCCTGGACCGCGGGGTCCGGCTGTACGACGCGTGGAACCGGATCGACCCGACCTCCGAGCACGCGGCCAAGCTCGCCGACTGGCGAGCCCGACAAGCCCAGCTGGAAACCGACGGCGGCAAGGGGCCCTGAGCCGCACGCGGTCGAACGCGATGCTGCGCCGGATCGAACGGGGGTACCCTCCGTCCCGGTGCCCGAGACTCCGGCCGCCATCCCGCTGCCCGCCGTGCGTGCGCTGCTGCTGCGTGCCCAGGGACTCCTTGACGACCCGCGCCGAGACGCGTCGCCGGCGGCGGTGCTCGACACCATCACGCGCCTGGGGTTCGTGCAGCTCGACAGCATCAACGTCGTCGAGCGCGCCCACCATCACATCCTCTGGTCGCGCCTGGGGTCGTACCGGCCCGCGACCTTCGACGATCTTCACGCGCGCTCGCTGGTGTTCGAGCAGTGGACCCACGACGCGTCGGTCGTTCCCTCCGCGCTGTTCCCGTACTGGCACCATCGCTTCCGCCAGGTCGAGCGCTGGCCCGCGACGCGGTGGCACCACCAGAAACTCGGCGCGCGGGGCGCCAAGGTGCTCGCCGAAGTGCTCGCCCGGATCCGCGCCGAGGGGCCGCGGATGGCGCGTGACTTTGATGCTGAGGGCCACGCCGGCGGCCCGTGGTGGGACTGGAAGCCCGCCAAGGCCGCGCTCGAGTACTGGTGGCGCGCGGGGCGTCTGGCGATCGCGCGGCGCGTCAACTTTCACAAGGTGTACGACCTCACCGAGCGGGTGCTGCCCGGCGTCCACGCGCACCCGGCGCCGTCGGAAGAAGAACTGATCGACTGGGCCTGCCGCTCGGCGATCGAGCGACTGGGCGTAGCGACGACCCGCGAACTGGCGGCGTACTGGGCCGCCGTGCCCGAGGCCGCGGCACGGGCGTGGTGTGCCGCGGCGGTGCGGCGCGGGGAACTGGTCCCGGCGACCGTCGCGGGGCCTGACACGCGGGTTCGGAGCGGGTTTGCCGTGACCGATTGGGAAGCCCGCGCCGCGGAGGCCGCCGAGCGTGCCGCGGCAATGGAACCGGGGCAGATCCGCCTGCTCAGCCCGTTCGATCCGCTGATCCGCGACCGCGCCCGCTGCCAGCGGCTGTTTGGCTTCGAGTACCGCTTCGAAGCGTTCGTGCCCGAGAAGAAGCGGAAGTTCGGGTACTACGTGCTGCCGATCCTCGAGCACACGGCCGACGGGGCCCGCCTGGTCGGCCGCCTGAGCCCGGCGCTCGACAGGGACGCGGGCGTGCTGCACGTACGCGGGGTGTGGTGGGAGCGCGGCGTGAAAGAGACCCGCGCCCGTCGACGGGCACTGCGCAATGCGTTGGAGAAGTACGCCGCGTTCAACGGAGCCTCGGAGTGTGAGTGGGCGGGCGCGACGCCTCGCCGCCTCCCGCACCGTCCGCGCTAGCTCGCCACATCGCCGCCCGGGCGATTGTCGCGCCGCAGCTTCCGGGCCGCGATCCAGCAGATCAGTGCCCAGGCAAGCCCCGCGCTCCACCCGCCCAGGACATCGGTCGCGTAGTGCACGCCGAGGAAGGCGCGGCTGAAACCAACGAGGCCGGTGATGAACAAGGCTGCTCCAAGCACGAAAACCTTGCCGCGCGTCCCCGGAGTGAGCCGCGCGAGCATCGCGCCAAGGGTCAGGTAGACCACGGCCGATTCCATCGAGTGGCCGCTGGGGAACGATGTGCTGTCCACCTCGGTCAGGTGAAAGGCAAGGTCGGGGCGCGGCCGGCTGAACGCCAGCTTCAGCGCCGCCGCGATGAGCGTGCCGCCGACCGACGCGGCGATGATCGTCCACGCGGCGCGACGACGGCGCTGGATAGCGAGGTAGCCGACGGTGCTCAGCACGACCAGCGAGACGACCGCGGCGCTGCCCAGCGCCGAGAAGTCGCGCATGACCCCGGTGAGCCACACGGGCCCCACGGCGTGTCCCGGTTCGCCGTTCTTGCGGAGCAGGTCGAGGAACCGATCGTCGAAGGAAAAGGTGTGGGCTTCGCGCACCTCGTCGGCGATCTTCGCGAACGCCAGGATGGCGAGCGCCGCAATCAGTGCCGCGGCAAGGATCGCGGGCTCTGCCGTCACCCGCGCCCACAGCAGCGCGGCGCGCCCGGGACGAGCACCGTGACCGGCATGATTCTCGGGAGGCTTCGCCACCGCGCGATGATACCGCGGCTGCGTCAGGAGCGACCGTTGCCGCGCAACAACGCGGCCCCCCGGAGTTCGAGGGGCCGCGTGGTCATCAAGGGCGCGAACGGTCGGGGCGCTGCCCGGCAGGTTCAGAGCTTCCCGCTGCTCTTCATGTGCTGGTTAAAGTACGAGTTGCGGCCCTTCTCAAGCTCGATCTTATTGTCGCCGTCGGTGTAGGTGCACGAGGTGCACCGGCCCTGGTACATCGTGGGGTTGAGCGCATCCTGCGTGTTGGTGTGCACCAGGGGTGTCTTGCCGTCGCCGCCCATGACCGGCTCGGTCGTGCAACTCATGACCTTGCCGCCGTCGACCTTGGCGGTGTACGCGCCGTCCTTGCCGCTGATCTCAACCTTGGCGTCTTTGACCTGCTTGATCGGCCCGAACCCGGCGAGCGCAGCACGGGCGAACTTCTCGACCGCGGCGTGCTTCTTGGCGTCGGGCGCGTCGATGTACACGATCACCGTTTCTCCCAGGAAGAGCGCGTAGGCGATCTTCGTGCCCGAGAGGTCCTGCCCGTCGTACATCGCCTTGTCGAAGCTGTACGCGCCGACCCCTTCGCAGCCCTTCATGGCGCCGGTGAGTTCGCAGGGGCACGGGGCGCGGCAGGAGCACGCTTCGACGTAGTAGCCCTGCTCGATCGAGAACGGCTTCTTGTCCGAGGTCGCCGCCTTCTCGGGCTGCGCGTTGAGCGCTGTGCTGGACGCTGCAACCAGGGTGAGGGCGGCGAGACACCAAGACCACGCGGGGAGTGCTTTCGGCGACATCGCGGCTCCTTTCTGTTGAGGTTTCGCCCGATCGTACCGCGCACGCCCCGGGGTTAACACCAGTCACAATCCCATTTCCGGCCATGGTGCGCTCCGCGCCGGGTCCGGCGACCGTTCAGGGGCAAGGACATAAGTGCTGCATTAGAAAATGGTTGTCGATTCCCAACCCTGGATTCCCCGCGAATCGAAGATTCCCTGCGGACCAAACAAAGACCTCACCTCAGAACTCCCCTGTGGGGAAGACGACGAACGGCGGACCTCAAAATCTGTCCCCAACCGGGGCGCGGCGGCAATGCGGGCCCGGCGCGGGCGTTTATTCGTTCGTGAGCGAACGAATGAAATCGGCCCGCGCGGCATCGCCCGGGCGCCCCGCGGGCAAGGGCGCGAGCCTGCGCAGCGCGCGAAGCTCGCAGCAGGTGCTGCGCGAACTGGTCCGCGTGGGCGGGCTGTTCCGGCGCCTGTCGGAGCCGCACTTTGCCAGGTTCGGCGTGAGCGGGGCGCAGTGGGGCGTGCTGCGCTCGCTGTCGCGCCTGCACGAGGCGGGGAAGCCCGAGCCGCGGATGCACGAGCTTGGCGCAGCGCTGCTGGTGCAGCCGCCGAGCCTGAGCGCGACGCTGGACCGGATGGAGCGTTCGGGGCTGGTGGTGCGTCGCGAGGATCCGGATGATCAGCGGACCAGGCGCGTGGCGCTGACGTCGGCGGGCCGCGACCTGCTCCGGCGCGCGATGCCCGACCACCACGCCTGGATCGAGCGCCTGATGAACGGCCTGAGCCGCGCGGAGGCCGACCGCCTCCGCGCACTGCTGGAGAAGCTCGGAGCCCATATGTTTACCATCGCCGATGCGTCCGAGAGCCCGGGCAGCGCTCCCGGCCGGATCAGCCCTCGTTCCCGGAGAGCACCGTGAAGCTCGCGGTTGTGTGGATTGTCGTGCTGGGCGTTCTCGGCGCGGGCTCGTACTACGGGTGGCGCTGGTACCAGCAGCGCGCCGGCGCGTCCGCGCCTTCGTACCGCACCGCGGAGGTCAAGCGCGGCGACGTGGTCGCGACCATCAGCGCGACGGGCACCGTGGTGCCCGAGGACGTGGTGGACGTCGGGGCGCAGGTGAACGGCCAGATCGCCTCCTTCGGCACCGATGTCGACGGCAAGCCGGTGGACTACCGCTCGACGGTGACCGAGGGCTCGGTCCTGGCGAAGGTGGATGACACGCTGTACGCGGCGGATGTCTCCTCGAATGAGGCAAGCCTGGCGCAGGCGCAGGCGTCGGTGACGGTGGCCGAGTCCAGCCGCGACCAGGCCCGCGCCAAGCTCGATCAGACGCGGCGCGACTGGGAACGGGCCCAGAAGCTGGGCAAGTCGCGGGCGCTCTCGCAGGCCGATTTCGACGCGTCGGAGTCGGCCTACGAGCAGGCCGTCGCGAGCCTGGCGCTCGCCGAGGCGCAGATCGGACAGGCCAGGGCGCAGGTCTCGATCGCCGAGGCGTCCCTGCAGCGTTCGCGCCGCAACCTCTTCTATTGCACGATCAACTCGCCGGTCACGGGGGTCATCATCGATCGGCGCGTCGACATCGGCCAGACCGTGGTGTCCAGCCTCAACGCGCCCAGCCTGTTCCTGATCGCCCGGGACCTGTCGCGCATGCAGGTGCTGGTGCAGGTCAACGAGGCGGACATCGGAAGCGTGAAGCCCGGCGCCGCCGTCACGTTCACCGTCGACGCGTTCCCGGGCGAGCCCTTCCGCGGCGAGGTCCGCAAGGTGCGGCTGAACGCCACCATGACGCAGAACGTCGTTACGTACACGGTCGAGATCGTGACCGACAACAGCAGCCTCCGCCTGCTCCCCTACCTCACAGCCAACGTGCGGTTTATCGTGGACCAGCGCGAGGACGTGCTGACCGTGCCCAACGCGGCCCTGCGGTGGGCCCCGGCCGAACCGGCCGTCAAGACGAGCGCGCCGGCCGCGGGATCGGCGGCGCCGGCGCGGACCGGGCCCTCGGCCGGGCGCGGCGAGCGGGGAAAGAAGCCTCCGTCGCGCGTGTGGGTGCTCCGCGAGGGCAAGCCCGTGGCGGTCACGGTCCGCGCGGGGCTCACCGACGGCAACGTCACGGAGGTGTCGGGCGACGAGTTGGCCGAGGGCGACGAGGTGGTCGTCGGTGAGACCGCGCCGGCAACCGGCGCGGCAGCAGCGACACCCCCCAGCACCAACCCCTTCGCGCCGACGATGCCGCGCGGCGGCGGTCGTCCCGGCGGCGGGGGCCGCTGAAGGAGCGAGCGCACGCAACGCATGGCCACGCCGCTCATCCAACTCGAGGACATCCGCCGGACGTTCCACGTCGGCGAGATGGACGTGCGCGTGCTCCGCGGGATCTCGCTGACAATCGAGCGCGGCGAGCTGGTCGCGCTCACGGGCGCCTCGGGGTCGGGCAAGACCACGCTGATGAACATCCTCGGGTGCCTCGACCGGCCGACGTCGGGCACGTACACGCTCGACGGCGAGGAGACCTCGCGCCTGTCGTCGGACCGGCGGGCCATGATCCGCAACCGCAAGATCGGGTTCGTCTTCCAGTCGTTCAACCTCCTGCCGCGGACCACGGCGGTGGAACAGGTGATGATGCCCCTGACGTACACCGCGTCGGGGATGAGCGACCGCGAGGCGCGCCGGCGGGCGCTCGAGCTGCTCACAAAGGTGGGCCTGGATCAGCGGACCGACCACACACCCGCGCAGCTCTCGGGCGGTCAGCAGCAGCGCGTCGCGATCGCGCGGGCGCTCGTCAACCATCCCCCGGTGCTGTTCGCCGACGAGCCCACGGGCAACCTGGACTCGCGGACCACGATGGAAGTGCTGTGGATGCTCCAGGAGCTCAACCGCGCCGAGGGACTCACGATCATCATCGTGACGCACGACCCGGTCGTGGCGTCGCACGCGCGCCGGAACATCCGCCTGCGCGACGGGCTGGTCGAGTCCGACACCGTCACCGAGCCGCTCACCGCCCCGGCGCCGGACGCGGCGGCGGCGCCGATCGCAGCGGGGGCGCCCGCATGACGATCACCAAGACGCTCCGGACCGCGCTGCGGGCCCTGCGCCGGAACATCACCAGGTCGGCCCTGACGGTGCTGGGGATCGTGATCGGCATCGCCGCCGTGATCGCGATGATGGAGATCGGCAAGGGATCGTCGGGATCGATCGCCAGGACGATTGCCAGCATGGGCGCCAACAACCTGCTCGTGCTGCCGGGCACCGCGGCCACCGGCGGCGTCTCGTTCGGCGCGGGCACGTCGCTGACGCTCACGCCCGACGACTGCGCCGCGATCCTGCGCGACTGCCCGGCCGTGGCGGCCGCCGCGCCGCTGGTGCGCGGCAGCGGTCAGGCCATCTACCGCGAGCGCAACTACGTGCCCCTGAGCACGCTGGGCTCGACGCCCGACTACCTCACGGTCCGCGAATGGACCAACCTCGCCGAGGGCGACTGCTTCACGGAGGCCGACGTGCGCAACGCCGCGCGCGTGTGCGTGGTCGGCCGCACCATCGTGAACCAGCTGTTCGAGGGACGCTCGCCCATCGGGCAGGAGTTCCGGCTCCAGAGCGTGACGTTCCGTGTCGTGGGCGTCCTGGCGCCCAAGGGGGCCAACGCTTTCGGCCAGGACCAGGACGACATCGTCCTCGCGCCGTGGACGACCGTGAAATTCCGCCTGCAGGGCGGCGGCGGGGGAGGCGGATCGAGCAGCGCGGCGTCGACGTCGGCCGCGTCCCCCTCGGGCTCGCTCTTCCCGGGCGGGACCAGCGTGTTCCCGCCCGCCGCGACGGTGGGGGGCATGACCGCGACGACGCGGTTCGTGAACGTGAACCAGATCATCTGCGCCGCCACGGCGCCGTCGCAGGTGCAGCCGGCCATCCGCCAGATCACCGAGCTGCTGCGCGAGCGGCACCGGATCCGCGAGGGCGAGCCCGAGGACTTTCAGATCCGCAACATGACCGAGGCCGCCGACAACCTCGCGTCCACCACGACCATGATGACCAACCTGCTTCTCACCGTGGCGCTGATCTCGCTGATCGTCGGCGGTGTCGGCATCATGAACATCATGCTCGTGTCCGTGACCGAGCGCACGCGCGAGATCGGGCTGCGCATGGCGGTGGGGGCCCGCTCGCGGGACATCCTCACGCAGTTCCTCATCGAGGCGACGGTCCTGTGCCTGCTCGGCGGGCTGGTGGGCCTGGCGCTGGGGCGCGGGTCCGCCATGCTCGTGAAGCAGTTCCTCCGCTGGCCCGTCGAGGCGTCGGCCGAGGCGATCGTCGCGTCGATCGCGGTCTCGGCGACGGTGGGCATCGTCTTTGGTTTCTACCCCGCGTGGAAGGCCTCCCGCCTCGACCCGATCGAGGCTCTGCGGTACGAGTGAGGATCACGGACCATGAACCGCCGAACCGTCAACGCCGTACCGCTCGCTCTGCTCGCCGCGCTGGGCGGCTGCACCGTCGGGCCCGACTATGAAAAGCCCCCCGCCGCCGCGCCCCCTTCCTGGTCGGGCCTGGACGCCGGCGCCACGGGGCCCGGCGTGGTCAGCGTGCCCAACGCCCAGGCCCCCGACATCACCGCGTGGTGGACGCAGTTCAACGACGCGACGCTCACGAGCCTGATCGAACGCGCCGCCGCGGCCAACCTCACGCTCGCCGCCGCCGAGTCGCGGGTGAGGCAGGCCCGGGCCCAGCGCACCGTGGCGGCCAGCGGCCTGTACCCGACGGTCGACGCCGCCGCGTCGTACTCGCGCAGCCGCAACGGCGGCGCCGTGGGCGATCGCTTTGTTGCGTCCACGGGCAACTTCTTCCGCGCCGGCTTCGACGCGGCATGGGAGATCGACGTCTTCGGCGGGACCCGGCGCGGCGTCGAGGCCGCCGACGCGCAGATCGAGTCAGCGATCGCCGACCGCTTCTCGCTGATGGTCTCCCTCGAGGGCGAGATCGCGTCGACCTACCTGGACCTCCGCGGGGCCCAGCGCCAGCTGGCCATCGCGCGCGAGAATCTCGCGACGCAGCGCGACACGCTCTCGCTTACCCAGGAGAGGTTCGAGGCCGGCTTCGTCAGCGCTCTGGACGTTGCCACCAGCAAGGCCCAGGTCTCAACGACCGAATCACAGGTGCCCTCGTACGAGGCCCAGGCCCGCGCCGACATCTACGCGCTGGGCGTGCTGCTGGGCCAGGAACCGGGCGTGCTGCTCGAAGAGCTCACCCCCGAGGCCGCGGCACCCAAACCGCCGGGCACGGTGCCCGTGGGCCTGCCCTCCACGCTGCTGGAGCGACGCCCCGATATCAAGAAGGCCGAGGCCGACCTCCACGCCGCCACGGCACAGGTGGGCGTGGCCGTCGCCGACCAGTACCCCAAGTTCACGCTCACCGGCTCGCTGGGCGTCCAGAGCAACAACGGGGGCTCCCTGGGCAACCTCGCGAACCGCTACTGGTCGATCACGCCCGGCGTGCTGCTCCCGATCTTCGCCGGCGGACGGATCGACGCCAACATCGAGGTGGCCCGCGAGGTGGCGGACCAGGCGCTGCTCGCGTACCGCGCCGCCGTGCTCACCGCGCTGCAGGACGTCGAGACCTCGTTGGTAAGGTTCACCCGCGAGCAGGAGCGACGCGCCCTGCTGGCCGAGTCCGCCGCCGCCAACCGCGAGGCCGTGGACCTGTCGCTCCAGCTGTACAGCGCCGGGCGCACCGACTTCCTCAACGTGCTCTCGGCCCAGCGTGCCCTCTACGCCACCGAGGCGGCGCTCGCGCAGAGCGACACGACCATCGGAACCAACCTCGTGGCCCTGTACAAGGCGCTCGGCGGCGGCTGGCCGCGCCCCGCCGCGCCGGAGACCGTCGCTGCCGCGCCCGCGGAAACTCCGGGGTCCGAAGGTCGATAAGTCGCCGCCCGTGACCTGTGCGACGGCACCGGCGCCAAACGGGAACAACTCCGTTGTCGCGTGCGGACGGTTCATTTAGGATGGACGCGGCGCACCGAGACGCCCGTCCGACCGCTTTGCAAGGGACGCCCTGATGAAACTCTCCGCCGCTCTGCTCTGCGTCGCGGGCGCCGCCGCGCAGGCGCAGGTGTTCTCGCCACTCCCCGAAGGCCCGCCCCTCACGGTCGCCGGAACGGTGGCCGGGCCCCGGCCCACCCAGGGCTCGATCGTCGCCGTGAACATCGAGGCCCTCGGGGCCATGCTGGAGGAGGCGCCGGAGCAGCAGATCGAAGCACCGCTGTCCGAATACGGTCTGGCGGTGGCCCTGCCGGGTCCGGAAGGCGAGCTCGTGCCGTGCGTCGTGGCGCGCTCGCCGGTGATGGAGGATGCGCTCCAGGATCTCTTCCCGCAGATCCGAACGTTCATCGTTCAGTCCACCGACGGGAGTGCGACCGGCCGCTTTGAAGTCTCGCCGCGCGGCATCACCGCGATGCTCCGCACCGCCGACCGCGCATGGATGATCGATCCGTGGCAGTCGGCCGACCCCGGGCACGCCGTGTCGTACTGGCTCTCCGACCTGCCCGGCGGGGGTGACTGGGAGTGCCTGACCACCGAGGGCGTGCACGGGTTCGGGACCCGCGAGTTGGCCGGCGGGCGCGGCGCGATGGCGCCGGCGACGCTCCAGACGCTGAGGACTGTACGGCTCGCGATGGCGTGCACCGGCGAGTACGGGCTCTACCACAGCCAGATCCAGGGGCACGCTCCGAACGTGGCCGATCCCCTGGCGGCGATCGTGACGATCGTCGGCCGCTCCAACGTGGTGTACGAGGCCGATCTGGCGGTCCATTTCAATCTCATCGCCAACAACAACCAGATCATCTTCTTCAACCCCGACACCGACCCCTACGACGCCACGTGCAGCGGCGGCGGTGGGGCCGATTGCTCGGGAAATCTCCTCTCGTCCAACATCAACCTGCTCGCGACGACCATCGGCAACACCAACTTCGACATCGGGCACGTGGTCACGCGCATCTACGGCGGCGTGGCGTACCTCTCGGCGGTCTGCTCTCCCTTCAAGGCCGGCGGAGTCTCGGGGATCCCCCGCGGCGGCGATGTCGACCCGTTCTCGGCCCTGGTCGTGATCCACGAGATGGGCCACCAGTTCGGGGCCAACCACACCTTCAGCGGCACGCAGGGACGCTGCGCGGGGAACGTCAATCTCGCGACCGCGTGGGAGGCGGGCTCGGGCTCGTCCCCCATGGCGTACGCGGGCGGCTGTCCCGTCGGTGATGCGCCGCCCACCGACAACATCGCGGAGTTCGCCGACCCGTTCTTTCATCACGGCAGCGTCGGCGAGATGCAGGCGTTCCTCTCGGGCGCCGCCTGCCCGGCGCAGGCCGCCAGCGGCAACACCATCCCCGTGATCGTCTCGACGTCGCCCAGCAGCCCCATCCCGCCCGGCACCCCGTTCGTGCTCAGCGCCGCCGCGACCGACGCCAACGGCGACGTCCTGACGTACTCGTGGGAGCAGTACGACGCCGGCGTCGCGCGCCCGCTCGTCGGGACCGGCTCTGAGGACAACGGGGCGGGGGCGCTGTTCCGGGCGTTCCCGCCGGTGCTGACCCCGATGCGCACCTTCCCGGCGATGGCGGACGTGCTCTCGGGCGTGCCGACCCCGGGCGAAAGGCTGCCGACCGTCACGGGCGCGACGCGCCAGTTCAGGGTCATCGTGCGCGACAACCACGCGGGCGCGGGCGGCGTGGCGATCTCGTCGTTCGTCAACCTGACCGTCCAGGCGGGGACCACGCCCTTCACCGTCACCACCCCGGCGCAGAACACTTCGCTGCCCACCGGAGAGAACACGGTCGACTGGACCGTCGGCGGAACCAACACCCCGCCCATCTCCTGCTCGACGGTCACCGTCCGACTCTCAACCGACGACGGCGTGACCTTCCCGCTCGTGCTCGGGACGTTCCCCAACACGGGCGCCGCCACGGTGGTGCTCCCCGCGATCCCGGCGCCCGCCCCGGCCCGGATCCGCGTCGACGCCAACGGCAAGGTCTTCTTCGCGGTCTCGCGCCCGTTCGTGCTCGAGGCCGTCTGCGCCTCGGACTACGACCAGAACGGCTTCGTGAACGGCGTCGATTTCGACGCGTTCGTCGAGGATTTCTACTGGGGCCTGCCCGCGGCCGACGTCGATCACGACGGGTTCGTGAGCGGCAACGACTTCGACTACTTCACGGATCACTTCGTCGCCGGATGCTGATCGGCCGAGCCGGGTCACTGATCCTCGGGGGACGGGCCGACGTACACCACGTAGTCGCCGCGCCCGCGGTCTTCCTCGCGCAGCGCGGCGCTGCACGCGTCCACGACGCTGATCACGACGACCTTGGTCCCCGGCCGGAGCTTGGCGACCGCCTGCGGCATGCCGCCGACGAAGTCGCTGTGGAAGCGGCCGATCACCTGCAGCACCGGGTGGCTCCCCGCATCGACCGCCCGCGTCACGCTCTCGGCCATCGTCCAGTCCCAGAGCTGCTGCGTGCGGAAGCTCGCGTCCAGCGCGGCCTGCTTCTGCGCCTCGGTCATCGTCGCCGCGGGGGCGATGCCCTTGGGCGCCCCGTGCGACATGCCGATGACGTCCTTCATGACGGCGTCGTAGTCCGCCCGGTAGCGGCCCTCGGGCGGAGAGGACGGCACGCGGAACAGGCGCGTCTGCTCGGGCGTGAGCACCAGGAGCGCGTCGTAGTCCTTGCCGCGCAGGTAGCGGACGATCTCCCACGGCGCGTTGGACGCAACCACCGGTCGGCCCAGGGCCTTGGCGCGCTCGACCATGGCGCGGTGCGCCGCGGGGTAGTTCGCGTCCTTGCGGTCCGTGCGCTTGAGGAACGCCTGCTCGTCGGTGACTCCCTTGAGGTAGTCATCCAGGCGCGACTGGTCCTGGCGCTCGAAGAACTCCAGGCTCAGCGCCGCGCTGGACGTGCCGTCGCTCTTCGGCGCCGACACATCCTCCCAAAGGGCCGCGGCCCAGGGAAGCCCGACGGGGTGGCCGTGGTTCTCGCCGACAATCACGACGTCGGCCGCCCGCGCGTCGGCGACGAGCTGCTCCCAGCCGGCGATCGCACCGTCCGAGCCGCGGTAGACCGGGATCGCGCGGACGTTGACGACCGCGTTGTCCGCGCCGTGGTGCCCGTGATCCGGTGTCGTGGAGCAGCCCCAGAGGCCGGCGGCGAGCAGCCCGGGGAGAAGAATGGACCGCACGGTGTGGAGCGTCCGCGTCATCCCCGCAGGATACCGCGGATCAGGGCCGGGCCCGGGGAATGGTTTTGCCCGTGCGCCCCGCGGCCGCGGGGCCCTCGGAGCTTGTCGCGCCGGGGGTTGTGCCGGTGGGCGGGACGCGCCGGTTCGCATAAACTATATCCGGACCTGAATCTCTGTAGCTCCAGCACAAGGACCCCATGTTCTCGAGCACCGCCGAGTACGCCCTCAGGGCCGTCGTGTACCTGGCGACCCATCGGGAGGGGCTGTCCAGCTCGCAGGTCATCGCCGAGGCCACCAAGGTCCCGCCGGGGTACATCTCCAAGATTCTCAAGGACCTGGTGGAAGCCGGCATCATCCTCTCGCGCCGCGGCCCCAGCGGCGGCTTTGAACTCGCCAGGGATCCCGAAAAGCTGACCGTGCTCGACGTCGTCAACGCCGCCGATCCGATCCAACGCATCGTCACGTGCCCCCTGGGCATCCCATCCCACGGCACGAATCTGTGCAGGCTGCACCGCAAGCTGGACAACGCGATCGCCACGGTCGAGAAGGCGCTCGCGTCTTCGACCATCCAGGAGATGGTCGAACCTCAGTCGGGCGGCAAGTGCACGTTCCCGACGGTGAGCGCCAAACGCACGCCCCCGAAAGCCGCCCGATAGCCCGTGCGCCCGCGGATGCTCCGGGCACAGCCCGCGGGCGTCCCCGCCTTTCGACGCGCCGTCGCCGTAAGCGGGCGCGAGGCGCGGAGATAGAATGCGCCCGCCGCAGCCGCGGCGCCGTCGCCACCCCGGCCGGCGCGCGACGCGGCAGGCCTGGCGCAGAGGAACTCTCGCTCATGAAACGACGATCAGGCCTGGCGGCGATCCCCTGCGTTCTCGCCGCCGCGGCATTGGGCGCGTGCTCGGCGTCATCCGTCACGCTCACCAACGAGAGCGACCGCATGATCGAATACCGGATGGGCCGCCGGTACCACACGTCGTTCGGCACTAGCTACGGCTGGGATTGGGACCGGCCCCTGACGCTCCGGCCGTCGGAGACCGCGTGCGTCCTCACCAGCAACCTCGACAACAACAACTATTACCCCTACGAGATGGTGAGTATCGCCACGTCGCCCCCGGGAACGATCGACCAGACCGTGCTCCTGAAGATCAACGGCACCACCGAGCTCCGGCTGGGGGTCGACGCGGACGGGCGCGTCAAGGTCCTCAACGACGTCCCGACCTCGTGGAGCCCGTTCAATTCGTACCTCGTCGACCCCAAGGAGACGCCCTCGCAGTCCAAGTAGGGACGCGCGGCGGGTGGCGCGACCGAACGCGGCCGGGGCGCGTCAGACGGCGGCGGCCTTCTTCTCGAAGTGGTCGAGAGCCGCGGCAACCACGGGCGCGTAGGTCGAGACCGGCCCCCCGCCCATCATGACCGCGACGCCCGCGGTCTCCATGATCTCCGCCGGGGTCGCGCCGGCGTGGAGCGATTTTTCGACGTGCAGGTAGATGCACGGCTCGCAGCGCACCGCGACGCCGATGCCCAGCGCGATCAGCTCCTTCTGCTTGGTCGAGAGCGCGCCCTCCTTCATGAGCGCCTGGAAGAAGGGCCCGAACGCCTTCCCGATCTCAGGAGCGCGAGCCTTCATCGCGCCGTTGGTCGCGGGCCAGGACTCAAAGAAATGTTCTGGGTTCGGGATCATGCGTGGGCCCTCGCGAACGACGGTCCGGGCGGCGGAGCGAGCCATCGGATGCGCCAGGGCGCACGCCCGCTCCGCGCTCGGACGCGCGGTGTTCATCAGAGTAGAGGCCGCGCGGCAGGACCGGGTTCCCACGGAACGATCGAGCTCCCATGGCGCGGGTGCCAGAGCCGGGGTTTCCCGGGCCCCGCGGTTTAGGAGCGTGCACCCCGCGCGGGACGGCGCTACAGGCGCGTCACCTTGCGGTACTTCATCCGGTGCGGCTGGTCCGCCTCGGTGCCCAGACGCTTGTGACGGTCCTCTTCGTAGCTCGTCCAGTTCCCCGTGTGGAACCGCACCGTCGCGTCGCCCTCGAACGCCAGGATGTGCGTCGCCAGCCGGTCCAGGCACCAGCGGTCGTGGCTGATGATCACCGCCGTGCCCGCGAAGTTCTCCAGCGCCTCCTCCAGCGCCCGCATCACGTTCACGTCGATGTCGTTCGTCGGCTCGTCCAGCAGGATCACGTTGGCGCCGGCCTTGAGCACCCGCGCCAGGTGCACGCGGTTGCGCTCGCCGCCCGACAAGTTCTCGACCAGCTTCTGCTGGTCGGTGCCGGAGAAGCCGAAGCGCGAGACGTACGCGCGGCTGTTGACCTTGACCTTTCCGAGCCGCACTTCCTCGTTGCCGTCGGAGATCGCCGCCCACACGTTCTTGCCCTCCGGCAGCGAGTCGCGCGACTGCTCGACGTACGACAGCGTCACCGTCTCGCCCACCTTGAAGTGACCCTTGTCGGGCTTCTCGAGCCCCAGGATCATCTTGAACAGCGTCGTCTTGCCCGCGCCGTTGGGACCGATCACCCCCACGATCGCCCCCGGCGGGATCGAGAAGCTCACGTCGTCCAGGAGCAGCGTGTCCCCGTACGCCTTCGACACACCCTTGGCCTGGATCACCACGTCGCCCAGGCGCGGCCCCGGCGGGATGAAGATCTCAAGCTCCTTCGCCGCCTTCTCCTGGTCCTCGTTGAGCAGCCGCTCGTACGCGCCCACGCGGGCCTTGGACTTGGCCTGGCGCGCCTTGGGGTTCTGCCGCACCCACTCAAGCTCGCGGGCCAGCGTCTTCTGACGCGACGATTCCTGCTTCTCCTCGATCTTGAGGCGCGTCTGCTTCTGCTCCAGCCAGCCGGTGTAGTTCCCCTTGTACGGGAACCCGATGCCGCGGTCGAGCTCAAGGATCCACCCCGCCACGTTGTCCAGGAAATACCGGTCGTGCGTCACCGCGATCACGGTGCCCTTGTACTGCTGCAGGTGATGCTCCAGCCACGCCACGCTCTCGACGTCCAGGTGGTTGGTCGGCTCGTCGAGCAGCAGCACATCCGGCTTGGAGAGCAGCAGCCGGCACAGCGCCACGCGCCGTCGCTCGCCGCCCGACATCCGGTCGCACGTCACGTCCTTGGGCGGGCAGCGCAGCGCATCCATCGCCATCTCGAGCTGGCTGTCCAGCGACCACGCCTCGATCGCCTCCAGCTTCTCCTGCAGGTCCCCCGACCGCGTGAGCGCCTTCTCCATCTCCTCGGGCGTGATGTCCGGGTCGCCCAGCTTCTCGTTCAGCCGGTCGTACTCCTCCAGCAGCTTGGTGACCTCGCTCGCTCCCTCGCGCACCACCTCCTCGACCGTCCGCTTCTCGTGGCGCAGCGGCTCCTGCTCGAGGTACCCCACGCGGAACCCCGGCGCCATCTCGACCTTGCCCTCGAACTGCTTGTCCAACCCCGCGAGGATCTTGAGCAGCGTCGACTTCCCCGCCCCGTTCAGGCCCAGGACGCCGATCTTGGCGCCGTAGAAGTAGGACAGGTAGATGTCCTTGAGGATCTGCTTGTTGTTGATCGTCTTCGTCACGCCGAGCATCGAATAGATGATGCGCTGCGCTTCGGGCGCGTTCGTGTTGCTGGCCATGGGAACCCTCTGCGGCCGGGCTCCATGCGCCGGACCGCCCGCGAGGGTAGTTCGACTCCCGGCCCGAACGTGCCCGCCGCCCGTCCCCCGACCGGTATGATCGAAACGCCATGCCAAACCTCATCCGCCTGAGCGCGTCGATCTTCATCGCCGCGGCATCGTTCGCCATCGCAGGCCCCGTCGCGGGTGTTCCCGGCGCACAACCCGCCGCCGCGCCCGGTACCGACGCCGCGGCCGTTCTCCAGGGCGTCGAGGCCATCCCGCCCGTCGGCACCGTGGGGCAGGTCGCGGTCTGGGGCGACGGCGGCTTTGCGCTGGTGCTGGGCAAGGAAGGCAAGAAGAAAGTCCCGATCGTTGCCGCCGGAACGCTCGACCGCGGACGCGTGATGGCCTGGGCCCACAGCTACGCCACCGCCGCCGCGGCAGCGAAGCTCTCGACCGGCCGATTGCTCGTGAATTCCTGCCGCTGGGCCTCCGGCGCTGACAACGCCGCGCCGGTCCGCGTCGCACTCCTCGATTCCGACCTCGCCCCGTACCTCACGGCCCAGGGCCTGACCGCGGCAAAGATCGACGGCGGCGACGCGATAGCCGAACAGCTCAAGGACGCGAGCGTGCTCCTCTGCGGAAAGTCTGATCTCTCCGCCCGCGAGGTCGAAGCGATCACCGCATTCGTCCGCGCCGGCGGCGGCTTCATCTGCTTCTCGTGCCCGTGGGGCTGGGCCCAAGTCCACCACAAGCCCGTGCCGGAACTCCCGCTCAACCGCATCCTGACCCTCGCCGGGGTCGCCCTCACCGACGGGTACGCCGAGCCCAACAAGCACGGCGCATTCGAGGCGGGCGCCGTCCCCGGTGACGAGTTCCACGCCGGCCGCGCCCTCGACATCCTCGCCGAAGTGGGGGAGGGCAAGCGCAAAGCCGCCGACCCGATCGTCAAGCAGGCCGGCGCCACCGCCACCAACGCCGTCGCG
The DNA here is from genome assembly GCA_044223975.1 of Phycisphaerales bacterium. Lineage (GTDB taxonomy): Bacteria > Planctomycetota > Phycisphaerae > Phycisphaerales > UBA1924 > CAZCPB01. The sequence goes on along the minus strand of JBGALI010000002.1, from coordinate 20,952 downwards.
GCGCTCCCCTTGAATGACCGCCTCATCCGCCCCCGTCTTGAATCGATGCTGACAGCCCACTCAAGCGACCTCGCCCCCGCGCCCGACAAGCCGCTGAAGGAATCGCAGGCCCTCGAACGCGTGCTCCTGGCCCTGCAACTCTCGGACATCGAGTCGCGCACGCCCGCCGACGTGAAGCCGCACCCCGCGGCAAGCGCTTTCCCAGGCGCCGTGCCCGCCGCGGCGCCAACCGTGTCTCGCAGCATCGCCGTCGACACCACCATCCCCAGGTGGCACTCAACCGGCCTCTACGCGCCCCCCGGGAGCGTCATCACGGTTTCTCTTCCCGCCAGCGACAAAGACGCGCCAGCCGCCGGCCTCCGCGTGCGCATCGGGTGCCACGCCGACGAACTCTGGCACCTCGACCAGTGGCGCCGCGTGCCCCGCATCACCGCGTCATGGCCGATCGACGCCGCGCAGGTGCAGGTCGCCAGCGCCTTCGGCGGCCCGATCTACATCGAAGTGCCCGAGAAATCCAAGCCGCGCACGCTCGCGATCACCATCGCCGGCGCGGTCGAGGCCCCGCTCTTTGTCCTGGGCCATACCACCAACGCAGAGTGGACCGCCCACATACGCGACCTTCCCGGCCCGTGGGCCGAACTCGCCTGCGACCGCGTCATCCTCTCCATCCCCAGCGAAGTCGCCCGCAAGATCGACGACCCCACCGCCATCATGGAGCACTGGGCCCGCGTCCTCGACGCCGACGCCGAGCTGGCCGGGATCCCCGCGCAACGCCCCTGCCCCCAGCGGTACGTTGCCGATGTCCAGATCTCCGCCGGGTACATGCACTCGGGCTACCCGATCATGACCCACCTCGATGCCGCGACCTTCATGACCGACAAGAAGGGCCTCGTCGATTCGGGCTGGGGCCCGTATCACGAGATGGGCCACAACCACCAGGACGGCATGTGGACTTTCGACGGCACGGGCGAGGTGACCTGCAACATCTTCACCCTCTACGTGCTGGAGAATGTCTGCAACGTGGAAGACGCGTCGCGTCAGAAAGTCTTTGGCGACGACGCGGCCCGCGCCCGCGCCAAGTACTTCGCCGAGGGTGCCCGGTTTCAGAAATGGCAGAGCGATCCCTTCCTGGCGCTGCAGATGTACGCCCAGCTGCGCCTGGCGTTCGGGTGGGACATCTACCGCAAGGTTTTCGCCGAGTACGCGGCACTTCCTCGCGCCGAGCGCCCGAGGAGCGAAGAGCAGAAGCGCGACCAGTGGATGGTCCGCATGAGCCGCGCCACAGGCCGGAACCTGGGCCCGTTCTTCGAGGCCTGGGGAGTGCCCATCGGCCAGGAAGCCCGCGACTCGATCAATCAGCTCCCCGCGTGGATGCCCGACGAGATGCGGAAGGACTGACACCAATCACTGCTGAATCGGTACGCGTTCCCCCCTCCCAGAGGGAGGGGGGTCAGGGGGGTGGGTTCTTGTCCGCGCACAAAGCGTTGAACATTCTCAACGGCGCGTGCGAGCTCTATCGCCAAGCGCCCCGCGCTCCGTGAACTCATGGGGCGGACCGATCATGCATCGAGCGCAGGGTTGCACGCAGCGCCGTCCCAGCCTGCGCGCTGGTAACCCGCCCCCGGTCTTCTTTCCTCGTGCAGGGGGAGTTATTTGGGCGCGAAGTTCAACGCGCATCCCAATGCAATTGGCCAAGCGCTCGCCCGCCGGTCAGCGTGTCATCAATCGCGGCCCGCCCGGTCCAGTTGCGGCCCGCCTCATCGATCACGCGTCTTTGCGCTCAATGGCCTCGCGGAGAATCGCCGGGTAGTCGGCGATGCGCGCCGCCGGCCCCTTCACGGTTGCGCACCCCACCTGGCCGCCGCCGCGTGCGGGGAGCGACAGGCTGCCGATGGCGATGAACCCGTCGGGGTGTCCGTAGTCCCCCAGCGGCGCGCCGAAGACCCTCGCGTCCTTCAACACCGTCAGCCCCAGGCTCCCGAACGCGTCGCCCGTCCGTTCGAGGCCGCGCCGCAGCAGGGCCCGCGCCGGCCCCGCGGGGATCAGCGCCGCTGCGTCGAGCAGTTTGCAGCGCGGGCTGGTGCGCCGCCTCGTGAGCTCCATCTGCCGGTTGAAATCCCGCGCGTACCGGGCCAACCCCTCCGATCCGCGCCCGTAATCCTCCGGACGAACCACGACGACCCCGACGCCGCGCTCGAGCGGGCCGATCGCCGGCACCTCTACGGTGGTCCCCATGTGGGCGCTCGCCAAAGTCCGGCATCGCGCCAGGCGCCACAGCATCGCCGCCGAAAACGTCAGCGGCTCGGGCAACTTCGCGTTCTGCTGCTTCCGCCACGCCAGCAGCGGCCCAAAGTCAAGAAACGTCTGAACCTCCGCCAGCCCTGCGCGCCCGGCGAGCGGCCGCGCCACCGCGCGCGGCGCGAAATCATCGGCCGACGGGTACGCCACGCCCGGGACCACTCCCCATTCACCCTCGAGGCGCGACAGCGCCTCCTGCACGGGCACGCCGTCGATCCCCACGTGATTGGCCCGTACCCACACATCCACGCCCCCGCCCGGATCGACGCGGCACACGATGTTCAGCAGCGGCTCCGCGCCCGCCGGTGTGCCGTGCATCTCACCAAGCCACTCGGACGGGCGCACGAACCGGTCCGAGCCCCCCGCGGCAGGGTGAAACGCAAGCGTGTAGCACGGCCCGCCGCACGCCACGACCCCGTCCTCCCTGTCGCCCTTGACGATCGAGCGATGCAGGACGGGCTCACGCTTCAGAAAATCTCGCAGCCTGCGCGCCGCGTGCGCACGCGATTGCTCCTCGCTCGCTGCGCCCGGTCTCCCAACGTCGGACCAGAAGTCCAGCCCGAACGCCGAAAGCACAAAGGTCGCCGGCTCGCCCCGCAGCACCAAGCCCGCGGCACGCCTCCACCCGTCCACCGGCGCGCGCAGCCGCGCCCCCAGCGCCACGCGGCTGCACAGCATCAGCCCGACACCCGCCGCAAACTCGAGATTCTCCATCGCGCGGCTTGGCTTCATGTCGGCCTCTCACTCCCGGGTGCCCGTGTGTTCGACCCGGCCCAGAATACCGGCGCCGGGCCGCACCGCGAAGCACCCGCGCTTTTCTTCCCGTGGATCCCCGAAATCCTCTGGAAGGGGCCGAAGCGCGGGCCACGGTCGCCGACCGTGTACGCTGGCGATTGCCAAGGGGAACGTCCCATGCTCGCACTCTGGTTCGCCAATGCCGCCCTCAGCCTCACGACCCAGACGCCTGCACCGGGCGCTGAACACGCGGCTCAGGCTCCGCCCGACCGCCCCCTCCTTCACTTCACGCCGGAAAAGAACTGGATCAACGATCCCAACGGGCTCATCTGGCTCGATGGCGAGTACCACCTGTTCTATCAGTACAACCCGCAGGGTGACCAGTGGGGGCACATGAGCTGGGGGCACGCCGTCAGCCGGAACCTCCTCGAGTGGGAGCATCTTCCGGTCGCGATCCCGGAATCCGACGGTGTCATGGCGTTTTCAGGCACCGCGGTCCTCGACCGCGACAACACCTCCGGCTTCGGCACCGAGGCGCACCCGGCGCTCGTCGCCATCTACACCGGGCACGACGAGGTCCGCCGGCTGCAGCACCAGAACCTCGCGTACAGCACCGACCGCGGCCGCACGTGGACCAGGTACCCCGGCAACCCCGTCCTCGACCTCGGGGCCGCCGAGTTCCGCGATCCCAAGGTCTTCTGGCACGCGCCGACCGCCCGCTGGATCATGGTCGTGTCCCTCGCCGCCGAGAAGCAGGCCCTCTTCTACGCGTCGCACGACCTCAAGAACTGGACCAAGGTCAGCCAGTTCGGACCCCAGGGCCGCCGCGATGTCCCCAACTGGGAGTGCCCCGACCTGTTCGAAATGCCCGTCGACGGCAACCCCCAGGACGCCCGGTGGGTGCTCGTGATCAACGTCGGCGGCAACGGCCCCGCGGGCGGATCGGGGTGCCAGTACTTCGTCGGACGCTTCGACGGCAGCACCTTCACCAACGAGAACCGGGCGGACCAGGTGCTGTGGCTCGACCGCGGCAAAGACTTCTACGCCTTTCAGTCCTTCCAGGATGCGCCCGGCGGTCGGCGCCTGGGACTCGCGTGGATGGTCAACACCCACTACGCGGGCCAGATTCCCACCGCGCCCTGGCGCGGCTCGATGACCCTGCCGCGCGAGTTCAAGCTCATCCGCACCCCCGACGGCATCCGGATGGCCCAGATGCCGATCGAAGGCATCGCCGAGTTCCTCACGGCCCGCGACGCCACGCAGACCCTGATCGAGAATCAAGACATCAGCGCCGGCGTCACGCCCACGGGCGCCACCGGCGAGGTAGCCCTCATCGAAGCGACCTTTGAACCCGGCACCGCGGCGCGATTCGGCATCCGCGTCCGCGAACACGGCGAGGAGTTCACGGCGGTCGGCTACGACGTGGGCCGCCGCGAGATGTACATCGACCGGCGCCACGCCGGGCAGGCCGACATTCACCCTCAGTTCGCCGGAATCCACGCGGCACCGCTGTCGCCCGCGCCGGACGGGCGCGTGAAGCTGACCATCGTGGTGGACAGCAGCAGTGTCGAAGCCTTCGGCAACGAGGGCCTCGCCGCGATCACCAGCCAGGTGTTCCCGGCGCCAGGCAGCGAGGGGATTTCAGTGTTCGCCGAGGACGGCGGCGCCAAGCTCGTGCGTCTGAACATCGTGGCCGTCACGAACAAGTGACACGGAAATGTCCCAACTCTCGCGCCCACCACTCCCCCCTCCCAGAGGGAGGGGGGCCGGGGGGGTGGGTTGGCTTTCTCTTCTACACCACCTACCCCATCGCGCCCTTCAGAAAGAGACATGCTGACGAGCACGATACGGAAACGAGTCGCGCCCAACTCGCCGCCCGATTCATGATCCTTGTGCGCCAAGAATTATGGAGCGCACGGCGATTGGCGGTGGAGGGTGCCCGCCGTTTTGCTCTTTCGTTGCGCAACGCCCTCACGCCCGCTCGATGACCGATTCCAGATAATCCCCGACGATCGCGACCGGACCGCCGCCCGTGTTGCGATCAAAGCGTCGGATGAGCCCCGCCCATTCCCGCTCAAGTTCGCGCTGCTTATCGGGCGGGAGCGCCGCAAACGCACGCACCGTCGGCCCGAAGTACGCGCGGAAGAGCTCGATCTTCTCCTCCGGCGACCGGAACCGGAACACGGCCTGACGCGTGGCGCTCCGTATCGATCCGATCGCCCCGCCGAAGATCTTCCGCAGGTGCTCTTCAGTCCCCCACAGCGTCGGCGGCGAGAGCCCCGGGGCGGGCGGAACGTACTTGGCGAACAACCGGAACATCTCGCCCACGTACCCCGCGGGCGTCCAACTGGCCAGCGCAATCCTGCCCCCGGGCCGGCACACCCGCGCGATCTCAGCCGCGGCACGCTCGTGGTTGGGCGCAAACATCGACCCGTAGATCGACGTCACCGCGTCGAACGAGGCGTCGGGGAAGGGCAGTGACTCAGTGTCGCCCACCACAAACTCCACGCGCAGGTGTTCCGCCTCCGCCCGCAGGCGCCCCCGCTCGAGCAGGGCCGGAACGTAATCGGCCCCCGTCGCAACGCACCCCCGGCGCGCCGCCGCCAGCGCCGCGTTCCCGCTGCCGGTCGCGACATCCAGCGTGCGCCACCCGGCCTGAAGATCGGCCGACTCGCAGAGCTGCTCGGCCGTCAGGACGATGCGGGCGGCCACAACGGAAAAATCGCCCGTGGCCCACGTCGCCTGTTGCCGCTGCTTGATCGCCTCAAAGTCGGGGGTCGGGCCGGACGGTGGTGTGGTCATGGCGTGCTCCCATCTCGGCGCCAGGATCGGCGGCCAAGGGCTGTCCGGTGATTTTACAGCGCGGCACGCCCGATTGAAACGCTGCCGCGCCGCGGCGTGCCGATCAACGTGAAAAAGGCATCATGCCGGTCCCTGAATAGACTGCTCGTGCGCGCATCGCGCTAAGGATGGTCATGGGCGCCGATCAATCGCGGGACCACGCGCGCCGGGCGCACGGAGGCGGCTGTGAAGATGCACCTGTTGGCGGCCCTGGCCGTGCTGCTCGGCGGTCCGTTGCTCGCGTCCCAGGACGTTCCCCCGCCCGAGTCCACGCCGGTCGAAATGATCGTCTCGGGGCGCACCTCAACGCTCGGGTCGATCACCGTCGAGAGCGTGGGCCAGAACATCCCGCAGACATTCTCGAAGGACCGCCTCAAGAACGCGCCGGGATTCACGTGGTTCGTCAGCCGCCACTACGCCCTCCAGACCGATTACAACGCCGATCGCGCCAGGTACCTCCTGACGCTGCTCGAACTGGCCTACCCGCACTACGTCGAGTGCTTCGGGCGCGAGATCCCCGGCATCGACACCACGCGCATGGCCGTGATCTACGGGGCCAGCACCGCCTCGCTCAAGAGCGCGATGGAGACCGACGGAATCAACTGGGATTTCGGCGGCGGCGGCATCGCCTACGAGGGGATCAACGCCGCGTACAACTACCCCAGCGGCACCCTGCAGTACCACCAGCGCTACATCATGCTGCACGAGTGCGCCCACCTCTACCAGATCTGCCTGAACGGTACCACGATGACCACCCCGCCCTGGTACTACGAGGGCGTGGCCGACGCCGTGGCCCACCACGTCTGGGAAAGCGCTCCCCAGCGCCTCACCATGGCCGTCGTCGACAAGCCCACCGTCAACAACTGGTACGACGCGGGCCTGGCGGGGTACGCACGAGAGCCGTTCAAGGCCGGCGACATCCTCCGCGGCACGCGCGGCGGGCGTGATGTCGGCTTCCTGCTCTACACCTACTTCAGCTCCGACCCCAGCCGCCTCATGCGCTTCCGCATCTGGCGCGACGAACTCTTCCGCCTCAACCTGTACGGCAAGCACCAGGACGACTCGGCGCGCCTCATCGAGGAGCTCTTCGGCAGCGCCACACTCGACGAAGATTTCGACGCGTGGCTTCGCGCACGCCGCTCATCGTTCCACTACGTCGACTGGGGCTGGGAGCAGGACGGCGACGCGATGATGTCGTACGGCTACCCGCAGACGGGAGCCTATTCCCAGACCGACCTGCTCTTCGCACCCGGCGACACGCCCCGATACGACCCGCTCGTCATGGACTATCCGCTTCACCCTCGCTCGGCCCTCGTCGGTCCGGTCGAGAGGGGCGTGCCGGAGCCCACCGTCGGCTGCCTCGTCGGCCTCAACGAGACTCCCGACAGCGGCGTGGCCGGCATGGCCCTGGGCGTCGAGGGACGCTCGTTCGTCAAGGTGCTCGTCGCCGAGCGCAAGCGCCTGCTCGTCGACGGAACCGACCTTGGTGCAGGTCAGGTGTCCGCCGATTTCACGGGCGCCTTCCGCGACGCCAGCGCAAACACCCTCCAGATCGGGATCACCGTCCGGATCGCTAAGGACGGCCTGGAAGTTTCGGCGCGCACCGGCGAGGGCGACTCGGTCCAAACCATCACGCTCTCGCTCCCTCTGACCGCCCCCCAGCGCGAGCGCCTGATCTCGCGCCCCATGGCCGTGCTCTCGCGCGACGGTCGGCACTGGGTGACGCCGTACATCGACGACGCCCGCCGTTCGGAGCCCGACCTCTCCATCGCGGCACCGCCGAACCGCTGGCGGTTCGCCATGATGAACGAGCTGTACGCGCTCGAGCGGGCCGTGTGGCGCCTCGGCCCATCCGCGCCCGCCTCGCTGAACGCGCTGCGCGATCGCGTGCTCGCCGCCGCACGCTCGGACGCCCAGCCGCAAGCCGCGGCCGCGTTGAACTATGCCGACGTCCTGACGGGCGTCGAGGCCGACATCAGGTCGTGCGCCGCTCCACAACCGGCCAGAGATGCGGCCCTGGTGGAACTGCGCCGACCCTGAGTCCTTTGCACGCGCCAGCCGGCGCTTCCATCGCTCTCACGTCGCCGCGTCGATGTACGCCTGCTCGAACGTCGCGACTTGACCGCTCAATCCATAGTCCGCCAGCGACGGCACTTCCGACAGAGGCTCCAGCACCCACGTGTTGTTGAGGTCCGGCCGCGCGCCCGCGATGGCGCGCTGCGATGTGCTGAACGTGATGGCGTACACGCGGTGGTTGACGTCGACCACCACCACCGACATGCCGCCGTTGGAGATGAACCGTGTCAGCCGCGGGTCAAACTCGGTCCGGCCGTTGCCCTGGCTCTCCGAGTACGCCAGGAACGCCGCGGGCGGCGTGGTGATCGCGCCGCCGATGGCGGTGGCCGCGTCGCTGATGCTGCTGAGGCTCCAGCCGTTGCCGCGGACGCCCCAGCCGCCGCCCTGCTTGGTCTGGCCGTCGGTATCGATGTAGGTCCCGGCGCTGCCCGCCGGCGACCACCACAGGGCCGTGAGCTTCCCGTCCTGGATTCCCTGGATATTGAACGCGTTCCACCCCGTGGTGATTCCCGAGAGCGAGCCTGGCGCAAAGTTCATGGTGCCCGTCAGCCCCGCCGCGTCGGTCAGGTTGGTCAGCACCCACACGTGCTGCCCCGGGTGCGTCTGGCTGAGGTGAACATCACCGCCCTGCCACAACGACCACACGTTGCCCTGGCTGTCCTGGAACCAGTTGTTGCGGGCCCCCCAGTACGCGTCGGAGGTGGCCACGTTCGAGACCGCCGCGTTCAGCGAGTCGGCGATCCAGTCGCCGTCGACCAGGCCGCCCACGGCGTTCTGGTTGTACAGGTCGATGAACGCGTCGGCCGGCGGCGTTGCGTTGACGACCTCGAACGCCCCGATGTCGGCCCCGAGCCCGCTCACGCGCGCAAACCCGGCGCCGCGCTGGTCGGTCGTGAGCGAGTTGGGGTTCGAGCCCTTGTCGATCGCGGGGCTGCCGGTCAGCAGCGCGTGCGTCCGCGTCGGACCGCCGTTGACGGCTAGAGGCCCCAGCAGCGGGTCGACGCCCACGAGATTCCCGTTGACGCCGTTGGTCAGCCCGCCCGCCGTGGCTCCGTTCTGGACCAGGTTGTTGGTCGAACCGGGGGCGAGCGTGCCGGCGATGTCGCCGCCCGTGTTCCCCGCCACGATCGAGCTCTTGATCGTCGCCGAGCCGTTGTTGCTGTTGGTGATCCCGCCGCCCTGGCCGAGCACCGCAGACGTATTCCCGGTGATCGTCGAGTTCATCACCGACAGCGTCCCGAGATTGTTGATCCCGCCGCCGTTCTGCTGCGACGTGTTGCCCGAGATCGTGGAGTTGACCACCGTGAGCGTTCCGGTGTTGTAGATGCCGCCGCCGTTGGTCCCCGAGTTCCCCGTGATCGTCGAGTTGGTCAGCGTCAGCGTGCCCGTGTTGGCGATCGCGCCGCCGCCGGACGGCCCCGCGGCGCCGCCGGTGATGGTCACCGCGTTGATCGTCACGCTGATCCCGCTGCCGATGAAGAACACGCGCGACGTGCTGTTGTCGCTGATGGTGAGCGGGCCGCCCGCGCCCGTGATCGTCACGTCGTCGGAGATCGTCATCTGCCCGCCCGTCAGCGCGATCGTCTGCCCGGCGAGCGAAGGGTCAAAGTCGATCGTGTCGGCGCCGGGCGCGGAGTTGGCGCTCAGGATCGCAAAGCGCAGCGACCCCATCCCGGTGTCGGTCGTGGTCGTCACCGTGAACGTCGACATCAACCGGCGCGTCTCGAGCGCTTCGAACAGATCTCGCGTCGTCATGGCCAACTCCTGCTTGCAACGATCCCGGTGCCGGCGCCCCACCCGCCGGGGCCGATCGTGGAGCCCCCCACGGAAGTGGGGGGTTCTCCGGAGGGTGCCCCGAAAGCCGGAGCCGATCACCGGGCCCGTCGAAGTTCCCGGACCTGCGCAGGGCCCGCCCCCGACGTGCGGGAAACCCGTGCACATCTTCAAGGTCGACACCCCGCGACCCGCTCCCAAGCCGATCTTGGAGAAAGTCGCCGATGCGGCCGCCCCCCGAGCGCGCGTCCGACACACTCGGCGGTGGGGCGCACCGGCCGATAAGTCCGCGGCAGCGAACCGCGTTCGACGCGCCCGGCGCGTGAGGCGGCTGCTACGCGCCGACGTGCTTCACGCGCGTGCGCAGCAGGACCCTTCGAACAAGGCGTGCCCAAACCTCTACTCCGGGATTGCCAGCCGATAGCCCACGCCCGCCTCCGTGATCAGGAACCGCGGCTGCGCGGGCACGATTTCAAGCTTCTGACGGAGCTGCGCGGCGTACACCCGAAGGTACTGCACGTCCGTGCCGTGCGTCGGTCCCCAGACCTCCTTGAGGATCTGCTGGTGCGTCAGCACCTTGCCCGCGTGCTTCACGAGGAACGCCAGGAGCTTGAATTCCGTCGGAGTCAGGCGAAGCTCGCGACCGCCGCCTGCCTCGTGGATTCTCACGGAGCGGGCCACCGGATCGACACGGAGAGTCCGGCCGCCGATCGTGGCCTCGTAGACGGGCTCGGCCGAAGACGCCGGCCGTGCCGCGTGCCTGAGCGCGACTCGAATGCGCGCGGTCAGTTCGCCCACGCCGAACGGCTTGGTGAGGTAGTCATCGGCGCCCGCGTCGAGCGCGGCAACTTTGTCGGCCTCCTGGCCGCGGGCGGAGAGCACGATGATCGGCACTCGTGACTCGGTGCGCACCTGCCTTGTCACGTCCAGCCCGTCCCCGTCGGGAAGGCCCAGGTCGAGGAGGATCATGTCCGGGCGCTGCGTGCGGGCTTGAAGCAACCCGTCGCGCGCGGTCGCCGCGTCCTTGACGCGATAGCCCAGGCTCTCCAGCGTGGCGCGCAGGAACTTCCGGATCGGCTCTTCGTCCTCGATGATGAGCAGCAAAGGGCTGTGCGATGGCGTGTTCATGCGACGGGTTCCGCGGCCTCGGCCGGAACGAGCGGCTGCGGACGTTCGATCGGCAGCGAAAGGTAGAACGCCACGCCGCGCGGCTTGTTCGCCTCGGCCCAGACGCGCCCGCCGTGGGCCTTGACGATCCCCTCGCAGATCGTGAGGCCCAGCCCGATCCCGCCGCGTGACCCCGCTGCGCGCGCGGCGCGCCCCCGGTAGAAGCGCTGGAACACCTTCGGCGCCTCCTCATCGGCGAGCCCCGGGCCCTCGTCGGCCACCCGGACAACGACGTTCGTGTCGGTGGCCCACGCCGCGATGTCGACCGGCGTGCCATCCGGGGTGTAGCGCAGGGCGTTGTCGACGAGATTGTGGATGACCTGCGGCAGCATCGCGTTGTCCACGCGAACCAGGGGGAGCTCCGCCGGGATGCTGATCTTGAAAGGACGCACCGCGAGAGCCTCGCGGTGCCTCGAAAGCCCGGCGCCGACGATCTCCTCGATCGTCGTCCATTCGCGCCGCACGTCGACGCCGCCCGCCTCGATCCGCGTGGCAAAGACGAGGTTGGCGATCAGGTCGTTGAGGCGCTCGGCCTCGCGCACGATGCTTTCGGTCAGGTCGGTGCGCGTGGCGTCGTCGAGCGCCCGGCCGGGTTGCTGGAGAGCGCTGGCGGCGCCGGCGATGGTCGCCAGCGGCGTGCGAAGGTCGTGAGAGACAGAGCTGAGCAGGGCGCTGCGGAGCCGCTCCGATTCGGCCTCGATCCGGGCCGACTGCTGGCCCTCGATGAGCGCCACGCGCTCCAGGGCCAGCGCGATCTGATTGGCGAAGGTGTCCAGCAGCAGGATCTGCGGCGTGCCAAGCAGGTTCTCCCGGTCACGCGGACGCACCGCGAGCACCCCGATCTTGCCTTGAGAGGCCGAAAGGGGCTGGTAGCGTCCCGCGGCGGCCGGCAGCGCCCGCGTGCCCAGCCCCGCCGGCTTGGCGTGGTCGAAGGCCCAGCGGGCGACGCCGCGCTCACGGTCGTCGAACCAGTCGGGCGATCCGGCCCAGCCCGCCACCTCGACGGCCGCGGGAGCGCTCGGCCCCGCGGGCACGAGGATCGCCGCGTCGCACTCGAACGTGTCGTGGACGTGCTGCGCGGCGGCCGAGACCACTTCGCGCCGATCCCTCGCCGCGGCGAGTTCGCGCGACATCGCGTAGAGCAGCGAGGTCCGGCGCTCCCGCTCCCGGGCGGCGTCGGCAAGGCCGCGCAGACGCGTGGTCAGGTTGGCGATGAGCAGGCCCACGCCCAGCATGACCGCGAACGTCAGGACGTACTGCGCATCGGAGATCACGAACGTCAACGTCGGAGGCACGAAGAAGAAATCAAACGCGGCGACCCCGAGCACCGCGGCCAGCACGGCCGGCCCGCGTCCGAGCCACACGGCCGCGACCACGACGCCCGCGAGGTAGCCCATCACGATGTTCGCAAGGTCCAGCCTGTGAAGGAGGAGCGTGGAGAGCACGGTGAGCACCAGGACGATCGCCAGCGCGCCGGCGTAACCCCACGGTCCGGAGCGTCGCCGCGCGGACCGGAATGAGCCGGCCTCGGCCTGCGCCGTCGGCGCGTCAGAGTCACCGCGGATCACGTACACGTCGATGTCGGCGCTCAGCCGGATGAGGTTGTTGACGAACGAGCCCAGCAGCGCCTCCCCGAGGCGCGAGCGGCCCGTCTTGCCGACGACGATCTTGTTCACGTTCCGCGAGCGCGCCAGCGAGACCAGCTCCGCGGCAGCGTCCGATCCGCTGAGCGTGACGGTCTCGGCCCCGAGGCTCTCCGCCAGCCGCAGCGTCTGCATCACGCGGTCGCGGTCGGACTCGGGCAGGTGCGCGGTCCGCGGCGTTTCCACGTAGGCCGCGACGAGGTCCGCGTGCAGGCCCGCGGCCATGCGCTTGGCCGCGCGGACGATCTTGCCGGACGCCGGGCTCGGGCTCACCGCGACGAGAATGCGCTCGGTGGCGGGCCAGATCGCGCGGATCCCCTTGCCCTCCTTGTACTGGCGCATCTGGCCGTCCACCCACTCGGCGGTGCGCCGGAGCGCCAGCTCGCGGAGCGCGGTCAGGTTGCCCTTGCGGAAGAACGAATCGGTCGCGTGCTGGATGCTCTCTGGGATGTAGATGCGCCCCGCCTTGAGTCGGTCCAGCAGCACGTCCGGCGGCAGGTCCACGAGCTCGATCTCGTCGGCCTCCTCGACCGCCGCGTCGGGCACGGTCTCGCGCACCTGCACGCCCGTGATCTGGGCGATCACGTCGTTGAGGCTCTCGATGTGCTGCACATTGAGCGTGGTGTAGACGGTGATCCCGGCCTTGAGCAGCTCCTGCACGTCCTGCCATCGCTTCTCGAACTTCGAGCCCGGAGCGTTGGTGTGGGCGAGCTCATCCACCACCAGGATCTCGGGCTTGCGGGAGAGGGCCGCGTCCAGGTCAAACTCGTGCAGTGTGACGTGCATGGCGGCGCCGTCCTGCCCCCGGTATTCGACCGGGCGGCGGGGCAGGATGTCGAGCCCCAGGAGCATCTGCTCGGTCTCGACCCGCCCGTGCGTCTCGACGAGGCCGATCACCACGTCCACGCCATCGCTCGCCAGCCGCTGCACCGCCGACAGCATGGCGTAGGTCTTGCCGACGCCGGGGGCCGCACCGAAGAAGATCTTGAGACGGCCGCGGGTGGAGCGCGATTCCTCTCGATTGGCTCGGGTGAGGAGGAGGGCGGGATCGGGGCGATTATCTTCGGCCATAACGAGCTGCGTGAGACGGTCGTGCTTCCTCGCCTCAGCGGAGCGTTCCCCAGTGACTATCGAGAGCTTCTTGCCACCTCTCCCGGTCCACCGCGTACCCAGGTTCCTCACGATTCGCACAGACCGCGATCATGTAGCGCAGGAAGCGGGCGATGCACAATCGCTGCCTCTTGTCGAGAGCGGACCATGTGTCGATCATGCATTGGCGCAGCTCCGTATCGGGAAGAGTCAGGTGAAATTGAATCCCTTCGTCGTCCCCGCTCTGAATGCAACGGATCATGGCCGGCGCGAGGTAGTACCGGAACCCGATCGCATCCAAGAACGAAAAACCGCCCAAGTTGCGGCACGGTTGCCAATCAGGCTTGTTGGTCAGTTCAGACCAGTGCTTTTCCTTGTCCGTCGCCCGAGCTTTCAGTCTCTCCTCATCGGAACCATAGTTGTCGATGACGAACGACTCGCTCCACGACACGCCCCCGTTGCGCGTGACCGAACCAAACACGTCGGCGATGTGAAGAAGGAGCGTGTCCCGCTCTCGTTGGAGGTCGTGGGGCGGCATGGTGCAGGTCCGCGTCATTGTATGATCACCCGCCGCGCTCGCCTTCCAGCAACATGTTGAGTTCGAGAACATTGACCACCGGCTCACCGAGCACGCCGAAGGTGCGACCGGCGGTGTTCCGGCGCACGAGATCGCGAACGGATTGCTCGCTCATCCCGCGTGCCTTGGCCACCCGCGGCACCTGAAACTCTGCCGCCGCGAGCGAGATGTGCGGGTCGAGGCCGCTCGCCGAGGACGTCACCAGATCGACCGGAACCTTCTGATCGGCGGGGCGCTGGTATCCCGCGGTAGTGTCGGCGGCGTGCAAGGCTTCGATGCGGGACCTGACGTTGTCCACGAGCGCCGGGTTGGTCGGTCCAATGTTCGACCCGGAAGAACCCGTTGATTTCTCCGCGTTGAACGCGGTGTACGGCACGGGGCCGGTCGCGGATGGGCGACCCCAGAAATACTTCGGATCGCTGAACTCCTGGCCGAGGAGCGAGGAGCCGACAGGCTTGCCGTGGGCGGTTATCAGCGACCCGTTGGCCTGCGCGGGGAAGACGACTTGGGCGACTCCCGTCACGGCAAGCGGGTATAGCACGCCTGTGAGAACGCTGAGCAGGACGAAGATCACGATCGCGGGACGAAGCAGAGAAGTCACGGCGAAGCCTCCCTTAGAACTGCCTGATGATCAGGTCGATGAACTTGATCCCGATGAAGGGGACGATCAGGCCGCCCAGTCCGTAGATGAGCAGGTTGTTGCGGAGCAGAACGGACGCCTGCACCGGCTTGTACTTCACGCCCCGCAGAGCGAGCGGAATGAGCGCGACGATGATCAGGGCGTTGAAGATGACGGCGGAAAGAATCGCGGTGCGCGGGTCCAGGCGCATGACGTTAAGCGCATCAAGTTGCGGATAGGTTGCCGCAAAGGCGACGGGGATGATGGCAAAGTACTTGGCCACATCGTTGGCGATCGAGAACGTGGTGAGCGAGCCGCGGGTCATCAGGAGTTGCTTGCCGATCTGAACCACTTCGATCAGCTTGGTGGGGTTGCTGTCAAGGTCCACCATGTTCCCGGCCTCCTTGGCGGCCTGGGTGCCGGTGTTCATGGCGACCGCGACATCGGCCTGGGCGAGGGCCGGGGCGTCGTTGGTGCCGTCGCCGGTCATGGCCACGAGTCTGCCGCCTTGCTGATAGTCGCGGATGAGCTTGAGCTTGGCTTCGGGCGTCGCCTGGGCGAGGAAGTCGTCGACGCCCGCCTCGGCCGCGATCGCCGCGGCGGTCACGGCGTTGTCGCCGGTGATCATCACCGTCTTGATGCCCATGCGGCGCATCTCGGCGAAGCGCTCGGCGATGCCGCCCTTGACGATGTCCTTGAGTTCGATCACGCCGTAGGTGCGGCCCTTGCCGTCGGCGACCACGAGCGGAGTCGACCCCCGCTTGGCGACCTCGGCGACCACACGGCGCGCCTCGTCGCTGGGGCGGGCGCCCATGCGCCCTACGTACGCCTCGATCGCGTCCGCCGAGCCCTTGCGGATCTCGCGTCCGTTGAGGGTCACGCCGCTCATCCGCGTCTGCGCGGAGAAAGGTGTAAAGGTCGCGCCCAAGTCGTGGATATTCCGCACGCGCAGGCCGTGCTTCTTGGCCAGCACCACGATGCTCCGGCCCTCGGGCGTTTCGTCGGCGAGCGACGCGAGCTGCGCGGCATCGGCCAGCTCTTCCATCGTCGCGCCGTCCACGGGGATGAAAAGCGTCGCCTGCCGGTTGCCCAGCGTGATCGTGCCCGTCTTGTCGAGCAGGAGCACGTCCACATCGCCCGCGGCCTCGACGGCGCGCCCGCTGGTCGCGATCACGTTCGCCTGCACCAGCCGGTCCATCCCCGCGATGCGGATGGAGGAGAGAAGCCCGCCGATCGTGGTCGGGATCAGGCACACCAGCAGCGCCGCCAGCACGGTCACCGTCACCGGGGAACCGCTCCCCGCGGCCTTCACGGAGTAGATCGAGAACGGCAGGAGCGTGACGCAGGCGAGCAGGAAGATGATGGTGAGCTTGGCGAGGAGGATGTCCAGCGCGATCTCGTTGGGCGTCTTCTGGCGCTTGGCGCCCTCGACCAGCGCGATCATCCGGTCCAGGAAGGTCTCGCCCGGGTTGGCGGCGATGCGCACGACAATCCAGTCCGAGAGCACGGTGGTGCCGCCCGTCACCGCGGAGCGATCGCCTCCCGATTCGCGGATGACCGGGGCCGACTCGCCCGTGATGGCCGACTCATTGACGGACGCGACGCCCTCGATCACCTCGCCGTCGCCCGGGATGATGTCACCCGCCTCAACCAGCACCACGTCCCCCTTGCGGAGGTCGGCGCTGGCGACGTTCGACTGCGGCGCATCTCGTCGCGGATTCGCGAGCTTCTTGGCCATGACGTCGCGCCGCGTCTTGCGCAGCGAAGCGGCCTGGGCCTTGCCGCGCCCCTCGGCCATCGCCTCGGCGAAGTTGGCGAACACCACCGTGAACCACAGCCACGCGGACACCCAGCCGATGAACGCCGCCGGGGCTTCGCCGGTTCCGACGAGCGCCTGGATCCACAGCACGGTGGTGAGGATGCTCACCACGAAGACCACGAACATGACCGGGTTGCGGACCTGCTCGCGCGGGTCCAGCTTGGCGAGGGCCGAGACGACCGCGCCCTTGACGATGGCGGGGTCGAAGAGGGACCGAGTGGCATCAGTCTTGGACATGGTTCAGTGCCCCCCGCGGAAGGCCAAGTGCTCGACGATCGGCCCCAGGGCCAGGGCCGGGACGAACGTCAGCGCGCCGACGATGACGATGACGCAGATCAGCATGACGATGAAGACCGGCGTGTGCGTGGGCAGGGTGCCCGAGGTGGCCGGAACGGTCCTCTTGGCGGCGAGCGAGCCGGCGATGGCCAGCACCGGCACCATGATCCAGAACCGGGAGATGAACATGCACAGGCCAAGCGCGATGTTGTTGAACGGGTTGTTGGCCCCGTAGCCCGCGAACGCCGAGCCGTTGTTGTTGGAGGCCGAAGTGAAGGCGTAGAGGATCTCGCTAAAGCCGTGCGCCCCCGGGTTGGGAACGTTGGCCGCGTTGCCCGGCCAGAGCGTTCCCACCGCTGTTCCGATCAGGACCAGGGCGCACGGCACCAGCACCGCGATCGCCGCCATTTTCATCTCGAAGGGCTCGATCTTTTTGCCCAGGTACTCGGGCGTGCGCCCGACCATGAGGCCGGCCACGAAGACTGCGACGACCACGAACATCAGCATGCCGTACAGGCCGCAGCCCACCCCCCCGAAGATCACCTCGCCGAGCTGCATGAGCCACATGGGCCCCAGACCGCCCAGCGGCGTGAACGAGTCGTGCATGGCGTTGACGCTGCCGTTGCTCGCGGCGGTCGTCGCCGTCGCCCACAGCGCCGAGTTGGCGATGCCAAACCGGGCTTCCTTGCCTTCCATGTTCCCGCCCGGCTGGGTCGCGCTCGCGAGCTGATCGACACCCAGACCGTTCAGGCGTCGATTCCCCGCCTGCTCCGCCCAGTAGCACACGCCCAGGAGCACGACAAAGATGGCGACCATCGCGGCAAGCACGGCCCAGCCCTGGCGCCGGTCTCCGATCATCTCTCCGAACGTCCAGCACAGGGCGCCGCTGATGACCAGGATGGCCAGCACTTCAAGGAAGTTCGACAGCCCGGTCGGGTTCTCGAGCGGGTGGGCCGAGTTCGCGTTGAAGAAGCCGCCCCCGTTGGTGCCGAGCTGCTTGATCGCGACCTGCGAGGCGGCGGGGCCGAGCGGGATGGTCTGCTCGACGACCTGAACCGGCCTGGTGAGCGGCTTGCCGTCGGGGCCGTTGACGGCGTTGCCCGCACCGTCCTTGACCGGCTCATCGTAACTCAACGGCTGCGTGAGCGACACGGTTTGATACGGCCTGAACGTCTGCACCACGCCCTGGCTGACGAGCACCACCGCGAGCAGCAGCGAGAGCGGGAGCAGGATGTAGAGGGTGCTCCGGGTCAGGTCCACCCAGAAGTTTCCGATGGTGGAAGACGTGCGCCGCGACAGCCCGCGGATCAACGCGACCAGCACCGCCATGCCCGTCGCGGCCGAGACGAAGTTCTGCACGCCCAGCCCCAGCATCTGCGTGAGGTACGACATCGTCGTCTCGCCGCCGTAGCCCTGCCAGTTCGTGTTGGTCACGAACGACACCGACGTGTTGAACGACGAATCGGGCGAGACGGCGCCGAGTCCCTGCGGGTTGAGCGGCAAGATCCCCTGCAGTCGCTGGAGGGCGTACACAAAGAAAAGACCGACGGCGCTGAAGATCATCACTGCCGCGGCGTAGAGCTTCCAGCCCATCTCCCGGTCGGCCTTGACGCCCGCCAGGCGATAGATCAGCCGCTCGACCGGGCCCAGCACCCGGTCCAGGCCGCACGGCTTGCCCTGGTACACCCGCGCCATGAACCAGCCCAGCGGCTTGGCGAGAGCCAGGAGCACGGCGATGTACAGCAGGATCTGGAGAACACCGTTGGTGCTCATTGGAACCACTCCGGCTTGAGCAGAGCGCACAGCAGGTACACCAGGAGCGCGAACGCGACGATGGCGCCGAGGATGTAGATCACGATCATGACTTGCTCCCGGGCTGTGGAGGCATCTCACGCGGCATCAACGCGGCGCACATCCTCACGAGACCGAACGTGAGCGCCAGACACGAGAGCACGATCGCCACATAGATGAGATCGTCCATCGTCGCCTCCACACTGCTTTCCGATACGACGAAGCGTTGCCGGGCATCGGGCCCGCGGCTATCAACGCGTCATCAAAAGCAGCTTCCCGCGCATAAGGAATCCATAAATGCGCGACACCTTAGCGAGCCTCCTTATGCGCGTCTTAGGGGAAGCGTTCCCTTTTTGACGCCGCGCTGATCGACACGCGGCGCCGTTGTGGCGACACTCCGGTCGTTCGCACTCGCACCCTCGGCGCCGATGGGGTCCCAGGCGCCGGGCACCGATGGAGCCCCGTCATGAGCGAGACTTGGTTTGCAGTCATTTCCGTCGTCGTGATCGGCTTCGGCGTCGCGGCCGAACTGAATCTCCTGCGCTCCTTCGTGCGGGAACGTCGCGATGCCCGGCGCGGCGAGGAGGCCCCGGATACGGCACCGGAGCGCCCGGCCTGGCCGCGTCCAATCTCGCGGGTGACACACCCACGGCTCGCGGCGTTCATGCTGGCGCCGGGGATGATGGTCGGATCGGCGATGGCACAGGACTCGGGGGCGACGCTGCGCGCGAACGACGCGTCGATCAGCGTGCAGCCGCAAGCGAATCAATCAAACCCGGCAAAGGCCGCCGAACCGCAACCGGCCCGCGCTCCCGATGCGACCGGGAGCGCCTTTAGCCTGCAACTCAACCTCGACGTCACCAACGCGTACTTCTACCACGGCATTGTGCAGGAGGACACCGGGTTCATCCTCCAGCCCGCGGCCAAGGTCACCATGAACGTGCACGACGCGCCGGACCTCAAGATCGATCTCCTTGTGGCCACCTGGAACAGCTTCCAGAGCCAGAAGACCAACGCCGGAGTGCAGGGCGACTTCACCCCGTACTGGTACGAGTCGGATCTCATCGCGGGCTTCGTGGTCACCAGCGGCAAGGCGAGCCTGACCACGACCTACACGTTCCTGACCAGCCCGAGCGACGCCTACCAGACCGTGCAGGAACTCGATTTCAACTTCGGGTACGACGACAGCGAGGCGCTCGGCGCGTACGCGCTGCACCCCTACGCCCTGCTGGGGATCGAGACAGGTTCCAACGGGTCCGACGGCGTTGATTCAGAGCCCGGCGTCTACCTCGAGTTGGGCATCGCGCCGGGATTCTCGTTCGAGACCGGGAAGACCCCCGTGGCCATCACGTTCCCCGCATCGATCGGCCTGAGCCTCAAGGACTACTACGAGAACGCGGCCGGCGAGAACGACGTCTTCGGCTTCGTTCAGGTCGGAGTGGAGGCGTCGATCCCCCTTCCGATCGCGGACCGCTACGGCAAGTGGACGGTGAACGCCGGCGTCGCCGGGATGTACCTCGGTGACAACACGTCAGAGTACAACGGCGGGAAGCACGAGCAGTTCATCGGAACGGTCGGGCTCCAGTTGAACTTCTGATGGGTCGCACGCACATTCGAATACCACGTCCGTGGCCGGGGCGCGAACGCATTCAACCGACCGCGGGTGTGCCGCGTCATGTTCCGGACGGCAGTTCGCATCAACACATGGGGTGCAACGGCCTCCCAATGCGGAGTGTCCGCAGGCCGCGGCAGTCTCCAACGGAGCGGCGTTGAAACTCGCGACCGCGCCTCCCCCCTCCCAGAGGGAAGGGGGCCGGGGGGGTTGCGAGCACGCAACGCTGGAGCGTGCCGCACGCCACCTGAAGCGAATGCACAACGCGCCAGGCACAGCGCCTTCAAACACGAGCCGCGAACACCGCGAGCGGCCCGGCGCTTCGCAAGGGGCGTCCACCCGCACCCTCATTTCGCATCAAGCGGGTCGCGAACGCGCTCGGGAGCGAGCTTCAGCAAAGCGCACATCAGACGACCCGGCGTGAAGGCCGCTGCCCCCCGCCCAGAGAATGATGTTCCAGAACCTGATTCCGGGGGGAGTCGTCAACGAACATTTTGGAGCGGGCAACGGTCGTGCGCACCCGGCCGCTGTCCCCGCGTTCATTCCAATCCCAAAGGCCCGGCCGCACCATTCGATCGGAGTTCCCGGATGAGTCAGAACCTGATGGAAGGCCTCGAGCCCCGCACCCTCATGAGC
>JBGALI010000038.1:0-10554 GCA_044223975.1 Phycisphaerales bacterium | reverse complement strand
CACCTCCCCACCTCCCACCCTCATCACACCATCATCTCCCTGACCCTCTCCGCACTCACCCCCACGATCTCCACCACCTTCTCCGCCGCCGAGTGCCCCGAGACGATCGTCACCGCGCCTGCCTTGATCCCCAGCGCCCCCGCGATCACGCGGCAGACCGCTTCATTCGCGCGCCCGCCTTCCGGCGGTGCCGCCACGCGCACCTTCAGACGCTCCCCGAGCATCCCGGCGATCTCGTCGCGCTTCGCCCCGGGCACCACCTTGATGCTCAGGCGGACCGCCCCGACCTCTCCCGCCGCGCTGGTGGTGTGCTTTTTGCCCATGGCTGAGGCCTCAGAGTACCGCCCGGAGGAGTTCCCGCGGCGTCCAACCACGTGCGCCGCGCTCGCTTGCTCCCGTCCGCTCATTCTGTGGTTTCCCAGAGCCCGGCTGAGCCCCCAGCCGCGACGGATGTCTGGCGTCATCCCCCCAAATGAAGTAGATTGATTCTCATGCAACGGTCGCCGGGCAGGAAGTACACGGCGTTCACGCTCATCGAGCTCCTGGTGGTCATCGCGATCATCGCGCTCTTGGTCTCGATCCTCCTGCCCTTCCTCGCCAAGGCCAAGGCCTCGGCCGTCAAGATCCGCTGCGAAGCCAACCACCGCCAGATCATGACCGCCGTGGGGCTTTACGCCAACGGATCAAAGGACTTCCTCCCCTGGCCCAACTGGGCGGGCATCACGGTGACCGGATGGCTCTACAGGTCTCCGGAACCCTCGAACCCCAAGGGCTGGACTCCCGAGCTCCGCGAGACCGGCGCGCTCTGGCAGTACCTCGGCAGCGGCGACACCTACCGCTGCCCCGCGCACAAGGGCCCCTACGCCGGCTCGGCGCAAATCACCAGCTACCTCATGAACGGCGCCATCTGCGGCTTCGGTCGGCGCAACCCCGCCAAGAGCTCATTCCGCCTCGACATGATGATGCCCAACTCGTTCATCCTGTGGGAGACCGCCAAGGAAGGCTGGAACGACGGCTCCAGCTTTCCCGACGAGGGCCTCAACAACCGCCACGACTGGAACCGCGACAACAGCGACAACGCCAAGAACGACAAGGTCGTCGCGGGGCGCGGCAACACCGTCTCCTGCCTCGATGGGCACGTCGAGTGGGTGACCAAGGCCCAGTACAACGAGCAGCTGCTGAAAAAGCCCGGCCGTCTCTGGTGCGCGCCCGATTCAAAGACCGGTGAATAAGGCCGACGCGAGCGCGGGCCTGCTCCGTCACTCCGTCACTCCGTCACTCCGTCACTCCGTCACTCCGTCACTCCGTCACTCCGTCACTCCGTCACTCCGTCACTTCCGATTCAACTACTCCCCGCCCGCATCCGCTCCACCCCCGCCGGGAACGGATAGCTCGGGAACACGCCCACGTTCCCCGAGTGCCACATCGCCGGCGCCGGATACACATCGCCGCGGAACCCTGCGTCGTACATCGTCCGCAGCACCGCCTCGAAGCTCGGCTCCGTGCGGTTGGCACTCATCAGCCGGTTCGCCCGCGCGTTCAGAAACGACACGCTCGCCACCGGCAGCCGCTCGCGCCGCTCGTGGAGCATCTTCGTCACCGTCGCAAAGCCACGCCCCAGGTCCTCGAGCGTGAAGAAGTCCTTCCCGCTCGGGCGCAGCAGGGCCAAGATCAGCACGCTGTCGAGGTCGAACTTCAGCACGTACGGCTGCTTGTCCGAGGCCGCGTGGATCGACACGCTCTCCTGGAACATCTTCGCGTAGCTCGTCACCGAACGCGCCGACCACTGGCTCGTGCGGATCAGCTCGCACAGTTGCGCGATCATGCCGTGGCTGTTGTCCTCGGTGTTCACGCCGCACACCACCGTCCGGTACCGCCCGTCCACCAGGTCGCGGAGCATGTCCTGGCCCCACATCACCCGCAGCCGCTCGTTGGGCGCCACCTTCCCGCCCGCGCCCGGCAGCAGCGTGACGCGATCGGGCGCCGACTCCGAGGACATCAGGCCCTCGGCATCACCCTCGTACAGACGGACTTCGGGTTCGGACGGCTTGCTCGGGCGCGTTGTGGCTTGCATCGCAAAACCTCCCCGCGGCAGCGCCGCGGCGTTGTTCACAGTGTATCTCGCCCCCAGCGACCACCCCACCCGACGCGAGCACCGCTCCTTCACCCTCCGGACGCCGCCCTGGCCTTCCACTCCGCCGCCTGTTCGGGCTTCCCCCAGGCGCTGTACAGGTCGACAAGTTCCAGCGCGATCCCGCCCGCGGCGGCCCGGGCGCTCTCATCCCCCGTCGTCGCCAGCCGGTACGCCTCCAGCCCCTCGCGCTCCGCGTCGTCGTACTTCTCCAATTCGCGGAGCACCCGCGACAGGTTTTTGTGCCCCTGCGCGACCTCGACGCTCCCCGGCGGCAGGCTTGCGCTCCGGATCTCGATCGCCCGCCGCAGCACCGGCTCGGCCTCCGCGAACTTTCCCTGCATGAACAGCGCGCCGCCCACGTTGTTCAGGCTCGCGCCGACGCTGCTGTGGGCGGGCCCCACGATCTCGGCGTACAACGAAGCCGCGGCGCGGAACTGAACCTCCGCGTCCGCGAACTTCTGCTCCGACATCAGGATCCCGCCCAGCGTGTTCATCGCCTGCGCGTGCTCGAACGTCTTGGCACCGATCGCGGCGCGGACTTCAAGGGCCTGGCGCGCCGCCGACTCTGCCTCTTCCCTCCGCCCCATCCCCATCAGCACCAGCGCGATGTTGTTCAGCGTGAGCGCCGTCTCCCGGTGCCGCTTGCCGTACGCCTTCTCCTGGATCGCCAGCGCCTCGCGGAACACCGGCAGCGCCTCGTCCGCACGCCCCGCCGCGTTGAGCGATGTTGCCAGGTTGTTGATCGACGTCGCCAGCCCCGGATCATCCGGCGCCAGCACGCGCCGCCCGATCTCGACTCCCTCGCGGCAGAGCCGCTCGGCTTCCTCGTTCTTGCCCAGGTCCCACAAGAGCCCGCCCAGGTCGCACATCGCCGCCGCCGTGTCCGCGTGCTCGCGCCCGAGCGCGCCCTGGCGCAGCGCGAGCGCTGCGCGAAGCTGCTTCTCGGCCTCCTCGAACCGGTCGAGCTGCCCGTACGTCGAGCCGATCGTGCCGCGGATCGCCGCCTCCACCTCAGGGTCGCGCGTGCCCGGCGGGTCCGCGTCCAACCGTGCCGCGGCTTCGTCCACCGCCTCGCGCACCGTCATGTCCCGGGCCCGCCCCAGGCGCGGGTCGGCCGCCGCGAGCATGTCGAGCAGGAACAGGTTCACCTCGCTGGTTTTCCGCGATTCTCGTGCCGCGCGGCTCTCCGCGACGATCGCCGCGTCGCGCTCGCGCCGCGCCTTGGAGAGCCCGTACCCCGCCAGCCCCAGCCCCGCGACCAGCGCCGCCACCACGACCGCGCCCGACACCACCGCCAGCGTGTTCCGCCGCACGAACTTGCCGACGCGGTACACCGTGCTCGGCGGCCCCGCCAGCACCGGCTCATCGGCCAGGTGGCGCCGCACATCGTCCGCCAGGGCCGCGGGCGTCTGGTACCGGCGGGCCCGGTCCTTCTCCATCGCCCGCATCGTGATCCAGTCCAGGTCGCCGCGCAGCTGGCGCGATCGCGCCGCCTCGCGCGACAGCGCCGCTGACCCCAGAGCTCGCGCCGATCTCTCCACCGTGTCCAGTCGCACGCTCGGCAGCGGCGGCTCCTCATCTCGGATCATCCGCTGGACCTCGAACAAGGAAGCGCCGCGCAGGCGGTCAGAATCAAACGGCAGCGTCCCCGTCAGCAGCTCGTACAGCACCACGCCCAGCGCGTACACATCGGTCCGCGTGTCCACATCCTGCCGGCTCCCCACCGCCTGCTCGGGGCTCATGTACTCCGGCGTCCCGATCATCTGGCCCTGCGCCGTGACCGCGGGCCGGTCGGTCAATGGCTCGCTCACAGCCTTGGCGATGCCGAAGTCGATCACCTTGGGCAGCGCCACCTCGCGCTCCCCCACGCGCTGCACGCTCACCAGGATGTTCGAGGGCTTGAGGTCCCGGTGGACGATCCCCTTCTGGTGCGCGTGCTGCACCGCCTCGCACACCAGGATGAACAGCTCCAGCCGCGCCCGCGTCGAGAGCCCCGCACGCGTGCAGTAGTCCGTGATCGGCTCGCCCGGCACGTACTCCATCACGAAGTACGGGCGCAAGCCCGCGCTCGGCGGCGTCGTCCCCGCGTCGAACACCTTGGCGACGCACGGGTGGTCCATCACCGCCAGCGCCTGGCGCTCGGCCTCGAACCGCGCCACCACGCCCGCCGAGTCCATCCCCGGCCGGATCACCTTCACCGCGACCGTGCGCTTCACGGGCCGGTCCTGCTCGGCCAGGTACACGTTGCCGAACCCGCCTTCGCCGATCAGCTTCACGACGCGGTACGGCCCGATCATCACCGGCGTCGATGCGTTCTCGCCCGGCCCGACGCCCGCTTCGCTCGCGATCGAATTTGTCGACGCCGAGCCCGCCGCGGGGTGCGCCGGACCCATCACGGTGGGATCGTCAGATCGCGCCCGGTGGCGCGGATCGACGGGTTCAGGAACATTCGGTGTGCTGGGATCCATCGGGTGCTTTTCGAGCGGCACAACAGCCGCCCCGAGAGCGTACCCGGTTCCGCATCAGACCAGCATCCATATCGTCGTCAACCCCCAAGATCGTCCCGTCGCTCACCGCTGGCTCGACGCCTCGGCCGCGCCGCGCACCGCCTCGGACAGGAACCACTCGACCACCCGCCCGATGATCGCGTTCATCCCCGCGTAGCCCTGTTCGCCGGGCTTCTGGTACCCGTGATCGACCCCCACGATCCGCTCGCACGTCACATCCCTGCCCGCGGCAAACAGCTCCGCCCGCGCCAGATCGTTCGATTCGACCGGAACGGATTGATCCGCGGTTCCGTACGCAAGATAGATCCTGGCGCGGCTCTTCTTCAATTCCGCCACCGGCGACAACCGGAAGAACGACGACCAGCGCTTGAACGTGTGGCCCCACGCCGTCTTGGTTACGCTGTCGGGGTCAGCCGCGATCTCCGCGGCCTGGCGGTACACATCCTCCACCCGCGCCTCGCGGGCTTCGGCGTCCTCGCCCCCGATCGCCGCGCCGTCGGGCCCGCTCTGCTCGGCGTTCGGCCCGCCGCGCGGCCCGCCGCCCGACAGCCCCTGCCGCGCGATCTGCGCCATGTCGAACAGCTGCGTCGACCCCGCGCCCGACAGGCACGCGACGTGCGTCACTTCCGGCACATCCGCCGCGATCTTAGCGACCATCGACGCGCCCTCGGAATGTCCGGCCGCGAGCACCCGCCCGCGGTCGATGTCGGGCCGCTTGATCACGTCCCGCAGCGAGGCCTCGAGCGCCACCGCCCAGCGGTCTGCCGCGTATTCGTTCTTGAACTCCTCCGAGCAGTCATCGCACGTGCCGTGACGCGCCGGGGAATCGCAGAACTTCACGCCCGGCTTCTCCACCGCCATCACGCGGCAGCGTCCCTTGCTCTCCTTGAGCACCAGGTTCTGCAGGCCGCCGCCAACCCGCCCGTCCGGCGTCTTGCTGAACAGCGAATCGCACCCCGACCCCTGCACCCACAGCACCAGCGGCAGCGGTTTCCCCGCCGATTCCTTCGGCGGCGTCGAGAGGTAATACGTCACATCGCGCGACAGCTCGTCCTTCACCTCGTAGCGGTCGAAGGGAACGCCCACTTCCTTCGCCGGCGCCACCGGCTTGGGCAGGTCGTCGATCGCCCCCACCAGCGACCGCACCAGGGCCGCCAGAAACACCACGATGGAGGCGATACCGATGGACTTCGTCATTGCCGTCCTCTGCTCTCCGCGCGCCCCGCGCCGGCCCCGTCGTGCTCAAACACTCGGATGCGCCGGGAACAACCGCCCGTCACGATTGAACAGCCCTCCCGGCCCCGCACGGCAGAACGCCACCGGAGGAACGGATATTGCCCGAGACCCCTCCCCACGACCCGCCCGGGCCCGGCATCCCCGGTTATTGGGAAACTGCGGGCTGCAGTTGCGTTCCGCGAACTCCACACGGCCGGTGCCGGGTACGCTGCGTCACGATGACACTTTCCTCACGCACGTCCGAGTATGGCATTCGCCCCCCACCAATGCCCTTCCTTCGCTGGGGCGCAATCGTGGCCGCCGTTCAGATTGTCATCGGTGGGGCGTGCACGTCCCAATCACGCGAACCCTTCACAGACGCCGATCTGGTCGCCCGTCGTGAGGCCGATGAAGCGGTGGCCCGCGAAGACTTCGCCGACGCGGTCCGGCGCCTCACCGATCGGGTCTACGCCAAGTGCGAGGCGCACCACGAAAGCCCGCTCGGCCCCGCTCCCACGCTCGACATCCTCGCCATGTCCGGCGGCGGCGACTACGGCGCCTTCGGCGCCGGCGTGCTCGTCGGCTGGGGGCAGATCGCCGACCCCGCGGCACGCCGTCCCGATTTCGATGGCGTCACCGGCGTCAGCACCGGCGCCCTGCTCGCGCCCTTTGCGTTCCTCGACACCGACGAAGAGTGCCTCAAGGTCGAGACGTTCTACCGCAACCCCCGCACCGACTGGGTGCAGTCCCGCGGCCTGCTCTTCTTCCTTCCGAACTTCCCTTCGTTCATGGAGATCCCGGGCCTCGAGCGCGACCTGAACACCGCGTTCGACGCCGCGATGATCGATCGCATCGCGGCCCGCGCCCGGGACGGCCGCCTGCTGGCCATCTCGGCCACCAACCTCGACTTCGGCGAGCAGCGCGTGTGGGAGCTCGGCAAACTCGCGGAGAGGGCCACCACCGACGAGAGCCGCGATCGCATCCGCCGCATGCTCCGCGCCTCGGCCGCGATCCCCGCGGTGTTCCCCCCGGTCACGATCGACGGCGAGCTCTACGCCGACGGCGGCGTCACGGCCAACGTCCTGCTCCGGCTCGACCCCGAATCACCGATCGGGTTTATCCATCTCTGGCGCACCCGCTACCCGGACCGTCCGCTGCCCACGGTTCGCTACTGGATCATCGTGAACAACCAGGCCAACCAGCTCCCCAAGACCGTCCAGCCGCGCTGGCCCGCGATCGTCGCGCCCAGCCTCGCGACCGCCATCCGCTCGGCGACCTTCGCCGAGATCCGCTGGCTTGCCGCGCAGGCCAATTACGTCAACGCGGCATACCACACCGACATCAAGGTGAAAGTCCTCTCGATCCCCGACGACTGGCGCCCGCCGGTGCCGGGCGACTTCAAGAAGGAAACGATGGACTCGCTGGCGGACCTTGGACGAAAGCTCGGCGCCGACCCGGCGTCGTGGACCGACTGGGTGAAGCAGCCGCCGGAGGCGCCGGGGCGGTAGGCACGCCAAGCCGCTTGGTTGTGGCCCCAACTATCACGCCGTGTGGTGACGCGCGCAGGGAACGGGCTTCCCCTCACCTTGGCGTTGCGTCATTTGCCCAGCTTGACGCTCACCCAACACACCTCGCGCCCAGAACCGTCATAGCCGAACACGCACGCAAACCCGTCCATCTCGCGCACGGCATAATTTCCGGGCGAATCTTCCTCCCGCGGTACCGGAGCGCGGCCCAAGTCGCGCAGCACCCGCATCCGCTCATCAAACGCCTCACGGAAGGAGGCAAACAGCGGCGTGCCCCTCGTGTCGCAAGCCCTTCCCGCGTCGTACGCGGCGTCGACGACAACCGATTCCCCCTGCCTGATGGCGTACCCGTTCATCACCGGCGTCCTCGGAAGGTATGCGTAGAGAGCAACGCCCACTCCGACGCCCACCACAAGAGAAAGCCCCGCGATCTGCTTGGCTCGCGCATCCGCCATCCGCCCCACCGCCGCGAGCACGGCCGCGACGAGCGACGCCGCCAGCGCGATCGTCAGACCGGTCTGCGAACCCACCAGCGCCGCACCCCCGGAGCTGTAGGCAAAGTCGCTCACCGGCCTGGGGTCCGCCCACTCCAGCTTCAGGTCGTGATCCATCTGCGCCGGAGCGAGTGATCCCACCAGCTTGGTCATGATCGGCGCAGAGCCGACCAGCGTCGCGAGCGTCGAGTGGAAGACCGGCATCGCCCGGCGTGAACGCGGCAGCACGCTGTCGTGCTCCTCGCTCACCGTCGGCAGGCAGCGCTCGACCTCAAGGCCGTTGCACCGTGCCGCGCGATCGGCGAACACGTACAGCTCAAGGCTCAGCGGCGTGCCGGCCCCGGCGCCGGTCAACCGCATGGGGTACACCGCGCTCGCGGCCTTGAACCGGAACACCAGCGGGTGGGTCGCCGCGGTCGCGCCCGTGGAGCCGTCGCGGCGCAGCTTGCACGCGGCGAAGACCCAGCCGTCGCGCACGTAGCCCTCCAGGACCGCATCGCAATCCGGCGGCAACGAAAACCCGTTGGACTTCAGCCAGTCGCGCAGCTCGGCGGCACCGCTGGCCTCCAGCGTCGCAACCTCGAAACTCCCGACGACCCGACGCTCCAGCACGCGGACTTCGGTCGCTGGTTCGGATTTCACGCCCCGCGCTCGCCCCAGCGCCGGCAGGAGCAGGCCCGTGCCGACGATCGCTATCGCCAGGGAGAGCACCCCTGCGACCGGCCGCGATTTCGTGCCGACGAACACCCACGTCGCCAGGATCAAAGCGGGAAACGCCCACAGCAGGTTGAGGGGGCGAGCAAGCTCCGGCACCGCCGTCGCCCTCAGCGTCGGGAATAATCCCGCCGTCGCCGGCGTGATCTCCGGCTTGGCGGGCAGCGGGACCACCCAGGCAAAGTCGGTCCCCTTGCCGACAAACCGGGTCTCGATCGCGAGGGTCTCGACGCCGTCCGCAAAGTGGATGAGGGCGGACTGGCCGGGGATCTCGGCGGGTGCCGCGGCAACCTGGAAGATTTTTCCATCGGCCAAGGCCCGGTCGGCAGAAACGCCGAGCCAGCACACAGCCGCGAGCAGCGCCGCGATGAATCCCCCGGACCTCATGGCGTCAGGCTATACGAATCGGACCGCCCCGTGATGCATCGCGGGCGAATCGCGGCGCAGAGCCGCGCCCGACAGGCGGGGCAATTCCGAGGACCGGCGCCGGCGGGACCTCGCAGCGCGTGCGTACCTCGCGCGCGATGCGAACCGTGCAAAAATGAAAAGACCCCTCCCAGGTTTACCTGAGAGGGGTCAAAAGTCGGCGATGACCTACTTTCCCGCAGTGCAGTATCATCGGCGGCGTCGGCTTAACTGCTGTGTTCGGGATGGGAACAGGTGTCTCCCGACGCCTATGGTCACCGACAAATCCCGGATCCGTCTTTCGACGGACCCGGAAGTTGAATTCGGGTGAAGAGCGAATGCTGCGGGCTTGTCTCCCTTTCGGAAGGCTCGACCGCGCGACAAGATTTAAAGCGCCTGGCCGGGCGATCAGCGGACGGGCCCGTGAGGGCACGCCGGTTGAAAGCCGCGGCGGCTGGTTGGTGCGACAGGATTCGACCGTTCGTACCGCTCGGCTGAGAGCATTTCTGCCCGTACACCTGCGGCCGATCAACCTGGTGGTCTACCAGGGGTCTTTCCCTTGCGGAAGCAAGTCTAATCTCGAGGGAGGCTTCACGCTTAGATGCTTTCAGCGTTTATCCCTGCCGAACGTAGCTACCCAGCTGTGGACTTAGCAGTCCAACTGGATCACCAGGGGTTCGTCCAACCCAATCCTCTCGTACTAGGGTTGAGGCCTCTCAAACTTGCGACGCCCACAGCAGATAGGGACCGACCTGGCTCACGCCGGTCTGAACCCAGCTCGCGTACCACTTTAATCGGCGAACAGCCGAACCCTTGGGGCCGCCTTCAGTCCCAGGATGTGATGGGCCGACATCGAGGTGCCAAACCGCGCCGCCGCTATGGACGCTCGGGCGCGATCAGCCTGTTATCCCCGGGGTACCTTTTATCCGTTGAGCTACGACCCTTCCACACGGGATCGCAGGATCACTAGAGCCCACTTTCGTGACTGCTCGTCCCGTCGGACTCGCAGTAAAGCCGGCTTATGCTCTTGCACTCTAAAACACGGTTGCCATCCGTGCTGAGCCGACCTTTGCACTCCTCCGTTACACTTTTGGAGGAGACCGCCCCAGTCAAACTACCCGACACCAACTGTCCCCCGCCCAGATTCATGGGACACGGGGTTAGGCCACAAACTTACACAGGGTGGTATTTCACCTATGGCTCTGCCCAAGCCGGAACAAGGGCTTCAAAGCCTCCCACCTATGCTACGCAGCGTATGCTCGTGGCCAATAGGAGCCTATAGTAAAGGTCCACGGGGTCTTTCCGTCTTGCTGCGGGTAGGCGGCATCTTCACCGCCACTACTATTTCACCGAGTCGGTCGTGGAGACAGTGATCCAGTGATTACGCTATTCATGCGCGTCGGAACTTACCCGACAAGGAACTTCGCTACCTTAGGACCGTCATAGTTACGGCCGCCATTCTCCGGTGCTTCGATCGCGAGCTTCGCTTTCGCTGACCCGCTCTCTTGACATTCCGGTATTGGGCAAGCGTCACTCTGTATACTTCCACTTGCGTGTTA